>NZ_RMVG01000001.1 GCF_003813865.1 Candidatus Pantoea deserta
GAGCCTGCTGCTGCGAGGTGGCGTATATTACGCTTTCCTCTGTGTCAGTCAAGCGTTTATTTTCGCTTTAACCGACGGTGATTTTCATCACCTCAACACCGCATTCCGTAAGCCGTTGTGCCGTGTCGATGGAGGCGCATTATAGGGAGTCGTTCGGAGAGCGCAAGGCCCTTTTTTAAAGTTTTGTGTCGTTCGTCTGAATATTGTGCAAAACGCACGTTTTTAACGCTTTTTAATTGCCTGTGGCAGGTCGGCCAGGCTATCCAGCACCCAGTCAGCCGCCGCCTCCCCTTCTGCGGTTACCGGTTTGCCGCTGCGCACCAGCACTCTGGTGCCTACGCCTGCGGCGGCACCCGCCAGCATATCCTCGGTTTTATCCCCTACCATATAAGAGGCGGCCATATCGATATTAAGGTGCTTCTGCGCCGAGAGCAGCATGCCCGGCTGCGGCTTACGGCAATCGCACGCCTGGCGATAAGCCTCAACGGGCGCATCCGGCAGGTGCGGACAGAAATAGATGCCATCAAGATCGACATCACGATCCGCCAGCGACCAGTCCATCCATTCAGTGAGCTGCATAAACTGATCTTCAGTGAACATGCCGCGAGCGATGCCGGACTGATTGGTAATCAATACCAGCGCGTACCCCATTTTCTTCAGCTCCTGCAACGCCTCAATAGTGCCGTCGATAAACTGAAAATTGTCAATTTCATGGACATAGCCATGATCCACATTCAAGGTGCCATCACGATCGAGAAAGACAGCCGGGACTTTATTCGCCACTGAGAAACTCCTGCTACTGAAGATGCTACTAAAATTGCCGCCTAGTATTGCATGATTGCAATAAAACAGAGAATGGCAGATTAGATGACTTTGATTGATTTAGACGTCTGGATGCCTTACCATCCGCTCAGCTTTCACCCACTGGTTCAGCGTGAAAGGTTCCACACCACGGACAACGTAAGACGATAATAAATAACCTGATGATTAAACTCGAAAATATTACCAAAGTGTTCCAGCAGGGTTCACGTACTATTCAGGCGCTCTCTGACGTTAGCCTGCACGTACCGGCTGGACAGATTTATGGCGTTATCGGCTCCTCCGGCGCGGGTAAAAGTACCCTTATTCGCTGCGTTAATTTACTCGAACGCCCAACGTCTGGCCGCGTGCTGGTTGATGGTCATGACCTGACGGCGCTAAGCGAGCGCCAGCTGACCCAGGCGCGTCGCCAGATAGGCATGATTTTCCAGCACTTCAATTTAATGAACTCGCGCACCGTCTTCGGCAACGTGGCGCTCCCGCTTGAGCTGGGCAGCCTGACGCGTGACGAAATTAAAAAGCGCGTTACGGAACTGCTGGAGCTGGTTGGCCTGGGCGATAAACATGACGCCTGGCCGGCGAACCTTTCCGGTGGGCAGAAACAGCGCGTCGCCATTGCCCGCGCGCTGGCCAGCAACCCGAAAGTGCTGCTGTGCGATGAGGCCACCAGCGCCCTCGACCCCGCCACGACCCGCTCCATTCTGGAACTGCTGAAAGATATTAACCGCCGTCTTGGCCTGACCATTCTACTGATTACCCATGAAATGGATGTGGTGAAGCGCATTTGCGATCAGGTGGCGGTAATCAGCCACGGCGAATTAATTGAAAAAGACAGCGTCAGCGAAGTGTTCTCGCATCCTAAAACGCCGCTGGCGCAGCAGTTTATTCAGTCAACCCTGCATCTCGACATCCCCGACGACTATCAGCAGCGCATGTCGCCCCAGCCGGCGGCAGAGAAGGTGCCGCTGCTGCGTCTGGAGTTTACCGGCAAATCCGTGGACGCCCCGCTGCTCTCGGAGGCCGCGCGTCGTTTTAACGTGAACAACAACATTATCAGCGCGCAGATGGATTACGCTGGCGGCGTGAAGTTCGGCATTATGCTGGCCGAGATGGATGGCGCGGAGAGCGATACCCACGCGGCTATTGCGTGGCTACAGGAAAATCATGTGAAAGTAGAGGTACTGGGTTATGTCTGAGGCGATGATGGCTTTACTGGCGCGCGGCGTCTGGGAAACGCTGATGATGACCTTTGTCTCCGGCTTTTTTGGTTTTGTGCTGGGCCTGCCGGTCGGCGTTTTGCTCTATGTCACCCGTCCGGGACAGATTCGCGAAAACCGCAGCCTGTACCGCAGCCTGTCCGCGCTGGTGAATATTTTCCGCTCTATCCCTTTTATCATCCTGCTGGTATGGATGATCCCCTTTACTCGCGCCATTGTCGGCACCTCTATCGGTCTTCAGGCGGCTATCGTGCCGCTGACCGTGGGCGCCGCGCCCTTTATTGCGCGTATGGTCGAGAACGCGCTCCTTGAGCTGCCGACCGGGCTGATTGAAGCGTCGCGCGCGATGGGCGCCACGCCGCTGCAAATCGTCCGCAAAGTGCTGCTGCCGGAAGCGCTGCCGGGTCTGGTCAACGCTGCGACCATCACGCTGATTACACTGGTCGGCTATTCTGCTATGGGTGGCGCTGTGGGCGCGGGCGGGCTGGGCCAGATTGGTTATCAGTACGGTTATATTGGCTATAACGCCACGGTAATGAATACGGTTCTCGTGTTACTGGTTGTTCTGGTGTATTTAATTCAGTTTTGTGGCGACCGCATCGTGCGTGCCGTGTCCCATAAATAAGTCAGCAATACTATTACGTCTCCATTAAGGAAGAGATATGACTTCTACATTTAAAAAGATTGCCGCAGTAGGCGCATTGATTGGCGTGATTGCGCTGGCAGGATGCGATCAGAAAGCCAAAGATCCTAACCATATCAAAGTAGGCGTGATTGTCGGCGCAGAGCAGCAGGTAGCTGAAGCGGCGCAGAAGGTCGCGAAAGACAAATATGGTCTCGACGTGGAGCTGGTAACCTTTAACGATTACGTGCTGCCAAATGAAGCGCTGAGCAAAGGCGACATTGACGCCAATGCCTTCCAGCATAAGCCCTATCTGGATCAGCAGATCAAAGACCGCGGTTACAAGCTGGTGCCGGTTGGCAACTCATTCGTTTATCCGATCGCGGGCTACTCGAAAAAAATCAAATCACTGGAAGAACTGCAAAACGGCGCGCAGATCGCTATCCCTAATGATCCGACTAACCTCGGTCGCTCCCTGCTGCTGCTCCAGAAAGTGGGCCTGATCAAGCTGAAAGACGGCGTTGGTCTGCTGCCGACCTCGCTGGACATCGTTGAGAACCCGAAAAACCTGAAGATTGTTGAGCTGGAAGCGCCGCAGCTGCCGCGTTCGCTGGATGACCAGCAGATTGCGCTGGCGGTGATTAACACCACTTACGCCAGCCAGATCGGCCTGACGCCCGCCAAAGACGGTATCTTCGTGGAAGATAAAGATTCACCTTACGTGAACCTGATTGTCAGCCGAGAAGACAACAAAGACGCGGAGAACGTGAAGAAATTCGTTCAGGCTTACCAGTCTGATGAAGTCGCAGAAGCCGCGAATAAAATCTTTAACGGCGGCGCAGTGAAAGGCTGGTAACGCCTTTCCTGACACTTCTGACCAGGGCGGCGCATAGCCGCCCTTTCTTTTGCGCCGTTTCCGGCGCGACTTGTTATTTCGCCTGGTCCTTGTTTCAATAACGCCACTTTTTACAACCTTGAGGATGTTGCCATGCGTTTATTACCGCTCTGCTTGTTGGCATTGATGCTGACCGGGTGCGTTCACGAATATCACCCGATAAGCAGCGGACCCGCGAATCCGCAGCCCTCCCGCGAGCCGGCGCGCAAGCCGACGCCGCGCCCAGCGCCGGTAAAAGTCTATACCGATGCAGCCGATCTGGTCAGCAAACCCTTCCGCGATCTGGGCGAGGTCGCGGGCGACGACTGCCAGAGCAGCCGTCAGGATTCGCCGCCGAATATCGCCACCGCGCGCAAACGCCTGCAAATCAGAGCTTCTAACCTGAAAGCCAATGCCGTCCTGCTGCACAGGTGTGAAATCGTCAGCAGCACGCCAGGCTGCTATCGTCAGGCGATCTGTCAAGGCTCCGCGCTGAAAGTGAATCAATGAGTGCATTCGCCTTTGAGCAGATCGGCGTCATTCGTTCGCCGTGGAAAGAAAAATTCGCCGTGCCGCGTCAGCCGGGCCTGGTTCAGGACGGACACGGCGAACTGCACCTGATTGCCCCCTATAACCAGCCGGAAGCGGTACGCGGGCTGGAAAACTTCAGCCATCTGTGGGTGCTGTTTGTGTTTCATCAGACCCTGTCAGGCGGCTGGCGTCCCACGGTGCGTCCGCCACGTCTGGGCGGCAATGCGCGCATAGGGGTGTTCGCGACGCGCTCGACCTTTCGCCCCAACCCTGTCGGCATGTCGCTGGTCGAGCTTAAGGGCATCCGCTGCGAAAAAAATCAGGTGATCCTGCAACTGGGCAGCCTGGATTTAGTCGACGGTACGCCGGTAGTGGATATTAAGCCCTACCTTCCGTTTGCCGAAGCGCTGCCGCAGGCGCGGGCCGGTTTTGCGCAGGAGGCGCCCGCTGCGGATATGCCGGTACGCTTCTCGCCGCTGGCCGAGAGGCAGCTTCAGCAACAGCAACAGCAGTATCCGCACCTGGCGCGCTTTATTCGTGACGTGCTGGCGCAGGATCCGCGTCCCGCCTACCGGAAAGGCGAGGCGCAGGCGCGGGAATATGCCGTCTGGCTGCTCGATTTCAATGTGCGCTGGCGGGTCGATGAAACCGGCACCGAGGTAACAGGCATCGACCCGCGCTAAAACGCGCTTTGGAGCCTGTAAGCTCGCTGGTACACTAGCCGCCAACAAAAATTCTGTCAGTGACTTTCCGTTCAACTGGAATCTTAATCAATGCGTACTACTCAATATTTGCTCTCCACCCTGAAGGAGACGCCCTCCGATGCGGAAGTGATCAGCCACCAGCTGATGCTGCGCGCCGGCATGATCCGCAAACTGGCTTCAGGTCTCTATACCTGGCTGCCGACCGGCATACGCGTGCTGAAAAAAGTCGAAAACATCGTGCGCGACGAGATGAATAACGCGGGCGCGATTGAGATCTCAATGCCGGTGGTTCAGCCTGCCGACCTGTGGCAGGAGAGCGGACGCTGGGAACAGTATGGTCCGGAACTGCTGCGCATTGCCGATCGTCACGAGCGTCCGTTCGTGCTGGGTCCGACGCATGAAGAGGTCGTTACCGATCTGATTCGCAACGAGCTAAGCTCCTACAAGCAGCTGCCGCTGAATCTTTATCAGATCCAGACCAAATTCCGTGACGAAGTGCGCCCGCGCTTTGGCGTGATGCGTTCGCGTGAGTTCATTATGAAGGACGCCTACTCTTTCCATACCACGCAGGAGTCGCTTCAGGAAACCTACGACGCGATGTATCGCGCCTACAGCAACATCTTTAGCCGTATGGGTCTCGACTTCCGTGCGGTGCAGGCAGATACCGGCTCTATCGGCGGCAGCGCGTCGCACGAGTTTCAGGTGCTGGCGCAGAGCGGCGAAGATGATGTGATCTTCTCCAGCGACTCTGACTATGCCGCCAATATCGAGATGGCCGAAGCCATTGCTCCGGCTGGCGATCGCCCGCAGCCGACGCAGGCGCTGGCGCAGATCGATACGCCGAACGCCAAAACTATCGCCGAGCTGGTTGAGCAGTTCCAGCTGCCGATTGAGAAAACCGTCAAGACGCTGATGGTAAAAGGCAGCGAAGAGAGCGGCCATCCGCTGGTTGCGCTGCTGGTGCGCGGCGATCACGAACTCAACGAAATTAAGGCGGAGAAGCTCGACATCGTCGCATCGCCGCTAGTGTTTGCTACCGAAGAAGAGATCCGCGCCGCCGTCGGCGCAGGCCCTGGCTCGCTTGGTCCGGTGGGTCTGGCGATGCCGGTGATTGCCGATCGCACGGTCGACAAGATGAGCGACTTCAGCGCTGGCGCTAACGTAGACGGCAAGCACTATGTCGGCATCAACTGGGAGCGCGATCTGCCGCAGGCGGCCGTGGCCGATATTCGTAACGTGGTGGAAGGCGATCCCAGCCCGGACGGCAAAGGCACGTTGCAGATTAAACGCGGCATCGAAGTGGGCCATATTTTCCAGCTCGGCACCAAATACTCTGAGGCGATGAAAGCCGCTGTGCAGGGTGAAGATGGCCGTAACCAGGTGATGACGATGGGCTGCTACGGCATCGGCATCACCCGCGTGGTGGCGGCGGCGATTGAGCAGAACCATGACGATCGCGGCATTATCTGGCCCGCGGCGCTGGCGCCGTTCGAGGTGGCGATTCTGCCGATGAATATGCACAAATCTTTCCGCGTTAAAGAGCTGGCGGAACAGCTTTACGACACCCTGCGCGCGAAAGGCGTCGAGGTTATCCTCGACGATCGTAAAGAGCGTCCAGGCGTGATGTTCGCTGATATGGAGCTGATTGGCGTGCCGCACACCATCGTGATCGGCGACCGCAACCTCGATAATGAAGAAATCGAGTACAAAGCGCGTCGCGCCGGTGAGAAAGAGATGATTAAGCAAGGCGACATCGTCGATTTTCTGCTGAAAGCGCTCAATAAGTAATGCCCTTCTCGCCCCCGTTTCGGGGGCGTTTTTTTACAGCACCTTTCCCCGTAATGATTTTGTCGTGCTGCGTCGTGATTTTCCCTCCAGCCGTCGCTCTTTTGAAGCGCGCGTAGGTCGCGTGGCCCGTCGGGCTTTCTCCACGCGGGTCAGTTCCTGAATTAAACTCACCAGCCGCTGCACGGCCGCTTCGCGGTTCATCTCCTGGCTGCGGTACTCCTGCGCTTTGATCACCACCACGCCTTCTGGCGTAATCAGATGATGCTTTGCCGCCAGCAAGCGCTGTTTATAAAAGGGCGGCAGCGACGACGCGGCGACATCAAACCGCAGATGAATCGCCGTGCTGGTTTTATTGACGTGCTGGCCTCCTGCCCCCTGAGCGCGTATCGCGCTGAGTTCCACTTCGCTGTCGGGCAGCGCAACCGCACCGGAAATCTTAATCATGCGTCACCCAATAGGGCGTCGCCCTGTTTAGCCTGTTCATCAACTTAACCTTTTGTGCTTCCTGATAATGCTACTTAGCCAGCGGATTCTGTCACTTTAGCCTCTTTCGCCAACAGGATCCTGCTTTGCGCTGGCTGAAATCCAGCAAATGCCTGTGATATAGTCCCTCAGGCAACCAGAGTATTCTTGCTCTGCTGAGGAGGTGAACGTGCAAAAATATTGTGATTTGGTTCGCCAGAAGTATGCCGAGATCGGCAGCGGCGAACTGGGATATGTGCCCGACGCGATCGGATGCGTTTTGAAGGCACTCGATGATATTGCCGCAAATTCTGCGCTAAACTCTTCTGTCAGGGAACAGGCAGCCTATGCCGCTGCAAACTTATTGGTGAGCGACTATGTTGACGAATGAAGCCTATAGACCCATCAACTGTGATGATTACGACAACCTGGAACTCGCCTGCACCAGACACTGGACGCTTGAGCTGACCCTGAAAAATGGCGAAGCGCTGAAAGCGAAAGCGACAGACATGGTTTCACGTAAAAATGTGGAATACCTGTCTATCGATCTGTCTGGTGAAACGCGCGAGCTACGCCTCGATCACATCGCCAGCTTCAGCCACCCTGAGCTGGGCACCGTTGTCGTTAGCGAAGAGTAACGACAACGCTACGGGCGGGACCTTCCCGCCCCCTCTCTTTTACGGCTTCAGAGACGCATAGTACGCCGATAAATCCGCCATATCGCTCTCTCCTAATCCTGCTACAAACGCCTTCATCACCTCTGCCTGCCCGCCGCTGCGTTCGCCTTTTTTATAGGCCTGAAGCGCATGATTGAGATAGGCGGCGTTCTGTCCTGCCAGGTTTGGATAGAGCGGCACAGCGCTTTTTCCTTCAGCGCCGTGACAGGCGGCGCAGGCGGCCGACTTCTGCGCGCCCGCCGTGACATTGCCATCGGCCAGCGTCGGCAGCGAGGCCGCCAGTAACAGAATGGCCAGTAATTTCTTCATTTTTGCTCTCCAGCATGCATATTTTTTTGCCAGATCGCCTGCCAGCCTTGTTTATCAACGGCAGCGCCCTGCCGGGTAACGAACAGGCCCGGCGCGCAGACAAGCGTCTGATTGTAATAGATCAGCGGAATACGCTCGCGCTGCCACGGCGGGATCGCCAGCTCCTGCCACAGCTTCTTCATCTCGCGACCGCCGGCGCGTCCCACCAGATGAAAATAGCCCTGCGCATAAAAGCGCACGCTGACCTGCTCATCGGCCTCAGGCTGGCGCAGCAGCGGCTGCGCGGTCTGCGCAAAGAGCACGCCAGGCTGCTGCGGCTGCGCGATCTGCGCAAAGAGCACGCCAAGCTGTTGCGGCAATACCAGCGGCACGCGACGATCCGGCCAGAACAACTGCTGGTCGCGCAGCGAGGCATAGCGCGGCAGCCAGTAAAGGCGGTCGCGATAGCGGCGCACCTCTGCGTGACCAAAGCGTAAACGAGGCTGGGCGTCATCGCGGCTCAGCATCACCTCCTGACGCAGGCGCATCAGCGCGGCGCGCGACGGCATCGTTGCGCCCTGCTGCGCAATCCAGCGGCGCAGCAGGGCGCTGGCCCGCGCGTCGCTCATCTTCAACAGCGGGGCAAAAAAGAGACTGCCGTCAGGCTGCGTCAGTCCAGCCAGCTGTTCCGCCAGCAGCTCATCCAGCAGCTGCTCCTGCTCACCGCACAGGGCCGCGCTGCGCGCGCACGCCTCGGCAAAATGCGGCCAGCGCGCCTGGAGTTCGGGCAGCAACCGCTGCCGCAGAAAATTGCGATCGTAGCGCGTATCCTGATTGCTTTCGTCTTCTATCCAGCGCAGCTGATGCTGCTGCGCATAGGTCTCCAGCTGTTGACGCGTCTGGCCGAGCAGCGGACGCAGCAGCACCCGGCCATGGCGTTCCAGCCGCGCCGGCATCGCCGCCAGTCCGGCTGGTCCGCTGCCGCGCTTCAGCGCCAGCAGCAGCGTTTCGCACTGATCGTCGAGGTGTTGCGCGGTCAGCAGCACCTCGTCGGGCCGCATGGCCGCCGTTAATGCCTGATAGCGCGCCGCCCGCGCCGCGCCTTCAACGCCCTGCTCGCGCGCATCGATCCGCACGCGCAGCACGTCACACTCCAGCGCCCAGGCGTCGCAGAGCGCCAGACAGTGTGCGGCCCAGCTATCGGCACAGGGACTTAATCCGTGATGAACGTGCAGCGCGCGCAGGCGCAATTGCGGATGCGTCTGCCGCCAGCGAACCAGCTGATGCAGCAGTACGGTGGAGTCAAGCCCGCCGCTAAAGGCCACTACCAGCGCGGCCTCGGCGGGCAACAGCGAGTCGAGATGAGACAGAGACATAACGCGTTCCACACTCAGGGCCGCCGGATGCGGCCCTTAACGCGCGCCATTTTACGCCTGATAAAGCTCCAGCGGCAAACCATCCGGATCGGCAAAAAAGGTGCACTGTTTACCCGTCAGCTCGTCGATGCGAATCGGTTCACAGGTGACGCCTTTTTCCGCCAGCGCGGCGACGGCCGCCTCGACGTCCGGCACGGTAAAGGCGAGATGGCGCAAACCGCAGGCTTCAGGATGACTGACGCGCGCGGGCGGCGAGGGAAAAGAGAAAAGCTCAATGGTGTACTGGCCATTGAGCGCCAGATCGCCTTTCCACGAATCGCGCGCGTCGCGATAAACTTCGCCCATCAGGCTAAAGCCAAGAATGTCGCAGTAAAAGGCCTTACTGCGCGCGTAATCGGTGGCGATAATGGCGATATGGTGGATGGAAGATAACTGCAACATGTAAGGACTCCGTGACTGTTTTGCTTATCCTGAGACGTGCGGCAGCAGCTGGCAATGCGCAATTGTCTGAAGCTGCTGCCTTTTTTGCTATTTGAGCACGCGTACGCGGTAGTCGCCCTCTTCCGTCAGCGTTGCGCCGTGAATATCGGTTTCAAAGCCGGGATAGTGCCGCCCGATGGTGCAGAGCATCAGCAGAAAATCGAGCACCGCGCGGCTCTCTTCGGTGATCATCTCTCCTGGCATCACCAGCGGCACGCCTGGCGGATAAGGCAGGATCATATTGGCGGAAACGCGCCCGACCAGCTGTTTCAGATCTACAGTTTCCACCTTTCCCTGTACCTGCTGCTGAAACGCCTGATGCGGCGTCATCTTCATTTCCGGCAGCACGTCGAACGCCTTCAGCATCAGCCGCGGCAGATCGTGCTGGCGGATCAGCTGGTGGATCCCCTGCGCCAGCGTCTGGATACGCATATTGCGGTAAAAATCCGGATCTTCCGCATAGAGATCCGGCAGCATGTTTTTCACGCGCAGGTTGAGATCGTAGGCGCGCTTAAATTCGGTCAGCCCGCGCAGCACGCTCATCGCTCGGGTTTTATCGATCCCGATGCTGAAGAGAAACAGCAGATTGTAAGGGCCGGTTTTCTCTACCACGATGCCGCGCTCGTCGAGGAATTTCGCCACCAGCGCCGCCGGGATCCCCTCGTCCGCCATTTCGCCCAGCTCGCTCATGCCCGGCGTCAGAATGGTCACTTTGATCGGATCGAGATACATATGATCCGCATCCGCCTGAGTAAAACCGTGCCACTCCTCTTCGCCCGGCTGGATCGGCCAGCATTCAGCCTCATCCACATGTTCCGGCTGCCAGATGTCAAAGAACCAGCTGTCGGACTCTTCGCGCAACCGCTGGATTTCGCGGCGGAAATGTAGCGCGCGTTCGACCGATCGATTGATCAGCCGCTTACCGGGGTTGCCGCGCAGCATCGCCGCTGCCGTCTCGATCGACGAAACGATCGCATAGTTAGGCGATGTCGTGGTGTGCATCATATAGGCTTCATTAAAGGTGTGCTCATCGTAGTCGCCTTTAATGTGGATCAGCGAGGCCTGGGAGAAAGCCGCCAGCAGCTTATGGGTCGACTGGGTTTCATAGATGACCTTGCCGGGGATGCGCTCACCGCTCATGCCGCTTTTCCCGGCATAGATGGGATGAAAATTGGTATAAGGCACCCAGGCCGAGTCGAAATGGATCGACGGCACCTCCAGCGTCTGCTTGATGTACTGCGTGTTATAGAGCAGGCCATCGTAGGTGGAATTGGTGATAACCGCATGCACCGGCCAGCTGGCGCGCGGGGTCGCCGCCACCTTCTGCTCAATGCTGGCGCGGGTAAATTCCCGCTTCGGAATGCCGCCGAGGATCCCCAGCGCGTTGCGCGTCGGCTTCAGCCAGATCGGCACAATGTCGCTCATCATCAGCAGGTGCGTCAGCGATTTATGGCAGTTGCGGTCGATCAACACCGTGCTGCCCGACGGCGCGGCATACATGCCGACAATTTTGTTCGACGTTGAGGTGCCGTTGGTCACCATATAGCTCTGCTCGGCGCCAAAGGTGCGCGCAACGTACTCTTCGGCCTCCAGATGCGGGCCCGTGTGGTCGAGCAGCGAGCCCAGCTCGGTAACGGAAATTGAAATATCCGCCTTTAGCGTGTTGGCCCCGAAGAAGTCATAGAACAGGCTGCCAACCGGGCTTTTCTGAAAGGCGGTGCCGCCCATATGGCCGGGCGTGCAGAAGGTGTATTTTCCCTCTTTAACATAGGTAAAGAGCGCTCTGGTGAGCGGCGGCGTAATGTGGTCGATATAGTCGTCGGTGTACTGACGGATATGCAGCGCAATATCATCCGCGGCGCTCAGCGCGTATTCGAAGAAGTGCAGCGCCATGCGCATCTCGTTGATGCTGACGTCCATCTGCGAATGGGTGTTGATAAAGGCGTAGAGCGGCAGGTATTCATTGAGCTGGTTGATGTCGGCGCAGAGTTCCGGGCTGTTATGCGCGTCCCAGTCAAAAATCACGCCGCAAATTCGCGGGTTATGCTCAATCAGCTTCAGCAGGTCGTCGATGTTTTTAGGATAAATCAGCTGAAAGCCCTGTTGCGTCAGCGCCGTATCCAGTTCCCGCAGCGGTTCGTCTTTGTAGAACACGCCGTGAGAACCCATGATCGCCAGAATATTCAATCCGCACCTCCCTTTTTATGTGCACTGCTAATCATAGCGAAGGATAGCGGTCGACTGCTGTCGGAATGCTCCTTTCTGTTGTCGCCGCCTGGTTACAGGCATAAAAAAAGCGGACCGAAGTCCGCTCTGTAAAAGCGTTAACGCGATTACGCGTAGCCGTAGCTCATCAGACGCTGATAGCGGCGATTGAGCAGCTCTTCGGTGCTCAGCGCGTCCAGCTCGGCGAGATCGCTCAGCAGCTGGTTTTTCAGCGACAGCGCCATATCGACCGGCTGACGGTGCGCGCCGCCCAGCGGTTCCGGAATAATGGCGTCGATCAGATTCAGCTCTTTCAGGCGATTGGCCGTAATGCCCATCGCTTCTGCCGCCAGCGGGGCTTTGTCCGCGCTTTTCCACAGAATCGAGGCGCAGCCTTCTGGCGAAATAACCGAGTAGGTGCTGTATTGCAGCATGTTGACTTTATCGCCAACGCCAATCGCCAGCGCGCCGCCTGAACCGCCTTCGCCAATCACGGTGCAGATGACCGGAATTTTCAGACCTGACATTTCGCGCAGGTTGCGCGCAATCGCCTCTGACTGGCCGCGCTCTTCCGCGCCCACGCCCGGATAGGCGCCCGGCGTGTCGATAAAGGTGATCAGCGGCATCTTAAAGCGCTCGGCCATCTCCATCAGACGCAGCGCTTTACGGTAGCCTTCCGGTGCCGGCATGCCGAAGTTGCGGCGGATTTTCTCTTTGGTTTCACGACCTTTCTGATGACCAATGATCATCACCGGGCGACCGTCGAGACGGGCGATGCCGCCGACAATCGCTTTGTCGTCGGCGTAGGCGCGATCGCCTGCCAGCTCGTCAAAGTCGTCAAACGCGTTGCGAACATAATCCAGCGTATAAGGACGCAGCGGATGACGCGCCAGCTGCGCGACCTGCCATGCGCCTAAATCGGCGAAGATTTTACGGGTCAGCTCAACGCTTTTCTCGCGCAGACGCTGCACTTCTTCGTCCAGATTAATATGTTTATCATCCTGACGACCAATCGATGTAAGCGAATCGATCTTCGCCTCAAGTTCAGCGATTGGCTGTTCAAAATCCAGGTAATTAAGACTCATAATGTTCCTGTTTTAGTCAAACTCCAGTTCAACCTGCTCCGACCCTATCAACGAGCGCAGCTCGTTGAGCAGGCGATCGCTGGGCGAAATACGCCACGCCGCACCAAAGCGTAGCTTCGCCCGCGCGTCGGCTCTCTGATAGTAGAGATTCACCGGAATCGTCCCTGAGCGATGTGGCTCAAGGGACTGGCGGAGCCGGTTTAATAGCTGGTCATCAATTTGCCTGTCCGTCAGCGAGATAGCAAGTCCACGCGCGTATTTTTCGCGCGCTTCGTCAATGTCCATGACTTCGCGGGCGGTCATTTTAAGGCCGCCGCTGAAGTCATCAAAGCTGACCTGTCCGCTGACGATCAGGATACGGTCTTTCTCCAGCAGCTGCTGGTATTTATCTAACGCATCGGTAAATAACATCACTTCCAGACGGCCAGACCGATCGTCCAGAGTACAGATACCAATTCGGTTGCCGCGCTTGGTGACCATCACGCGCGCCGCTACCACCAGACCAGCGGCAACGGTAATTTTACCACGCTCGGTAGGATGCATGTCTTTCAGACGCATACCGCCTACATAACGCTCAATTTCTTTCAGATACTGATTGATCGGATGACCGGTAAGATAGAGTCCCAGCGTCTCACGCTCGCCGTCCAGCTGCACCTGCTCCGGCCACGGCGTCACGCTGGCGTAGGATTTCTCCACCTGCTCCGGCTCTTCCGCCAGCACGCCGAACATATCCGCCTGGCCAATCGCCTCCGCTTTAGCATGCTGGTCCGCCGCCTTGAGGGCGTCGCCGAGCGCGCTCATCAGCGCCGCACGGTGCGGACCGAGGCGATCGAAGGCGCCGGACATGATCAGTTTTTCCATCACGCGGCGGTTGATCTTCTTCGTGTCGGTACGCGCGCAGAGATCAAACAGCTCGCGGAAATAGCCATCCTGATTGCGCGCTTCGATAATGGCTTCGATCGGGCCTTCGCCGACGCCTTTAATCGCGCCGATGCCGTACACAATCTCACCGTCATCGTTGACGTGGAACTGATAGAGTCCAGAGTTGATGTCGGGCGGCAGCACTTTCAGGCCCATACGCCAGCACTCATCCACCAGGCCGACCACTTTCTCGGTGTTATCCATATCGGCGGTCATTACCGCCGCCATAAATTCGGCCGGATAGTGCGCCTTCAGCCACAGCGTCTGGTAAGAAACCAGCGCGTAGGCCGCCGAGTGCGATTTGTTGAAGCCGTAGCCGGCGAATTTTTCCACCAGGTCGAAGATTTTCATCGACAGCTCGCCGTCGATGCCCATGCTTTCCGCGCCGTCTTTAAACACCGAGCGCTGCTTGGCCATCTCTTCTGGTTTCTTTTTACCCATAGCGCGGCGCAGCATGTCCGCGCCGCCGAGGGTATAACCCGACAGCACCTGGGCGATCTGCATCACCTGTTCCTGATAGAGGATAATACCGTAGGTGGGTTCAAGCACCGGCTTCAGGCTTTCATGCTGCCACTGAATATCGGGGTAAGAGATAGCCTCGCGCCCGTGCTTACGGTCGATAAAGTTATCCACCATGCCCGACTGCAATGGACCTGGGCGGAACAGCGCCACCAGCGCGATCATATCTTCGAAGCAGTCCGGCTTCAGACGCTTGATCAGATCCTTCATGCCACGCGATTCAAGCTGGAATACCGCCGTGGTTTCCGCGCGCTGTAGCATATCGAAGCTTTTTTTATCATCCAGCGGAATGGCGGCAATATCGATCGGCGGCAGCCCCTGCTTTTCACGGCGCGGATTAATCATCTTCAGCGCCCAGTCGATAATGGTGAGCGTTCGCAGCCCCAGGAAGTCAAACTTCACCAGCCCGGCGTATTCCACGTCATTTTTATCGAACTGCGTAACGGGGTGGTTGCCGTTTTCGTCGCAGTAAAGCGGCGCAAAATCGGTGATCTTCGTCGGAGCGATAACCACGCCGCCGGCGTGCTTACCGGCGTTACGCGTGACGCCTTCCAGCTTGCGCGCCATATCGATCAGCGCTTTGACCTCTTCATCCGCATCATACATTTCCGGCAGCTGCGGCTCGACGGCAAAGGCTTTTTCCAGCGTCATGCCAGGATCGGGCGGGATCAGCTTGGAGATGCGATCGACGAAGCCATAGGGATGGCCCAGTACGCGCCCCACGTCGCGGATAACCGCTTTCGCCGCCATGGTGCCGAAGGTAATGATCTGGGATACCGCTTCGCGGCCATACATTTCGGCGACGTGATCGATAACCTGGTCGCGCTTCTCCATACAGAAGTCAACGTCGAAGTCGGGCATCGAAACACGTTCCGGGTTCAGGAAGCGTTCGAACAGCAGGTCAAATTCCAGCGGATCGAGATCGGTGATTTTTAGCGCATAGGCTACCAGCGACCCCGCGCCGGAACCGCGTCCCGGTCCTACCGGAATACCGTTATCTTTCGACCACTGGATAAACTCCATAACGATCAGGAAGTAGCCGGGGAAGCCCATCTGGTTGATAACGTTGAGTTCAACCTCCAGACGTTCGTCATACTCCGGCCGCTTCTGCGCGCGCACTTCGGCATCGGGAAACAGGAACTCAAGGCGCTCTTCCAGCCCTTCGCGCGACTTCATGACCAGGAAATCTTCTGTGGTCATGTCGCCGGTCGGGAACTGCGGCAGGAAGTATTCGCCGAGGCGCACCGTCACGTTGCAGCGCTTAGCAATTTCTACGCTGTTTTCCAGCGCTTCCGGGATGTCTGAAAACAGCTCACACATCTCCTCTTCGCTGCGCATATATTGCTGAGGACTGTAATTGCGGGGGCGCTTGGGATCGTCGAGCGTGTAGCCGTCGTGAATGGCCACGCGAATCTCATGGGCGTCAAAATCCTCTTCGTTGAGGAAGCAAACTTCATTGGTCGCCACCACCGGCACGCCTTCGGCAATCGCCAGCTCGACCGCCGCATGCAGATAGCTCTCTTCGTCGGCGCGACCGGTGCGTGTCAGCTCAAGATAGTAGCGATCGGGGAAGTGTTGCTGATAGAAACTCAGGCACTGCGCCACCAGCGCGCTGTTGCCGCGCAGCAGGCTGCGACCCACATCGCCGCAGCGTCCGCCGGAGAGCAGAATAAGCCCCTCGCCCAGCTCCGCCAGCCAGTCGCGATCGATAACCGGTCCGGCAATGCCGTAGCCGCGCTGGTAGGCGCGCGAAATCAGCAGCGTCAGATTCTGATAGCCCGTGTTATTCGCGGCCAGCACCGTCAGCTGCGTCAGCTCGTCGCCCATCAGCTCGCTGGCGACGTTAAAGTCCGCGCCGATAATCGGCTTGATCCCTGCCCCGTGCGCGCTGCCATAGAAGCGCACCAGCCCGCACAGGTTCATAAAGTCCGTGATAGCGATGGCTGGCATACCGAGCGCAGCCGCCTTCTTGACCAGCGGCCCGGTTTTCGCCAGGCCATCGACCATAGAGTAGTCACTGTGGACACGCAGATGTATAAAACGGGGTTCAGCCATATCAGTTTCCGGTTAAAACAGCGTCAGGCTATTACAGCGTAGCTGGCTGGCTTGCCGCCAGCACGTCAGCGTCAATCAGGGCGTTGCGCACCGGCGCAAAGCTGCGCCGGTGGTGCGGCGTCGCGCCGTGCTGCGTCAGTTTTTCCCTGTGCAGCGCGGTGGGATAGCCCTTATGCTGCGCAAAGCCATATTCAGGAAACAGCCGATCCAGCTCGGCCATTTCGCGGTCGCGCGTCACCTTGGCGATAATCGACGCGGCGCTAATCTCCGCGACCAGGCTATCGCCTTTTACCACCGCCTGCGACGGCATCGGCAGCGGCGGACAGCGGTTGCCATCGACCAGCACAAAATCCGGCGTCAGGCTCAGACCGGCCACGGCGCGCTGCATGGCCAGCATGGTGGCGTGCAGAATATTGAGCTGGTCAATTTCGGCCGGCTCAGCGCGGCCCAGACTCCACGCCAGCGCCTTCTCTTTGATTTCGTCAAAGAGTGCGAGACGGCGTTTTTCCGACAGTTTTTTTGAATCGGCCAGCCCCTTGATCGGCTGAGCCGGATCGAGGATGACCGCCGCCGTCACTACCGCGCCAACCAGCGGGCCGCGGCCCACTTCGTCAACGCCCGCAATCAGACGGGCGCTGGGATAGATAAAATCAGCCATTGGCGATCTCCAGTACGGCGTCTGCCGCCTGCTCATCGGCATTCCAGCGAATCTGCTGGTGCAGCTCGCAGAAGGTGTTCAGCAGCGCGTCGCGCTCCGGCCCGGCGTGCAGCAGCGGCTCCAGCGCCGCCGCCAGCGCCTGAGGTTCGCACTCTTGCTGCAACAGCTCTTTGACCAGCTCACGCCCCGCCAGCAGGTTCGGCAGAGAAACATAGGGCGTCTTTACCAGCCGCTTCGCCAGCCAGAAGGTTGAGGGCTTCATACGATAGCCGACCACCATCGGGCATTTTGCCAGCATGCACTCCAGCGCGGCGGTTCCGGATGCCAGGATTGCGGCGTCGCTCGCAATCATAGCCTCGCGGCCTTTGCCGTCCAGCAGATGCATCGGCAGCTCAGGGGCAATCTCGGCTTTGATCTGTTCAAACTGCGCGCGACGCTTTGCATTAACCAGCGGCACCACAATCTCCAGCGCCGGATAGCGCACGCGCAGCAGCTGCGCCGCACGCAAAAAGTCGGCGCTAAGCATCTCGACTTCCGCATGGCGGCTGCCGGGCAACAGCGCAAGACAGAGCGCCTCTTCGGCAATGCCCAGCGTGCGGCGCGCGGCCTGCTTGTCAGGCTGAAGCGGCATCGCATCGGCCATGGTGTGACCGATAAAACGGCACGGCACGTTGAAGCGATCGTAAAAGGCTTTTTCAAACGGCAAAAAGGCCAGCACCAGGTTAGTGTTGCGGCCGATTTTAAACACGCGTTTTTGCCGCCATGCCCAGACAGACGGGCTGACGTAATGAATGGTGCGAATGCCGTTGCGCTTTAGCCGTCCTTCCAGCGTGATGTTGAAGTCGGGCGCGTCGATACCGACAAAGACGTCCGGCTTCAGCTCGGTAAAGCGCTGCGTCAGATCGCGGCCGATTTTCATCAGGCGCGGCAGACGGCCGAGCACCTCTACAATGCCCATCACCGCCAGCTCTTCCATCTCATACCACACTTCGCAGCCTTCGGCCTGCATGCGCGGACCGGCTACGCCGACGAAGCGGGCGTCGGGATGACGCGCTTTAAGCGCGCGGATAAGACCTGCGCCAAGAATATCGCCGGAGGTTTCTCCGGCGACCAGGGCTATCGTAAGGGGACGCTCTGACATGAATTACCGAATCAACCCTCGCGTGGAGCGAGCAAAGAAGTCATAAAACGGCTGCACTTCGCTGTACTGCTTCGCCAGCGCTTCGATCTCCGGCTTGGCTTCTTCCAGCGTTTTGTTGCTGCGATACAGCACTTTATAGGCGTTGCGAATAGCATGCAGCGCCTCTTTGCTGAATCCGCGACGCTTCAGGCCTTCGATGTTGATACCGAACGGCGTTGCGTGGTTGCCCTGCGCAATCACGTACGGCGGCACATCCTGCGCCACGCCTGAACAACCACCGACCATCACATGCGCGCCGATTGTGCACCACTGATGCACCGCCGTCATGCCGCCGATAATCGCGAAGTCGTCCACGGTAACGTGGCCGCCCAGCGTGGCGTTGTTCGCGAAGATGCAGCGGTTGCCGATAACGCAGTCGTGCGCGATATGGGCATTGACCATCAGCAGGTTATCGCTACCGATAGTGGTGACGCCGCCGCCCTGCACGGTGCCACGGTGAATGGTCACGCTTTCGCGGATGCGGTTGCGATCGCCCACTTCAACGCGCGTGGGTTCACCCGCGTATTTAAGATCCTGGTTCACTTCGCCAATCGAGGCGAACTGATAGATCTGGTTATCTTTCCCGATGCGCGTGTGGCCATTAATGACCACATGTGACTTCAGGACGGTTCCCTCGCCGATTTCCACATGCGCGCCGATAAAGCAAAACGGGCCGATGTGAACATTGGGACCAATAATGGCCCCTTCTTCGATCACGGAACTGGGATGGATGGTGGCGGTTGGATCAATCACAGATTATGCCTCCCGGCTACGGGCACACATCATGGTCGCTTCACAGACAATCTTGCCGTCAACGGTAGCAACGCCTTTAAAGCGCGTCAAACCGCGGCGGGTTTTCTCGAAAGTCACTTCCATGATCATTTGATCGCCCGGTACGACCGGACGTTTGAAACGGGCTTCGTCGATGCCGGCGAAATAGTAAAGCTCGCCCGGCTCCAGTTTGCCCACGCTTTTAAACGCCAGGATACCGGTAGCCTGCGCCATCGCTTCGAGGATCAGAACGCCAGGGAAAATCGGTTTACCAGGGAAATGTCCCTGGAAAAACGGTTCGTTAACAGAGACGTTCTTAACCGCGCGCAGATATTTGTGCTCTTCGAATTCCAGCACGCGATCAACCAGCAAAAACGGGTAACGGTGCGGCAGCAGCTCTAAAATTTCTTCAATTTTCAGAGTATGAGTTTCAGTAGTCAAAATACTCTTCCTGTCCTAAAAATCTGATGACATCAATAACACGGCCTGCACGGATCGGTAGAATCCGTCGCAGGCCGAAATCGGTTCAATGGTGCCTGGCTTTCCTGCTTAGCAGTTATTATTAGCAAGCCGGTCGCATGTGGGATGGCGTTTAGTCGTCTTTGCCGACCTTGCGCTCGATGGCTTTTAAGCGTTTGCTCATGTCATCGATATTCATCACCAGCGCTGCGGTTTTGCGCCAGGTTTTATTGGGTTGTAGTGGAATGCCCGACGAGTATACCCCAGGCTCTGTGATAGGACGCATAACCATGCCCATGCCGGTAACCGTCACCTTGTCACAGATCTCCATATGGCCGTTAATGACGCTGGCGCCGCCAATCATACAGTAACGTCCAATTTTCAAACTACCCGCCATGATCACACCACCCGCCACCGCAGTATTGTCGCCAATAACTACGTTGTGTGCGATTTGACACTGGTTGTCTATGATAACACCATTGCCGATCAGAGTGTTATCCAGCGCACCACGATCGATGGTGGTGCAGGCACCGATTTCTACGCGATCGCCGATAATAACAGCGCCAAGCTGGGGAATTTTCACCCAATTCCCGCGATCGTTGGCGTAGCCGAAACCGTCAGCGCCGATAACGGTTCCTGACTGAATCAGACAATCCTGACCAATTTCAATTTCGTGATAAACGGTCACGTTGGCCCAGAGACGGCTGTTGTTGCCGATGCGCGTCTTTTTGCCGACGAAACAGCCCGCGCCGATAACGACGTTATCCCCCAGCACCACGTCGGATTCAATGACCGCGTTGGCTCCGACGGAAACGTTTTGTCCCAGCTTCGCGCTGGCGTCGATCACCGCGCTGGGCGCAATGTTCTGAGCGGGCTGCGGCGTCGTATCCAGTAGCTGAGCCATGCGCGCATAGGTCAGATAGGGATTTTTGACGACCAGGGCGGCCGAATGGCACCACGCCAGATCCGCTTCCGTCAGCACCACGGCCGATGCCTGGCACTGGCCGAGCTGCTCGCGGTAGCGGCTGTTGCTTAGAAATGTGATTTGGCCGGTTTGGGCGGATTGCATAGAAGCAATGCCGGAGATGGCGATATCGCCATCTCCGTGCAATTCTGCATCCAACTGCTGGGCTAAATCAGCCAGTCGAATTGATGACATCGATTATTTAACCTGTTTCAGCACGTCAGCAGTGATGTCTTTCGCGTTTGCCGCGTAAGCGACTGCGTTCGCGTCGATGACCACGTCATAACCTTCGTCGTTCGCCACTTTCTTCACGGCGTCCTGAATGCGGCTCAGCAGCTTGTTACGCTCTTCCATCTGACGACGGCGATTGTCCTGCTCAAAAGCCTGCGCTTTTGAAGAGAAGGCTTCGCGCTGAGACATCACGTCTTTCTCCATGCGGCTGCGCTCGCTGGCCTTCATGGTAGAACCGTCACGCTGCAGGCGCTGCATTTTGGTTTGCAGGTCGCGTTCCTGAGTCTGCAACTCGGTTGCACGGCCCTTGAACTCGTTTTCCAGCTGTTTAGCAACGGTCGCACGTTGCGGTAACTGCTGGAAAATGCTGGACACGTTTACCACTGCGATTTTGTCAGCAGCCTGAGCGCCTGCGGAAACAGCTAAAGCAAGACCCAGTCCTGCGGCACACAACAACTTTTTCACTATAAACTCCTTACCATCAACGTTTGTGTCAGCGACACAGTGTTTGCTACGAGCCGCAACGGTTGCCGCGGCTCGACAGCAAGACTTCTGCTTACGCTTCCTTGCTCAGAACCTTACCAGGTTTTACCAATGTTAAACTGGAACTGTTCTGATTTATCCCCTTCAATTTTCTTAACCGGCTGCGCATAGGAGAAGACCAGCGGACCCAGCGGAGACATCCACTGCAATGCAATACCGGATGAAACGCGGATATTGTTTGGATCGCTGTAGTCCGGGATGCCGGCGGCACGGGTCTCATCCGTATTCTGCCACTTGGTATCCCACACCGTACCCGCATCCACGAACAGCGACGTACGCACTGAGTTGGCATACTTCTCGCTCAGGAACGGCGTCGGCGTAATCAGCTCCAGGCTGGCCACCGCCATGGCGTTGCCGCCCACGGCGTCGCTCGACTTACAGACGCCGTTCGGATCGGACAGCGTACAGGTTGAAGAGCCATCATTCAGGTAAGCGGCTTTTGGACCAATGGTATTGGAACGGAAGCCGCGCACCGTGCTGGAGCCGCCCGCATAGAAGTTCTCATAGAACGGCATCTCTTTGCCGCCAAGCCCATCGCCGTAACCCACGCGGCCGCGTCCCAACAGCACCCAGGTGCGATCCTGATTAAGCGGCACGTACTGCTGCGTATCCAGCGTCGCTTTATAGAAGCTGTTGTCCGAACCCGGAATGGTCACTTTGCCGTTCAGGTTGGTACGGTTACCCGACGTCGGGAAGAAACCGCGGTCCAGCGTGTTATAGGTCCAGCCGTAGTTAAAGGTGAAGTCATCCGCAGAGAAGTCGCCTTTATCGTTTAGCTCCTGCGGCTTGCCGACGGAGTCGAGATAGCGCCACATGGCGATCTGCGGCTGCATGTTAGAGAGGTCGTTGTGCACATAGCCCAGACCCACACGCAGCGTGTTGTTCTCATTAACCGGGAAGCCCAGCGTGCCGTCTACGCCATAACTTTTGTTGGTGTAGTCCGACAGATCCGCATCATCCGCCTTAAAGTCGTTGTAGAACACACGACCGCCGAGGCTCACGCCGTCGACCGTAAAGTACGGATCGGTAAGCGAGAATTCCGCGTAGGTTTGATAGTCGTTCTTGGTGCCGCTGAGGCTTACGGTGTTACCGGTGCCCAGCCAGTTATCCTGGGTGACGCCGACCTGGAAGCTGACGCCGCTTTCGGTGCCGTAGCCGACGCCGAAGTTAAAGGTACCGGTGTTACGCTCTTTAACCTTGTAAACCACGTCGACCTGGTCCGGCGATCCCGGCACGCGCTGGGTATCGACATCGACAGTTTCAAAGTAGCCGGTGCGGTTCAGGCGCTCTTTACCCTGATCGACCAGGTCGCTGCCCAGCCATGCGCCTTCCATCTGACGCATCTCGCGGCGCAGCACGGAATCTTTCGAGGTATCGTTACCTTCAAAGCGCACTTTGCGCACGTAGTAGCGGTTGCCCGCATCCACGTTGATATGCAGCTTCACCGTTTTATCGGCGTCGTTGATTTCCGGCTGCGTCATTACGCGCGGATAGGCGTAGCCATAGCGGCCCAGCAGCTTTTTAATATCATCTTCCATCTGGGTGACTTTGGTGCCGTTGTACAGCTCGCCCGATGGAATTTGCGTCAGATGTTCGATCTCTGCCGAGTGGCCGGCCATGCTGCCGTTAACGATAACGCCGGCGATTTTGTACTGGTCGCCTTCGGTGATGTTAACGGTGATGTAGATCCCTTTTTTGTCCGGCGTCAGGCTGACCTGCGTCGAATCGATGTTGAAGCGCGCATAACCGCGATCGAGATAGAAGCTGCGCAGGGTTTCAAGGTCGCCAGCCAGTTTCTGCTTCTGATATTTACGGTCCCCTACCACGTTCCACCACGGCACTTCGTCACGCAGCTGGAAGCGCGAGATCAGCTCATCAGAGCTAAAGGCCTTGTTGCCGACGATGTTGATCTGCTGAATTTTGGCGGATACGCCTTCAGTAAACACCAGCTTCAGATCGACGCGGTTGCGCGGCAGCGGCGTGACCACAGCCTTCACGTTGGCGGTGTATTTGCCCACGCTGTAATAGAAGTCCTCCAGCCCTTTCTCGATCGAAGAGAGCGTGGTGCGGTCCAGCGCTTCGCCTACGCGCACGCCGGAGGCCTCAAGGTTCTGCTTGAGCTGCTCCTCTTTCACCGCTTTGTTGCCGGTAAAGGTAATGCTGGCAATGGTAGGACGTTCTTTAACCTGAACAATCAGCGTGGTTCCGTCGCGCAGGACCTGCACATCTTCAAAGTTGCCGGTGGCAAACAGTGAACGAATGGTGTTTTTGACGTCTTCGTCATTCACCGTATCGCCAACTCGTACCGGCATGCTCAGCAGAGCCGCGCCGACGGCGACTCGCTGTAGCCCTTCGAAATGAATATCCTTCACCACGAAATCGTCTGCACCGTAAACGGTGGCGCTGCTAAACAGCAGCGACGCTATGAGCAACTTTTTCATCGCCATCGTTATTATGCGTTTTCCTAACACATCCCGCGTCTGTCTGCGTTCCAGCGATTACAGACGTGAGAAATCATTGAAAAGTGCAAGCCCCATTAACAACACCAGCAGGATTGAGCCAATGCGATAACTGAAGTCCTGAACTCGCTCGGACACCGGTCCTCCTTTGATCTTTTCGATCGCCAGGAAGAGCAAATGCCCACCATCTAACACCGGCAGTGGGAAGAGGTTGATGATTCCGAGATTGACGCTAATCAACGCCAGAAACATCAGGTAGTAAATCAACCCGTATTCCGCCGATAACCCCGCACCCTGCGCAATCGAAATTGGCCCGCTCAGGTTATTCAGCTTCACATCTCCGGTAATTAACTTGCCCAGCATGGAGACCGTTAGCTTCATCAGTTGCCAGGTTTTCGCACTGGCCTCACCGATAGCGTCAAACGGCCCATACTGTTTTACCGTTTTATAGGCGTCTGGTAGTGGGATCACACGCGGAATTACCCCGGCGAACCCTTCTGCCTTCGCGCCTGGCCTGGCTTCCGGCGTTAAGTTCAGCTGTACTGACTGCCCGCCGCGTTCAATCTCCAGAGCCATACTTTTGCCAGGATTATCCCGCACCTGCGCAACAAAAGCCTGCCATTGCGTTAACGGCTGACCATCGACTTTAACGATCCTGTCGCCTGCTTGCAAACCGGCGACGCTCGCCGGGGAGTTTGCCTGAACCTCCGCCAGCGTGGTTTCGATTTGCGGGCCGCGCGGTCGAATGCCCAGCGCCACAACCGGATCTTCTTTGTCTGGCTCGAACTGCCAGTTGCGCAGATCCACCTGTTTCTGCTGCGTCGCCTCTTCGCCGAAGCGCGAGACGGTCAGCACCGCATGGGCGTCACCGATTTTGCCGATCAGCGCCATACGCACGGCATCCCAGTCAGGCGTTTCGATACCATCAACCGCTTTAAGTTCCATGCCGCTGGCAATTTGCGCTTCCGCCGCCACCGAACCGTCCACAATTTCGCCAACTACCGGGCGTACGCCAGGCACGCCGTGCATAAAAACGACCCAGTAGGCAAAGACGGCGAAAATGAAATTGGCGACAGGACCGGCGGCGATAATCGACGCGCGCTGCCAGATAGCCTTGTTGTTGAAGGCCTGATAACGAAGCTCCGCGGGCACGCTTTCTACCCGCTCATCGAGCATTTTGACGTAGCCGCCCAGGGGGATAAGCGCGATAACGTATTCGGTGCCCTGGCGGTCGCGACGCTGCCAGAGCGCTTTGCCGAAGCCAATAGAGAAGCGTTCAACCCGAACGCCGCAGCGGCGCGCCACCCAAAAATGACCGAACTCGTGTACGGTAATCAGCACGCCGAGAGCGATAATAAAGGCGACAAAACTCCACAGTATACTCAACATCTACGCCTGTCCTCAGAGAGTGCGGAACACCAGCAGCAGCAAGCAGGCGAAAACCGGCACCGCCGCCGTCAGGCTGTCGATGCGATCGAGAATACCGCCGTGGCCTGGGATCAGGTTGCCGCTGTCTTTGATGCCCGCTTCACGTTTGAACATGCTCTCTGTTAAATCGCCCAGCACGGAGGCGAGCGTCGCCAGCACGGCGCAGACGATCAGCGTACCGGCGGACACGCTCAGCGGCGCGAAACTGGCGAACAACCAGGCAAGCAGCGCAGACGAGAGCAGACCACCAAGAAAGCCTTCCCAGGTTTTGCCGGGCGATACTTTCGGCGCCAGCTTATGTTTGCCGAACAGCTTGCCGAACATGTAGGCGCCGGAATCCGCTCCCCATACCAGGAACATGACAAACAGCAGCCACCATGAACCGGCATAGTGGTCGCTGTCATAGTGATACTGACGCAGCGCCATCATGCCCCAGAAGAACGGGATCAGCGTAAGAATACCGAACAGCAGGCGCAAGGGACGCGAGTTGCGCCACAAAGCGGCCGATGCCGGATAGGAGAGAACCAGAAGCAGCGCCACGATCCACCAGGCGAGCGACGCCCACAGCGAGGTCGCTACCTGCGGCAAATGCACATCGCGCTGATAAGGAGGGAGAGTAAACAGCATGGCCGCCAGCAGCAGCCCGCACAGCACGGAGAGCCAGATGCGCTGTTGACGCGACGCCATACCCGCAAGCTGCCCCCATTCCCAGGCGGCGAGCATGCAGATGATAATGGTCGTAATCGCAAAACCAACAGGCGGTAACCAGAAAAGCGCAGCAATCACCAGCGGAATGAGAATAAGCGCGGTAATCAGACGAGACTTCAGCAAAGGTTACCCCCTGTTTGCTCAGGTGCCGCCTGGTGCAGCGCCGCCATAGCGACGCTCGCGCAGAGAGAATGCATTCAGTGCACCTTCAAAAACGTGTTCATCAAAATCAGGCCAGAGAACATCGGTAAAATAAAACTCAGCATAGGCGATTTGCCACAGCAGGAAGTTGCTAATCCGATGCTCTCCCCCGGTCCTTATCACTAAATCCACTGGAGCCAGCTCCTGCATGCACAGATGCGCAGACAGGTTCTCCTCGGTGATCTGGTCAGGACGCAGCAAACCTTCCTGAACCTGCTCCGCGAGTTTTTTAACTCCCTGGATAATATCCCAACGTCCGCCATAGTTCGCGGCAATATTGAGAGTCAGTCCAGTATTTTGCTGAGTCAGTTCCTCGGCGCGACGAATACGCTCCTGAATACGGTTACTGAAACGGCTCACGTCGCCAATGATACGCAGGCGAACGTTGTGTTTGTGCAGGCTCTTTACTTCACTGTCGAGCGCCCAGACAAACAGTTCCATCAGCGCCGTGACCTCCTGAGCCGGTCGGCTCCAGTTTTCACTGCTGAAAGCATAGAGCGTCAGCGCCTCAAGATTATTGCTGACGGCAAAGCTAACGGAACGGCGTACGGCTTTTACGCCCGCTTTATGGCCGGAAATACGCAACTTTCCCTGATTTTTAGCCCAACGGCCATTGCCATCCATAATAATAGCGACGTGACGTGGGCCTGTTCCCTGCTGGTCATCGGTGTTGTTGTGATGGTTGGACGACATAACGCGTAATTAATTCCTGTTGTCAGAAATGCTGTGGTTTCTGAATACATTGCGCCCGGTACTCTCCCGCCCAAAAGGGGCGAGGCGCATCTAAAGCGATGCCATACCCGGAAACGCGAGCCAGCGACTATACCATTATCGCCACAGGCGAACAAATAGCGGCGCGCGTTAACGCGAGGTCGCGAAACGCGGCAGCATCGCCGTGGCGCTGGCGCGTGCCGAGCGGTCGATCTCCAGCACCGCCTCTACGGTATCCGGCTCCGAAAACGCCTGCGCCGCCAGCACCTCGCTATTCAGCGCGGCGATGTCGGTAAAGCGAATCTGGTTGTCCAGAAAGGCCGCTACTGCGACCTCATTGGCCGCATTGAGCGTGGTGGTCGCCGCCTGTCCGGCTTCGCAGGCCTCTATCGCCAGCTTCAGGCAGGGATAGCGCGCAAAGTCGGGTTCAGCAAACGTCAGCGCAGCCATACGCGTGAAGTCCAGCGGCGTTACGCCAGCCGGAATACGCGCGGGCCAGGCCATGCAGTGTGCGATAGGGGTTCGCATATCCGGCGAACCGAGCTGAGCCAGCACGCTGCCGTCGCAATAGCGCACCATGGAGTGGATCATCGACTGCGGATGCAAGATCACCTCCATTTGCGCGGCGCTGGCGTTAAATAACCAGCGGGCTTCAATGTATTCGAGACCTTTATTCATCATGGTGGCCGAATCAACGGAGATTTTACGCCCCATCGACCAGTTCGGATGCGCGCAGGCCTGCTCTGGCGACATTGTCGTCAAATCAGCCAGCGGCGTGTCACGAAAAGGACCACCCGATCCCGTAAGGATAATGGACTCAATGCCATTTTCTCGCAGGTCAGCGTATCCTAACTGATGCTGGATGGAAGCGGGCAAACTCTGAAAAATCGCATTGTGCTCGCTGTCGACGGGCAACAGCTGGGCCTGATGGTGGCGCACCGCCTCCATAAACAAACGGCCGCAGGTGACAAGCGATTCTTTATTGGCAAGCAGCACGCTTTTTCCGGCGCGGATGGCCGCCAGCGTCGGCAGCAGACCCGATGCGCCGACAATCGCCGCCATAACCTGATCGACCTCATCGAGCGCGGCCAGCTCGCACGCGGCCTGAACGCCGGAGAGCACTTCGGTGGCGACATTGAGTGCTTTCAGTCGTTCACGCAGCGCCTGCGCAGAGACCTCATCCGCCATTGCCGCATAGCGCGGCTGGAAAGCCTGACACTGCTCTGCCATCAGCGCGACATTCTGTCCGGCAACCAGTGCGGTAATTTGGTAAAGCTCAGGATTGGCGCGTACCACTGCCAGCGTACTGGTGCCAATTGAACCGGTGGATCCCAGCAACGTTAATCGCTTCATTTAGCTGTCCCTGTGAAGGCGTCGAACCTGTTTGCTCAGATGGAAGGCATAATGTAAAACGCCGCCAGAGCGCATTCGCAATGAATCCTGCTCTGAACGGCGTTTTATACCCGACCACGCCGGGTATAGACGAAACTGACGGAATCAGAACTCCATCAGCTCCTTCTCTTTTTCAGCCAGTGCCGCATCAACGTTTTTGATGCGCGCATCGGTCATTTTCTGGATCTCGTCCTGGGTGCGACGCTCGTCGTCTTCGCTGATCTCTTTGTCTTTCAGCAAGGCTTTGATCTTGTCGTTGGCGTCACGGCGCACGTTGCGCACGGAGACACGACCCTGCTCGGCTTCGCCGCGCACAACCTTGATCAGATCTTTACGACGCTCTTCGGTCAGCGCAGGCAGCGGAACACGGATGTCGCTACCGGCTGAGTTCGGGTTGAGGCCGAGGTCAGAAGCCATGATGGCTTTTTCCACTGCCGGGCCCATTGAGCGGTCGAACACGTTGATTTTCAGCGTGCGTGAGTCTTCGACAGTAACAGAAGCCAGCTGACGCAGCGGCGTCGGCGTGCCGTAGTATTCGACCACGATACCGTCGAGCAGTGAAGGAGAAGCACGACCGGTGCGCACTTTGCTGATGGTGTTTTTGAACGCTTCGACGCATTTGTCCATGCGCGTTTCAGCATCTTTTTTGATGTCGTTAATCACGTTGAAACCCTTGGATTCGGTTTGACCTGGCCATTCCGGCGATGCCGGAAGCGGTATCGCTGTTAAGCGATCATCCTGATGGTGCGCGGTGGCGTTCACCGCGCCGACAGAATATACCTTATTTTATCTTGCGTCGGGTATTAATGCGTAATCAGGGTGCCTTCTTTTTCACCCATAACCACACGACGCAGCGCGCCAGGTTTGTTCATATTAAATACGCGGATCGGCAGCTGGTGGTCACGCGCCAGCGTGAAGGCCGCCAGATCCATTACTTTCAGCTCTTTTTCCAGCACTTCGGCGTAAGAGAGCTGATCGTACAGCGTCGCATCCGGGTTTTTCACCGGATCGGCTGAGTAGACGCCATCGACTTTGGTCGCTTTCAGCACCACGTCGGCTTCGATTTCGATGCCGCGCAGGCAGGCTGCCGAATCGGTGGTAAAGAACGGGTTGCCGGTGCCGGCAGAGAAAATCACAACGCGGTTGTTGCGCAGCAGGCTGATGGCTTCGGCCCAGCTGTAGTTGTCGCACACGCCGTTGAGCGGGATAGCCGACATCAGGCGCGCGTTCACATAGGCGCGGTGCAGCGCATCGCGCATCGCCAGACCGTTCATTACGGTGGCCAGCATGCCCATATGGTCGCCGACGACGCGGTTCATACCCGCCTGCGCCAGGCCTGCGCCACGGAACAGATTGCCGCCGCCAATAACTACACCCACCTGAATGCCCAGCTCGACCAGTTCTTTCACCTCTTGCGCCATGCGGTCAAGCACGCTCGCGTCGATACCAAAACCTTCGGCACCTTGCAGTGCTTCGCCACTCAGTTTCAGCAGGATACGTTGATATACAGGTTTTGCGTTGGTCGCCATGGTCGGTTCTTCCTGGAAGAGTTGAAAAGGAGAAATTAAATCTGATCGATCATCCGCTTAGCAGGTGCAAATTACTATTGGGATGAGACTGAAAAGTATCTGCTTTGCTTAGCAGACAAAAAAGAACCGCCTGCTGGCGGTTCTTTTTACAGCATTAAGACTGTTTGGACATTGCTGCTACTTCAGCAGCGAAGTCGCTTTCAACTTTCTCGATGCCTTCGCCCACTTCAAAGCGGATGAAGTTGATGACGTCAGCGCCTTTCTCTTTCAGCGCCTGGCCAACAGTTTTGCTCGGATCGATGACGAAAGCCTGACCGGTCAGAGAGACTTCGCCGGTGAATTTCTTCATGCGGCCTTCAACCATCTTCTCTGCGATCTCTTTCGGCTTGCCAGACTGCATCGCGATGTCCAGCTGTACCTGGTACTCTTTCTCTACGACTTCAGCAGAAACGTCTTCCGGCTTAACGAACTCCGGCTTGCTGGCGGCAACGTGCATAGCGATCTGCTTGATCAGCTCTTCGTCAGCGCCTTTCGCGGAGATCAGTACGCCGATACGCGCGCCGTGCAGGTAAGAACCCAGCTGCTCGCCTTCCAGTACAGAGATACGACGGATGTTGATGTTCTCGCCGATTTTCGCAACCAGCGCCACGCGCTCTTCTTCGAATTTCGCTTTCAGCGCTTCAACGTCGGTGATGCGCTCAGCGGTCGCCGCGTCCAGAACTTTGTCAGCGAACGCCTGGAAACCGGCATCTTTCGCAACGAAGTCGGTCTGGCAGTTAACTTCCAGGATCACGCCGTAGTTGCCGTCGATTTTGGTTTTGATCACGCCGTCAGCAGCCACGTTGCCTGCTTTTTTCGCCGCTTTGATCGCGCCGGACTTACGCATGTTCTCAATCGCCAGCTCGATGTCGCCGTTCGCTTCAGTCAGCGCTTTTTTGCAGTCCATCATGCCCGCGCCAGTACGCTCGCGCAGTTCTTTTACCAGTGCAGCGGTAATTTCAGCCATTCCAGAATCCTCGGTTCGTACCCCTGTGCTCACGCACCAGGGCACCTGTTGCGGAAAAATTACTCTGTCCCGCCCGCCTGAAAGGAGGCGTGACAGACGGAGATAAAATAAAGGGGCCAAGACTGGCCCCTTAACAGATTACATCTGATGTCTAAGGGCTCTTTAGCAGAGCGAACCTTATTAAGCGTTTTCTAAAGACGCTTCTTCAGCCTGCTCAGCCAGGTCCTGTGAACGGCCTTCGCGCACGGTAGTGGCGACAGCAGTCAGGTACAGGCTAACGGCACGGATTGCATCGTCGTTACCAGGGATAACGAAGTCAACGCCGTCTGGATCAGAGTTGGTATCAACGATAGCAAATACCGGAATACCCAGGTTGTTTGCTTCTTTGATTGCGATGTGCTCGTGATCGGCATCGATAACGAACAGCGCATCCGGCAGACCGCCCATGTCTTTGATACCGCCCAGGCTGTTTTCCAGCTTGGCCAGTTCGCGACCGCGCATCAGCGCTTCTTTCTTGGTCAGTTTGTCGAAGGTACCGTCCTGAGACTGAGTCTCAAGATCTTTCAGACGTTTGATAGACTGACGAACGGTTTTCCAGTTGGTCAGCATACCACCCAGCCAGCGGTGGTTTACGAAGAACTGGTCGCAGCTCAGTGCAGACTCTTTTACCGCTTCGCTGGCAGCGCGCTTGGTACCGACGAACAGGATCTTGCCTTTACGGGAAGAGATTTTGCTCAGCTCAGCCAGGGCTTCGTTGAACATCGGTACAGTCTTCTCAAGGTTGATGATGTGAACTTTGTTACGCGCACCGAAGATGAACGGCTTCATTTTCGGGTTCCAGTAACGGGTCTGGTGACCGAAGTGAACACCAGCCTTGAGCATGTCGCGCATGGAAACAGTTGCCATGATTACCTCTAAATGTAGATTGGGGTTGGGCCTCCATGTATCCCATGCAACCGACCTCTTTCGAGGCACCCCGGCGCATGTGTCGATACATGTGTGTTTTAGTACACAAAGTGAGATTAATGCGTTTCCTGTCGACCCTGACGGCCTGACAAGGAATCGTCGGCGCGCTTTATACCACAACCTGGCCGTTGAAGCCAGAATTTGTTCAGGACGAAGCCGCGCAGCGCGAACTGTTTGGCAGCCAATTTTTCGGCTGCTAACATGACAGCACATCGTTCATTATTGCCGAAATTTTCGGCAACTGCGGATTAATTTAATGGCAATTTCAATTAAGACCCCTGAAGAAATCGAAAAAATGCGCGTCGCTGGCCGACTGGCCGCCGAGGTGCTGGAGATGATCGCCCCGCACGTTAAACCTGGCGTGACTACCGGCGAACTGGATCGCCTCTGCCACGATTACATCACCAACGAGCAGCAGGCGATCTCCGCCTGTCTTGGCTACCACGGTTTCCCGAAATCGGTCTGCATCTCGGTCAACGAGGTGGTGTGTCACGGTATTCCCAGCGACGAGCGCGTGCTGAAGGATGGCGACATCATCAATATCGACGTCACCGTGATCAAAGATGAGTACCACGGCGATACGTCAAAAATGTTTATCGTGGGTAAGCCGACCATTCAGGGCGAGCGTCTGTGCCATATCACTCAGGAGAGCCTCTATCTGGCGCTGCGCCTGGTGAAACCCGGCATTCGCCTGCGCGAACTGGGCCGCGCCATTCAGAAATACGTGGAGTCTCATGACTTCTCCGTGGTGCGCGAATATTGCGGTCACGGCATCGGCAAAGGCTTCCATGAAGAGCCGCAGGTGCTGCACTATGACGCAGACGACGGCGGCGTAGTGCTGCAAGCGGGCATGACCTTTACCGTAGAGCCAATGGTCAACGCGGGCGACTACCGCATCCGCACCATGAAAGACGGCTGGACGGTAAAAACCAAAGATCGCAGCTTGTCCGCGCAGTACGAGCATACTATTGTGGTGACCGATAACGGCTGTGAAATTCTGACCCTGCGTAAAGACGACACCATCGATGCGGTGCTGGTCAACGAAGGGTAATCGTTCCCCACGCAAAAAAGCCGGCCCTGCGCCGGTTTTTTTATGGCTCAAGAAGAGAGAAGCGGTATGAGCGCTATCCTGACGGATGAGGTCATTGACGGCCTGAAAGACTCCCCGGCGCACTGGGATGACGCGCAGTTGACCCGTGATGTGCTGAAGCAGAAGCTGGAGACCTTTAACGCCTTTCTGTCGACGGCGTTTGACGCGGGCGAATCCGCCGCGGCGCTGATCGACGCCCGGACGCTGTTTATCGACCGCCTGCTGCGCCGCCTGTGGCGCTTTTACGGCTTTGACGACATGCCCGCTATGGCGCTGGTGGCGGTAGGCGGTTACGGCCGTGGCGAACTGCATCCGCTCTCTGACGTCGATATTCTTATCCTGAGCCGCGATCCGCTCGATGACGCCAGCGCGCAGCAGACCAGCGAACTGCTGACCCTGCTGTGGGATCTCAAACTGGAAGTGGGCCACAGCGTCCGCACGCTGGAGGAGTGTCTGCTGGAGGGGTTAGCCGATCTCACCGTCGCTACTAACCTTATCGAATCGCGCATGCTGACCGGCGACGTCGCCCTGTTTCTGGAGATGCAGAAAAACGTCTTCAGCGAAGGCTTCTGGCCGTCGGCAACGTTCTACGCCGCCAAGATCGAAGAGCAGCAAGCGCGCCATCAGCGCTACCACGGCACCAGCTATAACCTTGAGCCGGATATTAAAAGCAGCCCGGGCGGCCTGCGCGACATCCACACGCTGCAATGGGTCGCGCGTCGCCATTTCGGCGCGACCACGCTGGATGAAATGGTGGGGTTTGGTTTTCTTACCGAGGCCGAACGCAATGAACTCAACGAGTGTCAGGCGTTTCTCTGGCGCATCCGCTTCGCGCTGCATCTCACCTTAACCCGCTATGACAACCGGCTGCTGTTCGATCGACAGCTCAACGTGGCGCAGCGTCTCAACTATCAGGGCGAAGGCAACGAGCCGGTTGAACGCATGATGAAGGATTTCTTCCGCGTCACGCGCCGCATCGGCGAGCTAAACCAGATGCTGCTACAGCTGTTCGATGAGGCGATTCTGGCGCTCTCCACCACCGAAAAACCTCGTAAGCTGGACGATACGTTTCAGCTGCGCGGCAACCTGATCGACCTGCGCGACGAAACGCTGTTTGAGCGCGAGCCGCAGGCGATCTTGCGCATGTTCTATGTGATGGTGCGCAACGAGAATATTCGCGGCATCTACTCTACGACGCTGCGCCAGCTGCGCTATGCGCGGCGTCACCTCAAGCAGCCGCTGTGCCAAATCCCGGAAGCCCGGCAGATTTTTATGGCGATCCTGCGCCATCCGGGCGCGGTTAAGCGCGCCCTGCTGCCGATGCATCGTCACAGCGTGCTCTGGGCCTATACCCCGCTGTGGGGGCATATCGTCGGCCAGATGCAGTTCGATCTGTTCCATGCCTACACCGTGGATGAACACACCATCCGCGTGCTGCAAAAGCTGGAGAGCTTCGCCGATGAGGCCACGCGTCCGATGCATCCGCTGTGCGTAGAACTCTGGCCGCGCCTGCCGCAGCAGGAGCTGCTGCTGATGGCGGCGCTGCTGCATGACATCGCTAAGGGACGCAACGGCGATCACTCTATCCTGGGAGCGCAGGATGCGCTGGAGTTCGCCGAGCTGCACGGCTTAAATTCACGCGAGACGCAGCTGGTCGCCTGGCTGGTGCGTCATCACCTGCTGATGTCGGTAACGGCGCAGCGTCGCGACATTCAGGATCCCACCGTTATTCAGCAGTTCGCCGAGGTGATGCAAAACGAAAACCGGCTACGCTATCTGGTCTGCCTGACCGTGGCCGATATCTGCGCCACCAATGAAACCCTGTGGAACAGCTGGAAGCAGAGCCTGCTGCGCGAACTGTTTTTCGCCACCGAGAAGCAGCTGCGGCGCGGTATGGAGAACAGTCCGGATCTGCGCGAGCGCGTGCGGCATCACCGTTTGCAGGCGCTGGCGCTGCTGCGCATGGACAATATCGATGAAGAGCGGCTGCATCAAATCTGGAACCGCTGCCGCGCCGACTATTTCCTGCGCCATACCCCTAACCAGCTGGCCTGGCATGCGCGTCATTTAATGGAGCACGATCTGCGTCAGCCGCTGGTGCTGGTCAGCCCGCAGGCCACGCGCGGCGGCACCGAGATTTTTATCTGGAGTCCGGATCGCCCTTACCTCTTTGCCACCGTGGCGGGAGAACTGGATCGCCGCAACCTCAGCGTGCACGACGCGCAAATTTTCACCAGCCGCGACGGCATGGCGATGGATACCTTTATCGTTCTGGAGCCGGACGGCAGCCCGCTGGCTCCCGATCGCCACGCCATGATCCGCCAGGCGCTGGAGCAGGCTATCGCCCAGACCAGCTGGAACCCGCCGCGTACGCGGCGTCCGCCGGCCAGGCTGCGCCACTTCAGCGTCGAGACCGAAGTGAACTTTTTACCGACGCATACCGATCGCCGCAGCTACCTGGAGCTGGTGGCGCTCGATCAGCCCGGCCTGCTGGCGCGCGTGGGGGAAGTTTTCGCGGATATGGGCGTTTCGCTGCACGGGGCGCGCATCAGCACCATCGGTGAACGCGTCGAGGATTTGTTTATCCTCGCTAATAATGAGCGGCGCGCGCTTGATGGCGAAATGCGCAAAGCATTGCAACAACGGTTGACAGAAGCCCTTAATCCAAACGATAAAGTGTGACCGCAATCGATTCATCCATTTATTTAATGTCGGGTATGGCCCGACACGCACCAGACAGATCAGGAAAAAAATTATGCAACAGTTACAGAGCGTTATTGAAGCGGCCTTCGAGCGTCGCGCCGAGATTACCCCTACCAGCGTGGATACCGTTACCCGTGAAGCCATCAACGAGGTTATCGCGCAGCTGGACAGCGGCGCGCTGCGCGTATCAGAAAAAATCGACGGCCAGTGGGTAACGCATCAGTGGCTGAAAAAAGCGGTTCTGCTGTCGTTCCGCATTAATGACAACCAGGTCATCGACGGGGCGGAAACGCGCTTTTATGACAAAGTGCCGATGAAATTCGCCGGCTGGGACGACGCGCGTTTTAAAGCCGCGGGTTTCCGCGTGGTGCCGCCAGCGGCAGTCCGTCAGGGCGCGTTCATCGCGCGCAACACCGTTCTGATGCCGTCTTATGTGAACATCGGCGCTTATGTTGACGAAGGCACCATGGTTGATACCTGGGCGACCGTCGGCTCTTGCGCGCAGATCGGTAAAAACGTACACCTGTCCGGCGGCGTCGGCATCGGCGGCGTGCTGGAGCCGTTGCAGGCAAACCCAACCATCATCGAAGATAACTGCTTTATCGGCGCGCGCTCTGAAATCGTTGAGGGCGTGATCGTAGAAGAAGGAGCGGTCATCTCAATGGGCGTCTACATCGGCCAGAGCACCAAAATTTACGACCGCGAAACGGGCGAAGTGCACTACGGTCGCGTACCGGCAGGTTCCGTCGTGGTATCCGGCAACCTGCCGTCGAAAGATGGCAGCTACAGCCTCTACTGCGCCGTTATCGTGAAGAAAGTTGATGCGAAAACGCTAGGCAAAGTAGGCATTAACGAACTGCTGCGCACCATCGACTAATCTCTCCTGACGGGTCTCCCCGACCCGTCATCTTTTCTTTACACTTTTCACTTTCCCTACCTGATTCGCGAAACGAATTAACAGGTGCGTTTACTTTTCACCCAGGTCATAATCCGCGCCAGTTATCTCCCGTCGCGCAGTGTTCAATCCAGTTTTTGTCTACAGTTGTTTTTGTGCCATGAACACAGATGCGCGCCTCTTACTCTTTGGTGGAAAAATCGCTATGTATGACAATCTGAAAAGCTTAGGCATTAACAATCCGGATGACATTGACCGCTACAGTCTGCGTCAGGAAGCCAACAACGACATCCTGAAGATTTATTTTCGTAAAGACAAAGGCGAGTTTTTCGCTAAAAGCGTGAAGTTTAAATATCCCCGCCAGCGCAAAACCGTGGTGGCGGATAACCTCGGTCAGGGTTACAAAGAGGTGCAGGAGATCAGCCCGAACCTGCGCTATGTGATCGACGAACTGGATCAGATTTGCCAGCGCGATCAGGTGGAAGTGGATCTGAAACGCAAGATCCTGGCGGATCTGCGCCATCTGGAAAGCGTAGTGACCAATAAGATCGCTGAGATTGAGGGCGATCTGGACAAGCTGACGCGCAACAACCGCTAATCACAGCGGCCTTCAGATTGCCTTAAGCGGGCAGTCTGTGCCCACGCGGGCAATATGGATGGATCGCAAAGTCGCTCAAGGCATCCGTGCTCGCTCGTCCCGCGCGGACACGCACCTCATCCCTGAGGTGCGCCCGTTACCGGGCCAACGCGCTGCGTTGTTCAAAAACGCTCCCGGCGTTTTGTCCCTGGCGCGGGACGCTTTGCTCTTCCATCTATACTGCCCGCTTGTTCACGTCCTGAGTAGCTTATGGTCAGCCAACGCTGGCCTTTTTATCGTCTCAGCTCTGCTCATCCAGCTGCAACGCCACATAGAGCAGCAGCCGATCGTCAAACTGGCTAAGGTTCAGTCCGGTCAGCTCTGAAATGCGGTTAAGCCGATACTCCAGCGTATTACGGTGAATAAACAGCGCGCGCGCCGTGGCGCTCGGCTGCACATTATGGGTAAACCAGGCGATCAGCGTACGCCGCAGCAGCCCGTTATTATCCATGCTTTTCAGCTTCGCCAGCGGACGGGCCAGCTCATTGGCCTGCCAGCCGCCGCGCAGACTGTCGAGCAACACCGGCAATACCAGATCCTGATAAAAATAGCTGCGTAGCTCCGGCATACGCTGTTTGCCGACCATCATGGTGGTGCGCGCGGTGCGGTAAGAGCGCGCAATGCTGCCCGGACCGGTAAAAAAGTTGCCAAGGGCGATGCGCATTCTGACCTGCCCGCTCTCTTTCATACGCTGCAACAGCTGATCGACGCGTTTGCGGTGTTCGTCCTGATCGTAGCGTCCGTGCGCATTGAGCGCGGGTTTCAACACCACCATCTCAGTCAGCGACACAATGGCGATCAGGTTGTCGCGCTCCGGCGTGGTCAACAGGGTTTGTAGCTGTTGCAGCTCGGACATAGCGCTGTCAACGCCCAGCTGTCCGCTGTCCACCTCGACCACCGCCACCACGCGCGGCTGATTAAGATCGATACCCAGCCGCTGCGCCCATTCGGTGAGCTGCGGCGTCAGGGTTTCGCTGCGGATGAGGTTTAGTACCAGCTCCTCTCGCAGGCGGCTATCCTGCGCCAGCATATGCAGCAGCCTCGCCTGTTCCAGCATCATCTCCGCCGTCATGCACACCAGCTCGCCGTAATGGCGCAGCGCGGTGGGATCGCCCGTCAGGCCTATAACGCCAACGATATTGCCGTCAATACGCAGCGGCAGATTGATGCCTGGCCGCACGCCGTGCAGATGTTTCGCCACCGCCTCATCAATATCCACCACGCGGCCCTGCGACAGCACCAGCAGCGCGCCTTCGTGCAATTCGCCAATACGCTCGCGATCGCCGCTACCTATGATGCGCCCGCGCGCGTCCATCACGTTGACGTTGCTGTCAATAATCTTCATGGTGCGCGCTACGATGTCCTGCGCCAGACGCGCATCGAGATGATAAGTCGCCATCTGCTAATCCTGACAGAGAGTGGAGAGTACAGCATACGCAGGGTAGCGAGCGCAGGCATTGTGCAATTGCACAGAGCCAGAGCGAGTCGTGCGGGATTTGCGGCCACGGTCACACTCTGTGCCGCGCCCATAAAAAAGGCGGACCGAAGTCCGCCTGGCAGACAGATTGCGTTACTGCATCAGCAGATAGAGGTTGCTGTCGCCGCGCTTAACGTTAAGCGCCAGCACGGGCGGTTTGGTGTCGAGGATTTTACGCAGTTCGCCAAGATTGGCGATTTTCTGCTGGTTGACGCCGAGGATAACATCGCCTTTTTTCAGGCCGATGCGCGCAGCGGCGCTGCCCGGTTTCACGTTATCGACACGCACTCCTTTATCGCTGCCGCTGTCGTTGCTTAGATCAGCGCCTTCGATGCCGGTGTAGATGGTGGCTGACTGCACTTTATCCTGGGTGCTTTGCAGCAGCTCCACGGTCACGGTAAGCGGTTTGCCGTCGCGCAGCAGGCCAAGCTGCAATTTAGTGCCCACCGGCAGCGAGCCGACTTCGGCGCGCAGAGCGGCGAAGCTGCTCAGCGGCTTACCGTTCAGCGAGACCACCACATCGCCCGCTTTGACGCCTGCTTTCGCCGCTGCGGAGTTCGGCAATACCTGACTCACAAAGCCGCCGCGCTGCGCGTCCACCTTCATGGCTTTCGCCAGCTCGGAGTTTAGCTCCGCGCCCAGAATACCCAGCTCACCGCGTTTCACCTGACCGAACTCGACCATCTGGCCGGTGAGGTTTTTCACCATGTTGCTGGGAATGGCAAAACCGATACCGATATTGCCGCCGTCCGGCGCAAGGATAGCGGTGTTAATACCAATCAGCTCGCCGTTGAGGTTAACCAGCGCGCCGCCGGAGTTGCCGCGGTTGATCGCGGCGTCGGTCTGAATAAAGTTCTCATAATTTTCGACGTTGAGGCCGCTGCGGCCCAGCGCCGAGACGATACCGGAGGTTACGGTTTCACCCAGGCCGTAGGGGTTGCCGATAGCCACGGTATAGTCGCCCACGCGCAGGTTGTCAGAGTCGGCGATCTTAATTGCCGTCAGGTTCTTCGCATCGATCAGCTGTACCAGCGCGATGTCGGAACGCGGATCTTTACCAATGACCTTACCGTCGTAGCGGCGGCCGTCGCTGAGCTGCACCTGAATTTTGGTGGCGTTATCGACGACGTGATTGTTGGTAACGACATAGCCTTTATCCGCGTTGATAATGACGCCGGAACCCAGCGCGCGGAAGGTCTCTTTCTGCGGATTGCCGCCGCCAGCCCCGCCCTGCTGGCAAATGGGCGAATTGAGGAAAGGCGATCCCTCCTGGCAGAAAGGCGAATTATCGCCGAAGAACTGCTGAAACTGCTGCGGCAGACGCGGCGTTTTCACTGTGGTGCTGCCTTCAACGCTAATGCTGACCACCGACGGCATCACTTTTTCCAGCATTGGCGCCAGGCTCGGTAACTGCTGGCTGGTAGAGGATGCCGATTCAGCGGCGAAAACGGCGGCAGGGCTTAACGCCAGGCCAAGACTGAGCGCCAGCGCGCTTAACATTAAGGTGCTTTTTTTCATTCGTTTTGGTCTCATCCAAAGATTAACGTCAGACCCTTGCTGTGGTCAGATATGAGATTAATGTTTTAGCGCGAAGTTCCACTAAAAGTTTATGGTAAAGGTAAAAATTTATGCATGCCCTTTACAAAAGCCGCGTTATTCCACGGCCATCAGTCGTCGATACTCGTCCCACGCATAGAGATCGGTCATCCCGCTAATATAATCCTGAATCAGGCGGAAGCGATAATAACGTTCCCATAACAAACGTTGATATTTATGCTCTACGGTTAACGAACGCATTTTTTGCTGATAGGCTTTGCGATGCTTGCCTGACAGCTTATGAAACAGCCGGGTTTCGATAGGGTGCTGGCGGAGAAAGTCGTCATTAATCAGGGTGGTAAAGGATTCATAGGTTAAATCCATCAGCGGCTGATAAATCTCTAACAACCCTTTGATAACCCGGTAACCCTGTAATTCCAGCTGCTCAACCTCAGCATGGTTAAATACATGGCGACGCGCTACCGTTTTGAATATCTGTAATAAGCGCCCCTCTTCGCCGTCATCTTCTAAAAGCGCATGGTTAAAGTCGCCATTGAAAATAGCCGGTAAATTATCGACAAAGCGTTTTACAGCGTGGCTGACCAGCACGCTCTGAACGTTAACACGCAATGACATAAAGAACTGATCGCTGCGGCTACGACGCTTTTTGTTACAGGCGTCACGCCAGGCATCAACAACGGTTCGACTAAAGGCATCATTATTATTTACCGCGCCCCATGTTTTACATAAATAGTCATACAGGGCATCGATGTTAAATATATCCTTCTCGACGGCATCATCCAGGTCGGCAATGCAATAAGAAATATCGTCTGCGGCTTCCATAATATAGGTCAGCGGAAAACGATGATGCTCGGCCATATGGGTCGCTTCCCGCAGCTCGGCAATATAGTCCTGCTCGGAGAGATAGAAGCCGGGCTTTTTCATCAGGACGCTAAATTGCTCTGGCTTTTCCCCCTGCCACCAGGCCGGCGCCGTATACTTGAGGATGCAGGCCACCTGCGAGTAGCTCAGGTTAAGCTGCAACAGCGTATGCACCATGCGAATCGCCTGCGCATTGCCTTCGAAATGGCACAGGTCCTGGCGGATCATGGCGTTCAGCCGGTCAAAGTCGGCGCGCTGCTGGTCGCCTTCCACGCCAGCGACCAGCGGATCCACCAGTTCCAGCGGCAGGTACTCTTCAAACCAGTCGTTAATGGCGGCTTCGCCGAAGTGGCCAAAAGGCGGATTGCCAACGTCGTGCAGCAGGCAGGCCATTTCAACCAGGCTCTCAAACGCGCCCTCCATTTCGTCCAGTCCATACTGCGCCAGACCGCCCTGATTCTTCAGGGTTTGCAGGATTTCTTTGGCGATATAGCGCCCCGTCTGCTGCACCTCCAGCGAATGGGTCAGACGCGAACGCACCGCCGCATTACGCTCTAGCGGGAAAACCTGGGTTTTTTGCTGGAGTCGCCGGATAGCGGCCGAGTTGATGATTCGACCGCGATCGCTCTCAAAGTGGCGGGTAATATAATATTCCCCTTCCGGCTCTTTGCGCGTGTTATAAGGGCGGGTAAAACTTATCTTCTTCCTGAAATTGACCGTCGCCATCATTACCCCTTATTACTTCGTGAATCAATCCCCTGTCTGCCATGCTAGACTATGCCTCACTTTTTATGACCACTTCCACCACATTAGTGAGACTCTTCTATGAAAGCAGGCATTATTGGCGCGATGGAGCAGGAAGTTACCCTGCTGCGTGACAAAATCGAGAACCGTCAAACCCTGACGCTGGCCGGCTGCGAAATTTATACCGGCACGCTTAACGGCGTTGAGGTCGCCCTGCTGAAATCCGGTATTGGCAAAACCTCGGCGGCGCTGGGCACCACGCTGCTGCTCGAACTGTGCAAACCCGATCTGATTATCAACACCGGTTCAGCGGGCGGTCTCGCGCCGACGCTTTCCGTGGGCGATATTGTCGTCTCGGACGAAGTACGCTACCACGACGCTGACGTAACGGCCTTTGGCTACGAGCCAGGCCAGATGGCGGGTTGCCCGGCGGCCTTTACGGCCGATGCGCGACTGATTGCCGCCGCGGAAGCCTGCATCAGCGAGCTGAACCTTAACGCGGTGCGCGGTCTGGTCGTCAGCGGCGACGCCTTTATCAACGGCGCTGACCCGCTGGCGCGCATTCGCCGCACCTTCCCGCAGGCCATCGCCGTCGAGATGGAAGCCACCGCTATCGGTCATGTCTGCCATCAGTTTAAAGTCCCTTTTGTCGTGGTGCGCGCCATCTCCGACGTGGCCGATAAAGCCTCGCATCTGAGCTTTGACGAGTTTCTCAGCGTCGCGGCGCAGCAGTCGTCGCTGCTGGTAGAGAAGCTGCTGGCGCGCCTGGCGCGTGGCTAAACCCCTCTGGCTGTGCGGGCTGCTGCTGTTCTGCGGCAGCCTGTTCGCCGCCGCGCCGCGCGTCATCACTCTCGCCCCGCATCTTACCGAAATGGCCTTTGCCGCCGGCATTACCCCTGTCGCGGTCAGCGACTGGTCGGATTATCCGCCCGCCGCAAAGACGCTGGAGCAGGTGGCGAACTGGCAAGGCCTCAACGTCGAGCGCATCCTGGCGCTGAAGCCTGATGTGGTGCTGGCGTGGCGTGGCGGAAATCCACAGCGTCAGGTTGACCAGCTGCGGCAGCTCGGCGTTAACGTCGAATGGGTCGATCCCGCCACCCTGGATGGCATGGCGGATGCCGTCGCCGCATTGACCCGCTGGAGTCCGCAGCCGCAACAGGCGCTGGACGCTGCGCAGCAGCTAAAGCAGCAGGAAAAAGCGCTGCGCGCGCGCTACGCTGCGCTGCCTGCGACCCCTGTTTTTCTCCAGTTCGGCCAGCAGCCGCTGTTTACCGCCGCGCGCGATACCTTACAAAACGACATTATTACGCTGTGCGCCGGGAAAAATATTTTTGCCGACAGTCGCGTCAGCTGGCCGCAGGTCAGTCGCGAGCAGGTACTGATGCGCCATCCTCAGGCGATCGTCATCGGCGGCAGCGCCGCTCAGGCGCAGAACATTGCGCGCTTCTGGCAGCCGCAGCTGACGGTGCCGGTCATCGCCATCAATGATGACTGGCTTAGCCGCCCCGGTCCGCGTATGCTGCTGGCAGCAAAGCAGCTGTGCGCCGCCCTGCACCCGGCACAATAAACCAGCAATAAACGATTAAAGATTCAGCTGACTTTGCCGTTAATCAATACACAAGACGCTGACGCCACGTAAGCTCAGCGTCCTTTTATGTATGCGCCACGCGCATTTTTACGACACCAGGAATCACCCATGACCAGAGCGTTGCTGCTGGCCTTCGCGCTCGCGATCGTCGCGCCTTTAGCGGCTGCGTCGACCACGGGAACGATTGGCGTTCAGCTTACTATCTATTCGCGCTGTGAAATTAACAGCCAGCCGCAGCAGGCACGGCCGCAGATCGATTGCGGTCGCCGCGCCAGCGCGCAGCCGCGCGTAACGGAAAGCGTGTTGAAACAAGACGGGATTCGCAAGCAAACGGCGAAGCTGGTAACGATAGAGTGGTAAACAAAAGGCCGTCGCAAGACGGCCTTTTTATTCAGATACTGAAAGAGGAGCCGCAGCCGCAGGTGGTTTTGGCATTGGGGTTAGTCACGATAAAGCGTGAGCCTTCCAGACCCTCGGTGTAGTCCACGGAACCGCCAACCAGATACTGCAGGCTCATCGGATCGACAACCAGCGCCACGCCCTGTTTTTCAATGGTCATGTCGCCGTCATTCATTTTATCGTCAAAGGTAAAGCCGTACTGGAAGCCGCTGCAACCACCGCCGGTGATATAGACGCGCAGTTTCAGATCGGGATTTTCTTCGTCGGCAATCAGGTTTTTTACCTTGCTGGCCGCCGCATCGGTAAACTGTAACGGCAGTGCTGCAACATCATCACTCATTTCATACTCCGGTAAACGTCCAGGTCATAAAACGACCTCAATCGCCGTATTATCCGCCAGCGCGGAAGCGCAATCAAGTTTTGCCCTTCGCACTGTGTGCCTCCGGCCTTCAGCTAAGGTAAGTATAGCGCGCCGTTTCCGGCCTTTCGTCATGCCGTTGTCTTCCCGTAGAATGGCGCGAGATTTTTTATGAACCGCTGGAGCCGAATAAATGAGTAAGTCCGAAAACCTGTTTGCCGAAGCGCAACGCCTAATCCCCGGCGGCGTCAACTCGCCGGTGCGCGCGTTTACCGGCGTAGGCGGCACGCCGCTGTTCATCGAGCGCGCCGACGGCGCGTATCTGTATGACGCCGACGGCAAAGCCTATATTGATTATGTCGGTTCATGGGGACCGATGGTGCTGGGCCACAATAACGCGGAAATCCGCAACGCGGTAATTGAAGCCGCCACGCGCGGTCTGAGCTTTGGCGCGCCGACCGAAATGGAAGTGAAAATGGCGCAGCTGGTGTGCGAACTGGTGCCGAGCATGGATATGGTGCGTATGGTGAACTCCGGCACCGAAGCCACCATGAGCGCCATTCGCCTGGCGCGCGGCTTTACCGGCCGCGACAAGATCATCAAGTTCGAGGGCTGCTATCACGGCCACGCCGACTGCCTGCTGGTAAAAGCCGGCTCAGGCGCGCTGACGCTGGGTCAGCCCAACTCGCCTGGCGTACCGGCCGACTTTGCCCGCCATACCCTGACCTGCACCTATAACGATCTCGATTCGGTGCGCACCGCGTTTGAACAGTATCCCGAGGCGATCGCCTGTATCATCGTCGAGCCGGTAGCGGGCAACATGAACTGCATTCCGCCGCAGCCGGACTTTCTGCCGGGCCTGCGCGCGCTGTGTGACGAGTTTGGCGCGCTGCTGATTATTGATGAGGTGATGACCGGTTTCCGCGTGGCGCTGGGCGGCGCGCAGGAGTATTACAATGTGAAGCCGGATCTGACCTGCCTGGGCAAAATCATCGGCGGCGGAATGCCGGTCGGCGCCTTTGGCGGACGCCGCGAGGTAATGGAGGCGCTGGCCCCGACCGGTCCGGTGTACCAGGCGGGCACCCTTTCCGGCAACCCGATTGCTATGGCGGCGGGCTTCGCCTGCCTGACGCAGATTGCGCAGCCGGGCACGCACCAGACGCTGACCGAACGCACCACGCAGCTGGCTCAGGGTCTGCTGGCGGCGGCGCAGGCGGAGAATATTCCGCTGGTGATCAACCACGTCGGCGGTATGTTCGGTATTTTCTTCACCGAAGCTGACAGCGTGACCTGCTACGCCGACGTGACAAAGTGCGACGTTGAGCGCTTTAAGCGCTTCTTCCACCTGATGCTGGAAGAAGGCGTCTACCTCGCGCCTTCCGCCTTCGAGGCGGGCTTTATGTCGCTGGCGCACAGCGCCGAGGACATCGAGCGCACCGTCGACGCCGCGCGTCGCTGTTTTGCGAAGCTGTAAACCCGTGATTCACTCAGGCGGCTAACCCTGTCATCCGCGTGAGCGCGTCAGCAACAACGTCAGACCGGCATATTGCCGGTCTTTTTTTTACCGCGATCGTCTGAGCAGCCAGATAAAATAAGGCGCGCCGAGGAAGGTGGCCATCAGCCCCGCCGGCAGCTGATCGGGAAACGCCAGCATTCGCCCGCACCAGTCCGCCAGCAGCATCAGGCCGGCGCCAAGCAGCCCCGCCATCGTCAGCTGCGGCAGCGCACGGCGGAATCCCAGCATGCGCGCGATATGCGGCGCCATTAAGCCGACAAAGCTCAGCGGCCCGATGGTCAGCGTGGCGGCAGCGGTCAGTACCGCCGCCAGCAGCAGCAACGCCAGACGCGACGCGTTCAGCGCCATGCCCGCCGATCGCGCCGTGGCCGATCCCAGCGGCAGCAGCGTCAGCCAGCGGCTGGCGAGCGGAGCCAGCGCCGTCAGCAGCAGCGCCATCACCGCGCTCTGTATCGCCGCCTTTTCGCTGATGTTATAGGTAGAGCCGGAAATCCAGCTAAGCAGGCCGCCCATCCGCGGATCGCCGCTTGCCAGCAGCAGCATCAGCAGCGTCACAAAGGCGCTGTTCAGCGCCATGCCCGCCAGCAGCATTCGCTCCGGCGAAAAGCCGCCGCGGCTCGCCACCAGCATAATCACCAGCAGCGTGCCCGCCGCGCCCAGCGCCCCCGCCGGCAGCAAAAAAGCCAGCGCGTCGCCCGGCACGAAAAACAGCATCACCACCACGCCGAAGGCGGCGCCGGAGCTGATGCCGAGCACTTCCGGGCTGGCCATCGGATTGCCGGTCAGACGCTGGATCAGACAGCCCGCGACGCCGAGCATCAGCCCGACCGCCAGCGCCGCCAGCAGGCGCGGCGCTCGCCACGGCAGTAGCTGGCGCAGCATCTCGCCGCTCGCCCAGCTCCAGCTATGGGCATCGCGACCAAACGCCAGCGCGCATCCGGCCAGCAGCGCCAGCAGCAGCAGGCCGAGCAGCAGCCAGCGCCGCACGGCGCGACGCTCGCCTGGCACGTTATCGCCCATATCGAGCGCAGGCGGCACCGAACCGGTACGCAGGCGCGGCAGCAGCCACAGCAGCAGCGGCACGCCCGTCAGCGCCGTCACCGTGCCGGTGGAGACTTCACGCCAGTGCGCGGTCAGCCACAGCACGCAGGCATCCGCCAGCCATAGCAGCAGCGCGCCGATCAGCGGCGCCAGCAGCATACGGCTTAGCAGGCGACGCGCGCCCAGCAGCTTCGCCAGCAGCGGCGCAAACAGCCCAATAAAGCCGATAATACCCGCCACGCTGACCAGCTGGGCGCTGAGCAGGATCGCCAGCCCCAGCGTGCCAACACGCGCCAGCGCCAGCGCCATGCCGAGATTCTTCGCTACGCCGTCATCCAGTCCCATCAGCGTCAGCGGACGCAGCAGCGCCAGCGCCAGCGCAAAGGCCAGCAGCAGACGCGGCCACAGCAGACTTACGTTCTCCCAGCCCATCTGATTCAGCGTGCCGGTACTCCACAGAAACATATTCTGTAGCTGGTCATGATTAAAAATCGCGAAGATCTGGTTGACCGCGCCGCTGTAAAGACTCAGCACCAGACCGGAGAGGATCAGCGTCACCGGCGACAGCCGTTTACCCCAGGCGACGCCAAACACCACCGCACCGACCGCCAGCGCGCCGATCAGCGCGGCCAGCTGCATGGTCGCCGCGCCACCGGGCAGCTGCCATAGCGTCGCGACGGTAATGCCGAGCTGCGCGCCGGACGAAACGCCCAGCGTAGTCGGCTCGGCCAGCGGATTGCGCAGCGCCTGCTGAAACAGCAGCCCTGCCAGCCCCAGTCCGGCGCCGACCAGCAGCGCCAGTCCAAGTCGCGGCAGCAGGCTGTAATGAAACAGCATCTGATCGATATTGTTTACATCCGGCGATAACCATGCCTGCGACCACTGTTCCACGGGCAGCGCCGCGCGCAGACTGGTCAGGCTCAGCAGCAGCGCCAGTAAAAACAGCAGGCCCAGCAGCACAGCAGGAAAATAACGATGGCGCATCAGCGCGTCTCCAGCGCGCGTTCCAGCACGCGAACAAAATGCAGCGCCGACAAGGTTGCGCCGTAGTACCACACCGCCGGCACGCGCTGAAAGCGTCCGGCACGAACAAAGGGCAGCGCCTGCCACAGCGGGCTGCGGCTGAGCTGGGCCATATCGGCGTCGTTGTCATGGTCGAAGCAGATGGCTTCCACATCGCGCAGATGCGCCAGCCGCTCAATGCCAATGACTGCGCTGCCCCAGAAGTTGGTTTCGCCCTGCCAGGCATTCGTCAGGCCGAGGTGCTGCATCACTTCCAGAAACAGGCTGTTGCTGCCAAAGGCCAGCGCATGGCGGCTGTCCATCAGCGACATCAGCAGAATCGGACGCTGCGCGTAGGGCGCGAGACGCTGGCGCGCGGCGGCCAGCTCGCGATCCAGCATCTGCAAATGCGCTTCCGCTTCGGCCTCGCGTCCAATGCGCGTCGCCAGCGCGCGCAGCGAATCACGCGCGGCGGAGAGCGGTTTACCGTCGCCGCGGTTCAGGTCAAAGCCCATGATCGGCGCGATGCGCTGGAGTTTTTCCGGCGGCGGCCCGTAGCCGTTGGAGCAGAGGATTAACGACGGCCTGAGCTGCGTCATCAGTTCCAGATTAGGTTCGGTACGCAGCCCCACGTCGATGGTGTGCGGCGGCAGCGGCGGCTCGCCGACCCAGACGTTGTAGTTGCGCGTATCGGCAACCGCCAGCGGCATGACGCCAAGCGCCAGCAGCAGTTCGGTCGGCAGCCACTCCAGCGCAATAATACGCTGCTGCCCGGAGGCCAGGGCGGCGCGCTGCGGCCAGGCGCTCAGCAGCGGCGACAGCGCCAGCGCGGCCAGCAGGCGACGACGGGTAATATCCATATTTTGTCCCTAGCAGACAAAGCTGACGGGCGCGCCGCCCTGCGGATGCGGCAGGATGCCCATTGGAATGCCGTAAATCGCCTCCAGCACCTCGGCCTGCATAATGACGTCCGGCGCGCCTTCGGCGATCATCGCGCCGCCGCGCAGCGCGACCAGGCAGTCGCAGTAGCGCGCGGCCATATTGATGTCGTGCAGTACCGCGATCACCGTCAGACCGCGCTCGCGGCTGAGGCGCTGGATCAGCGCCAGCACCTCGACCTGATGCGCAATATCCAGCGCCGAGGTCGGCTCATCCAGCAGCAGGCAACGGCTGTTCTGCGCCACCAGCATCGCCAGCCAGGCGCGCTGACGTTCGCCGCCGGACAGACTGTCTACCAGCCGCGCGGCCAGCGGTTTCAGCCCAACCTGAACGATGGCCTCCTCCACCCGCACGCGATCTTCCTGACCAAAGCGGCCCAGCGCGCCGTGCCACGGATAGCGCCCGATAGCGACCAGCTCGCGCACCGTCATGCCTTCGGCGGCCGGTAGCTGCTGCGGCAGGTAGGCCACTTCACGCGCGAACGCCTTACTGTTCCACTCTTCAACCGGTTTGCTGTTAAGCAGCACGCGCCCTTCGCTGGCGGACTGATGACGCCCCAGCATCTTTAGCAGGGTGGATTTGCCGGAACCGTTATGGCCGATAAGCGCGGTCACCTTCCCCGGCGGGAAAGTCAGCGAGAGCGGGTGCAGTAGCGTGCGGCCAGGTACATGAAAGCTAACATTGTCCAGCGTGAAAGTGGCTGCGTCGTGCGGAGGCTGCATGATCATCCCAGGTTAAACGGGCGCCGCGGCGCCCGGCTGAATCAGAAACGGAAAGTGGCAGTACCGATGATTTGGCGATCTGCGCCCCAGTAACAGGCGTAGTCGCGGTAACAGCTGGCGACATACTCGCGGTTAAACAGGTTTTTCACGTTAACGCCCACTGACGAACCCGGCAGGCCAAAATTGCCAAGGTCGTATTTCAGCATCGCATCCACTGTGGTGTATCCGGCGACGTCGAAGTTCTGGTTAGTTTGCGACCCGGTGCTGTAAAGCCCTTTGCTTTCGCCGACGTAACGCACGCCCGCCCCGACGGTGACGCCGGAAAGCGCGGTTTCATGGAAGGTGTAGTCCGCCCACAGCGACGCCATATGCTTCGGCACTTCAACAGGCGTCCGGTCTTTCAGCAGGGTGTCGTGGGTATACTCCGCGTCGGTATAAGTATAAGCCGCCGTCAGGTTGATATTGGCGTTGACTGCCGCTTTAGCTTCCAGCTCGACGCCGCGCGAGCGGATTTCGCCGCTCTGCACGCTAAACAATATGTTAGACGGATCGGCGGTCAGGTTTTTGTTTTTCGTCAGCTGATACACTGCAGCAGTCATGGTGATCGGCCGATCTTTCGGCACGTATTTCACGCCCGCTTCATACTGCTTAGCACGCGATGGATCAAAAGGCTGTCCGCCTGCCGTCGTTCCCGTGTTCGGGATAAAGGATTCGCTGTAGCTGAAGTAAGGCGCAATGCCGTTATCGAAGACGTAGTTGAGTCCGCCTCGCCAGGTAAAGGCCTGGTCGTGATTTTTAACTTCAGTGTCGCCGTTGCGATTAAGCGCGGAGGTCATTGCATAGTCATAACGTCCGCCCAGCGTCAGCACCCAGCGGTTCCATTCCATCTGGTCCTGGGCGTAAAGGCCGGTTTGTTCCTGGCGATTAAGATACTGATAAGGGGATGGCGTTCCCACGCTGGCGTCATTGCCATATTGCGGGCTGACCGCGTTGAGGGGCGCGGCGCTGCCGAAAGCCGCATCAATATCATTACGGGTGCGCTGATAGTCCACGCCCAGCAGCAGCGTATGATCCAGCGCGCCGGTAGCGAATTTCGCCTGCGCCTGGGTATCCACCGCAAACTGATTCAGCTTCTCGTCCGAGACCGCCGAGCCGCGCGTGATCGACTGAGTCGCGGCGTCGAAGCCATTGCCGTAAATGCTGCGATAGTTGGTGCGCAGATCGGCATAGCGCAGGTTCTGGCGCACCGTCCAGGTGTCATTGAAACTGTGCTCGAAGCTGTAGCCGACCATTTTAGTGTCGCGCGAGATTTTGTTGCTCTGCTCGCCTTCGTCAAAGCTGGTCGGTAGCTTGTACTCACGGCCGTCGGCGCGCGTTATCGGCACCACGGTGCCTTCACGCGGCAGCCAGCCGTAATAGCCGGTTTGCGGTTCGTTCTGGAAATAGGTCAGCAGATCAAAGCGGGTGTTTTCGTCCGGACGCCAGCTAAAGGAGGGCGCAATGGTATAGCGCTTCTCTTTGTTGCGTTCCTGCTGCGCGTCGGCGCTGCTGGCAAGGCCGGTCAGGCGGTAGCTGTAAACGCCGTTGTCATCTATCGAGCCGCCAAAATCAAAACCGGTGGAAAACAGGTTATCGCTGCCCATCTGAAACTGCACTTCACGCAGGGTTTCCTGCGTCGGCCGTTTGCTTACCAGCGAGACCACGCCGCCAGGATTGCTCTTGCCGTAGAGCACCGACACCGGACCGCGCAGCAGCTCGGCGCGCTCAAGGAAGTACGGATCGATAGCAAATTCCGAATAGTTATCGCCCTGAAGCTTCAGGCCGTCAAGATACTGATTAGTGTTGGTTTCGCTGAAGCCGCGAATAGACAGCGCATCGATAACCTGCGAACTGCCACGGTTGCCGGTGAGTACGCCCGGCGTGTAGTTAAACGCCTCTTTAACCGAAGTGACCTGATGCGTTTCCATCTCTTCGCGCGTCACAACCGATACCGACTGCGGGTTTTTCTCTAATGGCGTATCGGTTTTGGTGCCGGTCGCGCTCTGTTTCGCGGCAATGGTCGGCGCGGGTCCCCAGGCGCTCTCCTGAGGCGCAGCCGACCCGGCGTCCGCCGACACAACCAGCGTCTCTTCAGCCAGCGCTGAGGCGCTCGCCGCTCCCAGAATAACGGCTATGCTCAGAGCCAGTGGACGGCGGGAAAAAGCGCCGCGCAGATTACAAGGAAAAGTCGTTCGCGCATTCATAGTAAGGATCTCATGAAAAAAGGTGTCGGCAGGCGAATGAAAACGAGAATGATTATTATACCGGATGGATTTTAGGCGAAACCCGTTGTTTTCCGCAAGGGATAATCCCGCGCAGAGCGCCGTCTGACGGGCATTTGCGCAGTTTTGATCGGGCACAAAAAAAGAGCGCCGTAGCGCTCTTTTTAACCGGTGGCTTAGTTGCCGCCGAACATATCTTTAATCCAGCCAGCGACGCCGTCGCTCTCTTTTTTCTCCTGCTGCTGCGGCGGCTGCTGCATCTGCTGCTGGTTTTGCTGCTGATTCTGCTGCTCCTGCAACTGCTGCTGTTGCTGCTGCTGGAACAGCTGTTGCTGCTGTTGGCAGAGCGCATCAGGATCCAGCGACCAGACCGGCAGCGAGCGCCAGGTGCTGCTGCCGGTGCCGCAGACAAAGTTGCCGGCGGAGTCGACATTCATCATCGAGACATCTTCCGGCGGCGTCAGCACCAGCGGCATCGGCGCCTGGTTATCCAGGTAGCGGCGATAGATCTGCATCGCGCCGCTGGCGCCGTACAGCTTGCTCGGCTGGTTATTGTCGCGGCCAACCCAGGTAATCGCGACTTCTTTGCCGTCAACGCCTGCAAACCAGCTGTCGACCAGATCGTTAGTGGTGCCTGTTTTGCCTGCCAGATGCGCCTTCGGATAGCGCGCGCCCAGCGCCCGCGCGGTGCCGTGGTCGGCCACCTGCTGCATGGTGTAAAGCGTCAGATAGGCGGCCTGCGCCGGCTCCACGCGCTGCGCCTGCGGGAAGCTCTGGTAAAGCACCGTGCCATCTTCCGCAATCACCGAACGCACCGCTGAGAGCGGCGCGCGGTTACCGCCGCTGGCGATCGACTGAAACGCCTGCGCCACCTCAATCGGCGTCAGGTTAAGCGCGCCGAGCAGCATCGACGGCACCGGATTAAGCTGATCTTTCGGCACGCCCAGCTTCGTCCAGGTATCCACCACCGCATCCAGCCCCAGCGTCATGCCAAGGTTCACCGTCGGCACGTTCATGGAGTTAGTCAGCGCATCCACCAGCATCACCTTGCCGCTGAAGCGACGATCGTCGTTCATCGGTTTCCAGACGGTGCCGTTCGGCTGTTTCAGCGCAATCGGCTCATCGGCGATCCAGCTGTTGAGACGATAGGAGTTTGGCTGGCTGAGCGCGGTGAGATAGGTAGCCGGCTTAGCCAGCGAGCCGATAGAGCGACGCGCCTGTAGCGCGCGGTTATAGCCGGCGAACTGCGGATCGGCGCCGCCGACCATCGCGCGCACTTCGCCGCTAAAGCGATCCACCACCACCATCGCGGTTTCCAGATCTTTCAGGCCGCGCTGCTTTTTCAGCGTCGGAACGCCGTCGATAACGGCTTTTTCCGCGGCGTCCTGCGACACCGGATCGAGCGTAGTAAAGATCTTCACGCCGGAGAGATCTTTTACCTTATCGCCCAGCTTCGCCTGTAGCTCGCCGCGCACCATCTGCATAAAGGCGGGCTGCGGGGTGATGACGCCGCCTTTCGGCTGTACGCCGAGCGGACGCGCCGAGAGCATGTCGTACAGCTCCTGATCAATCACCTTCTGCTGCTGTAACAGGCGCAGCACCAGATTACGACGCTCCAGCGCCAGGCGCGGATTGCGCCACGGGTTGTAGAGCGACGCGCCTTTTACCATACCTACCAGCATCGCCTGCTGATCGAGGCTCAACTCATCGACCGGACGGCCAAAATAGTAGAGGCTTGCCAGCGGGAAGCCGCGGATCTGGTCATTGCCCGCCTGCCCCAGATAGACCTCATTCAGGTAAAGCTCCAGGATACGGTCTTTGCTGTAGCGCGCATCCATGATGACGGCCATATAGGCTTCGCGCGCTTTACGCCACAGCGAACGCTCGTTGGTCAGGAACAGGTTTTTTACCAGCTGCTGCGTCAGCGTACTGCCGCCCTGCACCGCTTTACCGGCGGTAATATTGGCGAGGAATGCGCGACCAATCGAGTAAGGGCTAATGCCGTCATGCTCGTAAAAGTGACGGTCTTCGGTGGCAATCAGCGTGTCGACCAGCAGATCCGGGAAACCGGCGCGCGGCACGAACAGACGCTGCTCGCCGTTCGGCGACTGCAACATGGTAATCAGGCGCGGATCGAGACGGAAAAAGCCAAAATCGCGACCAGAGTCGAGGTTTTTGATTTCGCCCAGCTCATCGCCGTCAAACACCATTTGCGCATGCACCTGCCCCTCTTTGCTGTCCGGAAAATCAAACGGACGGCGCAGCAAATCGATGGTGTTGCCCTTTACCGAGAACTCGCCAGGGCGCGTAATGCGTGATACCTCGCGGTACTGCGTGCCCTCCAGCAGCGCAATCATCTCTTTTTTGCTGTAGGCCATGCCTGGCTCAAGGCTGACCATGCGGCCATAAACGGCGGCGGGCAGCTGCCACACTTTGCCGTCGATGCGGGCGCGGATCTCAGAGTCGAGATAGACGCCCCAGGCTGCCATGATCACGACAAAGACCAGAAACAGCTTGATAAACCAGCCTAACCAGCGGCGCTTGCCACGCGGCGGACGCTTCCCTTTACTTTTACGCGGCACAGGCGTTTTCTCCTCAACTTCATCGGCAAAATCATCATCATCAAAATCGTCTTCATCCCTGCGGCGACCCCGGCGCGTAGCGTTACGCGGCGGCTTGGGTTGTTTTCCTTTGCGCCCAATGGGTTCGCGATCGTTCCCAGACATTGGTTTCATTCTCCAGGTATTACGTTGGCAGCGCCGCTACTCTAGCGACTTTTACCCTTTCCGCATGGCGGAACCCTCTGAAATCGATCCAGCCGGGTCAACCTTGCGGGGAATATTTTTTAGTGCGCCTCGTGGGTAAGGCGCTGGCCGGGTCGTCAGGCCAGGGATGTTTGGGATAGCGCCCTTTCATCTCCTTTTGCACCTCTGGCCAGGCGCCGCGCCAGAACGCGGCCAAATCGCGGGTAATCTGCAACGGACGCTGCGCGGGCGACAACAGCTCCAGCACCAGCGGCACACGCCCTTCCGCCACGGCGGGATTGCTCGCCTCGCCAAACATCTCCTGAATACGCACCGCCAGCGCGGGCGGCTTATCGGCGTGGTAGCGAACAGGCAGTCGACTTCCGGTTGGCACAGTGTAATGAGTTGGCAGCGCACTATCCAGCCGCTGGCGTTGTGACCATGTGAGCAAATGTAATAGCGCCGTTACGAGGTTGACCGCCTGCAAGGACTTCAGGTCACGCACCGCCCCCATTTCCGGCAGCAGCCAGGTGTCAAGCGTCGCCAGCAGCGCCTCGTCATCCACTGCGGGCCACGCCTCGTCCGGCAGCCACTGCGCCGCACACTGGAGCCGCACGCGCAGCTGTTCCGCCTCCTGGCTCCAGCCCAGTACGCTCAGGCCTTTTACGGCGATCCAGCGCAGCATTGCCGCATGCAGCACATCGGGTTCCGGACGCGCCATCGGCTGCGCCTTCAGCACCAGTGCGCCGATCTGCTCGCGGCGCAGCGCGCGCAGCGTGCCTTTATCCTCATCCCATTCGACCTCGGCGCGCACCTCTACCAGCGAAGGCAGCGCCTGGCGCAGCGCGTCGATGTCCACCGGCAGCGCCAGCAGCATGCGCGCATCCGGCGTGGCGCTGCCCTGAAGTAAAGCGGGGGCGATAAGCCACTCATAGCGATTCAGCCCTTCCTCCCGATCGAGCATCGCGCCCAGACCGTTAGCGAGCTGATAGCGACCGCCGTTATCGCGGCGTCGCGCCAGCCGATCGCTGAAGCCCGCCGCCAGCAGCGCGACGACGCGATCTTCATCGACGCTGCCGCCGCTGACGCCGAGCCGGCTCTGCCACTGCTTCGCGCGACGCAGCCACTGCGGCTGCGGCCGGTGCAGCGCATCGCGCAGATCCGGGCTGCCGCTGCGCGGCGGATCTTCCAGAATCGCCACCAGCAGCGCGGCGCTGGCGGCCGCATCGGCATTCTGGCCGGCGGCGCAGAGTATGGCGCTGAGGCGGGGATCGCCGCCGAGCTGCGCCATACGGCGTCCCAGCGCGCTGAGCTTGCCGTTGTCATCCAGCGCGCCGAGGCGCGTGAGCAGCCGCTGCGCGGCGCGCAGATGGCTGGCTGGCGGCAGGTCAAGCCAGGTCAGCTGATCCGCCTGGTTGCAGCCCCACTGCAACAGCTCGATCCACAGCGCGGCAAGATCGCTGTGTAGAATTTCCGCCTCGCTTTGCGCGGCCGCGCGCGACGCCTGATCCTCAGCCAGCAGATGCAGACAGATACCGGGCATCAGGCGGCCCGCGCGACCGGCGCGCTGCGTCATAGAGGCCTGGCTGATGCGCTGGGTCAGCAGCCGCGTCACGCCGCTGCGCGCGTCAAACTGCGCTTTGCGCTCCAGCGCGCTGTCGACCACCAGCCGAATGCCTTCAATGGTCAGGCTGGTCTCTGCAATATTGGTGGCCAGCACCACTTTGCGGCGTCCGGGCGGCGCGGGCAAAATGGCGCGACGCTGCGCCGCCAGCGGCAGCGCGCCGTACAGCGGCGTCAGATCGACGTCGTCCGCGACGCGAGACGCCAGTTCGCGTTTAACACGCTCAATCTCTGCGACGCCGGGCAGAAACAGCAGCAGCGAGCCGCTCTCTTCGCGCAGCAGCTGAGCCGTTTCCCGCGCAACGGCCTCTTCAAAACGCAGCGTCGCGCTGAGCGAGGCAAAGCGGCGCGTCACGGGAAAGGCGCGGCCTTCGGATACGATCAGCGGCGCGTCGGGCAGCAGCGCCGACAGACGCGCATTGTCCAGCGTCGCTGACATCAGCAGGATTTTTAAATCGTCGCGCAGCCCTTGTTGCACGTCGAGCAGCAGCGCCAGCGCCAGATCGGCCTGAAGGCTGCGCTCGTGAAATTCATCGAGGATCACCAGCGAGACGCCGCTGAGTTCGGGATCGCGCTGCAACAGACGGGTCAGAATCCCCTCTGTCACCACCTCCAGCCGCGTGGCGGGTCCGACGCAATTCTCGCCGCGCATACGGTAGCCAACGGTTTCCCCCGGCTGCTCGCCCAGCTGTTCGGCCAGGCGCTGCGCCACGTTGCGCGCCGCCAGCCGACGCGGCTCCAGCATGATAATGCGGCCTGGCAGCTTCGCCTGCTGCAACAGCTGTAGTGGCAGCCAGGTGGATTTGCCCGCGCCGGTGGGCGCCGCCAGCAGGATCTGCGGCGCCGTGTCGAGCGCCTGAAGCAGGTCAGGCAATACGGCGCTGACCGGTAAATCACTCACGGCAAACTCCCGTTCAGCCTGTGTTAAGATGGCGCGCATTGTAGCACTCATCCGTAAGGATTGCCGGAGACCGCCATGGAGACTCAACGCCTGTTTTTTGGTATCGGGCTGCCTGACGCGCTGCAACAGCAGCTGGTGCGCTGGCGTGCCGATAACTTTGCCGACGACGCCGGTCGCCCTGTGGTGGCCGCCAATTTGCACCTGACGCTGGCTTTTCTCGGTGAAGTAAAAAGCGAAACCGCGCAGAAGCTGCAACAGCTGGCCGCGCGCATTCAACAGCCCGCTTTCGATATCGATCTGGACGATGCCGGACACTGGCCCCGTCCCCGCGTGGTGTGGCTCGGCTGTCAGCGGCCGCCGCGCGGCCTGTTGCAGCTCGCCGACCTGCTGCGCGCCCAGGCGGCGCGTCAGGGCTGCGCTCAGCACGCCCAGCCGTTTCATCCCCATGTCACGCTGCTGCGTGACGCGGCGTCGCGCATCGCTCTGCCGCCGCGCGGCTTTCACTGGCGCTTTCGCGTTGACCATTTTTCCCTGTTCGCGTCGCACTATGCGCGAGGCCGTACGCGCTACCATGCGCTGGCGAGCTGGCCGCTAAGCTGATTCTGGAGCCGTATGCTGTTCTCACCGCCGTTAAAATCCGCCCGCCTGATTACGCACTATAAGCGCTTTCTCGCCGATGTGATCACGCCGGAAGGCGACACCCTGACCATTCACTGCGCCAATACCGGCGCCATGACCGGCTGCGCCACGCCGGGCGATACCGTGTGGTACTCCACCTCTGACAGCCTGACGCGCAAATACCCGCACAGCTGGGAACTGACCGAAACCCGCCAGGGCCACTGGATCTGCGTCAATACGCTGCGCGCCAATCAGCTGGTGAAGGAGGCGCTGGTCAGCGACGCCATTCCGGAATTATCGGCCTATGACCGCTGCCAGGCTGAGGTGAAATACGGTGCGGAAAAGAGCCGAATCGACTTCCTGCTTCAGGCAGGCGGCAGGCGCAACTGCTATATTGAAGTCAAGTCCGTGACCCTTTTACATCAAGGAAAAGGCTATTTTCCGGATGCGGTGACGGTCCGCGGTCAGAAGCATCTGCGCGAGCTAAGCGCCGTTGCGACTGCCGGTCATCGGGCCGTTTTGCTGTTTGCGGTTCTGCACTCGGGGATTGAGGACGTCTCCCCGGCGCGCCATATTGACGCACGTTATGCAGACCAACTGGTTCAGGCGCAGCAGGATGGCGTAGAAATTCTGGCGTATCGCGCTGAGTTATCCCCGGCAGGCGTATTTCTGAAAAAGCCGGTTACCGTAACCTTGTAATTTCTTTTACAAATTGTTGTGGTAAGAATGTGCAGAGTGCGACGCCAAATACGCTGTTCCTCACAGGCTTGTCAAGGTGCGTTCATCAATAATTGCCAACCCTGACTGCTTCTGTTATTTATAGCGGCCTGTTTTTCCCCGTAGGGGGATCGATGTACCCGATTGTGGGCAACGCAGCGGATCTTGCCAGGCAAAATGGTCTGTACTGACTACACTCAACCGCCTGACACTGTTATCGCTGTCGCTGAACCATAAAAGGTATAGTGCGTGTTATCCAGGAGAAACAACATGCAAGAAGGGCAAAACCGTAAAACATCGTCCCTGAGTATTCTCGCCATCGCTGGGGTGGAGCCATACCAGGAGAAGCCGGGCGAAGAGTATATGAATGAAGCCCAGCTGCAACATTTTCGCAAGATTCTGGAAGCCTGGCGCAATCAGCTGCGTGATGAAGTTGACCGTACCGTCTCGCATATGCAGGACGAAGCGGCAAACTTCCCGGATCCGGTTGACCGCGCCGCGCAGGAAGAGGAATTCAGCCTTGAACTGCGTAACCGCGACCGCGAGCGTAAGCTGATCAAAAAGATCGAAAAGACGCTGAAGAAAGTTGAAGATGACGACTTCGGCTACTGCGAGTCATGCGGCGTAGAGATCGGCATCCGCCGTCTCGAAGCGCGTCCGACCGCCGATCTCTGCATTGACTGCAAGACGCTGGCTGAAATCCGCGAGAAACAGATGGCTGGCTAATGCCATGCCTGATATCACCGCACCGTGGAAGGCACGCTGTTGTTCCACTGTGCGGTGACCTTTAACGCCTATGTCGACGCTTCCCTGTATCGGGCGTTTCGCCCCCTCTCCTTCTGGTGATCTTCATTTCGGCTCGCTGATTGCCGCCGTTGGCAGCTATCTGAACGCGCGCGCGCAAAACGGCCGCTGGCTGGTGCGCATTGAGGACATCGACCCGCCGCGCGAAGTTGCCGGCGCCGCCACCCGTATTCTGCATCAGCTGGCGCACTACGGCCTGCACTGGGACGGCGAGGTGCTGTGGCAGTCACAGCGGCATGAGGCCTATCGCGAGGCGCTGGCGTGGCTGCGGGAACACCGTCAGAGCTATTTCTGTACCTGCACGCGTCGTCGCATCCAGCAGATCGGCGGTTTTTACGATGGCCACTGCCGCGATCGCCATCTGGGACCAGAAAACGCCGCGCTGCGTTTACGTCAGCATGCGCCGGTGTTCAGCTTTGACGACGCTCTGCGTGGGCGCTTATCCGTGGATGCGCGCCTGGCGCAGGAAGATTTTATTATTCATCGCCGCGATGGTTTATTTGCCTATAACCTCGCGGTGGTGGTCGACGATCATTTTCAGGGCGTTACCGAAATCGTGCGCGGCGCGGATTTAATCGAGCCGACGGTGCGGCAGATTGCGCTTTATCAGCAGTTCGGCTGGCCGGTGCCCGCCTGGCTGCATCTGCCGCTGGCCATCAATCCTGACGGCAACAAACTGTCGAAGCAAAATCATGCTCCTTCCCTGCCCGCCGGCGATCCGCGACCGCTGCTGGTGCAGGCGCTTCGCTTTCTGGGACAGCCTGTCGCAGAGGGCTGGCAGGACGAAACGCAGGAGAAACTGCTGGAAAGCGCCGTCTCGCAGTGGAATATCGCTTTGATACCCCGTCAAAACGCCCTGAAACCGGCAGAGCCGACAACACCATTCCTAAATGATTCGCAACAGGCTATGATTAGCCGCTGATTTTATTTACACCACTTTACGTCGCTGTCGAGGTGTCCCATTTTTACCCGAGTTGCTAATTTTTGCCGGAAAGTCCTCATGCGTGATGAGGAGTCGCCCGCCGAGGTTGAAGTTGAGCGTCATCAGATGACCGTTATCCCTCGTGAGAGCCATAACATCTCGCGCAAAGACATTAGCGAAAATGCCCTCAAAGTGCTCTATCGCCTGAATAAAGCAGGCTATGAAGCCTATCTGGTGGGCGGTGGCGTGCGTGACCTGCTGCTGGGTAAAAAGCCCAAGGACTTCGACGTCACCACCAACGCCACGCCAGAGCAGATGCGCAAGCTATTCCGCAACTGCCGTCTGGTAGGCCGCCGCTTCCGTCTGGCGCACGTGATGTTCGGTCCCGAAGTGATCGAAGTCGCGACGTTTCGCGGCCATCATCAGGCCGAAGAAGACGCTCAGGAAGATCGCAACCTGTCCCAGCGCGCGCAGAGCGGTATGCTGCTGCGCGATAATATCTTCGGCAGCATCGAAGATGACGCGCAGCGTCGCGATCTGACGATCAACAGCCTCTACTACAACGTCGCTGACTTTACGGTGCGCGACTACGTCGGCGGATTACAGGATCTCCAGCAGGGCGTCATTCGTCTGATTGGCGATCCTGAAACGCGCTATCGCGAAGATCCGGTGCGGATGCTGCGCGTGGTGCGCTTCGCCGCCAAACTGGAGATGTCGATCGCCGCCGAAACGGCTGAGCCGATCCCGCGTCTCGCCACGCTGCTGCGCGATATTCCGCCAGCGCGTCTTTTTGAAGAGGCGCTGAAGCTGCTTCAGGCCGGCTATGGCTACAGCACCTATATCAAACTGCGCGAGTTTCAGCTGTTCCAGCCGCTGTTCCCCACCATTACCCGTAACTTCACCGACGAAGGTGACAGTTTTATGGAGCGCATGGTGGCGCAGGTGCTGAAAAATACGGATAACCGCATCCATAACGATATGCGCGTTAATCCGGCTTTCCTGTTCGCCGCCATGTTCTGGTATCCGCAGCTGGAAGCCGCGCAGCGCATCGCGCAGGAGAGCGGCCTGACCTATTTCGACGCCTTTGCTATGGCGATGAACGATACGCTGGATGAAGCCTGCCGCGCGCTGGCGATTCCAAAACGCATTACCACGCTGATCCGTGACATCTGGCAGCTACAGCTGCGCATGTCGCGCCGCCACGGCAAACGCGCCTGGAAGCTGATGGAGCATCCGAAGTTTCGTGCCGCCTACGATCTGCTGGCGCTGCGCGCTGAGGTTGAGAACAACCCGGAACTGGTGCGTCTGAGTCACTGGTGGGGCGAATTTCAGGCCGCCGCGCCGACGCAGCAAAAAACCATGCTTAACACGCTGGGCGACGATCCGGCTCCGCGCCGCAAAACGCGTCGTCCGCGTCGCCGTCCGGCTACGCCGCGCCGCGACAGCCAGAACGCATCGTGACTCGCGTCTACCTTGCGCTTGGCAGCAATCTTGCCGATCCGCTGCATCAGGTCGATGCGGCGTTACAGGCGCTCGACGCGCTGCCTGACACCACGCGCGTCGCAACCTCTTCGTTTTACCGCACGCCACCCTACGGTCCGCCGGATCAGCCGGACTACCTGAACGCGGCGGTCGCGCTGGAAACCGCCCTCACGCCGGACGCCCTGCTGGACCATACTCAGCGCATTGAGCTTGAGCATGGCCGCGTGCGTAAAGCGGAGCGCTGGGGCGCGCGTACGCTCGACATCGACGTGATGCTGTTTGGCCAGCAATGCCTGAACACGCCGCGCCTCACCGTGCCGCACTACGATATGCACAACCGCGCCTTTATGCTGGTGCCGCTGCTGGAGATCGCGCCCGACGCGACGCTGCCTGACGGTCGCCCGCTGCGCGACATCCTGACCCGCCTCGACGCCAGCGCCATCCGTCGCTGGCACGGCTGACGCCGCACAGATTGATACGCGGGAGATTCCGCTCTTCCGCGCTATCCAGTAAACTGCGCCCATCTGAAATACCTGAGTTGAGAGCGCCATGAAACCCACCACTATTTCTCATCTGCGTCAGTGGAAAGCCAGCGGCCGTAAGTTCGCTACCCTGACCGCCTATGATTTCAGCTTCGCCCGCCTGTTCGCCGACGAGGGCATTCAGGTAATGCTGATCGGCGATTCGCTCGGCATGACCGTACAGGGCCATGAATCCACGCTGCCGGTAACGGTGGCCGACATCGCCTATCACACCGCCGCCGTACGACGCGGGGCGCCCCAGGCGCTGGTGATGGCCGATCTGCCCTTTATGAGCTATGCCACGCCGCAGCAAACCTTTGACAGCGCCGCGCAGCTGATGCGCGCAGGCGCCAATATGGTCAAGCTGGAGGGCGGTGAATGGCTGGCGGAAACGGTGCGCATGTTGACCGAGCGCGCGGTGCCGGTGTGCGGTCATCTTGGCCTGACGCCGCAGTCGGTCAATATCTTCGGCGGCTATAAGGTTCAGGGCCGTGACGAAGCGGCCGCCGACCGGCTGCTGGCCGACGCGCTGGCGCTGGAAGCCGCAGGCGCGCAGTTGATGGTGCTGGAGTGCGTGCCGGTCTCGCTGGCGCAGCGTATTACCCAGGCGTTAACGATCCCGGTGATTGGCATTGGCGCAGGCAACGTGACCGACGGCCAGATTCTGGTGATGCACGACGCCTTCGGCATTACCGGCGGCCATATTCCAAAGTTTGCTAAAAACTTTCTCGCCGAGGCGGGCGACATACGCGCCGCTATCCGTCACTATATCGCCGAAGTCGAAGCGGGAACCTACCCTGCGGCGGAACACAGTTTCCAGTAATTCAGGAGCTTTATCGTGCTGATCATTGAAACCTTGCCCATGCTGCGCCGTGAAATTCGTCGCTGGCGGCAACAGGGAAAACGCATCGCGCTGGTGCCTACCATGGGCAATCTGCATGACGGTCACTTAACGCTGGTGGATGAGGCGCGCGAGCGCGCCGATATTGTCGTGGTCTCGGTGTTCGTCAACCCGATGCAGTTCGATCGCGCCGACGATCTGGCGCGCTATCCCCGCACGTTGCAGGAAGATTGCGAGAAGCTTAATCGTCGCAGCGTTGACGTGGTGTTCGCGCCCGCGCCCGCGGAAGTCTACCCGCAGGGGCTGGCGAATCAGACCTTTGTCGAAGTGCCGGGGCTGTCATCGCTGCTGGAGGGCGCAAGCCGGCCGGGCCATTTTCGCGGCGTCGCCACCATCGTCAGCAAGCTGTTTAATCTGGTCCAGCCCGATATTGCCTGCTTCGGCGAGAAGGACTTTCAGCAGCTGGCGATTATCCGCAAAATGGTGGCGGATATGGGTTTCGATATTGAAATTGTCGGCGTCCCTACGGTGCGCGCCAGAGATGGGCTGGCGCTCAGCTCGCGTAACGGCTACCTCAGCGCCGACGAACGCAAGCTCGCGCCGGTGCTGGCGCAGGTGATGAACAGCATGGCGGCGCGTCTCGCCAACGGCGAACGTCACATTGAAGAGATTATCGAAACCGCCGAGACTGAACTGCGCGAAAAAGGATTACGTCCGGACGGCCTGGCTATCTGCGACGCTGAAACGCTGGAGCCGCTGACGGTTGAGAGCCAGCGCGCCGTGATCCTGATGGCCGCATGGCTGGGTAACGCGCGTCTGATTGATAACCAACAGGTCGACCTTACGCAGTAAGCGCAGGTCATTGTCAGTAAGAACAAGAAGGTCTTTTATGATTCGTACCGTTTTACAAGGCAAGCTGCACCGCGTGAAGGTGACTCAGGCGGATTTGAACTACGAAGGTTCCTGCGCCATCGATCAGGATTTTCTGGATGCCTCCGGCATTCTGCAATATGAAGCCATCGATATTTACAACGTCACCAATGGCCAGCGCTTCTCCACCTACGCCATTGCCGCCGAGCGCGGGTCAAAGATCATTTCGGTGAACGGCGCGGCGGCGCGCTGCGCCTGCGAAGGCGACATCCTGATTATCTGCTCTTACGTGCAGGTCGAGGATGCGGAAGCGCGCCAGTGGCAGCCTAAGGTCGCCTATTTTGAAGGCGAGAATGAGATGAAGCGCCTGGCGAAGGCATTACCGGTGCAGGTCGCCTGAGGGGGCAGTGCTGACGTGGGCGACGTGAACCGTTCGCAAAGACGCGAAAGACGGCTTCCCTGCCCGCTCGGTCCACGCCTTCCATGGCGTGGGACGCTTTGCTCTTCGGTTCACGTCGCCCACTTGTCAGGCTACTGAGCCGTCTGAAAAAAAAGCAGCCATCTGGCTGCTTTTTTTATCAGGTGCGCAGACCGCGTCCGCGCTGAATCAGCACGTAGACCAGAATGTAAAACACCAGGATAAAGGCAATCAGCACCGACAGCGTAAACACCAGCGGCACATCGTTGATGCCCAGAAAGCCGAAGCGGAAACCGCTGATCATATAGACGATAGGGTTAAGCTTCGACACCGCCTGCCAGAACGGCGGCAGTAGCGTAAGCGAGTAGAACACCCCGCCCAGGTAGGTCAGCGGCGTCAGCACAAAGGTCGGGATCAGGCTGATGTCGTCAAAGGTACGCGCAAACACGGCGTTGAGCAGGCCGGCCAGCGAAAACAGGATCGCCGTCAGCAGCAGCGTTACCCCGACCATCGACCAGGCGTGAACGTGAAACGGCACAAAGAACAGCGAAATCGCCGTTACCAGCACGCCGACGCACAGCCCGCGCGCCACCCCGCCGCCGACGTAACCGGCGATAATAATATGGGTTGGCACCGGCGCGACCAGCAGCTCTTCGATATTACGCTGAAACTTGGCGCTAAAGAACGACGAAGCGACGTTGGCGTAGGCGTTGGTGATCACCGCCATCATAATCAGCCCCGGCACGATAAACTGCATATAGCTAAAGCCGTGCATATCGCCGATACGTGAGCCAATCAGGTTGCCGAAGATAATAAAGTAGAGCGTCATGGTGATCACCGGCGGCACCAGCGTCTGGATCCAGATGCGTGCGAAACGGTTGATCTCTTTAGCCCAGATGCTTTTTAGCGCCACCCAGTACAAATGTGTCATGCTTTCACTCCTTTGCCCTGCACCAGGCTGACAAACAGCTCTTCCAGACGGTTCGCTTTATTACGCATACTCAATACCTGCACGCCCTGCGCGCTCAGCTGATTAAACACGCTATTCAGACCCTGCTCGCGCATGACCTCCACTTCCAGCGTTGAGGTATCCACCAGGCGGTACTGAAACCCTTCCAGCCTGGGCAGCGGACTGCGCGGCGCAAGGTCGAGAATAAAGGTTTCTGACTGTAGCTTAGCCAGCAGCCCTTTCATTGAGGTGTTTTCCACCAGCTCGCCGCTCTGGATAATGCCGATATTGCGGCACAGCATTTCCGCCTCTTCCAGATAGTGCGTGGTAAGAATAATGGTGGTGCCTTTGGCGTTGAGATCCTTCAGGAAGGTCCACATAGAGCGGCGTAGTTCGATATCCACGCCCGCCGTCGGCTCGTCGAGGATCAGCAGTTTTGGCTCATGCATCAGGGCGCGGGCGATCATCAGACGGCGCTTCATCCCGCCGGAGAGCATCCGCGCGCGCTCGTTGCGTTTGCCCCACAGATCGAGCTGGGTCAGATACTTTTCCGCGCGCTGCTGCGCCTCACGGCGCTCGACGCCGTAGTAGCCCGCCTGGTTGACCACGATTTGCAGCACGGTCTCAAACGGATTGAAGTTAAACTCCTGCGGCACCAGTCCCAGTTGGCGTTTGGCGTTGACCATCTCTTTTTCGAGGTCGTATCCGAACACGCGCACGCTGCCGCCTGATTTGTTGACCAGCGAACTGATAATACCGATGGTGGTGGACTTGCCTGCGCCGTTTGGTCCCAGCAGCGCATAAAAATCACCGGCTTCAACGTTAAGATCTATTCCTTTCAGCGCCTGTACGCCGCCGGAATAGGTCTTCGTCAGCCGGGAAAGTTCCAGTGCATAAGTCATTCCGAATCCATATCCTGTTTTAATGTCGGGGTGTCGCGATGGACATAGGGAGCCGCTGGCTGGCGCGATGTCGCCGCAACGTTGCTACTTATGATGAGCCACCCGGAGCGTAAAATCTTCCCGGATGGGCATTTTTTTGCGGAGGTGTCAGGCTGATGCCCGAACCGGAGCACAGCCTACACCAGGCCGACGCCGTCGGCCTTGGAAGATTGTGCGGTCAGACTCAGGATTCGAGCGGCACCACTTTGCCGATATAGGGCAGATGACGATAGCGCTGGGCATAGTCGATACCGAAGCCGACCACAAACTCGTCAGGGATCGAGAAACCGACATACTCCACCTTGACGTCTACTTCGCGACGTTCAGGTTTATCCAGCAGCGTACAGATGGCGAGCGATTTCGGCTCGCGCAGGCGCAGGATCTCGCGCACCTTGCTCAGCGTGTTGCCGGAGTCGATGATGTCTTCCACGATCAGCACGTCTTTGCCGCGAATGTCTTCGTCGAGATCCTTGAGGATTTTTACATCGCGCGAGCTGGACATGCCGCTGCCGTAGCTGGAGGCGGTCATAAAATCGACTTCATGCGGCACCTCAACGGCGCGGCAAAGATCCGCCATAAACATAAAGGAGCCGCGCAGCAGTCCGACCAGCACCATTTCGCTGCCGCTGTCGCGATAGCGCTCAGAAATCTCTTTACCCAGTTCAGCAATACGCGTTGCAATCGCCTCGCTGGAAATCATCACTTCAACAGTATGTTTCAAAACCTGTACTTCTCGTTGATTTTAATGGATTTGCCCATCCTCAGCAGCGGATGAACAGGGAGAATCCGCTCAGACCTGAGCGAATAGCGACTGGCAGGAGAGTATCACAGCTTGCCAGATGCGGCGAGATGCCGCAGGGTTTCTCTGCAACCAGATGATATTTACTTAGAACTTCCCGGACTTTAACAGAACAATTCTCTACGTGTTAGCCTGTGCTCAACATATCGTTACCTTACCGCTGCCCTGAGCAGGAGATCCCATGTCACAACACGCAAGTAAAAAAACCCATATTGGCGATCGTAAGCTGCACCCTGAAACCCAGATGCTGAATTATGGCTACGATCCGCGCCTGTCGGAAGGCGCGGTGAAACCGCCGGTGTTTCTGACCTCGACCTTTGTGTTTAACAGCGCCGAAGAGGGACGCGACTTCTTTGATTATGTTGCCGGACGCCGCGAGCCGCCGGAAGGCAAAAGCGGCGGTTTGATCTATTCGCGCTTTAACCATCCCAACAGCGAAATCGTTGAAGACAGGCTGGCCGTTTATGAAGAGGCCGAGAGCTGCGCCCTGTTCTCATCGGGCATGTCGGCCATCTCCACCACCCTGCTCACCTTTGCGCGCCCCGGCGATGTAATCCTGCACTCGCAGCCGCTGTACGGCGGCACCGAAACGCTGCTCAGCAAGACCCTGCACAATCTCAATATTGAGCCGGTCGGCTTTAGCGACGGCACCGATGAAGAAAAAGTTCGCGCCGCCGCGCAGAAAGCGCTGGGGCTGGGCCGCGTCGCGCTGATCCTGATTGAAACGCCCGCGAACCCCACGAATAGCCTGGTCGATATTGCGCTGATTGCGCGCATCGCTGACGAGATCGCTCAGCAGCAGGGATCGCGTCCGGTCGTTGCCTGCGACAATACGCTGCTTGGCCCGCTGTTTCAGCGCCCCCTCAACTTCGGCGCCGATCTGTCGCTCTACTCCCTGACCAAATACGTCGGCGGCCATTCCGATCTTATTGCCGGCGCAGTGATGGGCAGTAAAGCGCTGGTTACGCAGATACGCTCGCTGCGCAGCGCTATCGGCACCCAGCTCGATCCGCACTCCAGCTGGATGATTGGACGTTCGCTGGAGACGCTGTCGCTGCGTATGGAGAAGGCCAGCCAGAACGCCGAAGCGGTGGCGACCTTTTTGCGCGACCATGAAAAGGTCGCGAAGCTACAGTGGCTGCCCTGGCTCGATGAAAATAGCGCAGAGGGCCGCACCTGGCGTCAGCAATGTAGCGGCGCAGGCTCGACCTTCTCGTTTGATATTGTCGGCGGGCAGCCAGCCGCGTTCCGGTTCCTCAACGCACTGGCGCTGTTTAAACAGGCGGTCAGTCTGGGCGGCACCGAATCGCTCGCCAGCCATCCCGGCAGCACTACCCATTCCGGCGTGCCGGAAGCGGTGCGTCAGCGCATCGGTATCAGCGAGGCGACCGTTCGCCTCTCTATCGGCATCGAGAACGCAGGCGATCTGATAGAAGATATTCGCCTGGCGCTGGAAAAAGCCTGATTAGCTGACGGTGAAGCCCAGCATCATGCCGGTGTCTTCATGTTCCAGCAGATGACAATGCGCCATATAGGCGTGTTCGGCGGCGGCGCGGTGATCGAAGCGCACCAGAACTTCGCTGCGCCAGCCGTCGACATTGACCATATCTTTCCAGCCCTGGCGATGCGGCGCAGGCGGCTTGCCGTTTTCTGACAGAATACGGAACTGGGTGCCGTGAATATGAAACGGGTGCAGCATCTTGTCGCCTTCACCGGAAATGGTCCATTTCTCCAGCTGGCCGGGCGCAACGTTAAACATCGGCTTCGTCATACTAAACGCCTGACCGTTGATCTTGTTGCCGCTGTGGAAGTCGTAGCCTGAGGCTGCGCCGTGCGCGTCATGCATCGACATATCATGGTCGCCCATCGCCATATCGTGGCCGCTCATCGCCGTGGCAGCGCCGCCTGAAGACATGGCATGATGATCGCCCGCGTTGCCCATCGCTTTGTCGCCGTAGCGTCGCATCAGCGCCGCCATGCCCTGCTGGTCGAGCTGCGGATCCATCATCAGCTGTAGCCAGCGCGTGTTAAGGCCTTCCGCTGAAGGCACCGCCGGCAGCTGTACCAGCTGGTCCGGCAGCGTCGCGCTCGCCATCACGCGCAGCGGCAGGATTTGCACCAGCGGCAGCGGCTGGTCGAACGGAGCCAGCGTCATGCCCATCTGCTCCACCGGCAAGGTAACGAGATCGAAGGCTTTGCCGTCAGAGGTATCCACCATCACTTCAAAACGTTCGCCCGGCAGCAGCGGCAGCGACGCCACCTTCACCGGTTCGGCCAGCAGTCCGCCATCGCTGCCGATCACATAGAGCGGCCGGTTATCGCTGGCGGCGATATGCAGCGAGCGCGCATTGCAGCCGTTCAGCAAACGCAGGCGCAGCCAGCCGCGCGGCACCGCCTGCTGCGGATACTGCACGCCATTGGTCAGCATCATATCGCCGAACCAGCCCACCGCAGCGCTCATGATGTCGAGCTGATAGTCGATGCGGCTGCCGTCCTGCGTGAGCCGCTTGTCCTGAAAAATAAGCGGTACATCGTCTGAACCCCACTGCGTCGGCAGGCGCAGCTTGTCGGTTTCATCATCCTGCAACAGGATCAACCCCGCCAGCCCTTGCGCCACCTGATGCCCGGTTTTGCCGTGCAGATGCGGGTGAAACCAGCAGGTTGCGGCAGGCTGATCCGGCGTAAAGCTCACCTGACGCGTCGTGCCGGGTTCGATGCGCGCCATCGGACCGCCGTCAACGTCGCCAGGGATGGCCAGCCCGTGCCAGTGCAGCGTCGTCGCTTCAGGCAGCTGGTTACGGATATTGACCGAGACCGTTTTGCCGCGGCGCAGCACAACGGCGGGACCGAGTAAACTGCCGTTATAGCCCCAGGTCGGCACATCCTTGCCCTGCCACTGGCTGGTGCCCGTCATCGCGGTAAGCTGGATCTGGCCGCGCGGATCCGGCTCCAGCCGTGAAGGAACCGGCAGCAGCGGGCGGCTGGCCGCCATCAGGGAACGACTCCAGAGCGGCAGCGCCCCGGCCGCGCTCAGGGCGGCGGTCAGTTTAAGGAAGTGGCGACGATGCATAGCTTATTCATCCGTGTGATAAGAGATGCCCCAGCCTAAACCCTTACCCTGCGGGAGGGTCAAGCCTTGATAGCGGAAACGCCTGAAAAAAGCAGCAGTAGCGGCATCTGCGGCAAAATAATCGGAATCCTGCCACTCTCTGTGCTATCGTCACAGAACGATTAATGAAAGAGAATTACTATGAAGAAAAGCATCAGGATCCTGTTACTGGCAGGACTCTTTGGCTTCTCCTCCACCAGTTTTGCCCTGAGCGAATCCGAAGCAGAAGATCTGGCCGATCTCACCGCTGTCTTTGTCTATCTGAAAAATGATTGTGGCTATCAGGATCTGCCCGATGCGCAAATCCGCAAGGCTCTGGTGTTTTTCGCCCAGCAGAACCGCTGGGATTTGAGCAATTACGCCAGCTACAACATGAAAGCGCTGGGTGAAGCGAGCTATAAAGATTTAAGCGGCATAGCCATCACCAATGACAAGAAATGCAAGTCGCTGGCACGCGATTCGCTGAGCCTGCTCGCCTACGTCAAATAACCCGCATCCCGCTCCCCTGCTGAACATTTGACCGTGCATGCACGGTCAGTTCTGGTTATGATGTGCCGCTCTTTTTCATGGCAACGTCATCAGAGAGGAGCCTACCATGGCGCAAAAAGAGATGTGGTATGAAACCCTTCATACCGGTTTCGGACAATATTTCACGGTCGACAAAGAGTTGTACCGCGAAAAGACAGCGCATCAGGATTTGATCATCTTCGAAAACGCACAGCTGGGCCGCGTAATGGCGCTGGACGGCGTGGTGCAGACCACCGAACGCGACGAATTTATCTATCATGAAATGATGACGCATGTGCCGCTGCTGGCGCACGGCGCGGCGAAGCGCGTGCTGATTATCGGCGGCGGCGACGGCGCGATGCTGCGCGAAGTCACGCGTCATCAGCAGCTGGAAAGCATCACAATGGTGGAGATCGACGCAGGCGTCGTCACCTTCTGTCAGCAGTATCTGCCCAATCACAGCCAGGGCGCCTATAACGATCCGCGTCTCAATCTGGTGATTGACGACGGCGTAAACTTCGTCAGTCAGACCCGCGAAAAATTTGATGTGATTATCTCCGACTGCACCGACCCTGTGGGTCCGGGCGAGAGTCTGTTCACCTCTGAATTTTACGCTGGCTGTAAAAACGCGCTTAATCCCGGCGGCATTTTCGTGGCGCAAAACGGCGTCTGCTTTCTGCAACAGGAAGAAGCCGTTACCAGCCACCGCAAGCTCAGCCACTACTTCAGGGACGTCAGCTTTTATCAGGCGGCCATCCCGACCTACTACGGCGGCATTATGACCTTTGCCTGGGCGAGCGATAATCCGGCGCTGCGTCAGCTTGACCTGGCAACGTTGCAGGCGCGTTTCGATAAGGCAGGCCTGGCGTGCCGCTACTACAATCCGGCAATTCACAGCGGCAGTTTCGCGTTACCGCAATATCTGCTGAATGCGCTGTCTGCTGAATAACCTTTATAAGGAGGTGAACCAAATTGCAAAAGCTTAAACTGCATGGCTTCAACAACCTGACCAAAAGCCTGAGTTTTTGTATTTACGACATCTGTTATGCGAATACTGAAGCCGAGCGCGATGGCTATATCGCCTACATCGACGAGCAGTACAATGCGAATCGTCTGACGGAAATCCTGACAGAGACCTGTTCGATTATCGGCGCAAATGTGCTGAATATCGCGCGTCAGGACTACGAGCCGCAGGGCGCCAGCGTGACCATTCTGGTCAGCGAAGAGCCGATCGATCCAAAGGATATTGATAATTCGGAACATCCCGGTCCGCTGCCTGACTCTATTGTGGCGCACCTGGATAAAAGTCATATCTGCGTGCACACCTATCCGGAAAGCCACCCTGAAGGCGGCCTGTGCACCTTCCGCGCCGATATTGAGGTTTCCACCTGCGGCGTGATTTCACCGCTGAAGGCGCTGAACTATCTGATTCACCAGCTGGAGTCAGACATCGTCACCGTCGACTATCGCGTACGCGGCTTTACCCGCGACGTGAATGGCGTAAAACATTTTATCGATCATGAAATTAATTCGATTCAGAACTTTATGTCGGAAGATATGAAGGCGATGTATGACATGGTGGATGTGAATGTTTATCAGGAGAATATCTTTCACACCAAGATGCTGCTGAAAGAGTTCGAACTGAAACACTATTTGTTTAATACCCGTCCTGAAGATCTCAGCCCGGAAGAGCATAAGCGCATTACCGATCTGCTGTGGAAAGAGATGCGCGAGATTTACTATGGCCGCAATATTCCTGCGGTTGGACTGAAAACCTTGTAATAATTTCGTGCGGCGCTGCGCTGTTAAGCAGGCCGCGCGCTTTACTGCTGGTTTTATTGCCGGTAGGTTCTGAGAAACAGCGCCGAAATTGCCCGATCGCAAACAATAAACGCCTTGTTTGAGAATAATATTTTCAGCGCTGATTTATCTTCTCTTACTCCTACAGGCAGAAAAAATGGCAATTATAAATGTAATAGATTTCGATGCCGTCCCGGACGCCACCTCTCTTTCGACTCAGGCCATACAGCGTGCTATCGACAGCGCCTCTGCTGGCGACACCCTGTTGCTCCCCGCAGGACGCTTTCTTACCGGCTCGCTGTTTTTAAAAAGTCATCTGACGCTGGAGCTGGCGGAAAATGCCGTGCTGCTCGGCAGTCCGCACCTGGAAGATTACCCCTTCATTGAAACGCGCGTGGCGGGCATTGATATGCGCTGGCCAGCAGCCATCCTGAACGTTAATCACTGTCATAATGTCACCATCACCGGAAGCGGCACCATTGATGGCCAGGGGGCCATCTGGTGGCGCAAGTTCTGGGGCGACGATGAAAACGGCGGAATGCTGGCTGACTACAGCCAGCGCGGCCTGCGCTGGGTCGTGGATTACGACTGCGAGCGCCCGCGCAATCTGGTGGTGTATCAGAGCGAGTCAGTGATGCTGGACGGCTTTCAATCGCGTGAGTCCGGCTTCTGGAACATCCATATTTGTTATTCAAAACAGGTCAGTCTGCAAGGGCTGAACGTACAGAACTCAGCGGGTCCCAGCACGGACGGGATTGATATTGACTCCAGCCAGCAGGTGCGCGTTGAGAACTGTACGGTTTCCTGCAATGACGACAATATCTGTGTTAAAGCCGGACGCGGCGCAGAGGCGCAGCAGCTTGCAAGAACCGCACGCGAGATTACTATCCGCCGCTGCACCCTGCTGAAAGGTTCAGGCATCACGCTGGGCAGCGAGACATCCGGCGGTATTGAAGAGGTCATTATTGAACATAATCATTTTTCAGGCACCGGCGTGGGATTTCGCATCAAGTCAGCCCGCAATCGCGGCGGCTGGATCAAAAATATTATCGTTCGTCATATGACGCTGGAAGATGTTTGCTATCCCTTTATGCTCCAGCTGAACTGGTTCCCGCAGTACAGCTACAGCGAGCAGTCTGGCGAAACGGCTCAGCCGCCGCACTGGCAAAAGCTCGCGGCGGGCGTAGAAGGTGAAGCCGGTTTAACGCGTGTGGAAAATATTACCATCAGCCATATCAGCAGCCAGCTGACTCAACCCACCGTTTTTTCGCGGGCGTTCTTTATTGAAGGGGCGGCGGAGAGACCGATTGAAGGGCTTTGTTTCAGTGATGTCGCCTTGCAGGCGCAGGAATTTGGCAAAATCGCCGGGGTAAATAAGCTGGTTTTCGAGCGGGTAACGGTTGACGCTCCGGCAGTAACGCAGCTGGAGAACGATGCCTATCATCGCTGATGGCCGGTTGAGGAACAGATTGTTCAGGCCTGTCGCTGACGGGCCTGAGTTGAGTGCTGGTTTGGGTTTGTTTTTCTGGGTGGTTTTGTTGGGGGGTTTTGGGCTGTTTGTACGGCAGTGAACCTTCGCCTGCCATCGCGGAAATAAAAGCCTGTTTTCTAAGCTGCCTGTACGGCAGTGCACTCCACCCGCCACGCTGGACGCCTTACTGGATCCTTCTAAGCTGCCTGTACGGCAGTGCACCGTTACTCTAACAAACTAACCCACTCATCTGCCAACCAAAAAAGCCCAAACGCCCGCTCTACCCTTTTTTCACTCTCTCCCTGTCCATCCTTATTTTTCAAAGGATTACAGCAGCAGGCAAAAAAAAGGGTTCATTCACACAGAAACAACAGGCAGGCATCCTACAGGCGAGGCAAAAACATCTTTTGGCATACTACACAGAAGAAAATCAGGCTCTGTCACCTGGCATTCCGGCAAAAATGAAACACGCGCCGCCTGTATACCGCAATCCATATCGCTTCTTCTTACGGCACCATATCAACCGTCAAACGAAACGGCGCGCGTCATCGTGAGCGCTAATCTCAGTTCGTCAGCGACAAGGCTATGCCACGCTCGCGCAGTGTGCGGCACACGTCCTCATCCAGCCGGCTATCGGTGACTACATCGGTTAGCTCATCTACCGGCGCGGCGCAAAACAGCGACCAGGAACCGTATTTGCTGCTGTCCGCCAGCAAAATACGGCGGCGCGCATTGGCTAACAGATCCCGCTTCAGCCCGGCCTTCTCCTCTGTTGGCGTAGTAATGCCGCGCTCAAGACTCCATGAATTACAGCTGACGAACGCTATATCGGGATTAATGCTGCGCAACAGGCGACGCCCGTGCTCGCCAATACAGGACTGGCTGGAATCGTCGATACGGCCGCCGATAATAGTGACTTCAATCTGTTTAAATTCGGACAGGAACAGCGCGATATGCAGATCGGCGGTAATGACGCGCAGCGGCAAGTGCGTCAGCTGGCGCGCCAGCTCCAGCATGGTGGTGCCTGCGTCAAGCACCACCGCGTCCCCCGACTGGACAAAAGTGGCGGCGTGGTGAGCAATAGCCTGCTTCTCCGCCAGATTACGCTGCATCTTCTCCAGCGTGGTCGGCTGAGCAGGGATAAAACGGTTCAGCGTGACGCCGCCGTGACTGCGGCTAATCACGCCTTCTTTATCCAGCTTAATCAAATCACGTCGAATGGTTGCTGGCGAGGCGGAGATCGCGCTCACCAGCTGATCAACAGTCACCAGATTATGGCTTTTCAGATAATCCATAATCTGGTCAAGGCGACTTTGTCCCTTCATATTTCCCTATGCTAGCTGCATCGCGAGTTTAATGGAGATCGCCATGCTCTCAGACTTCGCTTTACCTGTCCACGCGATATCAAAAGCGGTGCCGTGGTCGGCGGACGTGCGTATAAACGGCAGACCGGCAGTGATGTTAACGCCGTCATAAAAACCCAGAAGTTTCAGCGGTATATGCCCCTGATCGTGGTACATCGCCACGACGATGTCGTACTGCCCTTCCTGGCATTGCAGGAAAACCGTATCCGGCGGACAAGGCCCGTAAACCTCTATGCCCTGCTCTTTCATCGCTTTCACCGCAGGCGCGACGGTAGTGATCTCCTCATCGCCAAAGAGACCGTTTTCTCCGGCGTGCGGGTTAACGCCTGCAACGGCAATGCGCGGCTTTTCAAAGCCAACGCGCCGCAAAAACGTGTCCGCCATGCCGATCACCGTTTTAATACGCGTCTGGTTTAAAGTGTCGAGGAACTTACGCAGTGCGATATGCGTGGTGACATGAATCACCTTCAGCTTATCGGTGTAGAGCACCATGGCGTAATCTTTGGTGTCGGTCAGATGCGCCAGCAGCTCGGTGTGACCCGGATAGAGATGGCCCGCCGAATGCAGCGCTTCTTTGTTCAGCGGTGCGGTGGCGATAGCGTGAACCTCGCCCGCCAGCGCCAGCTCGGTGGCGCGCTTCACGCAGCGCCATGCCAGGTCGCCCGCCTGTTTCTGCACCACGCCCGGCTGTAGCGCGTCAGGATCGGCCAGCGGCTCGTCGATAACGTTAATGATGCCCGGCGCAAAATGCGCTTCGCTCACCTTGTCCAGCACGCGCAGCTCAATCTGCGGCGTAATATTCAGGGCAAGAATGCGACGCAGCGTTGCGGCGCATCCTACCACGACCGCTGGCGCGCCGTTCAACTCGCCTTCGGCCAGCGCTTTAATGATGATCTCCGGGCTGATGCCCGCCGGATCGCCCATGGTCACCGCAATAATTTTACTCACTCGACTTCTCCTCAATAAAACGAATGGCTGCTACCAGGGTGTTTTCGTCGCCAAAACCGCCCGCTTTGGTCATCACCGGCAGGGTAAATTCACTGTTAAGCAGGACACCGTGCGGCACACAGCCCGCCACAATGCCCTGAATATGAAAACCGCTGGCGCCCAGCGCCTGCGCCACCGCAATCGCCACGTCACCGCCAGAGAGATAAAGTCCGGCGGGTTGCCGCGTGCGGCACAGCGTCAGGGTGAGTTCGCCTAAAAACTGGCAAATCGCCTCGCCAAGCTGCTGGCGCGTCATCTGATACTGCTGACACAGCGCGTCAATGTCATGGCGCTGCTCGGCACGCTGGCAGGTACGGATCACCGTATGGCGTCCGTCGCGCAGCGCGGCGGCGGCCTGTTCAGCCCAGCGCGCGCTATCAGGCCAGCGAGGTTGTTCAAACAGCTGGCGAATATCGACATCCACCAGCACGATGTCGCGCTGCGCCGCCAGCCGGGCAATCTGCTGCTGCGCGCTGGCGCTCATCGAACCAATGACCGCCAGCACCGGCGCGGCGGCGCGTGCGGCAAGCTGCGGGTCCAGCGCGTCGCGCTGTTTTTCTAAGCTGCCTGTACGGCAGCGCACTTCAGTCGCCTTGATCGTTTGCTCGCTGTAACTTTCTAAGCTGCCTGTACGGCAGTGAACGGCAAGCTGCGCGCCCAGCGCGTCGCTGAGTCCCGCTGCGCCGACCAGCAAAGGGGTTTCGTCAAGCTGCGCCGCCGCGGCGACGATCCGCACAATGTCGCTCTCCCGCTCGGCATCTATCACCATCACTCCCTGCTGTTCAGCCAGCCGCGCAGGAAAACGATCGCTGCGCAGCGTGGCAAGATCGATCTCGCTGCCGCTGATCCCCAGCTGCGTCAGCACATGCGCGCTGATCACCGGGGTTTTCGGATCGCTGGCATATTCGGTCTCGGTCAGCGGCACGCCGTTAACCCATACTTCGCCGCTGCGCGTTACGCGGCCCAGCCGGGGGACGGCAGGCACAATCAGCGCCCGCTTTTTACCGCTGGCGGCGAGCGCGGCGCGCACCTCAGCGCCGATATTGCCGCGCAACGTGGAATCGATTTTCTTAAACAGCCAGCCCTGTCGGACAAAGGCATCGTGCTGTCGCACCACCGCGGCGTTACGCGTCGCTGCTTCGTCCGCGCCAGTCGCGCGGCTGTCGGTGCTGATAACCCAGACGTCGGCGGCGGCAGCATCCAGCGCTGTTTCGCTGCTAAAGAGTACGTGTACACGCGCCCCGGCCTGCGCCAGTCCGCTGCCTGCATCGTTAGCGCCGGTAAAGTCATCGGCGATGACCAGCACCGGGGTTTTCCATGACGTCTGCGTCATCTTGTCTCCTGATTCGGCCCTGCGCCGCTGTGAATGATTATATTCAATCATGATTGATTATATGTGAGCAAGATCAAATTAATTGAAATCAATATGCCCTATAAATTGAGGCACAGTAAGTGACAGACCTCGCACTGAAGTGAGCAAAACCAATCATTCAGTTCGCTTCGCAGTAATAAGGGTATGAAATGAATATCAACAGCACGGTAATTAGCGGCTATCAGGCGCTGAACGACATCAGCTATCTGCTGAAAGACAAAGCCAGCGCGCTGCTGGTGACGGACAAAAATATTGAAGGGATCCCGGCTGTGCAGTCGCTGATTGGCCAGCTAAAGCAGCATATTGGTCGCGTCAGCGTAGTTAACAGCGTTCCGCCGGAGCCAAGCCAGCATGATGTGGCCGCGATCCTGACGGCGCTGCCCGCGCGCGATGTGGATCTGGTGGTCGGCGTTGGCGGCGGCAGCGTGCTGGACGTCGCTAAGCTGCTGTCGGTGCTGTGTGTCGACAACGCGCCCTCGCTGGACGCGCTGCTGGCAGGCGAAAAGCCGACCACGCGCACCACTTCGCTGCTGATTCCGACCACCGCAGGCACCGGCTCCGAGGCCACGCCGAATGCGATTCTGGCTATCCCGGAGCGTGAAACCAAAGTCGGCATTATCTCGCCGGTTATGCTGCCCGACTTCGTGGCGCTGGTGCCGGAACTGACCACCAGCATGCCTGCGCATATCGCCTCTTCGACCGGCATTGACGCGCTTTGCCATCTGATTGAGTGTTTTACCGCCACCGTCTCTAATCCGGTCAGCGACAACTACGCGCTAATCGGTATGAAAAAGCTGTTCGCCAGTCTCGAAACTGCCGTGGCCGAGCCGCACAACCTCCAGGCGCGACTGGATATGCTGTGGGCCTCTTATTATGGCGGCGCGGCAATTGCCCATGCAGGCACACATCTGGTGCACGCGATGTCTTATCCGCTGGGCGGCAAATACCATCTGCCGCACGGCGTCGCCAACGCTATTCTGCTGGCCCCCTGTATGACCTTTGTGCGTCCGGCCGCCGTGAGCAAATTCGCTCAGGCATACGATCTGCTGCCAGATGCCGATCCTGCGCTGGACGACGAAGCCAAATCGCACGCGCTGGTGGCCTGGTTCACCGCGCTGGTAAAACGTCTGAAGCTGCCAGCCAGCCTTGAAGAGCTTGGTATCGGCCCGGATCACCTGCCCTACTTAGTGGAAGCGGCGCTCGACGTGCAGCGTCTGATGAAGAACGTACCCGCTGCCGTCAGCGCAAATGACGTCCGTGACGTCTACCTGACGCTCTTCCCTTCACATCAGGAATAAAGAGGATTTTATGAGCCAGAAAATTAGCGGCGTACTGACTGCTATCGTCACCAGCTTTGATAAAGAGGGAGCCTTTAACCCGGCCAGCCAGCGCGAGCAGGTGAAGCGCCAGCTGGCAGCAGGCAACGGCATCTTCTGCGGCGGCACCAACGGCGAGTTCTTTGTGCTGAACGAGCAGGAGAAAATCGCCGTGACGGAAACCTGCGTCGATGAAGTTAACGGCCGCGCGCCGGTGGTGGCGCATATCGGCGAGATCTCAACGCGCGAGACGATCCGCCTCGGCAAACAGATCGCAAAGCTGGGCGTCGACGCGGTATCGGTCATTACCCCCTATTTCGTGCCGCTTAAGCAGGACGAACTGATCTATCACTACCAGACCGTGGCTGACGCGCTGGACATCCCGCTGTTTCTCTACAACATCCCGGCGCGTACCGGCAATACCTTGCAGCCAGAGACCGTACGCACGCTGGCGTCACATCCCAACATTATCGGCATTAAAGACTCGGCGGGCAGCTATGAGAGCCTGAGCGGCTTTCTTCAGGCGGCGGAGGGCATCGATAACTTTGACGTGCTCAATGGTCCGGACTCGCTGATCCATCAGGGTTTTGTCGATGGCTGTTCAGCCTGTATTTCCGGTCTGGCCAACGCCGCGCCGAAAGAGATTAACGCCATCTGGGCGCGCTTTAATGCGGGCGATATAGAAGGCTCACGCGCGGCGCAGGAGAACGTTACCGGCCTGCGCACCGACCTTTACAGCATCGGTTTCTCACCGGCTGCGGTGAAAAAAGCGGTGTCGCTGCTTGGCTACGACGTAGGCGAAAGCCGCTATGCGGTGCGCTTTAGCGCCGAGGAAGAGCAAAAAATTCGTCAGGTCGTTAATCAATACCTGAAGTAATGGCTATCAGGGCAGCCGTTGCTGCCCTTGCCTGTTTCACTTTACGCACCGGGGAAACGAAATGAAAGTTATCTGCACCTCGCCGTCGTTCGCCAAATATGACACGACGCCGATTGAAACCCTGAAACAGCACGGTTTTGAACTGATTACCCTGCCCGCCGACGCGCCACCTGAAGCGCTGGAACCGCATCTGCCGGAGACCGTGGCGATGATCGTTGCCTTTACCGAGGTCAATGAAGCCCTGCTGGCGAAAGCCCCGCAGCTGAAAATCGTCTGCAAACACGGTGTCGGCGTCGATAACATCGATCTGAACGCAACGCGCGAGCGCAATATTTACGTGACCAATGTCCCGGACGCCAATAAACATGCGGTTGCCGATTTCGCCTTTGCGCTGATCCTCAACGGCGCGCGTCAGGTGACGCAGGCGGCGACGGAAACGCGTGCGGGCAACTGGCCGCGTATTTTCGCGACTGACGTTTATGGCAAAACGCTGGGCATTATCGGTCTTGGCAATATCGGCAAGCAGGTGGCGCTGCGCGCGAAAGGCTTCAACATGCGCGTTATCGCCTTTGATTTCTATCCCGATGAGAAATTCGCCGCCGAGCATGGCGTTGAGTTTGTCAGCATCGATTGGCTAACCGAACAGAGCGACTTTATCACGCTGCACACGCCGCTTACCGATGAGACGCGCAATCTGTTCGATGGCGCACGCCTGCGCCGCATGAAGAAGAGCGCATTTTTAATTAACGTCTCGCGCGGCGGCGTGGTGAATGAAGAGGATCTGTTTCAGGCGCTACAGGATAACGTCATCGCAGGCGCCGCCGCCGATGTTTTCGTGCAGGAGCCTTTGAACAGTCATCCCCTGTTTAGCCTGACGAACTTTATTCCGACGTCGCATATCGCCGGCTATACCGACGGCGCGATCAGCGCCATTGGCGAACGCTGCGTTGCGCAGATCGTGCAATGCATTACACAGGGCGACCGCCCGGTTAACGTGATGAACGGGCTGGCGTAAGCGCCGCCCCGGCCTGCAACCTTTATTCGAGTGGAAAACTATTATGAACCCTACGATGCGCTCGACCAAAATTCGCTGGTGGATCGCTGGCCTGATGTGGCTGGCGATCGCCATTAACTATATTGACCGAACCGTACTCTCTGCCGCCGCACCGCACCTGATCACCGAACTGGAAATCAATCCGGAGATGATGGGCTTTATTATGGCCGCCTTCTTCTGGTCCTACGCGCTGCTGCAAATCCCCGCAGGCTGGTTCGCCGATCGTTTCGGCCAGAAAAAAGGACTGGGTATCGCGGTAGGCTGGTGGTCCGTGGCGACAATGGCGATGGGCCTGGCAACCGGCTTTAAATCTCTGCTGGCGCTGCGCCTGGCGCTAGGCGTCGGCGAAGCGGCAGCTTATCCAAGCAATGCGGGTATCGCCGCGCGCTGGTTTCCGGATCGCGAACGCGCCACCGTATCGGGCCTGTTCGACAGCGCCTCGAAGTTCGGCGGCGCGGTGGCGATGCCGCTGATCGTCTGGATGATCGCGATGGTGGACTGGCGTATTACATTCCTGGTGATTGGGGCTATCGGTCTGTTCTGGGTGATAGCCTGGTATTTTATTTATGCCGAAAACCCGGAAGACCATAAAAAGATCGATCAGAGCGAAGTGCGTCTGATCCGCGATGGCCAGGCGCAAAAGCATGGCGAAAAAGGCGTGCGCCCGATGAAGTGGTATAAGCTGCTGCGCTATCGCAATATCTGGGCAATGTGTATTGGCTTCTTCACCATCAACTACACCTCTTACTTCTTTATTACCTGGCTGCCGACCTATCTGGTGAAAGATAAGGGCATGGATTTCCTGAAGATGGGGTTTGTCGCCGCGCTCCCGCTGATCTGCGGTATGGTCATCGAAGTGCTGGCGGGCTGGGCATCGGATCGCATGGTTCACAAAAAAGTGCTGTCGCTGACCGCCACGCGCAAACTGTTTCTTACCATCGGTCTGCTAATGGCGCTCTGCATCGGTTTTGCGCCCTTTACTGAGTCAGTATTTATGACCGTGCTGCTGCTCTGTATCGCCAAATCAGGCACCACTGTAGCGGCCTCGCAGGTCTGGGCGCTGCCGGGCGACGTCGCGCCGAAAAACAGCGTCTCTATCGTGGCCGGTTTGCAGAATACCGTGTCGAACATGGGCGGCGCGGTTGGCCCAATCATTACGGGCGCCATTGTCGGCGCGACCGGCAACTTTACCTGGGCGCTGGTATTCTCCGCCGTACTGGTGGTGATTGGCATCCTCAACTACCTGTTTCTGATGGGCAAGGTGGAGCCGATTGTTGATGAAGAGAAGGTCCACGGCCAGCAGGCCGTTACCAGCGGCGTTTAATCGCTGCGGGTAGTTTTCGCCACGTCGAGTAAGGCTCTGACCCGGTTCAGAGCCTTTTTTTATCCTCTGTATGCACGTCGCAACGCCGCTAAGAACCTTTGCTGTTTTTGACTACGCTTAGTAGTGACGCTTAACGGAGGTTGCTATGAAAACGACTTACAAAATCACTTATGAGCACGAAGCTGAAGGCCAGACTCGCGCAGAGGAAGTTCTGCTGGAAAGTGAAGGCGAGCCTTCACAGGAAGAGGTGCATGAAGCTATCTTGCAGGACAGCGCCAGACACCAGCATCCGGGCGCGGGGGTGGAAGGCGTTGCGGGTTTTACCGTTATCTCGGTTGTTCCCACCCCCTGAAACTGCGACGCAGACTCTCTTTGCGGCGCGCCGCGCGGGCTTTCTTAAGACGGCACAGAGTCGCGCTGCTGATCTGTACACCAGGACGGGAATCAAGCACGGTGATGACAAAGAGAGTGCGTGAGGACGATTCACACGCTACTGAGCGAAGCGTTGATCCGCAGGGTTTAAACGCCAAAAAGCGGCAGAGAAAGATTCGGTCCCACTTCGCGACTCCAGCTGAGAGTTATCGCCGATAAAAAGCCGGCCTGTAGCCGCCGCGCGACAGCCTGACAGGGAGGCTCAGCCGCAGCGATTTCCTGCGCGGGCGCGCAGCTGTTGCAGGCGGAAGCGCGGACTCATTGCCCCTGCAAGAAGCGGCGGTAGGCGTTCATCACCGCCAGAAAATCCTCAACGCCGCAGAATGACAGGCTCTCTTCGTCATAGTAATTCATGCCCTCTTCCAGCCCGTCATCCTCCAGCGCCAGATGATTAGCGCGAATCATCACCTCCTGGTCATCCATCCACAGCGTATATTCATGGCCAATACGCTGCCAGCTGCGCTCGCTGCCTTTAATGCCGCGCATGGCGGCTTCGACCTCATCCAGCAGCGCCAGATTCTCTTTCACTTCGTCGTTGAACCAGTGGCCCACCGCTTCGTGATCCATTGACATGCGAACTTTCACCTGGCCGGTGACGTCACGTAAAAATTCATATTCCATCGGCTAACTCTTTGGTTAATGACGCGTGTGGATCCGCACAAATCATCTTGTGCGCATCATCAACGCTAAAGTGGGATCGGGGCGACATTATTGCGGGGAAAAAGCAAAAGAAAAAGGGGCGATTATCGCCCCTTTGATTTTAGTGAAAGCCTCAGACTGCCGTCTGGAAAATCACATTGTCCGCTTTATCGGTGTACTGAGTCAGCTGGTCAAAGTTGAGGTAGCGGTAGGTGTCGCTGGCGGTTTTATCCACCTGCACCATAAACTGCTGGTACTCATCCGGCGTCGGCAGTTTGCCGAGCAGCGAGGCGACCGCAGCCAGCTCGGCCGATGCCAGATAGACGTTAGCGCCAGTACCGAGACGGTTCGGGAAGTTACGGGTTGAGGTGGAAACCACCGTCGCGCCGTCCTGTACGCGCGCCTGGTTACCCATACACAGCGAACAGCCTGGGATCTCAATACGCGCGCCGCTCTTACCAAAGACGCTGTAGTAGCCCTCTTCGGTCAGCTGAGCCGCATCCATCTTGGTCGGCGGCGCAACCCACAGTCGGGTCGGCAGCTGGCCTTTGTGGCTGTCGAGCAGTTTACCCGCCGCGCGGAAGTGACCGATATTGGTCATGCACGAACCGATAAACACTTCGTCGATCTTCTCGCCCTGCACATCAGAGAGCAGACGCGCGTCGTCTGGATCGTTCGGCGCGCAAAGGATCGGCTCTTTGATTTCCGCCAGATCGATCTCGATCACCGCCGCGTATTCCGCGTCGGCATCCGCTTCCAGCAGCTGCGGATCCGCCAGCCATTTTTCCATACCCTGAATACGACGCTCCAGCGTGCGGCGATCGCCGTAGCCTTCGGCGATCATCCACTTCAGCAGCACGATGTTAGAGCTGAGGTATTCAATAATCGGCGCTTTATCCAGCTTAATGGTACAGCCCGCAGCAGAACGCTCAGCAGAAGCATCGGTCAGTTCGAATGCCTGCTCAACTTTCAGATCCGGCAGACCTTCAATCTCCAGGATGCGGCCAGAGAAGATGTTCTTTTTACCTTTCTTCTCAACGGTCAGCAGACCCTGTTTGATAGCGTACAGCGGGATCGCATGCACCAGATCGCGCAGGGTGATACCCGGCTGCATTTTACCTTTGAAGCGCACCAGCACGGATTCCGGCATGTCGAGCGGCATTACGCCGGTCGCCGCCGCAAAGGCCACCAGGCCAGAACCCGCCGGGAAAGAGATGCCGATCGGGAAACGGGTGTGCGAGTCGCCGCCTGTACCCACGGTATCCGGCAGCAGCATGCGGTTCAGCCAGGAGTGGATAACGCCATCGCCCGGACGCAGCGAGACGCCGCCACGGTTCATAATGAAGTCTGGCAGCGTGTGGTGCGTGTTGACGTCAACCGGCTTCGGATAAGCCGCGGTGTGGCAGAAGGACTGCATCACCAGGTCGGCAGAGAAGCCGAGACAGGCCAGATCTTTCAGCTCGTCGCGCGTCATCGGACCTGTGGTGTCCTGAGAACCCACAGAGGTCATTTTCGGTTCGCAGTAAGCGCCAGGACGGATGCCGTCAACGCCACAGGCACGGCCTACCATCTTCTGCGCCAGCGAGTAGCCGCGCGTGCTTTCCGCTACGTCTTTCGCCTGACGGAACACGTCGCTGTGCGGCAGACCCAGGGATTCACGCGCTTTGCTGGTCAGTCCGCGACCGATAATCAGCGGAATACGACCGCCCGCGCGCACTTCGTCAATCAGCACGTCGGTTTTCAGCGTGAAGCTGGCCAGCAGTTCGCCGGTCTCATGGTTACGTACTTCGCCTTTGTACGGGTAGACGTCGATCACGTCGCCCATGTTCAGTTCGCCCACGTCCACTTCGATCGGCAGCGCGCCTGCATCTTCCATGGTATTGAAGAAGATTGGCGCGATTTTGCTGCCCAGCACCAGGCCGCCGCCTTTTTTGTTCGGCACGTTAGGGATGTCGTCGCCCATAAACCACAGAACGGAGTTGGTAGCGGACTTACGAGATGAACCCGTGCCGACAACGTCACCGACGTAAGCCAGCGGGTAGCCTTTCGCCTGAAGCGCTTCGATCTGCTTGATCGGGCCGACATTGCCCGGCTCATCCGGCTCAATGCCTTCACGGGCGTTTTTCAGCATGGCCAGCGCGTGCAGGGGAATGTCCGGGCGTGACCATGCATCCGGTGCCGGAGAGAGGTCATCGGTGTTGGTTTCGCCGGTCACTTTGAACACGGTGACAGTGATTTTTTCTGCCAGTTCGGGACGTGACAGATACCACTCCGCATTTGCCCAGGATTGCATAACCTGCTGCGCATGAGGGTTGCCCGCTTTCGCTTTTTCTTCAACGTCGTAGAAGTTGTCAAACATCAGCAGCGTGTGCGACAGCGCTTTCGCGGCGCCGGGCGCCAGCTTCTCATCGTCCAGGGCTTCGATCAGCGGATGAATGTTGTAACCGCCTTGCATGGTGCCCAGCAGTTCGATTGCTTTTTCAGGGGATACCAGAGGAGAGGTCGTTTCGCCTTTTGCGACCGCGGCAAGGAAACCCGCTTTTACATAGGCGGCTTCATCAACGCCGGGTGGGACACGGTTGACCAACAGGTCGGTCAAAAATTCTTCTTCACCCGCTGGCGGGTTTTTCAGCAGTTCAACCAGCGCGGCCATCTGGGAAGCATCTAACGGCTTAGGTACGATCCCCTGGGCAGCACGCTCAGCAACGTGCTTACGGTATTCTACTAGCACGACGTTCTCCTCGCTCACATTGTATGGGTTTCCGGTGCACCCTGATGCTAAGCATTCCATGAGTAGGGTAAGGTGCCCGGTTCCGCGTGGGGCAGCATAGCAGGGTTCAGGCTGTTTGTTAATCTGTTTACAAAAACACAACATAATTAACGAGGGAAAAAAGTGCGGTTTTGCGACTTTTGGGCTATGTCTTCGGCAGAAAGACACCTTGCATTAAGTCTTTTGAAATAGCAGAAGCGCCAGTTAAATTTTATGCAGTTCGAGTATAACTTTTGTGCTGCCTGGTGAGGAACAAGGAATAGCTGAGGTTATGACCTTTTAATGAACTCAGCAGTAAAGGCATAGCAGAGCGATGCGATAGCTGTTTATTGAAATGACAACCGGGAAGGACTGGCACTCATCGTTACCGCGTTTAAGTGCATCTGAATGGTAGTTGGTATGCAGCTGGCTGGTAGCGTTTGGTTATTATGTCTGGAAGCTGTATGTACGGCTGTACATATTGCCTGGTTGTTTTTAATGCGCCTATTTTTTCTAAGCTGGCTGTACGACAGTGAACCATGATTTACTCGATAAGGCCGTGGGCGCGGATTTCTAAGCTGCCTGTACGGCAGTGAACCTTGAAGCAACAGTAAAATACCATTTTCCGAATTTCTAAGCTGCCTGTACGGCAGTGAACGAATATCATCACGACAGTAAAAATAGCACTCATTTCTAAGCTGCCTGTACGGCAGTGAACGCCGCTGCTGTCCATACGCTTTATGGCTATCTTTTCTAAGCTGCCTGTACGGCAGTGCACTGAGAGTGTCTTCTGAGTTTTGATATTGCGGGTTTCTAAGCTGCCTGTACGGCAGTGAACATAATGGTCCCCTGATACATTGTCTATGTTAATTTCTAAACTGCCTGTACGGCAGTGCACCCGGACGACATACCCGCATTGTATTTGCGGTATTTCTAAGCTGCCTGTACGGCAGTGCACGTGAGGCTTCAGAGCGCGCTGTAAGGCCGTATTTTCTAAGCTGCCTGTACGGCAGTGCACTTGCCCCGCCACAGGCGGCCCCGCCCCTTCGGTTTCTAAGCTGCCTGTACGGCAGTGCACGATGCTGACATTCTTCCTTATATAGGAAAAATTTTCTAAGCTGCCTGTACGGCAGTGCACGCTGCCTGGACTGACGAGCAGCGTCACCAGTGTTTCTAAGCTGCCTGTACGGCAGTGCACAGCATTATCATTCAATTCTGTAGCTAATCTCATTTCTAAGCTGCCTGTACGGCAGTGCACTTCGCGTGCTGCGCCGTAGGTCTTGCCGATACTTTCTAAGCTGCCTGTACGGCAGTGCACAGTTGCGGATATATCATAACCCACTCATAAAACACCTTTTTTTGACCAAAGATGGTAAAAACCCTTTTTTACCAACCAAAAATAAATTAAATAAAAATCAATATCTTAAAAAAGAAAGCAGAAAAAAGGGTAATCGGTCATATCTCTGTTGCCCTTAATCCCATAGCCTCGGTATGTTTATCCCTGAAAGAATGGTCGAACATATTAAAACCCGGCGCTAATCAGGAAAAATCCTGCCATAGCCAGCATGATAAGGTCATAGAAATAAGCAGTCAGGAGAGGAAAGTTTTTGGCGAGGGTAAAAAGGAGGGACACGTCATCCAAGAGTATTACTGATCGAAACCGCTTTCCTTCAAATATCGTCCCCAATTGATGGCTAGAAAAATAAAAAGCCCCCATTTCGGGAGCTTTTCTCTCAGCAAAAGAGGCTTACTTCTTCTTCGCTTTCGGGTTCGGCAGGTCAGTGATGCTGCCTTCGAAGATCTCAGCCGCCAGGCCAACCGACTCATGCAGCGTCGGGTGCGCGTGGATAGTCAGCGCGATGTCTTCTGCATCACAGCCCATCTCGATCGCCAGACCAATTTCACCCAGCAGCTCGCCGCCGTTGGTGCCGACAACCGCGCCGCCGATCACGCGATGCGTCTCTTTGTCGAAAATCAGCTTGGTCATGCCGTCCGCGCAGTCAGAAGCGATAGCACGGCCTGACGCAGCCCACGGGAAGGTGGAAACTTCGTAGCTGATGCCCTTCTCTTTCGCTTCTTTCTCGGTCAGACCTACCCATGCCACTTCCGGCTCGGTATAGGCAATTGACGGGATCACTTTCGGGTCGAAGTAGTGCTTCATGCCCGCGATCACTTCAGCGGCAACGTGACCTTCGTGAACGCCTTTATGCGCCAGCATCGGCTGGCCGACGATGTCGCCGATGGCGTAAATGTGCGGAACGTTGGTGCGCATCTGCTTGTCGACGCGAATAAAGCCGCGATCGTCCACTTCCACGCCCGCTTTACCGGCATCCAGACCTTTACCGTTCGGCACGCGACCAATCGCCACCAGCACCGCGTCGTAACGCTGCGGTTCAGCAGGCGCTTTCTTGCCTTCCATCGTGACGTAGATACCATCTTCTTTGGCTTCTACCGCAGTCACTTTGGTTTCCAGCATCAGGTTGAACTGCTTAGCGATACGCTTGGTGAATACTTTCACCACGTCTTTATCGGCTGCCGGGATGACCTGGTCAAACATCTCGACCACATCAATCTGCGAACCCAGCGCGTGGTAAACGGTACCCATTTCCAGGCCGATGATACCGCCGCCCATAACCAGCATACGCTCCGGCACTTCTTTCAGCTCCAGCGCAGCAGTAGAGTCCCAGACGCGCGGATCGTCGTGCGGGATAAACGGCAGTGTAATCGGACGAGAACCCGCCGCGATAATCGCGTTGTCGAAGTTGATGGTGGTCGCGCCGCCTTCCCCTTCCACAACCAGAGTATTGGCACCAGTGAATTTGCCCAGGCCGTTAACCACTTTAACTTTACGACCTTTCGCCATACCTGCGAGACCGCCGGTCAGCTGGTTGATGACTTTCTCTTTCCAGGTGCGGATTTTGTTGATGTCGGTGGACGGCTTGCCGAACACAATGCCGTGCTCTTCCAGGGCTTTCGCCTCTTCGATCACTTTGGCAACGTGCAGCAGCGCTTTTGACGGGATACAGCCCACGTTCAGACAGACACCACCCAGGGTGCTGTAACGCTCTACCAGTACGGTTTCCAGACCTAAATCAGCGCAACGGAAGGCTGCAGAGTAACCTGCAGGACCAGCCCCAAGTACCACGACCTGGGTTTTAATCTCTGTACTCATCATGACCTCTTAGTTGTGATCCGGCGGGTCAGACGTAGAGCGTTTCTCATCAGGCTGGTGGGCCATTTGCATCCGGGCAGTGCGCGACGCCTCACGTATCTTCAGTACGCTGCGGGTTCTGCGCGCTGGGCGTCAACAACTGACTGCGCCAGTTACGCCTGACGAAACAGGCTCACGATGTCCTTTGCTCCACCGGGACATTTTTCACCGCAAGAGTTTACAGAATTGTTAACAAACTGCAAACCACGGTGCCACGAATCTTTACAACAAGGCCGGCGAATGCCGGCCCCGATTGCGCTTACATCACCAGACGGCGAATGTCAGACAGCATATTACCGATGATGGTAATGAAACGCGCACCATCAGCGCCGTCGATCACGCGGTGGTCGAAGGAAAGAGAGATCGGCATCATCAGACGCGGCACAAACTCTTTACCGTTCCAGACCGGCTCCATCGCTGATTTAGAGACGCCGAGGATAGCCACTTCTGGCGCATTGACGATCGGCGCAAAGTGCGTTGTGCCGAGGCCGCCAAGGCTGGAAATGGTAAAGCAGCCGCCCTGCATATCGCTGGCCGTCAGTTTACCGTCACGGGCTTTCTTCGAGGTCGCCATCAGCTCGCGAGACAGCTCGGTGATGCCTTTTTTGTTCACGTCTTTAAAGACCGGAACCACCAGACCGTTTGGCGTATCCACCGCCACACCGATGTTGATGTATTTCTTCAGCGTCAGGCGCTGCGCATCTTCCGACAGCGAGCTGTTGAAGCGCGGCATCTGCTCCAGCGCGGCAGCAACGGCTTTCATGATGAACACCACCGGGGTGTACTTCACGTCCAGCTTGCGCTTCTCGGCTTCGGCATTCTGCTGTTTACGGAACGCTTCCAGATCGGTGATGTCGGTTTTGTCGAAGTGAGTAACGTGCGGGATCACCACCCAGTTACGGCTCAGGTTCGCGCCAGAGATTTTCTGAATGCGGCCCAGCTCCACTTCTTCAACTTCACCGAACTTGCTGAAGTCCACTTTCGGCCACGGCAGCAGACCAGGCAGGCTTCCGCCGCTGGCTGCGGCAGCCGGAGCGGCTTCGGCGCGTTTCACCGCGTCTTTCACATAGCTCTGGACGTCTTCTTTCAGGATGCGGCCTTTACGACCGGTGCCTTTCACCTTCGCCAGATTAACGCCGAACTCGCGCGCCAGACGACGGATAACCGGCGTGGCGTGCACGTAGGCATCGTTCTCGGCGAAGTCGCTCTTCGCTTCCGCTTTCGGCGCTGCCGGTGCAGCAGGAGCTTCCGCTTTCGCCGGAGCCTGCGCCGGCGCCGCGTCCTGCTTCGGCGCTTCGGCTTTCGCCGCGCCTTCTACTTCGAACACCATAATCAGCGAGCCGGTGCTCACTTTATCGCCGGTCGCCACTTTCAGCTCTTTGACGGTACCTGCGAACGGCGCAGGCACTTCCATCGACGCTTTATCGCCTTCAACCACGATTAATGACTGCTCAGCCTCAACTTTATCGCCGACTTTCACCAGCACTTCGGTGACTTCGACTTCATCACCGCCGATGTCCGGCACGTTAACCTCTTTCGCGCCAGCGGCGGCCGCCGGCGCAGAGGTTGCGGCCTCTTTCACTTCTGGCTTCGCGGCGGCGGCAGGGGCTGCGCCTTCCGCTTCAAAGACCATGATCAGCGAGCCGGTGCTGACTTTCGCGCCGGTCTCGATTTTGATCTCTTTCACGGTGCCCGCGAACGGCGCAGGGACTTCCATCGAAGCCTTGTCGCCTTCCACCACGATCAGTGACTGCTCGGCTTCGATTTTGTCGCCAACCTTCACCAGGATCTCGGTAACTTCAACTTCGTCACCGCCGATGTCCGGCACGTTAACGTCTTTGGCTGCGGTCGCAGCGGCTGCCGGCGCCGGAGCGGCTTCGGCTTTCTTCTCTTCCGCCGCTGGCGCAGCTTCTGCCGCGCCTTCTGCGTCAAAAATCATGATCAGCGAGCCGGTTTCAACTTTGTCGCCGGTCGAGATTTTTATCTCTTTCACCACGCCCGCCTGCGGCGAGGGGACTTCCATAGAGGCTTTGTCGCCTTCAACCGTGATCAGCGACTGCTCGGCTTCCACCTTGTCGCCGACCTTCACCAGGATCTCGGTGACTTCAACTTCATCAGACCCGATGTCTGGTACGTTAATTTCAGTAGCCATTACTCTTTTACCTCTTATGCCAGACGCGGGTTAACTTTATCGGCATCGATGTCGAACTTAGCAATTGCGTCCGCTACGACTTTCTTGTCGATTTCGCCACGTTTAGCCAGTTCGCCCAGCGCCGCAACCACTACGTAAGACGCATCGACCTCGAAGTGGTGACGCAGGTTCTCACGGCTGTCGGAACGGCCGAAGCCGTCCGTGCCCAGCACGCGGTAATCGCTGGCCGGAACATAGCTGCGAACCTGTTCAGCGAACAGCTTCATATAGTCGGTTGATGCCACCGCTGGCGCGTCGTTCATCACCTGAGCGATGTACGGAACGCGCGCTTCTTCCGTCGGATGCAGCATATTCCAGCGCTCGCAGTCCTGGCCGTCGCGCGCCAGTTCGGTGAACGAGGTGACGCTGTAGACGTCGGAGCCGATACCGTACTCTTTCGCCAGGATCTGCGCCGCTTCGCGTACGTGACGCAGGATAGAGCCTGAACCCAGCAGCTGTACTTTACCTTTGCTGCCTGCCACGGTTTCCAGCTTGTAGATACCTTTACGGATACCCTCTTCGGCGCCTTCCGGCATCGCTGGCATGTGGTAGTTTTCGTTCAGCGTGGTGATGTAGTAGTAAATGTTCTCCTGCGCTTCGCCGTACATACGTACCAGACCGTCATGCATGATGACCGCAACTTCGTAGGCGTATGCCGGATCGTAAGAGATACAGTTCGGGATCGTCAGCGACTGAATATGGCTGTGGCCATCTTCGTGTTGCAGACCTTCGCCGTTCAGCGTAGTACGACCAGAGGTGCCGCCCACCAGGAAGCCGCGCGCCTGCTGATCGCCCGCCAGCCACATCAGGTCGCCGATACGCTGGAAGCCGAACATTGAGTAGTAGATGTAGAACGGGATCATCGGCAGATTGTTGGTGCTGTAAGAGGTCGCCGCCGCCAGCCAGGATGAACCTGCGCCCAGCTCGTTGATCCCTTCCTGCAAAATCTGACCTTTTTCGTCTTCTTTATAGTAAGCAACCTGCTCACGGTCCTGCGGGGTATACTGCTGACCGTTCGGGCTGTAGATACCAATCTGACGGAACAGACCTTCCATACCAAAGGTACGGGCCTCGTCCGCGAGGATCGGCACCAGACGATCTTTGATCGACTTGTTCTTCAGCATCACGTTCAGGGCGCGCACGAAAGCGATAGTGGTTGAGATCTCTTTGCTCTGCTCTTCCAGCAGCGCCTTGAACTCTTCCAGCTTCGGCATTTCCAGTTTTTCAGTGAACTGCGCCTGACGGGTCGGCAGGTAGCCGCCCAGCTTCTCACGCTGGCCGTGCAGATAGTTGTACTCTTCTGAACCTTTCTCGAAGGTGACGTAAGGCAGCTCTTCGATCTTGTCGTCAGCTACCGGCACGTTGAAGCGATCGCGGATGTAGCGAACGCCATCCATGTTCATCTTCTTGACCTGGTGCGCGATGTTTTTGCCTTCCGCGGTGTCGCCCATACCATAGCCTTTAATGGTATGCGCCAGAATCAGCGTCGGCTGACCTTTGGTCTCCTGCGCTTTTTTCAGTGCCGCGTAGATTTTCTTCGGATCGTGGCCGCCACGGTTCAGTGCGAAAATCTCTTCGTCAGACCAGTCTTTCACCAGCTCTGCCGTCTCCGGATATTTACCGAAGAAGTGTTCGCGCACGTAAGCGCCGTCACGGGATTTAAAGGTCTGATAGTCGCCGTCTACGGTTTCGTTCATCAGCTGAATCAGCTTGCCGCTGGTGTCTTTCTTCAGCAGCTCATCCCAGCGTCCGCCCCAGATCACTTTAATTACGTTCCAGCCAGCGCCTGCGAAGATGCCTTCCAGTTCGTTAATGATCTTACCGTTGCCGGTTACCGGACCGTCCAGACGTTGCAGGTTACAGTTGATGATGAACACCAGGTTATCCAGCTTCTCGCGGGTCGCGATGGTGATCGCGCCTTTGGATTCCGGCTCATCCATCTCACCGTCGCCGAGGAAGGCGTAAACAGTCTGGTTAGAGGTGTCTTTCAGGCCGCGGTGTTCCAGATATTTCAGGAACTTCGCCTGATAGATGGCGTTCAACGGACCCAGACCCATTGACACGGTCGGGAACTGCCAGAAGTCCGGCATCAGTTTCGGGTGCGGGTAAGAAGAGAGACCGTTGCCGTGTACTTCCTGACGGAAGTTATTCATCTGCTCTTCGGTCAGACGACCTTCAAGGAACGCACGCGAGTAGATGCCTGGAGAAATATGACCCTGGAAGTAAACCAGATCGCCGCCGTCTTTATCGCTGCGCGCGCGGAAGAAGTGGTTAAAGCAGACTTCATAAATGGTTGCAGAAGACTGGAATGAAGAGAGGTGGCCGCCCAGCTCCAGATCTTTTTTCGACGCACGCAGTACCGATACGATGGCGTTCCAGCGAATTGCGGAACGGATACGACGCTCCAGAGACGTGTTGCCCGGATATTCCGGCTCGTCTTCAACGGCAATAGAGTTGATGTAGTTGCTGACGGCGTTACCGCCTGCCGCTACTTTTACGCCGCCTTTGCGGGCTGCGCTCAGCACCTGATCGATCAGATACTGCGCACGCTCAACACCTTCTTCACGGATGACCGATTCGATCGCCTGTAGCCAGTCACGAGTTTCGATCGGATCCACGTCATTCTGTAAACGTTCTGACATGGGGGGTATTCCTTATCTGTGTCTAATACGTTGAATTGTCTGGAGCCTGTCTCCCTGTGCTCTGTTGCCAAAGCACAAGGAGACAGGCCCGTCGTTAATGTCCGCGCGTTCTTTGTCGCGCGTTATTCCTTACGTTGCTGTAAACGACGCAGGGAGCGTTCACGACGAGTCTGCTCCCGACTTCTGTCCAGCAAGATTTCCTCAATGAACGCCAGGTGACGGTGCGACGCCTCGCGCGCCTGTTCCGGCTCACGCGCCACAATCGCCTCGAAAATACTGGCGCGGTGACCGCTCACTTTCGCCAGCATTTCCCGGCGGGAGTAGAGCAATTCAAAATTCTGTCGAACGTTTTGTTCCAGCACCGGTCCCATCGAACGCAGCAAATGCAGCAGCACCACATTATGCGCGGCTTCCGTGACGGCGATTTGATACTGCATAACGGCATCCGCCTCCGCGTCGAGATCGCCGCTGTCCTGCGCCTGCTGTATCTGTACATGACAGTGGCGGATGCGTTCGATGTCCTCTTCCGTGCCGCGCAGCGCCGCATAATAGGCGGCAATGCCTTCCAGCGCGTGACGGGTTTCCAGCAGGTCGAACTGGGATTCCGGATGTCTGGTGAGCATATTGACGAGCGGGTCGCTCAGGCTTTGCCAGAGATGCTGCTGGACGAAAGTGCCGCCGCCCTGACGGCGCAGCAGCAAGCCTTTCGCTTCAAGACGCTGTATCGCTTCGCGAAGAGATGGACGTGAGACATCAAACTGTTTGGCGAGTTCGCGCTCAGGCAGCAGCTTCTCGCCAGGACGTAGCGTCCCTTCCATGATCAGAGATTCCAGCTGCTGCTCAATAGCATCAGAGAGCTTGGGTTGGCGAATCTTGCTGTAAGCCATCTTCCCTTCTTATCACGCCGCTGTCCGAAGTAAATTGGTAATACCAATTCTAAAAAGTTGGCCGTAAAGTAACAAAGTATTCACCTTGTGTCTATATGACGCCCGTCACAATCCTGGCTACACGCCGGTCATAAGCCAGGTAAGTCCACGCCGGAAAAACAGAAATTCCGCCCCGGTCGAAATGTTAAATCCCGTCGCTTTTACCAAACCTTACACAGAGTTGAAGCAAATTTTCCTGCCGATCATAAGGCAAAGTTATTCGTCTTTGTGGTCATTTCATGGCAGAAAAGGCGCAGGCGGCAGTGTGACGGTAACGAGGGTTTTTCAGTCAACTCTCAGCACGTAAAGAGAAAGCAGGTGCAAAGCGCATCGCATATCACTATTCTTGTCGCCAGGGTAGCATTCGCCTGCATACAGAGCGCCTGATACCGTAAATAAATCAATACGTTAATGTAACCACTTCCTGACAGCCATTCAGTGCTGCAACAGAAGAATTAAAACAACATGAGGTTTGTATGGAACAACAGCACGGCGATACGCTGAAGCGCGGACTTAAGAACCGCCATATTCAGCTGATCGCGCTGGGCGGCGCGGTGGGTACCGGCCTGTTTCTGGGCAGCGCATCGGTCATTAAAGCCGCCGGTCCAGGCGTTATTCTGGGATACGCCATCGCGGGTTTTATTGCCTTTCTGATCATGCGTCAGCTTGGCGAAATGGTGGTGGAAGAGCCGGTTGCCGGCAGCTTTAGCCACTTTGCCTACAAATACTGGAGCAACTTCGCTGGCTTCGCATCAGGCTGGAACTACTGGGTGCTCTACGTGCTGGTGGCCATGGCGGAACTGACCGCGGTGGGCAAATACATTCAGTTCTGGTGGCCCGATATTCCCACCTGGGTTACGGCGGCGGTGTTTTTCGTATTGATTAATGCTATCAACCTCACCAACGTCAAAGTCTATGGCGAGATGGAGTTTTGGTTCTCCATCATTAAAGTCGTGGCGGTTATCGGCATGATCCTGTTTGGCGGCTGGCTGCTGTTCAGCGGTACAGGCGGCCCGCAGGCGACCGTCAGCAACCTCTGGGCGCAGGGCGGCTTTCTGCCGAACGGCTTCAGCGGCCTGGTCATGATGATGGCGATTATTATGTTCTCTTTCGGCGGGCTGGAGCTGGTGGGTATTACCGCCGCCGAAGCTGACAATCCGGAACAGAGCATTCCCAAAGCGACCAATCAGGTCATCTACCGTATCCTGATTTTCTATATCGGTTCGCTGGCCGTGCTGCTGTCGCTGATGCCCTGGACGCGCGTAACGGCGGAAACCAGCCCGTTCGTGCTGATTTTCCATGAGCTGGGCGACGCGCTGGTCGCGAACGCGCTGAACGTGGTGATCCTGACGGCCGCCCTCTCCGTCTATAACAGCTGTGTTTACTGCAACAGCCGTATGCTGTTCGGTCTGGCGCAGCAAGGCAATGCGCCGAAAGCGCTGCTGAAAGTAGACCGTCGCGGCGTCCCGGTAACGACTATCCTGGTTTCTGCGGTGGCAACCGCGTTCTGCGTCCTGATCAACTATCTGATGCCGGGCGAAGCTTTTGGCCTGCTGATGTCGCTGGTGGTCTCGGCTCTGGTTATCAACTGGGCGATGATCAGCCTGGCGCACCTCAAGTTCCGCCGCAAAAAAGATCAGCAGGGCGTCACCACGCGCTTTAAAGCCCTGCTCTATCCGTTCGGCAACTGGCTGTGTCTGGCCTTCCTGGCCGCCATTCTGGTCATCATGCTGATGACGCCGGGGATGGCGATTTCAGTCTGGCTGATCCCGGTCTGGCTGGTTATCCTGGCTATCGGCTATGCCGTTGCGCGCAGAAATGCGGTAAAAAATTAATCCCTTCTGGTGCGCGTAGCGATACGCGCACCGCCTGCTCTCTGCTTCCTGCTCTCTGCTTCCTGCTCTCTGCTTCCTGCTCCCTGCTTCCTGCTCCCTGCCTCTATTTACCCACACCGACTGTAATGTTAATCTTGGCTTTCATTTAAAAAACAAAAGGAAATTTGTTATGCGTGAACTGACCTTAAATGAAATATCAGCTGTCAGCGGCGGCGGTATAATTCAGGACGTAGCAACTGTAATTGGTCAGCAGACAGGCTCACTTATCGGTACCGCGCTGGGCGCCCTGCTCCCCATCCCCTTTCTGTCAGGATTTATCGCTAAAACCGTCGGTGGCGTGCTAAGTAATATAGGCGGCTGGCTGGGCGGTAAACTGGGCGGCCTGCTGGAAAATAATAACAGCGCTCAGACCAGCGCCAGCTAATTCCCGCAGTTCTCTTCTGGCGCGCATGCAGATGCGTGCCAGTTCACATTTTTATCCGCTCGCGGATTTTATCCATCTCTGCAACCATTTGTTGCTGCACCGCTTCTCCTCTCTGCGCCAATAATCACTGGCGTCACGATTCGCAGGAGAAGCAATATGAAGCCAGCGGCACTTACCTTTAAAGAGAAACTCGGCTATGGCATGGGCGATGCCGGCTGCAATATGATTGGCGGAGCCATCATGTTGTTTCTCAACTACTTCTATACCGATGTTTTTGGTCTGACCCCTGCGCTGGTCGGCACGCTGTTGCTGTCGGTGCGCGTGCTGGATGCGGTAACGGATCCCATTATGGGGGCAATAGCCGACCGTACGCAGAGCCGATGGGGGCGCTTTCGTCCCTGGCTGCTGTGGGTGTCGGTGCCCTATGTGCTGTTCAGCGTGCTGATGTTCACCACGCCGGACTGGAGCTACGACAATAAAGTCATCTGGGCCTTTGTCACCTATTTCCTGATGTCGCTGACCTATACCGCCATCAATATTCCCTATTGCTCGCTCGGCGGCGTGATTACCAGCGATCCCGGCGAGCGCGTCTCCTGCCAGTCCTACCGTTTTGTCATGGTCGGCATCGCCACCCTGATCCTTTCGCTGTCGCTGCTGCCGATGGCCGAGTGGTTCGGCGGCAGCGATAAAGCGCGCGGCTATCAGCTGGCGATGAGCGTGCTGGCGCTGATTGGACTGGGGATGTTTCTGTTCTGCTTCGCCACGGTGCGCGAGCGGATTCGTCCGGCGGTGCCTACCCATGACGATCTGAAAAACGATCTGCGCGACGTGTGGAAAAATGACCAGTGGGTACGCATTTTGCTGCTGACCTTCTGCAACGTCTGTCCCGGCTTTATCCGCATGGCCGCCACCATGTATTACGTCACCTGGGTCATGGGCCAGACGGCGCACTTTGCCACGCTGTTTATCAGCCTCGGCGTGACAGGCATGATGTTTGGCAGCACGCTGGCAAAGCTGCTTACCGATCGCTGGTGCAAGCTAAAGGTTTTCTTCTGGACCAATATCGTGCTGGCGCTGTTTTCCTGCGGCTTTTACTGGATCGATCCCCACGCCATCGGCACCGTGGTGGTCGCTTATTTCCTGTTAAACGTGCTGCACCAGATCCCCTCGCCGCTGCACTGGTCACTGATGGCCGACGTGGATGACTACGGTGAATGGAAAACCGGCAAGCGCATCACCGGCATCAGCTTTTCCGGCAACCTGTTCTTTCTCAAAGTCGGGCTGGCGGTTGCCGGAGCGATGGTCGGCTTTTTACTCTCGATTTACGGCTACGACGCTGGCGCGAAACAGCAGTCTGCGCAGGCGGTAAACGGCATTATGCTGCTCTTCACCGTTATTCCCGGCGTCGGCTACCTGATTACTGCCGGCGTGGTACGTCTGCTGAAGGTAGATCGCGCCCTTATGCGCACCATTCAGGACGATCTCGCCTTGCGCCGTGCCAACTTCCGCGACCTGCATGAAGCGCGCCAGCCCGACGGCGCGGTAATCCAACCCGGAGAAGCAAAATGACGACACACTGGCCAAACCCTTTTATTGAGCAGCGCGCGGACCCTTTTATTCTGCGTTATGAGCAGCACTATTACTTTATCGCCTCCGTGCCTGCCTATGACCGGCTGGAGCTGCGTCGCGCCAGCTCGCTACTGGATTTGCGCCGTGCCGAGCCGGTGGTGGTATGGCGCAAGCCGGAAAGCGGTCCCTTTAGCGAGCTGATCTGGGCGCCGGAGCTGCACCGCATTGATAATCAGTGGGTAATCTATTTCGCCGCAGCGCCGACGCGCGACATTAAAGATGGTCTGTTCCAGCATCGTATGTACGCGCTGGTCTGTGACGACGCCGATCCGCTAACGGGAAGCTGGCAGGCGCCGCGCCGCGTCTTCAGTCAGTTTGACAGTTTCGCGCTCGACGCCACCCACTTTGTGCATCAGGGCAAAAACTGGTATCTGTGGGCGCAAAAAGATCCCGCGATTCCGGGCAACTCCAACCTCTATCTGGCGGAACTGCTCAACCCCTGGACGCTAAAAGGAACGCCAGTGATGTTGAGTCGGCCAGAATATGAGTGGGAGTGCGCAGGTTTCAGCGTGAACGAGGGGCCGGCAGTGATTAAACACGGCGCCCGGCTGTTCGTCACCTATTCCGCCAGCGCGACAGATGAAAATTATTGTATGGGGCTGCTCTCCATCGACGACGAACAGGATCCGCTTAATCCGGCTAACTGGCACAAATCGGCGCGGCCGGTGTTTACGTCAAACTGGGATAATCATCAGTACGGACCGGGGCACAACTGTTTTACTCAGGATGAACGCGGCAACGATGTACTGGTCTATCATGCGCGCAACTATACGGAAATCGAAGGCGATCCGCTGTGGGATCCGAATCGCCATACGCGGCTAAAAAACTTTCGCTGGCGTGATGACGGCACGCCCGATTTTGGCGTGCCGCCTGCGGATTACACCAGCGTGCCGTAGATAGTCAGCAGCGCCACGACCACCACCAGCACCAGCGAGATGCGTTTGGCCAGCGCCACTGCGATGCGCGGCGTTTCGACTTTATCAAGATGCGGATCGCGCTCCAGCGAGAACTGCGCGAGGCTGGTCAGCACCTGGTATTGCGAGCGGTGGCGATCGGTGAGCGCGGCAAACCAGGCGGGCAGCGCCTTCTCGCCGTGGCCCAGCAGCGCGTAGGCCACGCCTGCCAGGCGCACCGGGATCCAGTCAATGATATGCAGCAGGCCATCAACGCCTGACTGCGCGCGCTCAAGCGGTGACTGATGCTTCGCCAGCCAGCTCTGCCAGGCGCGCAGAAAGGCGTAGCCCACCAGCAGCACCGGACCGTAAGGGCCGCCGACGACGAACCAGAACAGCGGCGCCAGGTAGTAACGAAAGTTGATCCAGATAAGCGCATTTTGCAGCTCACGCAGGAACTCACGCTCGCTGCACTCCACAGGCACGCCGTGAATCAACGTCAGCTCGGCCGCCATGGCCTGATGAGCCGCGACATCATCGTGGCTTGCCGCTTTCAGATAGGCGTGATAGTGCAGGCGTACCGATCCGGCGCCGATGCAGAGCAGGCCGATCAGGATCCACAGCAGCAGCTGCGCCACGCCGAACAGAATGCCTTTCATGCTCCAGATCACCAGCGCCGTTATCGCCATCGCCAGCAGCGTCATTGCCAGCGTCCGCAGCAGCGAAAAATGGCGGCGGCGTCGAAACAGCGGCTCCAGTCGGTGATCGAGCTGCCAGTGCTCGCCCAGCTTAAACAGGCGTTCCCAACCTAAAACCAGTAACAAGGTAAATAACGTCATACCCACTCCGGGAAAATCAACAAGAAGTCTGTGCCAGCAGTTGCTGATACTGCCGCCAGTCAAAAGCAGGTCCCGGATCGGTCTTGCGCGCAGGGGCAATATCGCTGTGTCCGGTAATGCGTGAAGGTGTCAAAGGATAGTGCTGCAACAAAAGTCGCGTAACGGCGGCCAGCGCCTGATACTGCGCCTCGGTATAAGGCAGGTCATCGGTGCCTTCCAGCTCGATGCCCATAGAAAAGTCATTGCAGTTTTCGCGTCCCTGATAGCAAGAGACGCCAGCATGCCAGGCGCGATCGTCAAAAGAGACGTACTGCACGATTTCGCCGTCGCGACGGATCAAACAGTGCGCGGCGACCTGCAAATGGGCGATGTCAGCAAAATAGGGATGGGCATCCGGCGGTAAGGTGCCGGTGAACAGCCGATCGATCCACGGCCCGCCAAATTCGCCCGGCGGCAGACTGATATTGTGGATCACCAACAGCGAGGGCGTCTCGTCGTTGGGTCGTTGGTTAAAATGCGGTGACGGCACCCGACGGATGCCGGTTAGCCAGCCCTTTTCCAGTTTCATGCCTGTTTTCCTTAGCTGAGTCGGGCTGAGAATAGCATGATTCGCGCTAACTTTTGGCAGCTTAATGCCCTGTAGAAGCGGGAACGCGGCACCACTGTTAAGTATACTAAACAAAATGCGCGCTTCGACTGGTACTGAAGCCTGTTTCGATCTATTGTGGCTACCTGTTTATTCAGGCCTTCAGGAGCGAAAGAGTTATGCCAACCCGTCGTTATGATGCCGACAGCCGCCGCCAGGCACTGATTGCGCGCATTGAACAGGACATCCCCGCTACGGTTGCACGCGCTTTACAGGAAGATCTAGGCGGTGAACTTGACGCCGATCGCGATATTACGGCGCAGCTGCTTCCCGACAGCAGCGAGGCATACGCGCAGGTGATCACGCGAGAAGCTGGTGTTTTCTGTGGTAAACGCTGGGTGGAAGAGGTCTTTAACCAGCTCGGCGGCCATGTCACGCTGAAGTGGCAGGTTGAAGACGGCGACAGCATCACCCCCAGTCAGACGCTGTTCACCCTGAGCGGCCCTGCTCGCCGCCTGCTGACCGCCGAACGCACGGCGCTGAATTTTGTTCAGACGCTGTCAGGGGTGGCCACCGAGACAAGCCGTTACGTTAAATTGCTTGAGGGTAGCAACGCGCAGCTGCTGGATACACGCAAGACGCTGCCGGGACTGCGCACGGCGCTGAAATATGCCGTACTCTGCGGCGGCGGCGCGAATCATCGCCTCGGTCTCTCCGATGCCTTTCTTATTAAAGAGAACCATATCATCGCCAGCGGATCGATACGCCAGGCGGTTGAAAAAGCATTCTGGCTACATCCCGATGTGCCGGTCGAAGTCGAAGTGGAGTCACTGGACGAGCTGGAGCAGGCATTAGCGGCTGGCGCCGATATTGTTATGCTGGATAACTTCACGCTCGACCAGATGCGCGAGGCCGTCGTACGTACTCAGGGGCGCGCGCAGCTGGAGGTCTCCGGAAACGTCACAGAGGAGACGCTACCGCAGATTGCCCACACTGGCGTCGACTATGTCTCCGTGGGGGCGCTCACCAAACACGTCCGCGCGCTCGATCTTTCTATGCGTTTTACCTCGTTATAAATCGCCCCGCCGTGCCGCCGCGCACGGCTTTTTGCGTCCCCGCTTCCACATTCCTGTTCACTTCGCTGCAATCAGGACGTTTTATTGCGTCGCTCTTTCCAGGGTGCCGATTCGTCGCTGGGTTTATCGCCAGCGCTTTTCTATCCTGCCGCCTCTTAGACAACAAGGAGGTGATGTGATGAAAAATCAGCAGGGGTTTACCCTGGTCGAACTAATGATTGTCGTAGGGATCGTGGCAATCCTGAGCGCGATCGGCTTACCGGCCTATCAGAACTACCTGCAACGCGCGGCGCTGACTGACATGCTGCAAACCATGGTGCCTTATAAAACCGCCGTCGAGCTGTGCGCGATGGAGCGCGGCGGCCCTGGGCAGTGTCAGGCTGGCGAGAAAGGCATCCCGGCGGCAAAAGGCTCGCGTTATGTTTCTGCCCTTAGCGTCGTCAACGGGGTGATTAGGCTAACCGGGCAGGAAAGCCTGCAAGGACTCAGCGTCGAGATGACGCCGGTCTGGGACAGCGCGGATGGCAGCCTGACGTGGCAACGCAGCTGCACCAGCGCCAGTAACAGCCTGCGCGACAACTGCCTGGAACAGTTCCGCTTCGATGATAAAGGAGCAGACAATGGCAACGACTGAGTCGGCAATCCATACGCTGTGTCAGCGCTACCGCGCCGTGCTACTGCATCAGGATGCGACGCTGCTGCGCGTCGCCGTGGCGGAACAGGTGCCTGAGGGACTGAGCGAAGCGCTGCGCTTCGCCAGCCAGTGTCAGATTGAAATTGAGTGCTGGCCGCAGGCTCGCCTCGACCTCCACCAGCACGGCGGCGCGGCCTCAGAGGGCGCGCGCGCTGCGCTGCCGGAATCCGCCGTCGAGGCGGTAAACAAGATGCTGCAACAGGCGCTGCGACGGCGCGCCTCGGATATTCACATTGAACCCCAGCATAGCGGCGTCCGGATACGGCTGCGTATTGATGGCGTCCTTCAGCCGCTCACCTCTTCAGGCGATGCGCCGCCTGCTGCGCTGCTGGCCAGGCTGAAAATTCTGGCAGGTCTGGATATCGCCGAGCGTCGGCTGCCGCAGGACGGACAGTTTACGCTGACGCTGGAGGGCAAGTCTGCGGCCTTTCGCCTGGCGACCTTACCGGTGCAACACGGCGAAAAAGCCGTTATCCGTCTGCTGCAAAGCGAAAACTGCGCGCTGTCGCTGGATAAGCTGGGCCTGCCCGCCGCCCAGCGTCGTTTGCTGCTGGGCGCGCTGGCGCAGCCGCAGGGACTTATTCTGGTCACAGGCCCAACCGGCAGCGGCAAAACTTTTACGCTCTACAGCTGCCTGAGCACCCTGAACCGACCGGAAATAAACGTCAGCAGCGTGGAAGATCCGGTCGAGATCCCTCTGACAGGCATCAACCAGACGCAGATCAACCTCAAATGCGGACTGGATTTTAATCGGGTGCTGCGCGCCCTGCTGCGGCAGGATCCTGACGTCATCATGGTAGGCGAAATCCGCGATGTGGAAACGGCGGAAATCGCGGTCAAGGCGGCGCAGACCGGTCACCTGGTGTTGTCAACGCTGCATACTAATTCAACGGCGGAAACGCTGACGCGACTGCGTCAGATGGGGATCCCAGGCTACCTGCTGGGACCGGCTCTGCGGCTGATTGTGGCGCAGCGGCTGGTGCGGCGCCTCTGTCCTCATTGTCGTCAGCCGGCGCAGGCGGTGGCGCATTTCCCGCCGGACATCTGGCCCGGCACGCTGCAAACCTGGCGCGCGCCAGGCTGCGACCACTGCTTTTCTGGCTATTTTGGTCGGCTGGCGCTGTTTGAAATCCTGCCGATCGGCAGCAAACTGCAACACGCCATCGCCGCTGACATGCCGCTCGACAGCCTGCTGACGCAGGCAAAAAAGCAGGGAATGAAAACGCTGTTCAGCGCCGGGCTGGAGGCCGTCAGCCGCGGCGACACCTCGCTGGAGGAGATGCAGCGCGTGACGGGCCTGGACGATGTCCAGGCTTAGCCTTTACCACTGGCAGGCGATCGGTCATCAACATCAGCTGCGTGAGGGAGAGAGCCTGGCCGCTGGAGAGGAGAGCCTGCTGCGCCAGCTGGCCGAGCAGGACCTGCTGCCCGTAAGCTGGCAGCGCCGTAAGGTCTGGCGGGCGCGCGACTGGAAGTGGCAGCAGAAAATCGACCTCTTCAGGCAGCTTGCCACGCTGCTCAAGGCCGGTCTGCCGCTGGCGCAGGGGCTGGAACTGCTGTCACAGGGGCATCCGCACAAGGGCTGGCGGCTACTGCTGCATGCGCTGCGGCTGCGGGTATTAAGCGGTATGCCGTTTTCTCAGGCGCTCGGCCAGTGGCCGCAGGTTTTTCCGCCGCTATTCGCCGCGCTGATGCAGGTTGGCGAGCTGACGGGCCAGCTGGACATCTGCTGCGCGCAGCTGGCCGACCAGCAGAGCCGCCAGCAGCATTTGTGGCATAAAGTGGCTAAAGCCCTGCGCTATCCGCTGTTTATTCTGCTGGTCGCTATTGCTGTCAGCGCGGGGATGCTGCTGTTTGTGCTGCCTGAGTTTGTCTCGGTTTATGCCTCTTTCAACGCCCCGCTTCCCGCCTTTACGGCGGCGGTAATGGCGCTTTCTAACGGGCTACAGCGCTGGGGCGGCTGGCTGGCGCTGGGGCTACTGCTGTCCGCCGTGGGCTGCCAGGCGCTGCGGCGGCGTTCGCCCACATGGCAGCGCCTGGAGCAGCGCCTGCTGCTGCGTTTGCCGCTGCTGTCGCCGCTGTGGCGTGGCAGTCAGCTCAGCCAGATCTACGCTATTTTGCAACTTACCCAGCAAGCCGGCATCACGCTGCTGGAGGGGTTGCAGGCGGCAGAGGCGACGCTGACGACGCGGCTATGGCGCGAGGCCGTCGCGGCGTGTCAGCAGCACATTGCGCAAGGAAAACCGCTGCATCAGGCGATGCGGGATCATCCGCTGTTTACGCCGCTCTGCATGCAGCTGGTACATGTCGGGGAGGAAGCCGGCGCACTGGATGTTATGCTGGCGCGGCTGGCGGAATGGCATGAGGCGCAAACGCTGTCGCGGGCCGATGCGCTTGCCGCCTCGCTGGAACCACTCATGATGGTAGTGACGGGCGGCATCGTCGGCACGCTGGTGATTGCCATGTACCTGCCGGTTTTTGGCCTGGGAAACGTTATCCACTAGGGTACGTCGCGCCCCCTGGACAGCAGCGCCGCTGTCAGCGGTTAAAGACGCGGTTTTCCTGTTCCGCGACGCGGATAAAGGTGGTTCGCTTGGTCAGCTCTTTCAGGCGCTCCGCCCCTACATAGGTACAGGCTGAGCGCAGGCCGCCGAGAATATCGCGCGCCGTTTCGGCGACCGGACCGCGCAGCGGCAGCTTCACCGTTTTGCCTTCCGCCGCACGATACTGTGCGACACCGCCAACGTGACGTTTCATCGCCGATTCAGAACTCATGCCGTAAAACAGCATAAACTGCTCGCCGTTCTCTTCAACCAGGGTGCCTTCACACTCGTCGTGCGCCGCAAGCATGCCGCCCAGCATCACGAAGTCCGCCCCGCCGCCGAACGCTTTGGCAATATCGCCAGGAACCGCGCAGCCGCCATCGCTGACAATTTGCCCGCCCAGCCCGTGCGCGGCATCGGCACACTCAATCACCGCCGACAGCTGGGGATAGCCCACCCCGGTCTTCACACGCGTTGTGCACACCGAACCAGGGCCAATGCCCACCTTCACAATATCCGCGCCAGAGAGAATGAGCTCTTCCACCATCTCGCCTGTCACCACGTTGCCCGCGCAAATAGTATGGTCGGGGAACTGCTCGCGCGCCCGTTGCAGGAAGGTGACGAAGTGCTCTGAATAGCCGTTCGCTACGTCAATACAGATAAATTTGAGATCGGCGGAGAGCGCCAGGATCGCCGTAAGCTTTTGCAGATCGGCATCGGAGGTGCCTGTCGACACCATAATGTGATTCAGCACGGCAACCGGCGCGCGCTGAATAAAGCCGCGCCACTCTTCGACGCTATAGTGTTTGTGCACCGCGGTAAGAATATCGAAGCTGGCCAGCGCTTCCGCCATGCTGAAGGTGCCGACGGTATCCATATTGGCCGCAATAACGGGGACGCCATGCCAGCTCAGGCCGGAGTGTTTAAAGGTAAAGCTACGTTCAAGTTCGACCTCAGAACGGCTTTTGAGCGTGGAGCGTTTCGGGCGAATCAGTACGTCTTTGAAACCTAGCTTTAAATCTTCTTCAATACGCATAAAAATGTGTCCTGGTGAGTGGCATCGAATCGTCGTTCGGGTAGCGCGCACGGCCCCAGTGACATAATCATACGCGCCATACGCGCGGCGACAAGACTGCGAATTTCACTTTATTTAAGCTACAATCCCATAAATTTAGCTGAGAATTTTATTGTGATCGCGCGCACAGTTTCGCGCTTCGGCTGATTGGCTGTGTTGCGCGCCTGAGAGAGTGATATGCCTTATACCGTGGCCCTGACCGGTGGAATCGGCAGTGGAAAAAGCACGATAGCCAATGCTTTCGCGGCGCTTGGCGTACCCATTATTGATGCGGATGTTATCGCGCGCGAAGTGGTTGAGCCTGGTTCGCCAGCGCTACAGCAAATTGCGCAGCGTCACGGTCCCGGCATCCTGACCGAACAGGGCGCGCTGAATCGCGCCAGGCTAAGAGAACTGATTTTTCAGTCGCCGGAAGAAAAAAGCTGGCTGAATAACCTGCTCCATCCCCTGATTAATGCCCGCACGCGGCAGCTAAAGGCGCTGACGACAGCGCCCTATGTGCTGTGGGTCGTGCCCTTGCTGGTTGAGAACAGCCTGCAACATCAGGCGGATCGCATACTGGTTGTAGACGTTGATGAAGAGACGCAGCTTACGCGCACCATTCAGCGCGACGGTATCGATCGCCAGCAGGCGCAAAATATTCTGTCCGCTCAGGCGACGCGCGACGCGCGCCTCGCCGTAGCTGACGACATCATTAATAACAGCGGCGCGCCTGAAGAGGCGCTGCCGCAGGTTGCCGCCCTGCATCAGCGCTATCTGGCGCTGGCGGCAGCGCAACAGGATTAACGCCATGAGTACAGTCGTTCTGTTTGAACATCCCCTGAATGAAAAGATGCGCACCTGGCTGCGCGTCGAATCCTTAATCCAGCAGCTGCATGAATCCGTGCCTGTTACCCGCTCCTCCACGGCCCTGACGTTTTTTCGCGTTATTGGCGAACTACTGGATATTTTTGAGCGCGGCGATATGCGCACCGAACTGCTGAAAGAGCTGGAGCGTCAGCAGCAAAAGCTGCGCGCCTGGGCCGATGTGCCAGGCGTGGATATGACCCTGGTCGATGCGCTGCGCGATAAGCTGCGGGCGCAGTCGGTTTTGCTCAACAGCGCGCCGCGCATGGGACAGCAGCTGCGTGAAGACCGGCTGATCGGGCTGGTGCGCCAGCGCCTCAGCATTCCTGGCGGATGCTGTAGTTTCGATCTGCCTGGCCTGCATATCTGGCTGCACCAGCCGCAGGAAGTGCGCGACCAGCATGTTTCAGCCTGGCTGGAGACGCTGGAGCCGCTTCATCAGAGCCTGGCGATGGTGCTGGATCTGATCCGGCAGTCGGGCGCGTTTCGCCATCAAACCAGTCTTAATGGTTTTTATCAGGACAATGCCGAAGGCGCCGATCTACTGCGGTTGCAGCTGCATCTGGAAGACGCGCTTTATCCGCAGGTCTCCGGCCATAAAAGCCGCTACGCGATCCGTTTTCTACCGCTCGACAGCGAGCGTGGCGAAGTCCCTGCGCGACTCAATTTTGAACTGGCCTGTTGTTAGAGGTAGCTATGCAAGACGAAGTAATTACCGTGCAGTGTCCCCACTGCGGTAAAGATGTAATTTGGGATGAGCTAAGCCCGTGGCGGCCATTTTGCAGCAAGCGCTGCCAGCTGATTGATTTAGGCGAATGGGCCGACGAAGAGAAGCGCATCCCCAGCGAGGGCGATCAGAGCGACAGCGACGACTGGAGCGAAACCCAGCACTGACAGCAGGGGCGCAAGCCCCTGTGTTTACAGCTCGTCGGCAACCAGCCGCGCAATCAGCTGATGGTTCGCTGGCGGAAACTCTTCGGCCACCAGCGCGCGTTGCGCTACCCAGCGCTGCGGCTGCCCTTCGCGTCCCCAGGGTTCGCCGGTCCAGCCTTCGACCAGAAAGAAGTTCAGCGTTACGCGCAGATCTTCATAGGTATGATCCGCGGTACCGATGGCCGTTGCATGCGTGACCTCAATACCGGTCTCTTCCAGCAGCTCACGTTTTAGCGCCTCTTCAGCGCTTTCGCCTGCCTCGATTTTACCGCCGGGAAACTCCCACATATTCGCCATATGCGACGACGCCGGGCGCTGAGCCAGGAAGATATGTTTGTCGGCGTTACGGATGACGCCAACGGCAACTTGCAGGTGCTTCATAATGTATTCCACGTCAGAAAGATGAGTGTGCGCTGATTCTAAAACACGGGCAGCGCGATGTTAATGTGCGGCGCTGAGGGCGATAAAAAAGGAGCCGAAGCTCCTTTTTTACTGTCGCCCGTCAGGCCAGTCGACCATGACACTGCTTGTATTTCTTACCTGAGCCGCACGGGCAGGGGTCGTTACGTCCGACTTTACGCTCACCGGCCTGTGCCGCCAGCGAGGCCGCTGCCGCCGTTTCATCATCGACGTGGCTTAACTGCTGCTGCTGCGCCAGACGCTCGGCTTCTTCGCGACGCTGTTGCTCCATCGCCTCGACCTCTTCCGGCATACGCACCTGAACCTTGCTCAGGGTGCTGACCACTTCATACTTCAGCGATTCCAGCATGGCCGCGAACATAGCGAAAGATTCACGCTTGTACTCCTGCTTTGGATCTTTCTGCGCGTAGCCACGCAGATGGATACCCTGACGCAGATAGTCCATCGCCGCCAGATGCTCTTTCCACAGTGAATCCAGCGTCTGCAACATCACGCCTTTTTCGAAGTTACGCATCATCTCAACGCCGACAACCTCTTCTTTGCTGGCGTAGCTTTCACGCGCGTGCGTCATAATGCGCTCACGCAGCGTCTCTTCGTGCAGATCCGGCTCTTTATCCAGCCACTCGGCGATCGGCAGGTCGAGATCGAAGTCGTTGCGCAGACGCTCTTCCAGCCCCGGCACGTCCCACATCTCTTCCAGCGACTGCGGCGGGATATAGCTGTCGATAGTGGTTTTAAACACGTCATCGCGAATGCTGTTGATGGTTTCGCTAACGTCAGAGACGTCGAGCAGCTCGTTACGCTGGCTGTAGATAGCGCGACGCTGATCGTTCGCGACATCGTCATACTCCAGCAGCTGCTTACGAATATCGAAGTTGCGGCTTTCTACTTTGCGCTGCGCATTGGCGATCGCTTTGGTGACCCAGGGATGCTCAATCGCCTCGCCCGGCTTCATGCCCAGCTTGCGCATCATATTAGAGACGCGATCCGAGGCGAAAATACGCATCAGCGCATCTTCCATAGACAGATAGAAGCGTGAAGAACCCGCGTCGCCCTGACGACCGGCACGGCCGCGCAGCTGGTTATCGATACGACGGGATTCGTGGCGTTCGGTACCAATGATATGCAGACCGCCTGAAGCCAGTACCGCATCATGACGCTGCTGCCAGGCCGCTTTGATCGCTTCGATCTGCGCGTCGGTGGGTTCAGCCAGTTCAGCGACTTCGGCATGCCAGCTGCCGCCCAGCATAATGTCGGTACCACGACCCGCCATGTTGGTGGCGATGGTGACCGCGCCTGGCTGACCGGCCTGCGCTACGATGTCCGCCTCGCGGGCATGGAATTTAGCGTTCAGTACGTTGTGCTTAATGCCCGCGCGCGTCAGCTCATTAGAGACCACTTCCGATTTTTCAATGGAGATGGTACCCACCAGCACCGGCTGGCCATTTGCGGTGCGCTCGCGAATATCTTCGATGATCGCGTCGATCTTCTCTTTCTCGGTCATATAGACCAGATCGGGCAGATCCTTACGCACCATTGGACGGTTGGTCGGCACAACAATGGTATCGAGTTTATAGATCGAGCTAAATTCAAAGGCTTCCGTGTCCGCCGTACCAGTCATACCGGCCAGCTTGTCGTAAAGGCGGAAGTAGTTCTGGAAGGTAATAGACGCCAGCGTCTGGTTCTCGTTCTGGATCTCTACGCCTTCTTTCGCTTCGATGGCCTGATGCAGACCATCGGACCAGCGACGACCCTGCATGGTACGGCCAGTATGCTCGTCGACGATAACCACTTCGCCATCTTTTACGATGTAATCCACGTCGCGCGTAAACAGCGCATGGGCGCGCAGCGCGGCGGTAACGTGGTGCATCAGCATAATGTTAGTCGGCGAATAGAGCGATTCGCCCTCTTCCATAATCTTCTGGCTGACCAGCAGCTCTTCAACCTTCACCAGGCCGCGCTCGGTCATGTGCACCTGACGCGCCTTTTCGTCAACCCAGAAGTCGCCTTCGCCCTGGAAACTGTCGGAATCTTCTTTTTCCTGACGCACCAGGCCTGGAATGATTTTGTTGACCTTGATATACATTTCAGAGCTGTCTTCCGCCGGACCGGAGATGATCAGCGGCGTACGCGCTTCATCGATCAGGATGGAGTCCACCTCATCCACCAGCGCGTAGTTCAGCTTGCGCTGCACGCGCTCTTCCGGGCTGAACGCCATGTTGTCGCGCAGGTAGTCAAAACCGTATTCGTTGTTGGTGCCGTAGGTGATGTCAGCCGCGTAGGCTTCACGTTTGGCCACAGACGGCATGCCCGGCAGGTTAATGCCCACGCTCAGGCCAAGAAACTCAAACAGCGGACGGTTGTTTTCCGCATCGCGCTGGGCCAGATAGTCGTTGACGGTGACCACGTGAACGCCTTTGCCGCTCAGCGCATTCAGATAAGCAGGCAGCGTCGCGGTCAGGGTTTTACCTTCACCGGTACGCATCTCGGCGATGCAGCGATCGTTGAGCACCATGCCGCCGATCAGCTGTACGTCAAAGTGGCGCATGCCGAAAACGCGCTTACTCGCTTCGCGAACCGTTGCGAAGGCTTCAGGGATCAGGCTTTCCAGCGACTCGCCCTTTTTCAGGCGTTCGCGAAATTCGTCGGTTTTTGCTTTCAGCTCACTATCTGACAGCTTTTCAAAATCCGGCTCCATCTTGTTGATGACGTCTACCGCTTTGCGCATACGGCGCAGAGTACGATCGTTGCTGCTGCCAAAAACTTTCGTTAACAGTTTGATTAACATATTAAAAACATCTCAATTCAGCCGCCTGACGCGGTCTGCGATAAAAATTAAAGGTTCAGAAAAGTGTTTCAGACAAGCAGCGTAGACGGTCCGGCGCGAATTGCATGGGTTTTGCTGCGCCAGTCAGCCAGTGAAGTGGAAGGCGCGAGCGCCTCGTGCGGCGCATCCGCCTGTTGCAGCGGCTGGCGCAAAGAAGTATGCGTGGTCAGTAACGCCTGAAGCGAATCGATTAGCGCCAGCTTGTGGGCCGCCAGCGGCAGCGTATCCGGCGTTTCCGCCTGAGGCGCTAAGGTAAAAGAGAGATGGCGGATAACGGTGCGAATGGCATGCTGATGCCAGTAATCCACCGTAAAGCTGGGACGCCGTACCGACTCTTGCAGACGGATCAGGTGATCGAAACGCGCGCCATTGCCAACAAAGAGACTGCTGGAAGGCGATTCGGAAGAGGCGTTGAGTTCGGCGCCCTGCGCGCAGACAGGCAAGCCAAGACTGGCCGCCACCATCCCCAACAGGAGATGAGGCCAGAAATAGCGTCTGCCTAATTGTCGCCAGCGTAGAAAAAGTCCGATCACAACTGTTCCATTGCGAATCTGTTATCGCGTCGTTGTTGAGGGTTTACCGCCCGTACCCGACGGCGGCACTCCATTTTAATAAGCGCCTGATAGTATCATTAATGTGGGGCAACCACATCAGAGTTTAAAGTCGTTCTGGAAGAAAACACACCTGACTGAACAGCGTTTCAGCAACGTTGCATCAGGCTCTGCGAGCCGCCTTCACACGCGTTGCGGCTGTGTTTCAGGCAATAAAAAACGGCTGGCGCCGCTGACCGGAGAGGGGTGTCAGCATTGCCAGCCGTTTAGACGTTCTGGGGTAGTTAAGCCAGAACCAGATTCGGTGCCTTGAACGCCAGCGGCAGTTCAGCTTCGTCTTCGAAGGTTGCCCATTCCCACGCTTCCTGCTTAGCCAGCACGGCCTGAAGCAGTTTATTGTTCAGTGCGTGACCTGATTTATACGCGGTAAACGCGCCGATAATATTGTGGCCACACATAAACAGATCGCCGATCGCGTCGAGCATTTTGTGACGAACAAATTCGTCTTCAAAACGCAGGCCTTCTTCGTTCAGTACGCGGAAATCGTCGAGACCGATAGCGCAATCCAGACTACCGCCCAGGCACAGGCCTTTGGATTGCAGGTACTCGATTTCACGCATAAAGCCAAAAGTACGGGCGCGACTGATCTGACGAACAAAAGCGTCGGCAGAGAAGTTCAGCTGATAACGCTGTGAGCTGGAATCGATCGCCGGATGTTTAAAGTCGATGGTGAAATCCAGAGAGAAACCGTTGTAGGGTTTGATCTCGGCCCACTTGTCGCCATCTTCCACACGGACGGTCTGTTTCACACGCACAAATTTCTTCGCGCTGTTCAGCTGCTCAATACCCGCATCCATCAGCAGATAGATAAAGGGAGCGGCGCTACCATCCATAATTGGAATTTCCGGCGCATCCACTTCAACAATAATGTTGTCGATGCCCAACCCAGCCAGCGCGGCGTTTAAGTGTTCAACCGTCGAAATACGCACGCCTTCATCATTCACCAGGCAGGTACTCAGCATGGTGTCGCGCACGTATTTTGCATCAGCCGGGAAATCAACCGGTGGATTCAAGTCAGTGCGACGATAGATGACCCCGGTGTTAGCCGGCGCAGGGCGCAGTGTCAGTGTGACTTTCTTGCCGGTATGCAAACCGACACCCGTCGCCTGAACAATACGTTTTAATGTCCTTTGTTTGATCATCGTATTATCTCGCAATATTACCCATCCGACCGCTAGTATACTTTACCAGCGGGCGAACACTTTAGCACAAAGAGCGGAGATTCCCAATTCTCAGGTTATTCCTAGTCGGCCTGCTTACGCAAAAACGCTGGAATATCAAGATAGTCAGGCTCTTTGTTAGACTGCGCGCTCTGGTCATTAACCACTTTAGCAGCCGGTTTTTGCTCCTGCGGCAGCGGCGACATGCCGTGCTGCTGATAGCGATGATCCATCACAGGCTGACTGGCTGGCTTGTTGGTCACCAGCGTAATTTCCGGACGCTTATCCATACCGATACCGGTCGCGACCACGGTCACGCGCAGTTCGTCGTTCATCTCTGGATCCAGCGAAGTACCGATCACCACGGTCGCGTTGTCAGAGGCGAAGGCGCGGATGGTGTTACCCACGGTTTCAAACTCATCCAGACGCAGGTCGAAGCCCGCCGTGATGTTGACCAGCACGCCGCGCGCGCCAGACAGGTCGATGTCTTCCAGCAGCGGGCTGGAAATCGCCATTTCGGCCGCTTCTTCAGCGCGATCTTCGCCGCAGGCGACGCCTGAGCCCATCATGGCGTAGCCCATTTCGGACATTACGGTGCGCACGTCAGCAAAGTCGACGTTCATCAGACCAGGACGGGTGATCAGCTCAGCGATACCCTGTACCGCCCCTTTCAGCACGTCGTTCGCCGCGCCAAAGGCGTCGAGCAGAGAGATGCCGCGTCCCAGCACTTTCAGCAATTTGTCGTTCGGGATAGTGATCAGCGAGTCCACATGCTTCGACAGCTCGGCGATGCCCTGCTCGGCAAAAGCCATACGCTTTTTACCTTCGAAGTTAAATGGCTTGGTGACCACCGCAACGGTCAGAATGCCCAGGTCTTTGGCCACTTCCGCCACTACCGGCGCAGCGCCGGTACCGGTACCGCCGCCCATACCGGCAGCGATAAACACCATGTCCGCTCCCTCCAGCGCAGAACGCAGTGCTTCGCGATCTTCTTCCGCAGAGGTACGACCAACTTCCGGATTCGCCCCTGCGCCCAGACCTTTAGTAATATTGGTACCGATCTGGATCGTCTGGCCAACCGCTGTTTTACGCAACGCCTGGGCGTCGGTGTTCACAGCGAAGAATTCCACACCTTCGATACGCTCGCGTACCATGTGCTCTACGGCGTTGCCACCGCCCCCGCCGACGCCGATGACTTTAATCACCGCGTCATTGGTTAATTCCATCGGTTCAAACATGATTTCTCTCCGTTATGTGCCTGTCGCCTGGAGACCATAAACAGTGCCGGCATGGTCTCCTTTCTAAAATCAAAATTCTTTCTTTAACCAGCTATTGATGCGCTTGAACCAGTTGCCCACCGATGCACGTTTTTCGGTTTCTGCATCGCCGTTCATATGGGACTCTTTGCCGTAATGCAGCAGTCCCACTGCGGTTGAGTAATAAGGTTCCTGCGCGTAATCCGTCAATCCTGTGATATTGAGCGGTTGCCCAATGCGCACCTGCGTATGAAATACGCGTTGCGCGCAGGCAGCCAGCCCTTCAATCTGCGCCGCGCCTCCGGTCAGCACGATACCCGCCGCCAGATGATGCTTAACGCCCTGCTGACGCAGTTGTTCCTGTAGTTGCAGAATCTCATCGTTAACCAGATTCAGCAATTCGGTGTATCGCGGCTCGATCACTTCCGCCAGCGTCTGTCGCTGTAAACTGCGCGGCGGACGTCCGCCAACGCTGGGAACTTCGACATTTTCGTCTTTGCCGACGATCGAACCGAGCGCGCAGCCGTGGCGCACCTTAATCGCTTCCGCATCGGTCGGAGGCGTGCCGAAGGCGTAGGCGATGTCGCTGGTCACCACATTCCCTGCATAGGGAATCACTTTGGTGTGACGCAGCGCACCGCCGGTGTAGACAGCGATGTCCATTGTACCGCCACCGACGTCAACAACACAGACGCCGAGTTCACGTTCGTCTTCAGTTAATACGGCGAAACTGGACGCCAGTCCGGCAAAAATCAATTGGTCAACTTTCAGGCCACATCGTTCAACGGCTTTGACAATATTTTTTGCCATGTCGTTGTGACAGGTGATCAGGTGCACTTTTGCCTGCATGCGCACGCCCGACAGACCAACCGGATTTTTAATGCCTTCCTGATAATCGATAGCATATTCCTGAGGAATAACATGCAGGATGCGGTGCTCATCGCGCACGCGCACTGACTTTGCAGTGTGTACGACGTTTTCCACATCATCCTGAGTCACTTCCTCTTCGGAAATCGGAACCATCCCGATTTCGTTCTGGCAGCTGATATGTTTGCCCGACAGCGCCAGATAGACGGATGAGATCTGGCAATCCGCCATCAGCTCGGCCTGATCGATAGCGCGCTGTACGCATTTCACCACCGATTCAAGATCGTTTACGCCGCCTTTATCCATACCGCGAGACGGGCAGCTGCCCACCCCGATAATGTTGACCATACCATCGGGCAGAATTTCCCCAACCAGGGCGGCAACCTTCGCGGTGCCAATTTCGAGTCCAACTACCAGTTTTCTGTCCGTTGCCTTGATCATTGTTTAGCCTGTGCCTGGTTTTGTTGCTGATTACTGTCCTGAAGCTCTACCGGCTCCGGCGTCCAGCCTACCGCCGCGCCAGAGTCGTATCGCAAATCAACGTAGCTGATACGGTTATGCTCGGCCTGCCCCTGCTGCTGCAACGCCGGGTAAAGCTCAATAAATCGGTTCAGACGCTTCATCGGCTCGCCGCGCCCCAACTCGATGCGAATATCGTCGCTGGTCACCAGCTGCCACGAACGCCGTGCCGTCATCGACGCCACCTTCAGGGTAAACTTGTTCGCTTTCAGCACGTCGCTCATGCTGTGGTACCCCGCCAGCACCTCTTTCTCGCTGCCTTCCGGCCCGTAGAGCATCGGCATCGCCTCTTTGCCGATATGGCTGGCAGGCAGGCTGAACGACACGCCGTCGGCGTCGACCATATGCACATCGTTCCAGCGCGCCACCGGCACATACTCCACCAGATGAATTTTCAGCTCGTCCGGCCACTGTTTGCGCACGCTGACCTGTTTAATCCAGGGCAAACGCTCAATCTGCTGCTGGATGATATTCACGTCCTGCGACATAAAGGTCCCCGGCGCCCCCAGCGACAGAATCGCCTGACGAATATCATCGTGCGTGGTGTAGTGGGTCTCGCCCGTCACCACCAGTCGCGAAAGCGGCAGCCGTGATGCGTCGTTCATCCACTTCAGCACCACCAGCCCGCCAAAAATCATAATGCCAATGACCATCAGCAAAAAAACGATGCCGAAAAGTCTGGCCCCGTTGCTGCGCCCCGTGCGCACACGCTCCTGGGGCTCGCGGTTCCGTGCGTTCAGTGCCGCCTGTGACATATCAGTCAGCCAGTTCCAGAATACGCGCCACCAGCTGCGAGAAAGAGATTCCCGCCTCTCTGGCCGCCATCGGCACCAGGCTATGACTGGTCATGCCCGGCGAGGTATTCACTTCCAGCAGCTGGAAGTTGCCTTCGCTGTCGGTCATCACGTCGACGCGGCCCCAGCCGCTACAGCCCAGCGCGCGCCAGGCATCCAGCACCAGCGTTTGTAGCTCCGCCTCTTTTTCCGCGCTCAATCCTGCCGGGCAGAAGTATTGAGTATCGTCAGAAATGTATTTTGCTTCATAGTCATAAAACTCGCTGGCGGTCTGAATGCGTATTGACGGCAAAATGCGATCGCCGACGATGCCGACCGTGTACTCGCCGCCGCTGAGAAAGGCCTCGACCAGCACGTCGCCGTCGTGACGAAACGCCTCTTCCAGCGCAGCGGGCAAATCATCTGGCGTATTAACCCGGCTGATGCCCACGCTTGATCCTTCGCTGCTGGGCTTCACAAACAGCGGCAGGCCCAGCGCGGCAATAGCGTCACGCGTTGCCGCATCCAGGCCCGCCTGATACTGCTGACGCGTCAGCCAGACAAAACGTCCCGTCGGCAGCCCGCGCCCCTGCCACAGCAGTTTGGTGCGCAGCTTATCCATGGTGATAGCCGACGCCATCACGCCGCTGCCGGTATAGGGCAGCTGCAAAAACTCCAGCATCGCCTGTAGCGTGCCGTCTTCGCCGCCGCGTCCGTGCAGCGCGATAAAGGCAGAGGTAAAGCCCTGCTCTTTCAGCGTCAGCACCGACACGTCGCGCGTATCAATCGCGTGCGCATCTACGCCCGCTTCGCGCAGGCCCGCCAGCACGGCCTTGCCTGACATCAGCGAAACGTCGCGCTCCGCTGAGGTTCCGCCCATCAGAACAGCAACTTTATCCGTCATGACGCGCCTCCGCTTTACGCTCCGGCTGCAATTTGCACTCCGCCAGCTTGCGCGCCACCTTGCCGACGTTACCGGCCCCCTGCACCAGAATCAGATCGTTGCCCGACAGCAGCGGCGCCAGCATCTCCGGCAGCGCGTCATGCTCCGGCACCAGCACGGGATCCACCTTGCCGCGACCGCGAATAGAGCGGCAGAGCGCGCGGCTGTCTGCGCCGGGGATCGGCGCTTCGCCGGCGGAATAGACATCCAGCATCAGCAGCACGTCGACCTGCGACAGCACGTTGGCAAAGTCATCAAACAGATCGCGGGTGCGCGTATAGCGGTGCGGCTGAAACACCATAACCAGGCGCTTATCAGGCCAGCCCGCGCGAGCGGCTTTGATAGTGGCGTCGACTTCGGTCGGATGGTGGCCGTAGTCATCTACCAGCATCGCTTTGCCCGGCTGGCCGTTAACCGGCTCCGTGGGGAACTCGCCCAGCACGTCGAACCGGCGTCCGGTTCCCTGGAAGCTCTCCAGCGCGGCGAGGATGGCGTTGTCGTCGATGCCCTCTTCGCTTGCCACCGCCACGGCCGCCGCCGCGTTCAGCGCATTGTGGCGACCCGGCGCGTTAAGCGTTACCTGCAAACGCGGTTTGTCATGACGCGCCAGCGTAAAGTGTCCCTGCGCGCCGCGCTGCTCATAGTGTTCGATACGCACGTCAGCATCTTCGCTGAAGCCATAAGTGGTGATATGACGGCCAACGCGCGGAATTAAATCGCGGATCACGGCATCGTCAATGCACATAACGGCGCGGCCATAAAACGGCAGGTTGTGCAGAAAATTAATAAAGGTCTGCTTCAGGTTCTCGAAATCGCCCTGATAGGTGTCCATGTGGTCGGCTTCGATATTGGTTACCACCGCCACCATAGGCTGTAGATGCAGGAAAGAGGCGTCGCTCTCGTCCGCTTCGGCAATCAAATAGCGGCTGCTGCCCAGACGCGCATGCGTGCCTGCGGCCTTCACCAGTCCGCCGTTGACGAAAGTGGGATCCAGCCCGCCTTCGGCATAAATGCTCGACACCATCGCGGTGGTCGTGGTTTTCCCGTGCGTGCCGGCAATGGCGATGCCGTGGCGGAAACGCATCAGCTCCGCCAGCATCTCAGCGCGACGGATCACCGGAATGCGCTGTTCGCGTGCCGCGACCAGTTCAGGATTGTCCTGCGCCACCGCGCTGGAGACCACAACAACGCTGGCGTCGGTAACGTTTTCCGGACGATGGTTAAAATAGATGGTCGCACCCAACCCCGTCAGATGCTGCGTCACCGCATTCGGCGCCAGATCGGAGCCGCTGATGTGATAACCCTCGTTCGCCAACACTTCGGCAATACCGCCCATGCCGGCACCGCCGATGCCGACAAAGTGAATGTGCCGGACGCGACGCATCTCGGGCACAATGGAGCGCAGTTTTGCCAGTTGTTGTGTATTCATTCTTTTCAGTTACCTGTCATCTTAATCCGTGCCTGTTCGGCACAGGCCAGCCATGCTGGCCCGATTGTTCACTTTGCGGTGCGCGCCACTTCCAGCGCGACCCGTTCGGTCGCATCCGGAATCGCCACCTGGCGAGCCTGTGCCGCCATGCGCATCAGCGCAGGACGATCCCAGCGGCGCAGCGTTTCCGCCACGGCATCCGCAGTAAACTGCGGCTGCTCTAAAATTTTGGCCGCGCCCGCTTTTTCCAGCGGCAGCGCATTCCAGTACTGCTGACGATCTTTATGCTGAAAAGGCACGAAGATCGCCGGTAAGCCTGCGGCGGCCACTTCGCTGACGGTAAGCGCGCCGGAGCGGCACACCACTACATCGGCCCAGGCGTAGGCGGCGGCCATATCGTCGATAAATTCCGTGACCTTGTGCTGCGGCTGCCCCGCCTGCTGATAGGCCCGCATGACTTCCTGCTGCGCGCCTTTGCCGGTCTGATGCCACAGCGTAATGCTGTCGCCCAGCGCGGCGGCGACCTGCGGCAGCGTCTGGTTAAGCACGCGCGCGCCCTGGCTTCCGCCTACCACCAGCACGCGGATCGGACCGCTGCGATTCGCCAGCCGCTGCTCCGGCAGCGGCAGCGCCAGCACATCGGTGCGCACGGGATTGCCCACCACATCAGCATGGGGAAAAGCGCCGGGAAACGCCTGCATCACCTTGCTGGCGATCTTCGCCAGCCATTTATTGGTCAGTCCGGCGATGCCGTTCTGCTCATGCAGCACCACCGGGATGCCGCAGCTCCATGCCGCCAGCCCGCCAGGGCCAGAGACGTAGCCGCCCATGCCCAGCACCACATCCGGCTTCCACGCCCGCATAATGGCGCGCGCCTGTCGCCAGGCGTTAAAAATACGCATCGGCGCCAGCAGCAACGCCTTAACGCCTTTGCCGCGCAGGCCGCTGATGCGGATAAAGTCGATCTCAATGCCGTGCTTTGGCACCAGATCCGCTTCCATACGATCGGCGGTGCCGAGCCAGCGAACCTGCCATCCCTGCTCCATCAGATGATGGGCGACGGCCAGACCGGGGAAGACATGTCCGCCCGTTCCGCCCGCCATCACCATCAAACGCTTCCCACTCATCGCGCACCTCGGGTAAACGCCTGCGCTTTGGTCAGGCGCGTTTCATAATCAATACGCAGCAAAAATACGATGGCGGTCGACATAATCAGCAGACTGGATCCCCCGTAGCTGATCAGCGGCAGCGTCAGGCCTTTGGTCGGCAGCATACCTGCCGCGGCCCCGACGTTTACCAGCGCCTGAAAGCTGAACCACACGCCGATCGAACAGGCGAGGAAGCCGGAAAAACGCTGGTCAATCTCCAGCGCGCGGCGGCCAATCGACATCGCACGAAAAGCTACGAAGAATACCATCAACAACGCCAAAACCACACCGATATAACCCAGCTCTTCGCCGATGATGGAGAAGATAAAGTCGGTGTGCGCTTCCGGCAGATATTCCAGTTTCTGTACCGAGTTGCCTAACCCCTGGCCCCAGAACTCGCCCCGGCCGAACGCCATCAGCGACTGAGTCAGCTGATAGCCGCTGCCGAAGGGATCCTCCCAGGGATTCCAGAAGGAGGTCACGCGGCGCATACGATAAGGTTCAGCGATGATCAGCAGCACCACGGCAAAGATGCCGGAGCCGATAATGGCCAGAAACTGCCACAGCTTCGCGCCGGCCAGGAACAGCATGGCCAGCGTGGTAACGAACAGCACCACCACCGTACCGAGGTCCGGCTGCGCCAGCAGCAGCACCGCCAGGATCACCATCACGCCCATGGGTTTGCAGAAACCCCAGAAGTTATTGCGCACCTCTTCGACTTTGCGCACCAGATAGCTGGCGAGGTAGCAGAACAGAGAGAGCTTCGACAGCTCCGCCGGCTGAATACGCAGCGGGCCGAGGGCAATCCAGCGTGACGCGCCGTTTACTGAGCTGCCGACCACCAGCACGATGAGCAGCATCACAATCGAGGCCAGCAGCATCGCATTGCTGTAGCGCTGCCAGAAATCCATCGGCACGCGCAGGGTCACCAGCGCGATGCCCAGGCCCAGCGCGATATAAAAGGCGTCACGCTTGGCGAAATAAAACGGATCGTCGTTCAGGCGCTGTCCAACCGGCATCGAGGCCGAGGTCACCATCACAAAACCCACAATCGCCAGACCAAAGGTCAGCCATAACAGCGTGCGGTCATAGAGCACCAGCGCGGAGTCATCGCTTTCGCGCGCGCCCATTACCCAGTCTTTCAGACGGCTGGCGATAAAAACGGAGAGGCTGACGACAAGGCCAGCGCCAGGAATACGCATCAGCCTAACTCCTTCGCCAGCTGCGCAAAGCGGTCGCCGCGCTGTTCAAAGTTACGGAACTGATCGAGGCTGGCGCAGGCAGGCGACAGCAGCACCATATCGCCCGGCTGAACCTGCGGCGCAATCAGCGCCATCGCCTGTTCCATCGTCTCGGTGCGTACCGCATTGTCCGGGCGCAGCGCAGCCAGCGCATCGCCATCGCGACCGAAGCAGTAAAGGCGAACCTTTTCATTCTGCACGTAGCGCGCCAGCGGTGAAAAGTCGGCGGATTTGCCGTCGCCGCCCAGCAGCAGCCACAGCGTGCCTTTTACCTGCAAACCATTCAGCGCCGCTTCGGTGCTGCCGACGTTGGTAGCTTTGGAATCGTTGATCCAGCGCACGCCGCGAGACTCGTGCGCCAGCTGGAAGCGATGCGCCAGGCCGCTGAAAGCGGTAAGCGCCGCCAGGCTTGACGCGCGCGGCAGTCCTACGGCATCCGCCAGCGCCAGCGCCGCCAGCGCATTGGTGTAGTTATGCTGGCCGACCAGCTTCATTTCATCCGTGTTCAGCACTTTCTCGCCCTTCACGCGCAGCCAGGTGGCGCCCTGCTGGCGATTCAGATGGTAGTCGCCGACGTCGATACCAAAGCTGACGCAGCGCGCGTCGACGCCGCGCACCGGCATGGTCATCGCGTCGTCGGCGTTAACCACGCGGACCTGCGCATTTTCATAAATACGCAGCTTGGCGGCGCGATACTGCTGCATGCCAAGCGGGTAGCGATCCATATGATCTTCGGTAACGTTAAGAATGGTGGCTGCCGCGGCCTTCAGGCTCCAGGTGGTTTCCAGCTGAAAGCTGGACAGCTCCAGCACGTAGAGCTGCGCAGGCGATTTCAGCAGCGTCAGCGCGGGCAGGCCGATATTGCCCCCGACGCCGACCTGCCATCCTGCGGCCTGCGCCATTTCGCCCACCAGCGTGGTCACGGTGCTTTTGCCGTTCGAGCCGGTGATCGCCACGATCGGCGCCTGCGCTTCACGGCAGAACAGCTCGATGTCGCCGACGATTTCAATCCCCGCCTCTGCCGCTTCGCTTAATGCCGGGTGCGCCAGGGCCATGCCCGGACTGGCGACAATCAGATCGGCCGCCAGCAGCCAGTCGCTGTTTAAGCCGCCGGTGTAGCGTTCGACCTGCTCAGGGAGCTTATCGAGGCCCGGCGGCGAGACACGGGTGTCCATCACGCGCGGCGTGACGCCTTGCGCTAAAAAGAAATCAACACAGGAAAGCCCGGTCAGGCCTAACCCAATAATGACAACTTTTCTGCCCCGATAGTCAGCCATGATTAACGTACCTTCAGCGTGGCCAGGCCAATCAGCACCAGCATCAACGAGATAATCCAGAAGCGCACAATCACGCGCGGTTCCGGCCAGCCTTTCAGTTCATAGTGATGATGGATAGGCGCCATGCGAAAAATACGCTGGCCGCGCAGTTTGAACGATCCCACCTGAAGAATGACCGACAGCGTCTCGACGACAAACACGCCGCCCATAATCACCAGCAAAAACTCCTGGCGCAGCAGGACGGCCAGCGTACCCAGCGCGCCGCCCAGCGCCAGCGATCCGACGTCGCCCATAAAGACCTGCGCCGGATAGGTGTTAAACCACAGGAACCCCAGCCCTGCCCCGACAATAGCGGTACAGACAATTACCAGCTCGCCCGCGTGGCGCAGATAGGGAATATGCAGATACTCCGCGAACTTCACGTTACCCGTCGCCCAGGCGACCAGCGCAAAGCCAGCGGCCACAAAGACGGTCGGCATAATGGCCAGACCGTCCAGGCCGTCGGTAAGATTTACCGCATTGCCGGTGCCGACGATGACAAAGTAGGCCAGCACGACATAGAACAGGCCGAGCTGCGGCATAATGTCCTTAAAGAAAGGCACCACCAGCTGCGTCGCAGGCGTTTCATTACCGGCGGCATAGAGCGCAAAAGCCACGCCCAGCGAAATCACCGACATCCAGAAGTATTTCCAGCGCGCGATCAACCCTTTGGTATCTTTACGCACTACCTTGCGGTAGTCGTCAACAAAACCGATGATGCCGAAGCCAACCAGCACCACCAGCACGCACCAGACGTAAGGGTTAGACGGATAAGCCCACATCAGCACCGATACGGTAATAGAGGTAAGGATCATGATCCCGCCCATGGTCGGCGTGCCGCGCTTGCTGAAGTGCGACTCCGGACCGTCGTTGCGCACCACCTGACCGATTTGCAGTTTTTGCAGCCAGGCGATCAGGCGCGGTCCCATCCACAGTGAAATAAATAACGCGGTCAGCAGGCTGACAATGGCGCGAAACGTCAGATATGAAAAGACGTTAAAGCCGGAATAAAAAGCGACCAGATGCTCGGCCAGCCAGACTAACATGTGCCCATCTCCTGTAAGTTCTGCACGACCTGCTCCATGGCGGCGCTGCGAGAACCTTTTATCAAAACGGTTAATTCCCGATGTTCGGACAACAGCGTCCGTAAACGTTCAGTCAGTGCGGTTTTGTTGTCGAAATGTTCGCCAACCCCGCTGCTTTCACTAATGTGCGCGCTTAACGCTCCTACGCTCAGGACGCGATCGACGCCTGCGGCCCTGGCCGCGAGTCCAACTTCACGGTGACACTGCTCAGCCTCATCACCCAGTTCCGCCATATCGCCCACCACCATCACGCGATAGCCGGGCATTTCGCCCAGTACCTGCGCGGCGGCCGTCATCGACCCCACGTTGGCGTTATAGCTGTCATCCAGCAGCAACTGCTGTTCGGCAAGGCGAATGGGGAACAAACGCCCTGGTACGGCCTGCAACTTTTTCAGACCATTCTGGATCGCGCTGAGCGGCGCATCGACCGACAGCGCCAGCGCGGCTGCGGCCAGCGCGTTAGCGATGTTATGGCGGCCAGGCAGCGGCAGCGTGACGGCGATGTCGCCCTGCGGCGTCTGCATAGTGAAGTGCGTTCCGTCTACGCCCATGCGGACGTCACGCGCGGTGAAGTCGCTCTCTGCGGCCTGAGGTGAAAAGCGCCAGACGCGTTTGCCGTGCAGGTTCGCCTGCCAGTGCGGCCAGTCATTGCTGTCGGCATTGAGGATGGCGGTGCCGTTGGCCGGCAGCCCGTAAAAAATCTCGCCTTTGGCCTTCGCCACGCCTGCCAGCGAGCCGAAACCTTCCAGATGCGCCGCCGCCAGGTTATTAACCAGCGCGCTCTCTGGCCGCGTCAGCTCGGTGGTATAGGCGATCTCGCCCTGATGATTGGCGCCGAGTTCGATCACCGCGTACTGATGCTGCGGCGTCAGGCGCAGCAGCGTCATGGGCACGCCGAAATCGTTATTCAGGTTGCCGGCGGTGTAGAGCGTTTCGCCACATTCGCGCAGGATGGCCGCCGTCATCTCTTTTACCGACGTTTTGCCAGAGGAACCGGTCAGCGCCACGACGCGCGCTTTCGACTGCTGGCGCACCCATGCGGCCAGCTTGCCGAAGGCGATACGGGTGTCGGCGACCACCACCTGGGGTACAGAGACGTGTAAATACTTACTCACTAACAGCGCCTGCGCGCCGCTGGCAATCGCGTCAGCAGCAAAATCATGGGCGTCAAACCGCTCGCCCACCAGCGCGACAAACAGGCTGCCCTGCGTCACTTTGCGCGTATCGGTGGTGACGTCGTTAAACGTCAAATCGCCGCCGTGAAGCGCGCCGCCGCTGATGTCGGCCAGAGTTTTCAGGGAAACCGGGATCATGCCGTCACTCCTAATAACGCGGCAACCGTGGCGCGGTCAGAGTAGTCCAGACGACGATTTCCCACGATTTGATAATCTTCATGACCTTTGCCTGCCACCAGAACGATGTCGTCTGGCTGCGCCTGCAAAACAGCGTTAGTGACCGCTTGCGCACGTCCGGCCATCACGCGCGCGCGATGCGGCTCAAGCAGACCGGTCAGAATGTCGTTGACGATAGCCTGCGGATCTTCGCTGCGCGGGTTGTCATCGGTGATAACCACTACGTCGGCGAACTGTTCGGCAATTGCGCCCATTAATGGGCGCTTGCCTTTATCGCGATCGCCGCCGCAGCCAAACACGCACCACAGCTTGCCTTTACAGTGCAGGCGCGCGGCCTCCAGCGCTTTTTCCAGCGCGTCCGGCGTATGCGCGTAATCCACGACCACGGTCGGCTTGCCCTGCGCGCTGAAGACTTCCATGCGACCGCATACCGGCTGAAGCTGCGGGGCCGTCTGCAACAGATCGGCCAGGGGATAACCCAGCGACAGCAGCGTGGCGAAGGCCAGCAGCAGATTGCTGACGTTAAACGCCCCCATCAGACGGCTGTTTATTTCGCCGTCGCCCCAGCTGGAGCTAAAGCGGATATGCGCGCCATTGTCGCGGTAAGCGACCTCATCGGCCTTGACCCATCGGCCATGGCAGCCAGGCTGCAAGTTGCCCGCCATCGTTACGGCCACGGCATCGGGCAGCGTCGCCAGCCAGCGGCGGCCAACGTCGTCATCGGCGTTCAGGATCATGGCGCCGACCTGATGCTCGGTAAACAGTCGTTTTTTAGCCGATTCGTAGGCCTGCATATCACCGTGATAGTCGAGGTGATCGCGGCTCAGATTGGTAAAGACCGCCGCCGCGAACGGCAGCGCCGCGACGCGATGCTGCACCAGCCCGTGTGAAGAGACTTCCATGGCGGTCAGCGTGGCGCCCTGTTGCGCCAGCTCCTGCAACAGGTGCTGAACCTCAACGGCCGATCCCGTGGTGTTCTCGCTGGCCGTCAGCTGTCCGAGCAGGCCGTTGCCTACCGTTCCCATCACCGCGCCGGTTTCACCCAGCAGCTGCGCCCACTGCGCCAGCAGCTGGGTCGTGGTGGTTTTGCCGTTGGTGCCGGTCACGCCGATCAGCTTCTGCTTTTCGCCGGGCTGGCCGTAAAAGCGCCCCGCCAGCGCGGAGAGGCGCTGCTGTAGCTGCGCCAGATAAACCACCGGCACGCCATGCGCTTCCCGAATATCGCCATCGCGGGCTTCGCCCTCGGCTTCCGCGATCACCGCGGCAACCCCCTGAGCGATAGCCTGCGGAATAAACCGCCGTCCGTCGGCATGGTGGCCGGCAACGGCCACAAACAGATCGCCGGATGCCGCCTTGCGGCTGTCCAGTGTCATGTCACCCAGGGGACGCGCCGGCGCGCCTGGCACCCACGGGTCCAGCAAGTCGCGCAGGTTACGATCTGTCACTTTTTTCCTCACTTCTGTTAGTCACCAGCTCGTTTTTGTCATTGGTCGGCAACGCATCCGGCTCAATGTTCATGGTGCGAAGCACGCCGCCCATGATGGCACCGAACACCGGCGCGGAAACCGCACCACCGTAATATTTACCGGCCTGGGGATCGTTGATCACCACCACCAGCGCAAAACGAGGATGACTGGCAGGCGCGACGCCTGCGGTATAAGCAATATATTTATTGACGTAGCGACCATCCGGGCCGACTTTTTTCGCCGTACCGGTTTTAATCGCGATGCGATAGCCTTTAATGGCCGCTTTCACACCGCCCCCGCCCGGCAGCGCCACGCTTTCCATCATATGAACCACGGTTTTAACCAGCGATTCCGGGAACACGCGTTCGCCCGCCACGGGGGGATCGACTTTGGTAATCGACAGCGGCCGGTAAATGCCGTAGCTGCCGATGGTTGCGTAGACTCGCGCTAACTGTAACGGCGTTACCATTAGCCCGTAGCCGAAAGAGAAGGTGGCCCTCTCTATGTCAGACCACCGTTGTTTTTGAGGGTATAAGCCACTACTTTCCCCGACCAGCCCCAAATTGGTCGGTTTACCCAGTCCAAAGCGCGCGTAAGTTTCTACCAGCGCTGAGGAGGGCATCGCTAACGCCAGTCGTGAAACCCCGACGTTACTCGACTTCTGTAAAACCCCGGTAAGGGTCAGTTCGTTGTAGCGCGCCACGTCTTTAATCTCGTGGCCGTTAACGCGATAAGGCACGGTATTCAGCACGCTGTTTTCACGCACCACGCCGCGCTGAAGCGCCGTCATAACCACCATCGGCTTCACAGTGGAACCCGGCTCGAAAATGTCGGTGATGGCGCGGTTGCGCATCAGCTCTTTGGGCGTGTTGCTGAGATTGTTGGGGTTGTAGGCCGGGCTGTTGGCCATTGCCAGCACTTCGCCGGTACTGACGTCCACCAGGACGGCCGTGCCGGACTCGGCCTTGTTGAACGCCACCGCGTTATTGAGTTCGCGGTAAACCAGCGCCTGTAAACGCTCATCAATGCTCAGCGTGAGGTTATGGGCGGCGCGGCTGTCTACGGATGAGATGTCTTCAATCACGCGGCCGTAGCGGTCTTTACGCACCGTACGCTCGCCCGGCGCGCCGGTCAGCCATTTATCGAAGCTCTTTTCGATGCCCTCGATGCCCTGGCCGTCAATATTGGTAAAGCCGATCAGATGAGAAGTCACCTGACCGGCCGGATAGTAGCGGCGCGACTCTTCGCGCAGATGAATGCCTGGCAGCTTGAGTTTTTTGATGTAGTCGCTGATAGCGGGACTCACCTGACGCGCCAGATAGATAAAACGCCCTTTAGGGTTGGCGTTGACGCGCGTCGCCAGCTGATCGAGAGGAATCGAGAGCGCGTCGGCGAGCGCCTTCCAGCGACTGTCGAGCGTCACGCCGCCCGCATCATGCAGCTCTTTCGGATCGGCCCAGATGGCATTAACCGGCACGCTGACCGCCAGCGGACGCCCGGCGCGATCGCTGATCATGCCGCGCGCGGTCGGAATCGCCTGGACGCGTAAAGAGCGCAAGTCGCCCTCTTTAACCAGCTTGTCCGGGCTAATCACCTGGAGCCAGGCGACACGCGACAGCAGACCGCCCAGCGCCAGTAAAATACAGCCGCACAGCAACGCAAAACGCCAGCTTACAAAGCTGGCCTTGTCTTCCTGTTTTCTCGACTTCAGCGTTTTGCTTGCGCCGCTCATTGCGATCTCGCGTTCCTTATTTCTGTACCACGATATTTTCCTGTGACGGATCAACGTGGCGTAGCTGCAACTTTTCGGTGGCGATTCGCTCTACCCGACTGTGATCGCCCAGCGCGTTCTCTTCCAGGATCAGGTTGCGCCATTCAATATCCAGCGCGTCGCGCTCCAGCACCAGCTGTTCACGCTGCGCCGTGAGCAGACGCGTTTTATGCGTTGTCGTCACGACCATCACCGCCGACACCAGAACGGCGATCAGCAAAATCACCGGGACTTTGCCGAATCGCAGCAGATCGCCGCCAATGACGCCCGGCAGGCTGTGACGTTCGTTGCCAATCATGCGTCGGTTCTCTCCGCAATGCGCAATACGGAACTGCGCGCGCGCGGGTTATCGGCCACTTCCGCTTCGCCCGGCGTCATCTTGCCCAGCAGTTTCAGCTGACGGCCGCCTAAGGCCTTGAGCTGGGCTTCGGTCATTGGAATGCCCGCCGGCACCTGCGGGCCGCGGCTCTGGTCGCGCATAAAGCGTTTCACCAGCCGGTCCTCCAGCGAATGGAAACTGATCACGGACAGACGCCCTGCCGGCGCCAGCACCGCGACCGCGCCTTTGAGCGCCGTGTCGATCTCTTCCAGCTCGCTGTTGATCCAGATACGGATCGCCTGAAAACTGCGCGTCGCCGGGTGCTTGAACTTATCTTTTACCGGCGTGGCCGCCGCGATCACCTCGGCCAGCTCTTTGGTGCGCGTCATCGGCTGCTCGCGGTTGCGCTCGACAATGGCGCGCGCGATACGTTTCGCAAAGCGCTCCTCGCCGTAGGTCTTCAGCACAAAAGCGATGTCCGCTTCCTCTGCATTCAATAGCCACTCGGCAGCGGAATGGCCGCGCGTGGGGTCCATACGCATATCCAGCGGCCCGTCGCGCATAAAAGAAAAGCCGCGCTCGGCGTCGTCCAGCTGCGGCGAGGAGACGCCCAGGTCAAGCAGAATACCGTCGATCTTGCCCGTAAGTTCCCGCGCCTCGACATAATCAGCCAGCGCGGAGAATGGACCGTGCACAATAGAGAAACGCGGATCGGTGATCTCAGCGGCTGCGGCAATAGCTTGCGGGTCGCGATCGATGGCGATAAGCCGCCCCTGCGCGCCCAGCTGCGACAGAATTAAACGTGAATGTCCGCCGCGACCAAAGGTGCCGTCAATATAGATGCCGTCTTCCCTGATATTGAGACCGTTAACCGCCTCATCCAGTAGCACCGTGGTATGTTTAAAATTTTCCTGCATAGCTATAGCGACAAGTCCTGCAACCGCTCAGACAAAGGTTCCTGAGCCGACTGTTCTGCGTCAATATCATCCTTAACTTGTTGATACCAGGTCTGTTCATCCCACAGTTCAAACTTGTTGAACTGGCCGACCAGCATCACTTCTTTCGTCAGGTGCGCGTGTTGACGAAGCGTATTCGCCAGCAGTAAGCGGCCTGCGTTATCCATCTGACACTCACTGGCATGGCCCAGCAGCAAACGCTGTACGCGACGCTCGACGGGGTTCATGCTGGATAAGCGAGACAGCTTTCTTTCAATGATTTCCCATTCGGGCAGGGTATAAAGCAGCAGGCATGGCTGATGGAGGTCGATGGTACAGACCATCTGCCCCTGGCTTTCCCCGATCAGCGTTTCGCGATAGCGCGTTGGTACAGCCAGTCGCCCCTTGCTGTCGAGATTGACTAACGTTGCTCCACGGAACATGCCAGTCGTCTCCTCAGCTGCCCTTTTTCACCACTTTATCCCACTTTTTACCACGCCACGAGTTTACGGAGGCGATGAAATCCTTGTCAAGCCGAAGCGCGGCGGGAATATAACTATTTACAAGGGCTCTTTTCGCTGATTGAAACTGGCAAAGGGGGGAAAAGGAGATTTTTAAAAATTAACCTGATGAATTGTGGAATAAAAACCAGCGCGTCTGAAAAAATGTCTAAAAATAAACCTGAGGTTGCGCGCTTATATTCTTCCCCATTTCTGAGACGAGGGCGGCATTTTAGGGGATTTCCGAAAGAAAGCCCAGCCGCTTCAGGCAGGCCGGAGGATAAAGAAACCTCTGAGTTGTGGTGATTTAACCCTCATATCGTTGCTAATTTGTTAGACAAGTTGTCGCAAATTTACGCTTTTTTACCCTCAAAATTAACTACGACGCAGGCAAAAAAATTATCAGGCGGCGTCATCGCCACCCGAGCGCTATTTAACTTTACGGCTAAGCTGACCGCGACGGAATAAATTACGGCGGATGCGCGTTAATCCCGGTTTCGGTTTTCTGGGTTCATCAAGCGAGGCAAGAACTAACTCCAGCACGCGCTCCGCCACATCACGATGACGCTGCCCAACGGCCAGCACGGGACACTCAAGAAAGTCCAGTAATTCATGGTCGCCAAAGGTCGCGATAGCCAGCTCGGTCGGCAACCGGCCGTCACGTTTCAGCGTGACGTCCATAACGCCCTGAAGCAGGCCAAACGAGGTGGTATACAGCGCCTCTGGCATATCATGGTCGTCCAGATAGCGCTCAAACAGCGCGGCGGCGGCGGCGCGGTCAAAGCTGTTGCAATAGATATAGCTGACGGGTCGCGGATCCTCTTTCCAGGCATCGCGAAAGCCCATTTCGCGCAGAAAGCTCACGGAGAGTTCCGGCAGCGCGCCGAGAAATAACACGTTTTTCACCGGAAGCTGACGCAATTCAGCCGCCAGGGTAAAAGCATCATCCTGATCGGCGCCCACCACGCTGGTAAAGTGTTCACGATCCAGCGCGCGGTCCAGCGCGATAATAGGCAGCGGATCGTTGATCCAGCGCTGATAAAAAGGGTGTTCAGGCGGTAAAGAGGTCGAAACGATAATGGCGTCAACCTGACGCTGTAGCAGATGCTCAATACAGCGCATTTCGTTATCAGGCTGATCTTCCGAACAGGCGATCAGCAGCTGATAACCACGCTGCCGCGCCTGGCGTTCCAGATAGTTGGCGATACGGGTATAGCTGGTATTTTCCAGATCGGGGATCACCAGGCCGATTGAGCGCGTGCGGCCCGCGCGCAGGCCCGCGGCCACCGCGTTAGGGTGATAATTATGCTCACGCACCACCGCCATCACCTTCTCAACGGTTTTTTCGCTGACACGATACTGCCGCGCCTTACCATTGATGACATAGCTGGCCGTGGTGCGCGACACACCCGCCAGGCGCGCGATTTCATCCAGTTTCACGATAACTCCATTCTTCACGGCAAGCCGAGCTGCTGTCGATGACCGCAACTAAGCTAAGGATAACTCGTTTGTAACATCTAACAGCAGAAAACCGCGCTGAGCAACCGCTTTTCTTACTGAACTTCACTTAGCGCATAAAATAAAAAAACCCGGCATTACGCCGGGTTAGCAACAGTAACCTGCTGTGATTAACGCATAATGCGATCGCCGCGCGCGACGCCGACGATGCCGGAACGGGCAACTTCAACAATCTCCGCGACTTCACGTACCGTATTGAGAAAAGCGTCGAGTTTGTCGCTGGTGCCAGCGAGCTGAACCGTGTACAGCGTCGGCGTCACATCGATAATCTGACCGCGGAAGATTTCGGCGCTGCGCTTTATCTCTTCGCGACCGTAGCCGGTCGCCTGCAACTTCACCAGCATAATTTCGCGCTCAACGTAAGCGCCCTGCCCCAGTTCGCTGACGCGCAGCACATCGACCAGCTTATGCAGCTGTTTCTCAATCTGCTCCAGCACCTTCTCATCGCCAACGGTCTGAATGGTCATACGCGACAGCGTCGGATCATCCGTAGGCGCAACGGTCAGGCTTTCGATATTGTAACCGCGCTGGGAGAAAAGCCCGACCACGCGAGACAATGCGCCGGATTCGTTCTCCAGCAGAACCGATAAAATACGACGCATAATTAAGTCCTCTCCGTTTTGCTCAGCCACATCTCATCCATCGACCCGCCGCGAATCTGCATCGGGTAGACGTGCTCGCTGCCGTCAACCGTTACGTCCACAAATACCAGACGGCCTTTCGCCAGGGTATCCAGCGCCAGCTGTAATTTCTCCTCCAGTTCGGAAGGATGCTGAATCGCAATGCCGACATGGCCGTACGCTTCGGCAAGACGAACGAAATCAGGCAGCGACTCCATATACGACTGCGAATGGCGACCGGAATAGATCATGTCCTGCCACTGCTTCACCATGCCGAGGAAACGGTTGTTGAGGTTCAGCACCAGCACCGGCAGATCGTACTGTAAGGCGGTGGAAAGTTCCTGAATGTTCATCTGAATGCTGCCGTCGCCGGTGACGCAGATAACCGTTTCGTCCGGCAGCGCCATTTTGACGCCCAGCGCGGCCGGCAGACCAAAGCCCATGGTGCCCAGCCCGCCGGAGTTGATCCAGCGGCGCGGTTTATCAAAGGGATAGTAGAGCGCGGCGAACATCTGGTGCTGGCCGACGTCCGAGGTCACGTAGGCGTCGCCGTTGGTCAGACGCCAGATAGTCTCGATCACCGCCTGCGGCTTAATCGCCTCGCTGCTGCGATCAAATGCCAGACACTTGCGGCTGCGCCAGCCTTCAATGCTCTGCCACCAGTCGCGCAGGCTGTCCAGCTCCTGCTTCGCCTCGCTTTGCGCCAGCAGTTCCAGCATCTGTTGCAGCGTCTGCTTCGCGTCGCCAACAATAGGAATATCCGCCGCCACGGTTTTGGAAATCGAGGTGGGGTCAATGTCGATATGCAGCACCGTGGCGTTCGGACAATATTTGGCCAGGTTATTGGTGGTGCGATCGTCAAAGCGGACGCCGACGGCGAAAATCAGATCGGCATTGTGCATCGTCATATTCGCTTCGTAGGTGCCGTGCATCCCCAGCATCCCCACCGCCTGACGATGGGTGCCGGGAAACGCGCCCAGCCCCATCAGCGACGTCGTGACCGGAATATTCAGCGTCTCAGCCAGCTGAAGCAGTTCCGCCTCGCAGGCCGACGTAATCGCCCCGCCGCCGGCGTAAATCACCGGCTTGTGCGCCGCCAGCAGCGTGTTTAAGGCGCGCTTGATCTGCCCTTTATGTCCCTGAATCGTGGGATTATACGAGCGCATGCTGACCGATTCCGGATAGACGTAAGGCAGTTTATTAGCCGGATTAAGAATATCTTTCGGCAGATCGATCACCACCGGGCCAGGACGCCCGCTGGCCGCCAGCCAGAAAGCTTTCTTCAGCACGGTCGGGATCTCTTCGGTGCTTTTCACCAGAAAGCTGTGCTTCACCACCGGACGAGAGATACCCACCATGTCGCACTCCTGAAAGGCGTCATAGCCGATCAGCGAGGAAGGCACCTGCCCCGACAGGATCACCAGCGGAATCGAATCCATATAGGCGGTAGCGATGCCGGTAATCGCATTGGTTGCGCCGGGACCTGAGGTCACCAGCACCACGCCCACTTCGCCCGTGGCGCGCGCCAGGCCGTCGGCCATATGCACCGCGCCCTGCTCATGGCGCACCAGTACGTGATCGATACCGCCAACGGTTTGCAGCGCGTCGTAAATATCCAGCACCGCGCCGCCCGGATAACCGAATACCTGTTTTACGCCCTGATCGATTAACGAACGGACGACCATCTCGGCTCCTGACAACATCTCCATTTTCTGCCTCCAGGCTTGAGGAACTGAATCCACTGACGCCCGCTGTTCCTGCGCGCCACTGGCATCCTGCCCCACATTCGTCAGTTAATATCAAAACCTTATGTTTATGCGCAGACGCCGAATGAATGCTTCGGCGTCCAGATACAGAGAAATCTGCGTGGTTAATTGTTTTAAGGGTTGGTCGATTACCATAACCGTAGAAAACCTGGCAGGCAAACGTCAGACACGCCGCTTATCGTTAAGCTGACCGTAAAGGCTCTGGCGATAAGTTGACTGCGCGAGGATTTAACTAATTTCCCGGAAGTCAGGCAGGAGAAAATGCTAAAGAGGAAATCATATCCAGCGGGTTATAAGAAATAACAAAAAATTAAACTCTCTTCTTTTAGCCCACAATCTTCTCGCCAAATCCATTTCTGGCGTGATTGACTCCAAAATAAAGCGAACGCGCCACAATGTGCTAATCCACAGAGGTGGAATACGCGTTAGCACAGCGCGCAAAAAGCAATAAAAAACTTTTATATTCAAGCATATAAAATAATACGCCAGCTCTTAACCGCCTGACATGGCGCGCTTTTCGCTACAGGTTGCGGCTTTCACTAAGCTGGCGATAAATGACAGAATTTTTTCCTTCAGGCGCACGGAAAAATACCCTTTTACTTATGGTTGACATCCCGTGCCGATTCCAGTACCAATATATGCAGCACAACATTTACGAGGTTCGAATCCATGTTTCATTCATTCCGCCTACTCGGTCTACTACTTAACGCATCTAATTTGCGCGGTAGACTCGTGGGCAGAATCAAACACTGATTCGAACCTGCTGAAAGTTAAAACCCGCGCCTGGCGCGGGTTTTTTTATGCTCGTTGCACGGCGAAGTTAACGCATAAGGATGAATACGATGAGCCAGCAAGTCATTATTTTCGATACCACTCTGCGCGACGGCGAACAGGCATTACAGGCCAGCCTGAGTGTGAAAGAAAAACTGCAAATCGCTCTGGCGCTGGAGCGCATGGGCGTGGACGTGATGGAAGTGGGTTTCCCGGTCTCTTCCCCTGGCGATTTTGAATCGGTGCAGACCATCGCGCGCACCATTAAAAACAGCCGCGTCTGCGGGCTGGCGCGCTGCGTAGAGAAAGACATCGATGCAGCTTATGAGGCGCTGCGCGTCGCTGACGCCTTTCGTATTCACACCTTTATCGCCACCTCGCCGATGCATATCGCCACCAAACTGCGCAGCACGCTGCCGGAGGTGATTGAGCGCGCCGTACAGATGGTGAAGCGCGCCCGCAATTACACCAGCGACGTTGAGTTTTCCTGCGAAGACGGCGGCCGTACGCCGATTGACGACCTGTGCCGCGTGGTTGAAGCCGCCATCAACGCGGGCGCGACTACGATTAATATTCCCGACACCGTGGGCTATACCCTGCCGGGCGAATACGCCAGCATCTTTAGCCAGCTGATCAATCGCGTGCCGAACATCGACAAAGCGATTCTGTCCGTACACACCCATGATGATTTAGGTATGGCGACCGGCAACGCGCTGGCCGCAGTCCAGGCGGGCGCGCGTCAGGTTGAAGGCACGCTGAATGGCCTGGGCGAGCGCGCCGGCAACTGCGCGCTGGAAGAGGTCATTATGGCGATTAAAACGCGTCAGCAGGTGATGAACGTTCATACCGGCATCCATCATCAGGAGATCTACCGCACCAGCCAGATGGTCAGCCAGATCTGCAATATGCCGATCCCGGCCAACAAGGCGGTAGTCGGCTCAAACGCCTTCGCCCACTCCTCCGGCATTCACCAGGACGGCGTGCTGAAAAACCGCGAAAACTACGAAATCCTGACGCCGGAATCGATCGGCCTGCACAAAATCCAGCTGAACCTGACGTCGCGTTCAGGCCGCGCGGCGGTAAAACACCGCATGGAAGAGATGGGCTACAAAGAGAGCGACTATAGTCTGGATGCCCTGTATGACGCTTTCCTGAAGCTGGCTGACAAGAAAGGTCAGGTGTTTGATTACGATCTGGAAGCGCTGGCCTTCATCAACAAGCAGCATGAAGAACCTGAGCATTTCCAGCTGAACGAGTTCAACGTGCAGACCGGCTCCAGCGTCACGGCCACGGCCTCCGTACAGCTGGGCTGCGGCGACGTCACCAAAGCTGATGCCGCGACCGGCAACGGTCCGGTGGACGCCGTTTATCAGGCGATCAACCGCATTACCGGCTTTGACGCCGAGCTGGTGAACTACAAGTTAACCGCTAAAGGCCACGGCGAAAACGCGCTGGGCCAGGTGGACATCGTCGTGAACTATAACGACCGCAAATTCCACGGCGTGGGGCTGGCGACCGACATCGTCGAATCCTCCGCCAAAGCGATGGTCAACGCGCTGAACAATATCTGGCGCGCCAAAGAAGTTGAAAAAGAATTGCAGCGCAAATTTCAGAAGGAAACGGTGTAACTATGTCTACCTCTTCACATATCGCAGTATTGCCTGGCGACGGCATTGGTCCGGAAGTGATGGCGCAGGCGCTGAAGGTGCTGGACGCGATTCGTCAGCGCTTTGATATGCGCATTACCACCAGCGAATATGACGTCGGCGGTATCGCTATCGACCGTCACGGCGAACCGCTGCCGCCCGCCACCGTGGCGGGCTGTGAGCAGGCCGACGCGATTCTGTTCGGCTCAGTCGGCGGCCCGAAGTGGGAGCACTTGCCGCCCGCTTCCCAGCCGGAGCGCGGCGCGCTGCTGCCGCTGCGTAAGCATTTCAAACTGTTCAGCAACCTGCGTCCGGCCGCGCTGTATCAGGGTCTGGAAGCCTTCTGTCCGCTGCGTGCCGATATTGCCGCCAAAGGGTTCGATATTCTGTGTGTGCGCGAGCTGACCGGCGGCATCTACTTCGGCCAGCCAAAAGGCCGCGAAGGCAGCGGTCCGCACGAGCGCGCCTTCGATACCGAGGTGTATCACCGTTTTGAGATTGAGCGCATTGCGCGTATCGCTTTTGAATCCGCGCGCAAACGCCGCAGCAAAGTGACCTCGATCGACAAGGCCAACGTATTGCAGACCTCGGTTATGTGGCGCGAGATCGTCAACGAGGTGGCGAAGGACTACCCGGACGTGCAGCTGAGCCATATGTACATCGACAACGCCACCATGCAGCTGATCAAAGACCCGTCGCAGTTCGACGTGCTGCTGTGCTCGAACCTGTTCGGCGATATTCTTTCTGACGAGTGCGCCATGATTACCGGGTCGATGGGCATGCTGCCGTCAGCCAGCCTGAATGAAGAGGGCTTTGGCTTGTATGAGCCAGCGGGTGGTTCCGCGCCGGACATCGCCGGGCAGAATATCGCCAACCCGGTCGCGCAGATCCTGTCGCTGTCGCTGCTGCTGCGCTACAGCCTGAACGCGGACACGGCCGCTGACAGCATTGAGCGCGCCATCAGCCGCGCGCTGGAAGAAGGCTACCGTACCCGAGATTTGGCCGGTGATGGCCCCGCCGTCACCACGGATGAAATGGGCAGCATCATTGCCCGCTTTATCGCCGAGGAAAAATAAAACAATGAAAACCTTATACCAGAAGTTATTTGATGCACATGTCGTTCACGAAGCGCCCAACGAGACGCCGCTGCTCTATATCGACCGTCACCTGATCCATGAGGTGACCTCGCCCCAGGCCTTTGACGGCCTGCGCGCGCATGGCCGCAAGGTGCGTCAGCCGTCGAAGACCTTTGCGACCATGGACCATAACGTCTCTACCCAGACCAAAGACATCAACGCCTCCGGCGAGATGGCGCGCATTCAGATGCAGGAGCTGATGAAAAACTGCGCCGAATTTGGCGTGCAGCTCTACGATCTGAACCACCCTTTTCAGGGCATCGTGCACGTTATCGGCCCTGAGCAGGGTATGACGCTGCCGGGCATGACTATTGTGTGCGGCGACTCCCATACGGCGACTCACGGCGCCTTTGGTTCGCTGGCGTTCGGTATCGGCACCTCGGAAGTCGAGCATGTGTTCGCGACGCAGACCCTGAAGCAGGGTCGCGCAAAAACCATGAAAATTGAAGTGCTGGGCGACGCGGCGCCGGGCATTACCGCCAAAGATATTGTGCTGGCGATTATCGGCAAAACCGGCAGCGCGGGCGGCACCGGTCACGTTGTGGAGTTCTGCGGTCCGGCTATCGAAGCGCTGAGCATGGAAGGTCGTATGACCCTGTGCAATATGGCGATTGAGATGGGCGCGAAAGCGGGCCTGGTGGCGCCAGACGATACGACCTTCAACTACCTGAAAGGCCGCCAGTTTGCGCCGAAGGGCGAGAAGTGGGACCAGGCGGTTGAGTACTGGCGTACGCTGAAGTCAGACGAAGGCGCGCACTACGACGCCGTGGTTACGCTGAATGCGGCTGACATCGCGCCGCAGGTAACCTGGGGCACTAACCCAGGCCAGGTTATCGCCGTAGACCAGCTGATCCCCAACCCTGCCTCTTTTGCCGACCCGGTCGAGCGCGCCTCAGCGGAAAAAGCGCTGGCCTATATGAATTTGCAGCCGGGCGTTCGTCTGACCGACGTGGCTATTGATAAGGTCTTTATCGGCTCCTGCACCAACTCGCGTATCGAAGATCTGCGCGCCGCAGCGGCCATCGCCAAAGGGCGTAAAGTCGCGCCGGGCGTGGTGGCGATGGTGGTGCCTGGCTCCGGTCCGGTAAAAGCTCAGGCGGAAGCGGAAGGTCTGGACAAGATCTTCCTCGAAGCCGGTTTTGAATGGCGTCTGCCAGGCTGCTCAATGTGTCTGGCAATGAACAATGACCGTCTGAATCCAGGCGAACGCTGCGCCTCTACCAGCAACCGTAACTTTGAAGGTCGTCAGGGCCGTGGCGGCCGCACCCACCTGGTCAGCCCGGCAATGGCGGCGGCCGCCGCTGTCTCTGGCCGCTTTGCCGATATTCGTGAACTGACAGGAGCGTAATCATGGCGAACAAATTCACTCAGCATACCGGCATCGTCGCCCCGCTGGACGCGGCGAACGTAGATACCGACGCCATTATTCCTAAGCAGTTTCTGCAAAAAGTGACCCGCACCGGCTTCGGCGCGCATCTGTTTCACGACTGGCGCTTCGACGACGACGCGGGCACCGTCCCTACGGCCAGCTTTGTACTGAATAAGCCTGAGTTTCAGGGCACCAGCATTTTGCTGGCGCGCGAAAACTTCGGCTGCGGCTCTTCGCGCGAGCATGCGCCCTGGGCGCTGACTGACTTCGGTTTCCACGTGGTGATCGCGCCGAGCTTTGCCGATATTTTCTATGGCAACAGCTTTAACAACCAGCTGCTGCCGGTGCGCCTGAGCGAGGAAGAGGTCGATGAGATGTTTAAGCTGGTGGCGGCGCAGCCGGGCATCCGCTTTACCGTAGATCTGGAAGCGCAGACGGTCACGGCTGGCGACAAAGTGTATTCGTTTGAGATCGACAGCTTCCGTCGCCACTGCATGCTGAACGGACTCGACAGCATCGGCCTGACGTTACAGCACGAAGCGGCTATTTCTGCCTATGAAGCGCGCCAGCCTGCGTTTCTGAATTAAGGCTCGCTCTCAGGCAGCACTAGAGTCAAAACCAGGGTGGCATGGGCATAAGAGCAAAGCGTCCCGCGACAAGGAGGTCGCGAGCCGAGCGAGCATGGATGCCTGGAGCGGCGTTGCGATCGGCCCATGCCACCCGCGTTAGCACCCGATCCTAATCAAGGACGACCACCGTGTCGTCCTGCTCTCATCAAACGTTCTTCACCCGCGCCGACATCGCGAACGCCGCTATTGCCAGCCCCAGCGCCAGCCAGTACACCGCAATATGGCCGAAGCGCTCGCTTAGCGTCCCCTGGATAACGCCCGCCAGAATCATGCCGGTCGAGATCGAATTCGTGAACATCGTAGTCGCCGCGCCCGGCCTGCCCGGCATTAAATCCTGAAACCACAGCATGCCGATCCCGGCAATAATGCCGATAAACACGGCGTTGAACAGCTGCAACGCCATTAGCGCGGTTTGCGACCTAAACAGCACCAGCCCGGCATAAAACAGGATGCCCGCCGCCAGCGCCATCAGCATCAGATTGCGCTTGCCGGTGCGCTTCGCGTAGTGCCCGGCCAGCAGCATCACCGGTATTTCCAGCCCGGCCGCCGTCCCCATCAACAGTCCCGCCAGCTTCTCCGGCAGTCCCAGCGTCGCACTGATATACAGCGGCATATCAATGATATACATGGTGTTGCAGGTCCACATGGTCACCGAGGCGATAAACAGCAGCCGCACGTCGCGGTCGCGCCAGCCGCTTAACGGCATTCCGCCGCTCTGCATCAGCGGCGCGGCGCGCGGCACCGACGGCAGCGTAAATTTAATCAGCAGAATACAGAGCAGAAACAGCGCCGCCGCCACAAGGAACAGCGTGACAAAGCCGAAGTTAAGCGCCAGCGCAAAGGAGAGCGGCGGGCCAATGACCCAGGCCAGCGACAGCTGAGCGCGCATCACCGAGCTAAACATCACCGCTTCGCGCGCGGACTGGTCGGCATACTCACGCGCCAGCGCAAAGATCTGCGGCATCGAGACGCTGGCCAGCGCCGAAAGCAGCACGCCAAGCGTAATCAGCGTCAGGTAGTGACGGGTAAAGGCGAACAGCAGCGCATTGCACAACGCCATCAGGCAGCAAAACAGAATCAGATTCCGGCGATCGCCCCGGCTGTCGGAGCGCTTTGCCACCAGCAGACTGACAACAATCCCGGCGATGGCGTTGACGGTAAAAAACAGGCCAACCCAGAAAGGTCGCGCCTGCACTTCACGCGTTAAAAACAGACTCAGCGTCGGCGCCTGGAGCGCCCCGGCTATGCCAGTCATAAAAGAGGCCGCCATAAAAGCGAGGTAGACTGGATTAACAGAGCGTTTCCGGGTTAACAGCGATTTCATAGCGAAATCCCTTTGCAATGAGAAAATCAGGAAAAACAAAAGAAAGGATTCTAGCGCAACAGAAAAAAGCCAGCAGGGAAAAATCTCTGCTGGCGGTGTAATTGCACCCTACTCAGAAAAAGATCCCGCCGCAGCGAAATCATGGTTGAGCGCCATTCGGTGTGAATGCCTCCCGCTCTTCCAATGCTTCCAAGTTTGCCCTTAATATGAGGCAGAAAAAACTGAGCGCTTTTCACAGGGAGTTCCTCTTTTATGTCCTCATCACGCCTCAAGCAACAGTTCATCCGTCTGTGGCAAAGCTGCCAGGGCGAAAGCCAGCTGGTGACGCTGGGCGAGCTGGCGGAGCGGCTGCACTGCTCGCGCCGCCATATGCGCAACCTGCTCAATGCGATGCAGGACGCAGGCTGGCTCAGCTGGCAGGCTGAGGCGGGGCGCGGCAAGCGTTCGCAGCTGACCTTCTGCTATACCGGGCTGGCGCTCCAGCAGCAGCGCGCAGAAGATCTGCTGGCGCAGGATCGCATCGATCAGCTGGTTCAGCTGGTGGGCGATAAAGCGGAGGTGCGCCAGATGATCCGCGCCCACCTTGGCCGCAGCTTTCGTCAGGGCAAGCATATCCTGCGCGTGCTCTACTATCGTCCGCTGCTTAATCTGCTGCCCGGCTCGCCGCTGCGCCGTTCGGAAACGCATCTGGCGCGCCAGATTTTTAACGGCCTGACGCGGATAAATGAGGAAAACGGGGAAGTCGAAGCCGATGTCGCGCATCACTGGCAACAGCTTGCGCCGCTGCACTGGCGCTTCTATCTGCGTCCGGCCATCCGTTTTCATCATGGCCGCGAACTGGAGATGGCGGACGTGATCGCCAGCCTGGAGCGCCTTCAGCCGCAGCCGCTTTTTTCCCATATCAGGGCCATCGATTCGCCCGCGCCCTGGACGCTGGATCTGCATCTCAGCACCCCGGATAGCTGGCTGCCGTGGCTGCTTGGCAGCGTCAGCGCGATGATCCTGCCGCGCGAATGGCCGCAGATCCGCGACTTCGCTCGCCATCCCGTTGGCACCGGTCCCTACCGCGTGGTGCGCAATCATCAGAGCCAGCTAAAGATCGAGGCGTTTGACGACTACTTCGGCTTTCGCGCGCTGATTGACGATGTCTCTATCTGGGTGCTGCCCGAAATGAGCGACGAACTGGTCTATTCCGGCGTGCGCCTGCAGGGCGCAGAAGAGGATGAAAAGTCAGAAGAGAGCCGCCTTGAAGAGGGATGCTATTTTCTGCTGTTCGACCAGCGTTCGGCGCAAGGTCGCGATGCGGCTATTCGCCGCTGGCTCTGCCACCTGCTTAATCCTGTCGCTTTGCTCAACCACGCCGAGATTGGCTACCAGCGCTACTGGTATCCTGCTTACGGCCTGCTGCCGCGCTGGCACCACCGTCGTAATCTGACGCCGGTAGACAAACCGGCGGGTCTGGAGAGCCTGACGCTGACCTGGTACAGCCAGCATGTGGAACACGAAGGCATCGCCAACGCGCTGCGCCCGCTGCTGGCGCAGCATAATGTGCAGCTGGTGGCCCGCGCGGTCGATTACGAGCGCTGGCATCAGGGAGAGGCGGAAAGCGACGTCTGGCTGGGCAGCGTTAATTTCACCCTGCCGCTGGAGTATTCGCTGTTCGCTCAGCTCTACGAAATCCCGCTGCTGCACCACTGTTTACCGGTTGACTGGGAGGCGGATGCGGCGCGCTGGCGGCGCAAAGCCCTGCCGCTGGCGGAATGGAGCAAGCGGCTGCTTGATGCAGACAGCCTGCACCCGCTGTTCCATCACTGGCTGCTGCTCGAAGGCCAGCGCAGTATGCGCGGCGTGCGCCTGAATACCCTCGGCTGGTTCGACTTTAAATCCGCCTGGTTTGCGCCGCCGACGCTATGAGGCTTTCGCCTTGCTGATGAAATGTCTAGAATGAGCCGTTCTCAACGGGGTGCCTGTAAAAGGCTGAGAGAAACCCGTCGAACCTGATTCGGTTAATACCGACGTAGGGATTTGAGAGGCTGCTACGCTCAGATCCTTTGCGACTCATAACTATTCTCCTTAAGGAGCGCAAAGTGGTTAAACAGATCCTTCCTCTGCTGCTGTTGCTGTCCGTTCCGGCGCTGGCCGCGAAACCTGCCCTCACCGTCTATACCTATGATTCATTCTCTGCGGAATGGGGTCCCGGCCCGGCGGTGAAAAAAGCCTTTGAGGCCCAGTGCGGCTGTGAGCTGAAGTACGTGGCGCTGGAAGATGGCGTGTCGCTGCTCAACCGCGTGCGCATGGAGGGCAAAAACAGCAAGGCCGACGTCGTGCTCGGCCTGGATAATAATCTGCTTCAGGCCGCGCAGCAGACCGGACTCTTTGCAAAAAGCCGCGTTGACCTCAGCAAAGTGTCGCTGCCGGACGGCTGGCAGGATCAAACCTTTATTCCCTTTGATTACGGCTACTTCGCCTTTGTCTACGATAAGAACCGCCTGAAAAACCCGCCGTCCAGCCTGAAAGAGCTGGTGGAAAGCCCGGAAAAATGGCGCGTAATCTATGAAGATCCGCGCACCAGCACGCCGGGCCTGGGTCTGCTGCTCTGGATGCAGAAAGTTTACGGCGATCGCGCGCCAGAGGCCTGGCAGAAGCTGGCGCAGAAAACCGTCACCGTCACCAAGGGCTGGAGCGAAGCCTACGGCCTGTTTCTGAAGGGCGAAGGCGATCTGGTGCTGAGCTATACCACCTCGCCCGCCTATCATCTTATCGAAGAGAAGAAAGAGAACTACGCCGCCGCCGCCTTTAGCGAAGGCCACTATTTGCAGGTCGAAGTTGCCGCGCAGCTGGCCAGCAGCAAGCAGCCCGCGCTGGCGCAACAGTTTATGCAGTTTATGCTGACCCCTGCCTTCCAGAACGCCATCCCTACCGGCAACTGGATGTATCCGGCGATTAAAAGCGATCTGCCGGCGGGCTATCAGAGCCTGAGCGTGCCGCAAACCGCGCTGCAGTTTAGCCCGCAGGAAGTGGCGCAGCAGCGTGCAGGCTGGATCAGTGCATGGCAACGCGCCGTCAGCCGCTGATGCCGCTGTGGCTGCTGCCCGGCGGCAGCGCCGCGCTGCTGCTGTGCGGCGTGGCGCTGCTGGCCTTCGGCGCGCTAGGGTTTAGCGCGCCAGTCGGCGACTGGCGCGCGCTGCTGCACGACAGCTATCTGCATCATGTCGTCCTGTTCTCCTTTACCCAGGCGCTGCTCTCCGCCCTGCTGTCGCTGCTGCCTGCGATACCGCTGGCGCGCGCGCTCTACCGTCGCCGCTTCCCCGGTCGTCAGCTGCTGCTGCGGCTTTGCGCCATGACGCTGGTGCTGCCGGTACTGGTGGCGGTGTTCGGCCTGCTGACGGTGTATGGCCGCGCTGGCTGGCTGGCGCAGCTCTGCCAGCTGTTCGCCATCGACTACCGCTTCTCTCCCTACGGGCTACAGGGCATCCTGCTGGCGCATCTGTTTTTTAATCTGCCGCTGGCGACGCGTCTGATGTTGCAGGCGCTGGAAAGCATTCCGGGCGAACAGCGCCAGCTGGCCGCTCAGCTCGGTCTGCGCGGCTGGCACCTGTTTTCCCTGCTGGAGTGGCCCTGGCTGCGTCGGCAGCTGCTGCCAACCGGCGCGCTGATCTTTATGCTCTGCTTCGCCAGCTTCGCCACGGTGCTGTCGCTTGGCGGCGGCCCGCAGGCAACCACCATTGAGCTGGCGATCTTTCAGGCGCTGAGTTACGACTACGATCCCGGCCGCGCCGCGCTGCTGGCGCTGATTCAGCTCGCCTTTTGCCTGACGCTGGTGCTGCTCAGCCAGCGCTTCAGCAAGGCGATCCCGGCGGGTAGCGCGCCGCTGCGCGGCTGGCGCGATCCGCAGGATTCGCCGGTCGCCCGCCTCGGCGATACGCTGATCGTCGGCGCGGCGCTGCTGCTGCTGCTGCCGCCGTTGCTGGCGGTGGTAGCGGACGGTTTACGCGGCGGCGTCCGCGGCGCGCTGGTCCAGCCTGCGCTGTGGCAGGCGGCCTTTACCTCGCTGCGCATCGCGGCGGGCGCGGGCCTGCTCTGCGTGGCGCTGACCATGATGCTGCTGTGGAGCAGCCGCGAGCTGCGCCTGCGCCGGCGTCTGCTGCCGGCGCAGATGATGGAAACCAGCGGTATGCTGATTCTGGCCATGCCGGGCATCGTGCTGGCTACCGGTTTTTTTCTGCTGTTCAACGCCACCACGGGCCTGCCCGATTCGCCGGAAGGGCTGGTGATCTTCACCAATGCGCTGCTTGCTATTCCCTATGCGCTTAAGGTGCTGGACAATCCGATGCGCGATATTGCCGAGCGCTATGCGCATCTCTGCGCGTCGCTGGGGATCAGCGGCTGGAACCGCCTGCGGCTGATTGAGCTGCGCGCGCTGAAGCGTCCGCTGGCGCAGGCGCTGGCCTTCGCCTGTGTCTTATCGATCGGCGATTTTGGCGTGGTGGCCCTGTTCGGCAGCGCCGACTTCCGCACCCTGCCGTTTTATCTCTATCAGCAGACCGGATCCTATCGCGGCGCGGACGGGGCGGTCACCGCCCTGCTGTTGCTGCTGATCTGCCTGCTGCTTTTTACCCTGATGGAAAAATTACCGGGCCGCCATGCTGACGCTGACTAATCTGACTTACCTTTATCAACATCTGCCGATGCGCTTCAGCTTTAGCGCCGGGCGCGGCGAGCGGCTGGCGGTGCTGGGACCAAGCGGCGCGGGCAAAAGCACACTGCTCAGCCTGATTGCGGGCTTTCTGCCGGTCAGCCAGGGCGCGCTGACCATCGACGGCACGGACCATAGCCACAGCGCGCCGTCGCAGCGGCCGGTGTCGATGCTGTTTCAGGAGAACAACCTGTTTCCGCACCTCAGCGTGCGGCAGAATATGGCGCTGGGGCTGCATCCGGGGTTAAAGCTAAACGCTGCGCAGCAAAAACAGCTGGCGGAGATTGCCGATCAGGTGGGATTAGGCGATCTGCTGACGCGCCTGCCGGGGGAGCTCTCCGGCGGTCAGCGGCAGCGAGCGGCGCTGGCGCGCTGTCTGCTGCGCGACCGTCCGGTGCTGCTGCTGGATGAGCCGTTCTCGGCGCTGGACCCGGCGCTGCGCAATGAGATGTTGCAGCTGGTGCGTCGCGTCTGCGAGGCGCGCGCCATCACCCTGTTAATGGTGTCGCACAGTCTGGAGGATGCGCAGCAGATTGCGCCGCGCAGTCTGGTTATCGTCGATGGCCGCGTTTACTGGGACGGCGCGACCGAGGCACTGCTGTCGGGCAACACGCGCGAAGCCGAGGTGCTCGGCATCGCGCGCGCGTCAGGCTCAGGCAAAGAACACGCGCCATAACAGCTGACGGAACACGGGCATCATCGGGTGGAACTGGATGGCGGCGACAGCGGCGGCAGCGACCGCAAGGCCCAGCGGCGCCAGCCAGCGCAGACGTTCAGGCGGCAGGTACGGCGTCGCCCAGTCGCGACTTTTGCCGCTGCGCCACCAGCGCCAGCCGAGCCAGACGCCCAGCCACACCAGCAGCGCCACCAGCAGTAGCAGCCATTTAAACGCGCCGCTCTGCGCATCCTTAGGGACGTCGATCGCCACCCCTGCCAGAATACCCGGCAGCAGATAGAGCGGCGGCCACAACACGCAGCCAATCAGGTTCGGCGGCAGAAACTTACGCACCGGCAGCTCCAGCATCCCCGCCGCCAGCGGGATCAGCGGACGCGTAGGCCCAACAAAGCGCCCGACCAGAATGGTGAACATACTGTGCTGATACAGCGCATGCTCAGTTTTATCCAGCAGCCCTTTATACTTTTGCAGATACTTCCAGCGGTGCAGCGGTCCCTGAAATTTCCAGCCGATGCCGTAAGAGATCCAGTCACCCAGCAAACAGCCGACAAAGCCCGCGGCCCATGCGGGATAGAGTCCAATCTGGCCGCTGCCTACCAGCGCGCCCAGACTCGCCATCATTACGGTGCCCGGCAGCAGCAGGCCGACAAAGGCCAGCGATTCAAGAAAGGTCACCAGCGCAACGGCGATAAGCGCGTACTCCAGCGACTGCGTAAACAGATGTTGAATCCAGGCTTCCATAACCTTCCTTATCAGACTTGGGATGCTGGATTGTCCAGAGGCGGCGCAACAGCGTCAAGGTAAGAATTGTAGGGCAATGTTGACAAAAGTACGTCGCGCGCACTGGATAAATAACCATGTTATACTGGGATGGTTTTTCCATCTGGAGCCGATGTGAATAGCCCTCGCGCAGGATTCCTGCTTACCCGCCACTGGCGCGACAGCCCTCAGGGCACTGAAATCGTTCTCTGGCTGGCGACCGACCGTGGCCCGCAGCGGCTGGTGTTGCCCGCCCAGGAGTCCGTGGCCTTTATTCCCTGCGACTATCAGCCGCAGGTCGAAGCGCTGCTGCGCGACGAGCGTCAGGTGCGGCTCCAGTCGCTGACGCTAAAAGACTTTCGTCGCCGTCCGGTTTTCGGACTCTACTGCCGCCAGCATCGCCAGCTACAGCGGCTGGAAAAACTGCTGCGCGAGCAGGGCATTCCGGTTTATGAAGCGGATATTCGCCCGCCGGAGCGCTTTCTGATGGAGCGCTTTATCACCGCCCCCGTCTGGTTCAGCGGCGAACCTCAGGGCGACACGCTGGTCAATGCGCGCCTGAAACCGCACGCCGACTATCGACCGCCGCTTAAGTGGGTATCGCTGGATATTGAGACCACCCAGCACGGCGAGCTTTATTGCATTGGCCTTGAGGGCTGCGGCCAGCGCCAGGTGCTGATGCTGGGTCCGCCCAACGGCGACGCCAGCGCGCTTGATTTCGACCTGATCTATTTTGATACGCGCCCGCAGCTGCTGGAGGCGCTCAATGACTGGTTTGCCCGCCACGATCCTGACGTGTTGATCGGCTGGAACGTGGTGCAGTTTGACCTGCGCGTATTGCAGAAGCATGCCGACCGCTACGCGATTCCGCTGCGTCTTGGCCGTCAGAACGCTCCGCTGGAGTGGCGCGAGCACGGCTTTAAGCCCGGCGTTTTCTCCGCCAGCGCGCCGGGCCGCCTGCTTATTGACGGCATCGAGGCGCTGAAGTCCGCCTTCTGGGACTTTCCCTCTTTTAGCCTGGAAGCAGTGTCGCAACATCTGCTGGGCGAAGGCAAAGCCATTGATAATCCCTGGCACCGCATGGAGGAGATCAACTGGCGCTTCGCTAACGATAAGCCCGCGCTGGCGCGGTACAACCTGAAAGACTGCGAGCTTGTGACGCGCATCTTTCATAAAACCGAGATTATGCCGTTCCTGCTGGAGCGGGCGGCCGTCAACGGCCTGGCGGTCGACCGCCACGGCGGCTCGGTAGCGGCGTTCAGCCATCTCTATATTCCGCGCATGCACCGCGCCGGTTTTGTCGCCCCTAACCTCGGCGAGATCGCGCCTGAAGCCAGTCCCGGCGGCTACGTTATGGATTCCCGTCCCGGACTCTACGACTCGGTGCTGGTGCTCGATTATAAAAGCCTCTATCCGTCGATTATCCGCACCTTCCTGATCGATCCAGTCGGGCTGGTAGAGGGACTGGCGCATCCTGACGACGCCGATTCGGTGCCGGGCTTTCGCGAGGCGCGCTTTTCACGTCACACCCACTGCCTGCCCGCTATCGTGGAACAGATCTGGCAGGGACGCGAAGCCGCCAAAAAACAGGGCAATAAGCCGCTGTCGCAGGCGCTGAAGATTATCATGAACGCCTTCTATGGCGTGCTCGGCACCAGCGCCTGCCGTTTCTTCGATCCGCGTCTCGCCTCCTCTATTACGCTGCGCGGCCACGCCATCATGCAGCAAACGCGCGAGCTGATTGAAGCCGAGGGTTATGACGTGATTTACGGCGATACCGACTCGACCTTTGTCTGGCTGAAATCGCCCTACAGCGAAGCGGACGCGGCGGAGACGGGCCGTCGGCTGGCGGATCGGGTCAACCACTGGTGGCGCGAGCATCTGCAACAGCAGTATGGCCTGACCAGCGCGCTGGAGCTGGAGTATGAAAATCACTTCAGCCGTTTTTTAATGCCCACTATTCGCGGCGCTGAACAGGGCAGCAAAAAGCGCTACGCCGGCCTGATTCGCGATGGGGCGCAGGAGCGGCTGGTGTTCAAAGGTCTGGAATCGGTGCGCACCGACTGGACGCCGCTGGCGCAGCAGTTCCAGCAGGCGCTCTATGGACGCATCTTCCGCAATGAACCCTGGCAGGATTATGTGCGCGATACGGTGGCGCAGCTGCTGGCGGGCGAGCTGGATGACAAGCTGGTGTATAAAAAACGGCTGCGTCGACCGCTGGCCGATTATGAACGCAATGTGCCGCCGCACGTGCGCGCCGCGCGCCTGGCGGATGAACAGAATCGCAAGCTGGGCCGCCCTTTGCAGTATCAGAACGGCGGCTCGATTCGCTACGTAATCGCTACCGCCGGGCCGGAGCCGCTGGAGGCGCGCGTCACGCCGCTCGACTACGATCACTACGTCAGCAAGCAGCTACAGCCGGTGGCCGACGGCATTTTGCCTTTCGTTGACGGCGACTTTGCTACACTGATTACAGGGCAGCTGGGGCTTTTTTGACAGGTGACGAACGGCCTGCCTTCCAGTACCATAGCGCCCCTCTTCTCTCTCATCGCTCTTAAAACCTGACCAGACGTAACCTTGTCTGGGGAAAAGGTATTGCCTGAGGTCGGGAAACATCACCAAAAACTCATTAAAAATTCGAGCTAAAAAGATATGGTTTTTACATTAGGTCAGCGCTGGATTAGTGATACGGAAAGTGAACTGGGTCTGGGAACGGTAGTGGCGGCGGATGCCCGCATGGTTACGCTGCTGTTTCCGGCGACAGGCGAAAACCGTCTGTATGCCCGTAACGACTCCCCGGTGACGCGCGTTATCTTTAATCCGGGCGATACGGTAACCAGCCACGAAGGCTGGCAGATGCGCGTGGATGAAGTCCGCAATGAAAATGACCTGATGACCTATATCGGCACGCGTCTTGATACCGATGAAAGCAATGTGGTGCTGCGTGAAGTTATGCTCGACAGCAAGCTGGTCTTTAGTAAGCCGCAGGATCGCCTGTTTGCGGGCCAGCTCGACCGCATGGATCGCTTTGCCCTGCGCTATCGCGCGCGTAAATATCAGAGCGCGCAATACCGCCTGCCGGTCAGCGGCCTGCGTGGCATGCGCACTAACCTTATCCCGCACCAGCTGCACATCGCTCATGATGTGGGCCGCCGCCATGCGCCGCGCGTGCTGCTGGCGGACGAAGTCGGCCTGGGTAAAACCATCGAAGCCGGGATGATTATTCAGCAGCAGCTGCTGGCCGGACGCGCCGAGCGCGTCCTGATTATCGTGCCGGAAACGCTCCAGCATCAGTGGCTGGTCGAGATGCTGCGCCGTTTCAACTTACGTTTTGCGCTGTTTGACGACGATCGCTACACCGAAGCGCAGCACGACAGCGACAATGCCTTTGAAACCGAACAGCTGATTATCTGCTCGCTCGATTTCGTTCGTCGCAATAAGCAGCGTCTTACGCTGCTGGCGGAAGCCGAGTGGGATCTGATGGTGGTCGATGAAGCGCACCACCTTGCCTGGAGCGAAGGCGAGCCGAGCCGCGAATACGCGGTTATCGAGCAGCTGGCAGAGCAGATTCCCGGCGTGCTGCTGCTGACCGCGACCCCGGAACAGCTGGGAATGGAGAGCCACTTCGCCCGTCTGCGCCTGCTCGATCCCAACCGTTTCCACGACTTCGCCCAGTTTGTAGAAGAACAGCAGCACTATCGCCCGGTTGCCGACGCGGTCTCTTCCCTGCTGGCGGACAACGCCATCTCGCAGGACGAGATGAATATGATCAACGATCTGGTGGGCGAACAGGATATTGAGCCGCTGCTCCAGGTTGCCAACAGCGATCGCGACGGTAAACAGGATGCGCGTAAAGAGCTGATCGCGATGCTGCTGGATCGCCACGGCACCAGCCGCGTGCTGTTCCGCAATACGCGCAATGGCGTCAAAGGTTTTCCGAAGCGTGAACTGCATCAGATCCGCCTGCCGCTGCCCGCGCAGTATCAGACGGCGATCAAGGTCTCCGGCATTATGGGCGCGCGTAAAAGCGCGGAAGAGCGCGCGCGCGACCTGCTCTATCCTGAACAGATTTATCAGGAGTTTGAAGGCGATACCGGAACCTGGTGGAATTTCGATCCGCGCGTCGAGTGGCTGCTCGGCTTCCTGACCAGCAACCGTAAAGAGAAAGTGCTGGTGATCTGCGCCAAGGCGGCCACCGCGCTACAGCTGGAGCAGGTGCTGCGCGAGCGCGAAGGCATCCGCGCGGCGGTATTCCACGAAGGGCTGTCGATTATTGAACGCGATCGCGCCGCGGCCTGGTTCGCCTCGGAAGAGAACGGCGCGCAGGTGCTGCTCTGCTCTGAAATCGGCTCTGAAGGACGCAACTTCCAGTTCGCCAGCCGTCTGGTCATGTTCGATCTGCCGTTTAACCCGGATCTGCTGGAGCAGCGCATTGGCCGTCTCGATCGCATCGGTCAGGCGCATGATATTCAGATTATGGTGCCCTGGCTGGAAAAAACCGCTCAGGCGGTGCTGCTGCGCTGGTATCACGAAGGGCTGGATGCGTTTGAACATACCTGCCCGACCGGCCGCACCATCTATGACAGCGTGCATCAGCCGCTGATTAACTTCCTTGCCGCGCCGGAAAACAGCGAGGGGCTGGATGAATTTATCGCCGAGTGCCGCAAGCAGCACGAGTCGCTGCGGTCGCAGCTGGAACAGGGGCGCGATCGCTTGCTGGAGCTGAACTCCAACGGCGGCGACGCAGCCCAGGCGCTGGCGGCAGAGATTGCCGCGCAGGATAATGACACCGAGCTGGTGAATTTCGCGCTTAACCTGTTCGACATCGTCGGCATCAACCAGGAAGATCGCAGCGATAATCTGATCGTGCTGACCCCTTCCGATCATATGCTGGTGCCGGATTTCCCGGGGCTGCCGGAAGATGGCTGCACCATCACCTTTAATCGCGATCAGGCGCTGTCGCGTGAAGATACCCAGTTCATTACCTGGGAGCATCCGCTGATCCGCAACGGTCTGGATTTGATCCTCTCCGGCGATACCGGCAGCTGCGCGCTGTCGCTGTTGAAAAACAAGGCGCTGCCGGTCGGCACGCTGCTGGTGGAGATGATCTATGTGGTTGAGGCGCAGGCGCCTAAACATCTGCAACTGACGCGCTTCCTGCCGCCGACGCCGATCCGTATGCTGCTGGATCGCAACGGCACTAACCTGGCGGGCAAGGTGGAGTTTGAAAGCTTTAACCGCCAGCTTAACGCGGTGAATCGCCACACGGGCAGTAAGCTGGTCAATGCCGTGCAGCAGGATGTCCACGCGATTCTGGTACAGGCCGAAGAGAAAGTGGTGGCGGAAGCGCAAACCCTGATCGCGGCGGCGCGCGCCGAAGCGGATGAGAAGCTGAGCACAGAGCTGTCGCGTCTGGAAGCCCTGAAGGCGGTTAACCCGAATATCCGCGAAGATGAGATTGAGGCGCTGGAGAGCAATCGCCAGCAGGTGCTGGAAAGCCTGAGCGAAGCCAACTGGCGTCTGGATGCGCTGCGCCTGATTGTGGTCACGCATCAGTAATCTGCCGGGGCCATCAGGCCCCTTTTTACTTTTGACAGAAAGCGAATAAATGATGGAACCCTATAATCCGCCGCGCGAACCCTGGCTGCATATCCTTTATCAGGATGCGCACATTATGGTGGTCAATAAGCCGAGCGGACTCCTGTCGGTGCCGGGTCGTCTGGAAGAGCACAAAGACAGCGTGATGACGCGTATTCAGCGCGACTATCCTCAGGCGGAATCGGTGCATCGCCTCGATATGGCCACCAGCGGCGTGATCGTGGTGGCGCTGACGAAGGCGGCGGAGCGTGAGCTGAAGCGTCAGTTCCGCGAGCGCGAGCCGTCAAAGCGCTACGTGGCTCGCGTGTGGGGACATCCCGCCGAAAAAGGCGTGATCGATTTGCCGCTGGTTTGCGACTGGCCAAACCGGCCGAAGCAGAAAGTGTGCTTTGAAACCGGCAAGGCGGCGCAGACGGAGTATGAGGTCACAGAGTATCTGCCCGACAACAGCGCGCGCGTGGCGCTGAAGCCGATCACCGGCCGCTCGCACCAGCTACGTGTCCATATGCTGGCGCTGGGCCATCCAATCTTAGGCGATAACTTTTACGCTCATCCGGAGGCGAAAGCCCGCGCCCCCCGGCTGCTGCTGCACGCCGAGTCGCTGACCATTACCCATCCGGCGTTTGGCAACAGTATGACGTTCCGCCAGCCCGCTGAGTTTTAAGCGGGCCAGCGCGTTACTTAAATCCTTTTTCGCGTCGAATCAGATCGTAGGCCGCCTGAATCTCCTGCGCTTTCTGCTTCGCCATCTCCATCATCTCCGGCGGCAGCCCTTTCGCCACCAGCTTATCGGGATGATGCTCGCTCATCAGCTTGCGGTAGGCGCGCTTGATCGTCGTGGCGTCATCGCTGCTTTTCACCCCCAGCACGCTACAGGCGTCTTCCAGCGTCGGCCCGCGCTGCGCCTGCTGATAGCCGTCGCCGTAGCCGGCGCCCTGCCCGCCGCCGAACTGCTGACCGCCCTCCATCATGCGCAGGAACTGGTCGAACTGCACGCGCGAGATGCCCAACTCTTCGGCAATGACGTACAGCACCTGACGCTCGTTCGGGTGCAGCGAGCCGTCGGCAAAAGCGGCCTGGATCTGAATTTCCAGAAACATCCGAATAAGGTCAAAGCGGCCGAAGCAGGCGCTGCGCAGCTCGCGCAGTTTGGTGCGTAACGGGTAATCGCCCTGCTTGCCTACGCGGAATGCACGCTGCGCGGCGCTGCGCGCCTCGCCGTGAAGCTGCATGCGATCCATTAAAAGGGAAGCGATTTGAATGTCCGCTTCGGTGACGCGCCCTTTTGATTTGGTAAGGTGGCCCATCACCTGAAACGTCGTCTGAAAGAACAGCGTCTGACGCGTTTGATTATTGGCAAACCAGGCCTGTCCTTTTGCGCTGCGAACTTTGTCAACCAGATGGCCAATCAGCAGGCCAATCACAATACCCCAAAAACCGGCGCCGGAAAGTAACCCCAGCACCAGCCCAATAACTTTTCCCCAGTAGCGCATAAACTCCTCAATTCGCCATGCTTGCGGCTGAAAATTGCATTATCATACCTTTCATTTATCCCAGCGCCTAACGGCAACGCGGACAGAAAAGGATTAACACTGGCGCAACGCCGGGCAGTACGTTAGTCTCTGACCCGATTGTCGGCATGATGCCAGTTTTCATGGAATTCTCGATACCGCGTATGAAGAAACGTATACCTACTCTGCTGGCCACCATGATTGGCGCAGCGATCTCCAGTCAGTCTGCTCTGGCCGACGATCTCATGTCGCAGTGTATGCTGGGCGTACCAGCCTTTAATCGTCCGCTGGTAACGGGGCAGACGAACCAGCTGCCGGTTACTATCCACTCCGACTCGGCGAAGGGAAATTATCCGGACGATGCGGTCTTCACCGGGAACGTAGACGTTCAGCAGGGCAATAGCCGACTGCAATCAGATGAGATGCAGCTGCATCAGCGCCAGCAAGAGGGGCAAACCACGCCGGTCCGCACCGTCGATGCGCTGGGCAATGTGCAGTATGACGACAATCAGGTGATCCTTAAAGGCCCGAAAGCCTGGTCCAATCTCAACACCAAAGATACCAACGTCTGGAGCGGTAACTACCAGATGGTGGGACGCCAGGGACGCGGCGACGCCGACCTGATGAAGCAGCGTGACGACAATCGCTACACCATTCTGGAAAACGGCACCTTTACCTCCTGTCTGCCCGGCTATAACAGCTGGAGCGTCGTGGGTTCAGAGGTTATTCAGGATCGTCAGGAAGAGGTGGCGGAAATCTGGAATGCGCGCTTTAAACTGGGCGCGGTGCCGATTTTCTATAGTCCCTATTTGCAGCTGCCGATTGGCGACCGTCGTCGCTCCGGCTTCCTGATCCCGAATGCGAAATATGGCAGCAGTAAAGGGTTTGAATTTATTCTGCCTTATTACTGGAACATCGCGCCGCAGGCGGACGCCACTATCACGCCGCACTATATGTCGAAACGCGGCATGCAGCTGGAGAATGAATTTCGCTATCTGACGCAGTTCGGCGCGGGTCTGATGGAGTTCGACTACCTGCCGTCGGATGACCAGTACGATAAAGACAAATCGGCGCGCGGTATCGCTGAGGATAAAAGCAATGACCGCTGGCTCTTCTACTGGCAGCACGCTGGCGTCTATGACCAGCACTGGCGCTTTAACGCCAACTACACCAAGGTCAGCGATCCTTACTACTTTAACGACCTCGACTCGAAATACTACAGCTCGACTGACGGCTACGCGACGCAGAAGTTCAGTCTCGGCTATGCTGAGTCGAACTGGGACGCGACGCTCTCCAGCAGAGACTTCCAGGTATTCGGCGATACCAGCAACCGCAATCTCTACCGTGCGCAGCCGCAGCTGGATTTGAATTACTACCAGAATGATATGGGACCGTTCGATGGCCGTATCTACGCGCAGGCGGTGAAGTTCACTAACGTCAACGATAACTATCCCGAAGCGACGCGTCTGCATATTGAGCCGACGCTCGATCTGCCGCTGTCAAACGGCTGGGCCAGCCTGGATACCGAAGCCAAGTTTCTGGCGACGCACTATCAGCAAGACGACGTAAGCTATTACAACAATACGGTTGATACCGCGCGCACTAACCAGCTGAAAGAGTCCGTCAACCGCACCATGCCGCAGTTCAAGGTAGATGGCCGCCTGGTCTTCGACCGCGATATGAACTGGGCTGAAGGCTATACTCAGACGCTCGAACCGCGCGTTCAGTATCTTTATATTCCCTATCGCAACCAGAGCGACATCTATCCATACGACTCGACCCTGTTGCAGACCGACTATACTGGCCTGTTCCGCGACCGTACCTATAGCGGCCTGGATCGTATCGCCTCGGCTAACGAAGTGGCCACGGGCGTAACCTCGCGTATTTATGATCAGGATCTGGTTGAACGTTTTAATGTTTCCGTGGGTCAAATCTACTCGTTTACCCCTTCACGCACTGGCGTGAATCAGACGAGTGAAGAAGATGACACCGGTAGCCTGATTTGGGCTGGCGACACTTACTGGAAAGTTAGCGATCGTTGGGGCGTACGCGGCGGTTTGCAGTATGACACCCGCCTCGATAACGTCTCTCAGGGCAATGCCGTCGTGGAATACCGTCGTGACGCCGACCGCGTCGTGCAGTTGAGCTACCGCTACAGCAGCCCGGAGTATGTAGCGTCGGCGCTGGAAGGCTCTTCCCTGCTCAACAATCCGAACTACCGGCGAATCTATGAAAAAGGAATTTCGCAGGTAGGCGCGACGGCCAGCTGGCCAATTGCAGACGCCTGGTCCGTCGTGGGCGCGTACTATTACGATACGCGCAACAGCAAACCGGCTTCGCAACTGGTTGGTCTGCAATACAGCTCGTGCTGTTACGCCATTCGCGTCGGCTATGAGCGTAAAATCAACGGCTGGGAAAGCAACGGTACGCGGTTTGACAGTAAGTACGACAACCAAATCTCATTCAACATTGAGCTACGCGGTTTAAGCTCCGGTTATGGCTTAGGCACCGATCAGATGCTGCGTCAGGGCATTATCCCTTATCAGCGCGCTTTCTGATGTTGTGATGGTTGACTGGTAATTCCCGCACTGCGGAAACAATAATGGAAAAAGTATGAAGAACTGGAGAATGCTGATTCTGGGTGTGGCGATGGCTGCCAACACCGCGTTCGCAGCACCACAAGTGGTTGATAAAGTCGCTGCCGTTGTTAACAACGGCGTCGTTCTGGAAAGTGACGTAGACAATATGCTGCGCACCGTTAAAGCACAGGCGCAACAGGCGGGTCAGCAGTTGCCTGACGACAACACGTTGCGCCACCAGATCCTCGAACGTCAAATTATGGATAACATCATCCTGCAAATGGGCGAAAAAGCAGGATTGCAGATTAACGATCAGCAGCTCGATCAGGCTATCGGCAATATTGCCGCGCAAAACCGCATGAGCCTCGATCAGCTGCGCAGCCGCCTGGCCTATGACGGCGTCAACTACAGCGATTATCGCGCGCAGATCCGCAAAGAGATGCTGATCGCCGAAGTGCGTAATAACGAAGTGCGTCGCCGCGTTACCATTCTGCCGCAGGAAGTCGATACGCTGGCGGCCCAGGTTGGCGCGCAAAATACCCAGGGCACCGAACTGAACGTCAGCCAGATTCTGCTGCCGCTGCCGGAAAACCCGTCGCAGCAGCAGGTTGACGATCAGGAAGCGCTGGCTAAACAGCTGGTCGGCGAGCTGAAGGGCGGCGCAGACTTTGGCAAGCTGGCGGTGACCTACTCCGCCGATCCGCAGGCGCTGAAGGGCGGCAACATGGGCTGGGGCAAAATCGAAGAGCTGCCTACCCTGTTCGCTCAGGCGCTCTCTACCGCGAAAAAAGGCGACATCGTTGGTCCGGTGCGTTCCGGCGTCGGCTTCCATATCCTGAAAGTGAACGATCTGCGCGGCGAGAGCAAAAGCATCTCCGTTACCGAGGTCCATGCGCGCCACATCCTGCTGAAGCCGTCACCGATTCTTACTGAAGATCAGGCGCGCGCGAAGCTGGAGCAGATCGCCGCCGACATCCGCAGCGGTAAAACCACTTTCGCAGCGGCGGCAAAACAGTTCTCTGACGATCCGGGCTCGGCTAACCAGGGCGGCGATCTGGGCTGGTCCTCGCCGGAAGCGTTCGATCCGGCCTTCCGCGACGCGCTGTTACAGCTGCAAAAAGGCCAGACCAGCCAGCCGGTTCACTCCTCTTTCGGCTGGCACCTGATTCAGCTGCTGGACACCCGTCAGGTCGACAAGACCGACGCGGCGCAAAAAGAGCGCGCCTACCGCCTGCTGTTTAACCGTAAATTCGCTGAAGAAGCGCAAACCTGGATGCAGGAACAGCGCGCCAGCGCCTATGTGAAGATTCTGGACGGCCATGCCCAGTAACTTCCGCGTAGTGATTACGCCCGGCGAACCCGCCGGCATTGGTCCCGATCTGACCATTCAACTGGCCCAGCAGAGCTGGCCAGTTGAACTGGTTGTCTGCGCGTCGCCGCAGCTGCTGCGCGATCGCGCGGCGCAGCTCGGCCTGCCGCTGACGCTGCGCGACTATCAACCCGACGCGGCGGCGCAGCCGCAGCAGGCGGGAACCCTGACCATCCTGCCGATTGATACGGCGCAGCCGGTTACGCCAGGCGAACTCCAGCCGGCTAACAGCCCCTACGTGCTGGCGACGCTTGCGCGCGCCTGCGACGGCTGCCTTAGCGGTGAGTTTGCCGCGCTTGTCACCGGCCCGGTGCATAAAGGCGTGATCAATGATGCCGGTATCCCCTTTACCGGCCACACAGAGTTCTTTGCCGATCGCGCGGGCGGCCATCGCGTTGTTATGATGCTGGCGACCGAAGAGCTGCGCGTGGCGCTGGCGACCACGCATTTGCCGCTGAAAGATGTCTCTGCGGCTATCACTCACGCCAGCCTGCGGGAAGTTATCACTATCCTGCATCGCGATTTGCAGCAGAAATTCGCTATCCCGCAGCCGCATATCTTTGTATGCGGACTCAACCCCCACGCGGGTGAGAGCGGCCATATGGGGCGCGAAGAGATTGATACCCTGATTCCGGCGCTGGACTCTCTGCGCGCTCAGGGCATTCAGCTAACCGGCCCGCTTCCTGCCGATACCCTGTTTCAGCCGAAATATTTGCAGCACGCTGATGCGGTGCTGGCGATGTATCACGATCAGGGTTTACCGGTGCTAAAATTTCAGGGATTTGGTCGCGCGGTCAATATCACGCTTGGCCTGCCCTTTATCCGTACCTCTGTTGACCACGGCACCGCGCTGGAACTGGCCGGTCTGGGTCAGGCGGAGCCGGGCAGCTTTATTACGGCGCTTAACCTCGCCATCACTATGATCAAGAGCAGTAATGAATAATCGCGTCCATCAGGGGCACTACGCCCGTAAACGTTTCGGGCAGAACTTCCTGAACGATCAGTACATTATCGACAGCATTGTCTCCGCCATTCATCCGCAGCGCAGCGAAGCGCTGGTCGAGATTGGTCCGGGCCTCGGCGCGCTGACCGAACCGGTTGGCGAACGCCTCGACGCCCTGACGGTGGTTGAGCTGGACCGCGATCTGGCTGCGCGTTTGCAGACGCATCCTTTTCTCGGTCCTAAGCTGACGATCTTTCAGCAGGATGCGATGACATTTGATTTCGCCGCGCTGGCGCAGGAAAAAGGCCAGCCGCTGCGCGTATTTGGCAACCTGCCGTACAATATTTCGACCCCGCTGATGTTCCACCTTTTCAGCTATACTGGTTCGATTAAAGATATGCACTTCATGCTGCAAAAAGAGGTGGTCAACCGCCTCGTTGCCGGCCCGGGCAGCAAAGCCTATGGCCGCCTCAGCGTGATGGCGCAGTACTACTGCCAGGTGATCCCGGTGCTTGAAGTGCCACCGCACTCCTTTACGCCGCCGCCTAAGGTCGATTCGGCAGTAGTGCGCCTGGTGCCCTTTGCGGAGCCGCCCTACCCGGTGAGCGATGTGCGCGTTCTCAGCCGCATTACCACCGAAGCCTTTGGTCAGCGCCGCAAAACGCTGCGCAACAGCCTCGGCTACCTGTTTGACGCTGGCGCGCTGGATGCGCTGGGCATCGATGCGGGACTACGCGCAGAAAACGTGACGGTGGCGCAATACTGTCAGTTGGCCAACTGGCTGGCGACACATCAAAGTGAACCGCGGGAGTAATGCATGAGTGAATCGGCCCGGATGTCTATTCAGGTACAAAGTCTTTATATCGCTTCGCAGTCCTCGCCTGAGGAAGAGCGCTATGTCTTTGCCTATACCATTACCATCCGCAATCTGGGCCGTAACGCTGTGCAGCTGCTGGGACGTTACTGGCTGATCACCAATGGCAACGGACGTGAAACCGAAGTGCAGGGTGAAGGTGTGGTTGGCGAGCAGCCGGTGATTGCGCCGGGCAGTGAATTTCAATACACCAGCGGCGCGATTATCGAAACGCCGATGGGCACCATGCAGGGACACTATCTGATGCAGGATGAAGAGGGAGAGAGCTTCCAAATCGACATCCCGGTGTTCCGCCTCGCGATAGAAACGCATATACACTAATCTTTTTATTCTTCGCCCGGCTCTGCCGGGCGAGGCTTTTTATTGTGGATGATTCTCTATGAGCACATACCTGATTGGCGACGTCCACGGCTGTTACGATGAGCTGCGCGCCCTGCTAAAACAAGTGGACTTCACGCCAGAGCGGGATACGCTGTGGCTGACCGGCGATCTGGTCGCGCGCGGTCCCGGCTCGCTTGAGGTTCTGCGCTACGTCAAATCACTGGGCGAGAGCGTACGCCTCGTGCTGGGGAATCACGATTTGCATCTGCTGGCGGTGTTTGCCGGCATCAGCCGCAATAAGCCCAAGGATCGTCTGACACCGCTACTGGAAGCGGACGACGCCGATGAGCTAATTAACTGGCTGCGCCGCCAGCCGCTGTTGCAGGTCGATGAAGAGAAAAAGCTGGTTATGGCGCACGCCGGTATTACGCCGCAGTGGGATCTGGAAACGGCCAAAGCCTGCGCGCGCGAACTGGAAGCCGTGCTCGCCAGCGACAGCTACCCGCTGTTTCTGGATGCCATGTACGGCGATATGCCCAACAACTGGACGCCGGAACTGGGCGGCCTGGCGCGCTTGCGCTTTTCCGCTAACGCGTTAACGCGGATGCGTTTCTGCTTTCCTAACGGACAGCTTGATATGATCTGCAAAGAGACGCCGGACTCGGCGCCGCCGCCGCTCAAGCCCTGGTTTGCAATTCCTGGCAAGCTTTCCGCAGACTATACCCAGGTGTTTGGCCACTGGGCGTCGCTGGAGGGTAAAGGTACGCCGCGCGGCGTGATTGGACTGGATACCGGCTGCTGCTGGGGTGGCGTGCTGACGCTGCTGCACTGGGAGAGTCAGCGCTACTATACTCAGGCGTCCAATCGTCAGCCGTCAGCCACCGACAGCATTTCGCCGCAGCAGTCGGCCTGATCGTCGCGCCAAAGAAAACGCCTTGTCGCAGACAAGGCGTAACAGAATACAGAGAAGGCCGGCGGGCGAAAGCGCCGTATCGATGAACGCAGCCTCTGCGTCCCGGAAGAGTAAGAGGAACATCAGCGCCGTTTCGCGCTCTGACCGTCGGGGCAAATTTTCCCTGCGTCCCCCTGTAAAAAAGCCTTGTCCCTGGACAAGGCTTTTTCAGTAGTGCCGGTTAGCGACGCTCCAGAATTTCGAAGCAGTAGCTGTGCGAGTTCTGCTCGTCAGCATCGTGGAATTCGCTAAAGGTCGATTGCCATTCGTCCGGCTCATAGTCCGGGAACTGCGTATCCCCTTCTACTTCGGCGTCGATATGGGTGAGGTAGAGACGGTCGGCGCGCGGCAACATCTGCTCATAAATGCGTCCGCCGCCAATCACCATAATCTCTGGCGCGTCTCCGGCCGCTTTAAGGGCGTCATCCAGCGACGTCACCCAGGTCACGCCTTCCGCCGAGCCTGGCTGTCGGCTGACCACAATATTGAGACGGCCGGGCAGCGGGCGACCAATAGATTCAAAGGTCAGACGCCCCATAATTACCGGCTTATTTAAAGTGTTACGTTTAAACCACGCCAAATCCGCAGGCAGGTTCCACGGCATGGCACCTTCCATACCAATGACGCGATCCGCTGCTAATGCCGCGATCAGACTAATCATGTTAAAAGACTCATAGTAAAAAATTGGCGCCATCATACGTAAAGGCGAAACTTTCGTCGATAGGGGGATGTGTGTTATTACGTAAAGCTTTTTTGCCACCGTATTTTTGTTATTGTACAGAGTTTTAAACCGCTTTTTTCCGCAGGAGCACTGCAAGCCGCCAGATAAAATCAGTTAGCTGGAACAAGGGGGGGAAAAGCGTATAGCGGTTTGACTTAACGGGATTCTCTGCTCTTTTTTACCAAAAGGATAAATAAAGTGAGCCACTATCTGGCAGTGTTAAAAATGTATGCGGTGGTGCAAGGCCGTTGTCGCCGCAAAACCTTCTGGCTGTTTCTGTTATTCAGCACGCTAATTTCGCTGGCATGCAGCGCCATCGATGAGCTGTTCGGGCTGGTTATCTTTCGCGATCAGGGGCTGCTGTCGCTGATCTACGCCGTGGCTGTTCTGATCCCCTCTGTCGCCGTAGGCGTGCGTCGCCTGCACGATCTTGATCGCTCCGGCTGGTGGCTGCTGATTATGCTTATTCCGCTTTTCGGCACGCTGCTGCTGCTGATCTACTTCTGCCTGCGCGGCACGGTCGGTCCTAACCGTTTCGGTCCCGATCCGCTGGACGAACCCGCTCTGTCACCATAAAAAAACGGCTCCCCAGGGAGCCGTTTTGCCGTTCTGACAATCAGAAGTCGTAGCGCAGACGCACCAGGTTGATGTCGCCCAGATTGTCGGTGCTGGAGGTGAAGACGTGTTCGTAATCGACGCGGAAGCCGTAGTCGAGGAACAGCGTGACGCCCAGACCATTATCGATACGCTGATAGTTACGACCGTTAACGTACTCAAGACGATCGCCCATGACGTAAGGCTGAACAGCTTTCAGGCCATACTGTTTGATCGGGAATTTATAACCGGCGAAGTACTCCACGCCCCAGGCATCATCGGCAAAGTAGTCGTTGACGTTGCTGCGTTTGGTCAGCAGGAAGTTCTGATACCAGCCGCCGCCCGCAGAGAGCGTCCAGTTACCCGGCTTCCAGCTCAGCGCGGTGCCGTAGATATTCTGGTTGTAGTCGCCGCTGTCCTCGTTGCCCGGATTACGCATGGTCGCGCGGGTATAGTTCCACGCGGTGCCCCAGGTCAGATCGTCGGTGATGTGGTAATCCACGCCCAGCGAGCCGCCGCCTTTGCGCTTATAGCGCAGGCCATTGCCCGGCAGGTATTCGTTGTCGCTAAACAGATAAGACGCGTACAGATCGACCGCGCCGAAGGTATTTTTATACTTCAGCTGTTTGCGTGAACGGTAAGAGCCGTCATAGTCGCCGTTAATACCGTTGCCCGGCGCCTGGGCTTTCATATCGTAATCCCAGATGTCCGTTTTCGCGCCTACAACGTCATAAAATACGCTGTTCTGCTGGCCGAAATAGATCTCGCCCCAGGTTTTGCTTTTCAGACCGGTATAGAGCTGGCGACGCGTAGTGTCGTTAGCGCCCTCTTTATAATGATTATCCCAGTCAAATACGGCGGGAATATTGACGCCGACTTCGTAATAGCTGGCCCAGCTAATATCATCGAACAGATAATAATCTGCGGCGAAGCGGAAACGGGTGCCGCCGTCAAAGCCATTACGCTTATAGGATTTGTCATTCACACCTGTCTGGTGTTCGAACTGCGGACGGATACTGCCGCCCACGGTGAAGTTCAGTCGGCTCAGCGGATCGCCCGCCTGCGGATCTTGTTTAAGAAGAGTAATTTCTGCCTGGCTGGCAAATGGCGCAGCAGCCATTAACGCAGCAATGGCGCTCAGTGTGAAAGCACGCATTTTCATTTTTATAAAAATCCCTGATTAAGCTCGAATTATAAGCGGCGAGATATTACGCTGTGCTGACACTCTTGCGCATTATAATTTTGTGCTATTTTTGCAGGAAATCAGGTCCAAAGCATTCTGCGCTAAGCCTAAAGACAAATTATTAAAACTTTAATCGTTTTTAGTTATTTATTATCTGATAACGATTTATAAAAATAAAAAAAACGGCCCTGGCGGGCCGTTTTATTATGCGCGGAAATTAACCGTTAATGAGCGCGTGCATTTCCTGAACGGAAATGACTTTCTCCGTTGGATCGGCATTCAGCGACATGGCAGTGGCAAAGCCGCCATTCAGCGTCGTGTCGTAGTGCACTTTATATTGCAGCGCGCTGCGACGGATGACGCGTGAATCTTCAATCGCCTGACGGCCCGCGGTGGTATTAACGATATAGGTGTATTCACCATTCTTCAGGCGGTCCTGAATATGCGGACGTCCTTCGTGCACCTTGTTCACCAGACGCGGATTAATGCCCGCTTCGCCCAGCACTACGGCAGTGCCGTGCGTGGCGTCCAGCTCGAAGCCGAACTTCAGCAGCTTAGCCGCCAGATCGACGATGCGCTTCTTGTCGCCCTCGCGTACTGACAGCAGCGCGCGTCCGCTCTTTTTCATATTGCTCTGCGCGCCCAGCATCGCCTTGGAGAAGGCTTCGGCAAAGGTACGGCCAACGCCCATCACTTCGCCGGTTGAACGCATTTCCGGGCCGAGAATCGGGTCCACGCCCTGGAATTTGTTGAACGGCAGCACCACTTCCTTCACCGAGTAGTACGGCGGGATCACCTCTTTGGTCACGCCCTGTTCGGCCAGGGTTTTCCCTGCCATTACGCGAGCCGCCACCTTCGCCAGCGGCACGCCGGTCGCTTTAGAAACGAACGGCACCGTACGCGCGGCGCGTGGATTAACCTCAATCAGGTAGACCTCATTGTCCTTCACGGCGAACTGCACGTTCATCAGGCCGCGCACATTGAGTTCAAACGCCAGGCGCTCAACCTGCTGACGCATCACGTTCTGAATTTCCTGGCTCAGCGTGTAGGCCGGCAGTGAACAGGCGGAATCGCCTGAGTGCACGCCTGCCTGCTCGATGTGCTCCATGATGCCGCCAATCAGTACGCGCTCGCCGTCGCAGATAGCATCAACGTCGACTTCCACCGCGTCATCCAGGAAGCGGTCCAGCAGTACCGGCGCGTCGTTAGACACAGAGACAGCGGTCTGGAAGTAGCGCTTCAGGTCGATCTCGTCATAGACGATCTCCATTGCGCGGCCGCCCAGCACGTAAGAAGGACGCACCACCAGCGGATAGCCGATGCTGGCCGCTTTCTCAACCGCCTGCTCCAGCGTGGTCACGGTAGCGTTAGCCGGCTGCTTAAGATTGAGACGCTCTACCGCCTGCTGGAAGCGCTCGCGGTCTTCCGCGCGGTCAATCGCGTCCGGGCTGGTGCCGATAACCGGCACGCCGGCCGCTTCCAGCGCGCGCGCCAGCTTCAGCGGCGTCTGGCCGCCGTACTGCACAATCACGCCTTTCGGCTGTTCGATGCGCACGATTTCCAGCACATCTTCCAGCGTCACCGGTTCGAAGTAGAGACGGTCAGAGGTGTCATAGTCGGTAGAGACGGTTTCCGGGTTGCAGTTGACCATAATGGTTTCGAAACCGTCTTCACGCAGCGCCAGCGCGGCGTGCACGCAGCAGTAGTCAAACTCGATGCCCTGCCCGATACGGTTTGGCCCGCCGCCCAGCACCATAATCTTGTCGCGATCCTGGTTCGGGTTCGCCTCGCACTCCTCTTCATAGGTGGAGTACATATAGGCGGTATCGGTGGCGAACTCTGCGGCGCAGGTATCAACCCGCTTATAGACCGGATGCAGGTTGTACTGCTGACGCAGCTTGCGGATTTCGCCTTCCGAAACGCCTGCCAGCGCCGCCAGACGCGCATCGGCAAAGCCTTTACGCTTCAGCGCGCGCAGGAACGGCTGGCTCAGGCTATTGACGCCTTCGCGCGCCACCTGCTCTTCCAGACGCACCAGCTCTTCAATCTGCACCAGGAACCAGCGGTCGATATTGGTCAGGTTAAATACCCCGTCCACCGACATACCGGCGCGGAATGCGTCAGCGATGTACCAGATACGCTCGGCCCCGGCGTCTTTCAGCTCGCGGCGGATACGGGTCAGCGCGTCGGCGTCGTCCAGATGCACCTTCGGATCAAAGCCGGTCGCGCCGACTTCCAGACCGCGCAGCGCCTTGTGCATCGACTCCTGGAAGGTGCGGCCAATCGCCATCACTTCGCCGACGGACTTCATCTGCGTCGTCAGGCGGTCGTTCGCGCCCGCGAATTTCTCAAAGTTAAAGCGTGGGATTTTAGTGACGACGTAGTCGATAGATGGCTCAAACGACGCCGGGGTCAGGCCGCCGGTAATGTCGTTCATCAGCTCGTCGAGCGTGAAGCCGACCGCCAGCTTGGCCGCCACTTTAGCGATCGGGAAGCCGGTCGCCTTGGATGCCAGCGCGGAAGAGCGCGAAACGCGCGGGTTCATTTCGATCACGATCAGACGGCCATTCTTCGGGTTAACCGAGAACTGCACGTTAGACCCGCCGGTTTCTACGCCGATTTCACGCAGTACCGCCAGCGAGGCGTTACGCATGATTTGATACTCTTTGTCGGTCAGGGTCTGCGCCGGGGCTACGGTGATGGAGTCGCCGGTATGAATGCCCATCGCGTCAAAGTTTTCGATTGAGCAGACAATGATGCAGTTGTCGTTTTTGTCACGCACCACTTCCATCTCATACTCTTTCCAGCCGATTAGCGACTCGTCAATCAGCAGCTCATTGGTCGGCGAGAGATCCAGACCGCGTTCGCAAATCTCTTCGAACTCTTCACGGTTGTAGGCGATGCCGCCGCCGGTGCCGCCCATGGTGAACGAAGGACGGATAATGCACGGGAAGCCCACGTCTTCCGCGACCTTCAGCGCCTCTTCCATAGTATGGGCGATGCCGGAGCGCGCGGTCTCCAGACCGATCGCCTTCATCGCTTTATCGAAGCGCTGACGGTCTTCCGCCTTATCAATGGCATCGGCCGTTGCGCCAATCATGGTCACGCCAAACTCTTCCAGTACGCCCTGACGCTCCAGCTCCAGCGCGCAGTTCAGCGCCGTCTGGCCGCCCATGGTCGGCAGCACGGCGTCCGGACGCTCTTTTTCGATGATCTTGCGCACCACTTCCCAGTGAATCGGCTCAATGTAGGTTGCGTCCGCCATCTCCGGATCGGTCATGATGGTTGCCGGGTTGGAGTTTACCAGGATAACGCGGTAACCCTCTTCACGCAGCGCCTTACAGGCCTGCGCGCCAGAGTAGTCAAATTCACAGGCCTGGCCGATAACAATCGGGCCGGCGCCAAGGATCAGGATGGATTTTATGTCGGTACGTTTTGGCATTTTCAGGCTCCTGATTACTTGGCTTGCGAACGGTAGGCTTCAATCAGTTCGATAAAGTGGTCGAACAGCGGTGCGGCATCATGCGGACCCGGGCTGGCTTCCGGGTGTCCCTGGAAGCTGAACGCCGGTTTATCCGTACGGTGAATGCCCTGCACCGTTTTGTCGAACAGCGATACGTGGGTGACGCGCAGGTTGGCGGGCAGGTTTGCCTCGTCAACGGCGAATCCGTGGTTTTGCGCGGTGATCATGACGCAGTTATTGTCGAGATCCTGCACCGGATGGTTGCCGCCGTGATGGCCAAGCTTCATTTTCACGGTTTTCGCGCCGCTCGCCAGCGCCAGCAACTGGTGGCCGAGACAGATGCCGAATACCGGGATCTCTGTTTCCAGAAAGGTTTTGATGGCGCTGATGGCATAGTCGCACGGCTCCGGGTCGCCCGGTCCGTTAGAGAGGAAAATGCCGTCCGGATTGAGCTTAAGCACCTCGTCGGCCGGCGTCTGCGCCGGAACGACCGTTAAGCGACAGCCGCGATCGACCAGCATACGAAAGATATTAAATTTCACGCCGTAGTCGTAGGCCACGACGTGATACGGCAGCGCGTCAGCCTGCTGCTGTTCCGGCAGCCCATCTTGCAGCGTCCAGGAACCCTGCTGCCAGCTATAGGTTTCGGCGGTTGTGACTTCTTTTGCCAGATCCATCCCTTTCAATCCAGGGAATGCCTGCGCTTTCTGTAGCGCCAGCGACGCATCCGGGTTATCGCCCGCGATAATGCAGCCATTCTGTGCGCCTTTTTCGCGCAGCAGGCGCGTCAGCTTACGCGTATCGATGTCGGCGATAGCCACGATGTTGTTGCGTTGCAGGTAGGCTGACAGGCCCTCTTCGCTGCGGAAGTTGCTGGCAATCAACGGCAGGTCGCGGATAACGAGGCCCTGAGCATGGATTTGAGTGGATTCTGCGTCGGCGGCGTTGGCGCCAACATTGCCGATATGGGGATAAGTGAGGGTGACGATCTGGCGGGAATAGGAGGGATCAGTGAGTATTTCTTGATAACCGGTCATTGACGTATTGAAAACGACCTCCCCCACTGCCGATCCTGTTGCCCCGATGGCCCGACCGTGGAATTGGGTTCCGTCTTCCAGAACCAAGAGCGCTGACTTAATCAAAACATCCTCCAGGGAATAAACAGTCACAATATTTGCATATTAATTCAAAATTTGGCCCTGAATCAAGGCAAAAACCGCCTGACTGGTCGATTTTTGGCAAATTGCGCGCATTCTAATGATCGCCCCGGTCCTTGTCTACCCTGAAAGGCGATTTTTTTGTGTTTTTCGGGTCACTGAATGCTAAAACCGGAACTAAGGCGTGAAAATGAGAGATTACAGGATGAAATAATCGGTTGCCTGAGGCAAATAAGATAATTCGCAGAGCCGGGAGCGATTTTTTTTGACCATTTGGTCAAAAAAGTTATTTTCCCGCCTGCGAAAGCAGGCAAAAAGCAAAGTTACGGCACCAATAAAGAAAAAAACTTATAAGACGCTTATTTTTACATAAAATAAAGGACGATAAAATTATCGCCCTTCTCAATCAACAGATTACGGATTGAAATAACCACATCACAATGGTTTTAAAACTTACCTATCTGACAAATCCAGTACGTCACGCATATCATAAAGGCCGGTTTTCTTATCCTTCAGCCACAAAGCCGAACGGACCGCCCCTTTTGCGAAGGTCATACGGCTTGACGCCTTATGGGTAATCTCGACGCGCTCTCCGATATCCGCAAACATAGCCGTATGCTCGCCGACAATATCTCCGGCGCGAACGGTAGCGAAACCGATTGTCTGCGGCTTACGCTCGCCGGTGTGGCCTTCACGCGCGTAAACCGCATGGTCGTTAAGATCCCAGCCCATCGCATCAGCAATGGCTTCGCCCATTGCCAGCGCCGTGCCGGAAGGCGCATCCACTTTATGGCGATGGTGCGCTTCGACTATTTCAATATCGGCGTACTCGCCCATGACTTTGGCCGCCTTTTCCAGCAGCCTGAGCACCAGATTGACGCCGACGCTGAAGTTCGCTGCAAACACGATAGCGATCTCTTCTGACGCCGCCTTAATGGCCGCTTTGCCTGCGTCGTCAAAGCCGGTGGTGCCGATAACCATCGCTTTTTTGTATTCACGGCACAGCGCCAGGTAGTCGAGCGTGCCTTCCGGGCGGGTGAAATCCACCAGCACATCAAAATCGTCTGTCACGCTGCGTAAATCGTCGGTGATGATAACGCCGTTTTTTCCCAGCCCGGCCAGTTCGCCCGCGTCGCTGCCCACCAGCGAGGAACCCGTGCGCACCAGCGCAGCGCCCAGCTCAACGCCTTCCGCCTGCTGCGTCGCCTCAATCAGATTGCGTCCCATGCGCCCAGGCGCGCCCACAATGGCAATGCGGTAATTCTTCATATTTATTCATTCCTGATACAAAACTATGCATTCAAGCGCAATCAGGTTAACGGTCAGTTAACACGCGCGCCACTATTAATGCGGGATAATTAGAATTTCAGGGTAGCGCCTGCCGATTATCAGTAAAAGCAATTCCGCTCAGCGGAACAGCTCTTTTTTGCCAATAAAAAAGGCCGAACAAGTCGGCCTTTCCTGAACAGAGCGCGCGGCGTTACTGCACGTTACGCACTTCGACGCGCAGCTCTTTAGGCACCTCGAATACGATGTTCTCTTCGCGGCCAATCAGCTCTATCGCCGCTTCGCCGCCGAGTTCGCGCAGACGCTGAATCACCTGCTGCACCAGAATATCCGGCGCGGACGCGCCGGCGGTAACACCGATGCACTTAACGTCTTTTACCCACTCTTCCTGAATGTCGTCTGCCGAATCGATCAGCTTCGCCAGCTTGCCAGCGCGCTGCGCCAGCTCCGCCAGACGGTTGGAGTTAGAGGAGTTCTTCGAGCCGACGACCAGCACCACGTCCGCATCGCGCGCCAGCACGCGCACCGCTTCCTGACGGTTGGTGGTGGCGTAGCAGATGTCGTCTTTGCGCGGACCAATAATGGCCGGAAAACGGGCGCGCAGCGCATCAATCACGTCAGAGGTATCATCCACCGACAGCGTGGTCTGCGTCATAAAGCAGAGATTGCTCTCATCTTTGACCTGAAGCTTAAACACGTCCTCTGGCGACTCCACCAGATACATGCCGCCGTTGGGGTTGCTGTACTGGCCCATGGTGCCTTCCACTTCCGGATGACCCGCATGACCGATCAGGATAGCTTCTACGCCTTTGCGGCTGGCGCGCGCCACTTCCATATGCACTTTAGTCACCAGCGGACAGGTGGCGTCAAACAGCATGGTCAGGCTGCGCGCTTTGGCTTCGGCGCGGACCGCCTGAGAGACGCCGTGCGCCGAAAAGATCAGGATGGCGTTATCCGGCACTTCGCTAATCTCTTCGATAAAGATCGCGCCGCGCTCGCGCAGGCTGTTCACCACATAGCGATTATGCACGACCTCATGACGCACATAGATCGGCGCGCCGTACATCTCCAGCGCGCGCTCCACGATGCTGATAGCGCGATCGACGCCGGCGCAAAAGCCGCGCGGGTTAGCCAGCAGGATTTGCATCGTTTGCCTCCAGTACCGGATCGACTTCCAGCACATCGATATCGAAATGAACCTGATGACCGGCCAGCGGATGGTTAAAATCCACCGTAATGGAATCACCGGAAATATCGCGGATCACGCCTGGCATTTCACTGCCGCCCATTCCGGTAAACAGCATAATCGCGCCGATTTCCGGCTCGCCCGCGTCGATAAAGTCGCGGCGCGAGAAGTACTGGATAAGATCCGGACTGACGGCGCCGAACGCCGCTTCCGGCGCCAGCGTAAAGGCGTGCTTATCGCCCGCCTTCAGTCCCAGCAGCTCCTGCTCCAGTGCGTCGGAAAGGCTGCCATCGCCCAGGCGGAACAGCGCCGGTTTGCCGGAAGCTGACGTCGACTCCGCGACAGAACCATCCTCAAGCTTCAGCGTGAAATGCAGCAGCACCGCGCTGTCGCGCTGTACAGAGACTGTCATGACTTACCCTTGTTTTGCCGGTTTGCCGGACGGGCTAAAAAAGCCCTCCAGCACCACTAACGCGGCGCCGATACAGATGCCGCAGTCAGCGATATTGAAGGTTGCGAAGTGCCAGTCACCAATATAGAAGTCGATAAAATCGACCACAAATCCGTGATAAGCACGATCGAACAGGTTACCCGCCGCGCCGCCAATAATCAGCGCGTAGGCGATGTTTACGATTTTCTGGCTGGCCCGACTGCGGTACATCATCACCAGTAACGCCACCACAATGGCAATCGCGATGCCCGCGAAGAACCAGCGCTGCCAGCCGCCTTTATCCGCCAGGAAGCTGAACGCCGCGCCGTAGTTGTGCGCGTAAAACAGGTTGAGGAACGGCATCAGCGGCTGCGTTTCATGCAGCATCATGTTGTTCATCACCCACTGCTTGCTGGCGAAGTCGACCAGGATTACCACCAGCACCAGCCATATCCAGCGCAAGCCGGTTGAAAAAATAGATTTACGCATCAGGCAAATTTACGCTCTTCGCCGTTGCCGGCCAGGTTGGTATAACAGCGACCGCACACGGCGAGATGCTCCGGATTGTGGCCGACGTCAGTAGTGTAGTGCCAGCAGCGCGGACACTTCTCGCCTTCTGCTTTATGCAGCGCGATTTTCAGACCTTTCACCAGTTCGCTCTGCTGCGCTTCCTCGCTGGCCAGCGCATAATCCGCCACCGTCGCGCCAGAAGTCAGCAGCACAAAGCGCAGCTCGTCGCCCAGCGCCTGAAGCTTCGCCGCTAGCGCCGCATCGGCGTACAGCGTAACGGTCGCTTCGAGCGCGCCGCCGATACGCTTGTCGCTGCGCGCCTGCTCAATAGCCTTGTTGACTTCGCCGCGCACTTTCAGCAGCTCAGCCCAGTAGTCATTATTGAGCGCTTCATCCTGCGACAGACCAAACAGGCCGTCATACCACTCTTCGGTAAAGACGTACTGCGCGCGTTTGCCCGGCAGATAGCCCCAGATTTCATCGGCGGTGAAGGACATGATCGGCGCCATCCAGCGCACCAGCGCCTCAACAATGTGCCACAGCGCGGTCTGGCAGCTGCGACGCGCCAGGCTGTCGCGCTTCGCCGTGTACTGACGGTCCTTGATGATGTCCAGATAGAAGGAGCCCATTTCGACCGAGCAGAACTGCATCAGACGCTGGATCACTTCGTGGAAGTCGTAGTTCTCATAAGAGGCGACGATGTCCGCCTGCGCGGCCTGCGCGCGGCCGACCGCCCAGCGATCTACCACCACCAGCTCTTCCGGGCTAACCATATCGGTTTCCGGATTGAAACCGTTGAGGTTCGCCAGCAGGAAGCGCGCGGTGTTACGAATACGGCGATAGGCGTCGGCGGAGCGCTTCAGGATCTCGTCGGAAACCGCCATCTCGCCGGAGTAGTCGGTCGAGGCGACCCACAGACGCAGAATATCCGCGCCCAGTTTGTTCATCACGTCCTGCGGCGAAACGGTGTTGCCGATCGACTTGGACATTTTGCGGCCCTGACCGTCAACGGTAAAGCCGTGGGTCAGCACCTGACGGTAAGGCGCTTTGCCCTTCATTGCGGTGGAGATCATCAGGGAGGACATAAACCAGCCGCGATGCTGGTCGGAACCTTCCAGATACATATCCGCAGCGTGACCGCCAAATTCCGGACGCGCGTCCACCACCGCGTAGCTGGTGGAGCCAGAGTCGAACCAGACGTCCAGCGTATCCGGCACTTTCACATAGTTGTCGGCGTCGTCGCCCATCAGATCGCGCGGGTCGAGATCCCACCACGCCTGGATGCCGTCCTGCTCCACGCGCTGCGCCACTTTTTCCATCAGCGCCAGCGTATCGGGATGCAGCTGCTCGGTCTCTTTATGAACGAACAGCGCCATCGGCACGCCCCAGGTGCGCTGACGAGAGATACACCAGTCCGGACGGTTGGCCACCATCGCCTCAATGCGCGCCTGGCCCCAGTCCGGGATCCACTGCACGCCTTTGATCTCTTTCAGCGACTGCGCGCGCAGCCCTTTCTGATCCATGCTGATAAACCACTGCGGCGTCGCGCGGAAGATGATCGGCGTTTTATGACGCCAGCAGTGCGGATAGCTGTGCAGCAATTTTTCCACATGCAGCAGCGCGCCCTTCTCTTTCAGCAGCTCAACGATGACATCGTTGGCTTTAAACACATTGAGACCGTCCAGCGTCGGGTAGGTGCCTGGCAGATAGCTGCCGTCCGGGCCGACCGGGTTCGCCACTTCAATGCCATACTTCTGACCGATAACATAGTCGTCCGGACCGTGACCCGGCGCGGTGTGCACGGCGCCCGTACCGGCTTCAAGGGTCACATGTTCGCCCAGCACCACCGGCGACTGGATGTTGACCAGGAAAGGATGCTGGAAGGTGAGACGCTCCAGCGCCGCGCCTTTGCATTCGCCCAGCACCGTCCATTCGGCGACGCCAGCGCGCTTCAGCACGCTCTCTGTCAGCTCTTTCGCCAGGATCAGGGCGCGCCCGTCGATCTGCACCAGCTGATAGTCAAATTCCGGATGCAGCGAGATAGCGCGGTTAGCCGGTATGGTCCAGGGGGTCGTCGTCCAGATAACCAGCGAAATCGGGCCATTGACCGGCGCGTCGCCAAATCTGGCGCGCACGGCGTCAGCATCCACCGCGTTGAACATCACGTCGATAGAGGGCGAGGTTTTGTCGTAGTATTCGACTTCCGCTTCCGCCAGCGCCGAACGGCAGTCGAGACACCAGTGCACCGGCTTCGCGCCTTTATGCAGATGGCCGTTGCCGATGATTTTGCCCAGCGCGCGGATGATGTTGGCTTCGGTGTCGAAATTCATCGTCAGATAGGGACGATCCCAGTCGCCCAGCACGCCGAGGCGGATAAAGTCCGCTTTCTGGCCTTCAACCTGCTCGGCGGCGTATTTGCGGCACGCTTCGCGAAATTCGGCTGGCGTTACTTTCTCGCCCGGCTTGCCGATCATCTGCTCGACTTTATGCTCGATCGGCAGACCGTGGCAGTCCCAGCCCGGCACGTAGGGCGAATCGAAACCCGCCATGCCTTTGGACTTAACGATAATGTCTTTCAGAATCTTGTTAACTGAGTGACCAATATGAATGCTGCCGTTCGCGTAGGGAGGGCCGTCATGCAGAATAAAGGTTTTTTTCCCTTTTTTGGCTTCGCGGATGATGTTGTACAGATTGTCATCATACCAGCGTTGCAGCATCCCCGGTTCGCGTTTGGCCAGATCGCCACGCATCGGGAACCCCGTTTCGGGCAAATTCAGGGTAGATTTATAGTCACTCATCAGATTCTCGTTTCCGTATTTCGCGGGATTAAAGCCCAAAGAATTGCCGGGCGGTTACCACATCTTTCGCAATTTGTTCTTTCAACGCCTCCAGCGAGGCAAAGCGCTGCTCGTTACGTATCTTATGCTTCAGCACCACATCAATGTGCTTTCCATACAGATTGATATTGATGTCAAGCAGGTGAACTTCAAGCTGCTGGCGCAATCCTTTTACCGTCGGCCGCGTGCCGATATTAGCCACGCCGGGAACAGGCGCGCCCAGGCCGTGCACTTCCACCGCGTAGACGCCTTTTACCGGCGAGACGATGCGGCGTAAAGGAAGATTCGCAGTGGGAAAACCGATAGTGCGCCCCAGGGCGTCGCCGTGCACGACGCGCCCGGAAATACTGAAAGGATGGCCCAGCAGCGTTTGCGCCTGCGCTAAATCGTCAGCAGCCAGCGCCTGACGTACGGCCGTGCTGCTGATGCGCTTACCGCCGTCGCAAAAGGTCTCGGTGCTGACAACGTCAAAACCGTATTCCGCACCGGCCTTCTGTAATAACAGGAAATCGCCCTGACGACCAGCGCCAAAGCGGAAATCATCTCCCACCGCCAGATAGCTGACGCCCAGCTTCTCGACCAGCAAATCGGTGATAAAGCACTGCGCCGACTGCGCGGCGAAGCGACGGTCAAAGCGCACGCAGAGCACCCGATCCACTCCGGCTTCCGCCAGATACTTCAGCTTCTCGCGCAGACGCGTCAGACGCGCGGGGGCTTTATCCCCGGCAAACAGCTCAAGCGGCTGCGGCTCAAACAGCATCACCATCACCGGAAGCTGGCGTTTTCGTCCCTCTTCGCACAGGCGCGCCATCAGCGCCTGATGGCCGCGATGCACGCCGTCGAAGTTACCAATGGTCAGGACGCAGCCGCGATGCTGCTCGTTTAAATTATGAATACCGCGGATAAACTTCATGGCTGACTCAAACCGGTGGAAATCGGCGGATTATACCCTTGAAAGGCACGAAGGTTAACCCGTTAACCACACCTTTCCTCGCTGGCGCGCGATTTAACAGGGCCTGGCGCGTATACGCCTTCCGGCTGAGAATTTTGTTGCGAAACGCTGTATTCAACGCGGGGAAGCTGGTAGAATCTTGCGCCATCAATTACGTAACCGAGCGTGGTTTGTAAAACGACGCTTATTTGCACAAATCCATTGACAAAAGAAGGCTCAAAAGGCATAGTCCTCGGCCTTTGATTTGTCCATATAGAACACATTTGGGAGTTGGACCTTGGCTAATATCAAATCAGCTAAGAAACGCGCCGTAACATCTGAAAAACGTCGCAAGCATAACGCGAGCCGTCGTTCTATGATGCGTACTTTCGTTAAGAAAGTATACGCGGCGATCGCAGCTGGCGACAAAGCTGCTGCGCAGAACGCATTTAACGAAATGCAACCGATCGTGGACCGTCAGGCTGCTAAAGGTCTGATCCACAAAAACAAAGCAGCACGTCATAAAGCTAACCTGACTGCTCAGATCAACAAAATGGCGTAAGCCTTTGTTTATCGCTTTGTAAAAAGAACCGGCGCTTAGCCGGTTTTTTTTCGCCTCAGTTATGCCGCCCCACGCCCCGCCAGACGTCTGCGCAGAATCAGATAGCCCGCCACCGCCGACAGGATCGAGCCAAGCAGAATGCCCAGCTTCGCCAGCGTAATAAGCTGCGGGTTGCTTTCGCCATAGGCCAGCGACGCGATAAAAATCGACATTGTGAAGCCTATGCCGCACAGCACGCCGACCGCGGCAATATCCGCCAGCGAGGTATTTTTCGGCAGCGAGGCCAGTCTGCCTTTTACCGCCAGCCAGCAGAACAGCGTAATGCCGAGCGGCTTGCCAAACAGCAGTCCCGCCATAATGCCCAGCGGCAGCAGCGAGAAAATACTGGCGGCGTGAACCCCGTCAAGCGACACGCCCGCGTTGGCGAAGGCGAACAGCGGCAGAATCAGCCAGCGCACCCAGGGATGCAGCGCGTGCTCCAGATGGATCGCCGGGGAATGCCCTTCCTGTTTCTTTAGCGGAATCAGGAACCCAACGACCACGCCCGCCAGCGTGGCATGGACGCCCGACTTGAGCACTGCGGTCCATAATACCAGCCCCACCAGCAGGTAGAGTCCGGTATTACGCAGATTAAGCAGGTTCATGGCGGCCAGCACGATAATCGCCAGCGCGGCGACGGCCAATGCGCTCATCGACAGCTCACTGGTGTAAAACAGCGCGATAATCACGATCGCGCCGAGATCGTCAATGATCGCCAGCGCCATCAAAAAGATCTTCAGCGCCGGCGGCACGCGGCTGCCCAGCAGCGCGAGAATACCCAGCGCGAAGGCGATGTCGGTGGCGGTCGGAATCGCCCAGCCGCTGCGCGTAGCCGCATCCGCGCCGTTAAAGGCCAGAAAAAGCAGGCCTGGCATCAGCATACCGCCCAGCGCGGCAATCAGGGGGAAAATAGCCTGTTCACGCTTCGCCAGAGCACCCATCACCATTTCCCGCTTCACTTCTAAACCGACCAGCAGAAAGAAAATCGCCATCAGCGCATCGTTAATCCACAGCAACAGATTCTTGCTGATGTCGAGCGCGCCGAAGCGAAATTCAACCGGTATCGCCAGCAGGTTTTGATAGCCTTGCTGGGTCGGCGCATAGTTCGCCAGAAACATTGCCAGCGCGGCGGCGAGGATGAGCACAACGCCGCTGGTCGCGTCGTTGTGGAGCAGTTTTTTCAGCCCGATATTCACGAAGCAGTCCTTTTCAGAAAATAAACAGCAAACAGACCGCAATGATAACATTTTGTAACAGCGGTTGAGTCCGGGACCGGAATGATTACTTAAGAAAGGGGCAAAAAAAAGCCAGCGGCTGCGCGCTGGCTTAGTTATCAGAACAGGAAACTTAGCGGGTCAAATCGTCAAAGAACTTCTTCACGCCGTCGAAGAAGCTTTTGGAGCGCGGGCTGTTATTTTCACCCGTCGGTCCGCCGAAGCTCTCTTCAAGGTCACGCAGCAGCTTTTTCTGTTTCTCGTTCAGATTCACTGGCGTTTCGACCACCACGCGACACAGCAGATCGCCGACCGCACCGCCTCGTACCGACTTCACGCCTTTGCCGCGCATGCGGAACAGCTTGCCGGTCTGGGTTTCCGCCGGAACTTTCAGCTTCACGCGTCCATCCAGCGTCGGCACTTCAATCTCGCCGCCCAGCGCCGCCATCGCAAAATTGATCGGCACTTCGCAGTAGAGGTTGTTATCTTCGCGTTCGAAAATCGGGTGTTTTTTCACCGACACCTGAACGTAGAGATCGCCAGCCGGCGCGCCCTGCTCGCCCGCTTCCCCTTCGCCGCTGAGACGAATGCGGTCGCCGGTATCCACGCCTGCGGGGATTTTCACCGACAGGGTTTTCGATTTCTCAACGCGACCGTGTCCATGACAGGCGTTGCACGGATCTTTAATCACCGAGCCGCGGCCATGACAGGTTGGACAAGCCTGCTGTACGGTAAAGAAGCCCTGACGCATCTGCACCTGGCCTGCGCCGTGGCAGGTCGGACAGGTTTGTGGCTGCGTACCTGATTTCGCGCCGCTGCCGTGGCAAACATCGCACTCTTGCAGCGTCGGGATGCGGATCTCTTTGGTCACGCCGCGCACCGCTTCTTCCAGCGTCAGCTCCATGTTGTAGCGTAAATCGGCACCGCGCGCTGCGCGCTGACGACGTCCGCCGCCAAAAATATCGCCGAAAACGTCGCCAAAGATATCGCTGAAGTCGGCGCCGCCGCCAAAGCCGCCGCCGCCGAACCCGCCGCCGCCCATACCGCCCTGTTCAAAGGCTGCATGGCCGTACTGATCGTATGCCGCGCGTTTCTGCGCGTCGGTCAGGATTTCGTAGGCTTCCTTAACCTCTTTGAATTTGGCTTCAGCTTCTTTGTCACCCGGATTACGGTCAGGGTGATACTTCATCGCCAGGCGCTTATACGCCTTTTTAATTTCACGTTCGTCTGCGGATTTGGAGACGCCTAAAATCTCGTAGTAGTCACTCTTCGCCATTTTTTCTTAGCCCTTAACATGCTCGCACGGGCGTGGAGAGATCTCCTACGCCCGTGCTGGTTTCAACGGCTGTCAGGCCAACCGTCGCGCCCGGTCAGGGGCAATTATTTTTTGTTATCTTTCACTTCTTCGAATTCAGCGTCGACAACGTCGTCATCTTTCTTCGCAGAAGCGTCGGCTGCATCCGCGCCGCCAGCCTGTGCCTGCTGCTGTGCCGCTTCCATCAGTTTGCTGGAAACCTGCATCAGCGCCTGCATCTTCGCGTCGATGGCTTCTTTGTCTTCGCCTTTCAGCGCGGTTTCCAGCTCGCTAAGCGCGGCTTCGATAGGCGCTTTGTCGTCGGCGGAGAGTTTGTCGCCCGCTTCTTCCAGCTGCTTACGCGTGCTGTGGGCAATCTGGTCGCCCTGGTTGCGCGTCTGCACCAGCTCTTCGAACTTGCGATCCGATTCAGCGTTCGCTTCGGCATCGCGAACCATTTTTTCGATCTCTTCCTCGTTCAGACCAGAAGAGGCCTTGATGGTGATCTTCTGCTCTTTACCGCTGTTCTTGTCTTTGGCTGAGACGTGCAGGATACCGTCCGCATCGATGTCAAAGGTGACTTCGATCTGCGGCATGCCGCGCGGCGCAGGCTGGATGCCGTCCAGGTTGAACTGACCCAGCGATTTGTTATCGCTTGAACGCTTACGCTCGCCCTGTAGCACGTGAATGGTCACGGCTGACTGGTTGTCTTCCGCCGTTGAGAACACCTGGCTGTGCTTGGTCGGAATCGTGGTGTTCTTGCTGATCAGCGAGGTCATCACGCCGCCCATGGTTTCGATACCCAGCGACAGCGGGGTTACGTCCAGCAGCAGAACGTCTTTCACGTCGCCAGCCAGTACGCCGCCCTGTACCGCAGCGCCGACGGCAACCGCTTCGTCCGGGTTAACGTCTTTACGCGGCTCTTTACCGAAGAACTCAGCGACTTTGGACTGCACCATCGGCATACGGGTCTGACCGCCCACCAGGATCACGTCGTTGATGTCGGAAACCGAGAGACCGGCATCCTGCAACGCGACTTTCAGCGGCTCGATAGAGCGGGTGACCAGATCTTCAACCAGCGACTCCAGCTTAGCGCGGGTCACTTTGATGTTCAGGTGTTTCGGACCGGTCGCGTCTGCGGTGATGTACGGCAGGTTAACGTCGGTCTGCTGCGCGGAGGAGAGCTCGATTTTCGCTTTCTCTGCCGCTTCTTTCAGGCGCTGCATCGCCAGCGGATCGTTGTGCAGATCGATGCCCTGATCTTTCTTGAATTCGGCAACCAGATAGTTAATCAGACGGCTGTCGAAGTCTTCGCCGCCCAGGTGGGTGTCACCGTTGGTCGCCAGCACTTCAAAGGTTTTTTCGCCGTCAACTTCGTCAATTTCGATAATAGAGATATCGAAAGTACCGCCGCCCAGGTCATAGACCGCGATGGTGCGGTTGCCCTGGCCTTTGTCCAGACCGTAAGCCAGCGCAGCGGCCGTCGGTTCGTTAATGATACGTTTTACTTCCAGACCAGCGATACGGCCGGCATCTTTCGTTGCCTGACGCTGTGCATCGTTGAAGTAGGCCGGAACGGTAATAACCGCTTCGGTGACCGGCTCGCCGAGATAGTCTTCAGCGGTTTTCTTCATTTTTTTCAGCACTTCCGCAGAGATCTGCGGCGGAGCCATTTTCTGGCCTTTTACATCCAGCCAGGCATCGCCGTTGTCGGAAGAGGTGATTTTGTACGGCATGATTTTAATATCGCGCTGTACTTCTTCATCCTGGAAACGACGGCCAATCAGACGCTTGATAGCAAACAGCGTGTTCTGCGGGTTTGTTACCGCCTGACGTTTAGCCGGTTGACCGACCAGAGTTTCGCCATCCTGCGTATAAGCAATAATTGAAGGCGTGGTGCGATCGCCCTCGGCATTCTCCAGCACGCGTGCTTTAGTGCCGTCCATGATCGCAACACAAGAGTTGGTTGTACCCAGGTCAATACCAATAATCTTACCCATCTAAACGTCTCCCACTTAAATTCTTTGTCAGTTTGGGTTGTGAACCCTTTATGCGGGCGCTTTGCTGGCTTTCAACCGCCAGGACTCGCTTTTTTCCCAGGCTCACAACGCTCGATGACAACTAGATGGGGCCGCTTCGAAGCGCATCAAGGGTTAAAAGAAAAAATTTTTTCAGACTGGTGCGCTTCGTGGCGTCGAACCTGGCGCAGACAAAAGAAAAAGCCGCCGAAAAGGCAAAAGAAAAGGCCGCAAAAACTGCGGCCTTTAAACGGATGTCTGATTAAGTGCTGTGTGAGTGCATCGGCCCACCTGGGGGTGCGATGAAAATGTATTATCGTTATTATTGCAAAACTAATTTATTTTTCTGTTTTTCCCTGGTGTCAGCAAGATGCTGTAAGAGGTGAATCAAATCAGCAAAGCCATCATAATACAGCTGGCTGACTGTCACAGGGGGAATATTAACCCTTGCGCGCCGCTTAGCGTCATGCTAATAATGGCAATTCTGGGCATGTTAATATAACACCCTTCCCTTACTCATCATTTATCAAACGGACGCGACTATAATATGGAAATTAAAATCAGCCATATTGAAGACCGTCAGACCGAAGAATATATTATTCAGCGACTCTGGCAGCACAATAACCGCTTTGCTGACGTCAATATGAAATCCCTGAATGTTTTTCTTTACGATGATGAGCAGCGTATTCAGGGCGGCCTGCTGGCGCATACCTGGTTTGGCACGCTGGATATTAACTATCTGTGGATTGATGAGGCGTACCGCCAGCACGGTTCGGGACGTCAGCTAATGCTGGCGGCTGAGGAAGAGGCGCGCGGCCGCGGCTGCCATATGGCGGTGGTAGATACTCTCAGTTTTCAGGCGCGCGGCTTTTATGAAAAACTGGGCTATCGCGTTTACGGCGAAAAAGACGATTATGCGCAGCGCTTTGCCCGTTATTATCTGGCAAAAAGATTATAAACCGGACTCTATTAGCGAGGCGCTATGGATAGTCCCTATCGCAGTGTTGATGATTTTATTGCCGCTTTTGCCACTACAATGGATTTATTACCCACGCCCTGGGGTTTTAAAGATGCGGCATCGCAGCATCTCTATATGAATGCGGCGGCGAGACTCTATACCGCCACGCCTAAAAACTATTCATTAGAGGGCAAAAAAGACAATGAGTTTCCTACCAGCTGGAGCGACTGCGCAGATGAGTTTTGCGAGCACGATGAAAGAGCGAAAGCCTTGCGCAACCGTGTCGCCGTCATCGAAACGCATTACTGGTATGGTAAAAACTACCTGACGCCCTTCGTCAGCGAAAAATTTCCCGTGTTTAACTGCGACGGCAAGTTCCTCGGCTGCATCTGGAACGCGCGTCCGATGGACTGCGTCACGGCGCTGACGTTTATTCATCCCCAGAAAGCCTCGGTCCTGACCACCCAGCTTGAGCATTCTCTTTTTACCCCAGCCGAACTGGATATCATCTTTCTGCTGCTACGACGATTTAGCGCCAAAGAGATCGCCCGTATCTATAGTCTCAGCGTGAAGACGATTGGCAATCGTATCGCGACCCTGTATCAAAAGGCGGGTGTGCACTCGCTTCAACAATTCGAACAATACTGTCGTGCTGAGTCGCTGGAGAATTATCTGCCGGAAAAGCTGCTCAGCAAGGGCGTTGCTTTTATTTAACCCGGTGAGGAAAACGCGTTGTGAGTAAATTAGATGACTATCCATTGAGCCGCGTCCCTGCGAATGAGAGACACTCATTGCTTAGCGTCGCGATTGTGCATATGGGGATGTTGACCGCTCTGGATCAGTTTATGCTTGGAGCCGTGCTGGGCAACAGTATGACCCTCGCGGAGGCCTTTACCGCTATTACGCTGGCGAGCCTGCTGTTCGGCGTGCTCACCTTCGCGCTCGGCTATGCCGGGATGCGTGAAGGCTTATCAGGCAGTCTGCTGGCGCGCTGGTGCGGCTTTGGTCGTCATGGCTCGGTCTTGATCGGTCTGCTGGTCGCCATTAGTTTGCTCGGCTGGTTTGGTATTCAGAATGCGGTTTTCGCGCGTTCGCTGAGCTACGCCCTGAAGGGCAAACTCAGTTTCGCCGAGTCGGCGGCGCTGTCGGGAGCGGTGCTGACGCTGCTGGTGGCATTCGGCTTTAAGGCGTTACGCTTCACCGCGCGCATTGCCGTTCCGCTCTTTATCGCGCTGGTCGGCTGGATTTTCTGGCACGCGTTTCACGGTCAGGCAGGCGATGCCGCCCTGCCCGTCGCGCCATCCGATCCCATTACCGTTAGCGCCGCCATTACCATGGTAATTGGCGGGGCGATTCTGGCCAGCCTGATGACGCCTGACCTGACCCGCTTTTCCCGCAGCGGCAAAGATGTGTTTAGCATTACCCTGCTGACGATACTGGCCGGGGAGTACGGCGTTAACGGTCTGGCCATTCTGATCGCCAGAGAGCTTCACACCTCTGACATTATCGCCATTATCACTCAGACAACCAGCACGCTGGGCCTGTTCGCCGTGGTTTTCTCTACCCTGCGCGTTAACGATCTCAACCTTTACTCCTCGTCGCTGGGTATCGCCAACGCCACGGAAGGGCTGACCGGCTATAAACCCCGTTACAGCGTGATAACGCTGCTGCTGGGCTTTCTCGGCACGCTCTGCTCTATTCTGGGCATTCTCGATCGCTTCGTCGATTTTCTTGAACTGCTGGGCGTGGTTTTCCCGCCGGTGCTGGGCGTGATGATTATTGATTATTATCTGCTGAAAACGGACCGTCAGATCCTTGAGCAGAGCCGGAGCAGCAACGCCCTTCCGGCTACCTCGCAGCTGATTGGCTGGCCCGCGCTGATTGCCAGCGTCGCCGGCAGCGCAACCGGCCTGCTGGTTGAAAGCGGCGTGCCGGTCTTCAATTCACTGATTGTCGCCTGCGTCGTCTATCTGCTGACCGCGCCGCTGATGAAGCGCGCCACGGTCATATCGAAACAAGCCGCAGAGTAAAAGTAAATGAAAACGCGCCTGCTTACAGGCGCGTTTCACTCACCAGTTGCCCCTGCCGTCCCGCGCTCTGTAGCCATATTCCAGTAAGCAGCCCCGCCAGCGCCAGCGCCAGCACATACCAGGCCGGTGCCAGTGGCGTGACGCGCAGGATCAGCGTAACGAAAATCGGCGTCAGGCCGCCGAAAATGGCATAGGCGACATTGTAAGAAAAAGAGATGCCGGTAAAGCGCACTGCCGCAGGAAAGGCGCGCACCATTAAAAAAGGCACCACGCCCACCACCCCGACGCTTAGCCCTGCCAGCCCGTAGTTAAAGAACAGCCCTTCCGCATCCGCCGTCTGGCTCGAAAAGAAATGCCAGCTACAGACGGCCAGCAGCAGCGAGCCGCCGATAAGCGTCTTCGCCGCGCCCATCCAGTCCACCAGCCATCCGGCCGCCACGCAACCTGCCAGCAGCATGACCGTTGCCAGGCAGTTAGCCTGCAAACTCAGCGCGGCGCTGATACCGTGCTGTTTCTGCATCAGGGCGGGAGCCATTAAAATCACCACCACAATACAGGCGGAGAGCAGCCAGGTCAGCAGCATAGAGAGCAGGACGCCGCCCTTATGCCGGGTCAGTACGGTCTTCAGCGGCAGCGTATCGGCCAGGGTTTTCTGCTGCTGCATTTGCTGAAAGACTGGCGTCTCATGCAGCCAGCGGCGTAAATACATCGCCAGCAGACCGAACAGCCCGCCGAGAAAGAAAGGAAGCCGCCAGCCGATGCTGGAAACCGTCTGCGGCGTCATGCTGCTGTTAATCGCCGTCGCCACCAGCGAACCCAGCAGGATCCCGGCCGTGAGACCGGCGGTCAGCGTGCCGCAGGCAAATCCGACCCGTTTTTCCGGCACATGCTCCGCCACAAAGACCCAGGCGCCCGGCACCTCGCCGCCGATCGCCGCGCCCTGCAACAGGCGCAGCAGCAGCATCAGCAGCGGCGCGATAATACCTGCCGTTTCATAAGTCGGCAGCACGCCCATCGCCAGCGTCGGCAGCGCCATCAGCAGGATGCTCAGGCTGAACATTTTCTTACGTCCAACCTTGTCGCCAAAGTGCGCCATAACAAGCCCGCCCAGCGGACGCGCCAGATAGCCGGCGGCGAAAATGGCGAAGGTTTGCAGCTGACGCAGCCAGTCGGGAATATCAGGCGGAAAAAACAGCTCGCCAATCACCGCGGCGAAAAATACAAAAATAATAAAGTCGTAGAACTCCAGCGCGCCGCCAAGCGCGGCCAGCGACAGCGTTTTATAGTCTTGCCTGGTCAGGCGATGAGAAGTAGGCGAATCCATAAGTGCACGGCTTCCGGCAGCAAGTGAGAGGTTGTAAAAGAAGACTTACTATACCGTCAATTTTTCACTACACCAGCGCTGCCAGAGGCTATGCCTGAAAAGATGAATATTTAGTTATTTATCTCTCTTATCGCGCTTTTAGGGCGAAAAGCTGCTACCACCTGCTGATGAGTTTCAACATAAGGCCCATCCAGCAGCTGTAAACAATAAGGTACAGCGGCAAAAATCCCAGGCACCCTGACCTTGCCGTCAGCCTCTTTTACCCCTTCCAGCGTTTCTTTAATCGACTTTGGCTGACCGGGCAGATTGAGCACCAGCGACTGCTTGCGAATCACGCCCACCTGTCGCGACAGAATCGCGGTCGGGACGAATTGCAGGCTAATCTGCCGCATTTGCTCGCCGAAGCCGGGCATTTCCCGATCGGCAACCGCCAGAGTGGCGTCAGGCGTCACGTCTCGACGCGCCGGACCGGTGCCGCCGGTGGTCAGCACCAGATGGCAGAAGCGCTCATCGACCAGCTCGCAAATCGCCTGTTCGATCAGCGGCTGCTCATCGGGCACCAGACGGGTTTCAGTGGTAAAGGGCGTCGCCAGCGCGCTGCTGAGCCAGGCTTCCAGCGCCGGAATACCCTGATCCTGATAAATGCCGTTGGCGGCGCGATCGGAAACGGAGATCAGTCCAATGCGTAAAGTATCCATGAGTTTTTACCCGGTTGACCGCAATGCGGTAAAAAGAGAGGAATGCAGAGAGAATAATAGAAAGTGAGGCAAAGAGAAAACCGTGGCGGCGGGCCGCCACGGGGAAAGATTACAGCAGGTCGGCAATCATCTTCTCAAGTTTGCCCTGATCGACGGCAAAGTTGCGGATGCCTTCCGCCAGCTTCGCGACGGCCATTGGATCCTGGTTGTGCTGCCACAGGAACTCAGATTCGGTCATTTTGGCCGGACGCGCCTTCACATCGCCGCTATAGCTCAGTTTGCGCTCGACGGTGCCTTCGCTCTCCGCCAGCTCTTTCAGCAGCGCCGGAGAGATAGTCAGACGGTCGCAGCCCGCCAGCTCCAGAATCTCGCCGATGTTACGGAAGCTTGCGCCCATCACCACCGTCTCATAGCCGTGCTGCTTGTAGTAGTTGTAAATCTCAGACACCGACACCACGCCCGGATCTTCATGCGGCGCGTACTCTTTCTTGTCAGTGTTATTTTTGTACCAGTCGAGGATACGTCCTACGAAGGGTGAAATCAGAAACACGCCCGCTTCGGCGCAGGCACGCGCCTGAGCGAAGGAGAACAGCAGCGTCAGGTTACAGTTGATGCCCTCTTTCTCCAGCTGCTCCGCCGCGCGGATGCCCTGCCAGGTAGAAGCCAGTTTGATCAGGATACGGTCGTTGCTGATGCCCGCATCGTTGTAGAGCTTAATCAGGCTACGCGCTTTGGCGATGCTGCCTTCCGTATCGTAAGAGAGACGCGCATCAACTTCTGTTGAGATACGGCCAGGGATCAGCTTGAGGATCTCCAGACCAATGTTGACGGCCAGTTTGTCCGACACCAGCGAGATCAGGTCTTCTTTGTTGCCGTTCTGCTCGCGCGCCCAGACGATGGCTTCATCAATCAGCTTACGGTATTCCGGGATTTGCGCGGCGTTAAGAATCAAAGAAGGGTTAGTGGTGGCGTCTTGCGGCTGATACAGCTTCATCGCTGCAATATCACCGGTGTCGGCAACCACGGTGGTGAGTTGACGCAGGGAGGTCAGTTTGTCCGTCATGTCTCTTGTCTCTTCTGTAATGTCAGGGTGAAAAAGGCTGTTGCGATAATATCATGCGGCAACCGAGGCGCAAGGTCGCCGGATGCCGTTTACGATAGCGCGAACAAATGGCTGCGATTTGCCGATCGCTGCGCCTTTTTTGCTACACTCGGCAGCCTGACAATCAGCACTTTTCCTGTAGCAACAAGGAATAATCGAGGAAGCGACTATGTTAATGGTGATCTCACCCGCCAAAACGCTGGATTTTAGCAGCCCGCTGGCAACGCAACGTTTTACCCAGCCCGCGCTGTTAGAAAAATCACAACAGCTGATTGAGGTGGCGCGCGATCTTACCCCGGCGCAAATCGCTTCACTGATGAGCATCAGCGACAAGCTGGCGCATCTGAACGCCGAACGCTTCAACAGCTGGCAGCCTGATTTCACGCTGGAGAATGCGCGTCAGGCGATTCTGGCCTTTAAAGGCGATGTGTATACCGGCTTACAGGCGGAAACCTTTAGCGAAGCGGACTTTGATTTCGCTCAGCAGCATCTGCGTATGCTGTCTGGCCTGTACGGCGTGCTGCGTCCGCTGGATCTGATGCAGCCTTATCGTCTGGAAATGGGGATTAAGCTGGCCAGTCCGGCAGGCAAAGATCTCTATAGTTTCTGGGGCGATCTGCTGACGGAACACCTTAACGCGGCGCTACAGGCGCAGGGCGACGAGGTGCTGATAAATCTGGCCTCAGATGAGTATTTCCGGGCGGTTAAGCCAAAGCAGCTGACTGGACGCGTGATTAAGCCCGTGTTCCTCGACGAGAAAAACGGCGCCTTTAAGGTCATCAGCTTTTATGCCAAAAAAGCGCGCGGCCTGATGAGCCGCTACATTATTCAGCATCGCCTGACCGACCCGGCAGCGCTAGAGCAGTTTGATGTAGAGGGTTACTTTTTTGATGCCGCCGCCAGCAGCGAGAACGAGCTGGTATTTAAGCGCTACGAGCAGAAATAACCATGGGCTGGCCGCTCGCTTCAGCGGAGGCCAGTCTTGATGATTAGGGCGCGCGGCATATCGCTCTTGCCTGTTACCGCCCTGTTAATTATCCGATCGCGCGCGTGATATTTAGTTAGCATAAGAGAAACCTTAAAAAATAAACTACCGCCTTATTTATCTACATTAATTAACAACTGGCTTTTGTTATTCACCTCTATCCGCGCAGTTAATTACCGCTTACTCCTCCAGGCAGAGAAGAGCACCCGGCAATATTCCTCTCCGTTGAATATTTATATACGTACCATCAGGAATACTACGTACCTCCATAGTCTGACCGGTCGCGTCAGGCTATATATTTTTTGAAATGCAATTAGGCAACAGGGAATATTTTCCTGGTTATTTTGCTTATACCTATAGAGACATTTTCAATGAAGATTAAAAACAGCTTTCTGCCATTGATCCTGGCGGGATTGATGTCATCCGGCGCGGCTTTTGCAGCTCCCACTGATGGTCCTTCCCCCATTCATACTAACCCAGGCGCGGATGCTGGTACTCAGGGCGCCGGCGGCGAAGTGAAATTTACCGGTGAAATCACCGATGTATCATGTGAAGTTTCTACTGCCAGCAAAAATCAGAGCGTTGACTTAGGCAAATGGGCAAAAACCTATTTCGATAGCCGCACTGAAACTACGCAAACGCCTTTCACTATTTCAGTGAAAAATTGCCCTCAGTCTGTATCGACAGTGGCGGTGCTTTTTGATGGCGATAAAGACAGCGACGACAATACGCTGCTGAAAACCACCGGCGGCGCAACAGGCGTCGGCATCAAACTCTATGAATCTGACCGCGCCAGCCCGGTCGCTATCGGTTCCATTTCAAATGCCGTTAACGTTACCTCTGGCAACGAAGGCGGATCGGCCGATCTGACTTTCTACGCGGACTATAAGAGTGATGGCGAAGCCATTGCCGTAGGTCAGGCAAACGCCACCTCTAACTTCGTGATGGTTTACAACTAATCGCTGGCAGGGGAAACCCTGCCTGCTACTTCCTGAAGAAAGAGTAACCGTAATGAAATTTTTTAATTTAAAAAAGATCAGGACTATTGTTCTCCTTTCAGCCTCTCTGCTGAGCATAACGGCGCAGGCCGGTATTGTTATGGGCGGAACACGCGTTATTTTCCAGGAAGGAAAAAAAGAAGCCACGCTTACCGTAACTAACCAGGATAAACAGACGCCTTATCTGGTGCAGTCGTGGATTGAAAACAGTAATAACAGCAAAGCCGCGGTGCCTTTTATCGTCACTCCGCCCCTTTTCCGTCTTGATGCGGAAAAAGAGAATGTGCTGCGTATTAACTATAATGGTCTGCCGCTGCCGAAAGACCGCGAGTCCGTATTCTGGCTAAACATTAAGTCGATTGCGCCCTCCTCGCGCGATCAAAATAATCAACTGCAAATCAATATCAAATCCAAATTCAAACTTTTTTACCGCCCCAATGGATTACCCGGCTCGGCGGCGGAGGCCTGGCGTCAAATTACTTTCCGCCGCGAAGGCAATCAGCTTATTGGCCATAACTCTACGCCCTACTTTGTCTCTTTTTACAAGCTGAGCGTCGGCGGTCATGAAATTCAGCAGCCAGGGATGATTGGTCCGGGCGAAGAACAGCGCTGGAAGGTGGTCGGTTCCGGACCGGTTACCTGGTCGGCAATTAACGACTTTGGCGGAACCACGCCGGAACAAACCCGTTAATTCTCCTGTTCAATACGGCGCACAGCGTCGTCGTAGCGGATTGTCTCTGGAAATATCGACGTGAAAGCAAGTATTCCGGTTCTAAAGGTCGCCTCAGAGGCTAATAAACGCCCTACCCGGTCATTCTACCCCTGGCTGGCAGGTTTGCCTGGCGTGCTGATGCTGATTAGCCCGGCGCGCACCGCTTTTGCCGAAGATTATTTTAATCCCGCCGCACTGGAGTTCTCTTCGACGCAGCAAAAAAGCGCGGATTTGCACTATTTCAGCCAGCAAGGCGGGGAAGAGCCAGGGACTTATCACGTTACTATTTTGCTGAACAATACCGCCTGGGAAAGCCGCGATATTACCTTTGTCGAAGGGCGTAAAGGACTGGTTCCGCTGCTGACCGTTCGGCAGCTGGCGGAGATGGGGGTGAACGTCCGCGCATTCGCCGCTTTCGATCATCTTAAAGAGGGCGAAACCCTACAGGAGCTGGGCAACTATATTCCCGACGCCTCGACAAGGTTCGACTTTTCGCAGCAGCAGCTGTTTATCAGTATTCCCCAGATCGCCCTGACGGAACAAAAGCGCGACTATATCGATCCCTCGCAGTGGGATGAAGGCGTGCCGGCAGCCTTTGTTAACTACACCCTGTCCGGCTCTCGTTCGCGCAACGAGGGCAGCGACTGGCAGTCGGCGCTGCTGAACCTGCGCAGCGGCGCCAACATCGGCGCCTGGCGCTTACGCAATACCTCCACCTACCGTTACGACCAGAAAAGTCACTGGCAGTCGCAAACCACTTATCTTGAACGCGACATTAAGATGCTGAAAAGCCAGTTTCGCGTAGGAGATACCTATACGCCCGGCGAAGTCTTTGACAGCGTGCAGTTCCGCGGGCTACAGATGATGTCTGACGACAATATGCTGCCGGACAGCCAGCGCGGTTTCGCGCCGGTAATTCACGGTATTGCTCACAGTAATGCCAGAATTACCGTGCGTCAGCATGGCTACGTGATTTATGAAACCCAGGTCGCGCCAGGCGCATTCGAGATCAAAGATCTTTACCCAACGGCGCAAAGCGGCGATCTGGAAGTGACCATCAAAGAGAGCGATGGTACGGAGCGTAAATTTACCCAGCCCTATTCCGCCATCCCTTTTATGCTGCGTCAGGGCCATAAGAAATACAGCCTCAGCGTCGGTCGTTATCACTACGCCAGCAGCACGCCGCTGCGATCGCCCGTGTTTATGCAGTCCACCTTGTTTTATGGTCTGCCGATGGCGTTTACCGCCTTTGGCGGCGCGCTGGTGGCGCAAAATTATCACGCGGCCGCGGCCGGTCTGGGAAAAGGATTTGGCGACTTTGGCTCAGTCGGGGTGGATGTCAGCCTGGCGAAAACCGAGCTGCCTCAGGGCAGGCACAGCAGCGGTCAGTCGGTGCGGGTGCAGTATCAGAAGAGTTTCGCCTCCACCAATACCACCTTTAGCATGGCGAACTACCGCTACTCATCCGGCGGGTTTTACTCTTTCAGCGAAGCAAACGCCCTGATGAGTCCGTCATCCTTTGTGAACAACAAGCGCAGTCGCTCAGAGATTTCCGTTTCGCAGGGTATCGGCGATTATGGCAGCCTCAGCCTCGCCGCCTATACGCAGAACTACTGGCGAAGCGGCAGCCAGGAGCGGACGCTGCATCTCGGCTTTTACAGCACCATTAAAAGCGTCTCATGGGGCATAGGTTATTTTTACACCGACTCCAGCGGCAGCAAAAAAGCTGACCGCGCCATTACGTTCAACCTCAGCATTCCCCTCAGCGCCCTGCTGCCGGACAGCTCGGTCAGCTACAGCATGAATAGCGACAACGACGGCAATACCTCTCAGCAGGTGGCCCTGTCGGGATCGATGCTGGAGAACAGAAATCTCTCCTACAGCCTGCAACAGGGCTATGACAGCAACGGGCAGAACGTAAACAGCAACGCCTCGCTGAGCTATCGCGGCAGCCGCGGTACGGCCAGCCTGGGCGTCAGTCATGATAAACGCAGCAGCCAGCTTAGCTATGGTCTGGCGGGCGGCGTCGTCGCGCATGCGCACGGCGTCACGCTGAGCCAGCCGCTGGGCGATACGTTCGGCATTGTCCGGGTGCCCGGCGCCAGCGACGTGAGCATCCAAAGCGCCAGCGACGTCAGCACCGATGGACGCGGCTATGCAGTGGTTCCCTCGCTGTCGCCCTACCACAAAAACACCGTTGAGCTGGATGAAGGGACGCTGCCGGACAACATCGACGTCGAGCTGGGCGCGCAGAGCGTCATTCCTACCAGCGGCGCGATAATGATGATTGACTACGCCACCCACATCGGCAATCGGGTGCTGTTTACGCTGACTTATCAGGATGGGACGCCGCCATTCGGCGCCACGGCGAAAGTGGATCTGCCAAAACAGGAAGAAGGCAGCAGCAGCGGCATCGTCGCCGAAAACGGGCAGCTCTATCTGAGCGGCGTGCCGGCGCAGGGAACGATCGTCCTGACCTGGCGCGAAGATGGCATGTCGAAAACCTGCCGTGCGCCATTCCGCCTGCCGGACACGCCCTCAGCCAGTTCGGTCAAATTGATCTCCGCCATCTGCCGGTAATAAACAGGAACAACTCATGAACGTATCTATGTCCCTAACGACGCCGCTGCTGGCTTTAGCGGCCCTGTTCAGCCTGCAAGCTTATGCGCAGGAGGAGTGTCACGGCGTCAGTCAGATTGTGGTTCAGACCCATGACGTCAACTATCTACCGGGCGCCACCGACGGCACGCCCATTTCCGCCCAGATGCCGCTGGATAACGATAACGCCTTTAACTGTAATAAAAACAACGGTGATAGCGGCCTGGCATATAAAGATATCGGCTACACCATAGACGCTGAAGAGAGCGGCCTGCAAGCCACCCTTGAGGGCGGTCACAGCACGCCGATTTATCGCATTGCGGGGACCAACGGCATTGGTTTCGCCATCGGCTTTAAAGAGCCTACCTACTGCGGCGGCTCCTTTTACGATTCCACGGCGAAAGGCAAACGCGTCTCTATTTGCAACTCGATGACCAGTTCGCAGATTAATCAGGCCAACACGCTGACCATGCAGTCTTATCTGGTGTTTTATAAAATTCCTTCGCAGTCCTCGCCGCTCCATCCGGGTAATCAGCCCGCTAACGTGCCCGAAACCACTATCGGTACCGCCACGTTGCAGGTTGGCGACAGCGCCGCCAGCAGCCAGCCGATCGCCGACAAACCCAGGGTGATCCTGTCCAGCTTTACCGTGAAGTACGGAAGCTGCGCCGTGACGTCCAATCAGTCGACAATCAATGTCGATATGGGCAAAGTGAGCAGAAGCGAATTTAGCGGCATAGGCAGTAAAGCGGGCAGCGAAAAAAGTTTTCAGATTCAGGTGTTGTGTGAAAACAGCGCGTCGGTAAAAGTCGGCTTCTTTGGCATGGCCTCTGCTGGCGATAAAGATGCGCTGGCGCTTACGCCTCAGACCAATTCCGCATCAGGCGTCGGCGTCGCGCTCTCCTACGGCTCCGGCCTTCAGGTTGCGGCGGGTCAGCGAGTGCCGCTGAATACGCCGACCGATCAGCTGCCGGTATTAGCGACGCTCAATACGCCGAATCAGACCCAGACGCTGGAGTTTAAAGCGCAATATATCCAGACGGATGCGCAGATTACGGCGGGCAAAGCCGACAGTATCGCGACCTTCAATCTGGTTTATAACTAGCAGCGTGATACAGCGCGCCGGTTGACGCCCGACAAGGGGGACAACCGGCGCGCCGTCAGCGGTTACGCCTTCAGAAGAAAGGCGCGCAGCGGCGCAAAATCAGCCTGCATGGTATGCGACAACAGCGGCAGGTCGGCGCGGTCCGCCAGCGCCTGCGGCAGCGGCAGCGTCTGGCCGAGAATCTCTTCCACGCTCTCCTTGAACTTCGCCGGATGCGCCGTGCCGAGGAACAAACCAAACTCCCCTTCCTGCAATTGATCGCGCAGCAGGCGGTAAGCGATAGCTGCGTGCGGCTCGGAGATATAGCCGATCTCCGCCAGTTCGCGCATGGTCGACTGCGTGGTCTCGTCGCTCACCGCGCCGTAAGCGAGATCGGTCAGACGCCAGGTTTTGCGGCGAAACAGCTCTTCGACGCGCGGCCAGTTATTAGGCTGGCTGACATCCATCGCATTCGATAAGGTGGCGACGGTGGCGTTCGGCGTCCAGCTGCCGCCTTCAAGAAAGCGCGGCACGGTATCATTAGCATTGGTCGCCGCGATAAAGCGCTTGATCGGCAGGCCCAGCGATTTCGCCAGCAGGCCGGCGGTAAGATCGCCGAAGTTGCCGCTCGGCACCGACACCACCAGCTGATTGCGCTTCTCCTGGGGCAGCTGCGCGACCGCTTCAAAGTAGTAGCAGATCTGCGCCAGCAGGCGACTGATGTTGATAGAGTTAGCCGAGTTCAGCCCAATCGCTTTCTTCAGCTCTTCATCGTCGAACGCCTGCTTCACCAGCGCCTGGCAGGCGTCAAAGTCGCCGTCGATGGCGATGGTTTCGATATTGCCGCCCAGCGTACAGAACAGTTTTTCCTGAAGCGGGCTGATTTTGCCCTGCGGGTAGAGGATCACGACGCGCACGTTTTCCATGCCGTAAAACGCGTGCGCCACGGCCGCGCCGGTGTCGCCGGACGTCGCGGTAAGAATAGTGATCTTCTCGTCCGCGCCCGAAACATAAGAGAGCATTTGCGCCATAAAACGGCCGCCAAAGTCTTTAAACGCCAGCGTTGGACCGTGAAACAGCTCCAGACAGGAGATGTCTTCGCTGACCTTCGCGACCGGCGCAGGGAAGGCAAACGCGGTTTTCACACGCTCGGCCAGCTGGTGCGGCGCGATTTCGTCGCCGATATAGGCAGAGAGGATTTTGCTGCTGCGGCTGACAAAGTCCATCTCCAGCATCGCGTCGATGTCGGTCAGCTCAAACTCTGGCAGTTCAAGCGGAAAGAACAGTCCCTGCTGCGAACCCAGGCCCTGTTTCACCGCCTGCGAAAAGCTCACCTGCTCGTTATGATCTTTAAGGTTGTAGAGTTTCATGCGTTATCCCAGTTTACGTGCGCCGGCCGTATCAAGACGGCAAATATGGACGAAGCCTTCATCATTTTGCAGATAGTGCTGGCGCAGCCAGTCCGCCATCCGCTGTGCCGTTTCCATCTGGTTGCAAACGGCGAAGAGCGTTGGGCCTGAGCCGGAAATGCCGCAGGCCAGCGCGCCGATGTCGGCAGCCGCGCCGCGCGCCTCGGCAAAGCCCGGCAGCAGTTTAGTGCGGTAAGGTTCAGCAATGACATCCTGCATCAGTTTAGCGGCCAGCAGCGGCTGGCGGGTATGGCAGGCATGAATAAAGCCGGCCAGCAGGCGGCCATGCTTAATCACGTCGTCTTTGCGGTATTGCGCGGGCAGAATGGCGCGCGCCTCGGCGGTGGAGACTTTAATGCCCGGATAGGCCATCACCCACAGCCAGTCGTCGAAGCCAGGCACGGCCTGACTGATAATGCCGTTCTCCTCCAGCATCAGCTGAATGCCGCCGAGGAAGCACGGCGCGACGTTGTCATAGTGCACGCTGCCGGAAATGCGCCCTTCCAGCTCTCCCATCAGCGTCAGCAGCTGCGTGTCGCTGAGCGGTTTGCCGCAATATTCATTCATCGCCAGTAAACCGGCAACCACTGAGCAGGCGCTGGAGCCAAGACCGGAGCCAATCGGCATATTTTTTTCCAGCGTCATCGCCACCGGCACCTCTTCGCCGATCGCCTCACAGAAGCGCTGCCAGCACTGGTAAACGATATTTTCTTTGGGATCGTCTGGCAGCTTGCTGACGAAACGCCCGCTGTTTTGCAACGAAAAGCGCGGAGCCGCCTCTACCGAAACGCAGTCGCCCAGCAACGAGCCATCCACCGGCGACACCGCCGCGCCCAGCACATCAAAGCCGACGCTAACGTTGCCAATCGAGGCCGGTGCGTAAATTTTTACCATCATCAAACTCCCAACTTCCACGACAGAGTACGCAGCAGATCGGCGAAAACGCCCGCCGCCGTCACATCATTTCCCGCGCCGTATCCGCGCAAGACCAGCGGGATCGGCTGATAATAGCGGCTGTAAAACGCCAGCGCGTTCTCGCCATTTTTCACTTTATACAGCGGATCGTTGCCGTCGACGGCGTCGATCTTCACTTTACAGACGCCGCCCTCTTCAATCACGCCGACGAAGCGTAACACTTTACCTTCATCACGCGCTTTGGCAACGCGCGCGGCAAAAGCGTTATCCAGCTCCGGCAGGCGCTGCATAAAGGCCTCGACGTCGGCGATCTCCGTCAGGCTGGCGGGCAGCAGCGGCTCGATGTCAATGTCGCTCAGCTCCAGCTGGTGACCCGCTTCACGCGCCAGGATAAGCAGCTTGCGCGCCACGTCCATGCCGGAGAGATCGTCGCGCGGGTCCGGCTCGGTAAAGCCCATCTCGCGCGCCATCGCCGTGGCCGCAGAGAGCGAAACTCCTTCGTCCAGCTTGCCAAAGATAAAGGAGAGCGAACCCGAAAGAATACCGGAGAACTTAATCAGCTCATCGCCGGCGTTGAGCAGGTTTTGCAGGTTTTCAATAACCGGCAGGCCCGCGCCGACGTTGGTGTCATAGAGGAATTTACGGCGCGACTGCGCGGCGGCGGCGCGCATTTGCTGGTAGTAGTTCCACGATGAGGTGTTGGCCTTTTTGTTCGGCGTGACCACATGAAAACCGTCAGCAAGAAAATCAGCGTACTGATCGGCGACCGCCTGGCTGGACGTACAGTCTACGATCACCGGGTTGAGCAGATGGTACTCTTTTACCAGACGATTGAGGCGGTCGAGGTTAAACGGCGCTTTGGCTTCGCTCAGCGCGCCTTTCCAGTCGCTGAGGTCGATGCCGTGCACGTTGGTCAGCAGCGCGCGGGAATTGGCGATGCCGCAAACGCGCAGATCGATATGCTTCTGCTTGAGCCACGCCTGCTGACGATAAAGCTGATCCAGCAGCGCGCCGCCGACGCCGCCGACGCCGACCACAAAGACTTCGATAACCTGATCGGTGGCGAACAGCATCTGATGCACGACGCGCACGCCCGTGGTGGCGGCGTCGTTGCTGACCACGACAGAGATAGAGCGCTCTGACGAGCCTTGCGCGATCGCCACGATGTTGATATTGGCGCGCGCCAGCGCCGAGAAGAATTTAGCGGAAATACCGCGCAGCGTGCGCATGCCGTCGCCCACCACGGAAATCACCGCCAGCTGCTCCATCACTTCCAGCGGATCGAGCAGACCGTCTTTCAGCTCCAGGTAGAACTCTTCCTCCAGCACGCGGCGCGCGCGCGCCTGCTCGTTCTGCGGCACGCAGAAGCTGATGCTGTACTCTGAGGAGGACTGGGTAATCAACACCACCGAAATGCCGGTGCGCGACATAGCGGCAAACACGCGCGCCGCCATCCCGACCATGCCCTTCATGCCCGGTCCGGAGACGTTGAACATCGCCATATTATTCAGATTGGTGATGCCTTTGACCGGATTCTCATCCTTTTCGCCTTCGCCGCCGATCAGGGTGCCCGGCGCCTGCGGATTAGCGGTGTTTTTGATCAGGCAGGGGATCTGGAACTGCGCAATCGGCGCGATGGTGCGCGGATGCAGCACTTTGGCGCCAAAATAAGACAGCTCCATCGCTTCCTGGTAGGACATCGACTTCAGCAGGCGAGCGTCGGGCACCTGACGCGGATCGCAGGTATAGACGCCGTCGACATCGGTCCAGATTTCACAGCAGTCGGCGCGCAGACAGGCGGCCAGCACGGCGGCGGAGTAGTCAGAGCCGTTGCGCCCCAGCACCACCAGCTCCCCTTTCTCATTGCCCGCCGTAAAGCCGGCCATAAGGATCATATTTTGCGGCGGGATCTGGCTGGCGGCGATACGGCGCGTCGACTCGGCAATATCTACCGTGGATTCAAGATAGTGGCCGATGGCCAGCAGTTTTTCGACCGGATCGATGACCGTTACGCTGTGGCCGCGCGCCAGCAACAGCGCCTCCATAATGGCTATCGAAAGCTTCTCGCCGCGGCAGATAATCGCGGCGTTAACGCTGTCCGGGCACTGTCCCAGCAGACTGATGCCGTGCAGCACCTGTTTTAGCTGAGCGAACTCCAGATCGACGCGAGTTTTCTGCCCGTCATAGTCAAAGCCCGGCTGCGCCTTCGCCAGCCCCACCAGCAGCTCATCGAAGATACGCTCAGCGTCGAGGATATTCGGCAGCGCGTCCTGACCGCTGATGGTTTTTTCGATCATCGCCACCAGATGGTTGGTAATCTTTGCGGGTGCAGAGAGTACGGTGGCAACCTGTCCCTGCTGCGCATTACTTTCCAGAATGTCAGCGACGCGAAGAAAACGTTCCGCGTTCGCTACCGAGGTTCCACCAAATTTCAGCACTCGCATAGTCAAGCTCTCCTGAATTTATGCCGAAAAAAAAGCCCGCACTGTTCAGGTGCGGGCTTTTTTCTGTTTTTCCTGTATGCGTCAGCCCGCACCCTTACCTGTGGTAATGGTGGTGGTAATAATGGTGATGTTCAGGCTGGTTGAGTTACGCATGTAGATTTTTCTGTCTGTCTTTTTAAGTCTGTCTGTGTTCCAGAAGTAAAGCAAAGCGCCGATCAAGTCAATGAATTTGTCTGGCGCTGAATTTATCGCCACTGCGCACTGCTGCCTTTATGCCGCGAAAATCTTTGCACGATCGTTTGCTGGTGCGCTACTTTCCACGATCTGCTGCCAGGAAAGCCGCGTTTTCAGGAAGATTTATCTATAAGTTTTTTTTCTATGTCATGCAAAAGGCGGTGCAGCATGGCGCTGTCGCGCTGCTCAAGCAGGCCAATGCGCTGATCGATCCAGTCAGCCATTTTGCGATCGTCGCTGACCTCCAGCGTGTGCAGCAGACGTTCAAAGCGCAGACGCAGCGCCTCTAGCTGTTGTGCGTCAGCCTGCGCCGCCTCAGGGGGCGCGACGCGATTCAGCGAAGAGAGCTGATAGCAGAAGACCATGACCGCCTGCCCCAGATTGAGCGAAGGGTAATCCTGCGCCATAGGGATGCCGGTCAGCAAATCGGCCTGCTCCAGCTCTTCATTGGTCAGCCCGCTATCCTCGCGGCCAAACACCAGCGCCATACTCGTTACCCACTGCCGCTTTTCCAGCAGCTGCGCCTCTACCTGCTGCGGCGTTGCGTAGTAGCGGAACTTCGCCCGACTGCGCGCCGTTGTGGCCACGGAAAAATCGATGTCCGCCAGCGCCTCGCTCAGGGTGTCGAAGGTACGCAGATTATCGAGAATGTCTCCCGCGCCGTGCGCGACGCGTCGTGCGGCCGGATCTTGCCAGGCGTCGCTGGCTACGATCCGCAGTTCGCTAAAGCCCATGGTTTTCATTGCGCGCGCCGCTGCGCCAATATTTTCTGCCCTGGCGGGCGAGACTAGGATAAGAGGAAAACGCATGATTATTCCATCTGTGTTTAGAAATCGCGCCGTATAGTAGCACGCAAGGCAGTAGAAGCCGGTATGAAGCCGAAACAGAAAATGAGAAGTAAAGGATGTTAAAAGTCAATAAATGCCGCTGAAGGGCAGGATAGATGCGCAATGCGCGTAAATTGCAAATTTACCGTATAAACCTCTTTTATTTCAGCTTAATAAACGATGAGTGTCTGGGTTTTATTCTGCTCAGCAGATACAACGAAAAGTTAGCAAATATGATGCTTTTTGTGAGCTAACCTTGCATTACAAGAGAAGTTTTTCACAAAAGTGTTAACGTGCTACAATTGCATTTGATATAAGTCAACGAAGCGTTGTTTTTATGCTTATCGGTTGTTGTTGGTGCTGTTAGGTTGCTGTTAATACAGTTAGGATATGCGCCAATTATTCTCTCCTGGGGCATGCAATTTTCATCCTGACTGGCTGAGCTAACACTGTTGTTGACGTTGATAGATGGTGTATCAAGAACATAATTTCGTACAACGGTTAAGCGCCTTATGCTGTGCGTTTTCTAGCGAGCCTGAAGACCCGCGTACGCCCTGTTTTCAATTTGTTGGCAAATTTTAGGTAGCGAAACATGCAGACCCCACACATTCTTATCGTTGAAGACGAACTGGTCACGCGTAACACGCTCAAAAGCATTTTTGAGGCGGAAGGTTATGTCGTATATGAAGCAACCGATGGCGCTGAAATGCATCAGGTGCTTACCGATAACGACGTCAACCTGGTTATCATGGATATCAACCTGCCCGGTAAAAACGGCCTGTTGCTGGCGCGCGAACTGCGTGAACAGGCAAATGTGGCGCTGATGTTCCTGACCGGTCGTGATAATGAAGTGGACAAAATTCTTGGCCTGGAGATTGGCGCCGATGACTACATCACCAAGCCGTTCAATCCGCGCGAACTGACTATCCGCGCCCGAAATCTGCTGTCGCGCACCATGAATCTGGCCATGCCGAATGAAGAGCGTCGTCAGGTAGAAAGCTACAAGTTTAACGGCTGGGAGCTGGATATTAACAGCCGCTCGCTGATCAGCCCGAACGGCGAGCAGTACAAACTGCCGCGCAGCGAATTTCGCGCCATGCTGCACTTCTGCGAAAATCCGGGAAAAATCCAGACTCGCGCGGATCTGCTGAAGAAGATGACCGGTCGCGAACTGAAGCCGCACGACCGTACCGTGGACGTGACCATTCGCCGTATTCGCAAGCACTTCGAATCGACGCCGGATACGCCTGAAATCATCGCCACTATTCATGGCGAAGGCTACCGCTTCTGCGGCGACCTGCAGGAATAATCGGCATCGCCCCGTCGCAGGTTGCAGACGGCTGCCAGGCTGAGCGGTCGGCAATGCCGCCTTAACCTCGTCATCAACCTGCGCTGATACGAAAAAAACGCCCTTTCGGGCGTTTTTTTATTCCCGCCACGGCATAATCGGCACCGCGCTCAGGGCATTTTTCGGCGAACCTTCCACGACGCGATCGGAATAGCTCAGGTAGATCAGCGCATGACGTTTCTGATCGAAGAAACGCACCACCTGTAACTTTTTAAACACCAGCGACGTTCGTTTCTTGAAAACCACTTCGCCCTGCGCTTTGCCACTGGCGATAGCGTCACTCAGCTCTACCGGCCCAACCTGCTGGCAAGAGATGGCTGCGTCAGCGGTATCTTCCGCCAGTCCCAGACCGCCCTTAATCCCGCCGGTCTTTGCCCGGCTGATATAACAGGTTACATTTTTTACGTCAGGATCGTCGAACGCTTCCACCACGATCTTGTGGTCAGGCCCAAATATCTTGAATACCGTATCTACCGAGCCGATCTCTTCAGCCATAACAGGAGACGCCAGCAGCAGCGTAGCGAGCGAGGCGGCTAAAAAACGAGATATTGTCATAGAGTTACCATTGCAAACTGAATAGATGAACATGTAATGTACTGGGAATTGGCCGCGTTGACCAAACCAAACCGGTTTACTCCTGCATTGACATGGCACAATCTCCCAACAAAACTACCCACGCCAGATGTGCAATGAGTGCTATTATTCGGCGACCGCATTAGCCGCGCCCAGAGAGTATGAGGATGTTTTATGGACCAAGCCGGTATCATTCGAGATTTGCTTGTCTGGCTGGAGAGCCATCTGGATCAGCCCCTTTCACTGGATAATGTTTCCCTTAAAGCGGGTTATTCCAAGTGGCATCTACAAAGGATGTTTAAAGACGTGACCGGCCATGCGATTGGCGCCTATATTCGCGCTCGACGTTTGTCCAAGGCTGCCGTGGCGCTGCGTCTGACCAGCCGCCCGATTCTGGACATTGCTTTGCAGTATCGCTTTGATTCGCAGCAAACCTTTACCCGCGCCTTTAAAAAACAATTTAATCAAACGCCTGCGTGGTATCGCCGTTCGTCGGAATGGAACTCGTTCGGCATTCGTCCGCCAATCCGTCTGGACGACAACAGCATGCCGGAATCCTCTTTCGTCACGCTGCCGGAAACCGTGCTGGTCGGTCAGACGCAAACCTACAGCTGTACGCTGGAGCAGATTTCCAGCTACCGCGACGAAATGCGCATCCATTTCTGGAAGCAGTTCTTGCTGGAAACCGACACCGTTCCGCCTGTGCTCTACGGCCTGCATCAGGTGCGCGCCAGTCAGGAAAAGGATGACGAGCAGGAGATCCTTTACACCACCGCAGTGCCGTCCGACCAGGCTATTAACCTGCACTCCGGCCAGAGCGTTATCCTTGAGGCCGGGGATTATGTGCAGTTTACCTACAGCGGCCCGCGCAACGAGCTACAGGAATTTATTCTGCTGCTGTATGGCACCTGCATGCCGACGCTCGGCCTGACGCGTCGTCAGGGCCAGGATATTGAACGTTTCTACACGCACGGCGGCAAGAAGCGCAGCGAACCGCCAAAAGAGATCCGCTGCGAATATCTTATTCCGATTCGCCGTCAGCAGGCCGCCAGCTAACGACTATGCCGTCCTCGCGACGGCATAACGGGATTAGCGCTGTAGCTCGTCCAGCGCAGGCGCGTCCAGATGCGACACGTCGCCTGCCGTTTCCACCACCCACCCCTCCGCCAGCCAGGCGCTGTGCTGATGATCGACGCGTGAAATCGAGCAGTTGCGCAGCCGCAGCCGGCGCTCCGCATGCGCTGGCAAACCGAGAATGGTGCTGATCAGCCCGCCCAGCGCCATACCGTGACTCACCAGCAGCGGTCGGCTGCCCGCCGGCAGTGACAGACAGGCGTTAAGCGCGTCGTGCATACGCGCCGCCATTTCCGCCATAGATTCGCCCTGCGGAATACGGCCGTCTACCGTGCCGTCCACCAGCGTACTGCGCCAGCGCTCTTCTTCCTCGGTTAAGCCGTCCAGCGGACGTTTCTCCAGCACGCCCATATTTAATTCCCGCAGGCGTGGGTCGAGCGTAACCGTACAGCCACAGGCGTCGGCGATAATTTCAGCGGTGCGCCGCGTGCGGCCCAGATCGCTGGCGATAACGTGGGTAATGCCAAGACGCTTTACGCGCTCGCCCACCTGGTGGGCCTGTTGCTCTCCTTTTTCCGTCAGCGGACTGTCGGATTGTCCCTGAATGCGGCGCTCCGCATTCCATACCGTTTCACCGTGACGAACAAGATAGACCTGTAGCATGCTGAGTTTCCGTTATACTGCGACAAATTTGCCTAAAGGGTTCAATAGATTATGTACCAGGTTATCGCAGCCACCATCAATCCGGCAAAAATTCGCGCAATTTCTCAGGCGTTCAGCGACGTTTTCGGCGAAGGATCCTGCCATATTCGCGGGGTCGAGGTCGATAGCGGCGTGGCGGCGCAGCCCCTGAGCGATAAGGAAACGCGAACCGGCGCACGCCAGCGCATCGCCAATGCGCGCGTTGCCGCGCCGGACGCGGATTTCTGGGTAGCGATTGAGGCCGGTATTGAGGAAGAGTGCGCCTTTGCCTGGATGGTCATCGAAAATGCGTCGCAGCGCGGCGAATCGCGCTCGGCCAGCTTTACGCTTCCCGACGTGGTGCTGGACGGCCTGCGCGCCGGGCGCGAGCTGGGTGACGAGATGGCGCAGCTGACGGGCGTTGAGAATATCAAACATAAAGGCGGCGCGATCGGCGCGCTGACGCACGGGCTGCTGACGCGGTCAGGCGTCTATCACCAGGCCTTAATTCTGGCGCTCTGCCCCTTTACTCACCCGCTTTATCAGCGTTGATGTCGTGACGTCCGAGATGCGCCTCCAGCCAGCGGCGCAGTTCGGGCGGCGCCTCTTTCAGACTGTTCGATCCGCGCGTAATGGTGGCGATACCCACGCCCAGCTCATTTTTCAGCTCGCGCTGGCTCATCTCGCCATTCATTAACTCTTCGACAATGCGCAGACGCGTGCCGAGCGCTTCGCGCTCATCCGGCGTCAGCATCAGCTGCAACAGCGGCAGCGCGACGTCATCGGCATAAGCCTGCTGCATCAGCGCGATAAAGCGTCGCCAGTTGGCTTCAGAGAGAGATTGTTGCGCCGGACGGGCAAGAGGTTGCGTCATTGAAAAGGCTTCCGTACTCACTAACGAGTACGGAAGCATAGCACAGCTAGTAACGTCGATTCCACTCGCTGTCAGACAGCACCTTATCCGGCTGCCCCATAAAGTGACGATAGTAGGCGTCATAGGCCAGCACATTCTTCACGTAGCCGCGCGTTTCCGAGAACGGAATCGTTTCGATAAAGGCCACCGCATCGAGATTGCCCGCGCTGACGTTCTGCCAGCTGCGAACGCGGCCTGGCCCGGCGTTATAGGCCGCCGACGCGAAAATACGGTTCTGCCCGAACTGCTGGTAAACGTATTCCAGGTATTGCGTACCGATTTGAATATTGGTCTGCGGGTCCAGCAGTTGATTGCTGTTGGAATAGCCGGGAAGATTGTACATCTTCACGGTATGCGCGGCGGTAGCGGGCATTACCTGCATCAGACCGCTGGCGCCCACCGGCGAGCGCGCTTTTGGATTCCAGGCGCTCTCCTGACGCGAGATAGCCATGGCGTAACTCGGCTGGATAGCTTTATCGCGGGTATTGTTGCGGTAGAAGCTCTCCCACGCCAGCGGGAAACGCTCTTTCAGGCTATCCCACATCTTCGCCGTAATCGTCGCCTGCACGCTGAGATCCCACCAGTCCTGTTCATTGGCGTAGCGCGCCAGCATTTGCTGCTGCGTGCGGCTTTTGCTGGCGATCAGGTTAGCCCATTCGCTGCGCGCGAGGTTGTCCAGTCCCCAGAACATCAGCTCGCGCACGCGCGCTAATTCGGGTCCCTGCACCGTCGCGCTGTCCGGCTTCGGCGCCTCATCGATCTGCAACGGATAGTTCACACCCAGCCGCTGCGCCGCCACCATCGGATAGAAGCCGCGCGCCTGCATCAGCTTATGCAGGATCTCGTCGGCCTCCTCTTTGCGCCCCTGTGAATAGAGCAGATCGGCCTGCCAGTACTGCCACTCATCTTTCTCTTTTGCCTCCAGCGGCAGACGAGCGATCCAGGTATTCAGCCCGCGACGGTCGTGCTGCGTCAGCGCCAGACGCACGCGCCTTTCAATCAGCGCCGTCGTCTGGCTGTTCATCACCACCGCGTCGCGCCAGCGCGCCTGCTCCGAGGTCAGATCGCTGCCCATCATGCGCCAGACCACGATCTCTTTCAGCGCCTGCTCGTCGTCGGCCTCCATTTTCTGCGCCCGCACCAGCAGCGGAATAAGGCTGCGCGCGTTTTCCATATCGGCGCGCGCCACGCGGGTAAAGGCGTAAATCGTTGCCTGGCGGGTAAAGTCGGTCGGCCCGACAGACTGGGCGAAGGTCAGTACGGTCTGCGGATCGCGCTGTAGATCCAGCACGCCGTTGGCAATGGTCTGGTAATCTTCGGGCAGGGTTTTCGCGAGGAAACTCACCAGGCTGTCGTTGCCCGCTTTCATCGCCAGGCGAATACGCTCCAGCACGGTAATGGGTGACATCTGACCGGAGGATTGCCAGACAGAGAAGAGGCGATCGCAGTCGTTGGGCAGCGAGGTGCCGCGCAGCCAAATCGCTTTCGCGCCCTCAAACGCCTGCTGCTGCGCGCCGGTCGCCCATTTCGCGTAGAGCCAGTTACAGCGCGCCTGCACCGGACCCGGCTCTTCCGGGCTGAAGCTCAGTACGCCCTGCCAGTCCTGACGATGCGCCAGCACGTTAACGAATCGCGTTTTCAGCGAGCGCGCCGGGGGCAGCGTCGGATACTGCTGAATGAAGTTTTTCACCGCAAGCGGCGTTTCCTGGTCGAGATCCTGCGCCAGCAAGCGGTACTGCAAGTAGGGATAGAGCGGATAATCCTGCAACGTCGGCAACAGCTGCTCGACCGTCGCCATTTGATTGCTGTCCCAGGCCTGTTTGATCTGTTGATATCGCTGCCGCTGTTGATCCAGCGAGTCGGCCCACGCGCTGCTGGCCGCCGCGGCCAGACAGATCCCTGTCATCCAGTTACGCCACTTCTCCACAAAAATCTCCTCTGTTGCTGCTCTCCGGCTGCGTGCCAGGCTTTATTCATGCTAACCAGGGGAACCGGCTCTTGCCACGTTCTTCACAAAATTTACGCAGCGCATTGAGATCCTCTATACCTTAGCGCGGGGTTTCCTTGTTACGGCAGGCCGCGACCCACGCTGACGTAAGGTTTACGGGACATTCCGCTTACCGTTAAGATGAGGCGTTCCGAAGCGCAACTTGTTAAAATAGCGATAATTATCGCAGCGCGCTAATGTACAGATGCGGTCGCCAGCGGCGCGCCGTTTTCGCTACCAACCACAACAGAGATGTCTATGGAAACCCGGCGCGACGAACGCATTCAGAAACTGATCCTGGCGCTAAAACGCACCGACAAGCTGCATCTGAAAGATGCCGCCCAGCTGTTAGGCGTCTCAGAGATGACGATTCGCCGCGATCTGAGCGAACCGGCCTCAACGGTGGTGCTGCTGGGCGGCTACATCGTCAGCGATCCCAAAAGCCACGTCGGACACTATTTTGTTTCAGACCAGCACGGGCAGAACGCCGCCAAAAAGCAGCGGCTGGCGCAGGCGGCCGTCAGCCTGATCGGCGAGAACGACACGGTGTTCTTCGACTGCGGCACCACTATTCCCTATATCATCGACGCCCTGCCCGACGCGCTGCCTTTTACCGCTATCTGCTGCGCCATGAATACCTTCCTGGCGCTAAAAGAGAAACCGGCCTGCAACGTGATCCTGAGCGGCGGCGAGTTCCACGCCGACAATGCCCTGTTCACGCCCGTCGGCGCGCACTCCATTCTTGACGATCTCTGTCCGACCCTGGCTTTTATCTCGGCGGCGGGCATCGACCCGCATCAGGGCGCGACCTGCTACAACCTTAACGAGCTGGCGATGAAGCACCGCGCCATGCTGCGTTCACGCCAGCGCATTCTGGTGGCCGACAGCAGCAAGTTCGGCAAAGTCCTGCCGGCGCGCATCGGCGAGCTGCATCGCTTTGACCTGCTGGTCAGCGACAGCGCGCCGGACAAGACGCTGGCCGACTGGCTGGCGCAGCAGCCGCTGCCGCTGCGTCTGCCCGATTCGCCGTAGCGCCCTCTTTTCTTTTGCGCATAACGCCGGCGCACGACTGGGATTAGCCAGGCAAAAAGGCTAAACTTCGTCACTAATTCACCCACCAGAATCAGAGGCTCATTACAACGTGGCTCAATTCGTCTATAGCATGCATCGCGTCGGTAAAGTGGTACCGCCGAAGCGTCATATTCTGAAGAACATCTCCCTCAGCTTTTTCCCAGGCGCGAAAATCGGCGTGCTCGGTCTGAACGGCGCGGGTAAATCCACGCTGCTGCGCATTATGGCGGGCATCGATAAAGACATCGAAGGCGAAGCGCGTCCGCAGCCGGGTATCAAAGTCGGCTATCTGCCGCAGGAGCCGCAGCTCAACCCGGAGCAGACGGTCCGCGAATCCATTGAAGAGGCAGTGTCTGAAGTGGTCGGCGCGCTGAAGCGCCTGGATGAGGTTTACGCGCTCTACGCCGAGCCGGACGCCGATTTCGACAAGCTGGCCGCGGAACAGGGTCGTCTGGAAGAAGTTATCCAGGCGCACGACGGCCATAACCTGGAAACGCAGCTTGAGCGCGCCGCCGATGCGATGCGTCTGCCAGACTGGGATGCCAAAATCGGCAATCTGTCCGGGGGCGAGCGCCGTCGCGTAGCGATGTGCCGCCTGCTGCTGGAAAAGCCGGATATGCTGCTGCTGGATGAACCGACCAACCACCTGGACGCCGAGTCCGTGGCCTGGCTGGAGCGCTTCCTGCACGAGTTTGAAGGCACCGTGGTGGCGATTACCCACGACCGTTACTTCCTCGACAACGTCGCGGGCTGGATCCTGGAGCTGGACCGTGGCGAAGGCATTCCGTGGGAAGGCAACTACTCGTCCTGGCTGGAGCAGAAAGATCAGCGTCTGGCGCAGGAAGCCTCTGCTGAAGCCGCTCGCCGCAAATCGATTGAAAAAGAGCTGGAGTGGGTGCGTCAGGGCGCGAAAGGCCGTCAGTCTAAAGGCAAAGCGCGTCTGGCCCGCTTTGAAGAGCTGAACAGCACCGAGTATCAGAAACGTAACGAGACCAGCGAACTCTTTATTCCGCCAGGTCCGCGCCTGGGCGATAAAGTGGTCGAGGTGAAAAACCTGACTAAATCCTACGGCGACCGCGTGCTGATCGACGATCTGTCGTTCTCAGTGCCGAAAGGGGCTATCGTCGGCATTATCGGTCCGAACGGCGCAGGTAAATCGACCCTGTTCCGCATGATGACCGGGCAGGAGCAGCCGGACTCCGGCAGCATCGAGCTGGGCGAAACCGTCAAGCTGGCGTCGGTCGATCAGTTCCGCGACTCGATGGATAATTCAAAAACCGTGTGGGAAGAGGTGTCCGGCGGTCTGGACATCATGCGCATCGGTAACTTTGAGATGCCGAGCCGCGCCTACGTGGGCCGCTTTAACTTCAAAGGCACCGACCAGGGCAAACGCGTCGGCGAGCTGTCCGGGGGCGAACGCGGCCGTCTGCATCTGGCGAAGCTGCTTCAGGTAGGCGGCAACCTGCTGCTGCTTGACGAACCGACCAACGACCTGGACGTAGAAACCCTGCGCGCGCTGGAAAACGCCCTGCTGGAGTTCCCTGGCTGCGCCATGGTGATCTCGCACGACCGCTGGTTCCTCGACCGTATCGCGACCCATATCCTCGACTATCAGGATGAGGGCAAAGTCGAATTCTTCGAAGGTAACTTCAGCGAATACGAAGAGTACAAAAAACGCACCCTCGGCGCAGAAGCGCTGGAGCCAAAGCGTATCAAGTACAAGCGTATTACCAAGTAATTCCTCAGGCGGCAGCGATGCCGCCTTTTCTTTATGCGCTTTTCTGTGACCCTTTGCGCGTTCCTTTGTCGCTTCGCCCAATTATCCCTTTTATTCCGCATTTAACCCTGGGCTGTCGCCCGATGCCGCCGCCTGGCGCGCTTTTTATACTCGCTGATGATCTGATTCGACTCACCCTACCGTTCCGGCAAGCTGTTATAAAAATTCACGCCGGGGGTCATCTTACGAGGTCTGTGGCATGAAAATAGTTTCAATCGACGTGATACGCGTCGCCATTCCTTTTAATGCGCAGCGACAGGCGCCCCGACAGCAGGAAACCACCTTTAACGCCGCCTCTTCATCGCTGCGCCGTATGGAAACGCTGCTGGTGAAAATCAGCTGCGATAACGGCCTGTGCGGCTGGGGAGAAGCCTTTGGTCATCTGGCGAACCCTGTTACCGAGCAGGCGATCTGCACGCTGGTCGCCCCGCTGTTTATCGGTAAACCCCTGCCGGATACGGCGCAGGCTATCGCGGATCTGATGCAGCAGGCAGAGCAAGCGCTGCATGCCTTTGGCCGCAGCGGTCCGGTGCGTTACGCGCTCTCGGCGGTAGATATTGCGCTGTGGGATGCGCTAGGGCAGCGACAAGATAAGCCGCTGTGGCAGCTTCTGGGAGCCAGCCGTCAGCGCGTTGAGCGCTATGCCAGCCTGGTCAGCTACGATAACGATCCCGTCGCCGTCGCCCGGCAGGTCAGACGCGCCTGGGATGAAGGCTTTACCACCCTCAAACTGCATGAAACCGCCTTCGCCGCCATTCAGGCGGCGCGCGACGCGTTGCCTGAGCAGGCTGAACTTATGGTGGACGTTAACTGTCCGTGGACGCGCGAACAGGCGACGCAGCAGGCGCACGAGCTGCGCGCGCTTCAGCTCGGCTGGCTGGAAGAGCCGATCTGGCCGCCTGATGATTATCAGGGCCTGGCGCAGCTGAAACGCGTCGGCGTGCCGCTGGCGGCCGGTGAGAACGTAGACGGCGACTGGGGCTTTATCCATCTGCTGGAAAACGGCGCGGTCGATGTCGCGCAGCCCAGCGTGGCGAAGGTGGGCGGCATTAGCGCCGCGCTGCGCGTATTTGCCGCCGCGCAGCAGTATCGGGTGCGGGTCGTGCCGCACTGCTTCTATTACGGCGCAGGCATGCTGGCGACCGCGCATCTGGTCGCGCTGTTGCCTGACGAGGTCAAAATGGAAGTGCCGTGGATCGCCTTTGAAGCCGAACTCTACCCCGATTTCCCGCAGGAGACGGTTTTTACTCTCTCCGCGCGGCCAGGACTAGGCTACGCGCCGGATGAAGAGGTGCTGCGCCGCTATCGCCTCTCGCTGAGCCAGATCACCGATAAAGGAGTGCGTCGCTATGCGTAAAAACTACCGTGTTGTCATTGCGCTACTGCTGTTTTTCGCCGGTATGCTGAACTATCTGGATCGCGCCGCACTCTCCGTTATGGCTCCGCTCATCAAAACCGATCTGCATATTAATGACGCAGAGATGGGCATTCTTTTTAGCTGTTTTTTTATCGGCTACTGCGCATTCTGCTTTCTCGGCGGCTGGGCCGCAGATCGTTTTGGCCCACGTCGCGTCTATGCGTGGGCGGCGGGCGTCTGGTCGCTGTTCTGCGGCGCAACCGCGCTGGTGACAGGATTTACTCACCTGCTGATCGTGCGCATGCTGTTCGGCATCGGCGAAGGGCCGATGGGCACCACCACCAACAAATCGATCGCCAACTGGTTCCCTAAAAAAGAGACGGGCCGCGCGGTGGGCTTTACCAACGCCGGCCAGCCGCTCGGCGCCGCGATTGCCGCGCCGGTTGTCGGGCTGGTTGGTTTGCACTATGGCTGGCGCATCGCCTTTGTCGTTATTGCGCTGGCGGGCTTTGTGTGGGTCGCCTGCTGGCTGTGGCTGTTCCGCGACAAGCCTGAAGATCATCCTCGCGTCGGCGCGGCAGAGCGCGAGCTGATCAGCGGCCAGCGTCCGGCGACGCAGGCCGCCGCTTCGCCACAGCAGGATCGCCATTCGCTATGGCGCTACATTTTTTCGCTGCCGGTGCTGGGCGTGGCGAGCGCCTTTTTCTGCTTTAACTATATTCAGTACTTTTTCCTTTCCTGGCTGCCCAGCTATCTCACCGATTTTCAGCATCTTGATATTAAGAGCATGAGCATTATCGGCGTTCTGCCCTGGCTGGGCGCAACGGTGGGCTTTCTCGGCGGCGGCATCGTCTCTGATATGCTGTTCCGCCGCACGCAAAACTTTTTGCTGTCGCGCAAGCTGGTGATCTTTATCGGCCTGGCGGTAGCGGCCCTGTGCGTGCTGTTAACGGCGTGGAGTCAGGATGTTGCCAGTGCGGTGACGCTGATTACGCTGGCCAGCGTTTTCGCCTATATGACGCCGCAAGCGTGCTGGTCGCTGTTGCAGGATATTGTTCCGGCGGGCCGTATCGGCACCGCAGGCGGCTTTGTTCATCTGCTGGCTAATCTTGCCGGTATCCTGTCGCCGGGCATTACCGGCTTTCTGATCCAGTACGGCGGCGGCTATCACACCGCGTTTCTGCTGGCGAGCGCGCTGGCGCTGGCGGGTATGCTGCTGCTGGCGCTGCTGGTGCGGCAAAAAGGGGTCAATATGCTGCGCGCGCTGGCGGCTGCCTGAAAAATGGGGCGTCAGCCCCATTTATAATCCTTTAATATAAAAACTAATGCAGCAAGCTAACCATTCACCTCTGAGCTGATGTCTTTATTAATACTCAGGTATTGCGTACTGGATTGTTAGCATGGCGATGTTTTTATTTTATTTTCACCCAGTCTTCAATATGTCCCTGGTGGTCTTCACCATTTATCTTGTAAAGAATACAGGTCAACGTATTAGTTTTATCAAAACCAACCACAATATTGTCGCCTAGCTGGGCTGAATTCATTACCTGGTTACTTTCGTAATAAAGCCTGAATTCGGAACGTGTTTCGTGCGACATTCTGGCTTCGTACCATTTCATACTTACTTTATGCGGCGTGTCATCACCACCGTAAAAAAAGTTAGTCTGGAAATTTTTATCAAGCGTTCCGAGCATGTTTTTCAATACTTTAACACCATTCAACTCCTTTTGATCATAAAGTTCACTTTTTGAGAGGGTTTTAATGCAAGCGCTTTTCAGACTCTGAGTCTTCATAAAATAACTCATCCTTTGAGAAATGAGATTTAATGATAAAGACCTTTTAATTCTTTTCTGTTACAGACATCAAATAATGGCTTAAGGGATTTTCCGTTGAAAATACGCTCTTTCTGGAAAGAAAACTCTGTAGAATGTTTATAAAAATATCCATTTGAAAAAAAATGACAAATTTCAGATGTAGTTATATTTTTACCAGGTTGTCTTTTTGACAACCCGTTTCTGATTAATTTATTTTGCAGCCGCGCTTGCTACCTTTTTTCCTTCCATCATCCCTTTCACCAGCTCAATACAGCGCAGAAACCGCGTATCGTAATCGTCCTCGCGCACATGCGCGAAATCGACGTTGTTTTCCCGCAGCATGGTCACCAGCAGAGACTGGAACTCCCGGCGATCCACCGAGCTGCCCAGGCTGCGCAGGCCGTCAGCGACCCAAGGCACGTTGTTCTCCAGCAGGATCACCAGGTCGAAGCGGTATTCGTCGATCAGCGCCTGCACAAAGGGGTGTTCGCGCCCTTCATACTTCAGGCAGAACGCCTGGGTAGTGATAAAGTCGGTATCGATAAAGGCGACTTTGTTGGCGTACTTCACCGCAAAGTCGATGTACTGCGCCTGGCCGAGCGCAATCTTGTCGTAGTCGGAATACTGCAGCGCCATTTCGTCGCCGCCCAGATGCGAGAAGACGTAGTCGCGCCCGTACTCCCAGGCGCTGGTCGTGTTGAAAATATTAGCCAGCTTGTTGACCAGCGTGGATTTGCCGCTCGATTCGCCGCCGAGCACGGCCACGGTGCGCACAAAGAAGGGCTTTACCTCGGTGGGAATATATTCCCAGTAGCGGAACGGATCCTGACGGATCTGCCCGCCGCTGATATTCATAAAGGATCGCGCGGGATCAATCAGCACGGTGTTAATGCCCAGATGCTGCTGATACATCTCGGCATCCGCGGTTTCGCTGGTGTAGATGCAGTCAGGGGAAATGCCTTGATCGCTGAGAAAGCGTTTGACGCCCTCGCTCCAGACATCCCAGCCGTGCGGATAAGGCTCGATGCCCTCTTCGTTAAAAGAGTGGATGCGAATGTTTTTCTGATATTTGAAGGTCTGTAGCAGCCAGCGCAGCCGATCGCTGACGGTCGGCTGCTGCGACATCGCGCTGTTTTCGAACAGTTCACGATCGCGCGGCTCGTCGTGACCCATGATGATATGCAGCTCGTCCACCTGGCTACAGGCGCGCTGGATCAGATAGATATGGCCGGTGTGCAGCGGATAAAACTTGCCGAACACCACCCCAACCGTTTTTTCGCGACGCGGAAACTCCAGCCCCAGAAAACGATGCAGCGCTTCCAGCTTCTGCGCGCTGGGGCTTTTAATTTTGGCATTGAGCAGCTGGCTCAGATAGCCCTTGGTCATCCCGCTGGCGTCGGCCACCTGTTGCAGGGTATGCCCCTGCTGGCGAATGGCGGTTTTCAAATAGTCGAACGACGTCATGCTGCCTCCTGCATGGATTGAATTTGCCAGCGAGTTTACCCGCTCAGCCTTTAAAGCTCATCCAGTATCGCCAGCGCGTCCGCCAGTTTTTTCGCGCTGTAAACCTTCATACCGTCGATCGCTTTTTTAGGCGCGTTGCCAGCCGGCACGATGGCGCGTTTGAAGCCGTGCTTGGCCGCTTCAGAGATGCGCTCCTGGCCGCTTGGCACCGGACGGATCTCGCCCGCCAGCCCCACTTCGCCAAAGATCACCAGATCCTGCGGCAGCGGCCGATCGCGCAGGCTCGACACCATCGCCAGCAGCAGCGCCAGATCGGCGCTGGTTTCGGTTACCTTTACGCCGCCCACCACGTTGACGAAGACATCCTGATCGGCCATTTGCAGCCCGCCGTGGCGGTGCAGCACCGCCAGCAAAATAGCCAGACGATTCTGTTCCAGCCCGACCGCGACGCGGCGCGGATTGCCCATCATCGAGTGATCGACCAGCGCCTGAATCTCAACCAGCAGCGGACGCGTTCCTTCCCACACCACCATTACGGAGCTGCCAGAGGTAATCTCATCGCCGCGCGACAGGAAAATCGCTGAGGGATTGCTGACTTCCCGCATGCCCTGCTCGGTCATAGCGAATACGCCCAGCTCGTTAACGGCGCCAAAACGGTTTTTATGGCTGCGCAGCGTGCGAAAGCGCGAGTCGGCGTCGCCGTCCAGCAATACCGAACAGTCGATGCAGTGCTCCAGCACTTTCGGACCGGCCAGCGAGCCGTCTTTGGTGACGTGGCCGACCATGACGATCGCCACGCCGCGCGTTTTGGCGAAGCGCGTCAGATAGGCGGCGGTTTCGCGCACCTGCGCCACGCTGCCCGGCGACGACTGAATATCCGCCATATGCATCACCTGGATGGAGTCGATCACCATCAGCTTCGGCTGCTCCTGCTCGGCGATCTGACAGATCTGCTCGATGCTGGTTTCCGACAGCATATTGAGGTTTTCGCTCGGCAGGCCCAGACGGTGCGCGCGCATCGCCACCTGCTGCAACGACTCTTCCCCGGTGACATACAGGGTTTTCATCTCCTGCGCCAGGCGGCACATCACCTGCAACAACAGCGTTGATTTACCCGCGCCGGGGTTGCCGCCAATCAGAATGGCGCTGCCCGGCACCACGCCGCCGCCCAGCACCCGGTCAAACTCTTTAAAGCCGGTAGAGAAGCGCGGCAGCGCCTCAAGGCTAATCTCTGACAGCTTCTGTACCCGGCTGACGCCCGCGCTGCCCGCATAGCCGCTCAGGCGCTCATTGCGCGCCGCCGCTGGCGACGCCGCAATGCGCACTTCGGTGATGGTGTTCCAGGCGTGGCAGGCGCTGCATTGCCCCTGCCAGCGCGGATAGTCTGCGCCGCATTCGTTACAAACAAAGGCGCGTTTTGCCGCTTTGGCCAAATCAGTACCTCTAACGCTCTTCGTGGATCAGGCTGCCGCTGAGGATGCAAAAAACACCCATCAGATCGGCGTGACGGATAGTGACCTCCGTCTGCTCATTCACCTTTGGTTTAGCATGATAGGCGATACCCAGCGCTGACGCTTTTATCATCGGCAGATCGTTGGCGCCGTCGCCAATCGCGACGGTCTGTTCCGGCGCGATGTCAAAACGCTGCGCCAGCTTTTTCAGGGTATCAGCCTTGTATTGCGCATCGACAATCTGCCCCAGCACCTCGCCGGTCAGCTTGCCGTCGCGCATTTCCAGTTCATTGGCGGCGACGTGCGCCAGATGCAGCTTGTCGCGCAGGTATTCGGCGAAATAGGTAAAGCCGCCTGACGCGATCGCCACCTGCCAGCCCAGCGCCTGTAGCTTCTGCACCAGCTCGGTCAGCCCCGGCATCAGCGGCAGCTCGTCGCGCACCTGCTTAAGAATATTGGCATCGGCATCCTTCAGCGTCGCCACGCGCTGTCTCAGGCTGGCGGCAAAGTCCAGCTCGCCGCGCATGGCGCGTTCTGTGACTTCCGCCACCAGCTCGCCGCTGCCCGCCAGTTTAGCAATCTCATCGATGCATTCGATCTGAATGGCCGTGGAGTCCATGTCCATCACCAGCAGGCCTGGCGTCTTCAGATGCGGAATCTTGCCAAGCGGCGCGACGTCAAGACCATTGTCATGCGCCAGCCTGGCGGCGCGCGGCGTCAGCGAACCGGCCAGGCGCACCACCTGATACTCATCGATACGCCAGGCGCTGACGATGACCATCGCCGCGCCCAGCTTGCGCTGATAATCGGTAAGCTGCTGTTTATCGAGTCCACGACCATACAGCAGCCAGCCGGTCCGACCGGCACGGTAATCCAGCGGCATCACTTCATCGCCGCTGAGGGAAAGAGGTAAACCCGGCCATTCGGAGAGTTCGGCGGGCAAATCGCACCAGGTAAGACGGTTCGGCATCAGAGCTCCTGTAGGGGGACAACAAAACCACGCAAGAGGCTACCTTGTCTGCGCCGCTTCTGGCAACATAATCTCCTGGTTTCTGTTGTTACGTGACACGGGTTATTGATGGCTAAAAGCGCACTAAAATTTCGCTTACATCGCACGGTTATTGTGCTGATCTCGCTGGCGCTGCTGGTGGTGCTAATGCAGGGCGCCTCCTGGTTCAGCCTCGGCCATCAGATGGCGCGCTCCGAGCAGGTCGAAGAGCTGGCGCAGACGCTGACAAAGCAGGTCGCCTTTAGCCTGTCGCCGCTGATGGACAATAGCGAAGACAACCGCAGCCAGATTGAAGCCATCCTTAATCAGATGACCACCAACAGCCGCATTCTTGACGCCTCGGTCTACGCCGACGACGGCAGCCTGGTGGCGCACAGCGGTGAAAACATCAACGTGCGCGATCGGCTGGCGCTGGACGGCAAGCGCGCCGGCAGCTACTTCAACCATCAGCTGGTGGAGCCGCTCGGCAACAGCGACGGCCCGCTCGGCTTTCTGCGCGTCACGCTGGATACCCATGTGCTGGTCACCGAATCGCGTCAGGTCGATAACACCACCAATATTTTACGCCTGATGATGCTGCTGGCGCTGGCCATCGGCATTATCCTGTCACGCACCCTGCTGCGCGATCGCCGCACCCGCTGGCAGCAGTCGCCGTTTCTGCTGACCGCCAGCACGCCGGTAAAAGAGGATCGTGAGGATGAGGGCGAGAAAAGAGACGCCGCCCCCTGACGCGCCGACGCGCTGACGCGCTGACGCTGACCGTTATCGTCACGCGCGCCACAGGCTAAATGCGGTCATTTTTCAGTGTTTCAAGCCGCAGGCGCGCACTCGCGATCGGAGCGCCAGGGCGACGCTGCCGGCGAACGGCCCGTTACGCAAAACCGCAGCCCGCTAACCGGGCTTTTCAGCATGAAGCAAAACAGCCGACGCGAGACTCAGGCGAGTAACAGCGCCTTCAGCTCAGACAGGGTTTTCACCGTCCAGGTGGGCTGAATGGTATCGGGCAGCGGACGCGTGCCGTGATCGATCCAGCAGGTTTTCAGGCCCGCATTGATGCCGCCGAGAATATCCGACTCTGGCGTATCCCCGACCATCAGCACGCGGCTGCGATCCGGATTGCCCATCTTTTCCAGCGCATAGTCGAAAATGGCCGCGTCCGGTTTCGGCACCCCTACCTGCTCAGAGATAACCAGCGCAGAAAAGTAGTCGCGAAAGCCGGTGCGCTCAAGACGCGCCTGCTGCAACGCGGTAAAGCCGTTGGTGATAATCCCCATAGGCACCTTGTTATGCAGAGCATGCATCAGGCTGACCGCGCCTTCCAGCGGCATACAGATCTCGGACATAGCGGTAAGGAACCCGCTGTTCAGCACCTCTGGCGGCACGCTCAGCTTTTCCGACCAGCCGGTAAAGCGGCGTGTCTGAAGCTGCAACGCAGAGATGGCGCCGTTCTGGTAATCCACCCACAGCGGTTTGTTGATCGCCTGATAGTCGGCGTAGTCCTGATCGGTGAAATGCACGTCATAGCCGGCGAACAGACGTTGCAGCCCGGCAAAAGCATCAAAATGGAAAAGGGTGTCATCTGCATCGAACAGGATGCAATCCCAGTCTGTTAACATTACAACTCCTGAAAGGCCTAGAGCGTCAGCGCCATGATAATGGCATCTTCACGTCCGCTGGCGGTGGGATAGTAGTTGGGGCGACGGCTAACCTGATGAAAGTCGAGCTGCTCGTACAGCGCGATGGCAGGATGATTCGAGGCGCGCACCTCCAGCCACAGCGTCATCACCTCGCGCTTCTCCAGCTCGGCAATCAGGTGCTGCAACAGCTGACGACCGTAGCCGCGCCGCTGAAAAGCGGGATCGACGGCGATATTAAACAGCGATGCCTCATCCAGCACCACCTGGGTAATAGCGAAGGCCGCCATCACGCCGTCGACGTCGAGTCGATAGTTAAGAAAACGCTCGCCCTGATTGCTGGCAAAGGTCTGTTCCCGCCACGGAAAAGCATGGCTGCGGCACTCGATGGCAAACGCCTGAGCATTGTCCTCAGGGGTGAGGAAAGAGATCGCTGTCATAGTTACACATCTGTTGCCAGAGCGCGCGTTTCGCCTCGCCGCTGCTGGAAAGTTCACTTAAAGAGGATGAGTGGAGCGCGACGCCGCTGAAGGGATGCGCAACGTCGATACCGAGCAGCCAGCCCACACAGTCAAGCGACTCAGGCAGCATTTGCAGCTGATCGGGCGTCAGCGTCATCACCTGCTCCGGTTGCAGGCCGAGCGCGCGGAGAATGTCGCGCACCAGCGGCTCATGCAGGCCAGGCGCCACATCCGCCACGATAATTAACTTCGTGCCCGGCGTCAGCCTGACGGCAATTTCGCCCTGAAGCACGCGCGGGCGACGCAGTTGATACTGCGTTATTCCCATTTGCTGTAACAGCCAGTCGCGCCTGGACGTCATGTTCTACCCCTGGAGTGCTGCCGGAATGCGACGCTATGCTAGCAAACCCATCGAACATGCGCCAACAAACCACTATAATCCCCGCTCTGATCTAACAGGAGCCTTTCATGTCTGCTTTTACCCCGGCCAGCGAAGTTATACTGCGCCACAGTGATGAATTTACCGCCCGCCACGTGTTGTTCGCTGGCGATATGCAGGATGACCTGCCCGCTCAGCTGGAAACCGCCTCGTCGCGCGTGCATACCCAGCAGTATCATCACTGGCAAAACCTGAGCCGCCGCCTGGGCGAGCGGGCGCGCTATGGTCTGGTGGCAACGCAGGAAGACGCTGAAGGCTGCGACACCCTGGTTTACTACTGGCCGAAGAACAAGCCAGAAGCGCTGTTCCAGCTGACCAACCTGCTGTCGCTGCTGCCGCTGGGCTGCGATGTCTTCATTGTGGGTGAAAACCGCAGCGGCGTTCGCAGCGCCGAAGGGATGGTGGAAGCCTGGGCAACGCTGGACAAAATCGACAGCGCGCGCCGCTGCGGTCTCTATCATGGTCGCCTGGAAAGCCAGCCGACCTTCGACGCCGATAGCTTCCGCGATAGCTACGATCTCGATCCGCTGACCATTTGCACGCTGCCTGGCGTCTTCAGCCGTGACGATCTCGACATTGGCAGCGCGCTGCTGCTCACCACTCTGACGCCGCACACCAAAGGCAAAGTGCTGGACATCGGCTGCGGCGCAGGCGTGCTCTCTGCGGTGCTGGCGAACCATTCGCCGAAGGTGCGCTTAACGCTGTGTGACGTCAGCGCCGCGGCGATCGAGGCGAGCAAGGCGACGCTGGCCGTCAACGGCTTTGAAGGCGACGTTTTTCCCAGCAACGTCTTCTCAGACGTTACCGGCCGCTTCGATCTGATCCTCTCCAATCCCCCCTTCCACGAAGGGCGCGAAACCAGCCTTGACGCGGCGCAGACGCTGATCCGCGGCGCGGTGAAACACCTTAACACCGGCGGCGAACTGCGCATTGTCGCCAACGCCTTCCTGCCCTATCCGCAGGTGCTGGATGAAACCTTCGGCAGCCATGAAGTGCTGGCGCAAAACGGACGCTTTAAGGTTTATCGCGCCGTTTACGGCCGCGGCGCCAGGGCGCGCTAAGCGCATGCGACGGTGAGAGCGTTGCTTTTTGCAGCAGTCGCATCACCGTCGCGAAATATCTGTTGACGTCAGGTGTAAAATCTCTAGAATGCGCCTCCGTGGTTGCAATACTGTCATGTATTGCTGGTACGCGAAGGTGGCGGAATTGGTAGACGCGCTAGCTTCAGGTGTTAGTGTTCTTACGGACGTGAGGGTTCAAGTCCCTCTCTTCGCACCAACAACCACGATTTTCATCTCGCATCGCACTGCGCGAAGGTGGCGGAATTGGTAGACGCGCTAGCTTCAGGTGTTAGTGTCCTTACGGACGTGAGGGTTCAAGTCCCTCTCTTCGCACCAATGCGGCGATATGAAAAATAAGATGACTCCAATGCGAAGGTGGCGGAATTGGTAGACGCGCTAGCTTCAGGTGTTAGTGTCCTTACGGACGTGAGGGTTCAAGTCCCTCTCTTCGCACCAGAGTTGTCCTTCTCTGCTTCTCCCCTCTGAATGACCTCCCTGCTTTACGACCCGTTAAAATTTATCGCAACGGCCGCTAATCCGCCCGCTAACGCCAGACATGAAGGCAGCAGCAGATAGTGACGCAGTCGGCGATGAAACAGCATCACCACCGTCAGCAGCAGCGCCGCCATCATCAAAAGCCGCCACTGGCTAAAGCTCGGTTCCCATAAGGCGAAGCACGGCATTGCCGCGCAGGGCAAGAGTACGCCCCAGGCGCTGTCCAGTTTCTTTCCCATCATCCAGCTGAATCCCCACATGCCGCAGGCGGCGAGCATAGCCATTATCATGGCGCAGACCTCAAATGATAAGTATTACCATTAGCATATGATAATTAATCTCATCTTGCAGTGCTTTTTTGTGTTCGCTGACCAGAAGATGACAGACCAGTTGGAAAATGCTAGATTGCGGCCGATAACACCTTTCATAACACAGCAAATTTGCTCATTGTCCGGCTAAATTTCCTTTTTTCGCCGGAATGCGCTTTGATATTTCAGGGCCGTTTCGAGTATCAATAATGAAATTACAATCTTACGATGAACTGAAACACAGCAAATATCGGCTCTCGCTGATGCTTTTCCTGTTTTTAAATGTCGCCGTATCGCTTTTTTGCCTGATTCCTTTTAGCCATTGCCCGCACGCAGAATTATCAGCGCCCGTTATTTCTATTGCCTCGTTTAGCGTTTTAACGCTAATTACGTGTTTCATCAGGCCGAAACTAAAATTTCCGTTATTAAATCCTGTCGCGCTGCTGCTTGGCGCGCTCTGGGCCTGGCATATTTACCACAGGTATCATCAGGTTTTCCTTATAGACGGTAATTTTTTATTAATCAGTTTGCTGAGCGTCTTTTTCATCAGCGCGATTGCCCTCAGCGATTATCTGCTGGCCTTTTGTCTGCATATCACCCCGCCAGTGGTAACGGTGCTGCTGCTGGATAACGGCGAACATCTGACGATGCTGCTGCTGACCCTTTCGCTGCCGCTGATTGGCTTTTCTCTGCAACATCTGATGCGCCGACGCGTTGATCGCTTTACCCGCCAGCTGATGCGTCAGCTTTATGAAGAAAAGGAAACCTTCAGCGATCTCAGCATGCTGGATCCGCTGACCGGCCTGTATAACCGGCGCGGACTGAAAAACCGGCTGGATAATATTCTGGAAAACCACGCCGGCAGCCACTACGTCCTGCTGCTGGATATTGACCACTTCAAGGCTTATAACGACAACTACGGTCACGCAATGGGCGACCAGGCGCTGGCTCGCGTGTCGGTGGCGATTCGCGACGCGGTACGCTCGCGCGACGTCGTGGTGCGCTATGGCGGCGAGGAGTTTCTGGTGCTGATGACCAACGTCAATGCGTCTATTGCCATGAAGCTGGCTGAGCGCATTCGTCAGTACGTGGTCGATCTGGAAATTCCCCACCGTTTCAATGAAAAGGTCTCTACCCACGTCACCGTGAGCGCCGGTATCGCGCCCATCTTTGATAATGAATTTGATCAGGCCGTGGCGAATGCCGATCGCGCGCTCTATGTGGCCAAAAATCAGGGACGCAATACCATTCTCGCCTGGGAGGATTTACCTCAAACCGCGCCAGCCGCCGGCGAAGCGCTCTGATAGTTTGCTCAGCAAAAGGCGCGATAACGCCTTTTGCTGAGCCGGACCGCGCGTTGACGCCCCTTCCGCCCCGATTTCCGCCCTGCCGATTCCGCTCATTCCTTGCCCGCTTCCCTGACGCCGCAACGAAACGGTTAACTTGTGAATAGGACTAAGAACGATTATCATTCTTTCTTCTCTGCTTTCCGGGCGCGTGATCCAGCATGTCAATTATCAGGCAGCAACCTCAACGCTATCAGCACAGTCAGCCGATCTTTATGCAGCGCGACCGCTCGCTGGCCTGCGCCCTGCGCGACCTGATGCGCGAACAGCGCAGCTATATGCTGGAGACGATTCACCTCGATGAAGCCGCCCCCGCGGACGCCCTTACGCTGGCGGACTGGTCGCAAGCAGAACACTTTCCCGTGCTGGCGCAGCGCTACAGCGACTATCTCTATCGCCAGCATCCCGATGTCGTTCAGGAAGCGAAGCCGGTGCAGTCGCTCTGGGCGCAGTGGTACTTTGGCCTGCTGTTGCCGCCGCTGATGCTGGCGCTGCTGGCCGAATCGCGCGCGCTGGACTGCTCGCCGCAGCAAATTCACGTCCAGTTTCACGAGCATGGCTATCCCTGCGCCTTCTGGATTAGCGCGCGCGAGGATGAAGAGGCGCGCTATCTCAACGCTCCCCAGCGCCTTGACCGCCTGATCCAGCAGCACCTGATCCCCGTCGTAAACGCCATCGCCCGGCATGGCGGTATTAACGCCAGACTGATCTGGAATAATATGGGCTTCTCCTTCCACTGGTTCCTTGGCGAACTGAAAACCCTGCTGGATGAGTCCACCCTTCTGCAACTGGAGCAGGCGCTGTTTTTCACCAGCCGTCTGCTGGACGGCAGCGATAATCCTCTTTACCGCACCATGCTGCCGCGCGACGGCGAGATGGTCAGGCGCAGCTGCTGCCAGCGCTACCGTATTCCCGATGTGGAACGCTGCGGCAACTGCACTCTCAACGTTTAAAAGCGCGCCGCGGCGCAATTTCTCCTTTTCTCTCGTTTACACTTTTTCCGCCTTGTGGCAGTTTTTACGCCTTCGATCTGCATGGAGAAAGAGATGAGCCTGGAGTCGGTACGGCAGTTTTTCGCCGAGCATGCGCCTGACATCGACATTATTGAGATGTCGCAAAGCACCGCTACCGTTGAGATGGCGGCGCGCGTTCACGGCGTTGCGCCTGGACAAATTGCCAAAACCCTGTCGCTGAAAGTCAGAGATGAAGTGGTCCTGATCGTCACGCGCGGCGATGCGCGGCTGGATAATCGCAAACTCAAAGCGGCGCTGGGCGCGAAAGCGCGTATGCTCAGCGTGGATGAAGTGGTGAACTGGACCGGCCATCCGGTCGGCGGCGTCTGCCCGTTCGGGCTGGAGAATCCTCTGAAGGTGTACTGCGATCGATCGCTGCACGATTTCGATGAGGTGCTGCCCGCAGCAGGCGCTACCCATAGCGCCGTGCGTATTACGCCACAGCGCATGGCCGAACTGACGCAGGCGCAGTGGGTTGACGTGTGCGAGGCGATCTAATGCTCGCCTTCGCCGTCTGCTCAGCGCTTAAGCTGCGACAGCGCCTCTTCAATCATGGTTAACAGCAACGCATTATCGACGTGGTGCAGCACATGCACCAGCGCGCCCGCCTCGGCAGGAATTCCGACGTCGACGCGCAGCGGAGTGCGGTAGCGCCAGCTCTTGCCGCGCGTTGCGCCAGGACGGAGTTCGATGTCCACGCGATAGTCAGTGCCGCTCGCGACGCGCTGGTTAAGCAGCCAGGCGACCACCAGCACGTCATGGATCCAGCTGCCCGGTATATTACGGGTTCGCATAGAGTAGTCGATCCACGGACGCAGCGTCTCGCGAACAAAGTGCGACAGGGGATGATCGCTGGCGGTAATGCGCAGCAGATCCTGATGCGTCAGCATCGTTTGCGTCGTTACGTCCATTGGCACCAGCGTAATCGCCGCGCCGCTGTGCAGCACCTGATGAGCCGCTTCGGGATCGAGGCCGAAATTGGTGTCCTTGATATAATCATCCAGCCCGAACACGCCGCCCATAATGACAATTTCGGCTACCGCTTCGGCCATCGCCGGATAGCGCTGCATCGCCGTCGCCACATTTGTCAGCGGACCGATAGCCACCAGGGTAATTTCACCTGGGTTATTACAGATTAATTCGCCGATGGCGCTGGCCGCGTCATCGCCATCCGGCGCGACCGCCGCAGGCTCCCGCACGCCGCGCCACAGCCTCTGCATATCTGGCTGGCAAACCCGGTTGTCCAGCGCCGCGCGCCACGGCGTCGGATCCTCCTTCAGCGCCTGCGTTGCCCCCTGCACCACCGGAACAAAGGAGCCGAGACGCAGCAGCAGATCTTTTGCGACCCGCGCCCCTGTCTCGCTGGGGGTATTGCCCGCCACCGTGGTGATTAATTCTACCGACAGCGCAGGCGAAGCCAGCGCCAGCGCGATTGCCAGCCCATCATCCGTGTTGGCCCCCGCGATGCCGTTGCCCGGATCGCAGTCAATAATCACTCTTTTCATGTTGTTGTCGCGTTGTCTTCTGTATGCGGCGTACAGCCGCAGGATTCGCCGATTTCAAGGTAGTGGGGAAACTCCCGCAGCGTCGCCTCCCCGTCCCAGTTTTGCAGCATGGCGATAGCGCAGCGCGCCATATCCCGCAGCGGCTGGCGAACGGTGGTTAAGGTGGGAATATGGAAGGCTGACTGGTCGGTGCCGTTAAAGCACACCAGCGCCACATCCTGCGGCACGCGAATCCCCCGTTCGGAGAAGGCGCGCAGACAGCCGATCGCCTGCCCTTCATTGCTGGCAAACAGCGCACGCAGCGCGCCAGGCCCCGCCAGCATCCGCTGCGCCGCGTCATAGCCGCCCTGCCGTGAATAGCTGGCCGGAAAAATCAACGCCTCATCTACTGGCAGCCTGTATGCCGTCATCGCGTCGCGCCAGCCCTGAATACGATCCTGCGCGTTCAGCATCTCCAGCGGCCCGCTAATCATGCCGACCCGCTGATAACCGTGGCTGAGCAGATGCGACGTCACCTGAAACGCCGCCTGACGCTCGTCGACGCGCAGCATGCTGACGCCCGGCTGCGGCTCTACGCGATCCAGCATGATAAAGGGCGTGCCGCTGGCCTGAATAACATCGATATAGGGATGGCGATCGACGCTGTTGTAAAACAGGCCGTCAACCTGCCGGTTTAATAAGCTCTGGATTAGCTCCAGCTCGCGCTGTCGATCGTCGCCGGCATCGCCGAGCAGCATAACGTGACCGTGGTCCAGCGACTCCTGTAGCAGCACATGTGCCATGGACGCGACAAAAGGATTGCCGATATTGGGCACGATCAGGCCATAGGTTTTCGTGCTGCCTGACGCCAGCGCGCGCGCCACGCCGTTAGGGCGGTAGCCGGTGACGCGAATGGCGTCCAGCACGCGCTGACGGGTGCTTTCCGCCACCGGGCGCGGGCCGTTATTCATGACGTAACTGACCACCGCAACCGATGTGCCCGCCATTTTCGCCACGTCGCTGCGTGTCACTTTGCCTGACGGCTGTTTCAACCCGTTAACTCCTGTTGTAAACGCAACAGGCCGTGAGCGATCACGGCCTGTTCGGCTGCCACGACAACTAAATGGCGTCTTCCGGTAAATTGAGATCCCGTCCGCGCGTTTCCGGCGCGACGAAGGTGGTAAAGAAACCTATGGCGGCCATGACGGTGAAATAGACCGCTACCGGCCACCAGTGACCGCTCCATGAGAGCATGGCCGCCGCCAGCAGCGGCGCGGTGCCGCCCGACAAAATCGAGCCAAACTCTTTCGCCACCGCCATTTTGGTGTAACGGTGGCGGACGCCGAACATCTCCACGCCCCAGGCGGCCTGTACGCCGTAGATGCCGAGCGACGCCAGCGCCATACCGACAATAATCACCGGAATCACAATCATCGGTTCGCGGCTGTCGAGCAAAGAGAAAGCGGGCCAGGCATAGAACATCAGCAGCAGGCAAAATCCGCGATAAGTTATGCGGCGTCCAAACCGATCCGACAGCCAGCCCGCCAGCGGAATCACCGCAAAGCCCAGCACCGACGCGATAAACACCGCGGTGGTCGGCACCGATTTATCCACCATCAATACTTTGGCGACGTAGCCGACCATAAAGCCCTGCGCCAGATAAGAAGGCCCGTTTTCTCCGATACGCAGGCCGACCATGGTCCAGAAAGCGCGCGTGCGCGACCAGAAGCCGCGATCGTCCACCACCGGCTGGCCGCCAGCGGCCAGGGCGCGCTCCGCTTCCAGCTCCTGCTTTCTACGCTCAAACACCGGCGTTTCGCGCAGATGTCGGCGGATCCACAGCGCCGCCAGCGCAATCAACACGCTGCTGAGAAAAGGAATACGCCAGCCCCACGCCAGCAGACTCTCTTGATCCATCTGCACCACCGCCAGCCACACCAGCGCGGCCAGCAGCGTACCGCTGTTCGATCCCAGCGCAATCACCGACGACACCAGCCCGCGTCGTTCGACCGGCGCATATTCGCCCAGCATCACGGTGCCGCCGGACAGCTCAGCGCCCGCACCCAGCCCCTGCGTAAAGCGCAGCAGCACCAGGCAGGCAGGCGCCCAGACGCCGATAGTGGCGTAGCTGGGGATCAGGCCGATTAACGTCGTGGAGGCGCCCATCAGAATAATGGTGATAACCATCACCACCTTGCGCCCTTTACGGTCGCCTATCCAGCCGAAGAGAACCGCGCCAATGGGGCGAGCGATAAATCCCACCGACCAGGTAGCGAAGCTGGAGAGCAGCGCCATTGCAGGCGTCGCCTGAGGAAAGAAAACATCGCCAAAGATAATGCCCGCCGCCAGACCATAAAGCGCGAAATCCGCGTACTCCATGGCCGTGCCCAGCCAGCAGGATAAGGTGGCGCGCCAGAAATCGCGGCGTCCGGAAGAGGTGGCGAACCGCTCATCTGCGGCAGAGTGTGAGAGCGATGAAGCGCGCTCCGTGGAGTGTTGAAGTGTCATACTTTTTCCCTGTTTCAGCGATCGTTAACGCCCTTCCGTGGGACGATTCCCTGATATGACTCAGGATCCCCAGGTGGCGATGTTCTGGTTGGCTAACGTTTAACAGTCAGTAAAGGTTTCCCTGGTGTCAGGATCTTTAATCTTTGCCGCTTTCTGCCGATGTTAATCATCGGTCGTGTTAAAAAGGCAAAGCACTTACCTGTCGGCCATTCTCGCATCGTCCGCCACGAGTAATCACTGACCGCCAGTCTATCTACGCGCGTAGATAAATCAAGTAAATTTAGCCTTACCGCTCAATAAATCTACCGCCACCTTTAACCTTTCAAAGATATTTTTATTTAAATTCAAGAAGATAAATAATAAATACTGTTATTGAGATTAACAGTACCATTTGATACTTAGCATTTTTACTTAACATTAGCTGTGGTAACCGGCCAGTCGGCAACAGCGCATTTTATCGCCTGAAATCATGATCATCTGATGACAGCAGGCAATTTTGTAGCTGCAAAAGGTTAGGTTTTAACATTACGCGACTTTGCATTAGGCTTTAGCAAGAGCGAAGCAGGAGGTTTATGACCATTATCTTGATGCGACATGGCAAACCGGACCACCGAGCCGGCGGCCGACTCAGCGCGCAGGCGCTGGCGGACTGGTGCGAGGCGTATGATATGGCGCAGGTATGCGATACGCCGCCCGACCGCAGCCTGACTCTCGCGCGTCAGGCTTCAGTGGTGGTATGCAGCCCGCTGCCGCGCGCCCGGTCGTCGCTGGCGAAGCTTGGCCTGCATCCGGTGGAAGTTAACGCGCTGTTCAGCGAAGTATCGGTGCCGCTTATCGCCTCGGATCGTCTCGAACTCCCGACGCATCTCTGGCTGCTGCTGCTGCGCATGCTGTGGCTGTTCGGCTATGCGGGAGAAAGCGAGTCGCTGCTTATGGCGCGTCAGCGCGCCGCGCGCGCCGCCGAGAAATTAATCGCCCTGTCAGAACAGGGCACGGTGCTGCTGCTGGGTCACGGGCTGATGAATAAAATGATCGCGCGCGAGCTGCGCAAGCGCGGCTGGCAGGCGGAAAAACATGCCAGCAGCCGCCACTGGAGTTCAGCGATCTACCATCGCCCTTTTATCTGACAGCATCGAAAAAACTCAGCACCTCGCAGCCCGTACCGACGCGAGGCGTGGCGATAACGCGACGCTGCGCCAGATCGATAACGCTCAGCGTGCCGTCGCCTTCGTTGGCGATCAGCAGTTGCTGATTGTCCGGACTAAAACAGCCGTCCATAGGTTTATTTCCCACCGGAATATCGCCGAGCGGATTCAGCAGGTCGTCAAACAGCGTGACAACCGGCTCCTCGTCGCCGATTGCCACCAGCCGCTCGCCGTCTGCGCTGAAGCGCACCACCTGACAGGGTTTATTATGGCCCGGCAGCGTCAGCCGCTGACGAACGCGGTGGCTCTGCCGATCAATAACATAGAGCTGCGGCGCATCGGCTGCGCTGGCGACCAGATAGGGATGCTTCGGCGAGGCCGCAATACCGGCAATGGGACCAGGCAGCAGAATCGTATCGATGACCCGCCCTTCCGCTTCGCACAGATCCACTACGGTAATGCTGGCGTCCTCTTCATTCTCGGTGAATAGTTTGCGGCCGCTGGGCGACAGCGTCAGGCGGTGCGCGTTATGCGAAGGCAGAGAGATGGTTTTTTCCACGCGATCGTTCACCGGATCGATAACGGCCACGGCGGCGCTGTTTTCGCAGCAGAGATAAACTTTACCATCGCGTCCCAGCTGTCCGCTGTGCGGCGCACGCAGCGGCGAGAGGTCGATAAAGCCGCTGATTTCGCGCTTTACCAGATCGACGATCGCCACTTTATGGCCAGGATGCGGGTTATCGCCGTGAATACCGTCGCCATAGATGGGAATGTAGGCCTTTTGCCAGGGCGTTAGCATCAGCAACTCATGCGGACGCGGCGGAAAGGCGTTAAGCTCGCGCTGTACGGCAAAGGTCTCTGGATCGAGAAACAGTACGCGGTTGCCCTGTTTATCGACCGCCAGCAGCCCTCGGGTTGGTTCAGACATAGCGCCTCCTTATCTCAGTAAGCCCTCCTTAAGCGTAGACAAATGCCGCTGCGCCATCACGCGCGGCGCAACACATCAGCCTTATTAATCAGCGTAATTAAATCGAATTTTTTGCAAAATAATAAAAATCATGGCTGAACAGCGAGCTGCGCAGGAGGGAAATAAGAATTTCTTTATTTAAAACCTTAAGCGACGCGCCGGATATTTTATTTAACGATAAGGCGAAGCGAAAGGCGGTAAGCGACGATCTGGTCGGCCGCTTTCCGGATTATCTGAAATTCAGCAAAAATCGTAGCGCGCATATAAATAATGCTTTATTAAATCGGTGAAGAACATTTACACAGTAGTGAGGAAACTAACGCGCACTCTGCGCTGCGCCTCACCAGGGAAAATCCGCAGCCTACATCACAATAACAGGTGCCTCATGAACCAACACCGTCAACGTCCTGCACATGCGCTCTGGCGCAACTGGAAAAGAGTCTCTTTCAGCAGTCAAATGTTGTGGCAGAAGAAAAAGCACAGCGCGCTGACTGCGCCAGAATATGATGCCAGCCAGGAGGAAAACCTGGTGATCCTGTCGGCGGAGAAAGCGCCTGTTGAGATCCCGAAAACCATCTGGATGTACTGGCATGACGATCAGCTGCCGCCCTCGCTGCGCCTCAATATCAATCAGCTGCGTCAGGATAATCCCGACCATTCGCTGCATCTGGTGACAAAAAGCACGCTGGCGCAGTGGCTGCCGGATTTAGAGTTTATCTCCGCCGATCTGACCTCAGCGCAAAAAAGCGAAATTATTCGGCTGGAGCTGCTGCACCGTTTCGGCGGTATCGGTATTGACTGCGGCACCCTGCTATTTGAAAAGCTCGACTGGGTCCATCAGGTTCAGCAGGATAAGCCAATGGACGTTATTGGCTATTATCGCGAAACCAGCACCCTTAATTTTTTGTCTCCCGTGATTGAAAGCTGGTTTATCGCCGCCGCGCCGGGCAATGCCTTTATTCGTGAATGGCTGAAGCAGCTGGCGCCAATTAAAAACCTCGGCGCGCAGAACTATATTAATGAGCTGAAAAAACGCGACGACTATCCCCTTATCGTGCAGAAAATCCATCATCCGGCGCAGGCGCTGTTATCGCTGGCGCAGCAGGTAGCGATTAAAGAGTATCGCCGCGTGAACCTCTATTTACGCAAGGCCGACGCTAACGCATGGTTTTACCAGCAGCTGCACGCCGGCAACAGCGATGCGTTCGCCTGTTCCGTGCTGTTTCATCAGCGACCGCAAACGCCGCCGCCGGTTATCAGACTGAGCGGCGACGAGCGCCTGCACCTCGACTTTAATCTGCGCATCGGACTCTACAACCGCGCCAGCCTGCTGGGCGCGATGATGCTGGCGCCGACGCGGCTGGGACTGCCGTCAGGCGTCGATAAAGCGCGCGCGTAGCCAGTGCGTAAAGGTCGTCACCGCGCGCGGCACCTGCGCGGCGTACGGCCGGACGATCCACAGCCTTGCGGCAAAGGCTTCCACCGCCCGCCAGCGCGGCAGCACCTCATGCAGCGCGCCGGACGCCAGCGCTTCGCTGGCGCTGAAGTCCGGCAGCATGGCGATGCCCAGCCCCTGAAGCGCCGCGTCGCGTATCGACTCGCTGTTATTGGTGGCGAAGCGTCCCTGAATGCGCACCTGCACCCGCTCGCCCTGCGCCGCATCGGCAAAGGTCCAGCGCGGAGATTCCACGCCGCGCGGATAATAGAGACAGTTGTGCTGCGCCAGATCGTGCGGCGTCAGCGGTGCGCCCTGCGCCGCGAGATACTCCGGCGAGGCCACCAGCAGCGTGCGCGTGTCGCACAGCGGCAGCGCGACGTGGGTTTCCGGCAGCGTATCGCTATGGCGAATCGCCAGATCGAAGCCTTCGCTGCTGAGTGACACAAGGCGATCGGTAACGTCGAGCTGCAACCGTATCTGCGGATAAGCGCGCAGAAAATCCCCGATAATCGGCACCAGCTGCTGACGCGCGAACGCCACCGGCGCGCTGACCCGCACCAGACCGCGCACCGGCCCGACGGCGTCGCGCACGCTAAAGAAGCCCTGTTCGATACGCGCAAAGGGATCGCGCAGCTCCTCAACCAGCTTCTCCCCAGCCTCGGTGAGCCTGACGCTACGCGTGGTGCGCTGCACCAGCGCCACGCCTGCCGCCTTCTCCAGCTCTTTTATTTTCTGGCTCATTGCCGCCTTGCTGACCTCAAGCCGCTCCGCCGCGCGGGTAAAACTGCCCTGCTCCGCCAGCACCAGCAGCCAGTGCAGGTGAACCCAGAGCGCATCTGTTTTTATCTCTTTCATCGTAGATTGTTCATCATATTGAATAATCAGTTCAGCCAGGGCGCTTTTTCTTTGCCCTCATAAACGCCAGGATAAGGCCATCAGCATACGCAAAGCGCGACCTCAAGAGGAGTCAGAATCATGCCGTTACTGCAATTTGATGTTATACAGGGCCGTTCCGAAGCCGAACTGCGCACCTTGCTGGACGCCGCGCACCGCGCGGTGTTGACCGCGTTTAAGGTGCCAGAGCGCGATCGCTATCAGATTGTTCACGAAAACAAAGCTTATCAGATGGTTTTTCAGGACACCGGGCTGGGCTTTACGCGCGGCGATAACCTGGTCATGGTGCGCGTCTATACCAGCCCGCGCAGCGCTGAGCAAAAGCAGCATTTTATGGCGGAGCTGGCGCGCGAGCTGCGCGAAAGCAGCGGCGTGGAAGGTCGCGATCTGATGATCAGCTTTATTACTAATGACAAAGGCGACTGGAGCTTTGCCGACGGCGAAGCGCAATATCTTACCGGTCGGCTTTGATTTAGCGTCGTTTTCTCCTGTTGTCGACGATGGCTGCCCGGCCATCGTCGCCCGTTCCTTTCGGAAAGATTATCCACCGCACAATTCCAGCTGCGCAGGTTGCAGCGCTATGACAGCCATTATAGATTGACGCCAATCACTCCACGCTTATCGCGGGCCGCGCAGGAAGCGCTGATTTATTGCAAGAGAGGATCTGACGTTGTCCGAATTTGTCTCGGTGGTGCTGTTTCTGGCCGCTATCGCTGTTTACTCCTGGAAAGCCGGGCGGAATAAGATCTGGTTTTCGCTGGTGTTAACCCTGCTGGTGCTGTTTGTCCTGCTTAATGCGACGCTCTACGCCAGCAACTACTTTACCGGCGACGGCATTAACGATGCGGTGCTCTATACGCTGACCAACAGCCTGACTGGCGCAGGCGTCAGCAAATATGTCGTGCCCGCTATCGGGCTAATTTTGCTGTTGTTTTTGCTGATCTGCCTGCTTAGCTGGCTGCTTCGACGCCACGACCGACCGCATCGGCTGGGCTGGAGCCTGCTGGCGGTCGCCTGTGCCGCCGGTTCGGTGCAGACGACGCCCGCCTTTCGTCAGGTCGCCAGCCTGGTCGCCTCGCACACTCGCCTGGCCGACTCCGACTTTGACGACTACTACAAAGTGCCGAAAAAGGTCATCAGTCACCCTCAGCTCAACCTGGTGTATATCTATGGAGAAAGCCTGGAGCGCACCTATTTCGATGAGCAGGCGTTTCCAGGGCTGACGCCGGAACTGGGACAGGAAAAAGCGCAGAGCCTGGATTTCAGCGAGACGGTGCAGCTTCCCGGCACCGACTACACTATTGCGGGCATGGTGGCGTCGCAGTGCGGCATTCCGCTGTTCGCGCCTTTTGACGGCAACGCCTCCGCCTCTCTCTCCAGCTTTTATCCGCAAAACATCTGTCTCGGCGATATTCTGAAGAATTCCGGTTATGAAAACTGGTTTATTCAGGGCGCGGATCTGCGCTTTGCCGGTAAAGATGTGTTTCTCACCTCACACGGCTTCGATCCCGCCAGAATGTACGGCTCGCAGGAGTTGAAAAGCCGGGTGGCCGATCCCGCCTACCGCAACAACTGGGGCTATTACGACGACACCGTGATGGATGAGGTGTTTGAGAAGTATGAAGAGCTGTCGCGCCAGCAAAAGCGCTTCGCCCTGTTCGCCCTTACCGTAGACACGCACCATCCTGACGGCTTTATCTCACGCAGCTGCCAGCGCAAAAGCTACAGCTATGAAGGCAAGCCCAATCAGTCTTTCAGCGCGGTAACCTGCTCGCAGCAGCATATTGCGCGGCTGATCGCGCGCATCAAAGCCTCGCCTTATTTTAAAAATACCCTGATCGTCGTGACCTCCGATCATCTGGCAATGAACAACACCGCGCATCAGTACCTGATCAAACAGCCGCGTCGCGATCTGTTTATGGTGATCCGCGGCGATCGTCCGCAGGCCGAGGTGATCGACCAGCCGCGCAGTACGCTGGATAACGGCGCGACGGTACTGGACATCCTCGGCGGCGATAGCGCGATTGGCCTGGGCCGCAGCAGCCTGGCGGGGCTGACGCTGGCAGGCCAGCTCACGGATTTTCAGAACCATATCAACCGCTGGAAGGCCGACATCATCCAGCTGTGGAACTTCCCGAAAAAGCTCGATCGCTTCGTTATCGATCAGGCAAAAAACAGCTTTAGTTTTTCCGGCGCAACCTTCCGGCTGCCGATCCTGTTTCGCGTCAGCGACAACCACGTTGAGCCGCTGCCGGAAGGGGAATACTCCGCGCCGCTGCGCTATCAGCTGGCCGATTTCACCGCTGGCGAGAAGTTTGTCTGGGTCGATCGCTGCTTCCGCATGGCGCGACTGTGGAAGCCGGAGCTGGCCATCTCGACCGACCTCTGCGTGGCGATGGGGCAGCTCGGCGGCCAGCCGAGCGTAACGCGTATTGATAAGCCGCAGTGGAAAGGTCAGGTGAATTTTCCGCAGGGCGCGCTGAGCACAGAGAATTATCAGCGTAATCAGCAGATGATTCGCGTCGAGGATAATGACATTCGCTACGACGCCGATCGCTTTTTGTTTGCCGTACCGGGCGCGCCGAGCAGCGTGAAGCGCTTCAGCGGCATCTCGCGCTGGGAGAACTGGGGGCGCTGGTCTAACGCCAACCTTGCCCCGGAGGTCAATATTGAATATGTCGATCCGCTGCCTGCGCGCTTTGATGTGGTGATCACGGCGCGCGCCTTCGGACCCAACGCGAACCGCCCGATTCCGGTTCGCGTGGGCGATCAGCAGCAGCTGCTGACGCTGGGTGAAACCCCGTCCACCACCACGCTGCACTTTACCAACCCCAGCGGCAGCCATACGCTGAACATCACGCCGCCGGAGCCGCAGCAGAGCAACCTGGGCAACATCACCGGTCAGGATCCGCGTCGGCTGGGCATCGGCATGGTCGACATTAAAATCGTGCCGCAAAGCTGAGTCAGGGGCGCTGGCGCAGCGCCTCCAGTTTGTGCTTCTGCTGGCCGTCGGCGCTAAAGTTGTCCGCCGCCAGCCAGCGCTCAAAGCCCTGTTTTACCTGCGGCCATTCGCTGTCGATAATCGAAAACCAGCTGGTATCGCGCGTGCGGCCGCGATAGACGATGGCCTGACGGAATTCGCCTTCATACTGGAAACCCAGCCGCGCGGCGGCCCGGCGTGAAGGCGCATTGAGACTGTCGCACTTCCACTCGTAGCGGCGATAGCCAAGCTGGTCGAAGGCGTAACGCATCAGCAGGAAATGCGCCTCGGTCGCCATACGCGTTTGCTTCAGCAGCGGCGAAAACGTGACGTGCCCCACCTCCATCACGCCGTGTTTCGGTTCGATGCGCATCAGCGCCAGCGTGCCCAGGGCGCGTCCGCTCTCCCGATCAATCACCGCGAAGTGCAGCGGATCGCGGCTGTTTTCCATCTGCTGCGCATAGGCCATAAACTCAGCCTTGCTGTGAAAGGGACCGGCGAACAGATAGGTCCAGTCGCGCCCGTCCTCCGCCAGCGCCCAGGCCGCAAACAGCGCCTCGCCGTGCTGCGCCACACTCAGCGGCTCCAGCCGACAGTAGCGGCCCTCCAGCACGTCAGGCTGCGGCAGCGCACGCGGCTGCCAGTCCGGTAACGGCTCACCGATCGGCTGGCCGTACTCGTTCGTGGTGTGTGACATTATGCCTCCTTGTGTTGTGAACAACAGCAGCTTGCCAGTTTGCCGCCCGGCTAAACATCCCCCCGCAGATAAAAAAGGCGAGTCCAGCCTGCTGTACCTGCAACGCGGCGCATCTCACACTCTGCGCGCCGCGCGCCAGACCAGCGCCGCCTGACCGGCCTTCTTTGACGCCGCTCACATTTACTCGCCGCGGATTTACCAACACTGCCTCCAGATCATCAGACTGGAGTCCAGCATGCTGGAAATAACACCTGTGCCCGCCCTGACGCGCGGCATCGCCATCCTCAACTTTATCGCCGAACAGGGTCCATGCAGCGCGGCCGAGATCATCGACGGCCTGAGCCTGCCGAAGAGCAGCGCCTACCTGCTGCTGGCCGAGCTAAAAAAACAGCGCCTTATCACGCTGGATCGCAACGACCGCTACTCCCTGTGGACTCGGCTGGTGGAGTTCGCCGGACACGCGCTGGAGAAAATGGACATCCGGGAAATCGCCCGTCCGCGCCTGACGCGCCTGATGCAGGAGAGCAATCTGCTCTGCCACCTCGGCATTATCGACGGCGGCCACGCCTGCTACATCCTCAAGCTGGAGTCGCCCGCCACCATCAGCGTGCGATCCCACGAAGGCAAAAGCCTGTCGCTGCATCGCTCCGGCATCGGCAAATGCCTGCTTGCCTGGCAGCCCGCCGAAGAGCAGGCGCGCATTATCAGCCAGCTGCGCTTTGTGGCGGTGACGCCGACCTCGATCCGCAGCGCCGACGAGCTGATCGCCGAACTGGCGCGTATCCGCCGTCAGGGCTGGAGCCTGGATAACGGCGAAGACTATCCCGACGTGCGCTGCGTCGCCGCGCCAGTCTTTGACGCGCGCCGCCAGCTGGTGGCCGCCATTTCGCTGGTGGGGACGCGGCTGCAAATCGACGAAGACAACCGTGACTATCTGGCGGGCCGGGCGCTGGCCTGCGCGCGCGACATCTCTTACGAACTGGGCTGGCGCAGCCCGGCGGTATCTTTTGCTTCTTAACCTGGAGAATCCTATGTCCCTGCCAAAAATCAAAACCGTCCGCGCCTGGTTTACCGGCGGCGCAACCGCAGAGAAAGCCGCTGCTGGCGCTGACTATCACGACCAGCCCGGCGGTCACTGGATCGACGATCACATCGCCACGCCGATGAGCAAATACAAGGCCTATGAGCAGTCGCGCCAGTCGTTTGGCATTAACGTGCTGGGCACGCTGGTAGTGGAAGTCGAGGCGGATAACGGCCAGATCGGCTTCGCCATTTCAACCGGCGGCGAGATGGGCTGCTTTATCGTCGAAAAGCATCTGAACCGCTTTATCGAGGGGCGCTGCGTCAGCGACATTAAGCTGATCCACGACCAGATGATGAACGCGACCCTGTTCTATTCCGGTTCCGGCGGCGTGGTCATGAACACCCTCTCCTGCGTCGACCTGGCGCTGTGGGACCTGTTCGGCAAGGTCACGCAGCTGCCGGTCTATCAGCTGCTGGGCGGGGCGGTGCGCGACGAGCTGCAATTTTACGCCACCGGCGCGCGCCCCGATCTGGCGCAGGAGATGGGCTTTATCGGCGGCAAGATGGCGGTGCAGTGGGGACCGCACGACGGCGACGAGGGCATTCGCAAAGAAGCGGCGCGCCTCGCCCACTATCGCGAAGCCTGCGGTCCCGACTTCTGGCTAATGCTCGACTGCTGGATGAGTCAGGACGTTAATTTCGCTACCCGGCTGGCGCACGCCTGCGCGCCCTACAACCTCAAATGGCTGGAAGAGTGCCTGCCGCCGCAGCAGTACGAAGGCTATGCGCAGCTGAAGCGCCAGGCGCCGCCGGGCATGATGATCTCCAGCGGCGAGCATCACGGCACCCTGAGTTCTTTCCGCACGCTGGCCGAGACCGGCATCGATATTCTGCAGCCGGATGTTGGCTGGTGCGGCGGGCTGACCACCCTGGTCGAGGTCGCGGCGCTGGCGAAATCGCGCGGGCAGCTGGTCGTGCCGCACGGCTCGTCGGTTTACTCACACCATGCGGTGATCACCTTTACCAACAGTCCGTTTAGCGAATTTCTGATGACCAGCCCGGACTGTAGCACGCTGCGCCCGCAGTTCGATCCGCTGCTGATTGACGAACCGGTACCCACGCGCGGTCGGCTGCACAAATCGGCGCTCGACAAGCCCGGTTTCGGCGTCGAGCTGAACCGCGACGGCCTGAAACGTCCTTATACCCACTAATGATGCAGGCTGCGCGGCAGCCTGATGCGTGACTCTGCGGAGAGGAGCGATGTGATGAACAGCCTTGTACAACAAGCGGCGCGCAAAAACCGCGCCCGCCTGATCCCTTTTATGCTGATGCTTTACGTGCTGGCGTTTCTCGATCGCGCCAATATCGGCTTTGCGAAAGAGTCCTATCAGCTCGATACCGGCCTGAGCAACGAGGCCTACGCGCTGGGCGCGGGTATCTTCTTTGTGGTCTACGCGCTGTTCGGCGTGCCCGCTAACCTGATGATGCGCCGTTTCGGGGCGCGCAGCTGGATCGGCGGCACCACCCTGCTGTGGGGATTTCTCTCCGCCGCGATGGCCTTTGCCGATACCGAGGCCAAATTTTTGCTGGTGCGCACCCTGCTCGGCGCAGCGGAAGCGGGCTTTTTCCCCGGCATGATCTATCTCACCTCCCAGTGGTTTCCCCAGCAGCAGCGCGCCAGTGTGATGGGTCTGTTCTATATGGGCGCGCCGCTGGCGCTTACCTTTGGTTCGCCGCTTTCCGGCGCGCTGCTGGAGATGCACGGCTTCCTCGGCCACCCCGGCTGGTTCTGGATGTTTATGATTGAGGGACTGATGGCAGTGGCCGCCGGCGTGTTTACCTTTGCCTGGCTCGATAACAGCCCGGCAGAGGCGCGCTTTCTCAGCCGCGAGGAAAAAGCGGCGCTTCAGCAGCAGCTGGAGAGCGAGGAGCAGCAAAAAACCACTGCGCGGCTGCGTGACGCTCTGCGCCACGGACGCGTCTGGCATCTGGCGCTGATCTATATGACGATCCAGATTGCGGTCTATGGCCTGATCTTCTTCTTACCGTCGCAGGTCGCCGCGCTGCTGGGCACCAGAGTGGGGTTTGTCGCCTCGGTGGTGGCGGCGATTCCGTGGATCGCCGCGCTGTTCGGCACCTGGCTGATTCCGCGCTATGCCGATCGCAGCGGCGAGCGCCGCCTTATCGCGGCGGCGACGCTACTGGCCGCCGCCGCAGGCATCGGCGTCTCCGGGCTGGTGACGCCGGTGCTGGCGATCGTGGCGCTGAGCGTCGCGGCCATTGGCTTTATCGCCGTCCAGCCGGTGTTCTGGACCATGCCCACGCAGCTGCTCTCCGGCAGCGCGCTGGCGGCGGGCATCGGCTTCGTCAACCTGTTTGGCGCGGCAGGCGGCTTTCTCGCTCCGCTGATCCGCGTGAAGGCCGAATCGCTGTTTAACAGCGGCAGCGCTGGTCTGCTGGTACTTGCCGCCATCGCCGCCCTGGGCGCGCTGATGATTTTCGGCCTGAATTCCGACTCTCGCGTCGCGCTGGCGTCGCAGACAAAGCATTAACACTGGAGGCTCTATGCAGGATCCGTTACACAATACGTTCAAGGCCGGTCTGGCGCGCGGCGAAACCCAGCTCGGCCTGTGGCTGAGCAGCACCTCCTCTTATCTGGCGGAGATTGCCGCCACCAGCGGCTACGACTGGCTGCTGATCGACGGCGAGCACGCGCCCAATACGGTGCAGGATCTCTACCACCAGCTTCAGGCCATTGCGCCCTACCGCAGCCAGCCGGTGATCCGTCCGGTGGAGTTCCAGCAGGCGCTGATCAAGCAGGTACTGGATATTGGCGCGACAACGCTGCTGGTGCCGATGATCGATACGGCTGAGCAGGCGCGCGCGCTGGTGGCGGCGACGCGCTATCCGCCGGTCGGCACGCGTGGCGTAGGCGCGGGCGTGGCGCGGGCGGCCCGCTGGGGACGCGTGGAAAACTATATGGCGCGCGCCAGCGACGCGCTGTGTCTGCTGATTCAGGCAGAGAGCAAAACCGCCATTGATAATCTTGACGCGCTGCTGGAAGTAGAGGGCATTGATGGCATCTTTATTGGTCCGGCCGATCTCTCCGCCTCGCTCGGCTACCCCGATAACGCGGCGCATCCGCAGGTGCAGCAGGTGATCGAGCAGAGCATCCGCCGCATTCGCAAGGCAGGAAAAGCCGCCGGGTTCCTCGCAGTAGATATTGCTATGGCGCAGCGAGCCATTAGCTGGGGCGCGAACTTCGTCGCGGTCGGCGTTGACACCATGCTCTATACCGACGCGCTGGATCGGCGGCTGGCGCAGTTTCGCCAGTCGGCCGCCGACGCGCCGCGCGCCAGCTACTGAGCAGGAGCGGCAATGGAGTGCCGCATCATCAGCGCCGCGCTAAAGGCGGGCATCGGCCCGACGTTTTCGCCGCGAATATCGGCGATCAGACGGCGCGCCGCCTCGCGGCCCATCTCATACACCGGCTGCGCCACCACCGTTAGCGGCGGCGTCACGATTTCGCTCCAGGGAAAGTTATCGTACATGATAAAGGAGATGTCCTGCGGTATACGCAGCCCCCGCTGCGCCACCGCGCGCAGCAGCGACATCGCCACCAGGCTGTCGGAGGCGATCAGCGCGGTCGGCGGCGCGGCGCGCTGCCACAGCGACGCGACAATGCGGGCTATCTGCGCGTCGCTGCCGGCGTTAGCCTGGATGAGCGTGGTATCGTAACGGCGACCGGCAGCGGCAAAGGCCGCCATCATACCGCCCACGCGCTGCGCCACCGGCGTCAGGCCAAAATCCGCCTCATCGCGATATTCCCGTTCCAGCTCCATGCTGGTGATATAGGCAATACGCTCGTGACCGGCCTCCAGCAGCCGCTGCGTGGCCTCGCGCGCTACAGTGGAAAAATCACAGCAGATCGCCTCAACATCCAGACCGATAACCGCGCGATCGAACAGCCTCAGCGCCCGGCCCTCTTCCAGTATCTGAAGCAGATGACCGTTTTTCTCCCGCGCCGAATGGCTGGGCGCGACGATAATGCCGTCAACGCGCTTCTCCAGCATCACGCGCACCGCGTCCTGCTCCGCCTGCAACTTCTCATCACTGTTTCCCAGCAGCAGGTGAAAGCCCGCCTGACGCGCCACGTCGGCCATGCCGCGCAGCGCCAGGCCGAAATGGGGGTTCTCAATGTCTCCTACGATGACGCCAATAGTGTTGGAACGACCGGTATTCATGGTGCGCGCCACTTCGTTGGGGCGATAGCCCAGCGCCGCAGCCGCGCGGTTCACGCGCAGCTGCACTTCTTCACTGACGGCGCCGTAGCCGCCAAGCGCCCGTGCCGCCTGCGCTTTTGACACGCTGGCCGCCCTGGCAACATCCGCTACGGTGGGTGCTCTGGATCGCGTTTTCTGGTTGGTCATAATTAATTCGAATCACAGGTTGATGACAGGAAGATTGACGGCGAAAAAAGGCTGTGCTTAAACTCATTCTAACGCCTTGAGACCGGTCTCACAACCACTGTGCTCCTGTCGTTACCTGCGTTGAGACCGGTCTCACAACTCTATTATCACCGGCTCAGCTGTCTCTGATGTTTAACCTGCAAAAACGGATGAGCTATGAAATTACCTGTTCACCTGAGCGCCCTGTGTGGCGCGGCAATCGCACTCTGTTCACTCTCTTTCAACTCGCTGGCGGCCAGCAGCGACAACCCCTATGGCCTGCTGGAGCCGGGCCATCTGCGCATCGCCAGCGTCGGCGACTCTCGTCCCTATACCTTTACCGACGCCAGCGGCCAGTTCACCGGCTTCGACGTGGAGTTCTTCAAAAACGTGGCGCACCGTATGGGCATCGATCAGGTGGACTTCGTGGGACAGGATTTCTCCGCGATTCTGCCTGCCGTCGCTAACGGTCAGTTTGACGCGGCCGTCGCCGCCATCGGCATTACCCCGGCGCGCGAGAAAACCGTCGACTTCTCTACCGGCTATCTGGCGGGCTACCTGACAGTGCTGACGCGCAGCGACAGCGGCGTGAAGAACGTTGAAACCCTGGCGAAACGGCGCATCGGGGTGATTCAGGGCACGCTACAGGAAAGCTACGCGGTGCAGCACTTTACCCAGAGCGACGTGGTGCGCTTTCCCGACAATAACGCGGCGGTCTCCGCGCTGAACAACGGCACGCTGGACGCGGTTTTCCTCGACTATGAAGCCGCCAAAAGCTACGCCGAGCGCTTCAAACTTATCTCCGCCGCCGACATTCCCTCGTTCGATGCGCCCGCCGGTATCGCCATCGCCAAAAACAAACCGGCGTTTAAAGCCGCGCTCGACAGCGCCATCAAGGCTGCCATGCAGGACGGCACCTGGAAACAGCTTTATCAGAAGTGGTTTCCCGGCTCGCCAATGCCAGAGCAGTACCTGCCCGGCGGTCAGTAATACGTGAACGCTGCGCGTTCGGCTTTTCACTGGTGACGGGGTTGCCCGTCACACGTACCCGTGGAGTAAGGCGATGGATCTTCTGACAATGCTTTCCCGCACCTTCTTTGACTTTGCCTCAATGAAGGAAGTACTGCCGCAGCTGCTGGCGACCGGACTGGTCAATACGCTGATCATCTCGATCGCCGCCACGCTGCTCGGCACCCTGTTCGGCCTGCTGCTGGCGATGATGGGCATTTCGCCGTCGCGCTGGCTACGGCTGCCCGCACGGATTTATACCGATCTGTTTCGCGGCCTGCCGTCCATTCTCACCATTCTGCTGATTGGACAGGGCCTGGCGCGCTTCAGCTACCAGCTGTTCGGCCCGACGCCCTATCCCCTCGGCATCTTTGCCCTCAGCCTGATCGCCAGCGCCTATATGGGCGAGATTTTTCGCGCGGGCATTCAGAGCGTGGAGCGCGGGCAGATGGAGGCGTGCCGCGCGCTGGGCATGAGCTATGGCCGCGCGATGCGACTGGTGGTCATTCCGCAGGGCATCCGCCGCGTGCTGCCCGCTATCGTTAACCAGTTTATCGCCATCATCAAAGACTCGTCGCTGGTCTATCTGCTTGGCCTGATGACCGGGCAGCGCGAGCTGTTCCGCGTCGGGCAGGATGCGGCGGTACTGACCGGCAACCTGTCGCCGCTGATGCTGGCCGGGCTGTTCTATCTGGTCATTACCGTGCCGCTGACGCACGCGGTGAACATTATCGACGTGCGCTACCGCACCGGCCGCCGTCGGCTGACCGCGCCGCAGAGCGGCCTGAAAGAGGTCGAAGAAGTGCAGACGCGCCCCGAAGGCGCGCTGACCGCACAACCCATAACCGGTAATCGGGGGCATTTATGAGCGTGGCAATGAAACTGAGCGAGCCGCCTGCCGCGGCGAGCTGGAAAGGGTCCAGTCTGGAACTGCGCGACCTTTCGCTCTCCTACGGGCCGATCGACGTCTTACGCAGCGTCTCGCTGCGCATCGCACCGGGCACCACCACCTGCATTATCGGCCCGTCCGGTTCCGGTAAGTCCACCCTGCTGCGCGGCATCAACCGCCTGCACGAGCCTAAGTCGGGCGATGTGCTGCTGGCGGGCCGCTCGGTGCTGAAAGATAAGCCCGACGCGCTGCGCCTGCGTATCGGCATGGTGTTTCAGCACTTTAACCTTTTTCCTGACCACAGCGCGCTGGAGAACGTGGCGCTGGCGCCGTGGAAGGTAAAAGGCCTGCCGAAGGCGCAGGCGATGGCGATTGCGCGCCAGCGGCTGGAAGAGGTTGGACTCGGCGCGCGCGCCGACCATCGGCCGCGCGATCTCTCCGGCGGTCAACAGCAGCGCGTGGCGATCGCCCGCGCGCTGGCGATGGATCCAGAGGTCATGCTGTTTGATGAGGCAACCTCCGCGCTCGATCCCGAACTGGTGAAAGGGGTGCTGACGCTAATGGCCGATCTCTGTCGGCGCGGCATGACCATGGTAGTGGTGACCCATGAGATGGGCTTCGCGCGCAAGGTGGCCGATCAGGTGGTGTTTATGGACGAAGGCGAGATTGTCGAGGCGGGGCCGCCAGCCGAGCTGTTCGATGCCCCTAAATCGCCGCGCCTGCAACGTTTTCTGTCGGAAGTGCTGTAAGCCCTTCCCTTTTCGAACTGAATAAGGAACCGAATCATGGCTTTAGAACATTCTCGCCGCGTGGTGGTACTGGGTGGCGGCGCGCTGGGCGTCTCCAGCGCGCTTCAGCTGGCAAAACGCGGCGCAACGGTCACGCTGGTGACCGAGGCGGAACTCTGCTCCGGTGCGTCCGGCCGCTCGCTCTCATGGCTTAACTCCGCCGGCGAGCGCTCTGCCCCCTATCACGCGCTGCGCATGGCGGGCATCGATCGCTACCGCACGCTGTTTGCCGAAGATCCCACGCGCGACTGGCTGCGCTTCGACGGCGGCCTGTTCTGGGCGGCGGACGACGTCAGCGGCACGCGCGCGCGCCATGCGTATGAAAAGGCGCACGGCTACGACTCGCGGCTGGTGACGCGCGACACCCTGGCGCAGGCCGATGCGCAGGTAGACGGCGAGGCGTTGCCGCAGGAGGCGATCTTCAACCCTGGCGAAGGCTGGGTCAGCCTGCCGCATCTGGTGGACAGCCTGGCGCAGCAGCTGCGCGCGCTGGGCGGTGAAATCGTGGAGCACGCCGGAAAATGCGAGGTGCTGCGCGACGGCCAGCGCGCCAGCGGCATTAAGCTGGCAAGCGGCGACCAGCTGCGCGCCGATGCGGTGCTGGTGGCCTGCGGTCCCGCTACGCCAGATGTGGTCGCGCCGCTCGGCGTCACTATCCCCAACGGCTCGCCCGTCTCGATGCTGGTGATTACCACGCCCGGCGCCCACGGGCTGAAAGCGGTGCTGAACACGCCGCGGGCGGCGGTGCGGCCTAATCCGGGCAACACCTTCGCGCTGGATCACGACTGGTATGAAGAGGATATTCGCTTACAGGCTGACGGCAGCTACGTCATTGATGAGCAGGTGGTGGCGCAGCTGGCCGCCGAAGCCAGCAAACTGATCAAGGGCGAGCCGCTGCGCGCCGCGAGCTGGAAGCTGGGATTGAAACCTATACCTGGCGACGGCGAGCCGGTATTCGGCGAGCTGAAGAGCGTGCCGGGCTGCTTTGTCGCCTTTACCCACTCTGGCGCGACGCTGGCGCTGATCGCGGGCGAACTGCTGGCTGAAGAGATCCTCACGGGGGAAAAACAGCCGATGCTGGCCAGCTTCCGCCCGGAGCGTTTCGCATAAAAAAAGCCGGTCGCGCTGACCGGCTCCTTTCTCGCTACGGCTTATCCGCGATAGTAAATATCGCCGGATTCCGCCTTGAGGATCTTGCCCACGTCATTGGTGATCAGCAGGTAGTTGCCGCCGATATAGGTCCAGTGGCTGCCGGTTTCCGGCGCGGGCAGATTGCGTTTCTGCCACTCTACGATGTTGTAGGATTTGTCGAGATACTGCTGCGGCACGTTGTCGCCGACTTTGTACTCTTTATAGTCGATGATAATGCGGTTGAGATCGTAGTTTGACTGCGCCTGCGGGCTGCCTGCGTTGGCGTCCGGCGCGGGCGCGCTGCCGGCTTCCGGCTCTTCGGCATTGGGTCCCAGCGGCGGCTGACCGCTGCTGTCCGCGCCATCGCCCTGCGGCTGCGCATCGGCTGGCGCCTGCTGCTGCACCTGCGGCGGCGGCGGAACGGTATCGGTGGCGTCGCCTTCGGCCTGTGCGGCGGGAACAAGGCTCAGCGAGCCAAACAGTAATCCTGCTAAAAAGAGTGCGTTCTGAGTCCTGCGCATAGTGTTTTCCACGTTGATTGATTTTGTTAACAGTAGACCAGGATAAAGACAATCTGTACAGCCTGTCAGTTCCGCACGGAAGCCTGGTAAATGTAAAGAAACACGTCGCGCTCATGGCGAGCCGCACAGATGCGGGGAACGATCTTCATCGCCTCGCTGACGGCGAAATTCATCGTCATGCCGGGCTTCCACCGCATCACCATCATCTGTCTCAGCGCCAGATTACCTACTTCCACATCAATCGCTTCGACGTCGCGCCAGGCGCATCGCCAGCGGCGGCTGCGAAGCGATTTCGCATAGCGAAACGGGATGCTCGTCCGCAGCGCGTAGCCCCATCCCTTTATCATGCGCCCTAAAAGTTGACAGCAAGTTGCTCAGGACAGATGGTCTACTTGCCGCTTATTCACCAACGACAATGTTTTGGTTATAAAGGTTAAAGCCATCGCTAATTTTTCCATTCGAAAGCCGAAAGAAAAACCAATTATTAATTAGCTAATAATTATATTTACACATAAAAAATTAAAATTTCGATGTAATGTTTTTTTGGATTAATTAACACTTTAGCCACAGCATGGCCAACAGATTATACACTTTTGACACCGATCAATAATCACTCCTTTTTTAAAGCGTAGCGTCAATGCTCTTTTAATGAAAAGGAGTTCTTATTATGGCTATCCCTGCTTATTTATGGCTGAAAGATGATGGCGGCGCAGATATCAAAGGTTCGGTTGATGTACAGGATCGGGAAGGCAGTATTGAAGTCCTCAGCTTTATGCACGGTGTAGGTATTCCTTCCGATCCCCATACTGGAAAACTGACCGGCACACGTATCCACAGCGCGCTTGAGTTTGAAAAGGAGTTTGATTCTTCCAGCCCCTGTCTTTATAAAGCTGTATCCTCCGGCCAGACGCTAAAAAGCGCTGAAATAAAATGGTATCGCATTAATTATGCAGGTCAGGAAGAGGAGTACTTCAACATGTTGCTTGAAGGCGTAAAGATCATCTCTGTTAACCCTCTGATGCACAATATTAAAACCATCGAAAATATGAACCATCTTGAGTCTGTCACGCTGCGCTACGAAAGAATCACCTGGAAATATTGCGACGGTAATATCCAGCATTCCGACTCCTGGAAAGAACGAGCATAAGGTTGACTTTACATGGCGCAGGTTTGCGTCATCCATCACAAGGAGAAGAGTGATGACATGGGTTTATGATGTCAGAAAAAAGACATTCACGCATAACGGCGTGTATCAGTTTAGCGCACGCTATGCTGGCGCGCCGGGCTATAAAGACAATCCTGATTATGAGTGCCTGAAGAATAAAGGGCCGCTGCCGAGGGGTAAGTACAGGATTGTTGGAACCCCTTTTACTCATTCAATTGCAGGGCCTTACACGTTAAAACTGCAACCTTACAGGGAGAATGATATGTGTGGTAGAGCAGGTTTTCTTATTCATGGAGACAGTATAAAGGATCCCGGGAACGCCTCAAACGGCTGCATTATCTTAGCACCTGACTATCGTAGAAAACTTTTTAAATCAGGCGACCATGAGATTGTTGTCATATGAAAAAGATAATATTACTGGCATTGCTCTCCATCAGCTTTAATGCATTCACCTCTGTAAAACCAGAGGAATGTATTCCTGTTGAAGAGGATGTAGGCATAGCGACGCTTTTTACTATGGTGGAGGATTTTGACATCCCAATAGCTCAGGTTGACCGGAGCAAAACCAAGGCCAGGATACTGTATACAGAGCCTGTAAATCATAAGCTTGCACTGATCTATGGTAAAAAAGAGAGAATCCTTAGTGGCGGAGAAATGAGTGATGACAAAACCACCGCAGAGCAATATGCCGAAGGATTCATGTGGAACAACGCTAAAAATATCATAGTGAAATATAACTTTTATAATTATCAGGGAAAAGAGAACATTTTAATTATCTCTGCATTCGTTAGTGATACCGACTGCGCGGTGCGCTGGAATGGGTATGTGGTAGTGAAGCGAGAGTTTTAATAGTTGCCAGTTAAAAAATTCCTGTGACAGCATTAACGATCTTACGTAACGCAATCCGCTTTTAATCCTCACACGATTGCCAGGGCTGAACGCGCTACATTACTCTTCTTCGCTGGCTGCAAGAGCCGGCGGAGCCGTAAGTATCTCGCAGCGCTTATCTAACAGGGATTCCACCGAGGCGCGGTTGCCTTTATCCCAGCCGCGCCGCGTGGTCAGCAGGATAAACCCTTTCTCTCCCGCAAAGGTGGCAGGCACCAGCGCGACGCCATACTCTGCCAGCTGCGGCGGCGACAGGTGGAACTCGCGCGCCACAGAGGCGACAGGATAGATCCCCATCGCCGTCGGCTGCATTACGCGGCGGGCGTACCAGGTATGATTCAGCATTCTGTCAGGCAGCGGACGCCACTGCTCACTTATGTAGGGCCGCTCGGCCTGAAGCTGGCGGCGCACATCCTCACGCAGGCAGGTAAGATGAATATGCAGCTGATTCTGACTGCGTCCAAAAGCGGAGTTAATCGCCATCCCCAGCATATCCTCAGGAACCGCCGCGCCATAAGTCGCCATCAGGCGGTAGCGCATCAGCCAGGCGTAGCCAAAGTAATCGGTGCGGCCCTCGCGCGACAGAGCGATGCTCTCAATGCCGGACATCGCAAGATTTGGCACCAGAATAAAATGGTAGGGGTAACGGGGATTCTGCAGGATGCTAAAGCCCTGCTCTCTGCCCTGCGGCTGATAGACCTGCTGGCAAGGCGCAGGATCGTGCCGGTAGGCATAATGGGTCATACAGAGATCCTGCGTCACCAGCCATAACGCATCGGAGCGCGCGCATCCGGTCAACAGCAGCGCCGTAGCCAACATCAAAAATGCGCGATAAATGCACAACAGCATAACACCCTGCCAGTTAGTTTTTGGACTGAATCGCTGCGTAAAAAGAGCCGGGCATGATTTCAGGGGCAGGCAGAACTATCTGCCGTTAAGGCGTAGCCTTTCCCTGTTAACCTGGCCGAATGAATTTCTTATAACGCGTATGCCTTACAAAGATGATGTTTTGCCTGGCGCGGGAAATCTATCAGCAAAACCCTTTACCCGACGTATTGGCCTGACAAGAATAAAATCTTCAGTGAGCCTTCAGCCTGGCTGGGCTGATCCAGCGGCACGGCTGCCCTCATTATAACTGCTGTCGGTCGCTGCCTGAATAACGCCCTTTCGCACCGTAACCTTCATCCTGAAGCCGACAAGGTTAGCGCAGGATACACAGAAGCGATGAAACAGTCCTCAGCCAGCAAAGTAGTGGCTAACGCCTGACGATGAGAGACTGCATTTTATTTATCTCGCCAGCATCTGTGAAAACAACACTGATTCAACCTGTGCTCAACTCTTAGTGACTCAGCGCGTTGATTCAGGGATAAACAGAAACAGTGGTAAGAAAGGTAGCAGAAAACTAAACCACACCGGGATGTGTTTTATTTAATAAAAGGAGTGACAGAACTTGAAAAATAAAAAACAGGAAAATAACATGACACAGATAAAGAATATTTTAACATTAACCATGCCGATATATATCCTCTGTCTCATGGCGGTGAAGATATATCAGCCTTCGTTTTATCCCGCCCTGCTCCCTGAAAACAAACCCCGGCATGTAAAACTGAGCATTCTATTGAAAGACAAAATAAAGTCCAACCAATCATACCGAGTGAAACAAAGCATACCGCCTCAGAATACTTCGTAAAAATTGCTTAAATAAGGTATGTATTTTTACCCAACCACTATTGGGCAACACGGCATATCAATTGGCATGAAAACTCTTTGTTTAATGTTAACAACCGCACGTAAAAAAATAAAGTTGCGTTAATATCAGGCCGTCGCGACGGAAAGCAATGCTCAAGATGCCTACAGGGAGTTAAAAAATATGAAGAGTTTAGTTTATTTAGCTTGTTCAGCAATGCGCTGTAAACTTATTGCCATGGTGACTCTGTCAGCCATGTTAACAAGTTGCGCCATGCACCCTTCGAATATTGAGAAGCGCAACGGCTATTATGCCAGCCATGCGCATAAAGCAGTTGCTCAAAATGAGAGAGTGCGATTCCTTATTCAACACTATACCGCGCTGGATGAGAGTCACTCCTTAAAGACGCTGACTGAGGAGCAGGTTAGCGCTCACTATTTAGTTCCACCTCAGCCCAGCCTGATACAGGGTCAGCCGGTGGTCTGGCAGCTTGTTGATGAAGACAAGCGGGCCTGGCATGCTGGCGTCAGTTTCTGGAACGGTCGATCCAGCCTGAATGATTCGTCCATAGGGATTGAGATCGTTAATAAAGGATTTACCGAGGATATGGTGGGACAGCGTACCTGGTATCCCTTCCCGGAAAAGCAGGTGGACGCCCTCATCGCGCTGACAAAAGACATTATTCAGCGTTATCAGATTACCCCTGACAATGTGCTCGGACACAGTGACATCGCGCCTTTACGCAGCAGGATCCGGCAAGCTGTTCCCCTGGGAACGCCTCGCGGCGGCGGGCATTGGCGCATGGCCCGATCCGTTGACGGTCATCCACTACCTTGCCGGTCGTGCTCCAGACGCGCCCGCTGACGTTAGCGTTATTCAGTCGCTTCTCAAGCGATACGGATATGATCAAATCCCGCAGGACGGCGTGCTGGACGAGGATACGCAAAAAACTATTAGCGCATTCCAGATGCACTTCCGTCCCAGGGATATTAGCGGGCATGCCGATGCGGAAACCGAAGCCATCGCGCACGCGCTTGTTGATAAGTACCGCCCCGTCGCGACATCGACTCTGGAGCCAGAGACCGTGTGCGTGACTAAACCAGCAGCCAGCGCCTGAGTCGGGTTTATAACCGGGAAAAGAAATCATGAGAATTTTTCTGATGCTAACGTTAATAACCTCTCTCCTCTCCGCCTGTAGTTTCGGTAACCGCGAGCCAGGCAGCGCACCGGTAGCCTCAGCATGCACCATGCCGGATATTTTCCAGCCGATGACGCCCTCTCAGCAGCAGGCGGTGATGTCTGGCGAGCGGCCCGACTGGACAGAAGTTTCGCCGCCCAAAATTCCACACCGTTAAAGCCAGGCGTCTGCAATCCGCGAAGCGTTGCAGACGCATAGCGCACTATCCGGCACAGCGCGATGCGGGGCGCGCCCTGCCCCGCATCAACGCCATCCGGTCAGGGAGTTACCGGGATCACCGAGCCGTGGTACTGCTGTTCGATAAACTTCGCCACCTGCGGCGAGGCAAGGTCTTTCGCCAGCTCTTTGATACGCGGATCGTTAGCGAGTTTCGGCGTGGTCACCAGCACGTTGGCGTAAGGATTGCCCTGCGCTTTCTCCAGCGCCAGCGCATCTTTCGACGGCGTCAGGCCCGCTTGCAGCGCATAGTTGCCGTTAATGACCGCGAAGTCTACGTCATCCAGCGCGCGCGGCAGCTGCGGCGACTCGATCTCAACGATCTTCAGATGGTGCGGGTTGCTGCTGATGTCCGCCGGCGTCGCCAGATTATTGATGGCGTCGTTTTTACCCGCTTTCAGCGTGATCAGCCCGTTAGCCTGCAACAGATAGAGGGCGCGGCTCAGGTTGGTAACGTTGTTAGGCACCGCCACCTGCGCGCCGTCAGGTATCTCTTGCAGTGATTTGACTTTGTGCGAGTAAAGGCCAAGCGGTTCGATATGCACCGTTGCCGCCACGTCAAACTTCTCGCCCAGCGCTTTTTCCTGATCGCGCAGGTAGGGCACGTGCTGGAAGTAATTGGCATCCACATCACCGCGCGCCAGTAGCTCGTTGGCGTTGAGGTTGCCGTTCAGCTCGATCACCTGAAGATCGAGTTTGGGATCGATCTTCTTCACGTAGTTAAGGATCTCGCTGTGCGGCACCGGATCCGCCGCGACGCGCAGCACCGCCGCCGAGCTGTAGCCAGAGAACAGCGCCGCCAGCGCCAGTGTCGCTATTGTCTTCTTTTTCATGCCGTGTCCTTTGAAGTCGTCTGCAAATAATCGCCGTAATAGCGCTGCGCCACATCGCGGTGCGAGCGTAAACGTCCTTTGAGGTAGTTCCAGCCCACGTCGCGCAGCAGCGGGTTCGTGGGATCGCTGGTTGGGCCGAGCGCTTCTGCCGCCAGCGCGTCGGGCAGCTGGTAGACAGGCACCTGGGTATCCAGCTGCGCGCCAAGGAAAAAGGCAATGGAGAGGCGCTCCTGCCCTTTCGGCGGTGACAGCACCCGGTGAACGGTGGCGCGCAGATAGCCGTTGGTCGCCAGCTCCAGCAGTTCGCCGATATTCACCACGAACGCGCCCGGTATCGGCGCAGCATCAACCCAGTTATCCGGCGTCACCTCAACCTGTAATCCGCGCTGTTCGTCCTGAAGCAAAAAGGTCAGGAAGCCGGAGTCTTTGTGCGCGCCGACGCCCTGCTGGCTCTCATCGGCAGCCTGACCCGGATAGCGAATCAGCTTGACGTGTTCGTTGGGATAACGGCCATAGAGCGCATCGAAAGCATCTTCCGGCAGCGACAGCGAGCGGGCAAAGGCGCGCAGCAGACGCAGCGCCACAGCGGTCATCTCCTGCTGCCAGGCGTTGATCACCGGACGCAGCTGCGGCAGCGCCTCTGGCCACAGGTTTGGTCCCTGAAGGCGCTTCCACGCCGGATCGCCCGGTTGCAGCAGCAGCGCGTCGCGATCGGCGCCGATGTCGAACTGTTCGCGCTGATCCCGCTGCTCGCGGGTGTACTCCACGCCCGCCAGGTTATAGCCGCGGAAGTGCGGCGAATGGATCATTGAGACGCGCAGCTTCTCTTGCTGCGGCAGGTCGAAAAAGGCGCGCGCGAGACTCTGCACGTTCCGCTGGAGCTGATCGCTGATACCGTGGTTGATGAGGTAGAAAAAGCCCACGTCGCGTGCGCTTTCGCGCAGGCGGGTTAAGAACTCGGTTTGTTCGGTTTCGCTGCCGGCCAGTTGCGCCAGATCCAGCACCGGTAAGCTTGTCCAGGTCATTATGCGTTTTCCAGAGAGGATGCCCGGAGCTACCCTCGCACTAATAAAGCGCATCGGGAAATAGTGAAGCGCTATATGTTATCGCAAGGGGTTTTTAGAAGAAGTTGGGGAAAGGGTATGCGGGAAAGAGATTTGGGATTGGGAAATTGACTGCGGTTTAAATTTTATTTTTATGTTGCGTCTATTTGTAAAGGTGCAGATAACACAATACATTAATCGGGATACTTTAAATCAGCCAGTTAATTAATACATCACCCCTTGTGATTGCAGTCACATTCTGGCTTACCTTGTAGCCATAAAGTTATATTACTTTGATATTTATCAAAAATGAAATAACACTGAAGTGTAGCGTTAGGATTTTTAGCAAATATACCTTTTAGTATATTCATGCGCGCGTATTTTTAGTTATAAATGATTGCAGCGCTCGCATTAGAATCTTGCTTCATTCGCTAGATGACACCAGCAATACCATGAACTTCACTTCTATGTATAGCTGAAAACACATATAAACTTTTTACACTAAAAACTTCTGGCAAATGGATGCGCTGATATAGGGCTTACTTTTCAGCTTAATTAATAAAAGGATATAAATGGATTATGGCATTACATGGAAAGATGATTCTGAATGGCGCTGACTATGCGCCTTTTAACCTATACGGCGTTGGTGTATTTATGGCTTTTTCTGGTAATGGCGCTTACCGGAACAAAAGTGCTTGCAGCGCTATTAAAGGTGATGGTCCTTTGCCTCCTGGAAAGTATTGGATTGTTGAGCGCGGCTCTGGTGGTTTTTTCTAAAAGGCAAAGACTGGAATTCAAGACGCCTTTAACAAATTCTATCATGGAGCAGAATTCGGACGTGATGAATGGTTTGCTCTATATAAAGATGACTGGAGCATTGATGACGGCACTTGGATAGATGGTGTTCATCGCGGATTATTCAGGCTTCATCCGGGCACGGTATCTGAAGGCTGCATAACGATTGCTCATAACTCCGATTTTGCAATGATACGTAACGCGCTTATGAACACTTCCCTTATGCGCGTTCCCTGTATGCGTTCTCTTATGGCTCACGGATGGGTTGAGGTAGTGGCTAATGGCTCAAATACTTGCCCGTAGAATTGCTAAAACGTTATTTTTTATAGTAATTATGTATATCGTTGCTCGCTCACTTGGCAATCCTGAGGTTTATGTTAATCACGATCTTGCACACAAAGTAGCTGAAATAATTAGCGGTGATATAAATGCCGAGTCAGTTTCAGACGCTTACTTTTATCTGGATGTTATCTCAGCATTAATGATAACCACTCTTATTTATTTAATAGCGATAAGATTATTCCTCAAGATAAGGAGAAAATAAAATGCCAATCCCTCCATATATGTGGCTCAAAGACGATGGTGGCGCAGACATCAAAGGTTCTGTAGACGTTCAGGATCGTGAAGGAAGCATAGAGATCATTGGGCTTAGTCATGGCATTAATCTCCCTGTAGACAGTGCCAAAGGTAAGATCACTGGCACACGCCAGCATTCATCCATGATGATTGAAAAAGAAGTTGATAGTTCTACACCGTACCTCTATAAAGCTGCCGCTACAGGCCAAACCCTTAAAAGCGCCGAAATTCGTTTCTACCATATAAACGACGCGGGACAGGAGGTTTGTTACTACACAGTTTTGATGGAAAAAGTAAAAATCATGGGTGTTAACTGTGGCGTACCTAATGTCAAGTTAGCAGGTAACGATAAGATGAATCATGTCGAGAGTGTCAGCTTGCAGTATGAAAAGATTACATGGCGCATTGTAGATGGAAACATTCAGTACACTGATTCCTGGAACGAGCGCCCTACTGTATAGTAATTAAAAGGAAATTAGATGAATGTACCTCTATCTACTGCTTGCCTAATGAGTTATCAGAAAGCGGAATCAAGATTCTACAAAAACGACCATAATGACCAGGAGTTTTAGTAGTTTCGTATTGCCTTAAAAAAGGTGCGCATCAAAGGTATTGAGTCATTTATTTTCAATGTAAAAGATACTGCCTTTGTAAGGCATAATCACCTTGATGCGCTTTCCCTATGCTATGAGAAGATCACCTGGCATTATATCGGTGGCGGCTTACGCCTTTGCCCTCTTACCAAATGCACGAACGCGACAGCTTGATGTCACAGTGATAGCAAGCGAAGCCTCTGATGGCTGGATAGTTACGGCGCTAAAACACAGGAATATTATATCCGCCAGCAGCAACCATTCACTGACGGTAGAGTAGCCTTATGAAAAGATTTTTTGCCCTTTATCTCTTCGCATTACCCGCCTTATCGTCGTCTGACATTGATGCAGGCTGCGCAAAAGCTGGCACACTTATGTACATAGATTTGACCGATGCGATTGCGCGCGATTTGCATATTGATCGCGCCATGCTGGTAGAAAAGAATACCACCGTTGAAGTGATAGACATATCACCGGTGTCAAAATTGTTTGCTGAGCAAATGGCGAATGCAGATTATAATGAACAAGCAGAGCACTGGCTGAGCAAAGAAGAGTATTTTGATATCTATTACAATCATAGGGTGAAGAACATTACTGCAAAATATACTTTTAAGGATATTAAAGGTAACAGAGATGTTTTTATAGCATCCAGCCTGCTTAATGATGATGAGTGTTCGGTTCGTTTTAATGGGTATATGACGCTTTCTCGCGAGTTTTAAGGCTAAACAATTAGTCTCATCTTAATAACAGGTTTTACTGAAGATGTCCCACTCTACGAAAAGCATCTTCACCCTTCTCATTTAGTCATATAACCAGCAACCCGCTTTTGCTGATTCTGCGAGCATTTTTAATGTAAGCGGCTCAGGCTTAACCCAACGCCATTTGTGCTCTTGAGAACGTAAGAAATTCAAGGGAGGAATGGCTTCTTCATTAGGCCAGTATTTAACGAATGAGAAATTTTTTCTGTCTACATTGAAGCGTCTAAAATAGTCATCAACTATCTCTATAGCATCCTCGTTTGCCCAAGGGTATTTTCCTGTGGAGAGGCTTGTCTCTATAGTCAGTGCTGGTTTTTTGAAAAAAGGTAATACTCGGCCGTTCCAGTTATTTTCATACCAGTCCATTACCTGTTTTTCGAAATCATGTAAGTCACTCATATAGTCCCTACCAGATACGATCGGATGGATGGGTTCGTCGGAAAAACGCTTCTTCATGGGGATATCCTCATGTGGCTTATGAAGACATTACTAACATCACGGTGTATTAATCAACGGGGAGTAGTTCAGACCCGCCCATCGTTCTAAAGGTCCGTAGTGAGCGAGGAACGGAAATTGCTGACAGCATTCTGTGTGAACCAACAGGGAGCAAGTCATGTTAACCAACAAAGATATATTTTCTCCACATGCACGTTCAAATACATTGCGCTACTACACTATATAATCGCTAACAATGATAAGTATAATTATATAAGTCTTTGCCCTACATTTGGGATTAACCTATTGAAATTTTACGAAAATAATGATAAACCAAAAAAGTAGCAATAATCATGGATTAAATTATGGAATGGAAATTTTTAGGTTCTATATCAGAGGCCAGGAAATCTGGCTGTAGCGGAGTTTATCTTATTGTACATAAAGGACTTTTCAATCGTGTGGTTTATGTTGGGGTAAGTTGTAATGTAGGTAGAAGAATAAACGAACATTACGACGGTTACCTAAGAGGAAACCGAACAATTTACGACGCGGGTCACGATGACGACGTGTATCGCTTCATGTCAGCTTATAAAATTCATAACCACACAAAATACTATCAAGCCTTGGCGAAGGATTATAAGATATGGGCATCTACAACATTGCATTCTGATTTGCCGAAAAACATGCTAGCAAAAAGCCAAACCTTTGATACTGACTGGCAGAGAATTGCATTAGAAAAATATATTCCTCAACTGGTAGTATGGGCTCTTCCAATGGCAACTTACTGTTATTCAAATGCAAGCAGGATTGAAAGTGTAATCCAATTAAAGCTCATTAAATCTTTTGATTTGAGAGGTTTTTTTAATATAAAACAACTAAGCATATTGGGTAAAATTGAATATCCCCATATGGAAAAGGTCAAGGCTTTTATTATTGACACGCCTGATTTAAACCCGGCATCCCAACTTATTTTTAGCAATCTGTATAACAAAAAAACTGATGAAAATTTCTTTAAAGAGTTCCGTTCACAGTTTAAATGCGAGATTTTTCAGAGGGAAAGTGAAGCTCAGAGAAAGAGAACTATCAGGGAGCATAAGGTTTCTCTTTATGAAAATTATGGCAAGCCATGGACTTTAAAGGAAATGGAAAAACTTAGAGTCATGCTTGTTGATTTTGATTTATCCCCGACAGAAATATCTGAGTATCTAGGAAGAGAGCCTCGCTCTATCTCTAAAAAAATAAAAGAAAATGATAAAGTTACTAATTATAAATGGCGAGAAAGCGTCGGCTGGTTGTGACGTTACGTTTTGATTGAAAGAACCCCATTTTGCAAGGTCCGCTCCTGACACAGAGCTGCCTGTCAAATTAGGTTTAGATCTGTGCCATAGCTGTGTCAGGTAAAATCTGAGCCAATACAATTTAGATAAGTCAATCTATCCGCATGGATTTATTTGTTATAATATTTGGTAAGCGCCTACTCGCCCATCTTTATTATATTTACTATTCCATCGATTCGCAGACAGACTTTTTAAATATCACTCACTCTAAACACTCGCTTTTCATTAATCTATACTTTTTTAATCCACTCTAATATCCATTAATAAACATTAGAGCGGATTATCTATTCCAGAGCGCTTTGTGTATTTTTCCTGTCTGGTGATAATCGGAAACCAGATCGATGAACTCTTTAAAGTCTTTGTTCTCTACCACCAGGCGGTTGACGGATTGCCAATCAACACTTGTTCGCTCTCGTGCAGGAATCAGAGTTTGGCTATTACCGGGATCTTGCGGATTAAGAAGGATCACGCCAATACCATGCAATGCACACAACATCTGTAGTTCTCTTTCTACACCACGCTGTTTATCTTCATTTATTTCAGTCGCGACGAGATAACCAAAATGGGCCCAGCTTGAATTGCTCACAGCCTGGAAGAAACATTCTCGAACATTGCTACGGTTAAGCTGACGCTTTACCTCAAAAGACCATAGACGGGTTAAACGCCCTTCGCTATACCGTACGCAGTTTTGCACGACGCTATCCCAACCTTTATCGAGAGGCTGCAAAGCAACAATATCCGGATAAAGCCAATGGTTTGCGCCAAGTCCTTTGTTGTTGCTTGAACGCTTTTCATCGATACGACGGCAAAGTAACTCTTCTTCTTCAGAAAGGTACTCAATCAAAAGCGGATAAAGAGCATGCTCAGAAAAAGCTACCGTCTCAGCAGACGGAGTCGGAGCAATATCAAAAGATGACTCTTGTTGCACGCCATTATCGATTTCCTTACCCCAGTAATAAAGTCTGGGTCGAGGTTTGTCACGCGTCATAACCTGAGGACACATCGCTTTTGCCTGAACGGTTCTACTCCCACCGACTTCAGCAGCTATTTGACTCAAGAAATCTTCATCGCTGCCGAATCGAGGATTTTGACGCTTTACAGCAAGCTCTGCGCCATAGTGATCAATGATTTTTTGGGCAAGCTGACGGGCTGTAAATTGCTCATCAGGATTAGCCTGAAGAACATTAATAATCATCTGTGGCCGACTAGTCATGGCTCCTGCCTTTGATGTAACAGTAAGAAAGCTTCTATCTGAATGAATGGCTAAACCTCAGATGCTGCTTTTCTGATGAGACAGTGTAAAACTACCTATCACTTGAACCAAGCTTACAATATGAGTGTTTGGCATTGAACAACAGATTTCATTATCAAAAAGAAAACTCCATTAGAAGCTATGTTAGAGAAAAAATAAGGTATGTCAGACATATACCTTCAATACATCTAATCATTCCGTGTTTAATTTGGCAAAATCAAACGGACTCACCGCCTTCTCAAGATTCGCATCAAAAAAATCAGCCCACCACTGCAGCATCAGTCGCCGCTCATCAAGATGCTCAGCCTTATAAATGTAAGCTGCACGTACTGAGTTACGCTCCATATGACTCATCTGCCGTTCAACCGCATCCCTCGACCACAATCCCGATTCTATCAATGAACTACATGCCATCGTCCTGAAACCATGCCCACAAACCTCTACCTTAGTGTCATAACCCATAACGCGCAGCGCCTTATTCACCATATTTTCACTCATCGGTTTACGATGGTTGTGATCGCCAGTGAAAACAAAATCGCGAGCGCCACTAAGTCTGTGTACCTGTCTACGGATTGCTAACGCCTGACGAGATAACGGCACCAAATGAGGTGTACGCATTTTTGCGCCGCGCTGGGAGTGCTTTACCCCTTCAATTGCTTATCGCTCAGCTGGAATCGTCCACATAGATGTTTCAAAATCGATCTCTGACCAACGGGCAAAACGCAGTTCACTGGAACGAATGAAGACGAGCAGGGTTAGCTCAACGGCAAGGCGAGTTAAGGTCTACCGGTATAGCTATCAATTCGTTGCAGAAGCTCGGGAATACGTTTCAATTCAAGAGCAGCTTGATGCTGTCTGTTACTTGAAGCAACGACACCAACCATCTCCTGCGCGGGATTGTAGTCGAGCAAACTGCTCTATATGGCATAACGCATAATTGCCGCAGTTCGCTGTTGCAGCCGTGATGCAACTTCAAGAAGTCCAGAAATCTATACGACTTTTATCGGGACTAATAAATTCCGTGTTTTAAGTTCGGCAATATTACGTTTGCCAATGGCTGAAAAAAGATTGTCCTCCAGACTTTTCAGTACTCGTCGGCTATGTTCTTCCGACCACTTTTTATTTTTGGCATGCCACTCAACAGCAAGCTGTTCGAAAGTACTTGCTTGTTCCTGCTCAACCTTATCATTTTTCTTTATTTCTCCCGGATCGACGCCATTCGCTAGCAGCTTACGCGCTTCGTCACGACGTGCTCTGGCCTCCGCCAGTGTGATTTCAGGATAAACCCCAAGTGCCAACATCTTTTGCTTGCCGTCATAACGGTACTGCAAATGCCAGTACTTAGAACCACTTGGGTGGACAAGAAGATGCATACCGTTGTCATTAGTAACCTTGTATTACTTATCCGTTGGCTTGGCTGTTCTAACTTTGATATCTGTTAGAGCCATGCTTATCCCCTCCCTGTTGGTACAAGCATTATCGAACCGGAAATACCATCATCTGTACCAACCTCTGTTGGTAGATGTACATGGATGTCGGTTGATCTTGAGAGAGTTAAAATAGCGAGAAAGGTAAATAAATACTAAATTCCAGACACAAAAAAAGCCGCCCATAAGCGACCTCTCTCTTTTCCGATGGTGCCGAAGGCCGGACTCGAACCGGCACGTATTTCTACGGTTGATTTTGAATCAACTGCGTCTACCGATTTCGCCACTCCGGCACGGAAGGGATGCGGAAAACGTTGAGGATTATACCCTTACCCACCTGGCGCGCAACCGGAATCACCGCGTCTGTGCGCTAAGCGTCGAAAAAAACATCAGTCCCCGCCCCGCGCCAGTTCTCTTCTGATACGCTCGCCGCCTCCCCTACAGAATCCTCCTATTCCGCCCCGGTCACTCTCCCCTGCCGGAACTTTCCCCCCTCAGATTCCTCTTAGCAAAGCTAGCGGCGCAACTCATAGCGCGCGGTTCGAATATAAACGAGGTTGAGATGAATAAAGCGACACAACGTATTTTTTTAGGGATGGGGTTCAGCGCGCTTCTGTTAGCAGGCAGCGCATCGGCGGCAAGCTGGCAGGATCAGCTGAGCAGTGCGGCATCGCAGCTCAGTCAGCAGAACAGTAGCAACAGCAGCACAACCACCAGCACAGCGCAGAACGGCGGGCTGTCTCTGGGTACGCTGACCGGCCTGCTGAACGGCGGCGACAAAGCGGTAAGCTCGAACAGCATGACCAATGCGGCAGGCGTGATGCAGTACTGCGTGCAGCATAACGTGGTGGATAACAACGTGAAGTCGGTGAAAGAGCAGGTGCTGGATAAGCTCGGCCTGAGCAGCCAGACGGCGCAGACGCAAAACACCGACTACCAGCAGGGCATCGCCGGCCTGCTTAATACCGGCAACGGTCAGCAGCTTAACCTGCAAAGCCTGAGCAACTCGCCGATGGGCGAGAAGCTGAAAACCAAGGCCTGTGACGTAGTGCTCAAACAGGGCAAAAAATATATCGGCGTGTAATGCCAACGGCGCGGAGTCGGGAGGAGCTGTCCCTCTTCCCGCCAGTCTCTCCGCGCCCTCTCTTCCCCGTCAGCCATTCCACATCAGTCTCTTATAACCTGCACGGGCCGCATTTCCCCGCCAGACTAACAGCGCTATAGTGAAGGTTTTAAGCCACAAAGGACAGCGCGCATGAAAGGCATCAACATTGCGATTTACTTCGATCCCGATCTTATTTTTGCCACGGTGCATCAGCCAGACGGCAGCTATCTGAGCAAAAACTTTCAGTATGACGATGCGGTTATTGAAGAGATCTACCAGTGGCTGGAACAGTTCACGCCGAACCGCACCCATCTCTGCCTGCTTGAGCATGACACTGCCGACATCCTTGCCGATGAGCTGGTCGATAACGGCTATCACGTCCATCGCGTCAGCACGCATCAGCTGCTGGAGTGGTTTACATCGACGCCGCCCGCCACGCCGGATGGTTCGCCGGTGCGTGCGCTGCTGCGCTATCTGGAAGAGGAAAAGCCTGAAGAGTATGTGTCGCGCACGCCGCAGATCGAAGCGCTGCTCGATATGTTCGACGATCTGGATGCGCTGGAAGAGGTGGAAGAGGACGATGATGAAGACAGCCTGCCGGATGACGTGCTGCGCCTGGTAAAGCAGAAAAAGATAACCGGTATCGCGGCGGCGCAGAGCCTGATCCCGGAACTGAACGAACGTATCCGCGAGCACCTGATGCGCTACCCTGAGCTGATGACGCCAGAACTGCTGGAAGACTTCTTCCCGGAACTGCTGGAAGCGATGGAGCGTCCTAAACACTAAGTCTTTCGGCCGGGTCATATACAGAGGACGCTTATGCAGGCGTTATTAGAAGCCACTGGATTAGGGCTGATCGTGCTGCTGCCGCTCGCTAACCCGCTCACCACCGTTGCGCTCTTCCTGGGGCTGGCGAGCGAGATGAATAGCAGCGAGCGCAACCGCCAGGCGCTTCAGGCCTCTACTTATGTGTTCGCCATCATGATGGTGGCCTGGTACGCGGGCAACGCGGTGCTTAACACCTTCGGCATCTCGATTCCTGGTTTGCGCATCGCGGGCGGCCTGATCGTCGCCTTTATCGGCTTTCGCATGCTGTTTCCCGCCCAGCCGATTGGTCATTCGGTCGAGGCGCAGCATAAGCAGGATGAGCTGGACCGCAGCCATGCGCGTCAGGAGCCGGTCAATATCGCGTTCGTGCCGCTGGCGATGCCGAGTACCGCAGGGCCAGGCACCATCGCGATGATTATCAGCTCGGCGTCCACGGTAAAAAGCGGCGTCACCTTTCCTGCCTGGGTGATCGCCGTCGCCCCGCCGCTGACCTTTCTGATCGTCGCCGTGATCCTGTGGATCGCGCTGCGCAGCTCAGGCAGCATTATGAAACTGGTAGGGAAAAGCGGTATTGAAGCGATTTCGCGCCTGATGGGCTTTTTGCTGGTCTGTATGGGGGTGCAGTTTGTGATTAACGGCGTGCTGGAAGTGGCACATAACTTCCATTAAGGCCGGTGTCGAAAAGCGCACGTCAGGCAGTCAAAATGTTCTGTCAAACGGCTAACAAACTCAAAACGCGGGTGACATGGCCCGAAGAGCAAAGCGTCCCGCGACTGGACAAAAACGCCGGGAGCGTTTTTGAACAACGCGAAGCGTTGGCCCGTTTACGGGCGCACCTCAGGGATGAGGTGCGTAATTGCGCGGGACGAGCGGGCAAGGATGCGTAAAGCGCCTTTGCGATCGGGCCTTGTCACCCGCGTCTGCGCATAACAGCCAACAAAAAAGGGCGCCGCGGCGCCCTTCACTTTTACTTTTCTTCGTGCTTCAGCGACTTCCGCACATCCGCAACCTGATCCTTGCTCACCGCCGGCGCGCTGTTGCTCCAGCCCTGGCGAATAAAGGTGGCAAGCTGCGCCACTTCGTCGTCGCTCAGACGCTTGCCGAAGCCCGGCATCGCCAGCGTTGACGGCGCTTTCTCCGTCGACGGCTGCTGCGCGCCTTCAAGGATGGTATGGATCAAACCGGTCGGATCCTTAGCGTTGACGATCGTCGCCTGATCCAGCTCCGGGAAGATCCCCGGCGCGCCCTTACCGGTGACAAAGTGGCATGCGGCGCAGTTGTCGAGATAGAGACGCTCGCCTTCACTGAGGTTCTTCGCCGCCGTCAGCTTCGCTTCGGTCGCCTGCTGCGCCTGTACGTTATAAGCCTGCAACGGTGGGTTGCCGCCGAGGAACTTCAGGTACGCGGCGACGGCTTTAAGATCGGCATCGGTCATATGCGAGCTGCTGTGTTCGATAACCGATTTCATCTCGCCGCCGACAGCGGCTTTGTCGTTGCGTCCGGTTTGCAGGTAATCAACGATCTCCTGCTCGCTCCAGCGCGGCAGACCACGCAGCGACGGCACGTCCCAGTTATTCAGGCTGCCGCCCGCCAGGAACTTCGCATCGCTGCTGTCTAGCGCTTTCTCGTTCATACCGAGGCCGCGCGGCGTATGACAGCTGCCGCAGTGGCCGAGGCTCTCGACGATGTAGGCGCCGCGGTTGATCTCTTCAGACGCGCCGCCAATCGGCTGGAACGGCTTGTCGCTGGTAAACGCCCAGTTCCAGAAACGCATCCCCCAGCGCTGGCTGAACGGGAAGCTAAGGCTGGTTTCCGGCGGCTGCTCAGCGCTCGGCTTGACGCCTTTCATGAAGTAAACATACAGAGCATGCATATCTTCATCGCTGATTTTGGCGTAATCCGGGTAAGGCATCGCCGGATAGAGGCGCGAGCCATCCGGCAGCACGCCTTTGCGCACCGCGTCAGAGAACTGCTGTTCGCTGTAGTTGCCGATGCCGTGCTCTTTGTCCGGCGTGATATTGGTCGAATAGATGGTGCCGAGATTCGACTCAATCGCCAGGCCGCCGGCGTAGTCCGGCTTGCCAGGAAGCGAGTGGCAGGCCATACAGTCACCGAGGCGCGACAGGTATTCGCCCTTCTTGATCAGCTGGGCCTCATCTTCCGCATGCGCCTGGGTCGCCATGCATCCCAGCAGCACGGCGTTGGCGAGTAACAATGATTTCAGTTTCATATGCTTATGCCTGTACCAGTGGACCGGGGTTTTTCAGATACTGTTCCTTGATCGCCTGCGCCGCCATCAGGGTAATCGCGCCGATGGTGTCGGTCGGGTTCGCCTGGAAGTTCTGCGGGAAAGCGTTGCCGCCCGGTACAAACACGTTATGCACGTCCCAGCTCTGCAAATACTTGTTCAGCGCAGAGGTTTTCGGGTTGTCGCCCATCACCGCGCCGCCCACGTTGTGGGTAGAGACGTATTTGGTCAGGTCGAAGTTGGCGTCCATCGGCAGGAAGCTCATGCTCATGCTGTCCGGATTCAGCTCTTTGCTGATATTGCCAACGATGCCTTTCAGATACTGTTGCAGCTTCAGCTCGTTCTGTTTCCAGTTAAACGTCATGCGCAGCAGCGGCTGTCCGCGGTGGTCGGTGTAGTTCGGATCGAGATCCAGATACACGTCGCGGTACGACTGGCAGGTCGTGGTAATGCTGATCTTCATAGAGTGGCCGTACCACTCTTCCAGACCCTCTTTATAACCCATGCCCCAGCTCGGCGTGCCTTTCGGCAGCGCGGTGCCGATCGGCGTACCGGTGGCCTGAGAGCTGTGGATCTTCGCGCCGCCGAGGAAGCCGAGACCCGGACCGTCGAAGTTGCCTGGAGAGATGTCATTGAACATCTGACCGGTCGCGCCTGCAGTCGCGTAGGGGTTGAAGTTTTTGTCCTTGAAGAACAGAGTCGCGCCGCCGTTCGACAGGAAGGCGTAGTTACGCCCTACCACGCCCTCTTCAGTGATCGGGTTGTACGGCTTGCCGATGCCGGAGAGCAGCATCAGGCGCACGTTATACAGCTGGAAGCTGGAGAGCACGACGATTTTCGCCGGCTGGAATACTTCATTGCCGTCTACGTCGTAGTAAATCACGCCTTTCGCCGTCTTTTTATCGTCGTGCAGCACCACTTTCACGACTTCCGCATGCACTTCGTAAGAGAAGTTCGGCATACGCTTCAGCGCATCCATCACGGCGGTCTGCGGTGACGCTTTGGAGTAGTTCAGGCATGGGTACTTCGAGCAGTAGCCGCAGTAGTTACAGGGCGCGATCTGGTTGCCGTACGGGTTTTTCCACGCGCGCGATACGCAGGCTGACGGGTTGGGGAACGGATGATAGCCCAGCTTCGTCGCCGCTTCTTTAAACATCACGTTGTTCAGCGTGTCATCCAGCGCAGGCAGCGGGTAAGGCTCAGAGCGTGGGCCTTCAAACGGGTCGCCGCCTTCGAGGATCTGACCGCGCAGGTTGCCGGTGTTGCCCGACTGACCGCAAATCAGCTCAAACTTGTAGTAGTACGGCTCGATCTCATCCCAGGTGAACGGGAAGTCCATCACGCGCATATCTTCCTGAAGAATGCCCGGTTTGTAAGCTTCGTCTACATAGGTTTTCAGCTTAAGGTCGGTAGGCGTCGGACGGATCAAAACCGCCGTCCAGTGCATGCCTGCGCCGCCTACGCCGGTACCCGGTGCGAACGCGCCCCATTTACGGGTCGGCAGCGCCGTCTGGGTGGTGTCATAACGGACGGTGACCGCCACCTCTTTCGGCGTGGCGAAAACTTTGTTACGCACGCTATAGGCGTATTCATCAGCCGGTTTCGGATAGGCGAAATCCGGGTAATCACGCTCGCCGCCGCGCTCTAACGCGCGCACTTCGAGACCTGCCAGCGCCAGTTCGATGCTCATCAGCGAGCCGGCCCAGCCGAGGCCGCAAACGACGACGTCGACTTCTTTTTTAGTAATCTGTGCCATGATAATCCTGTCTCAAATACCTGATTCAACGCCGTTAAGCGCGCTCACCCAAAAGGCTGACCGGTCCCAGCGGATAAGGCACGTTGTGCTGCTTCACCCATTCAGTGAAGCTGGCGCGCGCGCCGGGGAAGCCGATGGCGATCCAGGCTTTCATGCCTTTGTTGCCGCCGTACATCGGATCCGCGAGATAACCGTGTTTGGTATCAGAGAGCAGCTGGCTAAAGAACTGTGACGCTTTCATATTAGGTTCGCCCAGCGCGGCGAAATCGATGCCGTTTTTGTTGAGTTTGGTCAACACGTCATCTTTCTCTTCCAGGGTGAGCTGCTGGAACGGCTTGTTGTAGGTGGTCTGTACCCACTGCGTCACCAGCTTGATGGCGGTGTGGTACATCTGCTGCGGGGTAAACGGAATCTGATAGCCGAAAGTGGCGTCAGCATGCACGTTAAACGGACCTTGCAGATAGATTTCATCGCCGAACTCGCTGGTTTGCAGCTGCTGGTCGATGAAAATCGGCACGTTGGTTTCCAGCGCGCCCGGCGCTTTGCCTTTGCCGCCTGCCGGGATCAGGCGATCGGTTGCGGCCAGAATAAACTGCCACTCGTCCGCGCTGAAGAAGCCCGGTTTATAGTCGGCCAGCTCTGGCGCGGCCATTTCAGCTGCCTGCGCCGCAGTCAGCCCTTTTAAAACCAGATCACTTAATGGCAATGCCAGTAAAGACCCGAGCAAAAACTTTCGTCTGGTGGTGGGTTTTTCAAGAAGCATAGCCGCACGACTCTCACTTGCTATAAAAGTAATATATTTGTTAAACACAAATCTTATCGGTTAATAACGCGGCAATATTAGGGATATAGATATTTCTAAATGTAAAAATAGAATTAAAAATGTTTTTTAGTGAAAAATTATCATTGTGTTAGCGGATGGTTGCAGGCAGGTAACAGGCTTTGAAAGCAGAAATTTCGCCTAAAACCCTATAATTGTCGGTGTTTAAGACGAAAAAAGAGGGGGTTAGCGGCTTTTTATTTGCGACGAGTGACAGTTTCATAAAATTATCAATTAAAAAAAATCATACTTCCATACAAGAGAATAATTCTCATCGGCAACCCTATATTTATCTGTTTAGCGCGGCAATAAGAGCACGCCGGAAATGTGATCGTTGCTGAATGAAACTTTATTTCACCGCCGGGCAAAGACAAATTAGATTATTTGCTGATAGCGCGCGGCAGCGGGTTAGCATTGCAGCGGATTCAGACGATTTTTTTATGCAAAGCTCAGAACAAAGCGGCATTTTGACTCGGTGATACTCCGGATACAGTAGGTTTATCAACCACTCAGGATAAACCCCTATGCGTCGCATTTTGCTTTTGATTTTGGGCGCGCTGGCATTCGCGCCCGCAGTACACGCCACTACGCCAAAAGACACGCTGGTGATCGCCGTGCCGCTCGACGGCATTATCAGTTTCGATCCGGCGGAAAGTTTTGAGACGGTCAGCAACAGCATCCAGCGTAATGTTTACCAGACGCTGGCAGAACCCAATAAAGACGATCCGCAAAAACTCTCTCCGCTGCTGGCGCGTAGCTGGCAGCAGGGCGCGACGCCTCACAGCCTGACGTTTAACCTGAATCCCGATGCGCATTTCGTCAGCGGCAATCCCGTGACGGCGCAGGACGTGGTGTTTTCGCTGACGCGTGCGGTGAAGCTCAATAAAGCCCCCTCTTTTATTCTCGGCGAGTTTGGCTGGACGCCTGACAATGTGGATAGTCAGTTTAGGGTGGTGAACGATCACCAGCTGGAGATCCGCTGGCCGGCGCAAATCGGTCAGGATCTGGCGCTGCGCCTGCTGACCGCGCCGGTCGGTTCGATCGTGGACAGTAAAACCGCGCTTCAGCATGCCAGCGGCGGCGACACCGGCAACGGCTGGCTGAAAACCCATTCGGCGGGTAGCGGCGCCTTCACTATCAAACAGTTTGTCCCGCTCCAGGCGCTGGTGCTGGAAGCGAATCCGCACGCCAGCCCGCAGCCGCACCTGAAACGCGTTCTGCTGAAAGGCGTCGCCGATGCCAGCACGCGCCGTCTGCTGGTGCAGCAGGGCGATGTGGACGTCGCCTATCAGCTGGGACCGGACCAGATTGCCGCCCTGAAGAGCGATGCGAATGTGCGCATCGACGCCTTTCCGTCGAGCCTGGTCTACTACCTCGGCTTTAATACCAAAGACGCGAAACAACCCGCGCTTGGCAATCCGGCGCTGTGGCAGGCGGCGCGCTGGCTGGTGGATTACGACAGCATCGCCAACCAGCTGCTTAAAGGTCAGTACCGCATCCATCAGAGCTTTTTACCGGACGGCTTCGACGGCGCGCTAAATACTACCCCGTTCCATTACGACGTGGAAAAGGCAAAAGAGATTCTGAAGCGCGGCGGTATTGCGCCGGGCGCGCATATCGCCCTGACCGTGGTCAATCAGCCGCCCTATATCGACGTGGCGCAGGCACTACAGGCCAGCTTCGCCAAAGCGGATGTGAATCTGGATATTCAGCCGGTGGCGGAATCAGAGCTGTGGAGCAAGATGCGCGGCCGCGATTTCCAGTCCATCTTTATCTACTGGGGCGCAGACTATATCGACCCTAATACTAACGCCAGCGCCTTCGCCTATAACGTGCCGGGCGGTTCGAAAACACTGGCCTGGCGCGTAGGCTGGGATATTCCTGAGCTGAGCGCCGAAACGCGCAAGGCCGCAGGAGAAAGCGATGCGACGCAGCGTCGCGCGATTTACACCCGGTTGCAGACTGAACTCCAGCAAAACTCGCCGTTTGTCACCATCTTGCAGGGCGCGCAGCAGGTCGCGGTACGTAACAACCTCAGCAACGTTAAGCAGGGTATCGGCGTAAGCATGCTGCTACTGGACGAAGTGCAAAAGTAATGCATCTGGCGCGCTGTCAGCCTACAGCGCGCCAACTTCAACAAGGCTTATATCGTCGCGCCGTTTCAGCGCAATCCTCTCACCGATCCCCGCACCGCTTGCTATCCTTGAGGCAAGATCCTTTGCCAGAGAGAGTAAATATGACTGCCCCGCTGCTTATTGCCCAGACGCCCGACGTTAAGCTTCATCTGCTGCCTGCGATGGCCAACCGCCACGGTCTGATTACCGGCGCGACCGGTACAGGTAAAACCGTGACGCTGCAAAAGCTGGCTGAATCCTTCTCGGCTATTGGCGTTCCGGTGTTTATGGCAGACGTAAAAGGCGATCTGACCGGCGTCGCCGCAGAGGGCGAAGGCAGCGAGAAACTGCTGGCGCGCCTGGCGAAAATCGGCGTTACCGACTGGCAGCCGCAGCGTAACCCGGTCGTGCTGTGGGATGTTTTTGGCGAGCAGGGCCATCCGGTGCGCGCCACCGTCTCCGATCTCGGCCCGCTGCTGCTGGCGCGCCAGCTTAATCTCAATGAGGTTCAGAGCGGCGTGCTGCAAATTATCTTTCGCGTCGCTGATGACCAGGGATTACTGCTGCTGGATTTCAAAGATTTACGCGCGATGACGCAGTATATCGGCGATAACGCGAAAAGCTTTCAGACCCAGTACGGCAATATCAACAGCGCCTCGATCGGCGCCATTCAGCGCGGGCTGCTGGCGCTGGAGCAGCAAGGCGCGGAACACTTCTTTGGCGAGCCGATGCTGGATATTCGCGACCTGATGCGCGTCGACAGCGCAGGTAAAGGCGTGATCAATATTCTGGCGGCGAACAGGCTCTGTCAGCAGCCGAAGCTTTACGCCACCAGCCTGCTGTGGCTGCTGTCAGAGCTGTATGAACACCTGCCGGAGGCGGGCGATCTGGCGCAGCCGAAGCTGGTGTTCTTCTTTGACGAGGCGCACCTGCTGTTTAACGATGCGCCGCCGGTGCTGCTGGAGAAAGTTGAACAGGTGATCCGTCTGATTCGCTCCAAAGGCGTTGGCGTCTGGTTTGTTACCCAGAATCCCGCCGACGTGCCCGACAGCGTGCTCGGCCAGCTCGGCAACCGCGTGCAGCACGCGCTGCGCGCCTTTACGCCGAAGGATCAGAAAGCGGTGAAGAGCGCCGCGGAAACCCTGCGCGCCAACCCCGCGATTAATACCGTCGAGGCCATTCAGGCGCTGGGTACCGGCGAAGCGCTGATTTCATTTCTGGATGAAAAAGGCAGCCCGTCCGTGGTTGAGCGCGCTATGGTGATCGCGCCCGGTTCACGTCTGGGACCGGTCAGCCTTGATGAGCGCAACGGCCTGATTAATCACTCGCCGCTGGCAGGGAAATATGATGAGGAGATTGACCGTGAATCCGCCTATGAGAAGCTGCATCAGGGCGTAAAAGGCGCCAGCGAGCAGGCCAGCGCGCCGCAGGCAAAAGGCAATCAGGTCGAGGTCGATAACGGTATTCTCGGCGGGCTGAAAGACGCGCTGTTCGGGCATACCGGTCCACGCGGCGGCAAACATGACGGCATCGTACAGAGCGTGGCGAAAAGCGCCACGCGCCAGATCGCTAACCAGATTATTCGCGGGGTGCTCGGCAACCTGCTGGGCGGGCGTCGTCGCTGAGGTTATTCCCGCAGCGGTTTCGCCTCTGCTAAGCTGTGTAAATGGATAAATTACGCGAACTTAAACGGACAAAACGTCTGGCGCTGGGGCTGCTGCTGCTGGCGGCCGCTACTTTTATCGTCACGCTCTTTCTGCCGCCCGGCTTCTGGGTCAGCGGCGTGAAGGCGATTGCTGAAGCGGCGATGGTCGGCGCGCTGGCTGACTGGTTCGCCGTAGTGGCGCTGTTTCGCCGCGTCCCGGTCCCCTTCGTCTCCCGGCATACGGCGATTATTCCGCGCAATAAAGACCGTATCGGCGATAACCTTGGCCGCTTCGTTCAGGAAAAATTCCTCGATACCGACTCGCTGCTGGCGCTTATTCGCCGTCACGATCCGGCGCAGATGCTGGCGCAGTGGCTTAACGCGCCGGGCAACGCCGATCGCATCGGACGGCATCTGTTGCAGGTGATGCGCGGATTTCTCGACTTCACCGATGACGCGCGTATTCAGGCCTTTATGCGCCGGGCGGTGCATCGCGCCATCGATAAGGTCGATCTTTCGCAGACCAGCGCCGTGCTGCTGGAAAGCCTGACGAAAAACAACCGACATCAGGAGCTGCTGGATGCGGCGGTAGAGCAGCTGCTGCGCCTGCTGCATAAGCCCGCCACGCGCGATTTTATCGCCATGCAAATTGTGCGCTGGCTGAAGCGCGAACACCCGATTAAAGCCAAAATGCTGCCCACCGAATGGCTGGGCGAGCACAGTGCGGAGCTGGTCGCTAACGCGGTGGACTCGGTGCTGGATGACGTGGCCGCCGATCAGGGTCATGAGCTGCGCCTGGGCTTTAATCGCGCGGTCGATCGGCTGATTGACAAGCTAAAGCACGATCCTGAGATGGCCGCGCGCGCCGAAGAGATTAAACGCTGGATAAAAGAAGACGCCTCGCTCAACCGCTATATCGGCGAGCTGTGGAACGATCTGCGCGCCTGGCTAAAAATCGATCTCAACAGCGAGGATTCACGCGTGCAGGAGAAGGTGCGTCAGGCGGCGCTGTGGCTGGGCGAGAACCTGGCGCGCGACGATGCGCTGCGCGCCTCAATGAATCGTCATCTTGAGGATGCCGCGCGCAGCGTCGCGCCGGAGTTCGCCGCTTTTCTCACGCGCCATATCAGCGATACCGTGAAAAGCTGGGACGCACGCGATATGTCACAGCAGATTGAGCTGAATATCGGCAAGGATTTACAGTTTATCCGCATCAACGGCACGCTGGTTGGCGGCACTATCGGGCTGATTCTCTATCTGCTGTCGCAGCTTCCAGCGCTGTTGCCGCTGCTGGCGCGTTAAAACCCCGTAAGGCGACAGACAGAACCCGCTTTATAAGGCGGGTTCTTTTATTATGTTGGCCAGTGTGGGTATCGGCTTCAGAGGGTTAATGGTCGCCGAGGCGATCGAGTTCTTCTTCCGTCAGCCCGGTAGCCTGCAAGATGGTGTCGCGCGGCAGTTGCATTTTCAGCAGGCTGCGTGCGACGTCGAGTTTGCCCTTGAGCTCGCCTTCAAGTATCCCTTCCCGTTTGCCCTTTAGCTCGCCTTCCTGCCTGAGTTGTTCTGCAATCGTCATCAATGGGACCTCCTGTTGCGGCATTCGCTGCGCCAGTTCGCGAACAAAGGCGCTGGCATCTGTGGTTTCGCCTGCCTGAATAATATAGTTTACCAGCGAGAGTGTTTGTGATGAAGATTTGTCCGCCTGCCAGGCTGCTACCAACAGGTCCATTATCTCTGCTAAATCGCGCTGGCGAATATGTTTTTGCAACAGCGTCAGCGCCGCCATACGGCGATGCCGCACGATTTCATCGTCAGGAATAACGGTGACGTCGACCAGCGGAAAAGCCTTGCCGTAAAGGGCGGCGGCCAGCGCCGGGTCGCTGAACCCGTCCAGCCAGCAGGTTGAATATGGATAAGGGCTGCGCTGACCGGCGTAAAACAGCACCGGTATCACCAGCGGCAGCCTCTTATGTCCGGCGTCGAGGTGGCGCTTCATCGCCGCCACCGCGTAGCGCAGCAGCCGAAATGCCATCTGTTTATCCGGCGTCGACTGATGCTCAATCAGCACCTGCACATAGCCGTCGTCGCCGCTGCGGGTTTTCATGCTGTAGAGCACGTCGCTGAAGTAAGGGCGCAGATCATCTTCCACAAAAGAGCCGGAGGCCAGCCTGAGCGTGCTGAGGTCGCAGAGCGCAAGGAGTTGCGGCGGAAGGTGAATTTCCATAAAGTCGCGCGCCACGTCCGGCTGGCTGAGAAGCTGTCGGAAGACGGCGTCGTGCGGGGTCGGCGTACTCTTTTGCTTCTTCATCTTTCCTGGCTCTGAAAAAAACCTGCGCAGAGCCTGGCATAGCTGAGAAAAACAGTCATTAGCGACACCGGTAAAAATACGCTTTTTCAGCGAGTTATAAGAGCGAGGCCGCAAATTGCGGCCTCACTTTTGCTACTGCGTCGCTGCCCGGACTTAGCGCCGCTTAATCAGCAGGAACAAGCTAATGGCGAAGAACGCCGCGCTGGGCAGAATAGCGCCCATAATCGGCGGCAGCCCGTATACCAGGCTGAGCGGACCGAAGATCTGGTCCAGTACGTAGAACAGAAAGCCAAAGCTGATGCCGGTCACCACGCGCACGCCCATCGACACGCTGCGCAGCGGGCCGAAGATAAACGACAGCGCCATCAGCATCATCACCGCCACCGACAGCGGCTGGAAAATCTTGCTCCACATATTGAGTCGATAGCGTCCCGACTCCTGGCCGCTCTGCGTCAGATACTTGCTGTAGTTGTAGAGGCCGCGAATCGACAACGCGTCGGGATCCAGCGCCACCACGCCAAGCTTGTCCGGCGTCAGATTGGTTTTCCATTCGCCGCCGAGGCTTTGCGAACCGCTAATCTGCTTTGGATCGTTCAAGTCGGACTCATCGACCTGCGCCAGATTCCAGCGCTTGTGGTTCTGATCCCAGGTGGCGCTGGCGGCGTAGCGCACGCTTTTCAGGCGACGATCGTCGCTGAAGTTATAGATACTGACGCCGTCGAGCTGGTTATCGCCGCGCACCCGTTCAATGTAGATGAAGTTGTTGCCATCCTTCGCCCACAGGCCGTTCTGCGTGGAGACCAGCGCGCCGCCGTAGAGCTGCGTCGCGCGGTAGTTGCGCGCCATCTGTTCGCCCGCAGGCGCAAGAAACTCGCCGATCGCCATGGTCAGCAGCACCAGCGGAATCGCCGTTTTCATCACTGACAGCGCGACCTGCATGCGGGTAAAGCCCGCCGCCTGCATCACCACCAGCTCGCTGCGCTGCGCCAGCGTGCCAAGCCCCAGCAGCGCGCCAAGCAGCGCCGCCATCGGGAAGAAAATCTCAATATCTTTCGGCACGCTGAGCAGCGTGTAGTAACCGGCGGCAAGCGCGGTGTACGCGCCCTGCCCGGTCTTGCGCAGCTGATCGACGAACTTGATGATGCCAGAGAGCGACACCAGCATGAACAGCGTCAGCATAATGGTATTGAAAATGGTTTTACCGATATAACGGTCGAGAACGCGAAACATCAGACGGAACCTCCGCGACTGAAGCGGGCGCGTACGCGGCGCATCGGCACCGTATCCCACAGGTTAAGCGCTACCGCCAGCAGCAGATAGCTGATGTTGACCACCCACATCCAGATGGCGGGATCCAGCCGTCCTTTCGCCGCATTCGACTTCAGCGAGCTTTGCAGCAGGAAGAAGATCAGATAGAGCAGCATCGCGGGCAGCATTGACAGCACGCGGCCCTGACGCGGATTCACGACGCTAAGGGGCACCACCATCAGCGCCATCACCAGCACCGAGAAGATCAGCGTAAGGCGCCAGTGCAGCTCTGAACGGAACGCCGGGGTATCGTTGCTCAGCAGCGTAGACAGGCTGGACTGCTCGGCGTCATTGGGATCGAGCGTCGCCTCTTTATAGCCCACCAGCGCCTGGTAGTTAGTAAAGTCGGTAATACGGAAATCGCGCAGCATCGCGGTGCCCTCAAATCGCGTGCCCTTATCCAGGGTGACAATCTGAGAACCGTCTTTACGCTGCTCCATATGACCGCTGTCCGCCAGCACCACTGACGGACGCGCATTCCCTTTCGCGCGCAGCTGCGCCAGGAACACGTTACCGAACTGGTTGCCCTTAACGTCTTCGATAAACAGCACCGAGTTGCCGTCGCTGGAGGTCTGGAACTGCCCCGCCGCCAGCGCCGCCGCGCCTGGGTTGGCTTTGGCGTTTTGCGTTACCTCGTCCTGATAACGCGAGGACCAGGGGCCGAGCCAGATAACATTGACCGCCGCCACCAGCGATGTGAGCAGCATCAATATCATTGCCGCCTTCACCAGTACGCTTTTGCCTAAACCGCAGGCGTGCATCACGGTGATTTCGCTGTCGGTATAAAGCTTGCCCAGCGTCATCAGGATGGCCAGAAACAGGCTTAACGGAAGGATAAGTTGTGCCATTTCAGGCACGCCAAGCCCTAACAGAGTCAGAACGAGATTTGTTGGGATTTCGCCGTCCACCGCAGCCCCTAAAATCCGCACTAACTTCTGACAAAAGAAGATAAGCAGCAGGATGAAAAGGATAGCCAGCTGGCTTTTGAGCGTCTCCCGAACCAGATATCTAATGATGATCACGCTTAGTACGCCTGTGATAACTTGTCTTTTTGCAGGAAAATCGCTAGTTTCAACGCTTATTAGCCATTTTTCTTCATCAACGGCCAGTGTCGCAGCTAAAATGGTATGGCAAACGCGTTAGGGTGGTGAAAATTAATGCATTGCCACACTAAACGTAGTTCGAACGCTGATTACCAACAAACTTTTTGCCCATTTGGTAACAAGCGGACCATTCTAGCGACAGCTGCGGCCGTTGTCTTTAAGATTCAGGAGAGTGCATGGAGTTCAGTGTAAAAAGCGGAAGCCCGGAAAAACAGCGCAGCGCCTGCATTGTTGTCGGTGTTTTCGAGCCGCGTCGTCTGTCGCCGATCGCCGAACAGTTAGATAAGATCAGCGACGGCTATATCAGCGCCCTGCTGCGCCGCGGCGAGCTGGAAGGCAAAGTCGGCCAGACGCTGCTGCTGCATCATGTGCCGAATATTCTTTCCGAGCGCATTCTGCTGATTGGCTGCGGCAAAGAGCGTGAGCTGGACGAGCGGCAGTACAAACAGGTCATCCAGAAAACCATCAATACGCTGAACGATACCGGCTCAATGGAGGCAGTCTGCTTCCTCACCGAACTGCATGTAAAAAGCCGCAATACCTACTGGAAAGTGCGTCAGGCGGTCGAAACCTCCAAAGAAACCCTTTATAACTTTGACCAGTTAAAAAGCAATAAGACCGAACCGCGCCGTCCGCTGCGTAAGCTGGTGTTCAACGTCCCCACGCGCCGCGAGCTGACCAGCGGAGAACGCGCCATTCAGCACGGCCTGGCGGTCGCCGCTGGCGTTAAGGCCGCCAAAGATCTGGGCAATATGCCGCCCAATATCTGCAATGCCGCCTACCTTGCCTCACAGGCGCGTCAGCTGGCAGACGCCTACAGCCAGAACATCACCACGCGCGTCATTGGCGAACAGCAGATGAAAGAGCTGGGCATGAACGCCTACCTGGCCGTCGGCGCCGGCTCGCAAAACGAATCCCTGATGTCGGTTATCGAGTACAAAGGCAATCCGGACCCGGAGGCGCGCCCCATTGTGCTGGTAGGCAAAGGATTAACCTTCGATTCCGGCGGCATCTCTATCAAGCCCGCCGAGTCCATGGACGAAATGAAGTACGACATGTGCGGCGCAGCCTCGGTCTACGGCGTGATGCGTATGGTGGCCGAACTGAATCTGCCGCTCAACGTGGTCGGCGTGCTGGCGGGCTGCGAAAATATGCCGGATGGCCGCGCAATGCGTCCGGGCGACGTGCTGACCACCATGTCGGGCCAGACGGTCGAAGTGTTGAACACCGATGCCGAAGGCCGCCTGGTGCTGTGCGATACCCTGACCTACGTCGAACGCTTCGATCCGGAAGTGGTGATTGACGTGGCGACGCTGACCGGCGCCTGCGTGATTGCGCTGGGCCATCACGTCAGCGGCCTGCTGTCGAACCACAATCCGCTGGCGCATGAGCTGATCGGCGCGTCCGAACAGTCCGGCGATCGCGCCTGGCGTCTGCCGATGGCGGATGAGTATCAGGAGCAGCTGGAGTCCAATTTCGCCGATATGGCCAATATCGGCGGCCGTCCCGGCGGCGCCATCACCGCCGCCTGCTTCCTGGCGCGTTTTGCCCGTAAATACAACTGGGCGCACCTGGACATCGCGGGCACCGCCTGGCGCTCCGGTAAAGCCAAAGGCGCAACCGGTCGTCCGGTGCCGATGCTGTCGCAGTTCCTGCTGAACCGCGCCGGCCTTAACGGCGACGATTAACCCGCTGCGCGCCGCCTGACCCGGCGGCGCGCATTGATTTATACCGCTGCCGACGCCATATCCATCTCATCGGGAAGTGCTACCGCACGCCTTAGCTGGTAATATCCTCATCTCTCACCCACAAGGCCTTTCCATGAAAAACGCAACCTTTTACGTAATGGAATCGGACTCGCACAGCGATGAACTGAGCGCCATTGAAGCGCTGGTGTGCGATCTGGCGGAAACGCGCTGGCGGGCGGGCAAACGTATTTTGATCGCCTGTGAAAATGAGCAGCAGGCCATTCGTCTCGACGAGGCGCTCTGGCAGCGTCCGGCTAACGCTTTTGTGCCGCACAATCTGGCAGGCGAAGGCCCGCGCTACGGCGCGCCGGTCGAGCTGGCCTGGCCGCAGCGTCGCGGCAGCTCGCCGCGTGACTTGCTGATCAGCCTGCTGCCGCAGTTTGCAGATTTTGCTACTGCTTTCCATGAAGTGATAGACTTCGTACCCTACGAAGAGTCTCAGAAACAGCTGGCGCGCGACCGCTATAAAGCGTACCGCAGCGTTGGTTTCCAATTGAATACGGCCACGCCGCCGCAGCCGCAAACGACATAGCAGAAATGGAAAAAACATATAACCCGCAAGACATCGAGCAGCCGCTTTACGAGCACTGGGAAGAGCAAGGCTATTTCAAGCCTAACGGCGATACCAGCCAGGAAAGCTTCTGCATCATGATCCCGCCGCCGAACGTCACCGGCAGCCTGCATATGGGTCATGCCTTCCAGCAGACCATTATGGACACCATGATCCGCTACCAGCGCATGCAGGGTAAAAATACGCTTTGGCAGGCAGGGACTGACCATGCAGGCATCGCGACCCAGATGGTTGTTGAGCGCAAGATTGCCGCTGAAGAGGGCAAAACGCGTCAGGATTACGGCCGCGACGCCTTTATCGATAAAATCTGGCAGTGGAAAGCCGAATCCGGCGGCACCATTACCCGTCAGATGCGTCGTCTCGGCAACTCCGTGGACTGGGAGCGCGAGCGCTTCACCATGGATGAAGGTCTCTCCAACGCGGTAAAAGAGGTCTTTGTTCGCCTCTATAAAGAGAATCTGATCTACCGCGGCAAACGCCTGGTGAACTGGGATCCCAAGCTGCGCACCGCTATTTCCGATCTCGAAGTGGAAAACCGCGAGAGCAAAGGCTCTATGTGGCATATCCGCTATCCGCTGGCGGACGGCGTGAAAACCGCCGAAGGCAAAGATTATCTGGTGGTGGCGACCACCCGTCCGGAAACCCTGCTGGGCGATACCGGCGTCGCGGTTAACCCGGAAGATCCGCGCTACAAAGACCTGATCGGCAAAGAGGTGATCCTGCCGCTGGTAAACCGCCGCATTCCCATCGTCGGCGACGAGCACGCCGATATGGAGAAAGGCACCGGCTGCGTGAAAATCACGCCGGCGCACGATTTCAACGACTATGAAGTCGGTCGTCGCCACAAGCTGCCGATGATCAATATCCTGACCTTTGACGGCGACATCCGCGAGCGCGCTCAGGTATACGACACCAATGGCGAAGTCAGCGACGCCTGCTCGGATGAAATCCCGGCGCAGTTCCAGCAAATGGAACGTTTTGCCGCGCGTAAAGCCATTGTGGCCGCGGTGGACGAGCTGGGCCTGCTGGATGAGATCAAACCGCATGACCTGACCGTGCCTTATGGCGATCGCGGCGGCGTGGTGATCGAACCGATGCTGACCGATCAGTGGTACGTGCGCACCGCGCCGCTGGCGAAAGTCGCGGTTGAAGCGGTCGAGAACGGCGACATCCAGTTTGTGCCTAAGCAGTATGAAAACATGTACTTCTCCTGGATGCGCGATATTCAGGACTGGTGTATCTCACGTCAGCTGTGGTGGGGCCACCGTATTCCGGCATGGTATGACAACGACGGCAACGTCTACGTTGGCCGCACCGAAGAAGAGGTGCGCAGCGAGAACAACCTGAGCGCAGAGGTCGCGCTACGTCAGGATGACGACGTGCTCGATACCTGGTTCTCCTCTGGTCTGTGGACCTTCTCTACTCTCGGCTGGCCGGAAAACACCGAAGCGCTGCGCACCTTCCACCCGACCAGCGTGCTGGTGAGCGGCTTCGACATTATCTTCTTCTGGATTGCCCGCATGATCATGCTGACCATGCACTTCATCAAAGATGAGAACGGCAAGCCGCAGGTGCCGTTCAAGACCGTCTATATGACCGGTCTGATCCGTGATGAAGAAGGTCAGAAAATGTCGAAATCCAAGGGCAACGTCATTGACCCGCTGGATATGGTTGACGGCATCTCGCTGGCGGATCTGCTGGAGAAACGCACCGGCAATATGATGCAGCCGCAGCTGGCGGAGAAGATCCGCAAGCGCACCGAGAAGCAGTTCCCGAACGGTATCGAACCCTCAGGCACCGATGCGCTGCGCTTTACCCTGGCCGCGCTGGCGTCAACCGGTCGCGACATCAACTGGGATATGAAGCGTCTTGAAGGCTATCGCAACTTCTGTAACAAGCTGTGGAACGCCAGCCGCTTTGTGTTGATGAACACTGAAGATCAGGATTGCGGTCAGAACGGCGGCGAAATGACGCTGTCGCTGGCGGATCGCTGGATCCTCGCCGAGTTCAACAATACGGTGAAGGCGTATCGTGACGCGCTGGACAGCTATCGTTTCGACATCGCGGCCAACCTGCTGTATGACTTCACCTGGAACCAGTTCTGCGACTGGTATCTGGAGCTGACCAAGCCGGTCATGAACAGCGGCAGCGAAGCGGAACTGCGCGGCACGCGCAACACCCTGGTAACGGTACTGGAAGCCCTGCTGCGCCTCGCCCACCCGATTATTCCGTTTATCACCGAGACCATCTGGCAGCGTGTGAAAGTGCTGAAAAACATCAGCGACGACACCATTATGCTGCAACCCTTCCCGCAGTTCGACGCGGCGAAAGAAGATGCGGAAGCGATGGCGGACATCGAGTGGATGAAGCAGGCGATCGTCGCGGTGCGTAATATCCGCGCCGAGATGAATATCGCCCTGAGCAAGCCGCTGGATGTGCTGCTGCGCGACTGCTCCCCGGCGGCCCTGCGCCGCGTCGAGCAGAACCGCAACTTCCTGTCGCGCCTGGCGCGTCTTGAGAGCCTGACCGTACTGCCTGCTGGCGAAAAAGGTCCGGTTTCCGTGACGAAAATCGTTGAGGGCGCGGAGCTGCTGATCCCGATGGCGGGCCTGGTGGACAAGGCCGCGGAGCTGGAGCGCCTGGCGAAAGAGCTGGGTAAACTTGACGTTGAGATCGAGAAGATTCAGGTCAAGCTGGCGAACGAAGGTTTTGTGGCGCGCGCGCCGGAAGCGGTGGTCGCGAAAGAACGCGAGCGCGTAGCCGAGCTGGAACAGTCGAAAGCAAAACTGATTGAACAGCAGGCCGTGATTGCGGCATTGTAAGCATCTGAGTCTGACAGCTTAAAAACCAAAGCCGGGCTTGCCCGGCTTTATTATTTTAACCGGAAAAGATTATGACGACTTCAGCATTGCGGCTGGCGCTTCAGCTGCGCCCCATCAGCGCCGCCGACAATCCCCACATCGCGCAGGTGATCCGCACCGTCTCGGCAGAGTTCGGCCTGACGGCGGACAAGGGCTATACCGTCGCCGATCCGCAGCTCGACAATTTATATGAACTCTACCGCGCCGAGCACAGCGCCTACTGGGTTGTGGAGCATCAGGGGAAGGTGATGGGCGGCGGCGGCATCGCCCCGCTCGCCTGTAGCGCGCCGGATATTTGCGAGCTGCAAAAGATGTATTTTCTGCCGGACGTGCGCGGCTTCGGCGTGGCGCGTGAGCTGGCGCTGCGCGCGATGGCGCATGCGCGTCAGCGCGGTTTCCGCCGCTGTTATCTGGAAACCACCGGCAGCCTGACGCGCGCCATCAAACTCTACGAGTCGCTCGGCTTTGAGCGCATCGACAATGCGCTCGGCTGCACCGGCCACGGCGACTGCGAATACCGCATGCTGAAAACGCTGTAAATCAGAATGCCGGAACGCCGCTGTGGAAACGCAGCTCCTTATCCGGCTCGCTAATCAGCTTCGCCTCCGCTTCGCCAATCGCCCGCACGCGCGGCGTAATATCTTTCGGCGATATGTGCGCCGCCAGGGTTAAATAGTCCTGATAGTGGCGCGCTTCCGAACGCAGCAGCGAGATATAGAACTTCTCCAGCTCCGCATCAAGGTAAGGCGCAAGGCTGGCAAAGCGCTCGCAGGAGCGCGCCTCGATATAGGCGCCGCAAATCAGCTTATCCACCAGCGTGTCCGGCTCGTGCGTGGTGATCTCTCGCAGCAGCCCTTTCGCGTAGCGGCTCGAGGTAATCTTGCTATAGGGCAAGCCGCGCGCCTGCATAATCTCCCAGACCTGATAAAAGTGATGCAGCTCTTCTTTGATCAGCAGCACCATCTTTTCGACCAGATCGTCCGCCCAAGGCAGTTCGTTGCGCACAATAATGCTTTTGGTCAGGTTTTTATGGGCGTGAATAAACTGGCTGTCGGCATGCTCGCGGAAGATGAAATCTTCATAAGGCTTCAGCCAGGCGAGAATGGCCTCGCCGCTCGGCTTGTCGGCGACATATTTACGGATAAGCCAGGTCGCCGTCTGCGCGGCTTTCAGCTCGCAGACCAGATGGTCGGTCAGCAGCAGCGTCAGGTTTTCCGGTTTGCTCGCCTCATCAATCCAGGCTTGCGGGGTGCGGCAGAGTAAAAACTGATGGATAGGTTCAAGCAGCGGTGCGTAGTTCATGTCGGTTCAGAAAGCAGAAGAGCAACAAGGCGGAGCGCGCGGCTCCGCCAGCACAATCAGTGGCGAACGCCAGTATCTTCGTCGTCGTCGATGACATCGCCGTCATCGTCGTCGTCTTCATCTTCGGCGTCTGGATCTTCAAAGTAAGTGCCCCAGCCGTCATAGTCGACGTTGTATTTACCCACCAGATTAACCAGCTGCTCGACCTGCGCATCGATCAGCTCTGGCTTAAGCGCCGACTCGCTGAGAATATCGACGCACATCACCGTGGTGCCATCCTCCAGCTCCAGCTCTTCCGGTTCGGTAACCTCGTAGCCCAGCTTGAACGCGTCGACAGCCGCTTTTTCCAGTGAATCGAAGTTGTTGCAGGAGAGATGATGCTCAATGGTATAGAGCGCATCCGGATCGCTACCGTCTTCCAGTAGTTCGTCAATGATCAGGCGTGTCTCTTCACGCTGCTCTTCCAGCAATGCTTCATATGCCATGACGATTTCCCCTCAGTATTTGGCAATAAATAAGTATTTTCCCACACTGCCCGGCGCGCCACTACTCAAAACGGAAAGTTTCTTGTCGCCGGGGTTGAAAATGAATATTCATACGTTTAAATTGAATTTTCATTCAACCGGAATGGACGCACTGGAGCCTGTTATGAGTCAGCTTTTTCAACGCCACTTCCTTCGGCTGCTGGATTTCACCCCAGCCGACATCGCTTTTCTGCTTGACCTCGCCGCTGAATTAAAACGCGATAAAAAAAACGGTAGCGAAACGCCGCGCCTGAAAGGCAAAAATATTGCGCTCATCTTCGAAAAAGACTCGACCCGCACCCGATGCTCTTTCGAAGTTGCCGCATACGATCAGGGCGCTAACGTCACCTATCTTGGCCCAAGCGGCAGCCAGATTGGTCATAAAGAGTCGATGAAGGATACCGCCCGCGTGCTGGGCCGCATGTATGACGGCATCCAGTATCGCGGCTACGGCCAGCCGCTGGTGGAAACCCTGGCGGAATTTGCTGGCGTGCCGGTGTGGAACGGGCTGACCACCGAGTTTCATCCCACTCAGCTACTGGCCGATCTGCTCACCATGCAGGAGCACCTGCCGGGCAAGGCGCTGAACGAAATGACGCTGGTGTACGTCGGCGACGCGCGCAATAACATGGGCAACAGTATGCTGGAAGCGGCGGCGGTGACGGGTCTGGATCTGCGCCTGGTGGCGCCGAAAGGCTGCTGGCCGGAACCGCAGCTGGTGGAGGCGTGTCGTCTGGCGGCGCAGAAAACCGGCGGCAAGATTACCCTGACCGAAGAGATTGAAGAAGGCGTTAAGGGCGCGGACTTTATCTACACCGACGTCTGGGTTTCCATGGGCGAAGACAAAAAAGTGTGGGAAGAGCGCATCGCGCTGCTGCGCGACTATCAGGTGAATCAGGAGATGTTGCAGCTCACCGGCAACCCGCAGGTAAAATTCCTGCACTGCCTGCCCGCCTTTCATGACGATCAGACCACGCTGGGCCGTCAGATGGCCGAACAGTACGGTCTGCGCGACGGGATGGAAGTCAGCAACGCGGTATTTGAATCTGAGCACAGCATCGTCTTTGATCAGGCGGAAAACCGCATGCACACCATAAAAGCGGTCATGGTGGCGACGCTCAGCAAAGGCTAACGCGCCGCAAACGTTTTCCCTTGATGCAAATGGCCGGACGCGTATAATGCGCCCCAGTTTGCCGGGAGGAAGCATGCAACAGCGCACCCTACACATTGACGCCACGTCACGCCTGACCGCAGGCGGCGCGCCTGTTTTTTTCCGTTATCAACCCGATCCTAAAAAAGCCCCTTTAATCCGGGGCTTTTTTTTGTCCGCAATTCGGCAGCGCAGAGAGGCGATCTATGGCTAACCCGTTATATCGTAAGCACATTATCTCTATTAACGATCTCAGCCGCGACGAGCTGGAACAGGTGCTGCACACCGCCGCCCGGCTTAAAGCGCATCCACAGCCTGAGCTGCTGAAGCATAAGGTGATCGCCAGCTGCTTCTTTGAGGCCTCAACGCGCACGCGCCTGTCGTTCGAAACGGCGATCCATCGGCTGGGAGCCTCGGTGGTGGGCTTCGCTGACGGCAGCAACACCTCGCTCGGCAAAAAGGGCGAAACCCTGGCGGACACCATTTCCGTGATCGGCACCTACGTCGATGCCATCGTGATGCGCCATCCGCAGGAGGGCGCGGCGCGGCTCGCCACTGAGTTTTCCGGCGGCGTGCCGATCCTCAACGCAGGCGACGGCGCGAACCAGCACCCGACGCAGACGCTGCTCGATCTCTTTACCATCCGCGAAACGCAAAGCCGTCTGGATAATCTGAGCATCGCCATGGTCGGCGATCTGAAATATGGCCGCACCGTGCACTCTCTGACGCAGGCGCTGGCGAAGTTCGACGGCAATCGCTTTTACTTTATCGCGCCCGATGCGCTGGCGATGCCGGCTTATATCACCGACACGCTGGACGAGCGCGGCATTGTCTGGTCGCGCCACGACAGCATTGATGAAGTGATCCCGCACGCCGACATTATCTATATGACGCGCGTGCAGAAAGAGCGGCTCGATCCGTCAGAATACGCCAACGTGAAAGCGCAGTTTATTCTGCGCGCCGCAGACCTGGCCAACGCGCGCGATAATATGAAAGTGCTGCACCCGCTGCCCCGCGTTGACGAAATCGCCACCGATGTGGATAACACGCCTTACGCCTGGTATTTCCAGCAGGCCGGCAATGGTATCTTCGCGCGTCAGGCTCTGCTGGCGCTGGTCCTCAATAGCGAACTGGATCTGTAAGGAGCAATCGCCATGACGCATGACAACAAATTACAGGTAGAAGCGATTAAGCGCGGCACGGTTATCGACCACATTCCGGCGCAGGTTGGGTTTAAGCTGCTGTCGCTGTTTCGCCTGACCGAAACCGATCAGCGCATTACCATTGGGCTTAACCTGCCCTCTGGCGAGATGGGCCGCAAGGATTTGATCAAAATCGAAAACACCTTTCTTACTGAGGATCAGATCAATCAGCTGGCGGTTTACGCGCCGCATGCCACGGTGAACCGCATCGACGATTACGAGGTGGTGGCCAAGATCGCGCCCGCGCTGCCGGATCGTATTGAGCGCGTGCTGACCTGTCCTAACGGCAACTGCATCAGCCGCAGCGAGCCGGTTTTCTCCAGCTTTGCGGTGAAAAAACGCGGCGATGAGGTGCTGCTGACCTGCAAATATTGCGAGAAGGCCTTCGCGCATCACGTTGTGCTCGGTCACTGGTAATCGCCTCCTCCCTCCCTATAATGGGGCAATATTTCTCACCAGCGGCGCGCTGTGCCGCTGCGTCACTTTTAAGGAGCAGGTATGTCTCGCGAAATCAGTACGGAAAAAGCCCCAGCGGCGATCGGTCCCTATGTGCAGGGCGTGGATCTGGGCAGCATGATCATCACTTCGGGTCAGATCCCGGTCGATCCGGTGACCGGCGCCGTCGCGGAAGAGATCGCCGCTCAGGCGCGTCAGTCGCTGGAAAATGTGAAAGCCATTGTCGAGGCGGCAGGATTGCAGGTAGGCGACATTGTAAAAACAACGGTCTTCGTGAAAGACCTCAATGATTTCGCTACCGTTAATGCGACTTATGAAGCCTTTTTTACCGAGCACAACGCCAGTTTCCCGGCGCGCTCTTGCGTAGAAGTGGCGCGTTTGCCCAAAGACGTGAAGATTGAAATCGAAGCGATCGCGCTGCGTCGCTGATACCCTTGCGCGCGCTGCCGCACGGCGCGCGCATGCGATTCCCCTCCCTGTTCCCTTTTGCGCCGACACCCTTCTCTTCTTTGTTTCAGGTCAACTTCGCTGCGATTAAATCCCCCCACATATCCATATGTAGTAGCTAAAATCCTCCCTGGCACAATATGTAGCTAACGGAGAGAGCATGGTAAGAGTAGTGGTGAAGCGCGACGGCTGTCGTTGTGAATTTGACACAGCAAGGATTGAAGCGGCGGTTGTCGCGGCAGCGCGTGCGGCACAGGTCGAGGATGCGCAGTGGTGCGCTACCGTCGCGCAGCGCGTCAGCGAAAAGCTGGCTGGCCGCGCCGAGGTCGACATCCGTGATATTCAGTTCGCCGTCGAAGAGACGCTGATGGAAGGACCTTATCCTCAGCTGGCGCGCGCCTATATTGAATATCGCCACGACCGCGACGTCGCGCGCGAGCAGCGCGGCAAACTGCATCATGCGATTCGCGGGCTGGTCGAGCAGACCAATGCCGCCCTGCTCAACGAGAACGCCAATAAAGACAGTAAGGTGATCCCTACCCAGCGCGATCTGCTGGCCGGGATCGTGGCGAAACACTACGCGCAGCAGCAGCTGTTGCCGCGCGACGTGGTGCAGGCGCACGAGCGCGGCGAAATCCACTATCACGACCTCGACTACTCGCCTTTTTTCCCCATGTTCAACTGCATGCTGATCGACCTGAAAGGTATGCTCACTAACGGCTTTAAGATGGGCAACGCCGAGATCGAGCCGCCAAAATCGATCGCTACCGCTACGGCGGTAACCGCGCAGATTATTGCTCAGGTCGCCAGCCATATTTACGGCGGCACCACCATCAACCGCATCGACGAAGTGCTGGAACCCTTTGTGCTGCTCAGCATGGATAAACACCGCACCGTTGCCGCCGAATGGCGCATTGCCGACGTGGAAGCCTATGCGCGGGCGCGCACGGAGAAAGAGTGCTACGACGCCTTTCAGTCGCTGGAGTATGAGGTTAATACGCTGCATACCGCCAACGGACAGACGCCGTTCGTTACCTTTGGCTTTGGACTCGGCACCAGCTGGGCGGCCCGCCTGATCCAGCAGTCGATCCTGCGCAACCGCATCGCCGGTCTGGGGAAAAACCATAAAACCGCCGTTTTTCCCAAACTGGTATTTGCTATCCGCGAAGGCGTCAATCGCCGTCCGGGAGACGTTAACTACGACATCAAGCAGCTGGCGCTGGAGTGCGCCAGCAAGCGTATGTATCCCGATATTCTTAACTATGACCAGGTGGTGAAAGTAACGGGTTCCTTTAAAACCCCGATGGGCTGTCGCAGCTTTCTCGGCGTCTATGAAGAGAACGGCGTCGAAATTCACGACGGGCGCAACAACCTGGGGGTTATCAGCCTTAATCTGCCGCGCATCGCGCTGGAGGCGCAGGGCGACGAAGCGCGCTTCTGGACGCTGCTCGACGCGCGGCTGGCGCTGGCTAAGCGCGCGCTGATGACGCGCATCGCCAGGCTGGAAAAAACCAAAGCGCGCGTAGCGCCCATTCTCTATATGGAAGGCGCCTGCGGCGTACGACTCAACGCCGACGATGAAGTGGGCCCCATTTTCCGTAACGGCCGCGCCTCGCTGTCGCTGGGCTATATCGGCCTGCATGAAACCCTTAATGCTCTCAGCGGCGGCGCGCGCCATCCTTATGACGATCCCGCGCTGCGCGCCAAAGGCATCGAGATTGTGGCGCATCTGCGCGCGGCCACCGACGCCTGGAAAGCGGAAACCGGCTACGGCTTCAGCCTCTACAGCACGCCCAGCGAAAATCTCTGCGACCGCTTCTGCCGCCTCGACGCCGCGCAGTTCGGCGTGGTGCCCGGCGTGACGGATAAAGGCTACTACACCAACAGCTTTCATCTCGACGTCGAGAAAAAGGTTAATCCCTACGACAAGATTGACTTTGAAGCGCCCTATCCGCCGCTGGCGAACGGCGGCTTTATCTGTTACGGCGAGTATCCTAACCTTCAGCACAACCTTAAGGCGCTGGAGGATGTCTGGGACTACAGCTACGATCGCGTGCCCTATTACGGCACCAATACGCCGATTGATGAATGCTATGAATGCGGCTTCACCGGCGAGTTTAGCTGTACCAGCCGCGGCTTTACCTGCCCGAACTGCGGCAATCACGATCCGGCGCGCGTCTCGGTAACGCGCCGCGTCTGCGGCTATCTTGGCAGTCCGGATGCGCGACCTTTTAACGCGGGCAAGCAGGAAGAAGTCCAGCGCCGCGTTAAACATCTGGAGAGCGGGCCGCTGGGATGATGCGCATTCACCGCTACTACGACGTTGACGTGGTTAACGGCCCAGGCACGCGCTGCACGCTGTTCGTAGCCGGATGCGAGCATCAGTGTCGCGGCTGCTATAACCAGAGCACCTGGCGACTCGACTCCGGCACGCCTTTTACGCTGGAGATGGAAGAGCGCCTGATTGCCGATTTGCAGGACACGCGCATTCGACGCCAGGGGCTGTCGCTGAGCGGCGGCGATCCGCTCCATCCGCACAATGTGCCCTGTATCCGGCGGCTGGTGAAGCGCGTGCGCTCAGCCTGTCCGGATAAAGACATCTGGCTGTGGACCGGCTATCAGCGCGCCGAACTTAACTGCGCCCAGCGCGAGGTGCTGACCTACATAGACGTGCTGATCGACGGACGCTTTATCGAAGCGGAGAAAGATGCCACGCTGCTGTGGCGCGGCAGCCGCAATCAGATTATCTGGGATCTGCGTCAGGAGCGGATCGAACGCGCGATCTGACCAGATTCGACGATCTCGACTTTCTCGCCGCTCGGCTGAAACGCGCGCTCGTGCATGCACTTCGCCACCGCTAACGCAGAGACGGCGCGCCAGTCGCCGGGCAACAGGCGGAACAGCGGCGCCAGCATACTTTCGCCTGTCCGCTTACGCTGCCGCTCGCCCAGCAGCAGCGAGGGGCGGATCAGCGTCAGGCGAGGCCAGCCCTGATGCCGCAGCGCATTCTCCATTTCGCCTTTTACCCGGCTGTAGAAAAAAGGCGAATGGCGATTCGCGCCGTGCGCGCTCACCGCCACCATCTGTTTCGCGCCCAGCCGCAGCCCGCTTAAGCCCGTATCCACCACCAGCGTATAGTCCACATGCAAAAACGCCGCTTTGCTGCCCGCCTGTTTGCGCGTGGTGCCGAGGCAGCAAAACACGCTGTCGACGGCGAGCCTGAGCGGCCGCAACGCGTCGGTTAAATCGGCTTCGACCGGGTTCACTACTTTTCGCATCGGCGGCAGCGGGCGGCGCGTCGGCGCGATAATCTCATCCACGCGGCTGTCCTCTGCCAGCAGGCGCAGCAGATGCGCGCCCACCAGTCCGGTTGCGCCGGTCAGTAATACACGATGCATGTCGCCTCCCGCTAACCTGTTGTCGTTATCCTAAAATATAGTCAGCTTTCGCCGCCTGGCTTGATTTCTCAGCATAAACAACCAGGCTTAACCTGTTCACCAGGAGAGCGCCATGTGCGCAAACCACAACGAGGAGGGAAAGATGAGCAAGAAGATTGCGGTGCTGATTACCGATGAATTTGAAGACTCAGAATTTACCTCGCCGGCCGACGCTTACAAGCAGGCGGGCTTTGAGGTGGTAACCATTGAGAAAGAGGCGGGTAAAACCGTCACCGGCAAACAGGGCGAAGCGCAGGTAAAAATTGATCGCGCCATCGACGACACCAGCCCGGCAGAGTATGACGCGCTGCTGCTGCCCGGCGGACACTCACCCGATTCGCTGCGTAGCGATGACCGTTTTGTCGCTTTTACCAAAGAGTTTGTCGCCAGCGGCAAACCCATTTTTGCCATCTGCCATGGGCCGCAGCTGCTGATCAGCGCTAACGGCGTGCGCGGCCGCAAAATGACCTGCGTGAAGGCGATCGCTATCGACCTGCGCAATGCCGGCGCCGATTTCTATGACGAAGAGGTGATTGTGGATGACGATCGTCTGGTGACCAGCCGAACGCCCGACGATCTGCCCGCGTTTAACCGCGAGTCGCTGCGTATTTTGCAGGCGCTGTAACGCCCTTTTCCCTTTCCCTGCGGGGAAAGGGATTCACGCTTCCTCGCGTCGCCAGACGATCTTTTTACCAAAGCCCAGCGCATTATCGGTCATTTTGACCTCATCAAGCCGGATCTCCCACAGCGGCGCTGTGACTTTGCGCGCGACCGGAAAACGCTTCTGATAAATCCTGCGCGCCTGCGCTTCCGCTTCTCCCTCAAGCCGCACTCCTTTTCCGCGATACTGCACGCCCTTGATCAACAGCACCGTTTTCGGCTGGCCGTTCACCGTCCCGGCCACCTGAGGATTCGCCTGGAGCAACACGCCGTGGCGCGTGTCGGGTTCGGTCATTAGCCAGAACGCCATACGCGCTTCATCAAACACGTAAAAGCAGTTGGCGCACCAGACATCATCGCCAGCATAGCAACAGAGGGAAAGGACATGCTGTTTCTTCAGGTAACGCACCAGATGGGAATGGTCAGACACGCTGTTTTGCTCCGGGCAAAGAGTGCCGGATAGCCGCCGCGCCGCTGGCGCGCTACACTGCCCGGCAGAAAAAGTTCAGGGATGCATATTATGAATGAAGGCTGGCAGCTTTACATCGTTCAAACGGCGGCAGGCGTGCTCTATACCGGCATCTCGACCGACGTGGCGCGGCGCGTAGAGCAGCACCGGAGCGGACGCGGCGCGCGCGCGCTTCGCGGCAAAGGCCCGCTGGCGCTGGTCTACCGCTGCGAGGCAGGCGATCGCGCGGCAGCCTCGCGTCTGGAGTACCGGGTCAAGCAGCTCAGCCGACAGCAAAAGCTGCGGCTGGTGGCGCATCAGCCCGACTGTCTCGCCAGCTGGCTTACGCAAAACGGTTGAACGGCTCGGCAAATTCCACCAGCCCTTCTGCGCCGACAAAGGCATCCTCCGCCAGACGATAGACCTGAAAGGCCGCCTCCGTTCCCTGCCAGCGGCAGTGCAGCGCGTGGCGCGCCGCCGATTCAAAGCCGAAGCGGTTGTAGTACGCGGGATCGCCTAACACCACCACCGCGCTGTAGCCGAATTCGTTCAGCGTATCGAGTCCGGCGTAAATAAGCTGCTCGCCGATTTTCTGGCCGCGAACGCTTTCGTCGACCGCCAGCGGGGCCAGGCCGACCCAGTTACGATCTTCGCCCTGTAGCATAACCGGGCTGAAAGCCGCGTAGCCCAGCACCTGTCCTTCGTCGTCTGTCGCTACCACGCCCAGCGTCAGCAGGCCATCTTCCCGCAGCTGCTGAACCAGTTCGGCTTCTGCGTCGGTCTTAAAGCTACGTCTTAATAAACTGTCGATGCTTGCCGCATCCACCCCTATTTCTGTGCGAATTAACATACACTCTCCGCGCGCGCCTGTGCGGCCTTCGCGTCCTGTTTCATTCCTGCCTCAACAAAGGCTGCCAGCTGATGCAGTCCCGTACGCAACGCCGTGGGCATAGCCTCAAGCTCCAGAGCATCCATCAGGTTTTTCACCTCCAGTCCCAGCTCTGTGTCGCCTTCAATCAGCAGACGACGCTGGAAAAACAGCATATCGGGGTCCGCTTTACGGGCGGCGACCAGCAGCAGATCATTGGCATTGCCGCGAAACCAGACGTCTGCCTCCGCATCCTGCACAACCCTGAGCTGCCCCTCTTCAATGGTGGTAATCCAGCGTAAGTTAACATCTGCGATCTCAATACCCAGATGACGCGCTTGCAGAAAGTCTAACTCACCTTCCGCTAAAGCATGGCGAAATTGCCAGTTTAGGAGTTGTTGCAGAAAGTACTTTTTCAACGGGAATGGCGTCAGTGAAACTGGTAACGACAGGAATTTAGGCGCTTTTTTTACTAACTCAACGTGTAATTGCTCGAACACGGACGTCTCTCCCTTTAGAAAATTTCAGGTATATTGCCATATCCAGCGCCGCGCGCCGCAGTCTGGATCAATAATTTCGCTGCCTCCCTGGATGAAAATTACGCCATCCGCCTGACCAACTGGCTATTCACTGCCTCAAATCAACATTTGTCTTTAGCGGCTTGCCTAGACTCGACGCCTTGTCCTGTCGACGAGGAATCACTATGGAACTGCTGTGTCCGGCCGGGAATTTGCCTGCCGTGCGTTCAGCGGTAGAGAATGGCGCGGATGCGGTGTATGTCGGTCTGAAAGATGACACCAACGCGCGCCACTTTGCCGGGCTGAATTTTACCGATAAGAAGCTGCTGGAAGCGGCGCGTTATCTGCACCAGCATCGCCGTAAATTACACGTGGCTATCAATACCTTCGCCCATCCCGACGGCACAGGCCGCTGGCGACGCGCCATTGACGTGGCGGCGCAAAACGGCGCGGATGCGCTGATCCTTGCCGATGTCGCCACGCTGGAGTATGCGGCGCAGCGCTATCCAGAGGTTGAGCGTCATCTGTCGGTGCAGGCCTCCGCCACTAACCTGGAGGCGGTGCGCTTCTACCATCGGCACTTCGCGCTGAGCCGCGTGGTGCTGCCGCGCGTGCTGTCGCTGCATCAGGTTAAGCAGCTGGCGCGCGACACGCCGGTGCCGCTGGAGGTGTTCGCCTTCGGCAGCCTGTGCATTATGGCCGAGGGCCGCTGCTACCTCTCTTCCTGGCTGACGGGCGAGTCGCCCAATAGCGCCGGGGCCTGTTCGCCCGCGGAGTTTGTGCGCTGGCAGCAAACGCCCAACGGCATGGAGTCGCGCCTTAACAATGTGCTGATTGACCGCTACGCGCCCGATGAGAGCGCGGGCTACCCCACGCTGTGCAAAGGACGCTACCAGGTTGACGGCCAGCGCTATCACGTGCTGGAAGAACCCACCAGCCTCAATACCCTGACGCTGCTGCCGGAGCTGCTGCGCGCGGGCGTCGCCTCGGTGAAAATCGAGGGACGTCAGCGCAGCCCGGCCTATGTGGCGCAGGTGGCTCGCGTCTGGCGTCAGGCCATCGATCGCTGTAAAAGCGCGCCGGAAAGTTTCGCGGTCACAGATGCGTGGATGGCGGCGCTGGACGCCCTGTCCGAAGGTTCACAGACCACACTCGGTGCCTATCACCGGGAATGGCAGTAAGGAGAACAACATGCAATACGCAATCGGTCCGGTGCTGTGGTACTGGCCGACAGAACAGCTGGCGGACTTTTACCAGCAGGCGGCGAACAGCAGCGCGGAGATCGTCTGTCTTGGCGAGGCGGTGTGCAGTAAACGACGCGCCACCCCGTTTCAGCGCTGGATGGAGATGGCGCGCGAGCTGGCGGCCAGCGGCAAGCAGGTGGTGCTGAGCACGCTGGCGCTGTTGCAGTCGCCTTCAGAGCTAAAAGAGCTAAAGCGCTATGTCGAAAACGGCGAGTTTCTGATTGAGGCGAACGATTTTGGCACGGTAAATATGGCCGCCGAACGTAAGCTTCCTTTTGTTGCCGGCCCGACGCTCAACGTCTATAACGTCGATACGCTGCATCTGCTGGTAAAGGAAGGCATGGTGCGCTGGTGCATGCCGGTCGAAATGTCGCGCGACTGGCTGCTACAGCTGTTGCAGCAGAGCGAGGAGCGCAACATTCGCGATCGGTTTCAGGTTGAAGTGCTGGGCTACGGCTATCTGCCGCTGGCGCTATCGGCGCGCTGCTTTACCGCCCGCGCCGAGCATCGCGCGAAAGATGACTGCCAGACCTGCTGTATTAACTACCCTAACGGCCGTCGCGTTCATTCGCAGGAGGGTCAACAGGTCTTTGTACTGAATGGTATTCAGACCATGAGCGGCTACTGCTACAACCTCGGTAACGATCTGGCGGGCATGCGGGGCTGGGTTGATGTGCTGCGTTTGTCGCCGCAAAGCGCCGCGACGCTGGATGAAATCCCGCGTTTCCGCGCCAACGAAGCGGGTCAGGCTCCATTAATGATGGCCTCGGGCAATGACTGTAACGGCTACTGGCGCAAAGTCGCCGGCATGACGCTCACGTCTTCCTGAAAGGCACATACAGGCTAGCCGCCTGCCGTTGTTAGCAGTTTTAATATGGGCATTATTACGTAATACTGACGGGTGCAGGTCAATCATCACCTGCGCCATACCCAACTGGAGTGCCCATGTCTGAGAAAAAAAATCTTCGTCTTTCGGTGTTGGATCTGGCACCGATTCCTCAAGGCTCAACCGCGCGCGATGCCTTTCAAACTTCGCTGGCGCTGGCACGTCAGGCGGAAACGTTGGGCTATGAGCGTTACTGGCTGGCCGAACACCATAATATGACCGGCATCGCCAGCGCGGCGACCTCGGTATTGATCGGCTACCTGGCGGCCAACACCACGACGCTGCATCTGGGATCGGGCGGGATTATGCTGCCAAACCACGCGCCGCTGGTGATCGCCGAACAGTTCGGCACGCTGGAGTCGCTCTATCCTGGCCGCATCGATTTAGGCCTGGGCCGCGCGCCGGGTTCCGATCAGCGCACCATGATGGCGCTGCGCCGTCACCTCTCCAGCATCCAGGCGGATACCTTCCCGGAAGATGTGCAGGAGCTGATTAACTGGTTTGACGCCGATAAAGATGCGCAGCCGGCGGTCCAGCCCGTGCCGGGACTCGGTATGAAAATCCCGGTCTGGCTGTTAGGCTCCAGCCTTTATAGCGCGCAGCTGGCGGCCCAGCTCGGCCTGCCCTTTGCCTTCGCATCGCACTTCGCGCCCGACCTGCTGTTCCAGGCGCTGCATGTTTACCGTGAAAAATTTCAGCCGTCGGCGCGTCTGGAGAAGCCCTACGCCATGGTCTGCGTCAACGTGGTGGCCGCCGACAACGAGCGCGACGCGCGCTTTCTGTTTACCTCGCAGCAGCAGCAGTTTATTAACCTGCGCCGCGGCAAACCCGGCCCGCTGCCCGCGCCAGTGGAGAACATGGACAACCTGTGGTCGCCGTCTGAGCAGTATGGCGTACAGCAGGCGCTGAGCATGTCGCTGGTCGGCGATACCGATAAGGTGCGGCACGGCCTGGCGGCGCTGGTGCGTGAAACTCAGGCAGACGAGATTATGGTTAACGGTCAAATCTTTGATACCGAAGCGCGCCTGCGCTCCTTTGCTATCGCGATGGAAGCCGCGCGTTCGCTCTGATCCTTCCCGGCGGCGGAGGCGGCTACTGCGCGCCCTCCGCTAGCTGGCGCACGTCCCGCGCGGGTGACTGCCCGTAAAAACGGCTGTATTCGCGACTGAACTGCGACGCGCTCTGATACCCTACGCGATACCCCGCCGTGCCTGCATCCAGTTTGTCTACCATCATCAGGCGACGCGCCTCATTAAGGCGCAGCTGCTTCTGATACTGCATCGGCGTCATAGCGGTTACCGCTTTGAAATGGTGATGCAGCGATGAGGCGCTCATGCCAACGCTGCTGGCGAGATGACCGATTTTCAGCGGCTGATGGAAGTTCTCGCGCAGCCAGCGCGCCGCCCGCGCCACCTTGTTGCCGGGTCGCTCCGACAGCGCCATATTGAGGATGCGTCCCCCTTCCGGGCCGGTCAGCAGGCGATAAAAAATTTCCTGCTCAATAAGCGGAGCCAGCGCGGCGATGTCCTGCGGCTGATCCAGCAGGCGAATCAAACGAATCACCGCATCCACCAGCAGGGGCGAAACTTTATGTGCGGCAATGCCGCGCTCGGTGCGCGCCTCCGTCTGCGAGAGCGTAAGCGGAAAGGTATCGAGATAGTGCATCAGCCGGGACTCATTGATGGTAATGCCAATGCCCAGATTCGGCTCTTCCGGCGTCGCCACCGTCACGCAGGATCGTACCGGCATATCCATGGTCACCAGCAGCAGATCGCCGGGTCCGTAATGGATAATCTCTTCTCCTATGCGCAGCGCTTTGCCGCCCTGCGCTACCAGCGCAAAGCTGGCCCATTGAGCATGATAAACCGGTTCGGATGGTCTGGAGCTGCGGCCGAAAAAGAGAAAATCAATGGCGCTGCTGTGGCGGCCATCGTCCACGGCATGACGAGCGATAAGCTGTGCCAGATGCTGTAGCTGCGCCGACTGCGCCATATTTTTTCTCCCCGGTGACCGCCGTGATCTGTTGTGTTTATGTTACCTGAATCGTCAGCGGACGCAGCCGTCTCGCCGTGAGATTTGCAGGATCGTGCAAGAGACTTGCAGGATTGCGCTACCGCACAATCGGCCTGAAAGCGCATATTTTGCAAACGCGAGACTCAGGTGGAGAGACAACATGAAAGCACTTAGAGGAAAAATTGCGCTGGTGACAGGAGCCTCAAAAGGGATCGGCGCGGCGATTGCCACGGCCTATGCCGCCGCTGGCGCGCGCGTGGTGGTCAACTATCGTCAGGATGAAGTGGGTGCGGCGGACGTGGTGAGCGACATCCGTACCCTCGGCGGCGAGGGCCTGGCGGTGCAGGCGGATATTTCTCGTGAACAGGATGTGGTGCGCCTGTTCGACACCGCGCAGGCGCATTTTGGCGTGCCCGATATTGTGGTCAACAATGCCGGTCAGTTTCATCACGGCGAGTTTAACAGCCTGAGCCTGCTCGATATGCAGCAGCAGCTTAACGTGAACGTGCTCGGCACGCTGCTGGTTTGCCAGCAGGCGGCCCTGCGCTTTCCCGCTCAGGGCGGCTGCATTATCAATCTGAGCGCGCTGAATAGTCAGCAGAGCACGCCGGGTTCGGTACTCTGGGCTACCACCAAAGGGGCGATTGATACCCTGACCCAGGGGCTGGCGCGTGAGCTGGGACCGCGCAATATCCGCGTTAACGCGCTGGCGCCGGGTATTATTCTGACGGAAGGATTGCTGGCGGCAAAGAAACTTAACCCTCAACTTAAGGCGCAGCTGCTGGCGGCAACGCCGTTGGGACGCTTTGGACTGCCGGAAGACGTCGCGCAGGTGGCGCTGTTTCTGGCGTCTGAGGAGGCCGCCTACGTGAGCGGCGAGCGCGTCCTGATAGCGGGCGGCGCGTAAGGTAAAAAAAAGGGAAGCCCGCAGGCTTCCCTCTCTGTTTATCAGCGTGGCCGATAATTAAAATTCGCGACGACGCGGAGCGGCTGCGCCACCCTCTTCGCGACGCGGACCACGACCGCCTTCACGGCTGAAGCTGCTGCGTCCGCCTTCACGACCGCCTTCGCGACGCTCGGAAGAGAAACGACGTCCGCCTTCACGACCGCCTTCACGGTTGCCGCCACGACGCTCGCCGCCGAAATCACGACCACCGCCGCGACGCTCGCCGCGCGACTCGCTCTGCGGCTGAGCATCGCCCAGCAGCTGCATATTCATCGGTTTGTTCAGAATACGCGTGCGGGTGAAGTGTTGCAGGATTTCGCCCGGCATACCTTTCGGCAGTTCGATCGTTGAGTGTGAACCGAACAGCTTGATGTTACCGATGTAACGGCTGCTGATGTCGCCTTCGTTAGCGATAGCGCCAACGATATGACGAACTTCAACGCCGTCGTCGCGACCCACTTCAATGCGGTACAGTTCCATCTCGCCAACGTCACGACGTTCGCGACGCGGACGATCGCCACCTTCACGGCTGTCACGCGCATCGCGGCTGCCACGACGGTCATCACGACGATCGTCACGATCGCGGAACTCACGACGCTGCGGACGCGGTGCATCCGGCTGTACGATCAGCGGACGTTCGCCCTGTGCCATTTTCAGCAGCGCAGCGGCCAGCGTTTCCATATCCAGCTCGTCTTCACCCTGCGGAGAGAGTTTCTCCAGCAGCGCGCGGTACTGGTCCAGATCGCTGCTTTCCAGCTGCTGCTGAACGCGGGCGGCGAATTTCGCCAGACGACGAGTGCTCAGCAGTTCTGCGTTCGGCAGTTCCACTTCTGGAATGGTCAGCTTCATGGTGCGCTCAATGTTGCGCAGCAGACGGCGTTCGCGGTTCTCAACGAACAGGATTGCGCGGCCTGCACGGCCCGCACGGCCGGTACGACCGATACGGTGTACGTAAGACTCGGCATCCAGCGGAATGTCGTAGTTAACGACCAGGCTGATACGTTCAACGTCCAGACCACGCGCCGCAACGTCGGTAGCGATCAGGATGTCGAGACGACCGTCTTTCAGTCGCTCCAGCGTCTGCTCACGCAGCGCCTGGTTCATGTCGCCGTTCAGCGCAGCACTGTTGTAACCGTTACGCTCCAGCGCTTCGGCCACTTCCAGCGTGGCGTTTTTAGTGCGCACGAAGATAATAGCGGCGTCAAAGTCTTCCGCTTCCAGGAAACGCACCAGCGCGTCAGTTTTACGGCCGTACGCCGTCCAGTAAGACTGGCTGATGTCCGGACGCGTAGTAATGCTGGACTGAATACGCACTTCCTGCGGATCTTTCATGAAACGCTTAGTGATGCGGCGAATCGCTTCCGGCATGGTCGCTGAGAACAGCGCGGTCTGATGACCTTCCGGGATCTGCGCCATGATGGTTTCAACGTCTTCGATGAAGCCCATGCGCAGCATTTCATCTGCTTCGTCCAGTACCAGACCGCGCAGGCTGGAGAGATCCAGCGTACCGCGTTTCAGGTGGTCGAGCAGACGGCCCGGCGTACCTACGACAATTTGCGGGCCCTGACGCAGCGCGCGCAGCTGCACGTCATAACGCTGGCCGCCGTACAGCGCAACAACGTTAACGCCGCGCATGTGTTTAGAAAATTCAGTCATTGCTTCAGCAACCTGAACCGCCAGTTCGCGGGTCGGTGCCAGCACCAGGATCTGCGGCGCGCGCAGAGAAGGATCGATGTTGTTTAACAGCGGCAGCGAGAAGGCCGCTGTTTTACCACTACCGGTCTGCGCCATACCCAGCACGTCACGGCCCGCCAGCAGGTGAGGAATACACTCAGCCTGGATCGGAGAAGGCTTAACGTAGCCCATGCCGTTCAGTGATTCAAGGATGTCGGCGTTCAGGCCCAGATCAGAAAAAGTGGTTTGGATATCAGTCATGTAGTACACGTGCCTCTTAGATTGCGGCGGCCAGTCTACATAACTCGTCGTGAAAATTTTCAGTCATTTTCATCAAAAAGTGTGAACCGGCTCAAATTAGAAGTTTCGACGAACAGAAAAGCCCTCATCCCGGAAGATGATGACTTAACGGGTACTTCAGGCAATAAAAGTTCGTCAGCTATTGCTGGTCAGATTCTGATAAATCGTCTTGTGCCTGGCCGAGTTGCGCCAGTTCCAACAATGCGTATCGGTGTTCAACAAAGTTATTGACGTTGTTGGCCACCGCCAGTTTGAACAGCGCTTTCGCGTTGTCCTTCTCCCCCAGACTTAGGTAGTGCTTACCTAAATAGAAGTTGGTTTCACTGAGATGTTCAGCGAGCGAGGTGTTATCCGTTGCGTCTGCCTTGAGACGTTCCATCAGCGTGCTTTCACTGATGTCGCCAAGGTAGAACTCGACAATGTTCCATCCCCACTGATCGCGGGCCGCTTTGTCGTAACGCTGTTGTAGCGCCACTTTTGCCTTGTCGGCGTCCATCTCGCTTTCATCGAGGTAGAGCCACAGGCTGCGGAAAGGATCGTTGGGATCGTCTTGATAAAACGCCAGCAGATCATCTTGCGCTAACTTGTATCGACCGCCGTAATAGAGGGCGATACCACGGTTTAAATGCGCATAGTTGTAAGTTGGATCAAGCTCAAGTACAGAATCAAACGCTTCATAGGCAGCATCAAAATTGCCTGCCTGCGTTAAATATATGCCGAGATAGTTAAACACTTCCGGCATATCAGGTCTTATAGACAGCGCTTGCGAGAAATCGTTCCGCGCCAGTGCTCTCAGACCGAGACTATCATACAACACTCCGCGCTCATATAACAGCTGTGCGCGTTCATCATCGGTAAGGGCGCGACTGGCAAGAATTTGTTCCATTCGCGCCAGAATCACTTCCTGTTGCAGTGTGGGCTGTAAAGGTACTGCAAGAACTTCGTTCTTACGCCAATTGGAGTTGCTGCATCCTGCCAGCGAGATAGCTGTCGCAACAAAACACCAGCGCAAAAAAGGCTTCATTTCCCACTCCCGAATACAAACATTAGGATAACGCTCCTGTCATCCGGCTGCTGTGCACAAGGATTCCTGCCCTCGCGATGACACTAATGCCTCTCCCGCGCGTTCAGCGCGAGAGAGGCATACAGGAAATTACTCGGCGTCTGACACGTTGACTGCTGCAGCGTCTTCAGCCTGAGGCTTAGACTCTGTCGCTTCTTTGATGCTCAGACGGACGCGGCCCTGACGGTCCACTTCCAGTACTTTAACCGGTACTTCCTGGCCCATTTGCAGGTAATCAGTCACTTTCTCAACGCGCTTGTCGGCGATCTGAGAAATGTGAACCAGACCCTCTTTACCACCGCCAATGGCGACGAAGGCGCCAAAGTCAACGATGCGAGTGACTTTACCGGTATAAACGCGACCGACTTCGATCTCAGCGGTGATCTCTTCGATGCGACGAATCGCCTCTTTCGCTTTCAGACCGTCGGTTGCCGCGATTTTCACGGTGCCGTCGTCTTCGATTTCGATGGTGGTGCCGGTCTCTTCGGTCAGCGCACGGATCACGGAACCGCCTTTACCAATCACATCTTTGATCTTGTCGGAATTGATCTTGATGGTGTAAATGCGCGGCGCGAACTCAGAAATTTCCTGACGCGGCGTGCTGATAGCCTGCTCCATCACGCCCAGGATGTGCAGACGCGCGCCTTTGGCCTGATTCAGCGCAACCTGCATGATTTCGCGGGTGATGCCTTCGATTTTAATGTCCATCTGCAACGCGGTCACACCTTCACGGCTACCGGCTACTTTGAAGTCCATGTCGCCGAGGTGATCTTCGTCGCCGAGGATGTCAGACAGAACGACAAACTTCTCGTCTTCTTTTACCAGGCCCATCGCGATACCGGCAACGGCGGCTTTGATCGGCACGCCGGCATCCATCAGCGCCAGCGATGCGCCGCAGACGGAAGCCATAGAAGAAGAACCGTTTGATTCGGTGATCTCTGACACCACACGTACGGTGTACGGGAATTCTTCCTGCTTCGGCATGACAGCCAGCACGCCGCGCTTCGCCAGACGGCCGTGACCGATTTCACGACGCTTCGGCGAGCCAACCATACCGGTTTCACCGACCGAGTACGGAGGGAAGTTATAGTGGAACAGGAAGCTGTCGGTGCGTTCGCCCATCAGCTCATCCAGGTTCTGCGCATCACGCGCGGTACCCAGGGTCGCGGTTACCAGCGCCTGCGTTTCGCCACGGGTAAACAGAGAAGAGCCGTGAGTACGCGGCAGTACGCCAGTGCGCACGTCCAGACCACGGATCATATCTTTTTCACGGCCATCGATACGCGGCTCGCCGTTCAGAATACGGGTACGCACCACGTTCTTTTCCAGACTATGAACGATGTCGCCGATTTCGGCCTCGTCCAGCGTCTCATCTTCGGCCAGCAGCGCAGCGATGGTTTCGTCTTTGATAACGCCAACCTGTGCGTAACGCTCCTGCTTGTCGGTAATGCGGTAAGCGTCGCTGATGCGCGCTTCAGCCAGCGCGGCAACGCGTGCGATCAGCGCGTCGTTAGCTGGCTCAGGCTGCCAGTCCCAGCGCGGTTTGCCCGCTTCTGCAACCAGAGAATTGATGTTCTCAATCACAACCTGCTGTTGGTCATGGCCAAAGACCACGGCGCCCAGCATCTGCTCTTCGGTCAGGATGTCCGCTTCGGATTCAACCATCAGCACCGCGTTCTGCGTACCGGCAACCACCAGATCCAGACGAGACTGTTTGATTTCGTCAGCGGTCGGGTTCAGCACATACTGATCGTTGATGTAACCGACGCGCGCTGCGCCGATCGGGCCGTTAAACGGAATACCCGACAGAGACAGCGCGGCAGACGCGCCAATCATCGCAACGATGTCCGGGTTAACCTGCGGGTTAACAGAGACCACGGTAGCAATAACCTGAACTTCGTTAACGAAACCTTCCGGGAACAGCGGACGCACCGGGCGGTCAATCAGACGCGCGATCAGGGTTTCGCCTTCGCTCGGACGGCCTTCGCGACGGAAGAAGCTGCCAGGGATGCGTCCAGCAGCGTAGGTACGCTCCTGGTAGTTAACGGTCAGCGGGAAGAAGTCCTGACCTGGTTTGGCTTTTTTCTGACCAACAACGGTAACGAATACCGCAGTGTCGTCCATGCTGGCCATTACGGCTGCGGTGGCCTGGCGCGCCATCATGCCGGTTTCCAGCGTGACGGTATGCTGACCATATTGGAATTGACGTACGATCGGGTTCAGCAAAATTAATTCCTTAACTTCGGGGCAACGCCTTTCTGGCGTGCCATGGATTACCGATCTTCAGTTGCATCCTCGCGACTAATGACAACCTTTAACCGAATCTGTGGTAAAGCCTCTCATTAGCCGCGCGAACCTCTGCAAACGAAGATCACTCACTGCAACAATACATGAGTTTGGTCCGGATTGCTGCGCATTGCTCGAAAAAAGGGGCCATAAAGGCCCCCTTTTCGTGAAACTCGCACGAATCTGATCGCAAGATGCGTTTTTTTGCAGGTTGCCTGCATTACCTCTTTGATCAGATTCTTCAGACTTAGCGACGCAGACCCAGGCTTTCGATCAGGCTGGTGTAGCGTGCAACGTCTTTACGCTTCAGGTAGTCCAGCAGCTTACGACGCTGGGATACCATGCGCAGCAGACCGCGACGGCTGTGGTGGTCTTTTTTGTGCTCAGAGAAGTGACCCTGAAGGTGGTTAATCTGAGCAGTCAGCAGAGCAACCTGAACTTCGGTTGAGCCGCTGTCGTTAGCACCACGACCGTATTTAGCAACGATCTCTGCTTTAGCTTCTACGCTTAGAGACATAATAAACTCCAGTAATAAATGAATGTATGGGCGCCGATCTCTAATTCAGCTACCCGCTTTAAAGCCGCACTATTCTACTCTTCACCCGATAGCAACGCAAATGCGCCGTAACCGGTAATGACAAGAAGCGTTACGCGGGGAACTCTACCACCAGACGACGCGGCGCTACCCGTCCGTCATCGGCGACTTCGGCCATGCCGATAAATTTGCCGTCGTCACCTTCTGTGACGCGAACCAGTCCCTGTGGCGGCACATTTGTCGCCTGAACGGGCATTCCCTGTTTGAAAAAGGCCGCAACGGAAGACGGCAGATTCACCACGGGAAAATCTTCTGCCGGACTGTCCATTGGCAGCAACAGCGCGTCGAGCGGCGCATAATCCGGCGTCTCCGCCACGTTGACCTCGGCCGCAATGGCCTGAAGCTGTTCCAGAGTCATCATCTTTTCGATGGGGTAACGAGCGACCTGCAAACGACGCAGCATAATTACATGCGCGCCGCAGCCAAGCTTTTCACCCAAATCGTCGATAATGGTACGAATATAGGTGCCTTTGGAAACGTGAATTTCCAGCTCCAGCTCACTGCCTTCCCAACGGATAAATTGCAGCTCAAACACCGTAATCGGTCGCGCTTCACGCGGGACGGTGATGCCTTCGCGCGCGTATTCATACAGCTTGCGGCCCTGATACTTCAGCGCTGAAAACATCGTCGGCACCTGCATCGTGTCGCCGCGGAAACTGTCCAGCGCAGCATCAAGCTCTTGCTGGCTAAACGTCACCGGACGCGTGTCGATAAGATTGCCGTCGGCGTCAGAAGTATCGGTACGCTCGCCGAGGCGCGCGATAACGCGATAACGCTTGTCTGAATCGAGCAGATACTGGGAAAATTTGGTGGCTTCGCCTAGGCAGATCGGCAGCATGCCGGTCGCCAGCGGATCGAGCGCGCCGGTATGGCCCGCTTTATTCGCGTTAAACAGGCGCTTAACTTTTTGCAGCACATCGTTGGACGACGCGCCCTGCTGTTTATCCAGCAGAAACACGCCGTGGACGTCGCGGCCGCGACGACGAGGACGACTCATCAGTCCTCCTTGTCATCTTCCGCCGGGTTTTCCCCGCGACGCTCGACATCGCTTCTGATCACGTTAGAGACCAGGTTCGACATGCGCATACCTTCAATCAGCGAGTTGTCGTAGAAGAAGGTCAGATCCGGCACGATGCGCAGACGCATGGCCTTACCAAGTAGAATACGGATATAGCCCGACGCCTCTTTCAGCGCCTTCAGGCCGTTTTTCACCGCATCCTCGTCCTGATCGTTGAGGAAGGTGACAAATACTTTGGCATAAGCGAGATCGCGCGACACTTCCACGCCAGATACCGTAACCATCATGCCGAGACGCGGATCTTTGATCTCGCGCTGCAAAATGATTGCGATCTCTTTTTGCAGCTCCTGCGCCACGCGCTGTGGGCGGCCAAATTCTTTCGCCATAATCATCTCTCCAAAATAATTCGGGAGGCCAGCGGCCTCCCAAATTGCAACACATCGCTGAATAATTACTCGATGGTGCGCTTAACTTCAATTACTTCGAACACTTCGATCATGTCGCCAACGCGAACGTCGTTGTAGTTCTTCACGCCGATACCACACTCCATGCCGTTACGCACTTCGTTGACGTCATCTTTAAAGCGGCGCAGAGATTCCAGCTCGCCTTCATAGATAACCACGTTGTCGCGCAGAACGCGGATCGGGTTGTGACGTTTGATGTTGCCTTCGGTGACCATACAGCCCGCGATTGCGCCAAACTTCGGTGATTTGAACACGTCGCGCACTTCAGCCAGACCGATAATCTGCTGTTTGAATTCCGGCGCCAGCATACCGCTCATCGCTGCTTTCACTTCGTCAATCAGGTTATAGATAACGGAGTAGTAACGCAGGTCGACGTTTTCAGCATCAATAACGCGACGCGCAGAGGCATCGGCACGCACGTTGAAGCCGAGGATGATAGCGTTGGACGCTGCCGCCAGCGTGGCGTCGGTTTCGGTGATGCCACCCACGCCCGAACCGATAATCTTCACCTTCACTTCGTCGGTAGAGAGTTTCAGCAGCGAGTCGGAGATCGCTTCTACAGAACCCTGTACGTCAGACTTCAGGACGATGTTCAGTTCAGACACTTCGCCTTCGGTCATGTTAGCAAACATGTTCTCCAGCTTGGCTTTCTGCTGACGCGCCAGTTTCACTTCGCGGAATTTGCCCTGACGATAGAGAGCGACTTCACGCGCTTTCTTCTCGTCACGTACCACGGTCGCTTCATCACCCGCTGCCGGCACGCCGGACAGACCGAGGATTTCAACCGGGATAGACGGGCCCGCTTCCAGCACTTCGCGACCCAGTTCGTCACGCATCGCACGAACACGGCCATATTCGAAGCCGCACAGCACGATGTCGCCTTTGTTCAGAGTACCTTCGCGTACCAGCACGGTCGCAACCGGACCACGTCCTTTATCCAGGAAGGATTCGATTACCACGCCGCTCGCCATACCTTCACGGATAGCGGTCAGCTCCAGCACTTCCGCCTGAAGCAGAATCGCGTTCAGCAGATCGTCGATACCGGTACCGGCTTTCGCAGAGACGTTGACGAACATGTTTTCGCCGCCCCACTCTTCCGGGATGATGCCGTACTGCGTCAGCTCGTTCTTCACGCGATCCGGATCGGCTTCTGGCTTATCAATCTTGTTGACGGCAACCACTACCGGCACGCCGGCCGCTTTCGCGTGCTGGATTGCTTCGATAGTTTGCGGCATCACGCCGTCGTCTGCGGCCACGACCAGGATAACGATGTCGGTCGCCTGCGCACCACGCGCACGCATCGCGGTAAACGCGGCGTGGCCAGGGGTGTCCAGGAAGGTGATCATGCCGTTGTCGGTTTCGACGTGGTATGCACCGATGTGCTGAGTAATACCGCCCGCTTCGCCAGAGGCGACTTTGGTCGAACGGATGTAATCCAGCAGAGAGGTTTTACCGTGGTCAACGTGGCCCATAATGGTCACGACCGGCGCGCGAGATTCCTGCGCGGCATCGGTATCACGATCGCTCATTACCGCTTCTTCCAGCTCGTTCTCACGGCGCAGGATCACTTTATGACCCATCTCTTCCGCGACCAGCTGAGCGGTTTCCTGATCGATAACCTGGTTGATGGTCGCCATCGCGCCCATCTTCATCATCGCTTTAATAACCTGCGAACCTTTCACCGCCATTTTGTTAGCCAGTTCGGCTACGGTGATGGTTTCGCCGATGATGACGTCACGGTTAACAACCTGAGCCGGCTTGTTGAAGCCCTGCTGCAAGGCGCTCGGCTTACGGTGTTTGCCGCCTTTGCCGCCGCGAATAGCGGCACGCGCTTCTTCACGATCGGTTTTGGCTTCAGAGTGTTTGTTGCCTTTTTTCGCCGGGCGCGTTGCTTTAGCGGTAGTACGCGCACGCGCGCGTCCCGCTTCTACCTGGCGGTCGTTTTCGTCTTCTGCCTGACGGGCATGAGTCGAGGTGGTGACGTGATAGTCGCCTTTATCCTCTTCCTCTGGTTTTTCCCATTCGGCTGATTTCTCTTCCGCCAGACGGCGCGCTTCTTCAGCTACGCGGCGAGCGTCTTCTTCCAGCTTGCGGCGCGCTTCTTCTTCTGCTTTACGCTTCAGTTCAGCCGCTTCCGCTTCGCGACGGGCTTTATCAGACTGCGCAGCCTTGGTCATATCGTCGGTTTGATGATTCGTCACTTTTTCTTTTTCCGCTGCTTCACGCTTCGCCTTTTCAGCGGCTTCGCGCTTGGCTTTCTCTTCGGCTTCACGTTGCGCTTTTTCTTCAGCTTCGCGACGGGCTTGTTCTTCAGCCTCGCGTTGCGCCTTTTCTTCCGCTTCACGCTGAGCCTGGGCTTCTGCTTCTGCCTGTTCAGCTTCCGCATCACCTTTTACATAGGTGCGCTTTTTGCGGACTTCGATTTGCACCGATTTACTTTTACCCCCGGTGCCTGGGATATTCAAGGTACTGCGTGTCTTACGCTGCAATGTTAACTTGCCTGAGCCGGTCTGACCATGCTCGCGATTGAGGTGAGACAATAAAGTTTCTTTTTCTTGCTGCGTGACCGCGTCGTTCTCCGACTTGCGGATCCCTGCGTCAGCAAATTGCTGAACCAGGCGATCGACCGGGGTCTGAATCTCTGCGGCCAGCGATTTTACGGTTACATCTGTCATGCTGTTCCTTCCTGTTATTACGCGTCATCGCCGAACCAGCAGATATTTCGCGCGGCCATAATCAGCGCGCCGGCTTGCTCATCATTCAGCCCTTCAATATCCGTCAGGTCGTCGACACCTTGCTCGGCGAGATCTTCCAGCGTGCAAACGCCTTTCGCCGCCAGGCGGTACGCCAGCGTACGATCCAGACCGTCGAGATTCAGAAGATCCTCAGCAGGCTCCTGATTTCCACGGCTCTCTTCTTTCGCCAGCGCCAGGGTGGTTAACGCATTTTTGGCTCGTTCACGCAGGGCTTCTACGGTCTCTTCATCCAGACCATCAACGTCCAGCAGTTCGTTGATCGGCACGTATGCCAGCTCTTCCAGCGAAGAGAAGCCCTCTTCCACCAGTACGGTGGCGAACTCTTCGTCGATGTCGAGATGTTTAGTAAACATATCAATAGCAGCATGCGCTTCGGCCTGGTGTTTCGCCTGCAAATCATCGACGGTCATCACGTTCAGCTCCCAGCCGCTCAGCTGGGAAGCCAGACGCACGTTTTGGCCGTTACGGCCAATCGCCTGAGCCAGATTGCCGGCTTCAACAGCGATATCCATGGTGTGGTTATCTTCATCAACCACGATTGACGCCACGTCAGCCGGAGCCATGGCGTTAATAACAAACTGCGCCGGGTTGTCATCCCACAGCACGATGTCGATACGCTCGCCGCCCAGCTCGCTGGAAACGGCCTGAACGCGAGCGCCGCGCATACCGACGCACGCGCCAACCGGGTCGATGCGTTTGTCATTGGTTTTCACCGCAATTTTAGCGCGTGAGCCAGGATCGCGAGCCGCCGCTTTAATTTCGATGACTTCTTCGCCAATCTCCGGCACTTCAATGCGGAACAGTTCGATCAGCATTTCCGGTTTAGAGCGGGTGACGAACAGCTGCGCGCCGCGCGCTTCCGGACGTACGGCGTAAAGCACGCCGCGGATACGGTCGCCTGGGCGGAAGTTTTCACGCGGCAGCATGTCTTCACGCAAAATCACCGCTTCGGCGTTGCTGCCGAGATCCAGCGTGATATTGTCGCGGTTCACTTTCTTCACCACGCCGGTGATGATGTCGCCTTCGTGCTGACGGAACTGATCGACCACCATGGCGCGTTCGGCTTCGCGCACTTTCTGCACGATAACCTGCTTCGCCGTCTGCGTGGTGATACGGTCAAAGGTGACCGATTCGATCTGATCTTCAACGTAATCGCCCAGATTGAACGCTTCGTCTTCGAAGCGGGCTGCTTCCAGCGTGATCTCGCGCGTCGGCTGCGTAACTTCTTCTACGATTTCCCAACGGCGAAAAGTGTCGAAGTCGCCGCTTTTACGATCAATGCTGACGCGAACGTCAATCTCTTGCTCGTATTTCTTTTTGGTTGCAGTTGCCAGCGCGCTCTCCAGCGCTTCGAAGATTTTCTCACGCGGCAGGGCTTTTTCGTTAGAAACGGCTTCTACAACAGCTAAGATCTCTTTGTTCATCCTGGTTAGCCTCAATCCGGACTTTTAAAAGTGGGGGACCAGGTTCGCTTTCTGAATATTGCTCAGCGCGAACACCTCATCTTTACCCTCAACGGTCACCGTCACCATCTCGCCTTCAACCGACTTGATGATGCCCTGCCATTTGCGGCGGTTTTGCACCGCCATGCGCAGGACCAGACTCACTTCTTCGCCGGTAAACCGCACATAGTGTTCGGCGGTAAACATAGGGCGATCCAGTCCCGGTGAGGAGACTTCAAGGTTGTAAGCCACGGTGATGGGATCTTCCACATCCAGAACCGCGCTTACCTGGTGGCTGACATCCGCGCAATCGTCGACATTGATGCCATCTTCACTATCAATATAGATGCGCAGGGTTGATGTGCGACCGCGAACAAATTCAATACCAACCAGTTCGTAGCCGAGCGCTTCTACCGGAGCCGATACCAACTCTGTCAATTTTTGCTCTAATGTGGACAAGCCCACCCCCAAGACATAAAAAAAGGGCTTAATAGCCCAGTGATGCGATTTCCTGATAACAAAAAACCCCGAAAATTCGGGGCTTTTTGTGACTGGACCCTGTATGCCGCAATGCGGCTCGGCACTGTCCAGAAGAATTTTTTTCAAAACTCGCTGCGATGCGCCCGTCGATGCATACAGTATATTTGAAAAAGAACTCTAAGGGAAAGTGGTTGCGGGGGCCGGATTTGAACCGACGACCTTCGGGTTATGAGCCCGACGAGCTACCAGGCTGCTCCACCCCGCGTCCGAAAACGTGACGAATGTTACGCCGATCTTGCGATATTTGCAAGTAAAACCAGATTTGGTACCGAGGACGGGACTTGAACCCGTAAGCCCAATCGGGCACTACCACCTCAAGGTAGCGTGTCTACCAATTCCACCACCTCGGCACTTAATGGACTACGACCTGATACTGTCGCGTCGCAAGCGTTGACGAATTTATTTAGGAATATCGTTACCCGGCGCGGCCGGTTGTGCAGGCTGCTGAGTCGGTTGCGTTGACTGAGCCGGCGCTGACAGATTTTCCCACTTGCTTCCCTGTGAAGTCTTATTGGTGTTCAGGTTACCCAGAACCAGGCTGATGATGAAGAACAGCGCCGCGAGAATGCCGGTCATACGCGTCATGAAGTTGCCAGAACCCGTAGAACCAAACAGCGTTGCGGATGCGCCTGCACCAAATGAGGCTCCCATATCAGCGCCTTTACCCTGTTGCAGCATGATCAGACCCACAAGGGCGATGGCCACAATAAGGAAAATAACTAAAAGAGCTTCGTACATAATCAACCTGTTTCCTTGCGCGATAACCGCACAGTTAAGCTTCAACCAGTATCGATGGGCCGTGTCGTCATCACCCATCAGAAGCGGGTGTGAATACTAACCAAAGGCGTACCCCTCTGCAAGCGCAATTTTCTTTGATGCGACTGACTGCGGAAAAAAGCGCCATCGTGATGATTTTAACGGCGGATCAGCGGGAAAACCGACCGCCGTTCGCCCGTTAAACGGCCTTTACCTGCTCGGCGATACGATGCGCCAGTTCGGTGACCTGCGCTTCATTTTCACCTTCAACCATCACGCGAATCAGCGGCTCGGTGCCCGACTTGCGCAGCAGCACGCGTCCGCGTCCGGCCAGAGTTTTTTCAACTTCCGCCGTCACGCTTTTTACCGATTCAGCGTCCAGCGGATCGCTGTCTCCGCTAAAGCGCACATTCACCAGCACCTGCGGCAGCATTTTCATGCCGCTGCACAGGTCGTGCAGGCTCATATGGTTGCGCACCATAGCAGTAAGCACCTGCAAACTTGCCACGATACCGTCGCCGGTGGTGGTTTTATCCAGCAGAATAACGTGGCCAGAGTTCTCCGCGCCAAGACGCCAGTGTTTTTCCTTCATTTTTTCCAGCACGTAGCGGTCGCCCACTTTCGCGCGCGCAAAAGGAATACCCAGTTGCTTAAGCGCCAGCTCCAGGCCCATATTACTCATCAGCGTGCCCACCACGCCGCCGCGCAGCTGTCCCTGACGCAGCCCTTCACGCGCGATGATGTAGAGGATCTGGTCGCCGTCTACTTTCGCGCCCAGGTGATCCACCATCATGATGCGGTCGCCGTCGCCGTCATAAGCCAGCCCCAGATCGGCCTTCTCGGCCAGCACGCGCTGTTGCAGCATACGCAGATCGGTCGCGCCGCACTCTTTGTTGATATTCATGCCATCAGGCTGCGTCGCGATGGCAATCACGGTCGCGCCCAGTTCGCGCAGCACGTTTGGCGCGATGTGGTAGGTTGCGCCATTGGCACAGTCCACGACGATTTTCAGACCATTCAGGCTGAGTTCGCTGGGAAAGGTGCCTTTACAAAATTCGATATAGCGCCCTGCGGCATCCACGATGCGGCTGGCGCGTCCCAGCTCGGCGGACTCTACGCAGGTCAGCGGCTTCTCCATCTCCAGCTCAATCGCCTCTTCCACTTCATCAGGAAGCTTGGTGCCCTCGGCAGAGAAAAATTTGATGCCGTTGTCGTCAAACGGGTTGTGCGATGCAGAGATCACAATGCCGGCCTCGGCGCGGAACGTGCGCGTCAGATAGGCGATAGCGGGCGTTGGCATTGGACCGGTAAAGGCAGCGGACAGCCCCGCCGCCGCCAGGCCTGCTTCCAGCGCCGACTCCAGCATGTAGCCGGAGATGCGCGTGTCTTTGCCGATCAGCACCTTTTTAGAACCGTGACGCGCCAGCACCTTGCCTGCCGCCCAGCCCAGTTTCAGTACAAAATCAGGGGTGATTGGCGCTTCGCCAACCTTGCCGCGAATGCCATCTGTACCGAAATATTTACGATTACTCATGCCTTAATTATCCTTTTGCTCGCCGTGTCGCTTCGACAACGCGCATCGCTTCGACCGTCTCTTTTACGTCATGCACACGAATGATCTGCGCGCCCTGCATAGCGGCAATCACTGCGCAGGCCAGGCTGCCTGTCAGGCGCTGGGACGGACCGACATTCAGCAGCTGACCAATCATCGACTTACGCGACATGCCTACCAGCAGCGGCAGTTCAAAGTGGTGAAAATGGCTCAGATGGGCCAGTAGCTCATAGTTGTGGTTGAGATTCTTACCGAAACCGAAGCCAGGGTCGAGCAGCAGATTCGCTTTTTTGATACCGGCGGCTTCACAGCGCGCTATCTGATCGACGAAGTAAGCATCGACTTCGCTCACCACGTTTTGATATTCAGGCGCCTGCTGCATGGTGCGCGGCTCGCCCTGCATATGCATCAGGCAAACCGGCAGATCGGCCGCCGCGGCCGCTTCCAGTGCCCCTGGCTCTGACAGGGAGCGAATGTCATTGATGATGTGAGCGCCCGCTCTCGCGGCTTCGCGGATAACCTCAGCCTTAGAGGTGTCAACAGAGATCCAGACTTCAAAGCGCTGCGCGATGGCTTCCACAACAGGGATGACGCGCGCCAGCTCTTCTTCCACGCTGACGTCATCGGCGCCTGGCCGCGTCGACTCGCCGCCGACGTCGATAATGGTTGCCCCGGCATTGACCATCTCATTGGTGTGAGTGAGCGCTTCCACCAGCGAGTTATGCTTTCCACCATCAGAGAAGGAGTCCGGCGTGACATTTAAAATACCCATCACATGGGGAAAAGAGAGATCGAGATGGGCATCACGGGCGTACAACTTCATGGGGGAAATCTCCTCTGATTACCTGATTACGGATGTAAAAAACCCCGGACCAGCCGGGGTTTTTGCAAGGGTAAAACCCTGTTATTTGTCGAACTGCTCTGACATGGTGTTGCCAGGATTCGGCGTGCGCGGTTCATCAACCGGACGCGGCGCCTTCGGCGTGCCGTTGCTGTCAGAATTGCTGCCTGGATCTTCCCAACCCGCTGGCGGACGCACTTCGCGGCGCGCCATCAGGTCGTCGATCTGCGGCGCATCAATGGTTTCATACTTCATCAGCGCGTCTTTCATCGCGTGAAGGATGTCCATGTTTTCGCCCAGAATGCGGCGAGCGCGCTGATAGTTGCTGTCGATCAGGTGCTTAACTTCCTGGTCGATAATGCGCGCGGTTTCGTCGGACATGTGTTTCGCTTTTGCCACAGAGCGGCCCAGGAACACTTCGCCCTCTTCTTCCGCATACAGCAACGGACCCAGTTTTTCCGAGAAGCCCCACTGCGTCACCATGTTGCGCGCCAGGTTAGTGGCCACTTTGATGTCGTTAGAAGCGCCGGTAGAAACGTGTTCCGCACCGTAGATGATCTCTTCCGCCAGACGGCCGCCGTACAGGGTAGAGATCTGGCTTTCCAGTTTCTGACGGCTGGCGCTGATAGCATCGCCTTCCGGCAGGAAGAAGGTCACACCCAGCGCGCGGCCGCGCGGAATGATGGTGACCTTATGAACCGGATCGTGCTCCGGCACCAGGCGACCAATAATCGCATGGCCCGCTTCGTGGTACGCGGTTGACTCTTTCTGCGCTTCCGTCATCACCATGGAGCGACGTTCCGCACCCATCATGATTTTGTCTTTCGCTTTCTCGAACTCAACCATAGAGACCACGCGCTTGTTTCCACGAGCGGCAAACAGCGCGGCTTCGTTCACCAGGTTGGCGAGATCCGCACCGGAGAAGCCCGGCGTACCGCGCGCGATGATAGCCGCGTCGATGTCGGTCGCCAGCGGAACGCGGCGCATATGCACTTTCAGAATCTGCTCACGGCCACGCACGTCCGGCAGTCCGACCACAACCTGACGGTCGAAGCGGCCTGGACGCAGCAGCGCAGGGTCGAGCACGTCTGGACGGTTCGTTGCCGCGATAACGATAATGCCTTCATTGCCTTCAAAGCCGTCCATCTCAACCAGCATCTGGTTCAGCGTCTGCTCACGTTCATCGTGACCGCCGCCTAAGCCTGCGCCACGCTGACGGCCTACGGCGTCAATCTCATCGATAAAGATGATGCAGGGCGCGGCTTTCTTCGCCTGTTCGAACATGTCACGCACGCGAGATGCGCCGACACCCACAAACATTTCAACGAAGTCCGAACCTGAGATGGTAAAGAACGGCACCTTAGCTTCGCCCGCGATCGCTTTCGCCAGCAGGGTTTTACCGGTACCCGGCGGGCCAACCATCAGCACGCCTTTGGGAATTTTACCGCCCAGCTTCTGGAAGCGGCTCGGCTCACGCAGATACTCGACCAGCTCGCCGACCTCCTCTTTCGCTTCGTCACAGCCTGCAACGTCGGCGAAAGTGGTTTTGATCTGATCTTCCGTCAGCATACGGGCTTTGCTTTTGCCAAAGGACATTGCGCCTTTACCGCCGCCGCCCTGCATCTGCCGCATAAAGAAGATCCACACGCCAATCAGCAGCAGCATCGGGAACCAGGAGATAAAGATTGAAGCCAGCAGGCTCGGCTCTTCCGGCGGTTCGCCAACCACTTTGACGTTTTTGGTCAACAGGTTATCGAGTAACTTGGGATCATTGACAGGAATGTAGGTTGTATATTTATTACTGTCTTTCTTGATTACGTTAATCTCACGCCCGTTAATACGTGCCTCGCGGACCTGATCCTGGTTCACTTCCGACAGGAAGGTTGAATAATCAACCCTACGGCCATTCGACTCGCTGGGCCCAAAGCTCTGGAATACTGACATCAGCACGACCGCGATGACTAACCAGAGAATCAGGTTTTTCGCCATGTCACTCAAGGGATTAACCTCATATTACAACGGTGTTAACAGACAGCGTAGGGTACTATATATCCTTCATACATGGAATCGCGGCCGGTGGGCTGCAACTTCATCAATTGGGCTATAGTTTGCGCCCTGTCGCCACAATGTACACTTCGCGCGAACGAGATCGCGAAGCGTCCGGCTTACGAATTTTCACTTTCGTAAACAGGGAGCGAATTTCCCGCAGGTATTCATCGAAGCCATCTCCCTGAAACACTTTCACTACAAAACTGCCGCCTGGTGCCAGGATGTCCCGACACATTTCCAGCGCCAGCTCAACCAGATACATTGACCGTGGAATATCAACAGCCGGCGTACCGCTCATGTTAGGCGCCATATCCGACATGACCACCTGCACTTTTTGATCGCCAACACGCTCAAGCAGCGCCTTAATCACCGATTCTTCACGAAAATCGCCCTGAAGAAAATCGACACCGACGATAGGATCCATCGGCAGAATATCGCAGGCGATAATGCGTCCGCCAGAGCCGATCTGCTGCACCACGTACTGTGACCAGCCGCCAGGGGCCGCACCCAGATCTACCACGGTCATACCGGGTTTGAAAAGCTTGTCACCCTGTTGTATTTCATCAAGTTTAAACCAGGCGCGCGAACGCAACCCTTTTTTCTGTGCCTGTTGCACATATTTATCGCTAAAGTGTTCCTGTAACCAGCGGCTGGAGCTGGCTGAACGCTTTTTACCCGTCATAATTTTCTCAACTAAATCGTCATCGTAGCGATAAACCTGCACGCAATGGGTCGCGTTGATTTGGTGATAACCCCGAGATGGCGGTAGAATGAACCGTTTTCAATCCCTGAGTAAGCAAAAAATACGATGAATCTAAGTACCAAACAAAAACAGCACCTCAAAGGCCTTGCCCATCCACTGAAACCGGTGGTGATGCTGGGCGGCAACGGCCTGACCGAAGGCGTGCTGGCCGAGATCGAATCTGCACTGGACCATCACGAACTGATCAAGGTGAAGATTGCCTCTGAAGATCGTGAAACTAAGCAGTTGATCGTTGAGGCTATCGTGCGTGAAACCAAAGCCAGCAACGTGCAGGTTATCGGCAAAACGCTGGTGCTGTATCGCCCTTCTAAAGAGAGCAAGATTTCTCTGCCGCGCTAAGGCGTACGTCGGCAAGCCGACCAAAGAAAGTGCCATGCTCCCGCATGGGATAAAAGGCCGCATCGCGGCCTTTTTCCATTCTTTACATTATGCTGCAATGCTTTTCAAAGCGTAGCTGTCTCTTAAAGGTATTCCACTTTAAGAATTTCATACTCAACATCGCCGCCTGGGGTTTTGATGATGGTCACATCATCGACTTCTTTCCCCACCAGCCCACGCGCCATCGGCGAGTTTACCGAGATCAGATTTTGCTTAAAATCCGCCTCGTCATCGCCCACAATGCGATAGGTTGACTCTTCATCCGTCTCAGTATTCAGCACGGTAACGGTCGCGCCAAAAATCACGCGGCCATTATTGGGCATCGCGGTGACGTCGATCACCTGCGCGTTAGAGAGCTTGGCTTCAATCTCCTGAATACGGCCTTCGCAGAAGCCCTGCTCTTCGCGCGCGGCATGGTACTCCGCGTTTTCTTTAAGATCGCCGTGCTCGCGAGCTTCAGCGATTGAGGCGATGATGCGCGGACGTTTTACCGTTTTCAGCTCGTTCAGCTCTTCACGCAGCTTTTCGGCGCCCCTTAACGTCATCGGAATCTGATTCATTTAAGCTCCTCGCTCTCTTTCCTGTTTTAACGGCGTCATCCTGACCAGTGTCCACAGAAAAACCGGTTCTGTAGGGTCTGACCCTCGTTTTGCAAACAAAAGAATCCTGACCCGGAAAAGGTTCCAGGCCAGAATGTGGTTTTGCATTTTGATACGTATTTTAACCCAGAGTTCCCTGCTGGTCATCGTTTACTTTCCACCGTAACGGGACGTAGTATTGACGCCTTCACCTGCCAGTTAACGCGAGATTATGCGATTTTCACGACTTGTTACCGGATTAACCTGTGCGTTTATGCTGCAAGCACAAGCAGCGCCCGTTGATGAATACATGCAGTACTTGCCAGATGGTGCCAATCTGGCGTTGATGGTGCAGAAAGTCGGCGCCAGCGCCCCGATAATCGATTATCACGGTAAACAGATGGCGCTACCCGCCAGCACCATGAAGGTGATTACCGCGCTGGCCGCGCTGCTGGAGCTGGGCGGCGACTACCGTTTTCAGACCACGCTGGAAACCAAGGGCGCGATTAGCGACGGGACGCTAAATGGCGATCTGGTCGCCCGCTTTGCAGGCGATCCTACGCTGAGCCGTCAGGATCTGCGCAATATGGTGGCCGCGCTTAAAAAGCAGGGCGTCACGCATATTAAAGGCAACCTGGTGATCGATACCTCGGTATTTGCCAGCCATGATATGGCGCCGGGCTGGCCGTGGAACGATCTGACGCAGTGCTTCAGCGCGCCGCCGGGCGCGGCGATTGTGGATAAAAACTGTTTCTCCGTCTCGCTTTATAGCGCAAGCCAGCCAGGCGAAACCGCATTTGTGCGCATCGCCTCTTATTATCCCGCCCATATGTTCAGTCAGGTGCGCACCATCGGCCGTAACAGCGGCGAGGGACAGTATTGCGAGCTGGACGTGGTGCCGGGCGAACTGAATCGCTATACGCTGACCGGCTGTATGCGCCAGCGCGCGGAGCCGCTGCCGCTGGCGTTTGCCGTCCAGGACGATGCCGCCTGGGCCGGAGAAATCCTCAAGCAGGAGCTGCGTCAGGCCGATATCGACTACAGCGGGCATCTGGTGCGCCAGACGCAGGTGACGTCGCCGGGCACCGTGCTGGCTTCGACGCAGTCTGCGCCGCTGCACTCGCTGTTGCATACTATGCTGAAAAAGTCTGACAACATGATCGCCGATACGGTGTTCCGCACCATTGGCCATCACTATTTCAACGTGCCGGGCACCTTCCGCGCCGGATCGGACGCCATTCGCCGTATCCTGCGAGAGAAAGCGAATATTGATTTAGGCAACAGCATTCAGGTCGATGGCTCAGGCCTGTCGCGCCACGATCTTATCGCGCCGGATACCATGATGCAGGTATTGCAGTTTATTGCGAAGAACGACGCGACGCTGGATTACATCTCCATGCTGCCGCGAGCGGGCTATGACGGCACGCTGCAATATCGTGGCGGTCTGCACGAGGCGGGCGTTGACGGCAAAGTCTCGGCGAAAACCGGTTCGTTGCAGGGCGTCTATAACCTGGCGGGCTTTATTACTACGGCCAGCGGGTCGCGGGTCGCCTTTGTGCAGTTCCTGTCAGGCTATGCTGTGCCGCCGCAGGATCAGCGCACGCGACGTATTCCGCTGGTTCGCTTCGAGAGCCGTCTCTACAGGGACATCTATCAGAACAATTAGCACATGAAAATATTGATTGTTGAGGATGACGTTTTATTGCAGGCGGGCCTGATGCAGGCCCTGAGCAGTCAGGGCTATGCCGTTGACTGCGCCGCCAGCGCCGCTGAAGCGGATGCGCTGCTGCACAGCGCGCAGTACAGCCTTATCGTGCTGGATCTGGGTCTGCCGGATCGTGACGGCAGCGATCTGCTGCGGCAGTGGCGGCGATCCGGCGTCAACCTGCCTGTGTTGATCCTCACCGCGCGCGATGCGCTCAGCGACCGCGTTGAAGGACTCGATGCTGGCGCCGACGACTATTTGATCAAGCCGCTGGCGCTGGTCGAATTACAGGCGCGCGTTCGCGCGCTGATCCGCCGCTATCAGGGGCACAGCGATAATCTGCTGCAACAGGGCGATCTCACCTTAAATCTCTCCTCGCAGCAGGTGCTGCTGGAGAACCGGCCGCTTGACGTGACGCCAAAGGAGTTTGCGCTGCTGACGCGGCTGCTGATGCGCATTGGTCAGAACGTGCATCGTGAAACCCTGCAACAGGATCTCTACAGCTGGCAGGATGACACCGGCTCCAACACGCTGGAAGTGCATATTCACAACCTGCGCCGCAAGCTCGGCAAAGACCGTATCAAAACCGTTCGCGGCGTCGGCTATCGGCTGGAGCACCGCGAATGAACAGCATGCGTCAGCGCTTGCTGATTATGCTGGCGTTGATACTGCTGACCTGTCAGATCATGAGCGCGTTCTGGCTGTGGCATGAGAGCCGCGAGCAGATCAGTTTCCTCGTCAATGAAACCCTCTCCGCTAAAGCCCGTAACGATCGCGTTGAAAATGAGATTCGGGAGGCTATCGCCTCACTGCTGCTGCCCTCAATCGTGATGGTTGGCCTGACGCTGGTGCTCTCTTTCTGGGCGATTAGCTGGATCGTGCGTCCGCTCCGCGCCTTGCAGACCAGCCTGGCGCAGCGCTCCGCCGATAATCTTACGCCGCTGCCTGTTGATTCTGATATGGAAGAGGTGGTCGCTGTGACCGGAGCGATTAACCAGCTGCTGGCGCGCCTTGACCATACGCTTCAGCAGGAACGGCTGTTTACCGCCGACGCCGCGCATGAGCTGCGCACCCCGCTCGCCGGACTGCGTCTGCATCTGGAGCTGTTGCAGCAGCAGGGCGTGCCGCACAGCGACATGCTGGTGACGCGTATCGATCAGCTGATGCATACCGTTGAGCAGCTGCTGATGCTGGCGCGCGCCAGCCAGGCGCTGGCCAGCGGCCATGCGCAGCCGATTCGCTGGCTGACAGATATTCTTCGGCCCTTACAGCCAGAGATGCAAGAGCTGGTCGAACAGCGTCAGCAACAGCTTATCTGGCCGGTAAAAGAGGTGGCGCAGAGTCAGGGCGAACCGGTGCTGCTGCGCCTGCTGTTACGGAACTTGCTGGAGAACGCTTCACGCTATAGCCCGCCGGACAGCCAGATCGCGATTACGCTGGAAGAGGATGAACGCGGCATTGTGCTGAGCGTTATTGATGAGGGACCGGGCATCGATCCCGATGCGGCGCAGGAGCTGACCCAGGCGTTTCGCCGTCGCGATCAGCGCTATGGCGGCAGCGGACTGGGACTGAATATCGTGCTGCGCATTCTGCAAATGCACTATGGCGAGCTGCAATTAACCAATCGCAGCGATCGCAGCGGGCTGATTGCCCGCTGCATACTGCCGCTACGTCTGAACTGATCAGAAATGCGTATTCAGGCTGACATAATACGTCCGACCTGACTCGTTATAGGTATTGGCGCCCGCGCCATACAAATAAGAGTTGGTGGTAGCATTGCCGGTAGTCTGCGCGTTGCCCTGTCGATAGTGACGTTTATCAAACAGGTTATCGACTCCCACCGTCACGCTGGCGTACTTGTTGACGTCATAGGTGCCGCTCAGGCCCACGATTGAGTAAGGGCTGACCTCATCGGTGGCGCTGCCGGTCACCGCATTGCCCTTGTAGTCATACTTTTTCGGCACCTGCTTGCCATACCAGGTCAGGGTGGTTTGCAGCGACAGATCCTGTGTCGCCTGCCAGCTCAGCGTAGAGTTCAGCGTGTAATCAGGAATAATCGACAGGCGATCGCCGGTCTCTTTATTCTTGCTCTGCAACATATAGGTAAAGTTATTATTCCACGCAATGCTGTCTGTAACTGGAATATTTACCGTGCCTTCCAGTCCTTCGACGACGGCTTTCGGTACGTTTTCCCACTTATAGATGTCGGTGGTGCCGTTCGCGGCTTTGCCGGAAGGCGCATAGCCCGCTTCGATTTTATTGCGGTAGTCGTTGCGGAACCAGGTCAGCCCCGCCTGATAGCCTTCATGCTTCCACTCCAGCCCAATCTCTTTGTTGATGCTGTTTTCCGCTTTCAGATCCCGGTTGCCCTGCAAATAGCACGCGCCTGTGCTGGCCGCGCAGCCTTGCCCGTTGCTGTAGAGCAGATAGTTCGGGTTGGTCTGATACAGGCTCGGCGCTTTATAAGCGCGGCCAATTCCCATCTTCAGCGTGAAATCATCGCCCAGCCCCTGAGAAAGATTCAGCGACGGACTCCAGTTATTGCCGACGATCGAGTGATGATCGAAGCGCAGGCTCGGCGTCAGCATGGTGCTGTCGGTCAGCTCCATATTGTCTTCGGCAAACAGCGAGAAGATTTCCGCCTGCGAATAAGGACTACGACCCGTGCTGGAGATGCCCGGCACCGCGCCATTGGACGCCGCCTGGGTGGTCGACGACGGATCTTTCATGCGCTGCTGGTTCCATTCAATCCCCATGGTAGCGGTCTGATTGACCAGCAGCTCAAAGGGCACGCTGACTTCACTGTGCAGCAGCACATCATCCAGCTGAATAGTATTAAAGCCGCTGTTAGAGAAGATGCCTTCCGTGCCGCCCGCCAGCCCCTCATTGATGCGTGAGTTGCGGGTATTTTCATAGCGCGCGTAGGTGTTGGTGCTGACGCCGTTATCCCAGGCGCCGGTCCACTTAACGGCGAAATTCTGGCGATAAAGACGGTTGGTCTCGTCGCCGTACAGGCTTTTTACCAGCGCGCTGGTGTTGGTGTTCTGGGTATCACCTGCATAGAGGTTGCCCTGGCGGCTGTAGCCCGCCTGAAACTCCAGCGCCTGCATCGGCGCAAACGCCCAGCGCAGCATGGCGTTAATATCTTTATTCACCACGCCTTCGCGGCCTGCCGGATAGCTGCCGGCATAGCTTCCGGTGCGCTCTGCCTCATGACCTTCGTTAATGTCGTAAGCGTCGGCCTGAGTCTTTGCCAGATTGCCGTAAAGGCGGAAGCTGACGTCATCGCCCAGCGGCCCTTCAAGGCTGAAATTGGTGCGACGGGTCGCGCCTTCGGCCTTATGTTCGGGCACGTTGTAATAGGCGTTCCAGGAACCGTGCCACGCCTTATCGTCATACTTTTTGGTGATGATATTCACCACGCCGCCCGCCGCGCCGTTGCCGTAGCGCACCGCTGCCGGGCCGCGAATCACTTCGATACGCTCAATCATCTCCGGCGGCACCCAGTTGGTATCGCCGCGCGTATCACGTTCGCCGCGCCAGCCGAGACGAACCGAGTTGCGGCTGGAAACCGGCATGCCGTCCACCAGAATCAGCGTATTTTCCGGTCCCATACCGCGAATATCGATCTGACGATTGTTACCGCGCTGGCCGCTGGTGGAGTTGCCGGTCAGGTTGACGCCCGGCATGGTACGGATGATTTCCGACACGTCGCGGGCGGGCGGACGCTTTTTAATTTCGTCGGCGGTAATAGTGGAAACGCCAGGGGCCTGCAAATTCTGCTGCGCGGCGCTGACGACCATCGTATCGCCGTTGCTGGATGAAGAGGTGCTGGTGTCCGCAGCCTGTACGCTGGCTGTGGCAAGGCCAAGTTCGATCAGAATGGCTAATGACAAACGCGATAATTTAGGCATTTTTTATGTTCCTGGATTGCCAGCGGAACCAGACGGGTTCCTGCGGGCGCGCCGGTGAAAGAGTCTTTCTTTTAGGCACGCATTCCAGCCGAACCCAGGCTCTCCTTCGCGGAACATTGCCTGACAATGCAGACAGATGAGGCTGGCGGAACGCATGCGCTCCTCATATCGGAGCGGGAAACACCCTATTGCAAATGCAAATAATTATCAATAGTATTATTTATAACATTCGCGCACCTGGCCCAGTAAATACATTATTTATGAAGTGGTTAACTAACGAAACCGGCAGCGAAACCTGGTGGCAATCTTTACAGCGTCAGGGTCTGCCCCTCATCGAAGCCGCCGACAACGGCCAGTGCGCCGTGACCTTTTTCTGGCGCGACCCGCAGGGAAATGAAGCCACCTCGTCTACCCGTCGCGTCTGGATCAACATTACTGGCGTCACCGATCATCATCAGCGCGCGGCGCCCCACTCGTTTAGCCGGGTGGCAGGCACTGACGTCTGGTTCTGGCGCACAGAGCTGCCCGCCAGCTGGCGCGGTAGCTACTGTCTGATGCCTGACAGCGATCCCGCCTCATTCGAGGGCGAACCCGATATGCAGAAGCTACGGGCCTGGTGGAGCAGCAAATTTCCCACCGCGCAGCATGACCCCCTGAATCCATTGCGCGGCTGGTCGGGCGGACGCGGTATGCGCGTCTCGCCGCTGCACCTGCCAGATGCGCCAGACCAGCGCGTCTGGAAGCAGGTCGATGAAGGCCGCGCGCCTGTTCTTTCGCTTCAGCACCATATCTGGGACAGCGCGCGCCTCGGTAATCGCCGCTCGGTATGGATTTACGCCACCGGCGAGGCGCGGCCCGCAGAGCGCCCGCTGGCGCTGCTGCTGGATGGTCAGTTCTGGGCCAGCAGTATGCCGGTGGCCTGGCCGCTTCAGCAGCTCACCGACGCAGGCGAGCTGCCGCCCGCGGTTTACGTCATGATCGACATCATCGATCGCGAGCATCGCAGCCGCGAGCTACCCTGCAACCCTGACTTCTGGCTGGCGTTGCAGGAAGAGCTGCTGCCGCAGGTTCACGACTGGGCGCCGCATCGCGCCAGCGCCGCCGACACCCTGGTCAGCGGCCAGAGCTTTGGCGGCTTGTCGTCTGTCTACGCCGTGCTTAACTGGCCGCGCAGATTTGGCGGCGCCATTAGCCTCTCCGGCTCTTTCTGGTGGCCGACGCGCGGTCAGCCGAATGGCGAGCTGATCCAGCAGTTGCAGCAGGGCGCATTCACCTCTTCGTCATCGCGTTTCTATCTGGAAGCCGGACGGCGCGAACATCTGATTTATAAAGCAAACCAGCAAATTCAGCTGGTTCTGACCGCAGCAGGACATCAGGTCCTTTTTCATCCGGTCGACGGCGGCCATGACGCGCTGTGCTGGCGCGGCGGCCTGCTCAATGGACTGAAAGCAATGTGGCAACACCTTCTTTAAATCGCCTGGCTAGCCCGGCTATTGCGGGCAGGAGACCGATATGCAACCCAATCCCTTTGACGATCCGCAGCAGGTTTGTCTGGTGCTGAAGAACGCGCAGCAGCAGTACAGCCTGTGGCCCGCTTTCCGCGCCCTGCCTGCTGGCTGGCGCAGCGTGTTTGGCCCCCAGCCGCAAACCGACTGCCTGAACTGGCTCAACGCGAACTGGCACGATATTCGTCCGGCGCATGCAACCGCAAACCGGAGCGACCATGACTGACCTCCTGATGACCCCACGACATACCGATCAAAAAGTCCTGCCGCTGGTAGCGGCACAGCCCGGCATCTGGATCGCCGACCAGCTGTCGCCCCACGGCAATGCCTATGCGGTGGCGCATTTCGTCGAACTGCGCGGCGAACTGAACAGCGCGCTGCTGGGTCAGGCTATCGTCGCTGGCATGCAGGAAGCCGATACGCTGAACATGGCGTTTGGCGAGCAGGACGGTGAACCAGTGCAGTGGCTATCGCCGCAGACCTTTACGCTGCCTGAGGTCGTCGATCTGCGCCGCGAGGCCGATCCTGAGGCGGCAGCGCGCGCGCTGATGCGCGCCGATATGTCCGGCGAGCTGCGCGTGCTGAGCGGCGCGCCGCTGTGGCATCATCAGCTGATGCGCGTTGGCGATCGGCACTGGTTCTGGTATCAGCGCTATCACCATCTGGTGGTAGACGGCTTCAGCTTTACCGCCCTGACGCGACGTATCGCTAATCTCTACAGCGCCTGGATGCGCAACGAAACGCCGGAACCCACGCCTTTTGTGCCTTTCAGCGACGTGGTAGAGGAGTACCAGCGCTACCAGGCTTCTTCAACCTGGCAACGCGACCGCGAATTCTGGCGCGAAAAGAGCGCACAGCTGCCGCCGCCCGCCTCGATTTCTCCGCTGCCGCTGGCCGGGCAGAGCGCCAGCACCACGCTGCTGCGTCATACCTTCTCACTGGACCGCCCTCTCTTCCAGACGTTAACCCAGCAGATGGCGGTCAGCGCTGCTGACGCCGCCTTTGCGCTGGTCGCGCTCTGGCTGGCGCGCCTCAGCGGCCAGAATGACTTCGCCGCAGGCTTTATTTTTATGCGCCGCATCGGTTCGGCAGCGCTCTGCGCGACCGGGCCGGTGATCAACGTGCTGCCGATGGCGGTCCATTACGATCCCAACCAGCCGCTCAGCGCGCTGGCTCGCCAGCTGGCTGCCGAAGTGAAAAAGATGCGCCGCCATCAGCGCTTCGACGCCGAACAGGTACAGCGCGATGCAGGCCGCCTCGGCGACGGCGATCCGCTCTACGGGCCGGTGATTAACCTGAAGATGTTTGACTATCAGCTCGACTTTAACGGGCTGGAAGGCATTACCCATCAGCTGGCGTCCGGGCCGGTGCGCGATCTGGAAATCGCCATCTATATCAGCGAACAGGGCGACGTGACGCTGGAGCTGCTGGCTAACGCCGGGCGCTATCAGGAGAGCATGCTGAAGCAGCATGCCAGCCGCTTTGACTGGCTGCTGCACCAGCTGGCGGCGCAGCCCGCGCGCCCGTGCGGGGAACTGGATCTGCTTAGCGAGGCGGAACACCAGCAGCTGGATAAGGTTAACCAGACCGCCATCGCGCTCCCGGAGGCCACGCTCAGCAGCCTGCTACAGGCGCAGGCGCTGCGCACGCCGGACGCGCCTGCGCTGGCCGACAGCGAGCATCAGCTCAGCTACAGCGAAATGCGGCAACAGGTCGAGGCGCTGGCGCAGCAGCTAATAGCCAGCGGCGTGCAGCGCGGCGATATTGTCGCCGTGGCGCTGCCGCGCTCGATCTTCCTGTCGCTGGCGCTACAGGCCATCGTCAGCGTCGGCGCGGCCTGGCTGCCGCTGGATACCGGCTATCCCGACGATCGTTTAAAGATGATGCTGGAGGATGCCGCGCCGAAAACGCTGATCGTCAGTCACGCGCTGGCCGCGCGCTTCGCCGCGCTGTCGCCGGTTGCGCCGCTGTTCTATGACGCCCTGCTGCCGGAAGCCGCGGCAGGCGCGCTGTCACAGGGCCCGCGCCCGCAGGATGGCGCCTATATTATCTATACCTCCGGCTCGACCGGTCGGCCGAAAGGGGTGCTGGTCGGTCATGAAGCGATCGTTAACCGCCTGCTGTGGATGCAGGCGCACTATCCGCTGAGCGCCGATGATGTGGTATTGCAGAAAACGCCCAGCAGTTTCGATGTTTCAGTCTGGGAGTTTTTCTGGCCGCTGCTGACCGGCGCGCAGCTGGTGATGGCTCCGCCAGAGGCGCACCGCGATCCCGACGCGCTGCAACAGCTGTTTGCGCGCTATCGCGTCACCACGACGCACTTTGTGCCGTCGATGCTGGCGGCATTTGTCGCCTCGTTGCAGGACAATACGTCCGTGGCGCGCTGCGCCAGCCTGCGCCGCGTCTTCTGTAGCGGCGAGGCGCTGCCTGCCGATCTGTCGCGCCAGTGGGAAAGCCTGACTCAGGTGCCGCTGCATAATCTCTATGGTCCGACCGAAGCGGCCGTCGATGTCAGCTACTACCCGGCCTTTGGCCCTGAGCTGGCGGCGGTGGAAGGCGCCAGCGTCCCGATCGGCTTCCCGGTATGGAATACGGGGCTGCGCATCCTGGACGCCCGTCTGCAACCGGTTCCGCCAGGCGTGGCGGGCGATCTCTATCTCACCGGCATTCAGCTGGCGCACGGCTACCTCGACCGGCCCGATCTGACCGCCAGCCGCTTTGTCGCCGATCCCTTTGGCAACGGCACGCGCATGTATCGCACCGGCGACGTCGCGCGCTGGCTCGCGAACGGCGCGGTGGAGTATCTGGGCCGCAGCGACGATCAGCTGAAAATTCGCGGACAGCGTATCGAACTGAATGAGATCGACCAGGCGCTGGCCGCGCTCCCAGGCGTACAGCAGGCGGTAACCCATGCGGTAGTGCTGGGCAACGCCAGCGCGCAGCAGGGAGACGCGCGTCAGCTGGTAGGCTATGTGGTGGCGAGCCAGCCGGTAGACGCCGCCGTCATGCGCGCCGCGCTGGCGCAGCGGCTGCCCGCGCATATGGTGCCGGTGGCAATAGTCGCGCTCGACGCGCTGCCGCTCAGCAGCAACGGTAAGCTGGACCGCAAGGCCCTGCCGCTGCCGCAAAGCGACACGGGCGGCGCAGGCCGCGCGCCGCGCGCCGGACTGGAAACGCGTCTGGCAGAGGCGTTTGCCGCGCTGCTGGAACGCGACGCCATTGGCGCGCAGGAGGACTTCTTTGCGCTGGGCGGTCATTCGCTGCTGGCAATGCGGCTGGCGGCGCAGCTGCGACGCGATCTGAAGCTGCCGGTTTCCGTCGGGCAGATTATGGTTGCGTCCACCGTTGAGAAGCTGGCCGCGCTGCTGGATGACAAACAGGCCGCGCAACGCGCCGGTTTCGAACCGGTATTGCCGCTGCGCAGCGGCAGCGGTCCGACGCTGTTCTGCTTCCATCCGGCATCCGGCTTCGCCTGGCAGTTCAGTATCCTGCAACGCTACCTTGACGCGCGCTGGTCAATCGTCGGCATTCAGTCACCCGACGCCAGCGGTCCGCTGAATCAGGCTGAGCATCTGGATGCCGTCTGCGACGCCCATCTGGCCACGCTACGCCAGCAGCAGCCGCACGGCCCTTACTACTTCCTCGGCTACTCGCTTGGCGGCACGCTGGCGCAGGGCATTGCCGCGCGGCTGGAAGCGGCGGGCGAAAAAGTCGCATTTCTCGGCCTGCTTGATACCTGGCCGCCGGAAACGCAGAACTGGGACGACAGGCGCGGCGAGAACCGCCTCGATCCGGCGGTGCTGGAGGAGGTCAATCGTGAGCGCGAGCAGTTTATCGCGGCGCAGCGTCAGCAGGCGGGCGAAGGGCTGGAGGCGATGTTTGACGCCATTGAGTCCAACTACGCCAGTTCGGTGCGTCTGCTGGCGACAGCGCGCAGCGCGCGTTTTAACGGCCGCGCGACGCTGTTTCTCGCAACGCAGACGCAGCAGCCGGGACAGGATGCGCGCCGCGCCTGGGCGCCCTATGTCGGTGAGCTGGAGGTCTGGCCGCTGGAGTGCGCCCACGTAGAGATTATCTCGCCGCGCCTGTTCGAACAGATCGGCCCGCAGTTGCAGCGGCTGCTGGCGGAGTTGAGCTGACGCCCTTTTTTGCAGGCAGCAGCTTAGCCGGAAAGTGGATAGTATGGCCCAGAGCGCGAAGCGTCCCGCGGCAAGGACATAAACGCCGGAAGCTCTGTAGACAACGCAGCGCGCTGGCCCGGCAACGGCGCGCCTCAGGGATGAGGTGCGTATTTGCGCGGGCCGCGCGAGCAGAGAGGCGTAAAGCGACTTTGCAGTCGGGCCATATCATCCGCTTCGGCACTCGTCCCCTGCCTCCTCTTACATTCAGCGCAGTGTAAGAGGAGCCTTTCAGCGTCTGTCGCGTCCCAGCGGCACAATCATCGGCGTCTGCGCCACCGGATCGTCAACGATAACGCAACGCAGCCCGTACACCGCCTCAATCAGTTCCGGCGTGACAATCTCAGACGGCCTGCCTTCGGCAATAATCTGGCCGCTGCGCATCGCAATCAGGTGCGTGGCGTAGCGACACGCCTGATTAAGATCGTGCAGCACCGCCACCAGCGTGCGCCCATGCTGCTGATTAAGATCCTGCATCAGCTCCAGCAGCTCGATCTGATGGGTAATATCGAGCCAGGTGGTAGGCTCATCCAGCAGCAGCAGCGGCGTCTGCTGCGCCAGCACCATCGCGATCCAGACGCGCTGACGCTGACCGCCTGAGAGCTGATCGACCGGCTGCGCGGCAATATCCGCCACGCCGGTGGCGCGCATCGCCTGCTGTACCGCCGCCTCATCCTCGTCGCGCCAGCGGCCAAACAGCGGCTGATGGGGATAGCGGCCCCGCGCCACCAGCTCGCTGACGCTAATGCCCGACGGCGCCTGCGAACTTTGCGGCAGCAGGCCGAGACGCCGCGCCACCTCTTTCGTGGACAGGCGAGCAATCGCTTCACCGTCGAGCAGCACCTGCCCCTTCAGCGGCGGCGCAAGCCGACTCAGCGCGCGCAGCAGCGTCGATTTACCGCAGGCGTTAGGGCCGATAATTACCGTCAGTTCGCCATCCGGGATGCGCACCGACACATTTTCCGCCACGATTTTCTTGTCGTAGCCCAGCGTCAGCGCGTCGCCTTGCAGGCGAGCACTCTTCTCTGTCATTGGCGTCGCGCCTCCCGAACCAGTAGTGCAATCAGATAAAGGCCACCGAGGCTGACGGTAATCACGCCGACCGGCAGCTGATAAGGCAGGAAAAGATGCTGTGCCGCGTAGTCTGCCGCCAGCAGCAGCAGCGCGCCGCACAGCGCCGCCAGCGGCAACGCGCCCTTAATGCCGCCGCACAGGCGACGGGCAATCTGCGGCGCCAGCAGCGCAACAAAGGAGATCGGGCCTGCCAGCGCGGTCGAGGCGGCGGTCAGCAGCACCCCAGCCAGCATCAGCCACAGCCGGGTACGCTCTACCGGCACGCCCAGCGCGCAGGCGGTGTCATCGCCCATCTCCATCAGGCGCATACGCCGCGCCAGCAGCGCGGTTGCCAGCAGCGCCAGCAGCAGCACGGCGATCGCCGCCGGCGTTTTCGCCCAGGTGATGCCGTTGAGCGAGCCGGCGCTCCACAGGCCCGCGCTGAGCGCCGCCTCCAGCGAAGCGCTGATGATTAACCAGCCGTTGAGCGCCATCAGCAGCGCACGCACGCTGATGCCGACGATAATCAGCCGGAAGGTCTCCACGCCGTTGCGCCAGGCAAAGAGATAAACCACAGCGGCGGTGAGCACGCCGCCGATCAAGGACGCCAGCGTCATCGCCTCGCTGCTCTGATGAAACAGCACCAGCGCCACCAGCACGCCGCTATACGCGCCGGTGTTAAAGCCAAGAATATCCGGACTGCCGAGCGGATTACGCAGCAGCGACTGAAAAACGGCGCCGCTGACGCCCAGCGCCGCGCCGATCAGCAGCGCCATCGCCACGCGCGGCAGACGCCACTCCACCACAATCAGCTGAACGTTACGCGCCGCCTCGCCGTTAAGCAGCTGCCAGATCTGCCCGCCGCTAATCGGCAGCGCGCCGCGCGTCACCCCCAGAAAGGCCAGCAGCGCGCAGAGCGCCAGCAGCCAGATAGCCTGTTTTATCGCCCGGTTCATATCTGCCCTCTTCCCAGCTTGCGGCGCACCAGCACGATCAACACCGGCGCGCCGATCAGCGCGGTCACCACCGCGACGCGCAGCTCGCCGGGGACCATCACGCGGCCCAGAATATCGGCAGCCAGCAGCAAACAGGGGGTAATCAGCAAGGTGCCGGGCAGCATCCAGCGGTGATCGCTGCCCCATAGCCAGCGCGCCAGATGCGGCGTCATCAGTCCGATAAAGGCCACCGGGCCAACGGCAGCCGTCGCCGCGCCGCTCAGCAGCGCGATTGCCAGCAGCCCCAGCAGCTGCGTGCGCGCCACGCGCGTACCGAGCGCCGTCGCCAGATCGCCGCCCATGCTCAGGCTGTTAAGTGAAGGCGCCAGCAGCAGCGCGATCAGCACGCCGAGGATAACCGCCGGACAGGTGGCGCGCAGTATGGCAAAACTGCGAATATCCAGCGAGCCGCTGTGCCAGAAGCGCAGATGGTCATACAGATCGGGATTCAGCAGCGACAGGCCGGAGGTCAGCCCTTCCAGCACTGCGCCCAGCGCCACGCCAGCCAGGGTTAAGCGCACCGGATTGACGCGGCCGCCGCCGATGGCGCCGGTCAGCGCCACCAGCAGCGACGCCAGCAGCGCGCCGCCAAAGGCAAAGCCAAGCCAGTCGGCAGGCGAATCCGCGCCGAACAGCGCGATCCCCAGCACCACGGCGAAGCCCGCGCCGGCATTCACGCCGAGAATGCCGGGATCGGCAAGCGGATTGCGCGTCAGGCTCTGCATCAGCGCGCCCGCCAGCCCCAGCGCGCAGCCAGCCAGCAGGCCGGCGAGCGTGCGCGGCAGACGCGCTTCGCGCACGATGACGCAGTCGGCGCTATCGCAGCTGGAGGTCAGGGCAAGAGAGACATCATGGATTGCGATCGATTTCGCGCCAAGCATCAGGCTGAGCGCGAATAAGAGCAACAGCAGCATCCCTGAGGCGGCTATTGCGGTGAGCTGGCGCATAACATTCCGAACCTTCACTGTTCACTGATACGTCTGGCGCATCAATTTGATAATGATACTCGTTATCGTTATTACTCGTATTTTTATATGTTACCATGATTCGCCTCGACATAACGGGGAAACCGCAGCAGAAGGCGAAGAAATGAACAAACCCTCCCACCTGATCGATTTCAGTCTGTTGAAAACGCATCCGGCATTCCGTGCCGTCTTTATTGCCCGTTTTATCTCTATTGTCGCGCTCGGCATGCTGGCGATTGCCGTTCCGGTACAGATCCAGCAGCTGACCGGCTCGCCTGCGCTGGTCGGGCTGGCCGTCACGCTGGCGGGCGCAGGCATGTTTGTCGGGCTGCTGACCGGCGGCGTACTGGCGGATCGCTATGAGCGTAAACGTCTGATTCTGATTGCGCGATCCACCTGCGGGCTGGGTTTTGTCGCGCTGGCGGTCAATGCCTCGCTGCCGACGCCCTCAGTGGCGGCGGTGTTCCTGCTGGGGCTGTGGGACGGTTTTTGCGGCGCGATTGGCGTCACTGCCCTGCTGGCGGCAACCCCGGCGCTGGCAGGACGCGAAAATCTGGCGCAGGCTGGCGCGATCACGATGCTGACCGTGCGCTTCGGCTCTATTCTCTCACCCGCTATCGGGGGACTGGTGATCGCCCACGGCGGCGCGGCCTGGAACTATGGCCTGGCCGCCTTCGGCACGCTGCTGACCGTGCTGACGCTGCTGCGGCTGCCGGTCATGCCGCCGCCGCCTCAGCCGCGCGAGCATCCGCTCAGGGCGCTGACCGGCGGCGTGCAGTTTCTCTTTTCCGCGCCGGTTGTCGGCATGGCCGCGCTGATCGGCGCGCTGGTCACGCTGGCGAGCGCGGTGCGCGTGCTCTATCCGGCGCTGGCCCCGCACTGGCAGGTCAGCCTGAATCAACTCGGACTGATGTATGCCGCCGTGCCGCTTGGCGCGGCGCTGGGCGCGCTGACCAGCGGACGGCTGACCCACTCGCCGCAGCCTGGCAGGCTGATTATCGGCAGCGCCATCGCCGCTTTTCTTGCGCTTGGGTTGTTTAGCCTGATGCCGTGGTTCGCGCCAGGGCTGATCTGCCTGGCGGCGTTCGGCTACTTCAGCGCCATAACCAGCCTGGTGCAATACACGCTTATCCAGTCGCTGACGCCCGACGCGCTGCTGGGCCGCATCAATAGTCTGTGGACGGCGCAGAATGTGACCGGCGACGCCATCGGCGCGGCGCTGATCGGCGCGATGGGTTCCTGGCTGCTGCCCCAGCAGGCCGCCACGCTTTTGGGATTCGGCGCGGCGCTGCTGGGTCTGCTGATGTGGCTGCTGATGGCGAAGCTGCGTCGCTACCAGCCGCCCGCGCCCGAGCTGGCGGAAGAGCCGCTATGATTTAACGAACAGCTGCTCCAGACGCGCCAGCAGATGGCTGGCGCTGTAGTAATCGAGGCGGAATGTATCCGCGCCCAGCGCATACACCTGCCGTTGTTTGACCGCCGCGGTCTGCGCCAGGAAAGGGTTCTCTGTTACCTGCCGCACGGCGGGTTGTTCTGCGGCAAACAGCAGGAAACTGTTGCCGTTCAGCCCGCTGGCCACGTTTTCGCCGGAGAGCTGAATAATATCTTTGCGCTGGCCCATACTGTGCGACTGCTGCACGCTGGCGGGCGGCACGGCAAGGGTAAAGCCGAGCTGCTCCAGCAGCTGACCCTGTGACGACGCGCTGGTCCACACATTCACCGCGCGGCCGCCGCCGTTGAACACCATGGCGGTCACGGGCTGCGGCGGCAGCGTCATTTTCTGCTTCAGCGCCGCCTGCTGCGCATCAAAAGCTTTAATGCGCGCCGCCGCATCCGCCTCGTGGCCGGTCGCCTCTCCAAGCTGCGTCATCAGCTGCTGCCAGCTCTTATCGTCATAGTTCACCACCAGCGTAGGCGCGATAGCGGAGAACTGATCCATCAGCCTGATAGCGGAGTCGTTGCCGGTGGCGCTGACGATAATCAGATCTGGCGCTTCGGCGGCCACCGCTTCGGCGCTGGCTTCCCCGATATAGAGGCGCTTAACGTTTTTACGCTTCGCCTCCTCGCCCCACTGGCGGAAAAAGCCCTGCTCGTCGGCCAGCCGACTGCCGGGAGCGGTTGCGCCGCTGGCAATCACCGGCGCATTGATCGCCAGCAGCGAGCCGGTCAGCGTCACGCTGGTCGAGACAATGCGCTGCGGTGCCTGTTGCAGCGTGATGCTGCCGTTGACGCTTTGCAGGGTGCGCGGCCAGCCGCTGCTGGCGCGCGCGCCTGAACTGGCTAAGACCGTAACGAAAACCAGCGCGGCAAACGCCGTAAAGCTCCGCTTAAACATAAGATTCAATCCACCTTTAACTGGGATACCACACCCTGTAAATCCTCTGAATAACCCAAAGGGCCAGCTCAGAACACCGCGAATTTATTGACACTCCGCCGTAATCAACGTAGGTTACAGGACCACAATACAAATGATAATCATTATTAATACTCTTATCATTTATAGGTGAAAATTATGGTGGAAACATTGACGTTTGGAAATCCCCTGCTTGAGGATTTCTCCGCGCTCTGTCGCGGATTTCTCTTCACATCGCCGTGGCGCAGTATCGCTACGCAAGGCTGCTACACCACCATCGCCTCGCCGGTGACCGATGGCGACGCGCTGAATGGCGCTTTTCAACAGCAGTTAAAGCACCACTTCGCTTCGGCGAAAAAGCAGGGTATTACTCACCCCATTCTGGTCGGCGCGATTCCATTCGACGTGGCGCAGCCCGCCGCGCTGTTTATCCCCGAATCGCATCAGTTCTTTGATCGCGGCGACTTGCAGGCTGCCCTGCCCGCGACGCAGGCGGCGTTGCCGCAGGTGCGCCGCCGCGCGGCGGTGCCGGATCACGATGTGTTTACCGATATGGTGGCGCAGGCCGTTGCCGCCACCCAGCGCGGCGAGCTGGATAAAGTGGTGCTGTCGCGCCTGATGGACATCGTGACGGAACAGCCGGTGGACGTCGCCGCGCTGATGCAGCGTATCGTGGCGCAAAATCCCGACAGCTATCATTTCCATCTGCCGCTGCCGCAGGGCGGATCGCTGGTGGGAGCCAGCCCGGAGTTGATGCTGCGTAAGCAGGGACGCGATTTTAGCTCCTGCCCCCTTGCCGGATCGGCGCGGCGCGAGGCTGATGCGCAGCGCGATCGCGCGGCGGGCGATACGCTGATGCGCTCTGCGAAAGATCGCCATGAGCACAGACTGGTGACCGATGCGATGCGCGAGGTATTGCAGCCGCGCAGCCGCCTGCTGGCGGTGCCAGAAACGCCCTCTCTGCTGACCACCGCCACGCTGTGGCATCTTGCCACGCAGATTGATGGTGAAGCGCTCGACGAAAGAGAAAACGCGCTGTCGCTCGCCTGCCTGCTGCACCCCACTCCGGCGCTGAGCGGTTTCCCTCATCAGCACGCCCGGCAGCTTATTCAGACGCTGGAACCCTTTGAACGTCAGCTGTTCGGCGGCATCGTTGGCTGGTGCGACGAGCAAGGCAACGGCGAATGGGTGGTGACGATTCGCTGCGGCACCGTGCACGGCGCGCGCGTGCGCCTGTTCGCCGGCGCGGGCATTGTCGCCGATTCCCAACCCGAATCAGAATGGCGCGAAACCGGTGTCAAACTCGACACCATGCTGCGCGCGTTTGGACTGCAATAAAGGAAATACCATGTCGATTCCCTACTATCGCTGGCCAGAGGATCTGGCGGCGCGCTATCGTGAAAAAGGTTACTGGCTGGATGTGCCGATGACCGACATTCTCGACCGTCACAAGCACAGCGACGTTATTGCCGTTATCGAAGGCGACAGGCAGCTGAGCTATCGCCAGCTGGCGCAGCGCAGCGACAATCTCGCCGCCGCGCTACAGCGTCGCGGCGTAAAGAATGGCGATACCGCGCTGGTGCAGCTTGGCAACGTCGCCGACTTCTACGTTACCCTTTTCGCGCTGTTCAAACTTGGCGTCGCCCCGGTCTGTGCGCTGTTCAGCCACCAGCGCACCGAATTGCAGGCTTACGCCGCGCAAATTGAGCCAGCGCTGCTGATCGCCGATCGGCAGCACGCGCTGTTCGCCGGCAACGATTTTATTGACGGACTGTGCGAAGCGCACTCCTCGCTGCATCAGGTTATTCTGCGCAATGACCGGCAGACGGAAAACACGCTGGAGGCGCTGATGGCCGAACCGGCGGGCGATTTCCAGCCCACGCCGACCGCCGCCGATGAAGTCGCTTTTTTCCAGCTCTCCGGCGGCAGTACCGGTACGCCGAAGCTGATCCCGCGCACGCACAACGACTACTACTACAGCATTCGCGCCAGCGACGAGATCTGCGCGATTACCGCCGAAACACGCTATCTGATCGCCCTCCCTGCTCCGCATAATTTTGCGATGAGTTCACCCGGCTCGCTGGGCGTCTTCTATGCCGGAGGTCAGGTGATTCTGGCCGACGACCCCAGCGCGACACACTGTTTCCCGCTAATTGAAAAGCATCAGGTGACGGATACCGGGCTGGTGCCGCCAGCGGTGAGCCTGTGGCTACAGGCGATCAATGACTGGGGCAGCAATAAAGCGCTGGCGTCGCTGCAACGTATGCAGGTTGGCGGCGCGAAGCTGGGCGAAACGCTCGCGGCGCGCATTCAGCGCGAGATCGGCTGTCAGCTTCAGCAGGTCTTTGGCATGGCCGAAGGCCTGGTGAACTACACCCGACTCGATGATGACGAAAAAACGATTCTCACCACGCAGGGCCGTCCGATTTCGCCCGATGACGAAGTCTGGGTCGCCGATGAGAACGGCGAGCCGCTGCCGCCTGGCAAGATGGGTCGTCTGATGACGCGCGGGCCTTATACCTTCCGCGGCTATTACCAGAGTCCGGCGCACAACGCCGCCAGCTTTGACGCCAACGGATTTTACTGCTCAGGGGATCTGATCGAGATGAACCCGCAGGGCTATATCACCGTGCAGGGCCGGGAAAAAGATCAGATTAACCGCGGCGGCGAAAAGATTGCCGCTGAGGAGATTGAAAACCTGCTGCAACGCCATCCCGATGTCATCCATGCGGCGCTGGTCTCGATGCACGATGAGCTGATGGGCGAAAAGAGCTGTGCCTTTATCGTCGCCCGTCAGCCGCTTAAGCCGGTGGCGCTGCGTCGCCATCTGCGCGAACTGGGCGTGGCTGAATATAAGTTGCCCGACCGTATTACCTGCGTAGACGCGCTGCCGCTGACGCCTGTCGGCAAGGTAGACAAGAAGCGTCTGCGCCAACAGCTTGCCGATCACCCCGCGCAAGCCTGACCTGTTCCGGAGATTCTATGGCTATTCCAAAACTGACTTCCTATGCGCTGCCTGCGGCTGCCGAGCTGCCCGCCAACAAGGTGAAATGGACGCTGGAGCCGCAGCGCGCCGCGCTGCTTATTCATGATATGCAGGCCTACTTTCTGAATTTCTGGGGCGAGAACAGCCCGCTGGTTAATCAGGTGGTGGAAAATATCGCCCGCCTGCGTGCTTACTGTAAAGCTCAGGGCATTCCGGTGTTTTATACCGCGCAGCCAAATCAGCAGAGCGATGAAGATCGCGCCCTGCTCAATGATATGTGGGGACCGGGCCTGAACAAACATCCGGATCAGCAGAAAATCGTCGAGGCGCTGGCACCGGATGCCGATGACCATGTGCTGACCAAATGGCGCTACAGCGCTTTTGTTCGCTCGCCGCTGGAATCGATCCTGCAAGAGATGGGGCGCGACCAGTTAGTGATCACCGGCGTCTATGCGCATATCGGCTGCCTCACCACCGCCACCGACGCCTTTATGCGTAACATTCAGCCCTTTATGGTGGCCGATGCGCTGGCGGACTTCAGCCGTGACGAGCATATGATGGCGCTGACCTACACCGCCGGACGCAGCGGCAAGGTGGTGATGACCGCCGATCTGATGCCGCTGCCGCTCAGCAAAGCGGATCTGCGCGCGCTTGTTCTGCCGCTGCTGGAGGATGACGAGACGCCAGAGGATGATGAAAACCTGATCGACTACGGTCTGGATTCCGTGCGCGTGATGGCGCTGGCGGCGCGCTGGCGTCAGGTGCACGGCGACATCGATTTTGTTAGCCTGGCGAAAACACCCACCATCGACGGCTGGTGGGCGCTGCTGTCGCGGGAGCCTGCGCAATGAGCCACAGCTTCGACTTCAGCGGTAAAATCGTCTGGGTAACGGGCGCTGGCCAGGGGATCGGCTATCACACCGCCCTCGCGTTTCACGCGGCGGGCGCGCAGGTGCAGGGCTTTGATCGGCGCTTTCACGATAGCGACTATCCTTTTGCCTGCCATACGCTGGACGTGGCCGATCCAGATCAGGTGAAAACCGTCTGTCAGCGTCTGCTTGCGGAGCAAACGCGCCTCGATGTGCTGGTAAACGGCGCGGGCATTCTGCGCATCGGCGCCACCGACGAGATTTCGTTTGCCGATTTTCAGGCCTGCCTGGCGGTGAACGTCGGCGGCGCATTCAATATGTTTCAGCAGACGCTGCCGCTCTTCCGCCAGCAGCGCGCAGGCGCGATTGTCACCATTGCGTCTAACTCCGCCCATGCGCCGCGCATCGGCATGTCTGCCTATGGCGCGTCTAAAGCCGCGCTGCGCAGTCTCTGCCTGACCGTCGGCCTGGAGATGGCGCCGTTCGGCGTGCGCTGCAATATCGTTTCGCCCGGTTCGACCGATACCGAGATGCAGCGCAGCCTGTGGCACACGCCCACCGCCGAGCAGGAGATGATCGACGGCTTTCCGGATCAATATAAGCTGGGGATCCCGCTGCGTAAGATCGCGCAGCCGCAGGAGATCGCCCACAACGTCTTGTTCCTCGCCTCGGATCTTGCCAGCCACGTCGTATTGCAGGACATCGTGGTCGACGGCGGCGCGACGCTGGGAGCCTGATCGATGGCGATCTGGAAACGGGAAACCGATCTCGAGGCGCTAAACGCGATGGGCGAGAGGTCGCTGGTGGCGCATCTCGGCATTCGCTTTACCGCTATCGGCGACGACTATCTGGAGGCGGTGATGCCGGTGGATGCGCGCACGCATCAGCCTTTCGGCCTGCTGCACGGCGGCGCGTCGGTGGTGCTGGCGGAGTCGATGGGTTCGATCGCGGGCTATCTCTGCACGGAAGAAGGTAAAAGCGTGGTCGGCATTGAGGTAAACGCCAGCCATCATCGCTCGATTTCCAGCGGCGAAGTGCGCGGCATCTGCCGCCCTGTGCATATCGGCTCACGCAACCAGGTGTGGCAGACAGAGATCCGCAACGCCCGTGGTCAGCTGCTCTGTTCGTCGCGCCTCACGGTCGCGGTGCTGGGATAAAGCAAAAGGGACAGCTTTCGCTGTCCCTTTTTTTCGGCATTAACGCTGGTAGATGATCTCGACGCCTTCGTCGTCATCCTCATCCCAGTCGTCATCCCACTCTTCGTCTTCTTCTTCTGCCACGCTCTCCATCGCTTCACGGTGGTAATCATCCCACATGAACTCGACTTTCTCGGGTTTCTTCTCTTCTTCTTCCGCTTCCTTCGGATTGGCGTTGATGAAACTCATCACGTCCCAGCAGAGATCCTGCACGCCCTGACGGCTCGCGGCGGAGATCAGGTAATATTTCTCTTCCCAGCCCAGCGCTTCAGCAATGGCTTTCGCGCGCGCCTGCGCTTCCTCTTCGTCGATCAGGTCGACTTTGTTGAACACCAGCCAGCGCGGCTTGTTGAAGAGCTTGTCGCTGTACTTTTCCAGCTCGCCGAGAATAATGCGCGCGTTTTCTACCGGATCGGATTCATCAATCGGCGCGATGTCGATCAGATGCAGCAGCACGCGGCAGCGCTCCAGGTGCTTCAGGAAGCGAATGCCCAGGCCTGCGCCTTCCGCCGCGCCCTCAATCAGGCCCGGAATATCGGCGACGACAAAGCTCTGCTCGCTGTCCATACGCACCACGCCGAGGCTTGGCACCAGGGTCGTGAACGGATAGTCCGCCACTTTCGGCTTGGCTGCGGATACGGCGCGGATAAAGGTCGATTTACCGGCGTTAGGCAGGCCCAGCATTCCGACGTCAGCCAGCAGCATCAGCTCCAGCTGTAAATCGCGTTTTTCGCCCGGCGTACCCATGGTTTTCTGACGCGGGGTACGGTTAACAGAGGATTTGAAGCGCGTGTTGCCCAGGCCGTGCCAGCCGCCTTTGGCCACCATCAGCTTCTGCTCATGACGCGTCATATCGCCCAGCGTTTCGCCGGTGCCCTGATCGATTACGCGCGTGCCGACCGGTACTTTGACAATGATGTCCTGACCGCGTTTGCCGGTACAGTCGCGGCTCTGGCCGTTCTGGCCACGCTCGGCGCGAAAAGACTTCTCAAAACGGTAGTCAATCAGGGTATTGAGGTTTTCGTCGGCCACCAGATAAACATCGCCGCCGTCGCCGCCGTCGCCGCCGTCCGGACCGCCTTTCGGAATATATTTTTCACGGCGGAAGCTGACGCAGCCGTTGCCGCCGTCGCCTGCAACCACCAGGATGGTTGCTTCATCAACAAACTTCATTTTCTTTCTCCGTCACACAATCGCCCGTCGCGCGAGTCGCTGCTGCGGGCGGGTCCGCCAGGGTCTGTCTGCGCTGACCGGCGGCGGATAAATCAGGGCTGATTTTCATCAGGCGTACATAAAGTGTACAGCAATACAGCGCGACAGGTCGCAGAATGTAAAAAGCCCCGCAATGGCTGCGGGGCTTTTATTCGTGCGTTCAGACAGTCGCTGTCTGCGTCACGACAACCTTACTCAGCAACGATGCTGATGTATTTACGGTTGTTCGGACCTTTCACTTCGAATTTTACTTTGCCGTCTGCGGTAGCAAACAGGGTGTGGTCACGACCACAGCCTACGTTAGTACCAGCGTGGAATTTGGTGCCACGCTGACGAACGATGATGCTACCTGCCAGAACAGATTCGCCACCGAAACGTTTTACGCCCAGACGTTTTGCATTGGAGTCACGACCGTTACGAGTCGAGCCACCAGCCTTTTTATGTGCCATTTGTCAGATCTCCTCTTAAGCGCTGATGCCAGTAATTTTCACATCAGTGAACCACTGACGGTGGCCAGCCTGCTTACGGTAGTGCTTACGACGACGAAACTTAACGATTTTAACTTTCTCGCCGCGACCGTGCGCAACGATTTCAGCTTTGATCACGCCGCCTGAAACCAGTGGCGCGCCGATTTTCACGTCTTCGCCATTTGCGATCATCAGCACCTGGTCAAACTCAATGGTTTCACCGGTTGCGATGTCCAGCTTTTCCAGGCGAACGGTCTGACCTTCGCTTACTCGGTGTTGTTTACCACCACTTTGGAAAACCGCGTACATATAAAACTCCGCTTCTGCGCATGCCTTTCGTTCATCAGGCGGCGCGATAAATATTCACAATAGGGCGCGAATTCTACGCAAATCTCCAGCAGAAGACAAGTGCACTTTGCACTCTCTTGCAGAAAAAAAACACAGGCCGATCCCAAACGTTTCTCATCTGGAAAATTCAAGTACAATCAGTAACAGATAACCTGAACTCAGGCTGGTTAAAGCACGTACCATACGCCGTTGAAACGAGTCAAAGCTGAAAAGACGAATGAACTTAGAACAGATTAATGAATTAACCGCGCAGGATATGGCGGCCGTCAACCAGACCATCCTCGACCAGCTGAATTCCGATGTCTCGCTGATTAACCAGCTGGGATATTACATCATCAGCGGCGGCGGCAAGCGCATCCGCCCTATGATCGCCGTGCTCTCCGCACGCGCGCTCGGCTATCAGGGCAACCTGCACGTCACCAACGCGGCGCTGATCGAATTTATCCATACCGCCACGCTGCTGCATGACGACGTGGTGGATGAATCCGATATGCGTCGCGGCAAGGCCACCGCTAATGCGGCCTTCGGCAACGCGGCCAGCGTGCTGGTCGGCGATTTTATCTATACGCGCGCTTTCCAGATGATGACCAGCATGGGGTCGCTGCGCATTCTGGCGCTGATGTCCGAAGCCGTGAACGTGATCGCCGAAGGCGAAGTGTTACAGCTCATGAACGTTAACGATCCCGACATCACGGAAGAGAGCTACATGCGCGTGATTTACAGTAAAACCGCGCGTTTGTTCGAAGCCGCCTCGCAGGCCTCCGCGATTCTCGCCGAGGCGACAGCCGAGCAGGAGAAGGCGATGCAGGATTATGGGCGCTATCTCGGCACGGCGTTCCAGCTGATTGACGATCTGCTCGACTACAGCGCGGATGGCGCGACGCTGGGCAAAAATACAGGGGATGACCTGAGCGAAGGCAAGCCTACCCTGCCGCTGCTGCATGCGATGCACAACGGCACGCCGGAACAGGCGAGCATGATTCGCGACGCCATCGAACAGGGCAATGGCCGCCATCTTCTGGAACCGGTGCTGGCCGCCATGCAGCAGTGCGGCTCGCTGGAGTGGACGCGCAAGCGCGCCGAGCAGGAAGCGGACAAAGCGATTCAGGCGCTTAACGCCCTGCCGGAATCCCCCTGGCGCAGCGCCCTGGAGTCGCTGGCGCATATGTCTGTGCAGCGCGATTTCTGACGCTTTTCGGAGCTGCGTCCGCAGCAGCTCCGCTGTTTCCCGCCCGGATCTCTTTTTACAGAAATGCATCCTGCCTGTTGCTGCGCTTTTGCGTAGCGGCACGCACTTCTCTTGCCAGCGGCAAAAATTACTGGAATTAAATGGAAACTATCTGCTATAAAAAAATCCATAAATTTCCAGATAAAGGAAAACTGCCGTACCTGAATAACACAGGAATAGTTAACGCAAGGAACAAGGAGAATGCGATATGCGAAAAAGGATCGAAGACTGGCATCCTGCTGATGTCATTGCCGCGCTGCGCAGACGCGGCACCACACTGGCAGCATTGTCACGACAGGCGGGATTGAGTTCCTCTACCCTGGCTAATGCTCTTTCGCGTCCCTGGCCGAAAGGAGAGTGGCTGATTGCGGAGGCCATTAACGTTCACCCCGCCGAGATCTGGCCAAGCCGCTACTACGATCCGCAAACGCACATGCTGCTGGATCGAAAAAAACGCATTCGATCTTCTGGCGAGCAAAATAAGAAGAAGCAGGATCCCGCCAGCGCCTGAGGATCGTTCAGGCGAAAAAAAACCAGCCGCGCAAAGGTGGCTGGTTTCATTTTATTAGCCGCAGCGCGGGTTACTCGGCGCTCACGCGCTCGATCTGTGCGCCCATCGCTTTCAGTTTATCTTCGATATGCTCATAGCCACGATCGATATGGTAGATACGATCGACCAGCGTCGTGCCTTCAGCAATACAGCCTGCCAGCACCAGACTGGCCGACGCGCGCAGATCGGTCGCCATTACCTGAGCGCCAGAGAGTTTTTCAACCCCGTGGCAGATCGCCGTATTGCTTTCGATCTCCGCGTGCGCGCCCATACGAATCAGCTCAGGGATATGCATAAAGCGGTTTTCAAAAATGGTCTCGGTGATCACTCCGGTGCCTTCCGCTACCAGATTCAGCAGGGTGAACTGCGCCTGCATATCCGTCGGGAAGCCTGGATGCGGCGCGGTGCGCACGTTAACGGCTTTCGGACGCTTGCCGTGCATGTCCAGACTGATCCAGTCGTCGCCGATCTCAATATCGGCTCCCGCGTCACGCAATTTCGCCAGCACCGCGTCAAGCGTGTCCGGCTGAGTATTGCGGCACAGCACTTTACCGCCGGAAATCGCCGCAGCTACGAGGAAGGTGCCGGTTTCGATACGATCCGGCAGCACGCGGTAAACGCCGCCGCCCAGACGTTCAACGCCTTCAATCGTAATCTTGTCCGTGCCTGCGCCGCTGATTTTCGCGCCGAGGGTAATCAGGAAGTTAGCGGTGTCGACGATTTCCGGCTCGCGCGCCGCGTTTTCGATAATCGTCACGCCTGTCGCCAGCGTTGCCGCGCTCATGATGGTCACCGTCGCGCCGACGCTGACTTTATCCATGACGATATGCGCGCCTTTCAGACGACCGTCGACAGAGGCTTTAACGTAGCCCTCTTCCAGTTTGATCTCGGCGCCCAGCTGCTCCAGACCGGTAATATGCAGATCCACCGGACGCGCGCCGATGGCGCAGCCGCCCGGCAGAGAGACCTGTCCCTGACCAAAGCGCGCCACCAGCGGTCCCAGCGCCCAGATAGAGGCGCGCATGGTTTTCACCAGCTCATAGGGCGCACAGAAAATATCCACGCAGCTGGCATCGACGTGTACGGAGCCGTTGCGCTCAACCTTCGCACCCAGCTGGCTCAGCAGCTTCATGGTGGTATCGATATCACGCAGCTTCGGCACGTTCTGAATCTCGACTGGCTCTTCGGCCAGCAACGCAGCAAACAGAATCGGCAGCGCGGCATTTTTCGCACCGGAAATGGTCACTTCACCACTCAGACGGGTGGGGCCTTGTACACGAAATTTGTCCATTAACACGGCTCTCAATTAACTAAAGACAGGTTTAGCTCGCCGGCGGCGAGCGCCCCTGATGGATGCTCAGAAACCGTTAAGTTTACGGTCACGCGCCCACTCAGCAGGGGTATAGGTTTTAATGGAGACAGCATGAATGCGGTTATCGGCGATGTATTCCATCAGCGGCGCGTAAACAGCCTGCTGTTTTTTTACACGGCTCAGTTCGCCAAACATTTCGCCTACGGCAATCACCTGAAAATGGCTGCCGTCGTTGCTCATTACATGCACTTCGTCCAGCGGCAGCGCTTGCATCAGCACGGCCTGAATTTCACTGTTTTCCATCGCTCACGACTTCACTTGAAAATAATAAAGGGTCACATCTTAGAGGAAAGCGACGGACTCTTAAACAGACAAAAGCCCCTGCAAAAAACAGGGGCTTAACGAGGTTGAGAAAGGTCAGGTGTTTTTTTCCGCAGAAACAATAATCTGCTGAAGGTTATACAGGGTAATCAGCGACTGCAATTTATCGCTAATCCCGCTAAAACGCGGTGTGACGCCCTGCGCCCGCGCAATTTCGCGCAGGTGCACCAGTAGAGCCAGCCCGGCTGAATCGACACGCTCCAGCGCGGAAACGTCGATAACCTCTACCTTATCGATCACCGTCTCGCGCTGCTGCCACAGCGCCAGCAGCGTATCGCGATCGAGTTCGCCAAAGAGCGAGAGGGTGCTGGCGTCACGCTGCCAGCGTAATGACTCATGCATCGTTACTGTTTATCCAGCGTAATCGGCTGCGCCGCGTAGGTTTTAAGCTGTGCAGTCAGGCCGTCGATGCCTTTGGTGCGCAGCAGATCGCTCCATTCGTTTTGCTTGGTGGTGATCATGCTGACGCCCTCTGCCACCATGTCATAAGCCTGCCAGTTCCCGGTCTGGCTGTTCTTGCGCCACTGGAAATCCAGGCGTACCGGCGGACGGCCGTTGGGATCGAGAATGGTGACGCGAATCGCGATGATGTTCGCGTCGCCCAGCGGCTGCTCTGGCTGAATCTGATAAGTCTGTCCGTGATAGAGCGCCAGCGCCTGGCCGTAAGCCTGCGCCAGGTAGTCGCCGAAGGCGTTGAAATAGGCTTCGCGCTGCGCCGGCGTCGCCTCACGATAGTAGCGCCCCAGCACCAGCGCGCCCGCATATTTAATCTGCACGTAGGGCAGCAGCTCCTGGCGCACGATATCGCGCAGATAGTTGGGGTTCTGCTTGATTTTCGGCTGCTCGTTTTTAAGACGCGTAAAGGTTTTCGCCGCGGCTTCATTCATCAGTTTGTAAGGATTGCTTTGATCGGCTGCATTTGCCGCGGCCAGCGGCGCAACGACCAGCATGGCGATCATCAGGAAGCGTTTAAACATCGTTTTTTACCTCTCAGGGTTGAGCCGGAGCCGCAGGCGCGCTGTCGCCGCCCTGCGTACCCGTGTTGTCCGTTTCGTTTTTATTGTCACCGCCGCTCTTGTACAGGAACTGACCAATCAGGTCTTCCAGCACCATCGCCGATTTGGTATCGCGCAGCGTATCGCCGTCTTTTAACATCGCCGAGCCAAGCTCAGGATCGTCAAAGCCCAGATTCAACGCTAAATATTGCTCGCCGAGTAGACCCTGCGTGCGGATCGCCAGCGAACTGGTGTCAGAAATTTTACCAGCATATTCATCGCTGATCGCCATAGTGACGCGCGGCAGCAGCGTTTTAGGTTCAAGAGAGATGTCGGTCACCCTGCCAATCACCACCCCGCCAATTTTAACCGGCGAGCTGACTTTCAGGCCGCCGATATTGTCAAAGGTGGCGTAGAGCTGCCACGTTGGCTGAGTGCCAAGCGACTTAAGATCCGCCACACGCAGGCAGAGAAATAGCATGGCTACCAGCGCCAGCAGCATAAATACGCCAACCCAAATTTCGCTTTTTTTGCTTTGCATTACATTATTTCCCAAACATCAGTGCTGTCAGCACAAAATCCAGACCGAGCACCGCCAGCGAGGCGTGCACCACGGTACGCGTCGTTGCGCGGCTGATCCCTTCCGAGGTCGGAATCGCGTCATAACCGTTGAACAGCGCTATCCAGGTGACCGTAACGGCGAAAACGGCGCTTTTGACCAGGCAGTTGATAACATCGGTGCGAAAATCGACCGCATTTTGCATCGCTGACCAGAAGAAGCCTGGGTCAATGCCTTTCCAGCTGACGCCCACCAGCGCGCCGCCGGCTATTCCCACCGCCGTGAAAATCAGCGTCAGCAGCGGCATGCTGATAAAGCCCGCCCAGAAGCGCGGCGACACGACGCGACGCAGCGGATCGACCGCCATCATCTCCATGCTGGAGAGCTGCTCGGTGGCTTTCATCAATCCGATTTCCGCCGTCAGCGCCGATCCGGCGCGTCCGGCGAACAGCAGCGCGGTGACCACCGGTCCCAGCTCGCGCAGCAGCGACAGCGCCACCAGCATGCCAAGACTGGTTTCCGCGCTGTAGGTGGTGAGTACCAGATAGCCCTGTAGCCCCAGCACCATGCCGATAAACAGGCCGGAGACGATAATAATCAGCAGCGACAGAACGCCGACGCTGTACAGCTGCCTGACCAACAGCGGCGCATGTTTGCGAAAGGCGGGCTTCCCTACCAGTGCATGAAACAGCATTAGACCTGCCCGACCAAAGGTTGAGCAGGTATTGATTCCCCGGCGTCCCAGCGACGCCAGCGCCTTGAACAACATTGACTACCCTCTCCCTGAGCCGGTTAAGTCGGCAAGATAGTCTCCGGCGGCAAACCGAAACGGCACAGGCCCGTCCGCAATGCCATCCAGAAACTGACGCACGCGCGGGTCGGGGTTTTCCCGCAGCTGCGGCGTGCTGCCCTGCGCAATAATTTTTTGTCCCGCCACAATATAGGCGCGATCGGCGATGCTCAGCACTTCAGGCACGTCGTGCGACACCACGATGCAGGTCACCCCCAGCGAATGGTTCAACTCATCGATCAGCTTGACCAGCACGCCCATGGTGATGGGGTCCTGCCCCACGAAGGGTTCATCAAACATGATCAAATCCGGCTCCAGCGCGATTGCTCGCGCCAGCGCGGCGCGCCGCGCCATCCCGCCGGACAGCTCGGCCGGTTTAAGCTGCGCCGCGCCGCGCAGCCCCACCGCTTCCAGCTTCATCATGACCGTGCTGTGCAGCAGCGGCGCAGGCAGCTGCGTGTGCTCGCGCAGCGGCCAGGCGACGTTTTCATACACGGTAAGATCGGTAAACAGCGCGCCAGACTGAAAAAGCATGCTCATTTTTTTACGCGCTTCATAGAGTCTGGCGCGCGACAGGCGTGGAATGTTTTCGCCGCGAAACCAGATTTCGCCTCGATCGGGCGGCAGCTGACCGCCAATCAGACGCAGCAGCGTGGTTTTACCGATGCCCGACGGTCCCATAATGGCCGTGACTTTTCCTTTCGGCACCGTCAGCGAGATATCGTCGAAAATTCGCCGATCGCCGCGTGAAAAACTGACGCCACGAACCTCAACCAGGTTCGTTTCCTGTTGGTCCATTATTACCTCTTCTGTGGAGCGGGCGCTATAAAGCCTAGGATGGTAGCCCGTAACGCGCCAATGCACGATAGCTTTGCAAAAATTCGCCTCTTCAGTTTGTCGAAAGCGGCCATAAAATTTACTTTTGCCGCTCGGACGGTCAAAATCAGCGCCTGTTTGTGATGACAAAACCTGAATCTGCCGCACAAGACGTGTTGGCAACGCATTTCATCCAAGGATTTTTCATGTTCGTAGCCTCTGCCCTGCTGATCGTTGGTTTGATTTTACTGGCTTATGGTGCCGATCGTCTGGTGTTCAGCGCCGCGATTCTCTGTCGATCCTTTGGTATTCCGCCGCTGATTATCGGCATGACCGTCGTCAGTATCGGCACATCGCTGCCAGAAATGATCCTCTCTTTTTCAGCGGCGCAGCACGGGCAAATGGATCTCGCGGTGGGCACCGCGCTGGGATCGAACATCGCCAACATCCTGCTGATTCTCGGCGGCGCAGCGCTGCTGCATCCCCTGACCATTCACTCCAATCTGATACGACGCGAACTGCCGCTGATGCTGCTGGTCTCACTTCTTAGCGGCCTGATGTTATTCGATAACTACCTGAGCCGTCTCGACGGCGTGAGCCTGATCGCTATTGCGCTGATCTATTTGCTGGTGGCGATCCGCATCGCACGCCGCGCGGAACGGGATAATAACGACACCCTGACCCGCGAGCAGCTGGCGGAACTGCCGCGCGAAGAGAGCGGCAATACGGTCGCGTTTCTCTGGCTGGCGGTTGCGCTGATTATTTTGCCGATGGCAACGCGCATGGTGATCGACAACGCCACTGCCTTTGCCGCCTATTTCGGCGTCAGCGAACTAGTGATGGGAGCGACGCTGATTGCGGTGGGTACCAGCCTGCCTGAGCTGGCGACGGTGATCGCGGGCGCGCTGAAGGGCGAAGATGACATCGCTATCGGCAATCTGATCGGCGCCAACATTTATAATATCGCCATCGTGCTGGGCCTGCCGGCGCTGATGAATCCCGGTAGCGTGGATGAACATGCCTTCGCGCGAGATTACTGGGTGATGCTGGGCGTCAGCGTGCTGTTCGCCCTGCTCTGCCTGCAACGCAGTCGTCGTATCGGCCGGCTGGCAGGCGCGCTTTTACTCTGTGGCTTTACTGCCTGGGTCGCGCTGTTGTGGATTCAGCCCGATTTTATCAATGGATAACAAAGGACCGATTTGCCATGTCAACTCAGCTTTCAATCGCGAATTTCGACTTTCAGACGGCGGGAAAAGCGGTACTGCGCATCGAGCGTGAGGGTCTGGAGCAGCTGGACCAGTATATTAACGAGGATTTTACCCGCGCCTGCGAGATGATCTATCACTGCCAGGGTAAAGTCGTCGTCATGGGCATGGGCAAATCGGGTCATATCGGCAAGAAAATGGCCGCCACCTTCGCCAGTACCGGCACGCCCGCTTTTTTCGTCCATCCCGGCGAAGCCAGCCACGGCGATCTTGGCATGGTCGGCAGCAGCGACATCGTGCTGGCTATTTCCAACAGCGGTGAATCGAATGAGATTCTGGCGCTGATTCCGGTCCTGAAGCGGCAGCATGTCAAACTGATCTGTATCACCAGTCGCCCTGACAGCGCCATGGGCCGCGTCGCCGATGTGCATCTCTGCGTGAAGGTGCCGCAGGAAGCCTGCCCGCTGGGTCTGGCTCCCACCAGCAGCACCACCGCGACGCTGGTGATGGGCGATGCGCTGGCCGTGGCGCTGCTGGAGGCGCGCGGCTTTACCGCGGAAGACTTCGCCCTGTCGCATCCGGGGGGCGCGCTGGGACGCAAGCTGCTGCTGCACGTCAGCGACATTATGCACAGCGGCGACGAAATCCCCCATGTCACCCGCGATGCCTCGCTGCGCGACGCGCTGCTGGAAATTACGCGCAAAAATTTAGGGCTAACGGTTATCGTCGACGACCTGATGAAGATTGAAGGCATTTTTACCGACGGCGACCTGCGCCGCATCTTTGATATGGGCATCGATTTTCAGCACGCCACCATTTCCGAGGTCATGACGCGCGGCGGCATTCGGGTGCGCCCTAATGTGCTGGCGGTCGATGCGCTGAATCTGATGCAAAACAAAAACATTACTGCGCTGTTAGTGGCCGATGACGATCGTCTGTTGGGTGTGGTACATATGCATGACATGCTGCGCGCCGGCGTAGTCTGAACAGGAAACAACAATGTCGGTAAATACTTCCCTGGTGGAAACCTGCTACGGCCCGGTCAGCGCGGAGGTAATGGCGCGCGCCAGCCAAATCCGTCTGCTGATTTGCGATGTTGACGGCGTGATGTCGGACGGCGTGATCTATATGGGCAATAACGGCGAAGAGTTAAAAGCCTTTAACGTCCGCGACGGTTATGGCATTCGCTGTTTGCTAACCTCTGATATAGAGGTCGCGATTATTACCGGTCGCAATGCGCGCCTGATGGAGGACCGCTGTAAGACGCTGGGGATCCGCCATCTTTATCAGGGGCAGTCTGATAAGCTTTTGGCCTATCGCGAACTTCTGGATACACTGTCGCTTTCCGACGATCAGGTTGCCTATATCGGCGACGATCTGATTGACTGGCCGGTCATGGCCAGAGTGGGGCTGAGCGTGGCCGTGGCAGATGCCCATCCCGTGTTATTGCCGCGCGCGCATTACGTGACCCGCATTGCAGGCGGACGCGGCGCGGTGCGCGAACTCTGCGATCTGATTTTAATGGCGCAGAACAAATTTGAGGATGCCAAAGGGCAATCAGTATGAGTAAAAGCAGGCGTTGGATAACGCTGGTTCTGGCCTTGATCGCGCTGGTGCTGATCGGCTGGAACCTGACCAGCCAGGATGAGGATAGCGCGCCGGTGGCGGCAAATGACCAGGAACCGACCTATACCAGCGCAAATTCGAATACCGTGGTGTATAACCCGACTGGCGCGCTGGCTTACAAACTGGTGTCGGACAAAGTGACCTACTTTGCGGCAGATGAGGTGAGCTGGTTCGACAAACCGGTGATGACCACCTACGACGAAAATAAGGTTCCGACCTGGTCCGTGCGCGCGGATAAAGCCAAACTGACCAAAGATCGTATGCTTTATCTGTATGGTCACGTTGAGGTGAATACCCTGACGCAGGATTCGCAGCTACAGCGCATTAAAACCGATAACGCGCAGGTTAACCTTATCACTCAGGACGTGACGTCCGACGATCAGGTCACGCTGTTTGGTCGCGGGTTTAACTCTACCGGCATGAAGATGCGCGGGAATTTACGGACGAAAAACGCCGAGTTGATTGAAAAGGTCAAAACGTATTATGAAATTCAAAATGCACAACAACAGCCTTAAGTTTTTCCTGGTCGGCGCGCTGCTGGCGGCCAGCCTGCCCGCGCTGGCGGTGACCGGCGATTCCGATAAGCCCGTGAACATTGACTCGGAGAATCAGGCGCTGGATCTGCAAGGCAATGTGGCCACCTTCACCGGCAACGTCATTGTGACCCAGGGCACCATCAAAATTACCGCCGATAAAGTGGTGGTGACGCGTCCCGGCGGCGACAGCAACAAAACCATCGTTGACGCCTGGGGCAATCCGGCCACATTTTATCAGATGCAGGACAACGGCAAGCCCGTGCAGGGCCACGCCGCCAAACTGCACTATGAGCTGGCGAAAGACTTCGTTGAGCTGACCGGCAATGCCTATATTGAGCAGCAGGACAGCAATATCAAAGGCGATCGCATTACCTATCTGGTCAAAGAGCAGAAGATGCAGGCCTATAGCCAGGGCCAGAGCAAGCGCGTCACCACCGTGCTGGTGCCGTCGCAGCTACAGGATAAGAACGCTAACAGCCAGAAAAAGAGTAACTAATCACTATGGCCACACTCATCGCAGAAAACCTGGCGAAGGCCTATAAAGGCCGTCGCGTGGTAGAAGACGTCAGCCTGCAAGTAAAATCAGGCGAGATCGTCGGCCTGCTTGGTCCCAACGGCGCCGGCAAGACTACGACCTTCTACATGGTCGTCGGCATCGTGCCGCGCGATGCGGGACGCATTGTCATCGACGAAGATGACATCAGTATTTTACCGCTGCACGCCCGCGCGCGTCGCGGCATCGGCTATCTGCCGCAGGAAGCGTCGATTTTTCGTCGCCTCAGCGTCTATGACAACCTGATGGCCGTTTTACAGATCCGTGACGATTTAAGTGAAGAGCAGCGTCAGGATCGCGCTAACGAGCTAATGGATGAGTTTCATATCGCCCATCTGCGCGACAGCATGGGTCAGGCGCTGTCAGGCGGCGAGCGCCGCCGCGTAGAGATCGCGCGCGCGCTGGCGGCGAATCCGAAATTTATCCTGCTGGACGAACCCTTCGCTGGCGTTGATCCTATCTCGGTAATCGACATCAAAAAAATCATCGAGCACCTGCGCGACAGCGGTCTCGGCGTGCTGATTACCGACCACAACGTCCGTGAAACCCTGGCGGTATGCGAACGCGCCTATATCGTCAGCCAGGGGCATCTAATCGCCCACGGCACCCCTAACGAAATTCTTGCAGATGAGCAGGTTAAGCGGGTTTATTTGGGCGAAGAGTTCAGACTCTGATAAGGTGTCGTTAATACGATGTTTGCTTAGGAAATCCTGTCCTGAATATGAAGCAAGGTTTGCAACTCAGGTTCAGCCAACAGCTGGCGATGACTCCGCAGTTGCAGCAGGCCATTCGACTGCTGCAACTCTCTACGCTTGAGCTTCAGCAAGAGCTACAGCTGGCGCTGGAGAGTAATCCGCTGCTGGAGCAGGCTGAAGTGCATGAAGAGATCGACAGCCGCGATTATCAGGAAGATGAGGTGCTGGACACGCGCGAGGCGCTTGAACAGAAAGAGATGCCGGACGAGCTGCCGCTCGACGCGACCTGGGACGAGATTTACACCGCAGGCACGCCTTCCGGCACCGGCACCGACTACCAGGACGACGAGCTGCCGGTCTATCAGGGCGAGACCACGCAGTCGCTTCAGGACTACCTGATGTGGCAGGTGGATCTGACGCCGTTTACCGATACCGATCGCGCTATTGCCACCTCGATCGTCGATGCCATTGATGATACCGGGTACCTTACCGTTTCGCTTGACGAGATCCTCGACAGCATGGGCAACAGCGAGCTGGCGCTTGATGAAGTCGAGGCGGTGCTGAAACGCATTCAGCGCTTCGATCCGGTCGGCGTGGGCGCGCGCGATCTGCGCGACTGCCTGCTGGTGCAGCTCTCCCAGTTCGCCCCCGCGACGCCGATGCTGGCCGAAGCGCGCCTGATTGTCAGCGAACATCTGGATCTGCTGGCTAACCACGATTTCCGCAGCCTGATGCGCGTTACCCGCTTCAAAGAAGACGTGCTGAAAGAGGCGATGCTGCTCATTCAGTCGCTGGATCCGCGGCCAGGCCAGTCGGTGCACACCGGCGAGCCGGAATATGTCATTCCGGATGTTCTGGTGCGCAAGGTCGGCAAGCGCTGGACGGTCGAGCTAAACGCCGACAGCGTGCCGCGCCTGAAGATTAATCAGCACTATGCGGCAATGGGCGGCGCGGCGCGCAACGACAGCGATAACCAGTTTATTCGCAGCAACCTGCAGGAAGCCCGCTGGCTGATAAAAAGCCTGGAAAGCCGCAACGATACCCTGCTGAAAGTGACGCGCTGTATCGTCGAGCAGCAGCAGGCTTTCTTCGAGCAGGGCGAAGAGTATATGCGTCCAATGGTGCTGGCGGACATCGCCCAGGCGGTGGATATGCATGAATCCACTATCTCGCGCGTGACCACGCAGAAGTATCTGCATAGCCCGCGCGGCATCTTTGAACTTAAATATTTTTTCTCCAGCCACGTAAACACGGAAGGCGGCGGCGAAGCGTCCTCCACGGCTATTCGCGCGCTGGTGAAAAAATTAATCTCAGCGGAGAATCCCGCTAAACCCTTGAGTGACAGCAAGCTCACCTCCATGTTATCTGAACAGGGCATCATGGTGGCGCGCCGGACTGTCGCCAAATACCGCGAGTCTTTATCTATTCCGCCATCGAACCAGCGTAAACAGCTGGTTTGACAGAAATGAGAAGGATGACCTATGCAGCTGAACCTTACTGGGCAAAATGTTGAAATCACCGAACCACTGCGTGAATTTGTAAACAATAAGTTTGCCAAACTGGAACACTACTTCGATCGTATCAATCAGGTTTATATTGTTCTGAAAGTGGAAAAGGTCACTCAGGTTGCGGAGGCAACCTTGCACGTCAGCGGCGGCGAGCTGCACGCCACGTCGGAAGCGGAAGATATGTATGCGGCGCTTGACGGGCTGGTGGATAAACTGGCTCGTCAGTTGACCAGGCATAAAGACAAACTGAAAAAACACTAACCTTCACGCTTGCAGCGCGCGCCGCGCGCTCAGGGCGGTCTGGATGGGGCGGATTTACCGCCCCGTTTTGCCATCTGTGCAAGCGCCACGGGATACCGCGCGGTCTCTGCGCGCCGTAAGCCTGCGGCTCTGTGAACTCGCAAGTGAAACGATAATGAATAACGATCTGACACTGGAACTGAATACCGTGCTGACGCTGGACTGTACGCGCAGCGGCGTACACTGCCAGAGTAAAAAACGCGCGCTGGAGATTATCAGCGAACTGGCAGCGAAACAGCTTAACCTGCCGCATCAAACGCTGTTTGAAGCGATTCTGACCCGCGAACGCATGGGCAGTACGGGTATCGGCAACGGTATCGCGATCCCGCACGGCAAACTGGAAGAAGACACGCTGCGCGCCGTAGGCGTCTTTATCAGCCTCGATCAGCCGATTGCTTTCGATGCGGTGGATAATCAGCCGGTCGATCTGCTGTTTGCGCTGCTGGTGCCGGCAGACCAGTGTAAAACCCATCTGCATACCCTGTCTCTGGTCGCAAAACGTCTGGCGGACAAAACCGTCTGTCGCCGCCTGCGCGCTGCGCAGAGTGATGAAGAACTCTACGCCATCATTACAGAAGCTCCAGAGGAGCAGTAACGCGCGTTGCGCTTTTACCGGCTTGCGCGCCGGTTTAAAACGGGAGAAAAGGTCATGGTGCTGATGATCGTTAGCGGTCGGTCAGGCTCAGGAAAATCGGTGGCGCTGCGCGCCCTTGAAGACATGGGATTCTACTGCGTCGATAACCTGCCCGTGGTGCTATTGCCAGAGCTGGCCAATTCGCTGGTTGAACGTAATATCTCGGCCGCCGTCAGCATTGACGTGCGCAATATGCCGGAATCGCCAGAAGTTTTTGAAACGGCGCTCAACAATTTGCCGGATGCCTTTTCACCTCAGCTGCTGTTCCTGGACGCCGATCGCAACACGCTGATCCGACGCTACAGCGACACGCGTCGCCTGCATCCGCTCTCCAGCAAAAATCTGTCGCTGGAAAGCGCCATTGATGAAGAAAATGATCTGCTGGAGCCGCTGCGTTCGCGCGCCGATCTGATTATCGATACCTCTGAGATGTCGGTGCACGAGCTGGCGGAAATGCTGCGCACGCGACTGCTGGGCAAGCGCGAGCGCGAACTGACCATGGTGTTTGAATCCTTTGGCTTTAAGCACGGCATTCCCATTGACGCTGACTACGTTTTTGACGTGCGTTTTCTGCCTAATCCGCACTGGGACCCGAAGCTGCGTCCCATGACCGGTCTTGACCGCCCGGTCGCGGCCTTTCTCGATCGCCATACCGAAGTCCATAATTTTATTTACCAGACGCGCAGCTATCTGGAGCTGTGGCTGCCGATGCTGGAAACGAATAATCGCAGCTATCTTACCGTCGCGATCGGCTGTACCGGCGGCAAACACCGTTCGGTTTATATCGCCGAGCAGCTGGCGGACTACTTCCGTTCGCGCGGCAAAAATGTGCAGTCACGCCATCGCACGCTGGAAAAACGCAAATCATGACCGTCAAACAAACCGTTGAAATCAAAAATAAGCTGGGCATGCACGCGCGACCGGCAATGAAGCTGTTTGAGCTGGTGCAGAGCTTTGACGCCGAGGTGCTGCTGCGCAATGAATCAGGCACCGAGGCAGAAGCCAGCAGCGTGATTGCTCTGTTGATGCTCGACTCGGCCAAAGGCGGCCATATCGAGATTGAAGCCAGCGGCCCGGAAGAGACTCAGGCGCTGGCGGCCGTGATTGAACTCTTCGAGGCTGGCTTCGACGAAGACTAGTCTTATTTGAGGTGATTACGCGCCAGAAAACCCTCTCCGCCCAGCTGGCGCATCTGGCGCATAATCCACTGCTGACGCTGGCGAACATAACCAGAAGGCGCGTCAGCGCGAAAACGGATGGGATTAGGCAACACGGCGGCCAGCAGCGCCGCTTCCGCCATCGTCAGGCGGCTGGCCGGTTTATGAAAATAGCGTTGTGACGCCGCCTCCACGCCAAAGACGCCGGGTCCCATCTCCGCGATATTAAGGTAGACCGTCAGAATACGACGCTTGGTCCAGACGGTTTCAATGCCGACCGTTAATCCCGCCTCCAGACCTTTTCTGACCCAGCTGCGCCCGTCCCAGAGAAACAGGTTCTTTGCCGTCTGCTGTGACAGCGTCGAGGCGCCGCGCATGCGCTCGCCTTCGCTTCCCAGCGCTGACTCAATGGCGTCAACGTCGAAGCCCCAGTGCTGAGGAAACTTTTGATCTTCCGAGGCGATAACCGCCAGCCCCATCCAGGGGGCGATATCATCCTGTCCAACCCAGTCGGAGTGCGCCACATAGTGAAAATCGCCGCGCAGCCAGGCCCCGATTTGCCGTTCCGCCATTACTGCGGAAAACGGCACGGGCAAAAATGCGAACAGTACGATGCCGGCGACCCAGAAACCCGTAATAATCAACAGGACGCTGGCTGCGACTCGCTTAAGACGCTGGCTGAGGCTCCCTTTATTCTTACTCATGCAATGTTCTCTTACCTGTTCCCTGCATTAATCAATTACTGACGTGATGAAAGGCTTATCTTCGTCAAAATGGCTGAAGAAGCGCGAAAACCTGTGCGCATTTTAAGCGCCACGTTATGATTTCATTAGCGATATTTTAAAACAGATCGAATGACATCAAGCACTTCCGTGAAAAAGGAATCGGTTCCATTCCTGTTTTATGGCTTTCTCATTGCGCCAGTCACACTTAATGATTTGTGATAAGCGCCCCGTTAAATCATTCGCATTATTAAACCTTCACCCCCGCGGCTATGTACCACTTTTCATGATTTAGCGCCGCTGGTGGTCCAGCCTGCGATTTGCGCGCGCCGATTCTCCCCGGACTGGCGCTGCAAAAGCGCGCAATTTAACCCTATAGTTTCTGTAAGTTTAGCTGGCACGGGACAAATCTGGAACTTTAAGAAGCCGCTTTCCAAAACGTTTTGGATAAAGCGGCCTGAAAACGACATTACGCTTTATATTTCATGGTATTAGCTAAAATAAACGCGCCATTTGCCCTTTGGGTCGCTTTTCTTGTCATGTTGACCTGGCTCTCACTGCTGAAGAAAACAAAAACCGCGCAAAAAAGAGTACAATTGGTCAAAATGAGCGCAATGCAACGCAGAAATTAATTCCTTACTTGACTGTGTTGCCAAATTAATGTTTTCTGTATTTAAACGCTGCTCAACATCACACATTTTAATGAATCTTCACCCAGTCGTTAATGAATTTGCTAAGGTGATGTCAGGCGTTAACCAATACCACGCTGCTGCACTTTTTATTCTTATCAGTATAGCAACAGCGACTTTTTCCCTGGTGTTGGCGCAGTATTCGCGCACCCCGGTCTCGACTGGGGTCATTTTTTTTTAAGCCCCCTGATTTTCTTTTTCCGCCACCCAGTCGCGCAGCACCTGTACATCGTGACGCCATTCGCGCTTTAACTCCTCAATCCATTCGCCAACATTGTCCCACCATGCCGGCAGTTCCGGGCTTTGGATCTGTTTCGCGACGTGCTGTAAATGCTGTAATCCTACCGATCCCGCCGCGCCTTTGATTTTATGCCCCTCTTCAGCGATCCCCTTCTGGTCGCGGGCCATCAGATTGGAGTCAAGCACCTCAAGGTAGCCCGGCATCATCTGTTCAAACATCGTCAGACTTTGCGTAATCAGTCCCGGCCCGACCAGCTCGATATACTGCTCCAGCATCGGCACATCGAGCAGCGTGCGCGTTTTGCCGTCGCTGCCGGCGTGAGTCGCCGGGTCTTCGTCGCCCTGGTGATCCCAGAACTTCTTGATCATGGCGGTCAGCGCCGGCACTGACAGCGGCTTACTCAATACGTCATCCATACCGGCATCCAGATACTCTTTTTTATCTTTCAGCACGTTCGCGGTCAGCGCGACCAGCGGCGGCAGCGTCGTGTCAGGATAGCGCTGGTGTATAGCGCGTGAGACATCCAGGCCGGTCATATCGGGCAGCTGAATATCCAGCAGGGCAAGGTCAAACTCCAGCGGGTCGAACATATCCAGCGCCGCCTGGCCAGTCATGGCGACCTCGACGCTACAGCCCAGTTTTTCCAGTACCGAGCGCGCGACCACCACATTCAGTTCGATATCTTCCACCAGCAGGACGTGCAGGGCGGGCAGCGGCATGTTGTCATCCATATCGTCATCCTCAACCTCTTCGGCCACGCGCGGCGCGTTAATTAACACGGTGAAACAGGAGCCCTGCCCCGGCGCGCTGCGAACGCTAATGTCGCCTCCCATCGCCTGCGCCAGACGCCGCGAGACCGCCAGCCCGATGCCGGTGCCGGTGGCGGGTTTGCCGCCGTGCTGATCTTTCACCTGATAGTACATAGCAAAGATCTTGTCCTGCTCTTCCTGCGGAATGCCCTGCCCTGAATCTTCGACTTCAAAGCGCAGCATCTCATTCTGCTCATAGGCGACGCGCACCACAATTTCACCCTGCTGGGTAAACTTCACCGCATTGCCAATCAGATTCCACAGGATCTGGCGCAGGCGCGTGCCGTCGGCGCAGATTTTGTGAGGAAGCGGTAAGGCCGGCGCCATCACGAACTTCAGCCCTTTCGGCTGCGCCAGCAGCCCGGAGAGGTTCTCCAGGTCGGCGAGGAAACCAGTAAAGTCGAGCGGCTGGTTGTCCAGCTGCACTTTCCGGCGCTCGATCTTATCCACCTCAATAACGTCGTTAAAGATATTGCCGAGGGTGATAGCAGAGACGTGGATGGTCTTGAGGTACTTGAGCTGCTCCTGATTAAGATCGGTATCCAGCAGAATGCGGCTCAGGCCGACAATGCCGTTAAGCGGCGTACGCAGCTCGTGGCTGATAGTAGAGATAAAGGTGGTCTTTTCCCGGCTGGCGTTTTCCAGCGCGTCCTGATAGCGCTTACGCTCGGTAATATCGCGTCCAAAACCCATCAGTCCGCTGCGTTTGCCGACGCGGTCATAGTAAGGCACCTTGCGGATCTCAAAGCAGGCCTTACGGCCGTCCGGATACTGTAGCCACTGTTCATAGGTCAGAGAGACGTTGTGGCGGAAAACTTTCTCGTCGGTCTCCAGTACCTTACTGGCGGCGTCCTCGTCATAAATATCGCGCGGCGTCAGGCCGATAAGCTGCTTTTCGCTTTTGCCGGTCAGCAGCTCCATGGCGCGGTTACAGCCGGAGAACTGCTTATCAATGTTGCGGTAGAACACCAGGTCTGGCGACGCATCGAGGAAAGAGCGCAGAAACGAGGATTGCTGCTCAAGTTCAATTTGCGCCTGCTCGCGGCGAGCCATCTCTTCGCGCAGCTTATCCATGACCTGCTCGCGCGCCTGCTCTGCCTTTATACGATCGCTGATTTCCTGATTAAGCTGCGTGATGGTCTCTTTCATCTGCTGGTTCAGCTCTAAGTCACGGGTGCGCATCTCCTCCAGCTTATCCACCAGCCGCGACAGGCGCTGACGCGACTCCTCCAGCTGATCGACCACGACAGAGAGGAAATAGACTGCCCAGGGCGTGATCAGCAGGCCGAAAAACACCGAGCGCACCACGTCGATGCTCTCAACATGACCGCGCAGCACCATGGTCACCGCCATCTGCACGACCATCGCCAGTACGACCAGCGCCGACGCCAGCAGCAGCGAAAAGCGCACCAGCCCAAGCTTCACCATCAAATCAACATAATACTGCGCCAGCAGACGAATCTGTTTCATACGAACTCCCTGGAAAATATCTGGCTCATCATAGCGTAATTAAACACCCGATGGCGCTGCGAGATACAGGAAAGCGCCCGTTCTGCCCTGTTATGGTGCAACTGACGTCACGTTCGCCGACGTTGACCGCCTGACGGCTAAAGAACTTGACTAAATTCTCCAACTGAATAATCTGGAGGGCCGCCTGTTTGCTGGCGGTCAGGTGATAAGCCCTTCATTTTCTTTGCCGGCAGCAGTCTGCTGCTCTGGCGCAGCCGTCTTTTATTGCATATCCATTCGATTTAACTGCATGAATCATCATATCCAACATGATTAATTTTGCTTATGATGCGGGTTTATTTTATTCAAATATGACGTTATAAGAAAAACAGATACATGACGTGCGGGGAATCTGCTATGCAGCATATCCTGCTGTCAAACCCCTGTAAGCCAGCATGCTAAAGGGATTTCAGCGCTAACCTACAGTGAGTCAGTTCACATTTCCGCCGGGTCGGGCAACTGGACGATTGACAGTAATTTCCCGGTTTATTTGATAAATATCATCAAGTTATCTCTGCATCGTCGTCAGAAATGACGACCAGGAACCCCATTTGACCTTATTCCGCTTTCCCGATAAGTTGGAAATCCGCTGGAAGCTTTCTGGACGAGTGCTCAACTCGTCATATTTATGCAGTAACAGAGATTCCCCCTGTAACAAGACCTCGACGCTTGTGACAACGACGCCAACGGCCAGACAGATGGGGCGACACCGGAGTGCGGCGCACGATGCGCGCCTCTGTCGTCTGCCCTTCCTGCGCCTGCGGTTCGACCAACGGGAATCCACAGAGCCTGGGGAGGTTCACTGAAATGTTGTATGACAAATCCCTTGAAAAGGATAACTGTGGTTTCGGCCTGATCGCCCATATAGAAGGCGAACCTAGCCACAAGGTAGTGCGTACCGCGATCCACGCGCTGGCCCGTATGCAACACCGTGGCGCGATCCTTGCTGACGGCAAGACCGGCGACGGCTGTGGTCTGTTATTACAAAAACCTGACCGCTTTTTCCGCGTGGTGGCCGAAGAGAAAGGCTGGCGTCTGGCGAAGAACTACGCCGTCGGCATGCTGTTCCTCAGTCATGATGAGGAAGAGGCGCAGGCGAGCCGCCGCATCGTGGAAGAAGAAGTGGTCCGTGAAACCCTCTCCGTGGTGGGCTGGCGCGACGTGCCCGTTAATCAGGACGTGTTGGGAGAGATTGCGCTCTCCTCTATGCCGCGCATCCAGCAGCTGTTTATCAACGCCCCGGCAGGCTGGCGTCCGCGCGATATGGAGCGTCGCCTGTATATGGCGCGCCGCCGCGCGGAAAAACGCATTGAGCAGACCGACGATAAAGCGTTCTACATCTGTAGCTTCTCGAACCAGGTCAATATCTATAAAGGCCTGTGTATGCCGGCCGACCTGCCGCGCTTCTATCTCGATCTGGCGGATCTGCGTCTGGAATCGGCCATTTGCCTGTTCCATCAGCGCTTCTCCACCAACACCGTGCCGCGCTGGCCGCTGGCGCAGCCGTTCCGCTATATGGCGCACAACGGCGAGATCAATACCATTGCCGGTAACCGTCAATGGGCGCGCGCGCGCGCCTATAAATTTAATACGCCGCTGATCCCCGACCTGCAAAACGCCGGGCCGTTTGTCAACGAAACCGGCTCTGACTCCAGCTCAATGGACAACATGCTGGAGCTGTTTCTGAACGGCGGTATGGATCTGGTGCGCGCGATGCGTTTGCTGGTTCCCCCAGCCTGGCAAAACAACCCGGATATGGACCCGGAGCTGCGCGCCTTCTTCGACTTTAACTCTATGCATATGGAGCCGTGGGACGGCCCGGCAGGCATCGTCATGTCCGACGGCCGCTATGCCGCCTGTAACCTGGACCGTAACGGTCTGCGTCCCGCGCGCTACGTGATTACCAAAGACAAGCTTATCACCTGCGCTTCCGAGGTCGGCATCTGGGATTACCAGCCGGACGAGGTCGTGGAAAAAGGCCGTGTCGGCCCTGGCGAACTGATGGTGATCGACACCCGTATCGGACGCATTCTGCATTCGGCAGAAACCGACAACGATCTCAAGAGCCGCCACCCCTATAAAGAGTGGATGGAGAAGAACGTTAAGCGACTGGTGCCGTTTGAAGATCTGCCCGACGATCAGGTCGGCAGCCGCGAGCTGAACGACGTGGAGCTGGCGACCTGGCAGAAGCAGTTTGCCTACAGCAGCGAAGAGCTGGATACCATTATCCGCGTGCTGGGCGAGAACGGACAGGAAGCCGTCGGCTCGATGGGCGACGATACGCCGTTCGCCGTGCTCTCCAGCCGCCCGCGCATTATCTATGACTATTTCCGCCAGCAGTTCGCGCAGGTCACTAACCCGCCGATCGATCCGCTGCGTGAAAACCACGTGATGTCGCTGGCGACCAGTATTGGCCGTGAGATGAACGTCTTCTGCGAAGCGGAAGGCCAGGCGCATCGCGTCAGCTTTAAATCGCCGATTCTGCTGTGGTCCGATTTTAAACAGCTGACCACCCTGGAAGGCGAATACTATCGCGCCGACACGCTCGACTGCACCTTCGATCCGGCCACGCAAACGCTGGAGCAGGCGGTGCATGCGCTGTGCGACGAGGCGGAGCGGATGGTGCGCAACGGCACCGTGCTGCTGGTGCTTTCCGATCGCGCCATCAGCGAAACCCGCCTGCCGGTTCCGGCGCCGATGATCGTCGGCGCGGTACAGACGCGACTGGTTGAGAAGAGCCTGCGCTGCGACGCCAACATCATTGTTGAAACCGCCAGCGCGCGCGATCCGCACCACTTTGCGGTGCTGCTCGGCTTTGGCGCGACGGCGATCTATCCGTATCTGGCCTATGAATCGCTGGCGAAGATGGTCGACAGCAACGTCATTGAGAAAGATTACCGCGCGGTGATGCTGAACTACCGTAACGGCATCAACAAGGGGCTGTACAAGATCATGTCCAAGATGGGCATCTCTACCATCGCCTCTTATCGCTGTTCGAAACTGTTTGAAGCGGTCGGTCTGCACGCTGACGTATCGGGCCTCTGCTTCCAGGGCGTGGTCAGCCGCATCAGCGGCGCAAACTTCGCCGACTTCCAGCAGGATCTGGTCAACCTGGCGAAACGCGCCTGGCTACAGCGTAAACCACTGGATCAGGGCGGCCTGCTCAAATACGTGCACGGCGGCGAGTATCACGCCTACAACCCGGACGTGGTGGGCACGCTGCAACGCGCCGTTGAAAGCGGCGAGTACAGTGATTATCAGGCCTACGCGAAGCTGGTGAACGAGCGTCCGGTCGCCACGCTGCGCGATCTGCTGGCGTTACAGCCGGGCACCGAAACCATCTCTATTGACGATGTCGAACCGGCCAGCGAGCTGTTTAAGCGTTTTGATACCGCTGCGATGTCTATTGGCGCGCTCAGCCCAGAGGCGCATGAGGCGCTGGCCGAAGCGATGAACTCGCTTGGCGGCTACTCTAACTCCGGCGAAGGCGGCGAAGATCCGGCGCGCTACGGCACCAACAAAGTGTCGCGTATCAAGCAGGTCGCTTCCGGCCGCTTCGGCGTGACGCCAGCCTATCTGGCGAACGCGGACGTTATTCAGATTAAAGTGGCTCAGGGCGCTAAGCCGGGCGAAGGCGGTCAGCTGCCAGGGGATAAAGTAACGCCTTACATTGCGAAGCTGCGCTACTCCGTACCGGGCGTGACGCTGATCTCCCCGCCGCCGCATCACGATATTTATTCGATTGAAGATCTGGCGCAGCTGATTTTCGACCTGAAACAGGTCAATCCCAAAGCGATGATTTCCGTGAAGCTGGTTTCCGAGCCAGGCGTCGGCACCATCGCGACCGGCGTGGCGAAAGCCTATGCCGATCTGATCACCATCGCTGGCTACGACGGCGGCACCGGCGCCAGCCCGTTAAGCTCGGTGAAGTATGCTGGCTGTCCGTGGGAGCTTGGCCTGGTGGAAACCCAGCAGGCGCTGGTCTCCAACGGTCTGCGCCACAAGATCCGTTTACAGGTAGACGGCGGATTAAAAACCGGTCGCGACATCATTAAAGCGGCTATTCTGGGCGCGGAAAGTTTTGGCTTCGGCACCGGTCCGATGGTGGCGCTGGGCTGTAAATACCTGCGTATTTGCCACCTCAACAACTGTGCGACCGGCGTGGCGACTCAGGATGACAAGCTGCGTAAGAATCACTACCACGGCCTGCCGTTCAAAGTGACCAACTACTTTGAATTTATCGCGCGTGAAACCCGCGAGATTATGGCCAGCCTGGGGGTAAAACGCCTGACTGACCTGATCGGCCGCACCGATTTGCTGAAAGAGCTGGATGGCTTCACGGCTAAGCAGCAGAACCTGGATCTGTCGTCGCTGCTGAAAACCGCCGCGCCGATGCCGGGCAAAGCGCTGCACTGCACCGAGAGCTGCAACCCGCCTTTCGATAAAGGCGAGCTGAACAAGACGCTGCACGATCAGGCGATGCCGTTTGTCACCGCTAAACAGAGCAAGACGTTCTACTTCGACATTCGCAACACCGATCGCTCGGTGGGCGCGACCCTGTCGGGCGCTATCGCCGCTATCCACGGCGATCAGGGGCTGGCGGCGGATCCCATCCGCGCGCACTTCTCCGGCACGGCGGGACAGAGCTTCGGCGTCTGGAACGCAGGCGGCGTTGAGCTGACGCTGACCGGCGACGCCAACGACTACGTCGGTAAAGGCATGGCTGGCGGTATGCTGGCGATTCGTCCGCCGGTGGGCTCGGCGTTCCGCAGCCACGAAGCGACCATCGCGGGCAATACCTGCCTTTATGGCGCGACGGGCGGCAAGCTGTTCGCCGCAGGCCGTGCAGGCGAGCGTTTCGCGGTGCGTAACTCCGGCGCCATCACCGTGGTGGAAGGCATTGGCGATAACGGATGCGAGTATATGACCGGCGGCATCGTCTGCGTGTTAGGCCGCACCGGCGTTAACTTCGGCGCAGGCATGACGGGCGGCTTCGCCTACGTGCTGGATGAAGACGGCGAGTTCCGTAAGCGCGTCAACCCGGAGCTGGTTGAAGTGCTGAGCGTTGATGAGCTGGCGATCCACGAAGAGCATCTGCGCGGCCTGATTACCGAGCATGTGCAGCATACCGGCTCCAGCCGCGGCGAAGAGATCCTCGCGAACTGGCCGCACTGGTCGTCGCGCTTCGCCCTGGTTAAACCAAAGTCCAGCGACGTTAAAGCCTTGCTGGGTCACCGCAGTCGTTCCGCAGCCGAGCTGCGTGTGCAGGCACAGTAATAGTTTGTCCCGTCTGGCGTCGTGCGCCGGGCGGGATAGCCGTAAGAGGTTACGATGAGTCAAAACGTATATCAATTTATCGACTTACAGCGCGTTGACCCGCCAAAGAAACCGCTGAAAATCCGTAAAATTGAGTTTGTAGAAATTTATGAGCCATTTTCAGAGAGCCAGGCGAAGGCGCAGGCCGATCGCTGCCTCTCCTGCGGTAACCCTTACTGCGAGTGGAAGTGTCCGGTTCACAACTACATCCCTAACTGGCTGAAGCTGGCGAACGAAGGCCGTATTATGGAAGCGGCGGATCTGTCCCATCAGACCAACAGCCTGCCGGAAGTGTGCGGACGCGTCTGTCCTCAGGATCGCCTGTGCGAAGGTTCCTGTACGCTGAACGATGAGTTTGGCGCGGTGACCATCGGCAACATCGAGCGCTATATCAATGATAAAGCGATGGAGATGGGCTGGAAGCCGGATATGTCGCACGTTAAGCCGACCGGCAAGCGCGTAGCGATTATCGGCGCGGGTCCGGCGGGTCTCGCCTGTGCGGACGTGCTGACGCGCAACGGCGTGAAAGCGGTTGTCTACGATCGCCATCCCGAAATCGGCGGCCTGCTGACCTTCGGTATTCCGTCGTTCAAGCTGGAAAAAGAGGTCATGATCAAGCGTCGTCACCTCTTCACCGAGATGGGCATTGAGTTTCAGCTCAATACCGAGGTCGGCCGCGACGTGCAGATGAGTGATCTGGTAAACGCCTATGACGCCGTATTCCTGGGCGTTGGCACCTATCAGTCAATGCGCGGCGGTCTGGAGAATGAAGATGCGCCAGGCGTCTATGACGCGCTGCCGTTCCTGATTGCCAACACCAAACATACTATGGGCTTTGCGCAGCAGGACGATCAGCCCTATATCAACATGGAAGGCAAACGCGTCGTGGTGCTGGGCGGCGGCGATACGGCGATGGACTGCGTGCGTACCTCTATCCGCCAGGGCGCGACGCACGTGACCTGCGCCTACCGTCGTGATGAAGCCAACATGCCGGGTTCAAAACGCGAGGTGAAAAACGCGCGTGAAGAGGGCGTAGAGTTTCAGTTCAACGTGCAGCCGCTGGGCGTAGAAATCAACGCCAGTGGTCGCGTCAGCGGCGTAAAGGTCGCGCGTACCGAAATGGGCCAGCCGGATGCGGCAGGTCGCCGTCGCGCCGAAATCGTGCCGGGTTCCGAGCATGTGCTGCCGGCGGACGCGGTGGTGATGGCGTTTGGTTTCCGTCCCCACAAAATGGAGTGGCTGGCCGACTTCAGCGTGGAGCTGGATAGCCAGGGGCGCATTATCGCACCGGAACAGGCTGAGAGCGCCTTCCAGACCAGCAACCCGAAAATCTTCGCCGGCGGCGATGCGGTGCGCGGGTCCGATCTGGTGGTCACGGCGATTGCCGAAGGCCGTAAAGCCGCAGAAGGCATTATGGACTACCTGGAAGTGTAATCTTCAGACAGCAACAAAAAAGCCGGCTAATGCAGCCGGCTTTTTTTATGTGCTATTTCACGACGCGCAGCGACGGACGATGCCCGCGCGGCGGCGGATCGTCATCCGGCGAGTTGTCCTCTTCGCCGGCGTCGTCAGGACGATCGCCGTCAATCACGGACATAACCGGATCGACCGGCGTCTCTTCCGCGCTCTGCGCGCCCAGCTCATAGGCCGGCTCCGGCTCAAACATCGTGCCTGCGCCATTTTCACGCGCATAGATGGCCAGAATAGCCGCCATCGGCACGGAAACCTGACGCGGCACGCCGCCGAAACGCGCGTTGAAACGCACTTCGTCGTTGCCAAGCTCAAGGTTGCCCACCGCGCGCGGCGCGATGTTCAGGACAATCTGACCATCGCGTGCATACTCCAGCGGCACCTGGACGCCAGGCAGATTAATGTCGACCACCAGATGCGGCGTCAGCTGGTTATCAAGCAGCCAGTCGTAAAACGCACGCAGCAGATAGGGACGACGGGCCGAGAGTTGCGACATTTCCATAGTTTAGCCCCGGGCTTGCAGGCGCATTTCACGTTCCGCTTCCGTCAGCGAAGCGAGGAATGAGTCACGCTCAAATACGCGATTCATATAGCCTTTCAGCTCTTTAGAACCGGAACCGGCAAGGTCGATGCCCATTGACGGCAAACGCCACAGCAGCGGCGCCAGGTAACAGTCTACCAGGCTAAATTCTTCGCTCATAAAGAACGGCGTGCGCGCAAACAGCGGTGCAATCGCCAGCAGCTCTTCGCGCAGCTGCTTACGCGCGGCTTCCGCTTCCTGGCCGCTGCTTTTTTCAATGGTATGCATCAGGCTGTACCAGTCTTGCTCGATGCGGTGCATCATCAGACGGCTTTCGCCGCGCGCAACCGGATAGACCGGCATCAGCGGCGGATGCGGGAAGCGCTCGTCCAGATACTCCATAATGATGCGGGATTCATACAGCGTCAGTTCACGATCTACCAGCGTCGGCACAGTGCGATACGGGTTGAGGTCAATCAGATCCTGCGGCAGGTTATCCATTTCGACCTGCTCGATCTCCACGCTGACGCCCTTTTCAGCCAGTACGATACGTACCTGATGGCTGAAAATGTCAGTGGGACCAGAAAACAGCGTCATTACCGAACGTTTGTTGGCAGCGACAGCCATGAAAACCTCCAAGTTTGTTCACAAAAAGTTACTGCGAATAGCCAACCACACGGCGACTCACCTGCTCAATCGGTCGCTCACAGCCCGCGCTAGCCACGTCTACTGACATCCTGACAGTTGACCGACCTCACACGCTGACTTATGGGCGCAAAGTGACACAGAGTTTACCAGATTTTGGGCAGCTTGTGGGCAGGGATTCAAGATTTGCGGGGAATTTGCGAGCAGCGCAGAGATTTTACGCGCGGATCGGGGGAGAAGCGGGAAAATAAAAAACCCGCCGAAGCGGGTTTTTTGCGCCAGTAGTCGCAGCCGGAGCTGCAAACCATTAACGCTTGGAGAACTGCGGACGACGGCGTGCTTTACGCAGACCGACTTTCTTACGTTCAACCTGACGTGCGTCACGGGTAACAAAGCCCGCTTTACGCAGTTCAGCACGCAGAGATTCGTCGTATTCCATCAGCGCGCGGGTGATACCATGACGGATCGCACCAGCCTGACCAGAAATACCACCACCTTTAACGGTGACGTACAGATCGAATTTACCAACCAGATCCAGCAGCTCAAGCGGCTGACGAACGACCATGCGGGCAGTTTCGCGACCGAAGTACTGCTCCAGAGAACGTTGGTTGATTACGATGTTGCCACTGCCCGGCTTGATAAATACGCGAGCGGTAGAGCTTTTGCGGCGACCAGTGCCGTAGTTTTGAGTTTCAGCCATTGCCTGTAATCCCGATTAAATGTCAAGAACTTGCGGTTGCTGTGCCGCATGGTTGTGCTCGTTGCCCGCGTAAACTTTCAGTTTACGGAACATTGCACGACCCAGCGGGCCCTTCGGCAGCATGCCTTTAACCGCGATTTCAATCACACGCTCAGGACGGCGAGCAATCATCTCTTCAAAGGTCGCCTGTTTGATACCACCGATGTGGCCAGTGTGGTGATAGTAAATCTTGTCAGAACGCTTGTTGCCGGTGACAGCGACTTTGTCAGCGTTCAGAACGATGATGTAATCACCAGTATCAACGTGCGGAGTGTATTCCGCTTTGTGCTTACCACGCAGACGGCGCGCCAGTTCAGTCGCCAGGCGACCCAGGGTTTTGTCCGTTGCGTCAACAACATACCAGTCACGCTGTACGGTTTCTGGTTTAGCTGTAAAAGTTTTCATCGAAAAGCTTACCCAAATTAAGTTACACGTTGGTGAAAACCCAAACGCTTAAGTAAACGGTTGAGGCTCACACGACCATTTTGACCAGCAAGCCCACCCCTTCGGATAGAGTTACCGGAGCACAACGGATTCGGGAAATAAATCCAGTTGCTGTAACGTGGGGTCGCAAGATTATAGAGAAGTCGATTGCAAAAATCGAACCCTATTTGATCTTTTTCTTGCGCGGCCTTACGGCAAATGCGGCAGCCGTAAATACTCCTCGCTCTGCATCTCCTGAAGACGCGACAGACAGCGCTGATACTCGAACTTCAGCCGCGTGCCCTGATAGATTTCAAACAGCGAGGTTTCCGCCGCGACCACCAGCTTAACGTGGCGCTCGTAGAACTCATCCACCAGCGCAAGGAAGCGCCGCGCCTGATCTTCGGTTTTATAAATCATCACCGGCACGTCATAGAGCAGCACGCTATGGAACCGGCGCGACAACTCGATATAGTCATGCTGGCTGCGCCCTTCTCCGCACAGGGTGAGAAAGTCGATCGCCAGCACGCCTTCGCTTACGCCCAGCGTCGGCATCTGCCGATGGTTAATTTCCAGCACCGGCGCATCGTCGCGCGCGCTGCCGGCCAGCGCCTTAAACATGCGCTCCATCTCGGCATGGGTCGCCTCGTTCAGCGGCGCGTTCCACAGATGCGCCGACGTCAGGGTGCGCAGCCGGTAATCGATACCTGCGTCAACGTTCATGATGTCGCAGTGCTGTTTAATTTGCGCAATCGCCGGCAGAAAGCGCGCGCGCTGCAATCCGTTGCGATAGAGTTCATCCGGCGGGATATTCGAGGTGGCGACCAGCGTAATGCCGCGCGCGAACAACGCCTCCATCAGCGTGCCCAGCAGCATCGCGTCGGTAATATCCGAAACGAAAAACTCATCGAAACAGAGAATATCGGTTTCAGCTTTAAAACGGTCGGCGATGGTCAGCAGCGGATCGCTTTGTCCCTGTAGCTGGGTCAGCTCTTCGTGCACGCGCAGCATAAAGCGGTGAAAGTGCAGACGCAGCTTGCGGTTGCCAGGAATAGACTGAAAAAACAAATCCATCACCCAGGTTTTGCCGCGTCCGACGCCGCCCCACATATAGAGGCCGCGCACCGGCGCCTGCGTCTCGTTTTTCTCTTTGCCCATCAGCCGCGACAGGCGGCCAAACAATCCTTTGCCGCTGGCAGGGACATCCGGCTGACGCGAAATCAATGCCTGCTGAACAGCGTCCAGTCGGGTGATCGCTTCACGTTGTACATCATCGGGTTTAAAGTCGCCCTGCGACAGCGCCTGCTCATAGCGCGCAAGCGGAGATGAGGTTTGCATGGTTCTCTCTGAGTCCCTGAAAAGGTCGTATTCACTATTCGGTTGAGGTTCTGTTGACGAAAAAAAGGCCGCTCTACACTAAGGCATGCCGCCTCAGAGTTCCACATCCATTAGATTAACGGGTATAGTGACTACTGTTGAAATGGTGGATGCCCTACAAACAACGGAAATTACATGGGAGTCATTATGACCTGGGAATACGGGCTAATTGGTTTAGTAATTGGCATTATTGTCGGCGCGGTTGCCATGCGTTTCGGTAATAAAAAACTGCGCGAGCAGCGCAGCATGCAGTACGAGCTGGAGAAGACCAAAGCAGAGCTGGCAGACTACCGCGAAGAGCTGACGAATCACTTCGCGCAGAGCGCTGAGCTGCTGGACAACATGGCGCGCGACTATCGCCAGCTTTATCAACATATGGCCAAAGGATCGAACGATCTGCTGCCGAATCTGCCGGGTGAAAAGAACCCCTTTGCCTATCAGCTGACCGAAGCTGAAGCGGATAACGATCAGGCGCCGGTTCAGATGCCGCGCGACTACTCCGAAGGCGCTTCCGGCCTGCTGCGTGGCGAACGCCCTGCGCGCGACTAATCTTATTGGGGCGTAATCCTGTTGCGCCCCGCATTTTTGCGAACCCAGACCCTGAATCAGCTGTCACATACCTTTACTCCCCCACTTTTTGCAGCGAGAGCGTTGTAGCAATGAAAAAACAATTAAGCGCATTAGCCTTGAGTATTGCATTGGGCCTGGCCGCAGCGCCTGCTGCGATGGCGACACTGCCCGCACAGATTCAGGGGCAGCCGTTGCCTAGCCTGGCGCCTATGCTGGAAAAAGTTCTGCCGGCCGTGGTCAGCGTCCATGTTGAAGGCACGGAAACCGCCAGCCAGGCGCAGGATATTCCGGAGCCGTTAAAACGCTTCTTTGGCCAGGGTCCCGGCGGCGAGCAGGCGCAGCCGTTTGAGGGCTTAGGATCAGGCGTTATTATCGACGCCGCCAAAGGCTATATCCTGACCAATAATCACGTCGTCAACGGCGCGGATAAGATCAGCGTGCAGCTTGGCGACGGCAGCGAATACGACGCGAAGCTGATTGGTCATGACGAACAGACCGACATCGCCCTGATTCAGGTCGAGGGCGCCAAAAATCTGACGCAGGTGAAGATTGCCGACTCCGATCAGCTGAAGGTCGGGGATTTCGCCGTCGCTATCGGCAACCCCTTTGGGCTGGGTCAGACCGCGACCTCCGGCATTATCTCCGCGCTGGGCCGCAGCGGCCTGAATCTTGAAGGGCTGGAGAACTTTATCCAGACCGACGCCGCCATCAACCGCGGCAACTCCGGCGGCGCGCTGGTGAACCTCAACGGCGAGCTGATCGGCATCAATACCGCGATTCTGGCCTCCAGCGGCGGCAATATCGGCATCGGCTTCGCCATCCCCAGCGATATGGCGATGAATCTGGCGCAGCAGCTGATTAAGTATGGCGAAGTGAAACGCGGTCAGCTGGGAATTAAAGGCACCGAGATGACGGCGGATATTGCTAAGGCGTTTAACGTTGACGCTCAGCGCGGCGCCTTTGTCTCTGAGGTGCTGCCGCAGTCCGCCGCGCAAAAAGCGGGCATTAAGTCCGGCGACATCATCACCTCGATCAATGACAAGCCCATCACCAGCTTTGCCGAGCTGCGTGTGAAGGTCGGCACCACCGCGCCAGGCGAGAAAGTGAAGCTGGGTCTGCTGCGCGACGGCAAGCCGCTGACGGTAGAGGTGACGCTGGATCAAAGCACGCAGAGCACCGCCAGCGCACAGCTGATGTCACCGGCGCTACAGGGCGCTACGCTCAGCGATGGCGCAACCAAAACGGGCGATAAAGGCGTTAAGATCGACAGCATCGAAAAAGGTACGGCGGCCGAACAGGTTGGCCTGCAAAAAGATGACGTCATCATCGGCGTGAACCGTACGCGCGTCACCAGTCTTGCTGAAATGCGCAAAGTGCTGGAAGGCAAACCGCCAGTGCTGGCGCTGAACGTGGTACGCGGCGACGAGTCTATCTATTTGCTGCTGCGATAATCCTCTCTGCCAGGCGGACAACACAAGCGCGTGTTTGTTCGCCTTTCTCGTGTTATTCTGCCCTGCGATCTCTCCTGGCGTAAGTTAACACCATGTTTCTTAAACTTTTGCGTTCAGTGGTGTTGGGCCTGATCGTCGCGGGCATTTTGCTTGCGGCGCTGCCCGCACTGCGCATGGGCGGCACCAGCGCCCTTCTTAACCGCGACGACAGCGACGATGAAACCCCTTTCAGCTTCAATGCCGGGGTGCGTCGCGCTGTGCCTGCGGTAGTGAATGTCTACAACCGTAGCGCACACGGCGGCAACAACAACCGCGGCATTACCACGCTGGGTTCCGGCGTGATCATGAACGCCAGAGGCTACATCCTTACCAATAAGCACGTTATTAATAACGCCGATCAGATTATCGTTGCGCTACAGGATGGCCGTTTCTTTGAAGCCACACTGGTCGGCTCCGACGCCATGACCGATCTGGCCGTGCTAAAAATCACCGCCTCCAGCCTGCCGGTTATTCCGATTAACGCGCATCGCGTTCCGCATATCGGCGATGTGGTGATGGCCATCGGCAACCCCTATAACCTCGGCCAGACGGTGACCCAGGGGATTATCAGCGCCACCGGCCGCGTCGGTCTCAGCTCTTCGGGTCGCCAGAACTTTCTGCAAACCGACGCCTCCATTAATCAGGGCAACTCCGGCGGCGCGCTGATCAACTCGCTGGGCGAACTGATGGGCATCAATACCCTGACCTTCGATAAGAGCAACGACGGCGAAACGCCGGAGGGCATCGGCTTTGCGATTCCTACCGCGCTGGCCAGCAAGATCATGGATAAGCTGATCCGCGACGGGCGCGTTATCCGCGGCTATATCGGCATTACCGGACGCGAGCTTCCTGCGCTGCATAATCAGGGCAGCGGCATCGATCATGTGCAGGGGATTATCGTCAGCGTCGTAACGCCAGGGGGACCGGCGGAGAAAGCGGGTATTCAGGTGAACGACGTGCTGCTGAGCGTTAACGGCAAACCTGCTGTTTCCGCTCAGGAAACCATGGATCAGGTAGCGGAAATCCGCCCTGGCTCGGTGATTCAGGTTGAGGTGCTGCGCAACGATCGTAAGCTCAGGCTGCCGGTGACGATTCAGGAGTTTCCCGACAGCGGCAGCTGATTCAGAGGGCCGGCCTGCGGCATGGCCCGCTCGCCAGGAGGCAAACGGCGGCATCGCTGTCCGCCCGCCCTGTTCTTCAGGCCCGCTCGCGGGCCGCGCCGTCTAACAAGCCTCCGACGCGGGCTCCTCCTTCTGCGACTTCTCTCTGGCGGCCGTTTCCCCCGCAGCAACCCCTCTTTTAGCTACGATCCACCGGAAACGCGATCACTTCGCTCAGCGAATCGGCCTTCAGCGCCAGCATAATCAGACGATCCACGCCCAGCGCCACGCCGGAGCAGGCAGGCATGCCGTGCGCCAGCGCATCCAGCAGATAAGCATCGACCGGATGTTGCGGCAGTCCGCGCGCCGCGCGCCGTCGGTTATCCTGCTCGAAACGCTGACGCTGCTCGCGGCTGTCGGTCAGCTCGCGGAAGCCGTTCGCCAGCTCTACGCCTTTGTAATAGACCTCGAAACGCTCCGCGACGCGATGGTCTTCGGTGCTGATCTCAGCCAGCGCCGCCTGGCTGGCGGGGAAGTGGTAGACAAAGGCCGGCTTATCGATGCCGATCTTCGGCTCTACGCCCAGCATAAACAGCAGCATCAGCAGGGTATCGCGATCCTCTTCACGGTTCGCCAGCTCGCCCTCGCCCAGCTTCTCTGCCGCCTCACGCAGCTGCGCCTTATCCGCTGACAGCGGATCGAGATCCAGATAGCGAATAAATGCCTGCTGATAAGAGAGGGATTCTGCGCTGTCGCACTCCAGCACCTGCTGCAACAGATCGTCCACCTCATTCATCAGGCGGTACATATCATAGTGGGGGCGATACCACTCAAGCATGGTAAATTCGGGATTATGGTGCCGACCGGCTTCTTCGTTACGGAAACAGCGCCCCATTTGATAAATCGGTCCGCTGCCCGCCGCCAGCAGGCGTTTCATATGATATTCCGGGCTGGTCATCAGCCAGAGGTCGCGCCCCTGCGTGGCGCCGGGACCCACAAAACGCGTCTGGAAAGGGACCAGATGAATATCGGTAACCGTTGCCTGGCTCATGGCCGGCGTATCCACTTCCAGCACGCCGCGATCGGCAAAGAAACGTCGAATTTCCGCGAGGATAGCGGCACGTTTCAACAAATTGGCAATGGGTGCGCTCGGCTGCCAGCTTGCCGTTTCGCTCATGGTGATGACTCCTTATACAAATAAGGGGTGGAAGTCTACCTGCATTGCCATCGGCAGACAATCTGCCGCCCGAATCCAGGGAAAAATCGCAGCGACAACTATACTTAATCTGCTCAATTAACAAGGAATCGCTTATGTCCCCATGGAAAACCTTTATTGCAGGGCTAGGCTCTGTGCTGTCAGTAGCCTGCTCTACTACGCCCCCAAAAAACGTTACCGTTGTCGAAGGGTTCGACAGCCAGCGCTATCTTGGCACCTGGTATGAAATCGCCCGCCTCGATCACCGCTTTGAGCGCGGACTGGAACAGGTCACAGCCACCTACACACCGCGCGAAGACGGCGGCCTGAAAGTGGTCAATCGTGGTTATAAACCGCAGAAGCAGAAATGGCAGGAGAGCGTCGGCAAAGCGTACTTTACTGGCGATCCGCAGCGCGCCGCGCTCAAGGTCTCCTTCTTCGGTCCGTTCTACGGCGGGTACAATGTGATCGCGCTGGATAACGACTATCGCTATGCGCTGGTGTGCGGGCCAAACCGCCATTATCTGTGGATACTGTCGCGCACGCCGCAGCTGGATGAAGGCGTGAAGCAGAGGCTGGTCGAGCAGGCGCGGCAGGCCGGTTTCCCGGTGCAGGATCTAATCTGGGTGAAACAGAAATAACCGGTACGACAGCATCGTACCGGTCTGGAGAGCTTACTGCGCAGTTCGTTGAATAGCCTGACCGCCCGCTTCTACGTCCTCGCCGACACCACGCGTGGTGTTACAGGCAGACAGCAGAGAAGAGAGCACCAGCACTGAAAAAATGGCAACAATACTTTTCTTTAACATGGTAATGTCCTTTTTGTGGTTGCAGTCAAGTACAGCGCTTTAAGCATAGACTGCTTATGGCTGAACGTACTGATACGCACAGAAAAAGGTTGTCAAACGGGACTATTTTGCCGCACGCGAAATGGCGCTGCCGAGGTGGGAAACATCTTCGCCAAAACCGTGAAAAGTATTACAGGCGCTGAGTGCGCAGCAGGCCAGCAGCACCAGAGTGAAAAACGTGGGATTTTTCATTCTTCGTCACTCACAAAAGAAAAGGCGCATCTCAGGATGCGCCTTCGCACTTATTTAACGCGTGATACGTATTCGCCAGAGCGGGTGTCTACTTTAACCACCTCGCCAATCTGTACGAACAGCGGCACTTTAACCACTGCGCCTGTCGCCAGGGTAGCCGGTTTGCCGCCGGTGCCTGCGGTGTCGCCTTTCAGACCCGGATCGGTTTCAATCACTTCGGATTCGATAAAGTTAGGCGCCTGCACGGCGATCGCTTTGTTGTTCCACAGGGTGACGATACACTCTGCATTGTCCTGAAGCCACTTCTGCACGTCTTCCAGCACTTTCGACTCAACCTGATACTGTTCGAAAGTTTCCGGGTGCATAAAGTAGTAGAAGTCGCCGTCGTTGTAAGAGTATTGCAGCGTCATATCGACAACATCCGCGCCTTCCGCTGAGTCGGTAGACTTGAAGGTTTTCTCAACGCGAGTACCGGTCAGCAGACGACGCATTTTAACGCGGGCGAATGCCTGGCCTTTACCCGGCTTAACGAACTCACTGGACTCGATGGCATACGGCTCGCCTTCGAACATGATTTTAAGACCGGAACGAAAATCGTTGCTAAGATAAGTCGCCATAAAGGCCCTCTGTAAATATTGAACTGGTAATAGCCAAAAAAATGGCACACATTGTAACCCTAAAAACCCCTTCCAGAGAAGATTGGTTGCAGCAACTTGCTGATGTTGTCACCGAACCCGATGAATTGCTGCAACTTTTAGGCCTTGATCAGCATACTGAACTGGCGTCTGGCAGCGATGCGCGGCGTCTGTTCGCGCTGCGCGTGCCGCGCGCCTTTATCGCCCGCATGAAGCCGGGCGATGCGCAGGACCCTTTACTGCTCCAGGTGCTTACCCAGCGCCAGGAGTTTATCCAGGCGCCAGGCTACAGCACCGATCCGCTCGACGAGCAGAGCAGCGTCGTGCCGGGCTTATTGCATAAATACAGAAACCGCGCGCTGCTGCTGGTCAAGGGCGGCTGCGCGGTCAACTGCCGCTACTGCTTCCGCCGCCATTTCCCCTATCAGGATAATCAGGGCAACAAGCGCAACTGGCAGACGGCAATTGACTATATTGCCGCCCATCCTGAGCTGGATGAGATTATCTTTTCCGGCGGCGATCCGCTGATGGCGAAGGATCATGAACTGGCGTGGCTAATTGACGCGCTGGCGCAGATCCCGCACCTGAAGCGCCTGCGCATTCACAGCCGCCTGCCAGTGGTGATCCCGGCGCGCATTACCGACGAGCTGTGCCGGCTGCTGGCCGACACGCGTTTGCAGGTATTGATGGTGACGCATATCAACCACGCGCAGGAAATCGACGCGGCGCTGGCGCAGGCGATGCAGCGCCTGCGGCGCGCTGACGTAACGCTGCTGAACCAGAGCGTGCTGCTGCGCGGCGTTAACGATGACGCCGGCACGCTGGCCGATCTCAGTAACGCGCTGTTCGACGCGGGGATTCTGCCCTACTACCTGCATGTGCTGGATAAGGTGCAGGGAGCCGCGCACTTCTTTGTCTCCGATGAAAAAGCGCGCGCGCTGGTACGTGAACTACTGAGTCGGGTTTCGGGCTATATGGTGCCGAAGCTGGCGCGCGAAATTGGCGGAGAGCCAAGTAAGACGCCGCTCGATCTACAGCTGCGCCAGGAATAGTATTTCAGACAGCGGACGGGAGTCCGCTGTTTACAGGCGCTCAATGACAAGGATGTATGTATGCCTAAGATACTGGTGGTTGATGACCATCCAGCCATCTGCTTCGCTGCAAAAGCAGTGCTGGAAAAAGAAGACGATTTTGAGGTAATGACCTCCCACGGCGGCCAGCTACTACAACAAATACGCCAGCATGCGCCGCAGCTGCTTATCCTCGATATTGCCCTCAATAATGAAGATGGCCTGCTGCTGCTCCCGCGTATCCGCCAGCACCACCCTGAATGTAAAATCCTGATCCACAGCGGCTTAGCGATTCACCTCTATGCCGAACGGGCATTACGCGCAGGCGCCGATGGTTTTGTGAGCAAACAAACCTCGTTAAGCGAGCTGCTTCCCGCCTGCTATTTAATTCTTAACGGCTACGTGGTTTTTCCCGCTCAGGGGTTCACGCTGCCGCCCGCCGACAAGCCCTGCGACCGACAGACGCTTCTCGCCAGGCTGTCTGACCGCGAGCTGGTGGTTTTACGCCTGTTACAGGAGGGAAAAACCAATAAAGCCATCGCGGAACAGCTGGCGCTGAGCCATAAAACGGTCAGTACCTACAAGACGCGCATCCTGGAAAAAAGCGCCGCGCCCTCGCTGGAGCAGCTGCTGCTGTGGCTGCAAGAGAGCGCGCAGGCGGAATGAGACTCCTGGTATGGCTTATGCTGCTGTGGTGCGCCGCATCGCAGGCAGCGGAGAAGCGCGAGCTGCTGGCTCACACGCAGCTGTCGCTCAACAATCTCGGTCTGAGTCAGCAGGAATGGCACTGGCTCAATAGTAAAAAAACGTTGCGGTATGCGGCGTGGCAGCCGATTAAGCCGCCTTTTGAACTGATGCCTGGCCGCCAGGACTATAGCGGCATCGTTGCCGATTACCTGGGCATTATCGCCGCCAGCCTGCATATTCCCGTAACGATAACGCTTTACGCCAGTCGGGAAGAGGCGTTACAGGCGCTGAAACTGGGTACGGCGGATGTTATCGCCTTTGCCCAACCCGCCCGGCCCTTTTCCGGTCTGGCGCTCAGCCGTCCCTGGACATCATCCCAGTCGGTGGTGGTAAGCAGACACGAGCAGCGCCAGCAGGCCAACAGCCCGCTACAGGTCGGGGTCGATGAGGATGATGTTTGCCTTGAGGAGGAAAGAAAACAGTTTCCCGCCGCCCGGTTTATTTCCTTTAAATATGTGCGCCAGGCGCTGGAAGCGCTGACGTTTGGCGACATCGACTTCTATCTCGGCAGCCTCATCCCGACGCAATATGTGATTAACCTGGAAAACCTCCAGGAACTGGACGTGCAGGTTCGCGACGACAATCCGCCTGCCCGCGCATTCTCTTTCGCCGCCGCGCAGGAACAGCGCAACTGGGTGGTGATTATCGATAAGCTGATGGCGCGTATCCCGCAAGCCGCGCACGCAGATATCCAGCGACGCTGGAGCAACAGCGTCACTCGTCGCAACGAGGCGCCTGCGCCGCTGAGTTCGCTGGAGAGCAAATGGCTTAGTCAGCATCCGCAGGTGAGCGTTGTCGTTCCTGAGAATAATTTTCCGCTGAGCTACGTTGATGCGCGCGGCCAGCTCCAGGGGATTGTCGCCGATTTACTGACTCTGATGCAGCAGCGTATCGGCATTGAATTTATTATTCACCGCACGCCCTATCAGGCTGACGCGCTGGATCGGGTTATGCGCGGCGACAGCCAGCTAATGGCCTCAACGTCGTTTTACAGCGCGCAGCAGCATGACCTTCTTACCTCTCGCATCCTTTTATATTCTTCGCGCGTCCAGGTGGTGCGCCTTGATGCGCAACCTCATGAGACGCCCCGGCGTCTGGCTTTTCTGTATGGCGAGCAGTCTGAAGAGACGCTGCGTCAGTACTATCCCACCAGCCAACTGACCGGGGTGCGCAGCTGGCGACAGGGGCTGGATAAAATCGTAAAGGGTGAAGCGGATGCCATGGTCATGCCGCTGATTATCGCCGGGCCGCTGATCGCTGCCCATTACCCTCAGCAGCTCAGGCTGGCGAAAGGCCAGTGGCCGGGTCCGCTGCGCATTGTGCTGGCGACCTCCAGGAACGACTACACGCTGGCCAGCATCCTGGACAAAACGCTGATGAGCCTGCCGCCTGAAGAGGTCAATGCCATTATCAGCAAACGCCGGGAGCCGCCGGTCGCGGTACCCCCCGCGCTGCTTCCTCCTACTGTTCCGGTCTGGCTGCCGCTGCTCACGATGCTGCCCTGTCTTGTCGTTATTGGCTGGCTGCTCTGGCTCGGACGGCGGCGGCAAAAAGCAGTGCGGCTGGCGGAGCGCCGCATACAGCAGCAAAGTACCTTTTTAACCGTCCTGAGTCATGAGATGCGTAATTCCGTCAGCGCCGTTAACGGCATGCTGGAGCTGCTGCGCCAGCAGCCGCCGGGTGAAGCTGTCGATCAGGCGACGCTGCACGTGGCGCACGACGCGGCGGGGTCCTTACTTAGTCTGACCAGCGAAATGCTCGACTTTGCCCGTCTGGAGGCAAACCGGCTGATTTTGCGCCCTGAGGCCGTATCGCTGCGCGCGCTGCTGGAGTCGGTCGCCGCGGTTTATGAGGGGGTTGCACGGCAAAAACACCTGCGCCTGCTGCTGGCGATCGATACCACGCTGAACCGCAAGATCCTGGTCGATCCGCTGCGCCTGCGTCAGATCCTGGAAAATTTGCTGAGTAACGCCGTGAAGTTTACCTCCAGCGGCGACATCAGGATGGAGGCGCTGTGCGACATCCTGCCGGACAACCATCTTCAGCTGACGGTTCGCATCGAAGACAGCGGTGCCGGCATTGACAGCGTCACCTGCCAGCGTCTGTTTCATCCCTTTACCCAGGGGGAGAATGGCGAAGAGAGGCAGGGAAGCGGAATGGGACTCTATATTTCTCGCTCGCTGGCGCGCATGATGGGCGGGGACATCCTGTTACAAAGCCAGCCCGGAAAGGGTTCTGTGTTCAGCCTGACCCTGCAACTGGCTGTTTTAGAAGAGCCTGACTACGTCGCGCCCGCCCCGGCAGCGCCCGATCGGCCGGAAAAGAATTCGCCAGACGGCCTGCGCATTCTGGTCATTGATGACCATCCGGCGAACCGTTTTTTACTGCTGCGGCAACTGGCGTGCCTGGGCCATCAGGCAATAGAGTGTGAAAATGCGGCTCTGGCCGGCGAACGGGTTAAACAGTATCGTCCCCAGCTGGTGATAACCGATCGCTGTATGCCGCAGCAAAACGGGTTTGATCTGACACGTAGTCTGAAAAAGCGCTGGCCAGATCTGATCGTCTGGGGGCTCTCTGCGGACTGGGACGACACGACGCTTGACGCGGCGGCCCAGGCTGGCATGACGGCCTGTTTATCCAGACCCTTAACGCTGCCTGTGCTGCAACAGCATCTGTCCCGACTGGACCAGCCCGTCCCCACGCTCTGGTCCCCTTCCGCCCTGCCCCCGGCGCTGCTTACGGGCGATAAACTCAGCCAGTTTCTTCTGATGCAGATTGAGGCGCTGGATGAGGCGCTAAGTCATATCGCCAGCTGGCGGCAGAGCGGTCAGCCTGCCCTGTCAGCCACGCTGCATCGCCTGTATGGCGGCATGGTGATACTGGGCGCCACGCGCTTAGCCGCGCTCTGCCAGCGTCGCTATCAGCAGCCTGACGAGCTTGACGAGCTGATCGAGGTCGCGAAAGCGTTACGCCAGGAGTTAATCGGGACTACAAAAAATGGCGACGGTCTGACAGCAAAATGAGGCAGCTCGTACATTGAGCCGCCTCGCCCTGCCTCCTATTATCTCGCTCACCAGAGGACGCCAGGGTGGCCCTCGGAGAGATCACTAATCAGGAGCATGACCATGAAAAAATCAACCGCGATAGCGCTCACTCTTATGACGGCGCTGGGCGCCGCGAGCGCAGCACAGGCATCCGTTTCATATTGTACGACCGTTGGCACCGCCAAACTGAACAAAGAGATCAGTCTGGCGACCAAATATGGCAACACCGCCAAAGCCGCTGCGCTGGAAGAAGCGCTGGCAAACATTGAAACCTCTTGCGCCGCGAAAGAAATGCAGGAAGCGCAGAAAAAAGTGATCAAACTGGAGAAAAAACTGACCCAGGCCCAAAACGAGTTAACTTCCGCTCAGGCGGAGTTGCAGAAGGCGCAGGTTGTAGGCAAAAACTCTAAGATCTTAAAATATCAAAACAAGATTGCTGAAAAACAGGCAAAAGTCGAGATCGTTACGGCTGAACTTGAGCAGGCTCGCGCAACGCTTGCCGCGCTGACCAGCTAATTCCCGCACTCGTTCTGACAAAACGGAAGCGCCAGCTTCCGTTTTTTTATCAGTCATAAGCATGGCGCACCTCTTCTTGCTGCTGTTTCTGCTTTCGTGCAGCTCGCTTGCCTGCGCTGAAGAGAAAACAGCGCTCTACGTTAACCAGACATACAAAGGTCAGGTCGCGCTTAAACAGGTGCAGCAGCGCCCCTGTCTGACCTATGAACTCCTTGAAGAGTGGGGGGTAATGTCGGCGGTAGCCGCTCAGCCCGTCTGGACAGCGCAGGGCTGCCTTGATCCCCATGCCTCGCCGCTGGCCGGGCAAGTCTTCCGCTATCGGCCTGAACTTCATATGCTGATCCTGACGCTGCCAAAAGCCTGGTTTACGCCGCAGTCCGGCGGCGTCATGACCAGCCGCTGGGATGACGGCATTAATGCCCTCTTTACCAGCTATAGCCTGAACGTCGAGCGTCAGCGTGCGCTGAGCGAGTGGGATGAAGGCGAAAGAAGCTTGATGCTGGACTTCAGCAGCGGCCTTAATGTCGGTCCCTGGCGGCTGCGCTACCAAAACAACGTCTGGCGCGAACCGGACGATCACGGCTCATATACGCGCTCGATCGCGCTGTGGCGCAGCATCACCCCGCTGCGCGCCCGCTTTACCGTCGGCGACACCACCTCCTCTGATGCGCTATTCGCCTCGCTCCCTTTACGCGGCGTATCGCTGGTCAGCGACGAAAATATGTATCCCAACAGCTGGCGACGTCAGGCGCCCTGGATAACCGGCTATGCGCGTTCGGCCGCCACCGTGACCCTCTATCAGGGCGGTATGCAAATCTATCGCACGCAGGTTGCGCCCGGTCCCTTTACGATTTACGACTATCTCCCTACTACCAGCAGCACCAGTTCAACCATCACCATGCAGATTGAGGAGAGCGACGGCACTGAACACACGCGCTTGCTTCCCTGGGTTTCCCTGCCAAACCTTGTCCATAAGGGCATAGTGAAATACGAGGCGCTGGCGGGACACTATCGCCCTCTTTACCGCAGCACGCTGCCGCAACCCGCCTTCTGGCAAGGCACGCTTTCCGCGGGCCTGACCCAGGATATTACGCTGTCAGGCGGCGCTCAGTCCTCTGCTGGCTATTACAGCGTAGTGGCTGGCGCAGGCGTGAATGTGCGGGCGGACACCACGCTATCGCTCGACGTGACGCGCGCCGTTGATAGCGGAAAAAACACCGCGGGCAGCGGCTCAATCTGGCGCCTGCGCTATGCGAAGGCGTTTTTTGCTGACAGCGTCAGCCTGAATGGTCTGGCCGCTTATTATCCAGCCGGTGGGCATTACCATACGCTGGGTGAAAAAATCAGCCAGACCAGCTATGCCAGCGCCAGCCTGGATAACCGGCGCTGGCGCGCCGGGCTGAATCTCAGCCGCAACTTCTCAGAAGATGCCTCACTGACGCTCGGCTGGACGCAGCAGTCAGGACGCGCGCCGGGCAGTCATACCCGCAGCGCCACGCTGGATTTCAACACCCTCTGGCAGGACGTAGATATTAGCTTCAGTTTCAGCCATAACCGCTACGGCCACGCGTTAGCCGAAAACTACCTGGAGCTGAGCTTAAGCCTGCCCCTCACGTTCGGCGCAAATTACCTGACGGCCAGCCATGTGACGCAACTGGAGCGGGCAGGCGCCGTCACCCAGGGCGTGGAGCTGGACGGGACGGCCTTTAAAGACTTTAGCCTGCGATACGGTATGGGCGTCTATGCGACGCGGAAAGGCAATGAACGTCTGACCGGTAATGTAGGGTACAGATACAACGCCGGAGAGGCGAGTTTCAGCGTTGAAAATGGCAGCAGACAACGCGCGCTTCACGGCGCGTTAAGCGGTAGTCTGGTATGGCATGACAAGGGCATTACGGCCGGGCAGACGCTGGGCGAAACAATGGCGTTAGTCAGCATGCCGCCGGGGGCGCACGCGGGCGTCTATAACCAGTTCGGCAGCACCAGCGATGAGCAGGGCTACCTGCTGGTCAGTTACCTGACGCCGTGGCGTCTCAATACGCTTTCTCTGGATAAATCAAATATGGACGAGGAGATGGCGTTTGAAGTCAGCAGGCTGGAGGTGGTGCCGACGCTGGGCGCGATCGTTCGCGCTGACTTTATGCCATCAGCGCCCAGCGTGAAGTAGAGATAAAAGGTGGCACCGGCGAAACGGGTGCCATCGCAACGCTACTTAGCAGGACACTTATAGACCTGACCGGTCATTTTGCTGTCCAGCGGCGCAAATGCGGACCACAGATTTTGCGTTGGACTGGTCGCGCCGTAAATCACGTTTCCGCCCATTTCCGCCGCGCGGTTGCGCAGATCGTTGGCCGCGCCGCGCAGTGAACTGCCTTCGCCGCCGGAGCCGCTGAGCCAGTTGCTCTGAGAGCCGGTGACGTTACCCAGAAGCTGACAGTCGCTGCCCGGCTGCTGATCGGTAAAAGTAACTCGTTCGCCGCCAGCGCTCAGCTGGTGAGAGCTGCTGCACCCTGCCAGCAGTAAGGTACCGACCGCCAGTCCAAGCAAGAGGTTAATCCGCATTGTAATCCCCATTTATTATCATCAGTATTGGGCGGCAGCGTAGCAGAAAAAAGCGGTTTTTTTCTGAACATTCATTGCCCTGAGCCCACAAAGCCGAAGGTTTGCGCCCTTACTTATACCCTTTTCATCCGTAAAAGAAAAACCCCCGACCGTTTCCGATCGGGGGTTTTTCAGCGCGCAAAAGCGTCAGGGCAATTACATCATGCCGCCCATACCGCCCATGCCGCCCATGCCGCCAGCGCCAGCACCTAAATCAGGCGCGTCGCCTTTCGGCAGGTCGGTCACCATACATTCGGTGGTGATCATCAGACCGGCAACAGAAGCCGCGTACTGCAATGCAGAACGGGTCACTTTGGTCGGGTCCAGGATACCGAAGTCGATCATGTTGCCGTACTCTTCGGTCTGCGCGTTGTAACCGTAGTTGCCGTCGCCGTTTTTCACGTTGTTCGCAACAACAGACGGCTCTTCGCCGGCGTTGGAAACGATCTGACGCAGCGGGGCTTCCATTGCGCGCAGCGCAACTTTGATACCCACGTTCTGGTCTTCGTTCTGGCCAGTCAGTTCGGTCAGCTGTGCCGCTACGCGCACCAGCGCGACGCCGCCGCCAGCCACCACGCCTTCTTCTACCGCAGCACGGGTTGCGTGCAGGGCGTCTTCAACGCGTGCTTTCTTCTCTTTCATTTCAACTTCGGTGGCTGCGCCCACTTTCAGCACGGCAACGCCGCCTGCCAGTTTCGCTACGCGCTCCTGAAGTTTTTCTTTGTCGTAGTCAGAGGTCGCTTCTTCGATCTGCTGACGAATCTGCGTTACGCGGCCAGAAATGGCAGACTCTTCGCCCACGCCATCGATGATGGTGGTGGTGTCTTTGTTGATGACAACGCGTTTCGCCTGGCCCAGATCTTCCAGCGCCGCTTTTTCCAGCTCCATACCGATCTCTTCAGAGATGACGGTGCCGCCGGTCAGGATAGCAATATCCTGCAACATCGCTTTACGGCGGTCGCCGAAGCCCGGCGCTTTCACCGCAGCCACTTTCACGATGCCGCGCATGGTGTTAACCACCAGGGTAGCCAGCGCTTCGCCTTCCACGTCTTCAGCGACGATCAGCAGCGGTTTGCCTGCTTTGGCAACGGCTTCCAGCACCGGCAGCATTTCGCGGATGTTGGAGATTTTTTTGTCAGCCAGCAGGATGAACGGCGATTCCAGCTCTACTGCGCCGGTTTCCGGCTTGTTGATGAAGTACGGAGACAGGTAGCCGCGGTCGAACTGCATACCTTCAACGACGTCCAGCTCGTCCTGAAGACCGGTGCCTTCTTCAACGGTGATTACGCCTTCTTTACCCACTTTTTCCATCGCCTGAGCGATCAGGGTGCCGACGCTTTCATCGGAGTTAGCGGAGATAGTACCGACCTGAGCGATAGCTTTAGAGTCAGAGCACGGAACGGACAGCGCTTTCAGCTGCTCAACAGCGGCGATAACCGCTTTGTCGATGCCGCGCTTCAGATCCATCGGGTTCATGCCAGCCGCGACTGCTTTCAGACCTTCGTTAACGATAGCCTGCGCCAGTACGGTTGCCGTGGTGGTGCCGTCGCCTGCCGCATCGTTCGCTTTAGAGGCAACTTCTTTCACCATCTGCGCGCCCATGTTTTCGAACTTGTCTTCCAGCTCGATTTCACGCGCAACAGACACGCCATCTTTCGTGATGGTCGGTGCACCAAAAGATTTATCCAGAACAACATTACGGCCTTTCGGGCCCAGGGTAACTTTTACTGCATCTGCCAGTACGTTCACGCCGCGCAGCATTTTTACGCGAGCGTCATTACCGAATTTTACGTCTTTAGCTGCCATTTCAATTGTCCCTTAAATTCGTTTCGTTCAGTGAATTTCGCGTAATTACGCTTCAACAATCGCCAGAATGTCGCTTTCAGAGATGATCAGCACTTCTTCGTTGTCGATCTTTTCGGTTTTTGCGCCGTAACCTTCGTTAAAGATCACCAGGTCGCCAACTTTAACGTCCAGCGGCTTAACCTCACCGTTTTCCAGGATGCGGCCATTACCCACCGCCAGCACTTCGCCACGGGTCGATTTGCCAGCTGCCGAGCCGGTCAGAACGATGCCGCCAGCAGATTTAGCTTCAACTTCTTTACGCTTGACGATAACGCGATCGTGCAACGGACGAATTTTCATTAGATAGCTCTCCTTTGAGAAGTCCAATCATTCATTTTTGGGTTGAACGCCGGACAGCCTGGCTTCCGGCCTCGTGGAGCAAGAGATAGGGTCGGATAAAAAGGCTTTCAAGGCCCTGAAAGCAAATTTTTTACCTGGCTATGACAACTGCCGCTTTTTTGCGCAAAACAGGCCCTTTTAGCGTCGCGCATAAAAAAAGCGCGACGCTCAGGTCGCGCTTCTCTTCTGGCTGCGCTTAGCGATCGTGGCGGTCATCGTGCCCGATGCGATCGCTCTCTTTACGCTCATATTCGCCCTCGACGGTAAAGCCGCTGTCCGGCCCTGCGCCCGGCCCGCGCCAGACGCGCAGATGCGGCATCAGCTTCAGCGTCAGGTGTTTCTGCACCGGCGGCAACAGCAGCAGCAGACCGAGAAAGTCAGTGAAAAAGCCAGGCAGCAGCAGCAGGAAACCGGCAATGATCAGCGAGACGCTTTTAATCATCTCTTCGGCCGGACTTTCGTTACGCGCCAGCTTCTCCTGCATTAGCATAAAGTTTTTCATGCCCTGGTTTTTGACCAGCGACACTCCCAGCGCCGAGGTGAAGATCACCAGCAGCATGGTCATCAGCACGCCCAGCGCGTGAGCCACCTGAATAAACAGGGTGATCTCAATCCAGGCGAGCACAAAAATAATGATTAACGGTAACCAGCGCACCGTATTCTCCTTTTAGTCGAGCCGTCCTGCTTCAGGCAGGCAGCAAAAACGCCTTTTCAGACGACATAGCTCTGAGATGGGCCTGCCGCAACGCTAATTCAACCGAGGTTTTCAAATATTTACAGTGGGGTTAAATTTGTGCGCAATATCACATATCGTAGCGATGCTGACGGCAATAAGAGCGTAATTTCCGATCCCCGCTCGCGCTTTAGCCCGACGGCAGCATATGATCGTGCGCACCTGAGAGCAGGCGGATACACTGTCGGCTCCGGCTTTCCACGACAAATAACACATCACCTGTGATGGATGGCGCCAGCGCAAGCGGCCAATAACAAGAAGGTTATCATGGCGAACAACATTCGTATCGAAGAAGACCTGCTGGGCATGCGTGAAGTTCCCGCCGATGCCTATTATGGCGTTCATACTCTGCGTGCGATTGAAAATTTCCGTATCAGCAACAGTAAAATCAGCGATATTCCTGAATTTGTGCGCGGCATGGTTATGGTGAAAAAAGCCGCCGCCCTCGCTAATAAAGAGCTGCAAACCATCCCGCGCAACATTGCAAACACCATTATTCAGGCCTGTGACGAAGTCCTGAATAACGGCAAGTGCATGGATCAGTTTCCGGTCGATGTCTATCAGGGCGGCGCGGGCACCTCGGTGAATATGAACACCAACGAGGTGCTGGCCAATATCGGGCTGGAACTCATGGGCCATCATAAAGGTGAGTACCAGTTCCTTAATCCCAACGACCACGTCAATAAATGCCAGTCCACTAACGACGCCTACCCCACCGGTTTCCGTATCGCCGTGTACAGTTCGATCCTGAAGCTGCTGGACGGCATTAAAGAGCTGGGCGAAGGCTTTGAGCGCAAGGCGGCCGAGTTCGAGAGCATCCTGAAAATGGGCCGCACCCAGTTGCAGGATGCCGTGCCAATGACGCTGGGCCAGGAGTTCCACGCTTTCCACGTCCTGCTCAATGAGGAGACGCGCAGCATTCTGCGCACCGCCGAACTGCTGCTGGAGGTCAATCTGGGCGCGACGGCGATCGGCACGCGTCTGAATACGCCAGACGGCTATCAGCATCTGGCGGTTCAGCGCCTTGCCGAGGTCAGCAACCTGCCGGTTATCCCGGCGGAGGATCTGATTGAAGCCACCTCGGACTGCGGCGCTTACGTGATGGTGCACTCCTCGCTGAAGCGTCTGGCCGTGAAGCTGTCGAAGATCTGTAATGACCTGCGTCTGCTCTCTTCCGGTCCGCGCGCCGGTCTCAACGAGATCAACCTGCCGGAATTGCAGGCCGGCTCCTCGATCATGCCCGCTAAGGTTAACCCGGTGGTGCCAGAGGTGGTCAATCAGGTGTGCTTCAAGGTCATCGGCAACGATACCACCGTGACGATGGCGGCCGAGGCGGGTCAGCTTCAGCTTAACGTGATGGAGCCGGTCATTGGCCAGGCGCTGTTTGAATCCATCAGCATTCTTACCAACGCCTGCTACAACCTGCTGGAAAAATGCGTTAACGGCATTACCGCCAACAAAGCGGTGTGCGAAGCCTATGTGTTTAACTCTATCGGCATCGTCACCTACCTCAACCCCTATATTGGTCACCACAACGGCGACATCGTCGGCAAAATCTGTGCGGAAACCGGTAAAAGCGTGCGCGAAGTGGTGCTGGAGCGCGGGTTGCTGACCGAAAGCGAGCTGGATGATATTTTCTCTGTGCAGAACCTGATGTACCCGGCTTACAAGGCCAAACGCTACACTGACGAAAACGAACAGTAAGTCGTCCAGAGCGAGATGAGAAAAAGGCGCGTCGCGATCAACACGGCGCGCCTTTTTATTTGCTACATAGCCTGCTGTTTTACCACTTTCATGAGGTGATGAATGATCGTCGTTGAGTTAGCGATCGTCCTGCTGGCGATCTGGTTGGGCGCCCGTCTGGGCGGCATTGGCATTGGTTTCGCTGGCGGGCTGGGCGTACTGGCGCTGACGCTGGTCTGCAGACTAAAGCCGGGCGCGATCCCTTTTGATGTGATTGAAATCATTATGGCGGTGATCGCGGCCATCGCCGCTATGCAGGTCGCGGGCGGCATGGATTACCTGGTCAGTCTGGCGGAGCGGCTGCTGCGTCGCCATCCGCGCTACGTCACGCTGCTGGCGCCGCTGGTGACCTATATCATGACGCTGCTGGCGGGCACCGGCCATACGGCCTTTTCTACGCTGCCGGTGATCGCCGAAGTGGCGAAAGAGCAAGGCGTACGCCCGTCGCGCCCGCTCTCTATCGCCGTCGTCGCCTCGCAAATCGCCATTACCGCCTCGCCGCTGTCGGCGGCGGTGGTATTTTTCGCCTCGCTGCTGGAGCCGCGCGGCGTCAGCTATATCGCCCTGCTGGCGGTCGCTATTCCCTCGACGATGATCGGCCTGTTTCTGGCGGCGCTGGTCACTAACTTCCTTGGCAAAGAGCTGCATGAGGATGAGATTTACCAGGCGCGCCTCGCGAAAGGCGAAGTACGCCTGCGCGGCGCAAGCCACTATGAAGAGAAGCCAGGCGCGAAACGTTCAGTGCTGCTGTTTCTGGCCGGCATCGTCGCCGTGGTGCTCTACGCTACCGCTATCAGCGACGGCGTCGGGCTGATTACCGATCCGCCGCTGCCGCGCAACGAAGCGATCGTGGTCTTTATGCTCACCATCGCCACGCTGATTTCGCTGTTCTGCCGCATCGACACCGGCGCGATCCTCAGCGCCAGCACCTTTAAGTCAGGCATGAGCGCCTGCATCTGCGTTATGGGCGTGGCCTGGCTCGGCGATACCTTTGTTAAAGCGCACATTAGCGAGATCCAGCATCTGGCGGGCGATTTACTGCATCAGGCCCCCTGGCTGCTGTCGGTGGCGCTGTTCTTCGCCTCCATGCTGCTCTATTCGCAGGCAGCGACCGCCAAAGCGCTGATGCCTGCCGCCCTGCTGCTGGGGGTATCGGCCCACACTGCCGTCGCCTCTTTTGCCGCCGTCTCCGCGCTGTTCGTGCTGCCGACCTACCCGACGCTGCTGGCCGCCGTTGAAATGGATGACACCGGTTCAACGCGCATCGGCAACTACGTGTTCAACCATGCCTTTATCGTGCCGGGCGTGCTGGCCATTGCGCTGTCGGTGCTGTCTGGCTTTTTGATTGGCGGTCTGGTGCTGTAGCGCCGTTACAACCTGTAAAGCCTGCGGCGCGGCGCGCGTGCTATCATCGACGCTTTCCGCAACGGGAGTGACGCAATGAATGCCGTGGTAATTCTGTGTACTGCCCCGGACGAAGCCTGCGCGCATCGGCTCGCCGCGCAGGCGCTGGCGTCCAGGCTTGCCGCCTGCGCGACGCTGCTGCCCGGCGCCACGTCGCTTTATGTCTGGCAGGGCAAGCTTGAGCAGGCGCGCGAGGTCCAGCTGCTGCTAAAAAGCGATAGCGCGCATCAGCAGGCGCTAATGGACCTGCTCAAACGCGAACATCCTTATGAAGTGCCCGAACTGCTGGCGCTACCGGTTCAATATGGAGACAGTGAATACTTGTCATGGCTGCACGCATCTCTTGCCTGATCGCCGTTATACTGGCGTTTTTTATCACGCTGCCGACGCAGGCCTCGCTCTTTTCCCCACAGGCTAACAGCCGCTTTGTGCCGGTAGATCAGGCTTTTACCTTCGATTTCAACCAGCAGGGCAGCGAGGTGGCGCTTAGCTGGAAGGTGAAACAGGGCTACTACCTGTATCGACAGCAGATTCATATCAGTGCGCAGCAGGCGCAGATTGCGCCGGTGACGCTGCCGCTGGGCCAGCCGCATGAGGATGAATTTTACGGTAAAAGCGAAATTTATCCGCAGGATCTGCATTTGCCGGTGCAGTTACAGCAGGCCGCGCAGGGCGCGACCCTCAGCGTTACCTATCAGGGCTGTGCGGCGGCGGGTTTCTGCTATCCGCCGGAGACGCGCACCATTCCGCTGTCGCCACTGAGCGCCAGCGCCGCATCGCCTGCCCTCAGCGCGCAGCCTGCGCCTGCGACACCGCTGCCCTTTTCGCCGCTCTGGGCGTTGCTGATTGGCATCGGCGTCGCCTTTACCCCCTGCGTGCTGCCCATGTATCCGCTGATCGCGGGAATTATTCTCGGCGGCCAGCGCAGCGGCTCGCTGCCGCGGCTGTTTAGCCTGGCCGTCATCTATGTTCTGGGCATGGCGCTTACCTACACGCTGCTGGGCGTCGTCGTAGCGGCGGCTGGCCTGCGCTTTCAGGCGGCGCTCCAGCACCCTTATGTACTGATCGGGCTGTCGCTGATTTTCACCCTGCTCGCGCTGTCGATGTTCGGTCTGTTTCAGCTACAGCTTCCCGCCAGCATGCAGACGCGCCTGACGCTGTGGAGCAATCGCCAGCAGGGTGGATCCCTGCCCGGCGTGTTCTTGATGGGCGCGCTGGCGGGATTGATCTGCTCGCCCTGCACCACCGCGCCGCTCAGCGCCATTCTGCTCTATATCGCGCAGAGCGGTAATCTGTGGGCAGGCGCGGGCACGCTGTGGCTCTACGCCGTCGGCATGGGACTGCCGTTAATTGCGGTGACGATGTTCGGCAACCGCCTGCTGCCGAAAAGCGGTCCCTGGATGCAGACGGTGAAGCAGGGATTTGGCTTTGTTATTCTGGCGCTGCCGGTGTTTTTACTGGAGCGCGTGCTGGGCGAACTCTGGGGCATGCGCCTGTGGAGCGCGCTGGGCATCGCCTTCTTTGCCTGGGCGTTTTGTAGCAGCCTGCGCGGCAACGGCGGCAGATGGCGACTCGTGCAGATAGTGATGCTGGCCGCCGCGTTGATTTGCGCGCGGCCCTTGCAGGAGTGGGTTTGGGGCGCGCCGGCGACCTCGCCGACGGCCGCCCGGCTTCCTTTTCAGCGCATCCTCTCTGCGCCCCAGCTGGACGCGGCGTTACAGCAGGCTAAGGGTCGCGTCACTATGGTTGATCTCTATGCCGACTGGTGCGTTGCGTGCAAAGAGTTTGAAAAATACACCTTTAGCGATCCGGGCGTGCAGGCGGCGCTGAGCCATATGCAACTGTTGCAGGCTGACGTCACCGCGAATAACGCAGCGGATAATGCCCTGTTGCAGCATCTACAGGTGGCTGGCCTGCCCACTATTCTGTTTTTTGACGCAGAAGGCCGCGAGATCCCCGACTCACGCGTAGCCGGTTTTCTTAACGCAGAAGATTTCCGCACGCATTTGCAGAATCGGGTTCGCTAAACGACACTGGAGAAACGCCGCCAGTGGCGGCATGGTTTACAGAGGAGACGTTACTTGCAGCGTGAACAGATACTTGAGCATGCGTTAAACGTGCTTGAAAAAAATGGACTGGCGGCAACGACGTCATTACAACAGCTGGCTGGCGACAGTGAACTGACGCTGGCGCAGCTTGAACAATTCTGGCCTGAACGCGATGCCCTGCTCTACGATGCGTTGCGCTATCATGGCCAGCAGATCGATACCTGGCGGCGCCAGGTTTTGCTCTCCACCGAACTCGACGGCGAACAAAAACTGCTGGCGCGTTATCAGGTATTAAGCGAACAGGTACAGAAAGGCCGCTATCCGGGCTGCCTGTTTATTGCCGCCTGTAGTTTCTACCCACAGCCGGACCAGCCGGTGCATCAGATTGCTGAACAGCAAAAGCAGGCTTCCTGGCATTTTACCCACGGCATTCTGGTTGAGCTGGGGCTGGATAACCCTGCGATGGTGGCGGACCAGCTGGAGCTTATCCTTGAAGGCTGTCTCAGCAAGCTGCTGGTTAAGCGCAATGTGCAAGATGTGGCGACGGCAAAACGCCTGGCGGAAGACGTGCTGCGCATCGCCCTGTGTCGGGCTAATGGCGCGCTGGCATAGGTTTTTGCCCCTTCTGCCTGAAAAGCAGGCAATCAGTCACGTTTTCCTGCTTTTTTAATGCAAAGCCGTTGACGCGAAGCGGCCATTACGGTTTAATGCGCCCCGTTGCCCGAATAGCTCAGTCGGTAGAGCAGGGGATTGAAAATCCCCGTGTCCCTGGTTCGATTCCGGGTTCGGGCACCAAAATTTAAAGAACCCAGCCTTATGGCTGGGTTTTTGCTTTTGTGCGGAACCCGTTCATCGAACCCGTTCGATAACCTCGCCGCGTCCAGCGGCTCGCCCTGCGGGTTTACCGCGCAGGCGCGGTAAAGCAAAAATGCTCCCGGCATTTTTGTCCGGGTTCGGGCACCACAAATTTAAAAAACCCAGCCTTATGGCTGGGTTTTTGCTTTTGTGCGGAACCCGTCATCGAACCGGTTCGATGATCTCGCCGCGTCCGGCGGCTCGCCCTGCGGGTTTACCGCGCAGGCGCGGTAAAGCAAAAATGCTCCCGGCATTTTTGTCCGGGTTCGGGCACCACAAATTTAAAGAACCCAGCCTTATGGCTGGGTTTTTGCTTTTGTGCGGAACCCGTCATCGAACCCGTTTGATTACCTCGCCGCGCTGAATGCCTTTATAAACGGGGTCGGTTGACAGATATAAACGAGGGTTAGCCAGCGCGCATCCAGGCGCAGAGCCTGGCGAGCATCTGCATACAGCGTTCAAGCTGCTCCACCGCAACAAACTCGTCGGCTTTATGTCCCTGCGCCATACTGCCTGGCCCGCAAATCAGGGTGGCAATGCCAGCTTCGTTGAACAGGCCGCCTTCGGTGCCGAAGGCCACGGTGGAAAACGCCGCGCTGCCGCTCCAGTCAGCCAGCCAGCGGGCAACGTCGCTTTGAGGATCGGTTAACAGACCAGGATAGGCGCCCAGCGGCTGAAACGTAATGGCGCTCTCCGGCGCTTTCGCCTGCATCGCGGGCAGTAGCTCGCTGCGCGCGAAGGCTTCGATATTCTTCAGTACGCTCTCTGCATCCGCATCCGGCAGAGTACGCAGCTCAAAATCGAACTGACAATCCTGCGGCACGATATTCAGCGCCGCCCCGCCCTGAATCGTTCCGACCTGCAAGGTGCTGAACGGCGGATCGAAGCGCGCGTCCTGCGTCTGCTGGAGCGATTCGCTGATGCCGGAGATATGCCCGATAAGCTTCGCCGCCTGCTCTATCGCATTGACGCCGGAGGGCGCCCAGGCGGAATGGCAGGCGTGGCCGCGCACCTGACAGCGCATCGCCACTTTGCCTTTATGGCCGTAAACCGGCTGCATCCCGGTGGGTTCGCCGATAATGCAGAGCGCGGGTTTCTCCGGCGAAGCCTGGAGATGCGCCACCAGCGAGCGCACGCCCAGACAGCCTACCTCTTCGTCATATGAAAAGGCCAGATGCAGCGGCATGCGCAGCGGCCGGGCTAAAAATGTCGTAAGCGAGGCCAGCACGCAGGCGATAAAGCCTTTCATATCGGCGCTGCCGCGACCATAGCAGCGCCCGTCACGCTCGGTCAGCGCAAAGGGCGGCATCGTCCACGCCTGCCCGTCCACCGGCACCACATCGGTATGGCCCGACAGCAGCACGCCGCCGTCGCCCGCCGGTCCCAGCCGGGCATAGAGATTCGCCTTGCGTCCGTCGTCGCTATAAAACAGCGTGGAAGCAACGCCGTGCTGCGCGAGAAGGTCGCGGATAAAGCCGATCAGCGCCAGATTCGATTCGCGGCTGGTGGTGTCGAAGGCCAGCAGCGACGCCAGCAGCGCGCGCAGATGGCTATTCATCGCCGGGCACGCCATAGCTCGGCGCTTCACGCGGATCGAGCGCGCGCGTCACATAGGCCTCCATCTGCGGTTCATAGGCGAGCCACAGGCGCGACAGCGCATCCACCGGGTCCTCTTCGGCCCAGTCCACGCGCAGATCCACCAGCGGCCAGGTATAGTCGTCTACCACCTTAACGGCGGCGGAGTGCACTGGTCCGGCTTCACCGCCGCGGTCGATGCCCGCCTGAAGCGCCGCAATCAGTCGGCTGGTCAGCTCCCCGGAAGAGGCTTCAAAAGCAGAGACCATAGCGTCAATCACCGCTTTGTCCGCCAGCATATTGCCTGCCGCTACACAGTTCTCGCCCTGCGCCACCTTCCAGACGCCTAAGGTCTGGCTGCCGCTGAAGTGCGCCACTTCGCCTGCGGAATCAATCACCGTCACCTGGCGATAATCGCTAAAGCGATCCTCCGCCAGCGCCAGCTTGAGCGCCTGCTGCGCGGACGCGCCCGCTTCCAGCTGCGCCAGCACCTGCTGCCCCAGCGCAGGCAGGGTAATGTTCTGGCTGGATACCGCGCCGGTTCCCGCCTGCAACCACGGGCAGCGCGCGCCGACCGCAATGCTGGAAGAGCTGATGGCGATACCCAGCTGCCCGCTTTCTGGGCAGCGTGCGCTAATCGAAAGCGTCATAGCGCCTCCTTGCCATGCCAGCCGTCCGGGATCACGGCGATGACGTCAATCTCCATCAGCCACTGCGGCTGCGCCAGCGCCGACACCACCAGCCCGGTGGATATCGGGAAAACGCCCTTTAGCCACTTGCCGACCTCCAGGTAGACCGGCTCGCGGAAGCGCGGGTCGGTGATATAGGTGGTGGTCTTGACGATATGCGACAGATCGCTGCCTGCCTCTTCCAGCAGCTGCTTAACGTTTTTCATCGCCTGCGCCGCCTGTACGCCTGGCTCGCCCAGCCCAACCAGGTTGCCGTCAAAGTCGGTGCCGACCTGACCGCGCACGTAAACGGTATTGCCCGCGCGCACCGCCTGACAAAGATCGTTATCAAGCGCCTGATTGGGGTAGGTCTCTTTGGTATTGAACATACGAATACGGGTATGCGTTGGCATTAGGGGTCTCCTGCCTGATTAAGAGTGTGGCGCGGTCTGGTAGCTCTGATACTGACGCTGGATGGCGATCTGGTCGGCGATATATTTCGCGTCGTGCCAGACTCCCCAGATAAAAGTAGAGCCACGGCGGGAGAGCCAGGGCAGCCCAAGAAAATAGACGCCCGCTTCGGCTGACACGCCGCGATGGTGCTGCGGTTTACCTTTTTCATCGAAAGCATCCACCTGAAGCCAGCTGTAATCCGCTACATAACCGGTCGCCCAGATAATGCTGTTAACCCCGGCGCTGGCGAGATTTAGCTCGCTAAGCGGATGCGTCACGCAGTCGGGATCGGGCAGAAAGTGACGCGCCTCTGGCTCTTCGGGCAGGTCGAGACCGTTACGGGCAATCCAGGCATCCGCCGCATCCAGCAGCGCCAGATAGCTGGCGTCGCCGCGCGCGATGTTGTGCGCCAGATCGGGCTGAAACGTCACCGTCTCCCCTTCAAAAGCCTGCGTCATGCCGACCAGGTTCACGCCCTGCGCCGCCAGCGCGCGAAAATCGACCGTGTGGCCGCCGCGCGCGCCGCTTACGGCGATGGTGACATGCTCTTTACCCGGCTGGCTGGCCGCCGCGTCCCACATCCCCAGCACGCCAAGCCACCAGCAAAAGTCACGGTTGCGATAGGCGCGCGGCGGACGATCGTGCGGTCCGACCGAGAGCCAGACTGTTTTTCCGGCACGCTGTAATTCGTCCGCGATCTGTACGCCGGAGGATCCCGCGCCGATAACCAGCACGCCCCCTTCGGGTAGCTGCTGCGGATTGCGGTATTCCGCCGAGTGGATCTGTTTCAGGCGATCGCTGCGCGGCGCGATCGCCGGGATCACCGGTTTCTGAAAAGGTCCGGTCGCCGCCACAATGCGCTGCGCCTCAATCACGCCCTCTGAGGTCTGCACGGTGAAGCCTGCGCGGCCGCTGTTGCGCTCGACGCGCAGCACCTCTACGCCGGTGCGGATCGGCGCGTGGAACTTTTTCGCATAGTCGACGAAGTAATCCGCCACCTTCTCTTTAGCGACAAAGCTGTCGGGCGCGCACTCCGGAAACGCCATACCGGGAAAGCGATCGTGCCAGGCGGGACCGTTTGCCACCAGCGAATCCCAGCGCCCGCTGCGCCAGGCTTCGGCAATACGATTTTTCTCCAGCACCAGATGGGGTACATCAAGGCGGCTCAGATGCTCGCTCATCGCGACGCCCGCCTGCCCGGCGCCAATCACCAGGGTATCAATCTCTGTTTTCATCTCTGTCATTTCAGCGTCCCTCAGCCAGCCGCCGGCCGATATATTCATCACAGGAAAGGCTTCCAAGACTATTTGAGGCGACGGAAAGGGTAAAATATTATAAAGCTAACGACTGGATAGGAATTTATTAGGCTGCGCCAGACGTCAGCTAAAACGCGTAATTAACGCTGCGGCACGGGAAAAAGTTCGGCGCGGCGACAATAGTCCATAAATAACTGAGCCGGTCGGGTTGGCTCATTATTTTGCAGGTAAGCCATAATCAGCGTGGAGTCCGGCATTTCATCTTCTATTTCCAGATGAATAAGTTTTTGTCCGTCATAGGTCATATCAGAACAGGGACGCGTCACCAGCACCGAAAAACCTAATCCCTGCCCCACCATGCAGCGCACCATTTCAATAGAAGGCGAACTGTAGGCGACGTCAGGATGGTAGCCCTTCTCTTTAAAGATGCGGATAAAGTAGTTTTTACTGGGGATGGCATCCAGCAGGATCATCGGCTCGCGGCTCAGCTGTTGCAGCGACACCGTTGCCTGTCGCGCCAGCGGATGCGCAGCGGGCAGCAGCGCATAGGGTCGGCGCGGCGCGTTCAGCGGCTCCTTCTTAATCGAGTGGTCCAGATCCAGATCGTAGAGAAACGCCAGATCGAAACGTCCGCGATGCAGTCCGTGCATCAGCTCATGCTGCTCGCCGTCATAGAGTTCGATGGTGATGTCAGGATAAATTTTTTTAAACCCGGCGATCAGTTTCGGCAGGTAGAGCGGCGCGGCCGACTCAAAGCAGCCCACTGCGATGGCGCCGGACACCAGCTGATGCTCAGCGCGGGAGTTCTGCTCAAACTCATAGGTTAAACGCAGCAGATCGCGCGCCTTCTCGTAAAAGCGGCGGCCGCCTGGCGTCAGGGAAACGCCCTGCGCGTGATGGCGGATAAACAGCTGCTGATCGAAGGTGTCCTCCAGATTTTTAATGGCAATAGAGATAGAGGGTTGAGCGATATGCAGCTGGCGCGACGCTTCAGCGATGCTCTCTGTTTCCACTACGGTGACGAAATATTTCAACTGTTTCAGCGTAAAGCGCATCATGAAAACCTTATGATTATGGCCGCCGTCTCAGCAGGACGGCTTTGCAGGTATCTGTACGCTGCAAGCCTCATGCCATGCTGTTGCCCCTTAAACGGGCAGAGCATGTCGTCACTTCTCGTAGCGCGCGATCCGAATTGTTATTGATATAACAACAAAGGCGGCGCGTTATATTTTAATGGCCTGCTGAGTATTTTTTAACGCCGCCTCATTTTGGCACAGACCTGCGCCATAAAAGGGCAAAGCTCTTTAAATTACGCAGCCGCAATAATGCCTGTTATTAACTTATGGTTGCCCTCTCTCTTTTTCCGCTGAATAGTTTTTTTAAAGTCTGAAGGCAACAATTTACTAATTGCCTCCAGTTAGCCGCTGCCGCCATAGTGTCAATTAACCAAAAGCGGCGAATTTTTATTGAAATTCGCTTTTATTTAAGCGAGTGAAATGCCTCATGACCTTTAACTGGAACTATATGTTCAGCCTGTTCAGCGACGCCGAATTTTGGCTGGCGACCTGGACCGTTATCAAACTGAGCCTGCTGACCTGGGGCATCAGTATCGTGGTGGGGTTTGTGCTGGCGCTGGCGAAGCAGTCGAACCGCGCGCTGTTCAACCTGCCTGCGCGCGGCTACATCTGGCTGTTCCGCAGTCTGCCGCTGCTGGTGCTGCTGATTTTCGTTTATAACCTGCCGCAGGCCGCGCCCGGCACCGCCGCGCTGCTCAGCGACCCCTTCTGGGCGGGCCTGATCGCCATGGTGCTGAGCGAAAGCGCCTATATCGCGGAGATCCATCGCGGCGGCCTGCTGTCGATTCCGAAAGGCCAGAGCGAAGCCGCGCGCGCGCTGGGGCTGCGCTTTACCGGCATCCAGTGGCGCATCATTATCCCGCAGGCGGTGCGCGTCGCCCTGCCCGCGCTGGCAAACGAATATATCGCCATCGTGAAGCTCAGCTCGCTGGTGTCGGTAATTTCGCTGACGGAGATCCTGATGGTCGGCCAGCGTCTCTATTCGCAAAACTTCCTGGTGATGGAAACCATGGCGGCGGTCGCCTGCTACTACGTGCTGATCGTCACGGTGTTCGACTTTCTGCTGAAACAGCTGGAGCGCTATCTCGACGTCACCCAGCGTCGTCCGTCCGGCAAGGTGGATGACCAGCTTTTCGCGCTGGCGCAGCGCGGCGTCACGCCGCTGGCCCGCCCGGCGGCGCAAACCAGCGGCCCGGCCCTACAGGCTTCGCGTTTGCACAAGGCCTATAACAATGTCGAAGTGCTGGGCGCGGTCAGCCTGCAAATTCAGCCGGGCGAAGTGGTCTCAGTGATTGGCCCATCCGGCTCCGGCAAAACCACGCTTATTCGCCTGCTGAACGGACTGGAGCAGATTGACAACGGCGAGATCCGCATTAACGGCCAGCCCTTTATTCACCTTAGCAAGCAGGGCGAGCAGAAGCCGCGCTTTATCGAGCACGCCGAGCACCGCCTCAACATCGGCATGGTGTTCCAGAGCTTTAACCTGTTTCCGCACCTTAGCGTGCTGGACAACCTGCTGCTGGCCCCGCGCTACCACCGGCTGGCGCCGCGCGACGAACTGAAGCAGCACGCCTGCGAACTGCTGCATAAAGTGGGCATGCTGGAGCACGCGTGGAAATATCCGCACCAGCTCTCTGGCGGCCAGCAGCAGCGCGTCGCTATTGCCCGCGCTCTGATGATGCGTCCGCAGATCATGCTGTTTGACGAGCCAACCTCGGCGCTGGACCCGGAAAAGGTCAATGAGGTATTGCAGGTGATCGAAACCCTGGCGCACGAAGGCATCACCATGGTGATCGTGACCCATGAGATGAACTTCGCCTTTAAGGTCTCTGACCGCATCGTATTTATGGAAAAAGGACGCGTGGTTTGCGATGACGCGCCACAGGCGATGCGCAGCGGGCAGCATCCGCGCGTTGAGGCCTTTTTGAAGGATGTTTCCCTGGCTTAATCCATTTCATCAGCACGAGGGCAAATCATGATCGAACAGTGGCAGGTAGACCAGTATCACCAGCAGGGTTTTCTGGTGGTGGAGAACGTATTAAGCGCTGCGGAGATCGCCGCGTTGCAGCACGATTTCGATGGCTGGGTCGAAGAGAGCCGCAGCCATCAGGCAGCCTATGGCGACACGCTGGATGGCCGCGCGCGTTTCGATCTGGAAAGCGATCACCGCGCTGACCATCCGTCGCTGCGCCGCGTCAGCTCGCCGACCGAGATCTCCGCCGCTTACCGGCATACGGCGCTTCAGTCGCGCATGGCGCAGATCGCCGGTCAGCTGACCGGAAGCCAGGGCGCGCGCTTTCATCACAGCAAGATCAACTCCAAGCTGCCGCACACCGCCACCAAAGTCGAGTGGCATCAGGACTTCCTGTTTACGCCGCACAGCAACGACGACATCGTTACGGCGCTGCTGATGGTCAGCGAAGTGACGCCGGAAAACGGCCCGCTCAACGTGGTGCCCGGCAGCCACAAAGGCCCGCTCTACTCTCACTGGCAAAACGGCCGCTTTACCGGCGCGGTGGATAAAAGCGTGGTCGAGGAGCAGTGCGCTCAGCCCGCCGCCTGTTTTGGACCGCCCGGTTCTGTCTGCTTTATGCATACGCGCCTGCTGCACGCCTCCAGCCCGAACGAAACCGAGCTGCCGCGCACGCTGTTCATCGCCGTCTACGCGGCGGAAGATGCGCTGCCCTTTGGCGAGAATCCCCTGCCGAGCCTCGATGCCGGCGCGCTGGTCGCGGGCCAGGAGAGCGGCATGGTGCGCAGCACCGTTAATCAGTTCCGTCTGCCGCAGAAGCCGAGCGGCGCATCCTTTTTTGTTCAGCAGGCTGGCAACGATCTTGCCCGCGCCTAATCGCCCCCACGGAGGCTTTATGAAATCTGTTGCCCTGACTTTTTTGGCCGCCAGCGTTGCGCTGGGTTCGTTTAGCGCGTCAGCGTTCCAGCAGCCGGGTAAAATCATCGCCGGTTCCGACATGACGTTTTTCCCCTATGAGTATATCGACAACAACAAACCCACCGGCTTCGACATCGAGTTTCTCGACGGGCTGGCAAAGGTGATGGGCCGTCAGGCGGTGAATCTCGACACCCGCTTTCCCAACCTGATTACCGGCCTTCAGGGCAACCGTTTCGATATAACCAACTCCTCCATGTACATCACGGCGGAACGGCTGAAGGTGATCGATATGATCCCCTATCTGAAAAGCGGAGAGGCGATCCTGTCGCTGAAAGGCAGCGATTATCAGCCCAAAACGCCGGAAGAGTTTTGCGGTCATAAGATCGGTTCGATGGGCGCAACCTCCTGGCTTCAGCAGCTGCATAAACTCTCTGCCGACTACTGCGTGAAGAACGGCAAGCCGCCGATCGCCATCAGCGAATACACCACCGATCCGCAAACGACCCAGGCGATGCTGTCTCATGCGGTCGAAGCGCAAATCACCGATGCCGCCGTGGCGCGCGGCGTGGTGCAGAAGCTGGGCGACCGCGTACAGATCTCTTCGGAAACGCTGATCTATCCGGTGCTTAACGGCTTTGGCGTGAAGAAAGGCAATGACGAGGTGAAGCAGGCGCTGGTGGACGGGCTGGAGAAGTACAGCAAAACGCCGGAATATGCCGCGCTGCTGAAGAAGTATAACTTCGTCGCGCCGAGCGAAGAGGACATCAAAACCCTGATGCCGCAGCCCTGATACCGATGCGGGCGTCAGGCCACTGGCGTCCGCCTCTTCTTTTTATCCCTTTTCAGGAGAGATGTATGGCGCTCTCGTTTGAAGAACAGACCCGTATCGACCTGGCCGCGACCTTTCGCATTATCGCCCATCTCGGTATGCACGAGGCGGTAGCAAACCACTTCAGCGCGGCCATTTCAGCGGACGGCAAGCAGTTCCTGCTCAACCCGAAGTGGAAGCATTTTTCGCGCATCCGCGCCAGCGATTTGCTGCTGCTGGACGCTGACGATCCCGCCTGCGCGCAGCGCAGCGACGTTGACGCCACCGCCTGGTCGATTCACGGCCAGATCCACCAGCGCCTGCCGGAAGTGCGCGTGGTGCTGCACCTGCACCCAGTCTACACCACCAGCGTCGCCTGCCTGGCCGAGCCGCATATCCCGCCGATCGATCAGAACAGCGCGCGCTACTTTAACCGCGTGGCGGTCGATACGCTTTACGGCGGCATGGCGGATACGGTGGAGGAAGGCGCGCGCCTGGCCAGTCTGCTGGCAGGCAAAAGCCGCCTGCTGATGGGCAACCACGGCGTCATGGTCACCGGAACGGACATTGGCGAAGCCTTTGACGATGTCTGGACGCTGGAGCGCGCCTGCCAGATCCTCGTCACCGCCTGGTCTACCGGCCAGCCGCTGAAGATCCTCAGCGACGAGGTGGCGGAAAAGACGGCGCGCGCCTGGGAAGGCATTCCTGACTTCTCGCGCCAGCATTTTGCGGAGATGAAAGCGCTGATGATCGCCGCCGATCCGTCCCTGCTCGACTGATCCTGCCGCGGCTACAGCAGGGCGCGCAAGATACTGTCCAGATGCACGAAAATGTCCCGCATATAGCTGTCAAAGACCGGGGCGAAATCGAACATCATCAGCAGCAGCGCCACAATGCCGAGGGTAATAGAGAGCGGGAAGCCGATAACAAAGATCGAGAGCTGCGGCGTCAGGCGGTTAAGCAGGCCCAGCGTCAGGTTTAACGCCAGCAGCAGCGCGATCATCGGCAGGCCAATCTTCAGCCCGCAGCTAAAAATTACGCCTGCCGTCTGCGCCAGCAGATAAAACCCACTGCCGTCGAGCGCTGTGGCATCCACCGGCAGCAGAGTAAAACTGTCGGCCAGCACCTGAAGCAGATAAAGATGGCCATTCAGGGTGAGAAACAGCAGCGTAAACAGCGTATTCAGGAAGCGCGCCAGCACCGGCATGGCCTGCCCGCCGGAGGGATCGAAAAAAGAGGCGAAGGATAGCCCCATCTGTAGGCCGATAATCTCGCCCGCGCAGCGCATCGCCGCGAACAGGAACTGCGCCGTCAGGCCCATCATGGCGCCGATCAGAATCTCTTTCGCCGTTATCCATATGCCCGCCACAGACCACAGCGTAACCGGCGTCTCAGGCAACGTCTGCCCGATTAAAAAGGCAATCAGCATCGCCAGGCCGATTTTGACTTTTTTTTGCGCCACCTTTTCGCTGAAAACAGGAGCGGTACTGAACAGGGCCAGCGTCCGCGTTAGCGGCCAGAAATAGTGGCTAATCAGCGGATAAAAATCGGCGACGGAGAGGTTTTGCATGTCAGCGGATGATATTCGGGATATTGCTGAACACCGAATGCATGTAATCCATCAGCGTCCCCATCATCCAGGGACCTAGCACAATCAGGACCACAATCACCGTTAATATTTTTGGAATAAAAGAGAGCGTGGATTCGTTAATCTGCGTAGACGCCTGCAAAATACTGATCAGCAGACCGGTAAACATCGAGGCTATCAGCAGCGGCCCGGCAATCATCAACGCGACCTTGATGGACTCATAGCCCAGGCTCATTACGCTTTCTGGCGTCATGTTACTCTCTCGCTTAGCTATAAAAACTCTGCGCCAGTGAACCGATCACCAGCTGCCAGCCGTCGACCAGCACAAACAGCATCAGCTTAAACGGCAGCGACATCGTGGCGGGCGGCACCATCATCATCCCCAGCGCCATTAACACGCTGGCGACCACCAGGTCGATGATTAAGAAGGGGACAAAAATGGTAAAGCCGATCTGAAAACCGCTTTTTAGCTCGCTGGTAACAAACGCCGGCAGCAGGATGCGCATCGGCACGTCCTCGCGGCTGTTGTAGTTCGGCAGCTTCGCAATACGGGTAAACAGCGCGAGATCGGTTTCACGCGTCTGTTCAAACATAAAATTGCGCATCGGGACCGCGCCTTTCGCCAGCGCCTCTTCCAGCGTGATTTTGTCCTGCGACAGAGGCTGCCACGCATCGTCGTAAACCTGCGACAACACCGGCGACATCACAAAAAAGGTCAGAAACAGCGCCAGTCCCAGCAGGACCTGATTCGGCGGCGACGACGCGGTGCCCAACGCGTTGCGCAGCAGGCCCAGAACAATAATGATGCGGGTAAAACCGGTCATCATCAGCAGAACGGCAGGCAACAGCGTCAGTGAGGTCAGCAAGACCAGCGTCTGTACCGGCAGCGACCAGTTTTCGCCGTGCGCGCCATGACCAATAACAATATCGCCGCTGGCCGCCCAGACGGGATGAAGGGTTAACAGCCACAGCGGCAGCGCGCGAAGCAGTAAGCGCACGCATTTATTCATCATTGGCCTTTTCCTTTTTTGAGGGTGGCGTTGAGCAACGCCTGCCGGAAAAGGCCCGCAGGTGGAGGCGAGGCGGAATGATCTTCCGGGTCTTTGTCGATTTCGCTCAGCAGGGTGACAGCCTCAGGCGTAATGCCCAACAGGAACCACCGGTTCCCGGCCTCGACGATCGCGACCCGCTCGCGCTGGCCTAATGACAGGCTATGCCTGACCCGCAGCGCAGGGCTTCCTTTCGTCAGCGCCTGCCCCCATCCTGAGCGCCGCGCCAGCCAGGCGATCGCCAGGATCACCAGGATAACCAGCGCCAGCGCGCCGCTCAGCCTGATCAGCATGCTACTCGCCGACACGGCATCGCTATGCCGGGCCAGGGTCTCTACATGAGGTTGTGCAAAAGGTTTCATTAGCGGCTTAAACGCTGCATTCTTTCGGAAGGCGTAATGATGTCAGTAATACGCACGCCGAATTTATCGGAGACCACCACCACTTCGCCCTGGGCGATCAGATAGCCGTTAATTAAAATATCGAGCGGTTCGCCCGCCAGCCCTTCAAGGGGCACGACCGATCCCTGACTTAGACGCAGCAGCTCTTTAATCGTCATTTTTGTGCGGCCAAGTTCCACGGTCATTTTGACCGGAATATCCAGAACCAGGTTGAGATCGTCGGATAAGTTCAGCGTCTGTTCATTTTTCGCTGAGGCAGGCGCGCTGCTTGCCTCTGTCGACATCTGCTCGCTCATCGCTTCTCCCCAGAGATCGTCAATAGATTGCTCGTCAGCCTCAGACGGCGGATTGGTGGCACTCATTTAGTTATTTCTCCTTGTTGAAAGAAAGTAGCGAGGGAGCGAGAATTTTTTCAATTCTGACGGCAAGCTGTTTATTGACCAGGCCATATTTACCGCGGAAAACAGGAAGGCCGTCGGAACAAACTTCAATGGTGTCGGGTTTATCGAGGGGAATAACATCTCCCTTCTTGAGGTTCATAATGCGTGAAACGTGCGTCGGGATTTCAGCCAGCTTCGCGACCAGCTCCAGCTCGGCATCGCGAACCTGAACCGCCAGGGTGCTATGCCACTGATCGTTTTCCTGCTTTGAATTTTCCAGCGGCGGATTGGTTAACAATTCCCGTAGCGGTTCGATGATGCTGAAGGGAATACAAATATTCAGCTCGCCGGAGTGCGACCCAATTTCCACGGAAAACGGCGTGGTTACCACGATGTCATTGGGTGACGAGGTGATATTGGTAAACTTAATCTGTGTTTCTGAACGCACATATTCGGTCTGAAGCTTAAAAATAGAGCTCCAGGCCTCATCGTAAGACGACAGCGCCATCGACATAATGCGTCGAATAATACGCTGCTCCGTCGGGGTAAATTCCCGCCCGTCCACTTTCGTCGGAAAGCTTCCGTCTCCGCCAAACATATTATCGATCGCCATCGAAATCATCTGCGGCGAGAAAGCAAACAGCGCCGTACCGCGCAGCGGATTCATATGCACCAGATTGAGATTAGTAGGCACGGGCAGATTACGCGCAAACTCATGGTACGGCTGAATGGTAATGTTGCCTGCGGTCACATCCGGATTACGCCGCAGCAGGTTAAACAAATCCATGCGAAACTGGCGCGCAAAGCGTTCATTAATAATTTCCAGCGAGTGCATACGCTCGCGAATAACGCGCCGCTGCGTATTCGGATCGTAAGGCCGAATATTTTCATGACTGGATGTTTCCTGAACGCTTTCACTTTCTCCGCTGCCGCCGCCATTTAAAAGACGGTCAATTTCAGCCTGCGATAAGAGACTGTCAGACATATAATTTACCGTAAAATAAATGCATTAAATAATACATCGGTGACAACCAGCTTGTGATGTTCCGTGAGCGGGCGATTAACGACCTCTTTGGTCTTTTTCAACAGCTCAGTTTTACCGTTGTCCGTGGCTAACCCTTCCCCGGTTTGCTGAGAAAAAAGCAGCAGCAGACGACTGCGTACTTCCGGCAAAAATTGTTGCAGCGTCTCTTTCGAGGTTTCATCATCCAGACGCAGCGTCAGGCCAATATATAACACGCGCTCGCTGCCGTTTTCGCCAGGTTTGAGACTGACGGTGAATGCGTCCAGCGGGACATAAATCGGCGGCGGCGGCGGCGGCAGATTTTTTTTTGTTACAGCAACGTCACCGCCTTGATTCTGCAATGCGGATTTCATGCTATTAAGCTGATAAAAAGTGTAGCCAGCCAACCCACATAAACCGGCAATGATTAACACAATAATAAGAATAACTAAGAGGCGTTTACTTCCGCCTCCTGATGCTTTCTGTTTTGTTTTTGGCATTATATTGAAAAGTCCTGTTTATAATTCTGTCAGGTCTAATTAAACGCTCCCCGATGAGCGGAGCATTCTATTATATCCGCCATCAGGGTAATTGATTTAAAAGGTAGAATTACTGCTAACAATTCTATAAATAAGTGGCGCTGTCAGGCGAAAGTATTAATACCGCTATTATAAATGCCTGTTCTCACAACATTTTCAACGCGCTCTTCCGGTAAATTCAGCTCGTCCTGCGCCGTCTGGCCAGCAAAATTTTGTCGGGCATGCTGTGAGGGATCGCCGGAGTGTTGCCAGGAAGACGGCGTTTCCGCTCCGATGCTGCTCTGGCCCAGCTCAATACCCGCTTCGGCCAGCGAGGTGCGCAGATGAGGCACCGCCGCCTCAATGGCGGCGCGCACCTGATGGCTCGCCGAGACAAAATGGAGCTGCGCCTGTTCGTTTTTCAGTTGCAGACTGATTTGCAGCGAACCTAACTCTTCAGGATGCAGGCGCAGCTCCGCGTGCTGAATACCGTTGCGCGTAAAGCAGGCGATCTGTTGTCCCAGCGACGACTGCCAGGCAGGCGTGCCCATGGTTTCCGTCAGCGTGCCGCTGCTCTGCGCCTGCTCGCTGGCGCGCGCCTCGCTGACGCGATCGGCGGCGAGCAGCGGCATGTGCGGCTCCTGCACTCTTCCCTGCGGCTCCTCAACGCGAGCGGCCTGATTCTCTTTCAGGGTGAAACTGGTCGAGACGGATACCGTCGCCGCAGGCTTCAGCGGCATCTGCGCGGCCGACAGGGCGGGTTCAGCCAGATCGGCCTGCTGTGCGCCGCCGCGTGGAGAGGCCGCCGCGCTAACGTGCGCCGCTAATGTCGGACGGCCGCTGTTTTTCGGCACGGCGGTGAGGTTTTCACTGACAGGCAGTGTTGCGTCCGCCGTCGTATCCGGCGCGCTGTCCGGCTGCGCCTCCGGAAGAGCGCTGAGGTTCGCCGCCAGCGGCAACGGCGGCGCGCCGTCCGCCGCGACGGTAGTATCGGATGCATCATGCTCAGCCGTCAGCGACAGGCTGGCATCCTTATCCTCACCGGCGCCAGGCGTCGCAGGCAGAGCGAGATTAAGCATCGTTAACAGAGAGGCGTCGAGATCGGCGTCGTCGGCGTCGCGGCTTTTTTCCGCGTCAGCCTCGGCCGCAGAGGCCGCCTTGCCGGACGGCTTATTCGCGCTCGCGCTTGCGCGGGAAGGCTCAGGCAGCGCGTCCCTTTTTTCATTCAGCACGCTGGCAAAGGTACTGCTCTCGCCTGACGCGCGGTCAGCAGAAGAGGATTGGCTTGCCGTCGGCGCAGGCGCCGGTAACGTTGCTATCATCATGCGGATTGTTTCCTTGCAAAAAGCTGGCTGGCAAATTCATCCATCATTTTTTGATCCTGCCGACTCTCTTTTAATTTAGCCGCGTCATCAGCTCGGGTTTTAAGCGTATTGAAAGCATTCAGACGACGGTGATCCATTTTCCAGTCGCACACGGCCCGATCGACCGCCTGCGCACAGGAGGTGACGTGCTCGCTGTAGTGCTGCGTCACTTTTTCCAGCGAGTGAATAAATCCCTGGTAGTTAAGCAGGTGGGTAACCGGAATGCCGGTATCAGCGGCCCGGTTTACCAGCTGCTGCTGATAATCGAGCTGGTAATCCTTTAGCTGATCCAGCTGAGCGCGCGCCTGCTCGTAGTTCTGACGCACTTTACCCAGCTGCTGAGTGGTCGCATCCAGCGTCTCTTCTGCCCTTTCGCGCAGCATGTCCAGTGGAGAGGGTGAGGCCATGATTAATGACTCGCAGAATCAGGTTGATCGGGAAACAGGCTATCCAGCTGAGTAAAAGACGCGTCATAGTCGCTGCTCTCACGGATGCCCTGCTGTAGAAAACGCTCCATCGCCGGATAGCGCGCAATCGCTTCGTCCAGCGTGGGATCGCTGCCCGCCGCATAGGCCCCCACGCTGATAAGATCGCGGTTGCGCTGCCAGGCAGAAAGCAGCTGTTTAAAGCGCTGTACTTTTTTGTAGTGAGACGGGGCAATGAGTTCCGTCATCGCGCGGCTGATTGACGCCTCAATATCGATTGCCGGATAGTGACCGGCCTCCGCCAGCCGTCGGGACAGCACGACATGGCCGTCAAGGATCGCGCGCGCGGAGTCCGCCACGGGATCCTGCTGATCGTCCCCCTCGGTGAGTACGGTATAAAACGCCGTGATCGATCCCCCGCCCTTAATGCCGTTGCCGGCGCGCTCAACCAGCGCGGGAAGTCGGGCGAATACCGACGGCGGATAGCCTTTGGTCGCAGGCGGCTCGCCGATCGCCAGCGCGATTTCACGCTGCGCCATGGCATAGCGCGTCAGCGAATCCATGATCAGCAAAACATTCATGCCGCGATCGCGATAGTCCTCGGCGATGCGCGTCGCGTAGAGCGCGCCCTGCATACGCAATATCGGCGAGACATCGGCGGGAGCGGCGATAACCACCGAGCGGCTCAGCCCCTCTTCGCCCAGAATATTTTCAATGAAGTCTTTTACCTCGCGTCCGCGTTCGCCAATCAGTCCCACCACGATGACGTCCGCTTTGGTGTAGCGCGCCATCATGCCCAGCAGCACGCTTTTACCGACGCCAGACCCGGCGAACAGGCCCATGCGCTGCCCTCGTCCAACCGTCAGCAGGCCGTTAATCGCGCGCACGCCAACGTCCAGCACGTTTTTAATAGGATCGCGCAGCAGCGGGTTAAAGGGCGCGGTATAGAGCGAACCGGCTTCACGCTGGGAGGGGGCTGGCTGCCCGTCAAGCGGTCGACCGCTGGCGTCCAGTACCCGCCCCAGCAAGGAGAGACCCAGCGGCAGCAGCTTGCCGTTGATATGCGCGCCGGGCAGGGCATAGACGCGCGCGCCAGGCAAAATGCCATCGACATTTTCCAGCGGCATCAGATAAAGAATACGGTCGTTAAAGCCGACGACTTCGCTCTCCACCGTACTGATACGCTCGCCGCTGGTTCGCTCAATCAGGCAGAGTGTCCCGATAGGCAGCGACAGCCCTGTCACCTCCATGACCAGCCCGGTGGCGCGCACCAGACGGCCATACTGGCGATAAGGCGGCAGCGTCACGATCTCTTTTTCACATTTAACGAGGGCGTCGAGCCATTTTTTAAGACGCGTACTCATGCCGGATCGTCTCTTTTGCTCAGCTCAACCAGCGTTTGCCAGCTTGTCGCCAGCGTCGCGTCCAGTTCGCCCTCTTCGGCAGTAATGCGGCAGCCGCCCGGCATCATCTTTTCATCCGCGCGCAGCGTCCACTGGTGAGTCAGAAGCGTCTCGCCCAGTTGCTCATTGACGAGGGGAAAATCCTCTTTGCTTACCCATAGCTCGATGTTCTGGGTGAAACGTAAATTCTCCTGCATCAGCTGGCGGATTTTCTCCAGCAGCAGCGAGGCATCACAGACGATTTGCTTGCCCAGCATAGCGTGCACGGCATTCAGGGCAAGCTGCACCAGGCGTGCAGGCATAACGCTGTCGAGACTGTCGAGCGCGGCCTGAAATTCATTCACCATTTGCGTTAAACGGTTAATCTGCGCCTGCTGTTCCAGGCTGTTTTCTAAGGCCGCCTGCTCTTTGCCCTCCAGCTTTCCCTGCTCAAATCCGGCCTGATAGCCGCGGCTTTGCCCCTCTTCCTGCCCACGCCGTTCGCCGGCGGCATAGCCTTCCCGCTCTGCCTGCTGACGCAGCCGGGCCAGCTCTGTCTGGAACTGCGCATCTGACAGCGGGTCGAACGCGTCGCCGGGCACGGACAGGCTGGGCAGCATCGGCTCGCACTCTTCCAGCAGACTGTCAGGCAGCCAGACCTGCCATTCATCGCGATCAGACGTAGACATCTTCGCCTCCACCAATCACGATTTCGCCGCTTTCCGACAGACGACGGGCGATCAACAGAATAGTTTTCTGTTCGGCTTCGACCTGAGACATACGTACCGGTCCGCGCGAATTGAGATCTTCCATCATAATCTCCGCCTGACGCTTCGACATATTGCGGAAGAACGCATCGCGTAACGGCGGCTCGGCGCCTTTCAGCGCGACAATCAGCGATTCCGGCTCGATGTCCTGAAGCAGACGCTGGATGCTGCGATCTTCGAGATCGACCAGGTTTTCAAACAGGAACATCTCGTCGATGATTTTCTGCGCCAGCTCCTGATCAAATTCGCGCACTGCGTCGATCGCCGCCTCTTCCTGCTGAGATTTCATCAGGTTGAGGATCTCTGCCGCTGGTCGCACGCCGCCCATTTTGCTGCGCTTGGTGTTTTGACCGGTCAGCAGATTGTTCAGGACTTCGGTCAGCTCCTGTAGCGCGGCGGGCTGAACGCCGCCAAAGGTCGCGATACGCAGCATAATGTCGTTACGCTCGCGCTCCTCGAATCTCGCCAGCACGTCTGCGGCCTGGCCGCGCTTCAGATGAACCAGAATAGTGGCGATAATCTGCGGATGCTCTTCACGGATCACGTCGAATACCGACTGCGGCTCCATAAAGTTCAGCGTCTCAAGACCATTCACGTTGCTGTGCGAATCCAGCAAATCTTCCAGCAGGCTGGAGGCGCGCTCTTCACCCAGCGCTTTCACCAGCACGTTGCGCAGATAATCGTTGGTATTGAAATTGAGCGCCGCGAAGCCTGAAACGTCACGGTCAAACTCTTTCATGACGCTGGCAAGATTGTCATGGGTGACGCCGTTCAGATTCATCATGGCGCTGCTTATCTGCGTGACCTCATGCGAGCTAAGATGCTTAAAAACCTCCGCCGCGCACTCATCGCCCAGCGTTAACATCACCATCGCGCACTTTTCTGCTGCGTTCATTATGATTTTTGCTCCCGGAACATCCACTTACGTATCACCGCAGCAATAACGTGCGGTTCCTGCACGGCCACATCGCGTAAATGCTGGGTCGCGATTTCGGTATCCACCTTCTGCTGCGCCTTCGCTTTTTCGGCGTGCTCTTTTTTACGCAGCTGCGCATCCAGCTCCTCCTGGCGAGCCTCTTTCTCCATCTCCAGCCGTTGCAGCGTCATCTCGTGATGCTTGATCCAGAAAGGCTGTACCGCCTTACGCCAGAGGATCCAGGCAACCAGCGCAATAAACAGATAACGCGCGGCTTCCAGCAGCATGTTGATGGTTTCTGGCTGCCGCCAGAGCGGGATGCTGGCTTCCTCTTCAGGCGCACTGAAAGGCGAATTCACCACGCTCAGCGTGTCGCCCCGCTGGGCTGAGAAGCCCATAGCCTCTTTAACCAGTGAATTGATCTGATCCATCTGCTCTTTACTTAGCGCAGCCGGGTTGCCCTCTTTATCGGGCAGATAGTTAATCACCACCGCCGCCGAGAGCTGCTGCACCGTGCCGGGACTGTGCAGGGTATGCGTCAGGGTGCGGTCCAGCTCATAGTTCACGGTCTCTTCGCTGTGCGTGTTATAGGGAACGCGCTGCGGTTGCGCGGATTGCGACGCGGCCGCCGGGCCGTTCTGCGCAATGGGCGCAGAGGTGGGCACAGGCGGCTGATTGCTCAACGCGCCGGGCACGCCGCCTGCCGCGGCTTTGCCGCCCTGCTCGCTGCCGCTGCTCTGGCGGCTGCGAATCGCTTTTTTATCCGGCTCATTGTTTGGCTGATACTGTTCAGCCGTCTGTTCGTGGGTGGAAAAATCGATTTTGGCCGTGACCTGGGCGCGCACGTTGCTGCTGCCAACTATCGGCGCGAGGATCGCCTGAATGCGGTTCTGGTAGTCGTTCTCGACCCTGCCGGTGTAGTTAAGCCGCGACGTTTGCGCTGCGCCTTCGCCGCTTTGCGTCAGCAGATGGCCGTTTTGATCGACAATGGTGACGCGATCGGCGGCCATGCCAGGCACGGCGCTGGAGATCAGATGGGTAATGGCATTAATCTGCCCCTCATCCAGAGTTCGGCCTCCGGCCAGATCGAGCGTCACCGACGCGGAAGGCGCCTTCTGTTCTTTGACGAACAGCGAGGCTTTAGGCAACGCCAGATGCACGCGTGAACGTCTTACGGGACCAAGCATATCGATAGTGCGCGACAGCTCTCCCTCTAGCGCGCGCTGGAAGTTAATCTGCTCGCTAAACTGGCTAATGCCGAATTTTTCATTGTCCAGCAGTTCAAACCCTACCGAACCGCCTTTGGGCAATCCTTGCTGAGCCAGCTTCAGGCGCAAATCATAAACCTGATCTTCCGGCACCATAATGGCGCCGCGTCGCTCATCGAAACGGTAAGGCACATTCATCTGCGTAAGCTGAGCCACCACGGCGCCGCCGTCCTGATCGCTGATATTGCTATACAGCACTCGATAATCCGGTGTTTTAGCCCAAAATAGCAGGGCAATAACAATAGAGAGCGCCGCTGCGGCAGAAATAATAAAAATGATTCTGGGATTTGAACGAGCACGCTCCAGGATAGCTTTCAGGTCAGGTGTACTTTTTTTGTTATTACCGTTAGTTGCGGCATTCATGCCATGTTCCTGTAAATAAAATAATGACACAATGTAAACGCAGCTTTAATTATTAATGCGCCATACACTGGTAAGCACGCATGCCATTACAGCATCGAAGGATAATCCAGTCAGGCCGCATATTATGTACAAACTCACAGTAACTTTAATCGGTAATAAGCTAAAACTTATGACAGCATTTCATATTATATTTATTACGGTTATCTGCTATCATTCTGCGGCTCAACTGGCAAGAAGATAACGCCAGATAAATTCATGAAGGACGACGAAGATGTCAATTAATTCAATGCGCGGCATCATTGATCAAATTCAGTTCCAGGCCCGTCAGGCTTCGGGCCTGAATAGCAGCAGTAGTCAGGCCGTCGTGGGCAGCAGCCTGCCTTTTTCTGACCTGCTGTCAGAGAGTATTCACTCATTAAACCAGGTGCAAAATAACACCAAAAGCCAGGCGGAAGCTTATATGAGCGGCGCATCCGGCGTGGCGTTAAATGACGTAATGGTATCTTTGCAGAAATCGACCCTTGCCCTCAATCTGGGCGTTCAGGTACGAAACAAAATGGTTAGCGCCTATCAGGAAATTATGAGCATGCCGGTTTAAATCAAACCGTTACTCTACAAACGCTCATTGACGCGCTCTGTCCAGAGCCGCATCGCTGTATGTATTTTACTGACCCGAAATTTCAACAATCGCCTGTAATATCTTTAAGGCATTTAACATTTTGTTATTTATTTTCGCATACCGGCTGAGCAACAGGACATCTGAATGATAATGGCGTTGTTAATTAAAATGATGACATAACAGGCCGACCGGCATGCGTACTTACCTGGCGTAATTGATCCAATGAATAAAAATAACACGACCATCAGCAACCAATACATCCAGTGTCAGCTTGGCGAGTCTGAGTTAGCGAAAATTATTGATATGATTTATCAGCGAGCGGGTATTGTCATTACCAGCCAGCGGAGAGAGATGGTTTATAACCGTCTTTCGCCTCGCCTGCGCGCGCTTAAAATAGAGAGTTTCAGCCATTACCTTCAGATTCTTGCAAATTCGCCGACCCACAGCGAATGGCAGCTATTTATTAACGCACTGACAACAAACCTGACCTCTTTTTTTCGCGAAGCCTATCACTTTCCTGTTCTGGCTGAACATGCTCGCCAGCGAGGGGGAGCCTATAACGTCTGGTGTACCGCCGCCTCCACCGGGGAAGAGCCTTATTCTATCGCGATAACGCTGGATGAAGCGCTGGGAGCGTCTTTTACCGGACCGCGCGTGCTGGCAACCGATATTGATACCGATGTGCTGGAAAAAGCGCGCAGAGGCATCTATCGCCTGGCTGATATAAATAATTTAAGTCCGGAGCAGAAGAAGCAATATTTTTTGCGCCGCAGCGACAGCGATAGTCCGGATCCAGAACTGGAACAGGTCAAAGTCGGACGCCTTCTGCAAAACGCCGTGCAGTTTCAGCAGCTGAACCTTGTCGCGCCGCAGTGGAACGTTCCTGCGCCTTTCGATGCGATATTCTGCCGCAACGTCATGATTTATTTCAATAAAGAAACTCAGCTTCGTCTGCTGAACCGCTTTGCCAAACTGCTAAAACCCGGCGGGTTGCTGTTTGTCGGCCACTCAGAACGTTTCAATGACGTAGACAGCCCTTTCCGTCTCAAAGGCCAGTCTGTGTATTGCCTGGCTAAGGAAAACGTATGAGCAAGATAAAGGTACTCTGCGTCGATGACTCCGCCCTGATCCGCAATATCATGACCACTATTGTGAATCAGCAGCCAGATATGGAAATGGTGGCGACCGCGCTCGACCCCCTTATCGCACGCGATTTGATTAAACTGCACAACCCGGATGTGCTGACGCTGGATGTTGAAATGCCGCGTATGGACGGACTCGATTTTCTCGAACGACTGATGCGGCTGCGTCCGATGCCGGTGATTATGGTCTCTTCGCTGACCCGTAAAGGCTCCGATATTACCCTGAGCGCGCTGGAGCTGGGCGCGGTGGATTTCTTGACTAAGCCGCAGATGGGCGTGCAAGAGGGCATGATGCAGTACAGCGAACTGATCGCTGAGAAGATCCGTACGGCCGCCAGAGCGCAGGTTCGCCGACGCGAGCAGCAGTCGCCCCTGCCGAAAATCATCCACAGCCCGCTGATAGGCAGTGAAAAAATTATCGCTATTGGCGCCTCTACCGGCGGAACAGAGGCCATTCGCCAGGTGCTCGCGCCGATGCCAGCCTCCTGCCCCGGTATTGTTATCGCCCAGCATATGCCGGCCGGCTTCACCCGCTCCTTTGCGGAGCGACTCGATAAAATTTGTCAGATTACAGTTAAAGAAGGCGAAGATGCCGAACGCGTTTTGCCTGGCCACGCCTATATTGCCCCCGGCGGCAGGCATATGGAGCTGTGCCGCAGCGGCGCTAATTATCACATCAGACTCAACGACCTGCCGCCTGTCAGCCGCCATCGCCCCTCTGTCGACATGCTGTTTGATTCCGTCGCCAAATCGGCCGGTAAAAACGCCGTCGCCGCGATCCTGACCGGCATGGGCTATGACGGCGCCAAAGGACTCCTCGCCTTACACCAGGCGGGGGCGAAAACGCTGGCGCAAAGCGAACGCACCTGTGTGGTCTACGGCATGCCGCGCGAAGCTATCGCTCTCAATGCCGCCAGTGACATTGTCGATCTGGAGCAGATCGCACCCACCTTGCTGAAAAATATTATCGGACAGGCGAGGAGAATTTAGGCCTGTTGCAGCGCCGCTCTCTGTTATGACCTGTTCTCATTAACCACCGCGCCTGACCGCGCATCTTTCATCAGGACATCTATTTTATGGCTGATAAGAATTTACGTTTTTTAGTCGTTGACGATTTTGCCACCATGCGCCGCATCGTGCGTAATCTATTGAAAGACCTGGGATTCAATAATGTAGAAGAGGCCGAGGATGGTCAGGATGCGCTAAATAAGATGCAGCAGGCGACCTTTGATTTCGTTATCAGCGACTGGAACATGCCCAATATTGACGGCCTGCAACTCCTGACAGAAATCCGCAGTAATCCGGACTGGAGCACCATTCCCGTACTGATGGTGACCGCCGAAGCGAAAAAAGAAAACATTATTGCCGCCGCTCAGGCAGGCGCAAGCGGCTACGTGGTGAAACCTTTTACGGCTGCGATTCTGGAAGAGAAGCTTAATAAAATTTTCGAAAAGATTGGATGGTAACAACGTGGATACGCAATCTAATAATCCTGCGGAAGATAATTTCAAAAACATTTTTTCCCGCGTCGGACACTTAACGCGCCAGCTGCGTAACAACATGACGAGCCTGGGCCTGGATCGCGCCATTATCAATGCGGCGGAAGCCATCCCCGATACGCGCGATCGCCTGAGTTACATCGTCAGTAAAACCTCTCAGGCTGCCGATCGCGCGCTGACCTGTGTCGAAACCGCGCGACCGCTACAGGATAGCTTACACGATCGGGCCGTCCACCTCAGCGGTCGCTGGGATGAGTGGTTTGCCGAGCCGGTTGAACTGCCTGTCGCCAAAGATTTAGTCAGCGACACCCGCCAGTTCTTGCGCGACGTTCCCGAGCTGGCCAGCAAGACCAACGCTGAACTGACTGAAATTATGATGGCGCAGGATTTTCAGGACCTCACCGGCCAGGTGGTGCAGAAAATGATGCACCTTATTGAAAGCATAGAGAAAGAGCTTATTCAGGTGCTGGTTGAGAACATGTCAGGGATAGCGGATCCCGCAGGCGAAGAGCCGGTAAACCTGAAAAACGGTCCGCAGATTAGCCAGAACCAGGCGGGCGTGGTCGCCACCCAAGATCAGGTAGACGATCTGCTGGCCGATCTCGGCTTTTGATAGCCGCCAGTAGCGGCTTTTAGCGTCAGGCCAGCCTATGTCTGAAGAGAGTGATGTAGAAAAAACCGAGGAACCCACCCCCCAGCGACGGCAAAAAGCGCGAGAGGAAGGCAATATCCCGCGCTCAAAAGAGCTGACTTCCTGGCTGATGTTGCTGGCGGGCTGGGCGCTGATTGCAGTGAATGGTAAGAGTACCGCGCAACAGCTGACGCAGCTGCTGCACGATGGTCTGGTGTTCGATCGATCGCTGGTGACAGACACAGCCACGATGCTGCATCGCTCCGGCGCGCTGTTATCCCTGATGCTGACGGCGCTGCTGCCCCTGCTGCTGAGCCTCTTCTGCGTGGCGATTGCCACCACCACCCTGATCGGCGGTCTCTATTTCAGCACCAAATCACTGAAGCTGGACATCAAGCGTATTTCGCCGCTGTCAGGCTTTAAGCGCATGTTCTCTCTCCAGGTCGTTTCAGAGCTGGCGAAAAGTTTAATGAAAGCGGTGTTGGTAGGCAGCGCCTGCGGTTTCTACTTCTACCTGAATAAGCAGCATTTCATTTTACTGGTCAATGAAACGCTTTCTGACGGCTTAAGCGATGCCGGAAAGCTGATTTCCCGCTGCCTGATCGTGGTGATCGTCGCGCTGGCGCCGATGGTGGGCTATGACGTGTTCTATCAGCTGATGAGCTACATCAAAAAATTGCGTATGAGCCGTCAGGAGATCCGCGATGAATTTAAACAGAGCGAAGGCGATCCCCACGTTAAAGGACGTATCAAACAACTGCGTCGCGCGCTGGCGCAGAGCCGCATGATGGAAGACGTGCCTAAAGCGGACGTCATCATTAATAACCCGACGCACTATTCCGTCGCGATCAGCTGGAAAGAGGGAAAAATGACGGCTCCGATCGTGCTGGCGAAAGGCGCCGGCGACATCGCGCTGCGCATTCGCGAAAAAGGCGCGGAGTGTCAGATTCCGATGCTGGAAGCGGCGCCGCTGGCGCGCGCGCTTTACCGCAACTGCGATATTGGCGAACAGATACCGGCCGAACTCTACAGCGTCGTCGCTGAAGTGCTCGCGTGGGTTTATAGCCTGCGCCGCTGGCGTAAAGCAGGCGGTCATAAACCGAAAAAACCTGAAAACCTCTCCGTGCCGACGGCACTGGATTTCGCCCCTGAGGGCCAAGAGTAATGGCGAATCTCACCACTAAATTACGTTTACCCGATCTTAAAAAGACGCAATGGCAAATTCTGGCTGGCCCGGTATTGATTCTGATGATCCTGGCCATGATGGTGCTGCCGTTACCGGCGTTTGCGCTTGATACGCTGTTTACCTTTAACATCGTGCTTTCGCTGATGATTTTGCTGGTGGCGATGTTTACCCAGAACACGCTCGACTTTTCCTCCTTTCCGATCGTGCTGCTGTTTTCTACCCTGCTGCGCCTGGCGCTGAATATCGCCTCGACGCGCATTATCCTGATGAAGGGCCATACCGGCGCCGCCGCCGCTGGCCGGGTAGTGGAAGCCTTCGGCCACTTTCTGGTTGGCGGCAATTTCGCCATCGGCATTATCGTTTTCGCCATTTTGATCATCATTAACTTTATGGTCATCACAAAGGGTGCGGGACGTATAGCCGAAGTGGGCGCTCGCTTCGTCCTGGATGGCATGCCGGGTAAACAGATGGCTATCGATGCCGATCTCAACGCTGGTTTGATCGGTGAAGAAGAGGCAAAGCGCCGCCGCCGCGAAGTCACCCAGGAGTCAGACTTTTACGGCTCGATGGACGGCGCCAGCAAGTTTGTGCGCGGCGACGCCATTGCCGGCCTGCTTATCATGGCGATTAATATTGTCGGCGGGCTGGTTATCGGCATCCTTCAGCATGACCTGTCGTTTGCCGATGCGGCACAAACCTATACCCTGCTGACCATCGGCGATGGCCTGGTGGCGCAAATACCGGCGCTGATCATTTCCACGGCGGCCGGCGTTATCGTCACGCGCGTCGCTACCGAAACCGATGTCGGTGAGCAGATGGTGGGTCAGCTGTTCAACAGTCCGCGCGTCATGCTGCTGTCCGCTGGCGTGATTGGTTTGCTGGGCATCATTCCCGGCATGCCGAACCTGGTGTTTTTACTGTTTACCACCGCGCTGCTCGGTCTTGCCTGGTGGCTACGCGGTCAGCAAATGCAGGAGCCTCATCGCCTTAAGCCGTCGGCCAGCCAGGAAAGTAGCGCCCTTAGCGAAGCGGCGCATATCTCAGAGGCCTCCTGGTCCGATGTGGAACTGGAAGACGTGCTGGGGCTGGAGGTGGGCTATCGCCTGATCCCGATGGTGGACAATACGCAGGATGGCCAGCTGCTGACGCGCATTCGCGGCATCCGTAAAAAATTCGCGCAAAAAATGGGCTTTCTGCCCCCGGCTATACACATCTGCGACAATCTCGATCTGAAACCGACCGCCTATCGCATCATGCTAAAAGGCGTCGAGATTGGCGGAGGCCAGGTCAATCCTGAGCGCTGGATGGCGATCGATCCCGGCTGCGCCGAAGGGGAACTGGATGGGCTGCCCGGTCTGGATCCCGCGTTTCAGCTTCCGGCGGTCTGGATCGACGAGGTGCTGCGCGAGCGCGCGCAAACGATGGGCTACACGGTGGTCGATCCCGCCTCGGTGATCGCCACCCATCTCAACCATCTGATCGAGATGCATACCGACGAGCTTTTCAGCCGTCAGGAGACGCAGCAGCTTCTGGAGCGCGTCACCAAAGAGATGCCGAAACTGGTGGAAGATTTTATCCCCGGCACGCTGTCGCTGTCGCTGTTTCATAAAGTCCTGCAAAACCTGCTGGCGGAGCGTATCTCCATCCGCGACATTCGCACCATCATCGATACGCTGGCAGAACACGCAGGCACCCAGAGCGACGCCGATGAGTTAACGGCGCAGGTCCGCATTAAACTGGGACGCGCCATTACCCATCAGTGGTTTGGCAGCCAGTCCGATATTGCGGTCATTGGGCTGGCGCCGAAGCTGGAAAGTCTGCTGATTCAGGCGACGCAAAACAGCAGCGCGCTGGAGCCTGGAATCGCAGAGAAGATTGTTGAGCAAACCGGCGAGGCAATACGGGAGCAAAGTACCCAGGGTGGTACGCCGGTGCTGCTGGTTAACCAGCCTCTTCGCCTGATGCTGTCACGCTTTCTGCGCCGGGTTTACCCACAGCTGGTGGTGCTGTCGAACTATGAAATCAGCCCCGATCGGACTGTTCATATGAGCTATACCATTGGAGGGGGACAATGAAGTGGCTGTCATTAACCTTCCTGTTTGCCTCGCTGACCGCACATGCCCTCAGCGGCAGCTGGAGCGACAGCAGCGCTGGGGGCAGCGTCAGCGTGGGCAAACAGATTTTAGTCAGCCGACCGCTGAACGCGCCGGGCGATCTGCCCGCCTCTGCCGTCGTTACCCGCCTGGCCTGGCGTATTGAGCTGCTCAGTCCGCCGCCGCCCGGTTTGCGCATCAAACTCTGCACGTCAGCTATTTGCTTTCCTCTGGCAGGGCTGTCCGGCGTAAAGCAGGTGCCGATCGCCCTGTCGGCGAAGAACAGGTTCCGTTTTGTCTATTCCGTGGAGAGTCGGGGCACGCTGTCCCCGGCGCTACAGGTGGTCAGTAACCGGCTTACCCTGAACTACTCAACGTAAGCCGTTGCCTGAAGATGTCAGCCTGCTGAAGGAAACAGACGACGAGGCATCTGCGCCGCGTAATCCTGACAACATTTTTTGTTCTGCTGAAGACGGGTCATCGCCTCACCCAGTACGGTGAGGCGCGCCTGTAGCTGCCGGGCGATCTCCGCATCGTTAGCCTGAAGCTGCTGTAACAGCGCAAGCTGCGCCTTTTTTGTGACGGCGCAGTCTGTCTGCTGCGCCGCGGCAATCAGTGACGCCTGCGCGCTGAGATACTGCTGTGACAGCGCAGAAAAACCGTCCCACTCTTCCCGTCTGGCCAGCTCAAGCAGCTGGCGGCTCAGCTCAGGAAGAGCAGACATCGTGGACGCTAAAGAAGTGCTCATCGCTGGCCAGCCTGTTTATGCGGCGCGATCTCATCCCAGACGTCCGCAATATCGGTAAGCAACTTGTCAGCTTCTTCCAGTTTGCTGACATCGTTATGCAAATTGGCCTGCATCAGCAGCCGGGAAATATAGTCGTAAAGGCGATCCAGATCGGCTGCGATCTGCTGCCCCTTCTCATGATCCAGCGAAGAGCGCAGGCCGTTATCGACGATATTGATCGCTTTTGAAATCATCTCGCCGCGCTTTGCAATATTATTCTCCTCAAAATAAATTTTCGCCCGCAGCAGCGCGCTGTGCGCGCCGTCAAAAAGCATGGCGATCAGCTGATGCGGCGTCGCGCCCGCCAGCTGGCTTTCCAGAGAGATTTTGGCATAAGCCTGTGAACCCTGGTGGTACATATTCACTCCTGAAAAATAAGCAGGGCATGACGCCCTGCTCAAAGGGGGCAATGATTAAGAGGACATAGAGGACATCAGCGCAGTAATGGAGCTGCTCATGCCGTTTAGTTTTGACATAATGCTGTCCAGATTCTGGAACTGCACCCGGTAGCGGTTGACCTGCGAATCGATCAGCTGCTGCGTCTTATCGATCTGCGTGTTGATATTTTTCAACTGGCTGTTCAGGTTGTCCGTTGCCGTTTTAATAATGCCGTCGGTTTTGCTCTCGGTGTCTCCCGCATACTTAGTGAGTACCGATCCCAGCGCCGTGGCCAGCCCTTCCGTCTCGCCGCTGCCTTTAAACATTTTGCCGATGCTGTCCGGATCGGCGGCGATAGCGTCATCCAGTTTGGTTTCGCTCAGCGTCATCTGTCCGGTTTGTGAATCAATAGTAATGCCCAAGTCAGCCAGCGCGCCGTAGGTCGATTCATTGCTGCTGGAATCGCCATACCAGCCGTTAACGGTGGAGCGAATCTCGCTGACCATGCTGCGCAGCATCGCATCGCCCATCAGAGGACCACTCTGGCTGCTTTTGGTCGCCACATCAGTGGTGCCCAGACCGCTGGTTACCGCCGCGACATATTTGCTGCTGGCGGTGGTTTCAGACAGCAGCGCGTTATATTGCTTCACAAAGTCTTGCAGCGTCGTCTTGATGGCTGAGGTATCCACCGTCAGCGTCAGCTGCTCAGGTTCTTTATCTTTTGTGACCGAATTAAGGCTCAGGGTCACGCCATTAATAATGTCGTTAATGTTATTGCTGGCGCGCGTGTACTCGGTGCCGTCAACGTTAACTTTGGCATCCTTCGCGGCCGTTACCTGGCTCATGGCATCCGTCTGGCTGTCGGCATTGCCGTCTACTTTGCCGCCATGACTGGTATTCAGTACCGCCGCCAGATCGCTGTCGCCGTCGACGCTCACCACCATCTCGCCGTCCGTTCCGGTCTTTTTCGAGCTAAGCATCAGCTGGTATTGCCCGTCGCCATTGCGCTGCACCGAAGCCGATACGCTGCCGTCCTGTTTGTTAATGGCTTTGGCGATCTGATTCAGCGAGGTTTGATCGTCCTTCAGCTCAATGGTCATCGGCTTGCCATCACCCTGCTGAATGGTGATAGTGCGGGTAGCCTCTTTACTGGTTTGGGTTCCCAGCTGAGTATCTGCGCTGTCAAAGCCCTGGGTTCTCAGCTTATGCGCGGTCGCAAGCTGCTCAACGGTGACCGAGTGCGCATCGGCGCTGGCTTTATCCGTCGCCGTAGCGGTAAAGGAGGTGTTTTTACTCACCGTCAGGGTGTTAAAAGCTTCGCCACTCAGCTTTTTGACTGAAGACTGTAGCGTCGTCATCAGGCTGGAGATCGTTCCCCAGGACGAGATCTTGTTTTTATAACTCGTCTGCATCGACTGGTAAGGCGTCAGGCGCAGCTGTTCAGCGCTCTGTAACTGCGCCAGCATACTGGCGGTATCGATCCCGCCGGTACCAATGCCCATTGCGGAAAAAGAAGTTGAAACTGTCGCCATTTTTCTCTCCTTAGCGATTAAAGGAATATTTTTCTCTCTCTTTAAAATATCGGCCTCAGCCAGAAAAAATAAACGCCTGAAAAAAATATTCCTTTACTGACGCGAGCCTGTGCAGCAAATAAAAAAACACAGCCATTCATCTCTGGTACAGCCAGATAAAAAATAACAAAAAAAACCTCATTCAAAAAAATACCCAACATAAATAAAACACCCACAAAAATTATTAACCTGCACGAAACAATAACATCGGCGGGCTACTCCAGCCTGTTCACGCCCCTTTTCCTTTATTGCCGATAGCCGCGGTGATTATTTTTTAGTCGGATAATCGTCAAAGATAAAAAAATAATTTCAGAATATTTTCCATGCCCCGATATTAATTATTATGCGAGCCAACGACGCATAGCTTATTCAAGTGTTAACCACGTAAAGAGGAAAATAATATGGCACAGGTCATTAATACCAACGCACTTAGCCTGATGGCTCAGAATAACCTGAACCGTTCTCAGTCTTCACTGGGCACCGCTATTCAGCGCCTGTCTTCAGGTCTGCGTATCAATAGCGCTAAAGATGACGCCGCAGGTCAGGCAATCAGCAACCGCTTTACTGCCAGCATCAACGGTCTGTCTCAGGCTTCACGTAACGCTAACGACGGTATCTCTCTCGCACAGACTACCGAAGGCGCGCTGAACGAAGTGAACGACAACCTGCAAAACATTCGTCGTCTGACTGTACAGGCGAAAAACGGCACCAACTCTGACAGCGATAAAAAGTCTATTCAGGATGAAATCACGCAGCGTCTGGCTGAAATCGATCGCATCTCTGCACAGACCGAATTCAACGGCGTGAAAGTACTGAGCGCCGATCAGACCCTGAGCATCCAGGTTGGCGCAAACGACGGCCAGACTATCGACATCGATCTGAAACAGATGGACTCTAAAACCCTGGGTATGGATAGCTTTGACGTGAGCGCGGCTGACAGCGACGATCTGCTGAAAACCGTCGATGACGCGCTGGCGCAGGTGGATTCAGTGCGTTCTGGTCTGGGTGCCGCTCAGAACCGCTTTGACTCAGTGATCAACAACCTGAACAGCACGGTTAACAACCTGTCTGAATCACGTTCGCGTATTCAGGATGCTGACTTTGCTACCGAAGTCTCCAACATGAGCCGTGCGAACATTCTGCAACAGGCAGGCACCACCGTACTGGCTCAGGCTAACCAGGTTCCGCAGAACGTGATGTCGCTGCTGCGTTAGTCACACAGAGTTGTCTTTCAGCCCGGCCTTTTGGCCGGGCTTTTTTTTGCCTGATACCTGCCCTCGTTTTGTCATGCTGGCTTCGCCTTGCTCATCGTTACGGCGGGTGTGAGCTGCCGTGCAGGGAGACGGGTTATCTGGGGTAAGAGGGTAGCCGTCGTAGCAAGGCGGAGAAGCGCTGAGCGGCCAGGCCCTCAGGAAAAAGAGAAGGAGTAACAGACAAAAAAACCAGGCTCGCCTGCGCGAACCCGGGAGAGGAGAAGAGGAAATTTAAGAAGAACAGGCCGCCAGCGCGGCGCTTTGTTCTACCAGCTCCATCTCTTCGCTATTCAGCAGCTTTTCGATATCCACCAGAATAAGCATCCTGTCATCGATTGAGCCTAACCCCTGAATATATTCCGTAGAGAGCGTAACTGAAAAGTCAGGTGCCGGACGAATGCGATCGGCAGCAAGCGTCAACACGTCAGAGACGCCATCAACGATAATACCCACGACGCGGTTGCCGAAATTAAGAATGATAACCACCGTGTTTTCGTCAAAGCTTGCGGCGGTGAGGCAGAATTTAATGCGCAGATCGACAATAGGAACAATAACTCCGCGGAGGTTGGTCACGCCGACAATAAAGTCTGGCGAGTTAGCGATGCGCGTCACCCGCTCGCAGCTGCGGATCTCCTGTACCTTGAGAATATCAATGCCATACTCTTCTTCGCCTAGTCTGAATACCAGGTATTCATGACCCGCAATATCACCGGCGATTTTATTTTCCGAACGCGTTTGATTCATCTTTTTCACCTTAAGGGAGACTGCTATTAATGCACTTTCTGTACCTGACGCTTCTCTTTTGCCAGCGTCGCCAGCACGGCGACATCCAGAATTAACGCCACGCTGCCGTCGCCAAGAATGGTCGCTGCTGAAATGCCCGGCACTTTGCGATAGTTAAGCTCCAGATTCTTCACCACCACCTGATGCTGGCCCACAAGCTGATCGACCAGTAAGGCGTAACGGCAATCAGCGCTCTGGACGATCACGGCAATGCCTCCCGTGACATCTTCAGTCTCACCAGGGAGATTAAATACCTTACGCAGCTCTACCAGCGGCAAATACTCTTCGCGCACCTGTAACATCATTTCATTACCGGCCATGCGATAGAGCGCTTTTTCGGAAGGAATTCGCGACTCCATGACGGTGCCCAGCGGGAGAACATAAATCTCGTCGCCCACCCGAACCGACATCCCGTCCAGGATAGCCAGCGTCAGCGGCAGGATGATGCGGATGGTCGATCCCTTATCCTGCTCCGAGCGAATCTCTACATAGCCGCCCATTTGCTGAATGTTTCGCTTCACAACATCCATACCGACGCCGCGGCCAGACACATCTGTCACCTTTTCCGCCGTGGAGAAACCTGGCGCAAAGATCAGCATCCAGACCTCTTCGTCACTCATATTTTCGCTGACGGGCAATCCCTGTGCCTGCGCTTTGGCCAGAATTTTGTCGCGATTAAGACCCGCGCCGTCATCAATCACTTCAATGACGATGTTGCCGCCGTGGTGTTCGGCGGACAGGATTAAATTGCCCTTCTCTGCTTTACCCTTTGCGCGTCGCACCTCAACCGGCTCGATACCGTGGTCAAGGCTGTTGCGCACCAGGTGCGTCAGCGGATCGATAATTTTTTCAATCAGGCTCTTATCCAGTTCGGCTGATCCCCCATGCAGCGTCAGCTCCACTTCTTTATTCAGTTTTCCCGCTAAATCGTGTACCAGCCGTGGAAAGCGGCTAAACACATACTCCATCGGCATCATACGTATCGACATCACCGACTCCTGCAGATCACGCGCGTTGCGCTCCAGCTGAGCCACGCTGTTAATCAGCGCGTCGTGCTGCGAAGGATCGAGTCGCGAGGTGAGCTGGGTCAGCATCGCCTGAGTAATAATCAGTTCCCCGACCAGATTGATGATCTGATCGACTTTATCGACTACAACGCGAATGCTGCCGTTTTCGCTGCCGGCTGTTTTGGCGGGGGGCCTGGCTCGGGCGGCGACCGGACTGGCAGAGGCGGACCCGGAGGGCGTCGGGTTTGCGAGGTTGACCGCCTCGTCAGCATCCTGGGTATACGCCTCGATCGGCGGCGCGGGCGTAATCACAATTTGCCGCGGCTCCAGCACAAAACACATCACAGCTGCAATATCGTCTTGACTGGCCGTGGTATGCAGCGTGATTTCCAGTCTATCTGCCTCGTTCCGCTGACTGATAATTTTGCCCAGATTAGCCAGCTCTTCCGTTAACGGGGCTTTGTCCTGCTCTTTAATCTGTCGTAGCGACACCAGCAGCGTTGCCCCTTTATCCGCCGTCCCCTGAGCGGGCGTTTCCGCCTCCGGCGTACTAACCGGTTCGGGGGAAGCGGACGGCGTCTGCTGGGCGATTTCCGACGCCGGTTTGTCGTCCGCGCGGTTTTCCAGCGCTATTTTACGCAGCGCCTCGCAGATATAGTGAAAACTTTCGGCGTCCGGCTCCTGTGAGGATTTATAGGCATCCAGTTGTTGCTGCATAATATCTTTGCTCTCAAGAAACAAATTAATAATGTCAGCGGTAAGCGTTAACTCACCACAGCGGGCCTCATCCAGTAAGTTTTCCAGAATATGCGTCGTTTCTTGCAGGATGGTAAAACCGAATGTGCCGGCGCCGCCTTTAATCGAGTGAGCGGCACGGAAAATTGCGTTTAGCAAGTCTTTATCGGGAGAGAGAGAATCCAGTTCCAGCAGATGTTTTTCCATATCTGCCAGCAGTTCATCAGCCTCGTCGAAAAAAGTTTGATAAAAATCACTTATGTCCATCTATTCCCGTTTGCTCCAGGTTTTTGTCTACCGCTTCAACAGTCCGGCCGGTTTGTTTCGCAGTGGAAGACTGAATATTCAGCTGCGATTTCAGGCCGGCATTTTCTGGCGTTGACGTTAATTTTTTTAACAATGTATCTTCTCGAAGAATTTCATTTTCGTTGGTTTTACTGTGAACCAGGATGGTAATGCGGCGGTTGAGCGGATTACTCTGATCGGCATTGTCTACGCTAACGCTGTCGGCCATGCCGATAATGCGCAGAAATTTCCCGGCCGCCAGCCCACCGCTAATCAGGGCGCGACGCGACGCATTGGCGCGATCGGCGGACAATTCCCAGTTGCCATAAGCCGCATCGCCGCCTGCGTAGCGCAACGAGTCGGTATGGCCGGAGAGCGTAATACGGTTAGGAAGCTCATTTAGCGCCGGCGCGAGCGCCTGGAGAATAGACCGCATATAAGGTTCGGGTTCACGGCTGCCCACTTTGAACATGGGGCGATCCTTGCTGTCCGTAATTTGAATCAGCAGGCCGTTGTCCGTTAAAGAGAGACGCAGGTTGGACTGAAAATTACTGAGGCGCGGGTCCTGCTTGATCAAACTCTGGAGCTTTCCGAGCAGGCTGTGCAGGTTTTCGTCGCTTCTCTTATTTCTGTCCAGCTTATCGAGGGTCTTTTTCAGCTCCTCGCCATCTTGCTTAATCATATTTTCGCCGCCGCCAGGGATCACGCTGCTGCTCAGGCTGTTTTTATTGCCGTGCGCCAGCGCTACGCTCAGGGGCATCTTAAAATATTCCGCAATTTGCTCGCGCGCTTCCGGCGTTGATGAAGAGAGAAGCCACATCACCAGAAAAAACGCCATCATGGCCGTCATAAAGTCGGCATAGGCAATTTTCCATGAGCCGCCATGATGGCCGCCATGCTTATTGCCTTTCTTTTTACGAACGACAATCACGGATTCATTTTTTTTACTCATGAGCTTGCTTCCGCTGCCGCGCTTTGTCCTGCTGATTTCACCTGGCGAATATGCTCTTCCAGTTCGTAAAATGTCGGCCTGATGCTGGAATAGAGTGTCTTACGACCAAACTCAATGGCGATTTGCGGCGCGGCGCCATTGACTGACGACAACAACACGGCCTTAATACAAAACAGAATTTTGCTTTGCTCGGCGCTTTTCTGTCTCAGCAGCGTGGCCAGTGGAGAAATAAAGCCGTAAGCCAGCAAAATCCCCAGAAAGGTGCCCACCATTGCGTGGGCAATCAGTTCGCCTAACTCCGCCGCAGGCCGATCAGCGGCCGCCAGCGCATTCACCACCCCCATAACGGCGGCGACGATACCAAAGGCCGGAAAGCCGTCCCCCATAGCGTTGAGGCTGTCTGCGGGCATTTCAGCTTCATGCTCCGTGGTTTCGATTTCCTCATCGATCAGCGCCTCAATCTCAAAAGCATTGGTGCTGCCGCTAATCATCAGGCGCAGATAATCAACAATGAAGTTCATAACCACGGGATCGCCCATCAACGCCGGATAGCGGGTAAAGATGTCGCTGTTCTGCGGATCCTCTATCTCTGCCTCCAGCGACATCATGCCGTTCTGGCGGCCTTTGGTCAGCAGCAGATAGAGCAGGGCCAGCACATCCATATAGGTGCTTTTGCTGTAGCGCGAGCCTTTAAATAACAGCGGAAGCGCTTTTAATGTCGCCTTAATCGCTTTCGCATTATTGCCCACAATAAAAGCGCCGACGCCTGCGCCGCCGATAATGATCAGTTCAGTTGGCTGATAAAGCGCGCCCAGTTCACCGCCTGCTAACGAGAATCCACCCAGCACGGCGGCACAAACAACGATATAGCCCAAAACGACAAGCACAATAACCCCTTTAGTATTAACAGGCTTTTAAAATACGCGCAGAAGCGGAACGTGAGGATATAAAGCGGCATAGCGCACTATCCGCGCATGAAAATAATCCCTGATGGTCAGAGCGCCAGCAGCGTCTCTGTTTGATTAACAACGACACTTTTTTCCGCCGCGCTGGAAGAGTTACCGCCTGTTCCTGCCGCCTGTGCAGCGCTCTCTTTTTTTTCCGCTGCTTTAAGCAATCTTGTCGATAAAATAATACCGGTATGGACGCCTTGCAGCGCATCAAGCCTGGAGCTTTTTGTTACCGAATGAAGAATGGCGGCATCCTCTATACGCAGCTGACAGATAAGTCTGTCCGTGGATGCCAGCCGAATAAGCTGCGACAGCGGTAAATCTTCGATCATGTCAATAACATCGTTACTCATGCCAAGCATAAAACTGGCGGCGTAGCGATCCTGCTTTATCAGACGCTGAGCAAGCAATAAATAAGAAAGATTTAACACAAAGATACTTTGCAACCGTTCCTCATAGCTGATCATCCCTGTCTGGATCATATTCATACTCGCCTGTTATCTCCTGCGTTATTGCCAAACATGCCCGTCCGTTGCAATCGACGCGCAAGAGTCTGGCTAACTGTGTAAATCTAAACGCGCGCGTAAACGTTTAATGGTCTGACTATGAAGCTGGCTGACCCGCGTTTCGGTGACGCCAAGAATATAGCCAACCTCTTTCATATTAAGTTCCTGCTGGTAATAGAGATTAAGCAGCAGCTGTTCCCGCTCTGGCAGATTTTTAATTTCCTGGCTGATTTGCGTAGACAGTCGCGCGAATAGCGTTTCATTCAGGGGATTTAACGCCTCATGCGCGCTGTCTGGCTGTTCGAAACTGTCGCCATACTCCTCCCGGAGTTCATCCAGCGAGTAGATCTGACTGTTATTGCTTTCAGCCAGCATCGACTGATATTCAGCCAGCGAGACCCCCATCGCTTTTGCAATGTCGGCTTCAGAGGCCGCCGTTCCCGTTTCCTGCTCGATCCGCTGGATGGCGGCGGAAAGCTGACGGGCGTTGCTGCGTACGCGTCTTGGCACCCAGTCGCGCTCACGTAATTCATCAATCATCGCCCAGCGCACGCGCTGTCCCAGATAGGTGCTGAGCGCAATCCCCTTTTTCGCGTCGTAATGTTCAATCGCGTTAAGTAATCCGAGGACGCCCGCCTGAATAAGATCGTCAAGTTCAACGCAGGCAGGCAATCTGGCCTGTAAATTTAACGCCTCCCTGCGTACCCAATAACGATATTTTAACCACAGCTCATTTTTATTTATAATACCTTCTGGGGTATAAAGACCTTCCAAAATAAGTTATTCCAGCACAGTAAGACAGAATATTATTATTGTCGATCACCGTTCATTCAAATAGTGTGATAAGCAGAAATAAATAAGCCTACTTCTTCTTACGCCAGCCTTTTCCTGCGGCAATAAATAAACAACAGCATAGCGCTGTTGTTTATTTTTCATTTAACCCCGGCTTATATCAAAAACTCACCCAGTCGTCCTCAGCTTTCTTTTTGCTGATAACAGGCTCGCTGCTGGCTGCTGTTTTAACTCTTTTTACGTCCGCGCCCTCAATGGTGTTCATGGGCAAATCTCGCTGCAACGAGAACATCGACACCACGCTTTCCAGGTCGCGGGCATGCTCTTCAACGCTGCGCGCGACCCCAGCCGCCTGCTCCACCATGCTGGCATTTTGCTGAGTCACCAGATCCATCTCATTGACCGCCTGAGCGATCTGACTAATCCCTGTGCTCTGCTCATCGGAAGCAGAGGTAATTTCAGCCATAATGTCCGTTACCTGCGTAACCGACTTCACAACCTCTTCCATCGCCATATTAGCCAGCTCCACCTCCTGTGAACCCGTATTCATATTGGCGACGCAGACGTTGATTAACTGGCGAATTTCTTTTGCGGCATCCGCGCTGCGCTTCGCCAGGCTACGCACTTCACCGGCAACCACGGCAAAGCCACGGCCCTGTTCACCGGCGCGCGCGGCTTCTACCGCGGCGTTCAGCGCCAGGATATTGGTCTGGTTAGCGATGCTGTCAATGACGCCGTTGATGTCAGCAATTTGCCGTGAATTCTCGGTAATCTCGCGCATGATGCCGTCCAGATTACCCATAACGTCTCCCCCTTTTCTGGCGCTGCTGCTGGCGCCTTCAACCAGCTGCTTCGCGCTATGGGCGTTATCGGCGTTCTGCCGCACGGTGATTTTCAGCTCTTCCATGCTGGCTGCGGTCTGTTGCAGAGCGGAAGCCTGCTGTTCGGTGCGCGAAGAGAGATTGTTGTTGCTGCTGGCGATCTCCTGAGCGCTGCCGAAAATACTGGTTACGCCGCGGCGAATATCGGCAATCATTGCAGTGAGAGACAGACGCATCTTACCCAGCGCCGCCATCATTTCGCCGATTTCATCATTCGCGCCCGTTTCGACTTCTTTACTCAGATCCCCGGCGGCAATCATCGCAAAGGTTGCTTTAGCCTGTTCCAGACGTGCAAACAGCGCCCGCTTCAGCCACATACGCGCCAGAAGCACCATGATGATAGAAACCAACATAATAAAGCCAGCGGTATAGATCATGCGTAAGTTGATCTTATCCGCTTCATCCATATGTTTTTCAAGAATGTTATTCATGATCTGGCTATAGCGTTCACGATGAGTTTTAAGCTCGTCGCTAAGCTGATAGGCTTTTTGCTCTAACTCAATGGCGTTGGCAAAATTCGCATTGGGATCGGTAAGCTCATTTTTTGTTTTCGAGACAAAGGCTAACAAATTATTGTATGCCCTATAAACGTTCTCATTTTGCGCCTGCTCTTCTCTGGATAAGTCTGGCAGGTCTTTAAAAATCTTGTAACTGGCGTTTGCACTGGTTAATAAATGCGTAATATTTTCCAGCGTACTTTGCTCGACGCTGCGATTCACCGCGTTAGAATTTAATCTGTTCATCATCACCAGCCCGCTGGCGCTAACCAGATCGCTGGAGGCGCGATTTAACGCATCATGCTTTTGGGTGACGGTCAGGACGAAGTCTATTTCTTTGTCAAAACGGTCGCCGCTGGCTATCGTAAAAAAAGTAATGATCGCCATAAAGATAATAAATACGCACATCAGGACATTCGTCCCGGTTGAGATCTTCATATTTTTAAACATGTTAAACTGTACTCTCCCACATGACTTTACATTCTTTATAAATTTATTTATCAATGCCTGAATAAGCGAGACGACTTCATTTAACGAGGTAGTTAACTCACAAAATTAAAAATCGACATTTTTTGCATCGTCTGAAACACCATCATTGAAGAACTCAATGCGAATTCAGACATCTTCGACTGGGAAATCAGACTGATTTGCGTGTCGGGATCGGAACCCACTGTTTGCTGTAAGCGCGACTGAATCGTTATTTTTTGCGCATCCGCGCTGAAACCGAGCGACTCAATCTGTTGCAGGTTAGTACCGACCTCCGCCTGAATTTTGCCAAGATTATCTATATTGTGCTTCACGCTTATATTGACGCTGTCCAGCGTACTTTGCAGCGCCTGGCGATCCTCATCGTCTGTCACTGGCTGATTTAATGCGGCTATGGCTTTATCGAGCGATACCAGCAAATCGTCATCGGTGCCGCTCATAAACAGATCGGCTCCCGTATGGCCCACCTGCATTACAACGCTGTCACCCACTTTTTGCGTCATTGCCGTGTCGCCGCCCTGGTAGCCGCCATCCTCAGAAAAAGGCTCAGTACCCGTTTTATAGCCGGAAAAGATGTAGCGGCCACTGCTGTTGCGCGTATTGCCCAGGTCGCGCAAATTATCGCGAATCCCCTTTAGCTCTGTCGCAAGCGCCTGACGATCCTTATCGGAATAGGCGCCGTTGCCGCCTGCCACAATCTTTTCGGACAGGTTGCCGGTCAGAATATTGCTGATGCTGGTAAGCGTAGTGTCTTCCTGGCCCAGAGCATCCTGCGCGTAGGTCCGGGAGGTGTCATACTGGCTCATATTAGCCAGCGCCATTTGCAAGGTGACTGCCTGCGACGCGCCCGCAGGATCGTCTGAGGGTTTTAATAGCGTTTGGCCAGAAGACAGTCGGGTATAAATATCATTCCCACCTGCAATAGCTTTGGAAACGCTGTCGATATTATGCTGAAACATATAGTGAGTGCTCAGGCGCATCGCTACATCCTTTTCAAATTAATAACAGAGGCGACAATAATCATTTAATACTGAGAATGGTATCAAACAGGGTAGTAGCCGTTTGTAATACCTGGGAATTAGCCTGGTAATACTGCGTATACATTTGCAGGTTAATATATTCTTCATTAATATCGACGCCGGATACCGACTGCTGCTGTTCTTCCCACTGCGACGCCACGCTGGCGGCTGTCGTGCGACCGGAATTTAAGGCGGTCATAGAGGAGCCAACAGAACTCACCAGACTGGCATAAGCTTCGTTCAACGTGGCTTTACCGATGATCTGCTGATTCTTAATGTCGATCATCTTCATAATATTTTCGTTGTTGCTTACGTCGCTGGCATCCGCTGAACCTGACGCGGCAATATAGCCGCCGTCAGTAATGGCCACGCTAAGGGAGTCCGCCACGCCGGAAACGGGATTAAAGACAAAGCTGTCGTTAGCCTGCGGGGTGCCCTGTGGCTTTACCGTAATGCCCTCGAAGCTCAGCGAACCGTCATCGCCGACCGTTGGCGTAATTGTCCGGCCATCGCTGGTCGTCACGCTCCAGTCGCTGCTGGACGGTCCCTTGAAGGTCATGGTGTAGTCTTCGGCGCGGATTGCGCCGATATCCGTGCGTGAAATGTCCAGCGTGGCGTCGCTCTGGTTAGCCGTATTCGCTATCGCCTGCGGATCGGCCATGGCGAAGATGTCTACGCCCGCGTCGCCGTTGGCGTCATATCCGCCTTTGTTCACCTCGTTAAACTGGTTGGCCATTTGCAGGGCGAGCTGATTAAGCTGGTTACGCGCGTCAGTTAAATCGGTATTACGGAATTTGAACAGGCCGCCCAGGCTGCCGCCGCTCATCTTATCTTCATCGAGCAGCATGCTGTTGCCAGCAGCGTCAATGTAGGAGACGACGGTTTTATTCGGATTGTCAGCCGCAGGCTGTGCTTTGAGTTCACACACGCCGTCGCCATTGACCAGCGACAGACCGTTCGCCAGCGTCACGTCAACGCGGCCAGTGGTGCTGTTTTCATTTACCCTGATGCCCGTCAGTCCGCTAAGCTGGCTGAGCACCTGATCGCGCTGATCGAGCAGGTCCGCAGGCAAATTGCCGCTGGCCGCCTTTACTTTGGCCATTTCGCTGTTGAGTGAGGCGAGCTGTTTAGCGCAGGCGTTAATATCGTCAACGGTCTGGCTGATTTTTTTATTGGTGCTCTTCTCCAGCCCGTTTAACGTGCTGCTGTTACTCTGGTACTGATTAGCTATCGCTTTAAACTGTGACAGAACTTCCTGGCGCGCTGCCGTACTGACGGGATCGTGACTCACTTTTTCCATCGCGCCAAAGATATTGCCCAGGGTGACGGAGAGATTATTGGTGTCGTCGCCAAGCATATCGTCAATCTGACTGAGCTGCTGGTAGCGCCCATCCAGCGCCTGAAACTGCGACGTCGAGCCGCGAACCTGATTGTTCAGAAAGCTGTCATAGCAGCGCTTAACGTCATCTGTCTGCACGCCGTAACCAAAAAAACCGTAGCGTGTGGTTCTACCGCCAGCCTCTCCCAATATGATCTCCTGACGGCTGTAGCCGGTTGTCATGGCGTTGCTTAAATTATTTCCCACGACATTAAGAGCCGACTGAGCGGCGCTTAATCCACCCTGAGCGATATTAAATAGATTCATGGTTTAACCAACCTCATAATTAGGCACAAAGGCGCACGCAGGCCTGGAAATTTTTTGTCACTCTTATATATCGTGAGTTTCAGAAAAAACTAAAATCTCAGAAGCTAAAATAGCGCATCGAACGCGCCTTTATATTTCTCCGCCCCTTTAGCAATATTATTCTCAACATGCCTGACGATATTTATTAACTTATTCGCATAGTCAGGATCGGTTGCATAACCACTGGCCTGAAGGGCATGCGCCGCTTTTTCTACCGAATCACTATTAACGACGCGTTGATAGCGCGGATTATCGCGAATAAAGCGCGCATAATCGGTTAATGCCTCGGCATAACTCTTATAAACCCGGAAGGCGGCTTTTACTTTTGTCGCCACGCCGTTGATATATTCGGTCGTCAGAACAGAAGTGGTTTCCCCATTCCAGTCCGGCGTGGCCTTAATACCAAACAGGTTATGACTCGGTTTGCCGCTGCGGGTACGAATTTCGCGATTGCCCCATCCCGACTCCAGCGCCGCCTGAGCAATAATCAGCTGATGCGGAATACCGCTCCGCCGCGCCGCCTCTCTGGCGGGCAGCATCAGTCGCGAGACAAAGGCGTCGTTGTCCGCTGAACCTGCGCCGCCTGGGTTCCCCTGCCCGGCTTGCCCGCTGCGCTGTTCATTCACTGCCCTCAGTGAGCAGGGTAAGCCGTTTGCTATCTGCATCGCGATGGGCAGTTCCGGCTGAAGCGGGCTGCTGGCAGGTTTAGCGGATCCTTGCACCTGCCGCATAATCAGATCGGCAAATCCCAGCTTGCCCTGCGCGGCAATATCCTGTGAGATTTGCTGATCGTAGAGCGAGGTAAACATCTGCGATTGTTGATTATCAAACAGGCCGCCTTTAAACGAGGCGTCGCGCATGCTCTTCAGCATCATCTGGACAAACAGCCCTTCCATCTGCTGCGCCGCTGCTTTCAGGCCCTGCTGCGGCGACCGCTTCGCCGCCAGCTTCAGGCTATCAAGGCTGTGCAGATCGAAGGCCGCGCCGCCGGGCAGAACAGGCGCGCGCATTAGTCCGTCTCCAGACGCGCGTGCAGACAACCCGCGCTTTTCATCGACTGAAGAATCGACATCAGATCGTTCGGCGTCGCGCCCAGTCGATTCAGCGCACGCACCACGCTGTTAAGGTCGGCGCTGGTGTTGACCCGCTGTAACGAGCCGCCTTCTGAACGCACCGACACCTGCGTATTCGGCGCGACCACCGTCTGCCCGCCCGCCAGCGGCGTATCCGGCTGGCTCACCTGGTTGGTGCGCGACACCTCGACCGTCAGGTCGCCCTGGGCGACCGCGCAGGCATCCAGCATGACGTGACGATTCATCACCACGGAACCGGTGCGCGAGTTGATAATAATTCTGGCGTCGCCTGCGCCCGGCTTAACGGGAATATCCTGCACCGTTGCCAGAAAGCGAACGCGCGCGGCGCTGTCCTGAGGCGCATAAAGCCGGATGACGCGCGCATCTTCCGCCACGGCGGTGAGTGCGCCGAAGCGGCGATTAATTTCGTCGCTAATCTGCTGCGCGACCGAGAAGTCCTCGTCATTCAGTTGCAGCCTGAGCACGCTATCGCTGGCGAAGCTGGTGGCGATTTCCCGCTCTACCGTCGCGCCGCCGCTGATGCGCGCGCCGTTCAGCTGGTTGACCTGTACCCGGCTGCCGCCCCCCTGCGCGCCTGCGCCGGTAACCAGCAGGTTGCCCTGCGCCAGCGCGTAGATTTGATTATCAACCCCCTTCAGCGGCGTCATCAGCAGCGTCCCGCCGCGCAGGCTTTTGGCGTTGCCCATTGAAGAGACCACCACGTCGATTTTGTCGCCGGGGCGCGAAAACGCGGGCAGCTCGGCGGTCACCATTACCGCAGCCACGTTTTTCAGCTGCATATTGGTGCCGCTCGGCACCGTAATACCCAGCTGCGAGAGCATATTGCTCAGGCTCTGCGTGGTAAAAGGCGTCTGCATCGTCTGATCGCCGGTGCCGTCCAGGCCGACCACCAGACCGTAACCAATCAGCGAGTTGCTGCGCACGCCCTGCACCGTGGTCAGATCGCGAATGCGCTCGGCGTGCGTCATAAAGGAACAGAAGAACGTCAGGCTAAGACACAGCAGACGCAGTAAAGGAAACAAAGATGCGGTTTTCATGATCGCCGTATTAAAAGGGAGAAAGGTTAAGGAAAAGGCGTTGCAGCCAGCCCATTTGCTGCGCCTCGTTGATGTAGCCGTTGCCGACGTATTCGATGCGCGCGTCTGCCACCTGTGTCGATGCCACGGTATTACTGCCGCTGATGGTGCGGGGGTTCACCACCCCGGAGAAGCGGATAAATTCGGTGCCCTGGTTGATTTCGATCTGCTTCTCGCCCACCACCAGCAGGTTGCCGTTTACCAGTACCTTTTTCACGGTGACCGTCAGCGTGCCGCTAAAGGTATTTTTCGCCGCCGCGCCCCCTTTGCCGGAAAAGTCGTTTTTCCCGGAAATCGCGGTGTTGGCGCGGTCGCCGCCAAAGAGTCCGGCCAGGAACTTTGGCGTGGTATCAAAGGCAAGCGAGCCAGACCCGCCGCGCGTGGCGTTGGCCGAAGAGCTTTTGCTGGCGCTGACGTTTTCCTGCAACACGATGGTTAAAATATCTCCAACATTGCGCGGACGACGATCTTCAAACATCGGCTGGTAGCCGTAATTCATGGCCTGACCCGCCTGGAATATCGATCCGTTGATTTGCCCAGGCATAACCGGCGTCGGCTCGGCCGTGGTTTCTCCACGAACCAGAGGCTGATGCGGGATGTACGCGCAGCCGCCCAGGACAAACGCCAGCGCCAGCGTGCGCAGTGAGTGCAGAATATGAACAGGCGCGAGTAGGGACCTCGCGCAACCAGGCTTGTTGATCATGTGATAACCGGTATGGGGAAGCCGCGGCCCGCGTCAGGCGGCCGCGGTCAGGCTTAAAGATTCGATAAACGCTGTAGCATCTGATCGGACGTGGAGACGGCCTTACTGTTGATCTCATAGGCTCGCTGCGTCTGGATCATGCTCACCAGCTCCTCCGCGACATTGACGTTTGACGTCTCGACATAGCCCTGCCGCAGCGAGCCGCCGCCGTTGAGTCCCGGCGTGGTCTCATTCGGCGCGCCAGAGGACTGGGTTTCGCGGTAAAGATTTTCGCCAATACTCTCCAGCCCGGATTCATTGATAAAGGTGCTGAGCGTGAGCTGTCCCACCTGCTGCGGCGCCGTCTGACCCGGCACCGTGACGCTGACAATGCCGTCATTGCCGATGGTCAGAGACTGGGCATCCTGCGGAATCGTGATGGCGGGCTGCACCGGATAGCCGCTGGAGGTCACCAGCTGGCCATTCTGGTCAAACTGAAAAGAGCCATCGCGGGTATAGCCCGTGGTGCCGTCCGGCAGCTGGATTTGAAAAAAGCCGCCGCCCTGAATCGCGACGTCTTTGCTGTTGTTGGTTTGCGTCAGGCTTCCCTGGCTGTGAATGCGTTCAGTGGCGACAGGGCGCACGCCGGTGCCGATCTGCAAACCAGAAGGGATCGTGGTCTGTTCAGACGACTGCGCGCCGGGCTGACGCAGCGTCTGATAAAGCAGATCTTCAAACACCGCGCGCTGGCGTTTGTAGCCGTTGGTACTGACGTTCGCCAGGTTGTTGGAAATCACATCCATATTGGTCTGCTGTGCTTCCAGACCGGTTTTAGCAATCCATAAAGAGCGGATCATAATAGGTTCTCCTCGCCGTGCCTTAGCCCAGCGTTAGCAGCTGATTAGCGCTTTTCTCGTTGTCATCGACGGTGCTGATGATCTTCATGTGCATCTCGAAGCTGCGCGCAGTGGCGATCATATCCACCATGGTCTTGACCGGGCTGACGTTGCTGCTCTCCAGCATGCCGGGCATCAGGCGCAGGTCAGGATCGAGCGGCAGAGGCGCGCCGTTGCCATTAACATGGAACAGCCCGTCATCCTCCATATGCAGCGCCTCCGCCGAAGCGTTGACCATCTTTACCCGGCCGACCTGCGCCAGCGATTTCGGTTCGTCGCCTGCGCCAAGCGCGGTAAGCGTGCCATCGGGACCAATGGTGATCTTTGACTGAGGCGGAACGCTTAGCGGGCCGCCATCGCCGAGCAGCGGCAACCCACGCACGCGCAGCATCCCTTCGCTGTCGACTTCGATATTGCCGTCGCGCGTATAGCCTTCGCCGCCATCAGGCAGCTGCACGGCCAGCCAGCCATCTTTCGGCAGGGCGACATCAAGATCGCGGTCGGTCTGATGCACCGCGCCCATCGTCGTGTCGTTGTAGGGGGTCGATTCCGTCACCAGCGTGCGGGTCGGCACCGACGGGCCGTTGACCGGCACCGCGCGGTAGGCCATCAGCTGCGCGCGAAAGCCCGTTGTCGATGCGTTGGCCAGATTGTTCGCCGTTATCGCCTGGCGATTGAGCGCCGCATTCGCCGCGCCCAGAGCGGTATAGATCGCGCGATCCATAATAAGCGCCCGTTATCCCAGGTTAACCAGCGTCTGCAACAGCTCAGACTGGGTTTTAATGGTCTGTGAGTTGGACTGATAGTTACGCTGGTAAATGATCATGTTGACCATCTCTTTACTCAGATCCACGTTAGAGGCTTCCAGCTTGTTGCCGTACAGCGTGCCCAGATTGCCCGACCCGGAGATGCCGGTCACCGGCTGTCCTGATTCCGGCGTTTCAATCCAGCAGTTGTTGCCCTGAGAAGAGAGTCCGCCGGGGTTGGTAAAGTTGCTCAGCACCACCTGACCCAGCAGCTGCTGCTGTCCATTACTGTACGAGGCGATGACCTGGCCGTTATCGCCTACGGTATAGCCATTCATCAGACCTGGCGCATAGCCGGTGGTGGTCGGGCTATTCATGGCGGTGTCGGACGCCTGCTGGGTCATCCCCGTCAGATCGAAGTCGAAATTCAGCGCCTCACCGCCCTGATAGGACGCGCCCTGCACGTTCAGCTTTACCGGACTGGTCGCCAGCTGACCTGAGGTGTCAAATTGCAGCGTAGTCTGCTGATAGCTGTCGCCCGGCGCAGTGGCATCGCGGGAGTAAGCCGTCCACTGGTTATCCGCCGTTTTGACAAAGTAGACATTGATGGTGTGTTTATTGCCCAGGCTGTCATAGGCGTCGGCCTGCGTCACCGAGCTGTAGCTGGTGTTGTCGCTGGGATCGAAGGTTGTGTTGGTGACAACCGGCGTGCCGGAATCGAGGTTGCCATTCAGCGTACCGCTGTCTGACGCGCGAGCCGGCATCTGGCTTGTCGGGATCTGGATGGGGCCAACGGCCGCGCCGGGCTGAATAGCGGGCGGCGTGCCGGTAGCCTGATAACCCGTCAGAAACATGCCCTGATTGTTAATGATGTAGCCGTTAGCATCGGTTTTGAACTGCCCGTTACGGCTGTAGAACACACGTCCGGCCTCGTTAACCAGTCGAAAAAAACCGTTGCCCTGGATCCCCATATCCAGGCTGCCGGTTCCGGCCCCCAGCACCCCATCGGTAAAGCTCTGGTTAACGCCGGCAACCTGCACGCCCATCCCAACCTGCGAACCGGCAAACACATCGGCAAAGGCGACAGAACCTGACTTAAAGCCCACGGTTTGTGAGTTAGCGATATTGTTACCTACGACGTCCAGCGCCTGAGAGGCCGCATTCAAGCCGCTAAGACCTTGTGAGAAGCTCATTGCTGTTATTCCTGAAAGCTAAAAATTATGCGATTTCGTAAACCTGACCGAGCGTGGCGCTGCCATCGATGCCCAGCTGCAATACGGAACCGGATGACGAGAAAGAGACGCTCTCGACCTGCGCCTGTTTCAGCGCCACAATACCGGGCGTGTCGCCACTGCCGTTTGTTGCGGAAAAAGAGACGGTGAACTGGCTGTCTGCTGGCGGCGCGCTGGGCTGGAAGTTACTCATATCATCCAGGCTGTAGTGATGGATGCCGGCTTTGACGTTGTTCAGCTCTGCCTGGTAGGCGTTGCCCTCTTTGTCGGTCAGGGTCACCTCCACCTTGTCGGCATCGCTGTCCAGCGAGAAGGCGAACGCTTTGTTAGCCCCGTCCGCGTCGCTGGTGTTGACCACTGGATTGCCTTCGATCATCACGTTGCGGCCTACCCACCCTGCCGCATTCATCGCCGCGCTCATCTGCTGCATATTGGCGACCAGCGTGCCAACATCATTAAGGGTGCTATTCAGCTTTTCGACGCCCGCCGCAGTGTTGAACTGCGCCAGCTGCGACGTCATCTGGTTATTGTCCATGGGATTGGTGGGATCCTGGTTTTGCATCTGCGCCACCAGCAGCGTCATGAAGTTGTTCATCAGATCCTCTGCGCTGGTGCCGCTGCTGGTTCCGCTGTCGGCCGTAGCGGCCTTGAGCGCCGCGCCGCTGCGCGCGCTGCCCATTACTGGCGTAACTGCCATGGTGTTTTTCCTTTATTGACCAAGCGTAAGGGTTTTAAGCATCAGATTTTTCGCTGTGTTCATGACATCGACGTTGGCCTGATAGCTGCGCGATGCCGAGATGGTGTTAACCATTTCGCCCGCGACGTCGACATTCGGCATATGCAGATAGCCTTTGCTGTCCGCCAGCGGGTTGCCGGGCGAGTAAACCAGCCGATCCGGCGCATTGCTCTCCACCACATCGCTGACGCGCACGCCGCCGATCGCCTGGTCCGGTGCGCCGTCGACCTGAAAAATCACCTCTCTGGCGCGGTAGGGTTTGCCGTCCGGCCCGGCAACGCTGTCGGCATTCGCCATATTGCTGGCGCTGACGTTCAGCCGTTTAGACTGCGCCGCCATCGCTGAACCGGAAATATCAAAAACAGAAAACAGTGACATAATCGTTATTAGCCCTGATTAATGACGCTCATCATATTTTTTATTTGCGTGCCGAGAATCGTTAATCCCGACTGATAACGAATGCTGTTATCGGCGAAATTAACGCGCTCCCGGTCCATATCAACCGTATTTCCGTCAGCCGCAGGCTGATCGGGTACGCGATATAACAACATGGCGTCATCCAGCGCCGAGGCGCTGGCTGCAATATGGCGGCCGGAAGTAAAGGTTAATGCCAGCGGACCGCTATTTTTTTCGCGCTCAACCGCCGATTTTAATTGCGCCGAAAAATCAATATCTCTGGCGAGATACCCCGGCGTATCAGCATTAGCGACGTTAGACGCCAGAATAGTCTGGCGTTTATTAAGTAGAGTCAACGCCTCCTGCTGAAAGCGCAACTCTCTGTCGAGTTTATCGAGCATAAACAGCTTATTCTCGTCTGTCGGAAAGGATAACTGGCGTGCATCTTAGATGAGAGCAAATAAATTCTATACTTTAAAAAGTAATCAGAAGCAGCCTTACTTGACTGCTTTACGTTAATGCTACAAAAAAGTAATAAACAATAAAGCTAAACGCGCACAGTTATGCCGTTATTTCCCCGTCTTTGAAAACAGCCATATCAAGTAAAATTATTGTGTCCCTGGAAACAACAGAGAACAGGCCTGTGCGTTTTAATAATTTATTTTCTTTTAATCACGATAATCAGCATTTGTTAAACAAGCGGTCGCTATTCTCCTTGTTTATCTTTTTTCTGGGGCTAAATATGGTTTTGCCTGCGCGGGCCGACGACGCCGCGCTGAAAACGCGCATCGCTGCGCTCTTTAATCAGAGTGAACTCTTGCCGCCGCAGGCCAACCCGGTTCTGAACCTGACGCTGCTGACCCCGCCGGCGCAGCTGGCGACGCTGTGCGCGACGCCCGCGCTTTCCCTGAGTGGTCCCCTTAACCGCCTGTCCGGGTTGCACAGCATCATCGCGCGCTGTGACGCCCGGCGCCGGTTTATCCAGGTGAGACTTGAGGTGATGGCAACCTGGTGGCAGGCCGCGCGCGCGATTCAGCCGGGCCAGACGGTTATGCGCGACGATATTCGCGCGCAGCGCGGCTCCCTTGCGCACGCGCCTGCCGGCCTGCTCTTCGAGGCTCAGCGCATTATCGGTCGCGTCGCCCTGCGCACGATTCGCCCTGGCGAACCGCTGACAGAGCGCCAGCTACGCCAGCAGTGGATGATTAAGGCCGGTCAGAAGGTAGACATCCTGTATATCGGTAACGGTTTTCGCATCAGCGCCAGCGGCAAGGCGCTGGATAATGCAGCCCTGAATGCGCATCTGCGTATCCAGTCTGCGTCGGGACAGATTATTACCGCGACGGCTATCGCAGTGGGCAAAGCCCAGGTGACGGTGGATAATCCTGACGCAGCAAGATAATTTTGCTTTTGGCTTTAGTGATTTCCCTCCCGACCGATAGTTTACTAAAGGGATCAGATCACCATTACCACCACTGTCGAGGATCATGATGAGCATAGACCGCACGCAGCAAATTACGGCCACGTCACTGCCAGAACTTCATCAGGAAATGACAAAACGCACGGATAAGAGTTCAGCACAGCACGCCTCGTCCTCCAGCCATGCTCGCGCCTGTACCCGCGTCAGCCTGAGTAATCAGGTCAGTGATTTACAGTCAGATACGACGCAAGACATAAATTATAGCCGTCTGGAAAGCATTAAATCCGCGCTGGCCGCGGGCGAACTCCCTATTGATACCGATAAAATTTCGCAATCCCTTGTGCAGGAAATGTTTCAACTTTCTTAACCGAAACGCAATAAACAATGAATAACTTACGTGATACGCTGAATACCATGCAACAGCTGCTTGAGGAGCTGAAAACCGTCCTGACCGAAGAATTGAATCAGTTACAGCGCCCTCAGGTTAACCCTGTCTCACTTCAGATGCTGTCTGATAATAAAAGTCGACTGCTTGCCGCCATCGGTTTTTACGATGAGCAGCGCAAAACAGAAGAGAAGCAATTAAATATCTCAGCGCCCTATGGTCTGCATCCCGATTTAAAACGCCGGTGGGACAGCTTAACGGCTACGGTTCGCGTGACAAAAGAGATGAATATAAACGCCTACCCTTTAATTGAATTACAGATGAAGAAAGCGGCCATGCTAAAGAAAATGGTCAGTAAGGCGGGCTCAGCCTCCTCGCTCTATAGCGCGGATGGCAAGACGCAGGAAAGTCCGAAAGGCAAGGCCTACAATATCAATATTTAATAAACAGCCAGACCGCGCTCCGCTGCTAATGAAATTTAGCACTGCGCGCCGACAATAAAGAGGCTCAGCGACAAGCACCGCATTCATTTTTATCCTGTCGCGCTTATATCGCATTATGTTATATCGCTGTAATCGCTGATATGCGCACAATCATGGCCGCTTATTGCCTGAATCATTTCGATTCGGGCGGACTAAAAGTCATTTAAAATAGACGCTCTCTATTTATGGCGGAACAAAATAAGTGACGAAACCTCTCCTGCGCAGCGGCAGCAAAGATGACTTTTGCGCGCTGGGCGAAAACGGCCAAAGTCTGTTTGAATTAGCGCAGCAAATACGTGAAACCTTACGCCTGCGTAAACAGCACGCGCTATTTAACTCTCTGGCGGTGCCTCAGCTCAATGAGACGAATAATCGCGTTAACTGGTTCGCGCCGCAGGAAGGCGAGGTTATTCCCTGGGCGGCGGCCAGCGCCGAGCAACAGCGCGCCGCGCTGGCGCATCTGGAAACCTGCGCCGCAGCAATAGCCACGCTGGCGCAGCAGTTCAGTCAGTCTCAGGATGCCACCGCGCAGCTGTTTGCCGCGCTACTGCCAAACATTATGCGCTTTCCCGGCAGTCAGTTTGTCTATCTGGTTGAGGGCATGCCGGTTATCACGTTCTGGGGATTCACCCCTTTTGGCGCAGAGCCTGAGCAAGAGGCGCTGGCTCCGCTGCGCGCCGCCTTAAAAGCCGAGCCAGAGCCGGAGCCAGCTGCCGAAGCCTGCGCGCCTCTTCTGCCACAGCGGGAAGAGGAGGACGAAGCAATAGTGGTGTCATTGCGCCAGCAGCCGATCGCCGATGTCGCGACGGTCGCAGAGACCGCGCCGACAGGCCGTGCGCCCGCGCGTATGGCCCGCTGGGCGCTGACGGGGGCGTTCTTTGCCCTGTGCGGCGCGCTGCTGTTCTGGCCAGGATGGCATGCGCTGCGCCGTCCAGGCCTGACGCCGCTTCAGGCCGCTTCTCCCCAGTCCGCTGCCGCGCCGGCACTGCCTGAACTGAATAACATTCAGCTACCTCTGGTTGCCTCCAGGCTAAAGCTGCCTGCGACTGTCGTGCCGCCCCGCGCTGAGGCGGTGCCGCCGCCAGACGCATTACAACTTCCTGCCGACGATGTCCGGACAGGGTCAACCCGCTTTTTTCAAGGCAAATGGCGTCTCTCTCCCCTTGAGCATGCCAGTGCGCTGCCGGGCATCGCCGGTTTTCGCCTGACCGTCGGGCGCGAGGAGAGTCAGGCACAGCTGACTACGGTTTCTAACGCTCACTGCCAGGCCAGCATTAAATTTGGCCTGATGCAATCCGGCAATCTGGTCGTCAAAAGTTACAGCAGGGCGAAATGTTCCGACGGCACGCGACTCGCCGTGCCAGACGTCATTTGTAACCGCAACGCAGAAGGGATCACGCTCTGCAATGCCGATTATGGCGATGGCCTGCCGATAGCGATTAGCGTGCGCAAGGTAAAGGAATAACATCATGATGGTTGATCTTTCAGACGCCCAGGCTGGCGTCACGCTTATCCAGAACAGCGGTATACAGCTGCTGGATGCAGGCGTCTCGCTGGCCGCGTTCAACTCGCACAGCGGGCGCTTTGCCCGCCAGACAGCGAACGGGCCGCTTCTGCGCCTCGATTATCAGGCTGCCTCAGCTAAATATCAGCTCACGCATCCACAAAGCGGCGCGACGGAAATCGTCAAACCGGAAAGCCAGTTTACTGCGGAAGCGTCGCTGATGATGCTGCAAAACCAGTGGCTGCCGCTGCCGCTGCTGCGCGTGCAGGCGCAGCGCACCGCGTCTGTCGGCCCTTTTAACTGGGCCAGAGTACAGTTCAATCGCCTGCCCACCGCCAATGCCCTCTGTCATGACGTACAGGTCACGCTGGCCTTCGATACCCAGACCGATCCAGAAGGCAGAGAAATGCCGGGTCTGGCGCCGACCAGCGCTGACGTGCGCAACGGCACCCGCTTTCGTCTGGCGTGGCGCAATCATGAGCTGGCCGAGTTTCTCGATCAGACATGGATCGATGGCTGGCTGCGCGAAATATTTATCCTAAAAACTGAGCAGCTGGGCTATAGCGATGAGGCCAAAGCCCATGCGCTGAAATACTTCGATTACCAGGCGCACTACCTGAATTTGCTGGAGATAGTGGGCGAGCAGCTGCCGGGCCTGCAAGTGCAGCTTGCGGGCGAAACGCCCGCAGCCTCCGCCATTGATGTCGATCTGGTGCTGGATGTCGGCAACAGCCATACCGCCGGCATTTTAATTGAAGACCACGGCCTGAAAAACGACGGGCTGCGGCAGTGCGCCGCGCTACAGATTCGCTCGCTCAGCGAACCGACCTGGGTGAATGAGCCGCTCTTCTCCAGCCGCATTGAGTTCAGCGAGGCGCAGTTCGGCAAGCCCTGTTACTCCGCCGAGAGCGGACGCGACGACGCCTTTGTCTGGCCCTCTCTGGTGCGTACCGGCGCAGAGGCTTGCCAGCTGGCGATAGCGCGCAGCGGGACGAAAGGTCCCAGCGGCCTCTCCAGCGCGCGCCGCTATCTGTGGGATACCGCGCCTGCCGACACGCCCTGGTATTTTAGCCACGCCGAAGACGCCCCGCGCAGTGAGAAGCCCGCCGTCGCTATGCCGCTGATGCGGCTGGTTAATAGCGAAGGCGTGCTGCTCGCCAGCCTGCCGGAAGAGGCGCGCATGCCGGTCTTCTCTCCTCGCTACAGCCGGAGCGCGCTGATGACGCTGATGCTGAGCGAACTGCTGGCGCAGGCGCTGATGCAGATGAACAGCTTCGCCTCGCGGCAGCAAATGGGACAAAGTCATACCGGCCGCCAGCTGCGCAGCATTATCCTGACGCTGCCCTCCGCCATGCCGATACAGGAGCAAAAACTGTTTCGCCAGCGCATGGAAGAGGCCGTAGCTATCGTCTGGAAAGCCAGGGGATGGCATCCGCTGGACGCCCTGTTCGACTATGCGGAGGCGGGCAAACAGAGCAAGGTGCCGCTCCCGGCGATCCATATCGACTGGGACGAAGCCACCTGTGGTCAGCTGGTGTGGCTCTATAACGAAACCCGACGCCGCTACGACGGGCGTGTCGATCTGCTGCTGCGCACGCTGGCGCGTCCCGATCGCCTGCCGAAAGCAGAGGACGAACGGGGACAGCGCTTGCGCATCGCCTCGCTGGACATCGGCGGCGGCACGACGGATATGGCGATTGTGGAGTATCGCTGCGGCCACGCCGTGGGCGGCCAGCAGGAAATCAAACCCACCCTGCTGTTTCGTGAAGGCTTTAAGGTTGCCGGAGATGACATGCTGTGCGATGTGATCCAGCAGCTGATTTTACCCGCCATTGACGCCCAGCTGCACCGGTGCGGCATTGCCGCCAGTCGTCCGCTGATGACCCAGCTGTTCGGCGATGCGCCGGGCGCAGAACGCGACGGCGCGATGCAACAGCATATTACGCTACAGCTGCTGATTCCGCTGGCGCAGGCGGTGCTGGCGCGCTGGCAGAACAGTGCGGCAGACCCTCGTCACGAGGTGCTGGAATCGAGCTTCGCCTCTCTGCTGCCCTCGCCTCCCAGCGCGGCCGTGATAGCCTGGGTTCAGGAGCGCGTGGCTCGCGCTGCGCCGGAGTCCAGTCAGGCGTTTGACCTGCTGGCCACGCCGCTGCACGTGGACTTTGCCGCGCTGAATGACGCGCTGATCGCAGGACATTTCTCCGTTACTCCTGCCCTGCGCGCCCTGTGCGAGGCCGTTGCTTATCATCACTGCGATCTGCTGCTGGTCGCCGGACGCCCCGCCGCGTTGCCGGGCATCCAGGCGCTGCTGCGCGCGCTGCAACCCGTGCCGGCCAGCCGCATTATCTACCTCAATGATTATCAGGTAGCGCTTGAATGCCCGCTGAGCCGTCAGGGCGCGCTGACTAACGCCAAATCCACCGCGGCTATCGGCGCCATGCTGTACCGACTGGCGACCCAGCTTCGGCTGACGGGCTTTCATTTCAACGCAGCGGAAATCAGACCCTATTCCACCCTTCGCTTTTTCGGCCCTCTGAACCATGACGGTCAGCTCCAGGAAGAGCATGTCTGGTATGGACCCGCCGATCTCGACGAGACAAGCGCACCGCTCAACCCGGCACTGATGTTTCCGGTACGGGGCACGACGCGTCTTGGCTTTCGCCAGTTAGCCAACGCCAGCTGGCCTGCCTCGGCGCTTTATCAGCTGAGTATCAAGGATAGCGAACTGGCCCGACAGGTTGCCGCCGGTAAAACGCTGCGGGTGAGTCTGCAACGCGATCCGCAGAGCGGCGCGTTCTCGCTCGCCAGCGCGCAAATGCAGGACGGCAGCGCCGTGACGCCGCAGCAGTTACTGCTTACGCTGAACACGCTGGGCGGCGCGGCCGATGAGTACTGGATCGACAGCGGGAAACTTTATCAATGAATGGCTTAGCAAAAAAACGTGCCGCTCTGACGCACTGGGTGCTGCACACGCGTCAGCACGTATCGCGCGTCGAGGATGAGGCCGAAACCCTGCTGGCGCAGCTCTCCTGCCTGAGCGCTCGCGCGCGGCGTATCGATGCGCTGGCGCATCAGCCGCTCTCTGTGGGGCTGTATGGTCATGCGTCCGCCAGCAAAATCGGGTTGCTTAAAACGCTGCTTAACAGCGCTGACGGCGCGCTCTGGCTGCGCAGCGGCGAGCGGAAACTCGATTATTTCGCCCACGTTCATCCTGGCTGGCATCAGTCCGCCATCGCCGTTCGCTTTACCGCGCAGCCGCAGCCGTTTACTTCAGGCGCGCCGCTGCTGCTGACCCTGTATCGCGAAAGCGAATTTGCGCGCCATCTGGCTGACCAGGCCTCGCTCCGCACGCCACCGGCAGAGGTGTGCAGCCGACTCGATGCGTTACAGGCTCAGGCGATGCCGCAGCCGCAGTCCGGCATGAGCGCGAACGAAGCGATGGAAATGCTGGCGGCCTGTCAGCGCAACGCCCCGCCAGCCAGCCTGCTCTCCGCAGAACTTCTGCTGGAGATGGCTGAGCTGCTGCCGCGGCTACGCCGGGAAGATCGCGCGCAGCTTCTGGCGACGCTTTGGGGCGAAGACGCCACGCTGACTGCCGCCTGGCTTCATCACGCCAGGCTGTCAGAGCAGCTCAGCGGCGCGACGCAGATACTGGCCTCAGACGCCCTGCTGCTGAGTGATGCCATGTGTCTGGCAGGGCGCTCACTGGCGGACGCGCCGCCTGATGACCCTGGCGACCTGCGCGAAACCGCCGTATTTCCGCTACGCGACGGCCAGCCGCAGCGCGCGCAGCGCGTCAGCGTGGCGGATCTGGCGCGCGCCTGTCAGGAGATAACGCTGCAACTGGATAAACCGGGTAGCTGTCCGGTCGATTTAGTGACGCTTCCTGTCGGCCGCCTCGGCGACTATGGCGAACGTCTGCTGCCCGATACGCTGCTGATCTGTCAGGCGGCCCGCACGCCTGAAGAGGCGCAGCTGGCGGCGCAGCAGCTGGCTGGCTGGCTCAGTCGTACCGACATCGGTTCGGCTACGCCGCGCCTGGTCTGGGCGCTGACCGCCGAGGACATCGCCAGCCGCAGTCAACGCCAGATCGATGATAAGGTTCAGCGCGCGCTGATGCGCGCCGATGTCCCCTGGGGCGTCTTTCAGCTTTTTGAGGGCGAACACGCCAGGCAGGCCAGCGCCTGGCTAAAAGAAACGGTCAACGACGCCCAGCGCCAGCAGCGCTATCGCGCGCTACTGCAAGCCTGCGCTCAGCAAACCGAGGCGCTGTTTTCCGCGTTCCTGCCGCTGACCGCGGCGCAGCGCGCGGCGCGTGAACAGCAGATAAAACAGCTGATTCAGCATCTGCAACAGCAGATCGATCGTCATGGCGATCTGCTCACCGCGCTTGAGCTGCCTGCGGGGCTGCTGACGCAAACTCATCGGCTCTTCCGGCAAAAACAGCCCGTCTCGCCAGCCGCCGGCGTGCCGGTTATCGACCTCTTTGCCGATTCGCCGGATACCGACAATCAGACAAAGCATGGACAGCCCGACCTGGCTGCGTCGATCTATAAAGCCTGGGTGCATTACCTGCGACAGCTTACGCCGGAACATCCGCGCCTGAAGTCGCTGATGATGCCGTCATCGGCGCTGCGGCTGACGACCGATTTGTTGATTAAGATCGCGGAGCACTGCGAGTTACGCGCGCGCCTGCGCGCTCGTCTGGCGGAGTGCAAAGGGTGCGACGAGGCCGAAATGGCCTGCGCTGCCGCCACAATAAGCGAGTTTGCGACCTGGCTGGGCTATGCGGAGACGCCGCCAGAAAATCGGCCGCGCAGTAAAGTCGATGCCGCGAAAGCCATTTTTGCCGCCGCCCAGCAAACGGACTCGCGGCAGCGGTTAACGCAGCTTGATACGCAGCCGCTGAGCCAGGGTTTGCACTGGGCTTATGACTGGCTGGTGGCGTTTTATCACCGGATTCAGGAAGTGCATAACGAGGCTGACGCGCTGACATCCGAACAGGCACATTCACTGCGGGCGGCATGGCAGATGGAGAAGGATACCACCGCTCTCGCACAGGAAGCCTGACAGCCAGACGCCGCACGGGTCCTGGTCCTGAAAAGCCGTTTTTCAGGACCGATCGCCTTTCGCGCGGACAGGGCGTGAAGCATCATGCGCTTTTCCTGCCTTCCTGGGCCGCCTGACCAGCGCTTTGCCCCAGGCGGCCCATGGAATCGCAACCGCAAAGGCGCACAGAAAATTCCGTCACGTCTTGTACCACGTGCCGGTCTGCCCCCGCTGCGCGCGCGGGCGGCCTGACAGATGCTCTCCCCTGGCTTTTCCAGCGCGACAGCGCGCCTTTTCAACCTGCCGCTTATCTGAGCGCCAGCGAACCCACGCTTTTCGCGCGTTTTCCCGCCTGTATCTACTCTTCTTTGTTTTCACCCCCGCGCGGCGTTATTGCTGGCCATCCCGATTCGATTAACATCGGCATAGTGATTTACCGCACGCCTTTTTAATCCTTTGCTGCGCAGCTATTTTTTATTTAACCATGATTGCCAAATAACAACTTTAGCCATCAGCACGCCTGTTGTGAGTTGATACAGCCAGTAATGGCCGTACTATGACGCTTAGCCTTTTATTTTAATCGCCGAAATACACAGAGATGATAAGCGAAGACGCCCTTACAGGATACCGCTCAAGCTATTGAATTAAATACAAAAACAAACGAAACCTTTCACGGATGATAATCATTTCCTTTTATCGGCGCGGGTAATAGCGTTAATAAGACCGTTTTCAGTCAGGTATTTGCTATATGACGTTATATCCATTGAGCCTTCATTAAGATTTTAAGTGTTATTTTCGTGCCGATATTTGAAAGAGGGTTTGTGTCCCTCTTTCACATCGCCGCATGGCTCTGCCTGTGCGATGCATACAATACACAATAAAAAAATAATGACTTACTACACTCAGGACAATTACATGCAATCTCTTTCTGCTCAACAGGAACAGGTGAAAAGCATTAACGATCTTAACCTCTCTTATCTTTTGTTGGCGCAATCGCTGATTAAAGAGGATAAAGACGCCGCCAGCTTTCGCCTGGGCTTAACCGAACCCTTAATGAACACCTTAAAATCCCTGTCTGTATCACAGTTAATTAAGCTGGCCTCTACCAATCAGCTTATTTGCCAGCTGCGAATCAACAGTGAAGCCGTTATTGATTTCTTAACCAGGGATTCACGTATTGATGCGCTTCAGCGCGTGCACACCGGTATTATTTTATCGACCGATCTGCTTCATACCCTTACCGGTTCCGACATTTCAAAGTGATGGTGATGTGATGAGCGATCCAGGCATCCTTGATGAAATTAAAGATATTCATCTGGCTATGGCACTTATCTCTGCCGGCGCGCGTATGCAGGTATTAGAAAGTGAAACCTCTCTCAGCCGCAGAAAGTTGCTGCGGCTGTATAAAGAGATTAACGGCTGTTCTCCCGCAAAAGGAATGCTGCCCTTTTCACCCGACTGGTTTATGTCGTGGGAACAGAATATCCACTCTTCGCTTTTTTATAATATCTATCTCTATCTACAAAAAACAGAGAAGAAACGCCCGGTAGAGACGCTGCTAAAAGCGTATCATCTCTATGGCGAGCAGTGTCCGTGCGAACCGGGCGAAAAGCCCGTGCTGGAGTTTACCCGCGCCTGGACGCTGCTGCGCTTTATTGACTGCAATATGCTGGAACAGGTTTCCTGTTCCGTCTGCGGGGGAAATTTTATCTCCACGTCGCGTTATACAAATGCGTTATTCACATGCAGTTTATGCCACCCGCCCTCGCGCGCCAGTAAAAAAAGCACAATAAATGGAGAGGTCATGTATTGAAGTGGTGAAAAATTAATTGTGGCGGTAAGCGCTAAATTACCCACCCAGATAATACCCTGAATAAACATACCGCCACCTGTTTTTGATTATCAGGATAGAGGCTGGAAGGAATATCAGACAGACTGCGCAGGGCTTGCCTGTTTAAAAGCCCGCTGTTGCTTCTGATAACTATGCTCCGCAGGCCGTCTTTCTTGCTGGCAGAAATTAAATCACAGATCCTGCCATATAAGCCATAAACTTTATCGCTGGGCTGTTTTGTTATGCTTTACTGACGCAACGCGTCAGATCATTGTTAATACACCTGTCTTTGTCACTTTTGAGAATACTCCTTGTCGGTTTAGCAGTTTGCGTGTCTGTTGCCTGCTACCTCCTGGCGATGCCGCGCAGCAATCACCCTGCCCGAACCCGTCGGCGTATTCGCCCCAGTAAAACGCACTGAAATATCCGGGCGCGGACCGGCTTTTTACGCTATGTAAATGCCTGCATACGGGCCAGCCGTCATGTTTTGTTGCTCTTATGGCAGCCCCACTCACCTCTTCCCTCTGCCTCAGCAGGTTGATCCTGCTCGCAAATCAGAACATTTGTTTCTTTACACATTCAATGTGGAATAAATATTTGATAAAAATATCAGCCATTCGACCCTGCGCGCCCTGATGGAATCCCATCAGCAAAAGGTTAGAGAGGGGGACGTCAGGCTTTCTATAGTGAAAACCTGGTGAACTGAGCGGCCCCCGCCGCTTTCCCGTAACACACTTATAACTATGGAGATGTTATGTTTCCCTCTTGCTTACCTGCTCCCCGCCTGCCCGACGCCGCCCGGATCCCTGCGCTGCGCTGGGGAATCGTCGGTCCAGGCTGGATCGCCGATCATTTTGCCAGCGCGCTGCGCCAGCACACCGGCCAACAGCTCGTTGCCGTTTCATCGCGCAGCCAGCAGAAGGCCCAGACGTTTGCTGATAAATGGTCTGTTCCCCATGCGTGCGGCGGCATTGACGAGCTGCTGGCGCGTGATGACATTGATGCGGTCTATATCGCCACGCCGCACAATCACCACTTCCCCGACGGCCTGCGCGTGTTGCAGGCCGGCAAACATGTGCTGATTGAAAAGCCGCTGGCGCTGAATGCGCATCAGGGCGCGGCGCTTCAGCAGGCGGCGCAGCGCGCGCAGCGGCTCTGTATGGAGGCGATGTGGTGTGACTTCGCGCCGAAATATGACGTTATACGCCAGCTGCTGGCGGACGGCGCGCTGGGCGAGATTCATAGCCTGATCGCCGACCACGGCGAGTTTTTCACCCCGGATCACCGCATTTTCAATGCCGATCTCGCAGGCGGGCCGATGCTCGATCTCGGCAGCTATCTGGTCGCCTTTAGCATTCTGGTGGGCGGCGCGCCTGAGCGCATCATCGCGCAGGGCGAACCTGCGCCGGGCGGCGTTAACGGTCAGACCTCGATGCTGTTTCGCCATGCCCGCGGGATGCAGTCGGTGCTGCACACCACGCTGTTCAGCAACACGCCGGGCGCGGCGGTGATCGCCGGACGTGACGCGACGCTGTTTATTGACGGCCAGTTCTATGCGCCGGGCAACTTCCGTCTGGTCTCCAGCGATAAGCGCCAGACGCTGCGCTGGGACGAACCCACCAGCCGCTATCAGCAGCTGTGCCACGAAATTAACCACTTTGCATGGTGCGTCGGCCAGAGCCAGTTTGATTCGCCGATCCGCTCGCTGGAGACGTCGCTGATGACGCTGCGCGCGATGGATGAGGTGCGTCGGCAGATCGGCGTGCAATTCAACGAAGAACGCTAACCTTGAGCCTGGAGTTCAGAGAGATGAAAATTGCTTTTGATGTGGATGTAATCAGAGACATGGGCATTACCCGCATGGTGCACCAGGTGGCCGAATGGGGATACAAATACATTGAACAGTCGCCTCATCCGCAGATCAACCCGTTCTACAAGCATCCTAAAGCCAGCCGCGAAATCATGCGCGAGTACAAGAATGCGCTGAACGCCACCGGCGTTGAAATCTCCTCTTTTATTACCGTGTATCGCTGGTCCGGTCCGGATGAGCTACGCCGTCAGGCGGCAGTAAAAAACTGGAAGCGCATGATTGAGATTGCCGTAGAGATGGGGGTGCAGGTGATTAACACCGAGCTTTCCGGCAATCCTAACGAGCCAGAAATCTGCGAAGAGATGTTCTATCGCTCAATGGAAGAATTGCTGCCGATTTTCGAACGAGAAAACATCCGCGTCGAAATCCAGTCCCATCCGTGGGATTTCTGCGAGAACAGCAACGAAACGGCGGATATGGTGAAGTCGTTCCGCAGCGACAACGTGAAGTACGTCTACAGCGTGCCGCACACCTTTTTCTACGACAACGGCAAAGGCGACGTCAGGCCGATGCTGGAGTATGCCGGGGACGATCTGTCGCACGTGCTGATTGCCGATACCATGAACCACACCAAACACTGTCGCTACATCGTCAATCCACCGGGCGTGGATGCCACTATCCACCAGCACGTTGGCGTGGGCGAAGGCGAAGTCGATTTTGATACGCTGTTTCAGACGCTGCGCGAGATGGATTTCGCCAGCCGCACCTACAAGGTGGGCGGCGAATCCATTATCGCCTCTGCGCTGTTCGGCTACCCGGAAAAGATGAAGACGCAGGCCGTCGAAACGCGCGAGCTGATCGAGCGCGAGCTGCTGAGCCGCTGATTAACTCAGGCGCTCGACCCTGACAAAGCGCCCACTGGTCAGGGATTCGCAGGCGGCTTCCGCGATGGCCTGCGCCTGTAAGCCATCCATCAGGCCAGGCAGATCCGCCACCGTTTCGCCGCCGAGCTGGCGCAGAAACGCATCCAGATGGGCATACCAGGTGTCGCGCACGCGGCTAAACCAGTCCGGGAACAGGCCGGGCTGGGTAATGCCGTCTGCCTGATAGAGCGTCGCGCCGCGCAGGGACTGCGGCTCCGACGCCAGCATGCCTTGCGAACCCGCCACGCTGATGCGTTCGTCGTAGCCGTAAGCGGTGCGCCGCGCGTTATCAAGCTGCGCCAGCGCGCCGCGCCTGAGCTGCATAATAATGACCGAGGTGTCCACGTCGCCAAACTCGCGAATGGCGGGCAGCGCCAGCGCCGCGCCCAGCGCGCCGACGCTCTCGACCTCATCGCCGGTAAGAAAACGCAGCAGGTCGAAAAAGTGAATCGCCTGGTCGCGCATCTGGCCGCCCGACGCGCGCAGATAGTCGAGCGACGGCATCTCGGATGCGCGGCACACCATCTGAATCAGCTCCGGCGCGCCGATCGCTCCCTGCTGAATGCGCTGCTTTAGCTGCTGATGGCTGCGGTCGAAACGCCGGTTAAAGCCGACGGTAACCGGCACCTGTAGCGGCATAAGCTGTTCCACCACCGCGCGCGCCTTCGACAGCGACAGATCGATCGGCTTTTCGCAGTAGACCGCCTTGCCTGCGCGCACCGCCTGCGCCAGAAAATCGGCGTGGGTCGGCGTCGAGCTGGCGATCAGCACCATATCTATATCGTCGCGCTTAAGCGCCTCGCTGACCTGGGCGGCGCGCGCGCCGTAACGCTGCGCCAGCGCCTCGGCGCGCGCCGCGTCGAGGTCGCATACCAGCGCCAGCCGGGCGGCAGGATGCGCCGCCAGATTCGCGGCGTGAACCTGGCCGATAAAACCGCTGCCAATCAGGGCAACACGTTGAGTCACAGGCAACATTTCCGTTTTCCTCTTCACAGTTCGGGGTGGCTGACCTTGTCAAAATAGCCCGTTCTGTCAGGCTGGCTGAACGCAGAAATTGATGGAATCCACTCAGTATGAAGCGAATGACGCTCAGCAAACTGGCGCAGGCCGCAGGCGTTGGCGTGGCGACCGTGGACCGGGTGTTAAACGATCGCGGCGGCGTCTCACCGGCGATGACGAAAAAGGTGCTGGAGGCGGCGCGCGCCGCAGGGCTTAACCGCATCCTGCCGGAAGAGCACCGCCAGCCGTGGCAAATCGAGGTGATCCTCAGCGGCAATGACTCTTTTTTCTTTCAGCAGCTGGCGCAGGATTTTCAGCAGCTGGCCGATGCGCTGGGCTATCGCCGCCTGCGCTTACAGCGCACCTTTATCGCTGAAAACGCGCCGGAGAAACTGGCGGCGCATATTCTCGCCAGCAGCCGCAGGATGGATGCGCTGATGGTATTCGCCCATGAACATCCGGCGATTTACCAGGCGCTGCGCGACTGCAAAGCGCGCAGCGTGCCGGTTATCACGCTGGTATCCGATCTGCCGGAGTCCGAACGTCTCTTGCATGTGGGCATCAATCAGCTGCAAGCCGGACGCACCGCCGGGCTGATGATGGGCAGCATGCTGGCGCGCGCGGGCGAGGTTCTGATGGTGAGCGGCCGCGTCGACTATCGCGCCCATCGCCAGCGCATCGACGGCTTTCGCGACGTCTTGCAGCAGCGCTTCCCGCATTTGCGGCTGCGTGAAGTGCTGGCCGGACAGGAAGAGCGCGCGCGCATCAGCAGGCTGCTGGAGAAGGCGCTGGTGGAATCGCCAGACATTGTCGGCATCTACAATACGGGACTCGGCAACAGCGAGATTTCGCAGGCGCTGGCGCGTCACCGCCGCGAGCGCGCGGTGGTTTATATCACCCATGAGCTTTACGCCACCACGCGCCGCCTGTTGCAGCAGCGCATCCTGACGTTAACCCTCGATCAAAACACCCAGCGTCACGCCCAGCTGGCGCTGAATCTGCTTTTGCAGCAGCTGGAAAAGGGCGGCGATTTTTCCACTTATGAAGATGGCCGGGTCGACTTTATGCTCTACACCCAGGAAAACGTCGATTAACGCCAGCAGGGTTAAACCGCGATTTTCCGCCCTGCTACACTCAAAAACGTCGAGACACTCTCACATCAACAAGGCGAACCTTCACTATGTCGGAAAATAGCTATCAGCCCGCAACAGTCTGGAAATGGGACCCGCAAGCCAAAGGCAACGGCGCGGCCACTAACCGCCCTGCCGCAGGCGCAACCCATGAAAAAACGCTGCCGGTCGGCAAGCATCCGCTGCAACTCTATTCGCTCGGCACGCCAAACGGCCAGAAAGTCACCATTCTGCTGGAAGAGCTGCTGGCGGTAGGCGTAAAAGAGGCCGAGTATGACGCCTGGTTAATCCGCATTGGCGACGGCGACCAGTTCGGCAGCGGCTTTGTTGAAATCAACCCCAACTCAAAAATCCCGGCGCTGAGCGACCACTCGGTGACGCCGCCGCAGCGCGTGTTTGAGTCAGGCAATATTCTGCTCTACCTGGCGGAGAAATTCGGCCACTTCCTGCCGGACGACCCGGCGGGCCGCACCGAAGCCCTGAACTGGCTGTTCTGGCTACAGGGCGCGGCGCCTTTCGTTGGCGGCGGCTTTGGCCACTTCTACCACTATGCGCCGGAGAAAATCGAGTACGCCATTAACCGTTATACGCTGGAGACCAAGCGTCTGCTCGACGTGCTGGATCGCCGCCTGGCGGAGAGCCGTTTCCTCGGCGGCGACGCCTACACTATTGCCGACATCGCCACCTGGCCCTGGTTTGGCGGTCTGGTGCTGAGCAACCAGTATGGCGCGACCGAATTCCTCGACGCCAAATCCTATAAGAACGTGGTGCGCTGGGCGCAGGAAATCGCAGAGCGCCCGGCGGTGATCCGCGGCCGCAAGGTCAATCGCGTTATGGGCGAACCGGCCGACCAGCTGCACGAGCGCCACGACGCATCCGATTTTGATACCAATACCGAAGATAAACGCCAGGCGTAAAGGAGCCGACAATGAGCGCATATGTGATTTTTATTCGCGACAAAATTACCAATCCCGAAGAGTTCGCGATTTACGGCGAGAAAGCCGGTAACGCGCGCGGCGATCACCCCATTAAGCCGCTGGCGTTTTACGGTCAGCTGGAGACGCTGGAAGGGCCGGAAGCGGACGGCGTGGTGGTGCTGGAGTTTCCTACCGTCGAAGCGGCGCACGGCTGGTATGACAGCCCGGAGTATCAGGAAGCGAAGGCCCATCGCCTGAAAGGCGCGGAGTACCGCGTGGTGCTGGTGCAGGGCGTAGAGCAATAACAGAAGCTGAGCAGTAAAAAAGGACGCCGGAAGGCGTCTTTTTAAAATCTGGCGGCGTGCTGACGCGGGTTGCATGGCCCGCGTTTCACACTCTGTGCCGCCATAACTAAAACCAAAGGAAAGTTCGCCTTAATTCAGCGCGATGCGCGCCACGCTATCCGGTCCCTTGCTGCTGTGATCCTTGTTGAACCCCTGCTTAATCGTGACGTACAGCGTCTGACCATCCGGCGTGACCAGCAGGCTATTAGGATGCCCGTCAAACGACCAGCTGTTTTTCACCGCATATGTGGTGGCGTCAAGCTGCAATACTTTCTGCGATTCACGCTGGCTGATATAGATCTCATTGCGCGCGGCGTTGAACTTAATGCCCAGCGCATCGCCGTCGATCCGCTTGATCACCTTGCCGGTACGCTCGTCAAACACCAGCGTGGTCTTCGCTTTCGAGTTATCGGTGACAAACAGACGGCCGGTGGCCGGATCTTCCGCCATATTCAGCAGCAGATACTCTTTGCCGTCGCCTGCGGTTAAGCGCTTCTCGATCTTATGGCTGCGCGGATTGATCACCAGGATCTCGCCGCCGCCGTTCGCGGCGTAAAGTCGATCGGTAACCGGTGAGTAGATAATGCCCGTGACCCACTTGCCCGCGTTTTTAATGCGCGTTTTCAGCTTCATGGTCTCCTCGTCCACCACCCAGATCACGCCCGGATCGCCGACGCCGCCGATATAGAGCAGGCCGTCATGCAGGAAGATCTCACGCGCGCCGAACGGAAACCCCTTCTCGTTGCGTTCGCTGAACAGGGTGCGGGCAAGAACTTTTCCTTTTACCGGATCGATCTTCGACACGCCGCCGTCCAGCGAGTTGGTCACATAGAGCACGCTGCCATCGCTGTTCATGGTCATGCCAAAGTTTTTCAGATCGGTATAGCCCTTGCCGGTGGTCGCCAGCGTGGCGGGGTCGAGGCGATAGATCACGCCGCCGCTGACATCTTTAAAGGCATCCGCGCTGGCGACATAGAGCGCTTTCGCGCCAGGCGCATACGCCATCTCATACAGGCCGAAGCCGAGTTCACGCTGCTTTACCTGAGAGGCGGCGGGCTGCGCGGCAGCCGTCGGGGCGTCGGCTTTTTTTACCGGCGCCTGACAGGCGGTCAGGCCGAACGCGGCCATAACCGCCAGAGCAAGCGCGGCTTTACGCGGGCTGAAAGGAGATTTCATGCATGACTCCATGTAGAAAATAAATCGCCTCCGCCTGGCTCAGCCGCAGCGGTCAGCGTTTAAAAAGAATGAGAATCATACGCATTATCACGCATTGTGTAAATGTTAGCCCCTTGCCGCCGCGTTTACGCTTCCCGCTGTAGCTGCGCCTGCAAAAAATCGACAAAGGCCATAATGCGCGTCGGCAGCTGACGCTGCGCCTGCCAGACCGCGAAAATATCGCCGTCAGGCGCCTGCCACTCCGGCAGCACGCGCAGCAGTTCGCCGCGCGCGATGGCGTGCTGCGCATCCCACCACGACCGCAGCAAGATGCCGTGGCCGTCCAGCGCCATACGCATCGCCACTTCACCGTCGTTGGTGAGCAGCGTGCCGCGCACCTTCTGGCTGACGCTTTCGCCGTCCCGCACAAGGCGCCATAGCGTAAAGTCGCCCTCATGCTGGCGCAGCAAAATGCAGTTGTGCTGCGCCAGCGCAGGGACAGTGGCGGGCAGGCCGCAGCGCGCCGCATAGGCGGGCGAACAGCAGAGCACCCGCGGGTTGGCGCGCAGCCGACGCGCCACCAGCCGCGAATCCGGCGGCTCGCCGACGCGCACGTCAATATCGACGCTGGCGTCGAGAAAATTAAGCGGCTGACTGCTGAGCTGGAGCGAAATCGCCACTTCAGGATGCAGGGCGGCAAACGCCGAGACGCAGGGCGCGACGTGGCGTCGGCCAAAGCCGAATGAGGCGTTGATCGTCAGGGTGCCGCGCAGTGCCTGCGTCTGGCCGCTGACCGCCTCCTCCAGCGCCGCCAGCTGATCGAGCAGCGGACGCGCGCCTTCCAGGTAGCGTCGCCCTTCCGCCGTCAGCTCCAGACGTCGCGTGGTGCGCTTCAGCAGCTGCACGCCGAGCCGCCGCTCCAGCATGCTGAGCCGCTTACTCACCGCCGCCAGCGACAGGCCGAGATCGCGCGCCGCCGCCGTCAGGCTGCCCAGGGAGGCGATACGCACAAAGAAGGCGAGATCGTCGGTCGAGGTACGGGATTCTCTACTTTGATTCAACATTGGCTTGCGTTTCAGGCTAATTATTTCCCGGTGATGCAAAGTTATACTGCGCTAACAATTCGAACATCAACCCTGTGAGGTGCCCTGTGACGCAAAAAACCCATCGTATCGCTGTGATTGCCGGCGACGGTATCGGCAAAGAGGTGATGCCGGAAGGCATTCGCGTAATGAACGCGGCGGCAGAAAAGTTTGGTATCGCGCTGCGCTGGGAGTGGTTTGATTTCGCCAGCGCCGAGTACTGGCAGCAGCACGGTAAGATGCTGCCCGATGACTGGTTCGCGCAGCTGAAAAGCTTCGATGCCATCTACTTCGGCGCCGTGGGCTGGCCGGAGATCGTGCCGGATCACGTCTCGCTGTGGGGATCGCTGCTCCAGTTCCGCCGCGAGTTCGATCAGTACGTTAACCTGCGTCCGGTGCGCCTGATGCCAGGGGTGAAGGCGCCGCTGGCGAACCGTCAGCCTGGCGACATCGACTTTTACGTGGTGCGCGAAAACACCGAAGGCGAATACTCCAGCGTCGGCGGCACCATGTTCCCTGGCACCGACCGCGAAGTGGTAATCCAGGAAACGGTGATGACGCGCACCGGCGTCGATCGCATCCTGAAATTCGCCTATGAGCTGGCCAGCAGCCGGCCGAAAAAACATCTGACGTCCGCCACCAAATCCAACGGCATCGCCATTACCATGCCCTACTGGGATCAACGCGTAGAGGCGATGGGCGAACGCTATCCCGACGTCAGGGTCGATAAATACCACATCGATATTCTGACCGCTAACTTTGTGCTGCACCCTGACTGGTTCGACGTGGTGGTGGCCAGCAACCTGTTCGGCGACATCCTTTCCGATCTGGGTCCGGCCTGCACCGGCACCATCGGCATCGCCCCTTCGGCCAACATCAATCCGGATCGCACCTTCCCCAGCCTGTTTGAGCCGGTACACGGCTCCGCGCCTGACATCGCCGGGAAAGGCATCGCTAATCCCATCGGGCAGATCTGGTGCGGCGCAATGATGCTGGAGCATCTGGGTTATCAGGCGGCGGGCGAGGCGGTGCTTGACGCCATCGAACGCACGCTGGCGCAGGGAGAATGTCTGACGCGCGACCTCGGCGGACAGGCGTCCACAGAAGCGCTGGGCGCGGCGATAGCCGCCGCGCTCAGCGCCTGAAGCCAGCCGACCGCCGCGTCAGGCGCGGCGAGCCAGCGCCAGCGCGCCGCTCAGCGCGTCCCCCTGCGGCGGCGTCAGCGCGCGTTGCAGCGCTTCCGCCAGATAGGGGGCGATGGGCTGCGCCAGCCCGCCCATTAGCGCCAGCCTGCCGGGCTGGCGCGCCAGCAGCGGCTGCGTCATCAGCCTAATCTCTTCGGCGGTCTGCCGCACCAGCGTCAGCGCGTGAACGTCGCCCTGCTGCGCGGCGGCAAACACCTCTGGCACCACGCTGCCCCAGTCCGCCGTGGTCGCCTGCTGCGACCAGAGCAGCAGGGTTTCCGCGCTGTCGGCGAACCGCCGCATCAGGCGCTGCGTCAGGGGAGAGTCCGGCACGACCGCTTCATGCGCCAGCAGCGCCAGCCGCAGCGCGCGCTGCCCCAGAATCGCGCCGGAACCCAGGTCAGAAAGCGCAAAGCCCCAGCCGCCGAGCAGTGTGAAATTTTCACCATCCCAGCATGCGCCCTGACTGCCGGTGCCCACGATAAACACCGCGCCGGGCGCGCCGCCGTGCGCGCCCACGCAGGCGATCTCGACGTCTGTCACCACGCGCAGGGAGGCGCAGGCCGGATGCCAGTCGGCAAGACGTCGCTGAACCGACGGCACATTGGCCCCCGCCAGCCCGGCAACAATATGTATCTGCGTGGCCGCTATCTGCGCCTCATTCGCGACCTGCGCGATAAGCGCCTCAAGCACGCCGATAGCCGCTTCACAGTTAGCGAAGACATTGGCCGGGCCGCCTTCGGCCTGCGCCAGCATCGCGCCCTGCGCGTCAACGAGCCGCGCGCGGCAGCGCGTGCCGCCGCCGTCCAGTCCGAGGTAATAAGAAGAAGTCATATGCCGTTCCACGCCGCCTAAGGTTGCGGCTCATTTTCCAGTTTCTGACGCCGGCGTAAATGCGGAAACAGCGCCATCCACAGCCCGACCACCACCAGCGTGCCGATCCCGCCAATGGCGGCGGCGGGTACCGCCCCAAACCAGGCGGCCAGCATGCCCGACTCAAACTCGCCGAGCTGGTTCGAGGTGTTAATAAAGATGGCGTTTACCGCGTTGACGCGACCGCGCATATCATCGGGCGTATCGAGCTGCACCAGCGAGCCTCGAATCACCATGCTCACCATATCGAAGCCGCCCAGCGCGGCCAGCGCCAGCAAAGAGAGCCAGAGCTGAGTAGAGAGCGCGAAGACCAGGGTGGCGACGCCAAAACCGGCCACCGAGCCGAACATAATCATGCCGACATGCTTTTCCAGCTTGTTGCGGCTGAGCCACAGCCCCACCAGCAGCGCGCCCACCGACGGCGCGCCGCGCAGCAGGCCCAGTCCCCAGGGACCGGTGTGCAGAATATCCTGGGCGAAAATCGGCAGCAGCGCCGTCGCGCCGCCAAGCAGTACGGCAAAGAGATCCAGCGAGATAACGCCGAGCACGTCTTTACGTTCGCGAATAAAGCGCACCCCGGCAAACAGCGTTGACAGCGTCATCGGCAACCGCGCCTGCGGCGGCCGCTCGTAGCGCAACCAGGCGACCAGACAGAGCGACAGCAGATAGAAAGCGGCGGACACGCCGTAGACCACCTGCGGTCCGGCAACGTAGAGCAGTCCGCCAAGCGTTGGGCCGACAATGACCGCCGCCTGGCTGCCGACCGAGGTAGAGGCCATCGCCCGCGCCAGAATGCCGGGCGGCACCAGCGAAGGCAGCATAGAGGTAATGGCTGGCCACTCCAGCGCTTTGGCGACGGAGATTAAAAACACCAGCCCCCAGATTTCAATTTTCCCTGCCCAGTTAAACAGGGTTAACAACACCAGCGCCGCCAGCGCGGCGCACTCGATGAACTGCCCCAGCAGCACGATGCGGCGGCGATCGAACTGATCGGCCAGATGCCCGGCGGGCAGCGCCAGCAGCACCGAGGGTAAAAACTGCATCAGTCCAATCATGCCCAGCGCCATAGCGCTGTTGGTCAGGGCGTAAATCTGCCAGCTGATGGCGACTGAAAACATTTGAAAGCCAAACGATGAGCAGGTGCGGGCCAGCCAGAACGCGACAAACGCCCGGTGTTTTAACAGCGACTCGTCCGCTGCCGATGCCATAGAATCCATAGTGTATCCCGTTAATTAACGTGCTGGTTCACGTCGTGGCGCGAACCTCTCTTTTTATCTGTCCGTTCAGGCGGACAGGCAGCACAGCCTGCTTGATTTCTTGCTGCCTGACAACGGCGGGAAGTGCTTTAGCGGGTAAACTGGACTCAGCGCAGAGAGGCGGGTTAATTACTGACTATTATCTGAATCTTTATTTCCAGAAAACAGGAATCAGGTCCAGTAATTTATAAAAAACACATTACCAACACCTGTTAATTACCCTGCGGCACGGTGCATAAAAAGAGTGACGCCTTTAATATTTCCGTTTTATATTGAGTCCAGCCGTAACCTGAGCGTTACCTCAAGACCCTTTTTTAATTTTGTCCGACTTTTCTTTTAACCAGAGATGCATGGAAAATAGCTTGTACAATCCATATGTTACTGAAAATATTTATAGCCCGTCAGGGACTCTGCTGGGCTTTTATTATTCAAAGCCGTACCTTCGGGATGATGTGGAAGAGATCAATAATAACGCTGACATAATTGCCTGGATAAATTACTATGCAAATGAAGCAGCCTTAATGATTATTCCCCTCAATCTGCAACAAGTTAAACAAATCATCGCCGCGCCGGAACAATATTCATTCTGGCAGGAAGCGCATGTTCGACTGGCCATTAACTATGCCGTTTTTAAAGAATGCCGGCTCGCTTTACTTGAAATAACAAATGTTTTCAGCTTCTGGCTGCTGGATTTTGCTCCGCCCGGCGCAGACTGGCAGCTGATTGAAGCCTTTCCCTTCTCAGGCATCATGCTAAACGAGGATTTCTTTAACACTAATTATCAAAAATTCACCTTCCCGTTTTTATTATCTTCATTTGCTGAAAGAGATATTAAGGTTATAGTTCGCAGCACTCAGCCTGCTCCACCCGCCGGAGTGATGACCGCCCTCAATATATCCGGCTGGCAGCAGTGCCGCGCAGATCATCGGCTGGGGTAAATCTCCGCGGAAAAAACCAAACGCTGACGTTATGAGCGCAGGCTTTGCGCCATAACGCAGCGTAAACCTCATAAAATGTTGTGCTATTTACGCGCTTAAGAGCAAAGCGCTAAAAAAAACAAACTTCTTAACGTTTTTACTATAAAATTTAACTCACATGGACAGCGAGGCTCACAGGAAGAGCGGCATTGAACACCTGCTTTCTACGTACTTTATGACGTGAAGACAGCATAACTTGTTGTTTTCTGTGTTTTTATGGCAAAAAAACGAGGTCGACACTATGGGGAAAAATTCCTCATCTTTTGGCGTAATTCGTTTCCTGACGGTACTGTTCGCATTCCTGACGGGCGCGTTTATGCTGATTGGCGGTGGCTGGTTAGCCGCCATTGGAGGTTCCTGGTATTACGTTATCGGCGGTGTGGTTATGCTTATCACCGCTTATCTGCTGTCACGTCGCAAAAGCACCGCGCTGGTTCTCTATGCGCTGCTGCTGATTGGCACCCTGATTTGGGGCGTATGGGAAGTCGGCACTGACTTCTGGGCGCTTGCGCCGCGTACCGACGTGCTGGTGATCTTCGGCGTCTGGCTGATCCTGCCGTTTGTTTACCGTCGCGTAAACGCGGGCAGCAAAGCCGCGCTGGGCACCATGGCGGTGGCGCTGCTCGCCAGCGCGCTGGTGCTGGCATATGCGGTATTCAACGATCCGCAAACGGTGAACGGCAAGCTGCCGGAAACCGCGCAGAACGCCCCTCAGGCACAGCCGCTGAGCGCTATCGACGATGCCGACTGGCCAGCCTATGCGCGCGACCAGCAGGGCACGCGCTTCTCGCCGCTGAAGCAGATCAACCAGGAGAACGTGAAGAACCTTCAGGTTGCCTGGCAGTTCCAGACCGGCGACCTGAAAACGCCGAACGATCCGGGTGAAATCACCGACGAAGTGACGCCGATCAAAATCCGCGACACGCTCTATCTCTGTTCTCCGCATCAGATTCTGTTTGCGCTGGACGCCACTACCGGTAAGCAGAAGTGGAAATTCGATCCTGGCCTGAAGCCGAATCCGACCTTCCAGCATGTGACCTGCCGCGGCGTGTCTTATCACGAAGTGCCTGCCGCCGCTGACGCCGCTAATGCTCAGCCAGCGCTTTGCTCACGTCGCATCTACCTGCCGGTCAATGATGGCCGTCTGTTTGCCCTGGACGCGGAAACCGGCGAGCGCTGCCCGTCTTTCGGCAACAATGGCGAACTGGATCTGCAACACAAACAGCCGGTCACCACGCCGGGTCAGTATGAGCCGACCTCTCCGCCGGTGATTACCGACACCACCATCGTGATTGCGGGCGCGGTTACCGATAACTACTCAACCCGCGAGCCGTCAGGCGCCATCCGCGGCTTTGACGTCAATACCGGTAAACTGCTGTGGGTCTTCGATCCGGGCGCGAAAGATCCTAACGCGATTCCGGCGGACGAACACACCTTCACCATGAACTCGCCGAACTCCTGGGCGCCGGCGGTCTACGATCCGAAACTGGACATCGTTTACCTGCCGATGGGCGTGTCTACGCCGGACATCTGGGGCGGCAACCGCACGCCGGAGCAGGAGCGCTACGCGAGCAGCGTACTGGCTCTGAACGCGACCACCGGTAAGCTGGTGTGGTCTTATCAGACCGTGCATCACGATCTGTGGGATATGGACCTGCCATCACAGCCGACGCTGGCTGATATTACCGACAAAGACGGCAACACGGTTCCGGTGATCTACGCGCCGGCGAAAACCGGTAACATCTTTGTGCTGGATCGCCGTACCGGCAAGCCAGTCGTCCCTGCGCCAGAAACCCCGGTTCCACAGGGTGCGGCGAAAGGCGACCACGTTGCCGCGACTCAGCCTTACTCTGAGCTGACCTTCCGTCCGAAGCAGAACCTCACGGACAAGGACATGTGGGGCGCGACCCTGTATGACCAGCTGGTGTGCCGCGTGATCTTCAAGCGTCTGCGCTATGAAGGTCCGTTCACGCCGCCGTCTGAGCAGGGCACGCTGGTGTTCCCAGGTAACCTGGGCATGTTCGAGTGGGGTGGTATTGCTGTTGATCCGCATCGTCAGATCGCGATTGCTAACCCGATGGCGCTGCCGTTTGTCTCTAAACTGGTGCCGCGCGGTCCGGGCAACCCGATCGAGCCGCCTGAAGGCGCAAGCGGCGGTTCTGGTACCGAAACCGGTATTCAGCCGCAGTATGGCGTGCCGTTCGGCGTGGAGCTGAATCCGTTCCTGTCTCCTTTCGGTCTGCCGTGTAAGCAACCGGCCTGGGGCTACGTCTCTGCCGTTGACCTGAAGACCAACGAAGTCGTCTGGAAGAAACGTATCGGCACCACGCGCGACAGCGCGCCGGTTCCGCTGCCGTTCAAGATGGGTATGCCGATGCTCGGCGGTCCTATTGCAACGGCGGGTAAAGTGTTCTTTATCGGCGCGACCGCAGATAACTACCTGCGCGCCTTCAGCACCGAAACCGGCGAGCAGCTGTGGCAGGCGCGCCTGCCAGCGGGCGGCCAGGCGACTCCGATGACCTACGAAGCGAACGGCAAGCAGTACATTGTCATCGCCGCAGGCGGTCACGGTTCCTTTGGTACTAAACTGGGCGACTACGTTATCGCCTATGCGCTGCCGGACGAAAAATAACGACTTAAGTTAAGTCGCATACCGAATGCCGGTCGCCCTGGGTGACCGGCATTTTTTTTGCCTCAGGAAAACTTATCCAACAGCGCGTCGCGCACGGAGGGTTTCATTGTCAGGCCGAGGTCGAGAAAGGCCTGAAAAAAAGCCGCGCCTGCGCTTTGCTAATCAGGTTGCGGTTCACCGCCTCTTCCAGAATACCGCCATGTTGCGAGACTTTTATCCCTCGTTCCTGGCAGGTTTTACAGACGGCATTATCAGCAGACAGACAGGTCGCCTGCTGCAAGCGCGCCTGTATGACACAGCTAATATCAGCATGTTTAAGCGCGCGTCTGCGCGTTTTGATCTCCTGCATTTCAGCGTAGTGCTGGGGTTCGTAATCATTGGTGAAGGTGTAGGGCAACTGCAAATGCGCCAGCGCATGCTGAACGTCAAGCGAGTACTTCGCCTTGAGTTCTTCGCAGACATAAGGGTCGATCCACACCCCGCCCGGAAACAGCTGCCAGATTAGCGCTAAGCAGCCACACTCATGAAAATCCGCAAGCACATTGGTATCAATTACGCACCTGGGGCATTGAAATGGCATCCTGGCCAGCCTCCTGTTCGGCGTACCATTTATTCAGCAGTACGCTTAATTCCTGTCTGTTGAGTTCCAGTAGATCTGACAGGAAAGATTCAGAGGCCGCTCCGGCTTCCCATGCCTTGCGTGACAGTACTTTTAACCGGCTTTTATAACTCAGCGCCTCAGTTATCGGGCTGGGTTCATATTTATTCCAGCCTTCACGCTGGACGATTGCCCACAGCCAGGCTGAATTTTTTTGTGAAATCAACCGGCACTTGCTCAGGCGGTCAAGCATACAGACGAAAGAGACGCGATAGATATTTTTCAGCCGCAATACCGTTTCTTCATAGGCCCAGCCGCTCTGCGCCTGCTCGAATTTACCGTAGGTTTGCCGCACGACACCGATGGCATCGGCAACGGCGACCGCGCTCAGGCCCGCCTCGACGCGCGCCTCAACTAATTTTTTCGCTATCTGTTCCTGGATATTCATAGGTTACTCCCGGTTAACATTCACGGGAGCTTCTCAGGATTCCATGTTAATTATGGCATGCAGTATCAGTTCACCAGCCAGCAGGATAATGATTAAAATTAATAACGCCGGCTTTGCTGCCAGTTTACTGCGCCACACAACAGCATTACCGCCGCCGTCAGCAAAAACACCGGCTGCATGCCGAAGGCGCCAGCCACAAAACCGCCCGTCAGCGGACCGCTGACCTGACCGATATACTGCGCGGAGGTGGAATAGCCGAGCATCCGGCCAACCTGCCCTTCCGGCACGCTGTGGCGAATAATGGCCGTGACGCACGGCAGCAGTCCGCCCAGCGCCATGCCCATCAGAAAACGCAGCGCCACCAGCTGCCACGCGGCGCTGATAAACGCCTGGGGAATAAGCAGCAGCGCGCACGCCAGTAATCCGGCGCTCAGCACGCGCCAGTGGCCGATGCGGTCAGCCAGTTTGCCCAGACGCGGCGCAGAGAGAATGCTGCCCAGCGCAGCGGCGGCCATCACCAGTCCGGCCATCACGGTTGTCGCCTGCTGGCCCTGCACAAACTGCCCGACATAGAGCGTGATAATGGGTTCAATCGACATATTGGCGAAAATCAACAGCATGCCGGACAGCCACATCAGCCTGACCACGCGGTGATTCACCGCGCCGGACTCCCCGTCCGTACGCGCTTGCGCCGCAGGCTGCCGCGGCTGCTCTTGCAGCAGAAAGGTCGTTGCCAGGAAGGCGAGAAAAATAACGCCGCCAGTCAGCCAGAAAGTATGACGAATGCCGATAAGCGGCGGCAGCACGCCGCCGAGCAGCGGGCCGACAACATTACCCGCCATAATCCCGGACGACAGCACGCCAAGCGCCCAGCCGGTTTGCGCTTTCGGCGTTTGCGACGCCACCAGAATGGTAGAGCCGGAGGCGTAACCGCCGAGCAGACCGGCCAGCAGCCGCAGCGCCACCAGCTGCCAGGGCGCGGTCGCCATCCCGATCAGCGCCATCGCGATGGCCATGCCGAGGCTGGCGCGGATCAGCATCAGCTTACGGCCATAGCGATCCGCCAGCCGTCCCCACAGCGGCGCGGTCAGCGCCGCGCTCAGGAAGGTCGCGCCGTAGGCCAGTCCGGACCAGCGCGCAATGGCTGCCGGTTCCGTGACGCCAAGCTGCTGCACATAGAGCGGCAGAAAAGGCAGCAGCAGCGTCATCGCGACAATGGTGCTGAACGAACCCAACACGCATACCCATAAATTACGTTTCCAGATTTGCGCATCTGGCGCGGCGATCTGTTCCATAGCGGTCCCCATCGTTAGTGTGCGTTCAGGCTAACGATGTTGACGCCCGAACAACAGTCATGGCGCGATAATTGCCTGGGACCGCCTTTTGTTGTCTGCCAGCAACAATCAGCCGCCGAGCGCGGCGATCAGCGCATCGCCCAGCAGCGTGACGGGCGCGCCCGGCTGCGCCTCTTTCAGCAGCAGATAGCTTTGCAGACGATCCATCTGCCACTCCGCCAGCAGTTGAACAATCTCGCCGCGCGCCAGCGCCGCCTGCGCCATGTAAGAAGGCAGATAGGCAATGCCGCTGCCCGCCTGCGCGGCGTTGAGCAGCGCCATACTGTTATTAGCGCGAAAACGACTGCGCACGTCGACTACCAGCCGCTGCTTATCGCGGCGAAACGGCAGCGCGGCGGTGTGCGCCGGGCCGTGAAACATCAGCAGATCGTGGCGCGGCAGCATATCGGGATGAACGATGGGCGCGCGCTGGGCCAGGTAGTCTGGCGCGGCGTAGAGTCCCCAGTCGATATTGCCCAGCATCCGCACCTGGTCGCCCTGCGGCGCGCGAGCGCGAATAACGATGGCGACATCGACCTGTTCATCCAGCGTCTCGCTGCCGCGATCGGTCAGATCGAGATCGACGTTGATATGGATATGGCGACGCAGAAAGGCGTTAAGCGCGGGCGCTACGCACTGGCAGCCGTAGGTCACGGGCGCCTGCAACCGTACGTTGCCCGCCACATGCTGATGCAGCTGCTGGACAAAGGCGTCGGCGCGATGCATCTCAGCCAGCATGCGCGTGCAGAAGGGATAGTAGGCCAGCCCAAGCTCGGTCAGCGCCATTTTGCGCGTGGTGCGCTGCAACAGCTTAAATCCTAGCCGGACTTCAAGCCGGGCGATCTCCCGGCTGACGTGGGATTTTGACAGGCCGAGCGCGCGCGCGGCCTCGCTAAAGCTCTGACACTCCACCACGCGGGCGAACAGCATCATCGCCGTTAAGTTTTCGCTGTTATCCATGATTGTCGTTGTCTGCTGTAAAAAAGCAGACTAAACAATTCAGCCATCCGTGACATCTGTTTGTTTTCAGCTCGCCATCGCCAGCGGAAACAGCAGCCGGTCCGGCTCGACGCGCCGCTGTCGGCGCAGCTGGCCTGGGGTGACGCGAAAATAATTTTTAAAGGTGCGGGTGTAGGCCTGCTGGGTGTCGAACCCGTAGTTCATCGCCACCTGCAAAATGGCCTCGTTGCTGTTAAGCAGCAACAGCGCGGACTCCGTCAGGCGGCGCTGACGAATATATTCCGCCAGCGAAAAGCCGGTATGCTGACGAAACAGACGTTGCAGGTGCCAGCGGGAATAACCTGAACGGCGCGACACCTCGTCCAGATGCAGATCCTGACCTAAGTTGCTCTCAATCCACTCCAGCAAACTACGAATAAATTCACGCTGATTCATGGCTTCCTCCTGATACGGCATGATGTTCAGTGCAGCCACTTTAGCGCGGAAAATTTATCCCTTAATTAGCGGAAAATTAGCGCAGAATTAGCCTGACGCGCCGCGCGGGACGGCGTGCGGCAAAGTTAATTCTGTGCTAATAATCGCGGCGTAAACTGCGGCTATCTGTTGATGAGGGCATCGACTATGCGCGTGTTACTGGTTGAAGATGATGAAATGATCGGCGCGAATTTGCAGCAGGCGCTGGAAGGGGCGGGCTGGTCGGTAGACTGGGTGCGCGACGGCGTCTTCGCCCATAACGCCTGGAGCCAGGGCGATTACACCTGCGTCCTGCTCGACCTGGGCCTGCCGCGCGATGACGGGCTACAGGTGCTGAAGCGCGCCCGCGCCCGTGGCGACGCCACGCCGGTGCTGATTTTAACCGCGCGCGACACCGTCGCGCAGCGCGTGCAGGGTCTCGACAGCGGGGCCGACGACTACCTTCTTAAACCTTTCGATCTGCAAGAGGTGCTGGCGCGTATGCGTGCAATAACCCGACGCCGCCACGGCGCAGCGGACTCGCTGCTTGGCAGCGGCGATGTGCAGCTGGATATGATGACGCGCGAAGTGCTCTACAAAGGCCAGCGCGAGCAGCTTACCGCACGCGAATATGCGCTGCTTTACGCGCTGCTGGAGCGCCCCGGCGCGATCCTGTCGCGCGAGCAGCTTGAGAATCGCATTTACGGCTGGGGCGAAGAGGTCACCAGTAACGCGGTCGATGTTCTGATCCACGGCATGCGCCGCAAGCTCGACAATGACGCTATTCGCAACGTGCGCGGGCTTGGCTGGCGCGTACCCGCTTTATGAAACCCTTTACCTTTATGCGCTCCCTGCGCAATAAGCTGCTGAGCACGCTGCTGATTATCCATCTGCTGATGATCGGCGGCGTCACCTGGTATTTCTTCAGCTGCTATGGCGACATGATCGGCACCATGAAAGATGACCAGCTGTCGAAAATTGCCGACGCCTGGGCGACCAATAAAGAGATCCCGGCGCTGATGCCGCTGATGCTGCACGCCGACAAGGTGAAAAGCGCCTACGTGGTGCAGTTGTGGGACAGCAACGGCAAGCTGCGCGCCAGCTCCTGGCCGGAGCTGCACGCGCCGCTCCAGACGGAAAAAGGCTGGCACGACATCGAGGTCGGCGACTGCGACGAGTGCGCCTGGCGGATCTACACTCGTCCAGGCGAGCCGGGAAGCGAGATAAAAACTATTCAGGTCATGCATAACCTCAGCTATATGCGCGCCGTAATGGTTCAGCGCGCGCTGGCGGCGATTATCCCGATGATTTTAATGATGCCGCTCTCGCTGCTGGTGATCTGGCTGGTGGTGCGCAAAATTACCCGCGATCTGCGCGTCGCGTCGCGCCAGATCGCCGCTCAGGAGACGCTGCATCCTCACCTGGTGTCGCCCGAAGGGTTGCCGGATGAGATCCTGCCGCTGGTGGACGCCTACAATTCGCTGCTCAATAAACTGCGCGCCGCCTGGTCGTCGCAGCGGCAGTTTCTGGAAGATGCCGCGCATGAGCTGCGCACGCCGGTTACCGCCGTTACGCTTCAGCTGGAAAATCTGCGCCAGCATATCCAGCCGGGCGAAGCGAGCCGCCAGTTCGACCAGCTTGAGGCCGGCGTCACGCGCACCCGTCATCTGGTTACGCAGCTGCTCAACATTTCGCGTCAGGAAGATAAAACCGTGGTGGCGACGGTTGAGCAGATTGAGCTGGAAGAGGTGCTGAAAGAGAGCATCGAACAGCTGATGGTGGTGGCCGATAAGCGCGGCATCGACATCGGCTTTAACGGCTCGACGCACTACCGCCTGCAAGCCAGCCGATCCGAGCTGCGCAGTTTGTTCGATAACCTGATTGGCAACGCCATGCTGCACACGCCGGAAGGAAGTCTGGTGGACGTGCTGCTGCATCGCGTAGATGACCATACGGTGGTGGATATTATTGATAACGGTCCGGGTATGCCGGAATCCTTTATCGACCGCGCCTTTGATCGCTTTACCCGTTCGCCTGAGGTAAAAGCGCAGGGCAGCGGATTAGGTTTGTCGATCGTGCGCAGCGTCGCGCAAAAACACCATATTCAGGTCTCCCTCTCCAACTGTCTCAATCCGCAGGGCGCCGTTTGCGGCTTGCAGGTGCGCGTTACCCTGCCCTGATTTCACGTTCGCGCGCGATAGCGACAACGTAAACGGTTGCGGCGTTCCGTTCGCCGCCGCTTAATTTCGTGACGCACTTCACATTTTCACGTAAACATCATGCAACACATTTTGACAAACGTGAGCAAAATCTATTTTCTATCGCCCTGTAACGGTCAGGCTACGCAGGCTTCACTCCGATAGTAAAAACGGTTACACCTTCGCCGCCCACTCTGGGATTGATTTCACCTTGACTGCGTTTTTGCGCGGTCGAAAGCATGTGGTTAATGAGAATGACATTTAAAACCTTGGTAGCAGGTGCCTTGCTGGCGACATCTCTGGCGGGCAGCGTGCAGGCCGCTGAAAGCGATCCGCAATATCTCTCCGACTGGTGGCATCAGAGCGTCAACGTGGTAGGCAGCTATCACACCCGTTTCGGACCGCAGTTTAATAACGATGTCTATCTGGAATATGAAGCCTTTGCGAAGAAAGACTGGTTCGATTTTTACGGCTATCTCGACCTGACTAACTTTTTCGGCATGGGCAACAGCAACGCCAACGGTATTTTTGACCACGGCTCGCCGATGTTTATGGAAATTGAGCCGCGTTTCTCAATCGACAAGCTGACCGGCACCAGTCTGGCCTTCGGTCCATTTAAAGAGTGGTATTTCGCCAATAACTATATCTACGATATGGGCCGCAACAGCGCCAACCGTCAAAATACCTGGTATATGGGTCTGGGCACCGACATCGACACGCACAGCGACATCGGCCTGTCGCTGAACGTCTATGCCAAATATCAGTGGGAAAACTACGGCGCGGCCAACGAGAACAGCTGGGACGGCTATCGCTTCAAGGTGAAGTACATGGTGCCGATCACTACCCTGTGGGGCGGCAACCTGAGCTATATCGGCTTCACCAACTTTGACTGGGGTTCCGATCTGCGCGACAAATCTGACGCCTCGCGCACCAGCAACTCCATCGCCTCCAGCCATATTCTATCGCTGGGCTACGATCACTGGCACATCTCCGCCGTGGCGCGTTACTTCCATAACGGCGGTCAGTGGGCGGATGGTCAGGAGCTGAACTTTGGCCGTGGTCCATTTGAAGTGAAATCTACCGGCTGGGGTTACTACCTGGTGGCGGGTTATAACTTCTGATAACGCGGGCGGCTAAGCGCGCCCGCTTTAAAAGCGAGCGGTTGCTCGAAAGCCGATCCGATAGCAAAGACGCAGGCCGGGCATCCATACCAGCCCGGCCTGCGCAATCAGGCGTCTCACCCCTGAGGCGCGCCCGTTGCCGGGCGGCCTGTTTTTCCCCTGGCGCAGCACGCTTTGTTTCTCAAATCGGCTCTCCCGCTTGCAGGCTTTACCGCTGTCTGTAAATCACCGCCTTGCTGCCGGATCAGGCTCACCGCGTACGCGCTCTGCGTGGCCCTGCTTAATGCTGCGGTTTTACCACGTTAATACGCCACGGAATGCCGAACTTATCGATAAACATGGCGAACCCTTTCGACCAGAAGGTCTCCTGCCACGGCGTCGTGACTTTCCCACCGGCCGACAGTTTTTCAAACCAGACTTTCCCCTGCTCCACGTCGGTGGTCGACAAACTGACCGCGTAGCCCGCATGTTCTGAAGCCGGCGGCTGGTCGGTATTCCCGTCGCTCAGCATCAGCTCGCCCTGGCCGATGCGCAGATGAGCATGCATGATCTTCTCTGGCGGCAGCGGCGTCGCAGACTGGTCGCCGACCTGTTCGCCCTGATCCGGCATATCGCCGAAGGTCATCTTGTACAGCAGCTCGCCCTCGGTGGCTTCCAGGTAAAAGTCGATAGCCTCTTCGCAGCGGCCATAGAGAAACAGATAAGGACTGACTTGCATCTTCACCTCCGTTTGTCGGTTGGATTTCTTACAGCACCCTGAAAGTGTAGACGATCGCCCTTTTCTCTTGATTTTACTGACAATAACGTCGAAAAAGCTGCGCCATATAGGCGCTCATCGGCGTCAGCGCCGTATCCTTACGCTGGATCAGGTAGAAAGTGGCCTGCGGCAGCGGATCCGCCAGATCCAGCGCCACCAGATGCTGCCCCAGCACCGCGTCGTTGATCACATCTACCGACAGAATGCTGACAAAATCGCTCTGCGCCACCAGGCTGGTGCAGGCCATAAAGGTCTCGCAGGAGACGACGATCTTCGGCGCCATGCCGCGCTCGGCGAAAAGATCGTGCAGCAGGCGATAGTAGCTGCCCTTCGGCGTCGGCATGGTCCAGTCGCAGTGCTGCAATTCCGCCAGCGATCGCGCCTTTTCCATCGGGTGTCCTTTGCGCACCACTACTCTGTAATCACGCTGCATCACCTTCTCAAAGCTCAGTTCCTGATCGAGATGGCTTTGATCGTAGGTATTAATGGTGAAATCGAGTTCTCCCTGGCGCAGTTCTGGAATCATCGACACCAGCTGTCCCTCGACGATCCGCACTTTCACCAGCGGATATTCGCGATGAAACTGGGTGATAACCTGCGGCATGATGGTACGCGCCACGCTGCCTCCCACGCCAATATTGACGCGACCGCCCGCCAGACCAAGCCGCTGCTGAATATCCTCCTGCGCCACACGTAATTCTTCTAAAACGAGACTGGCATGGCGAAAAAAGTTATCACCCGTGTCGGTCAGCACCACACCCTGCTGGCGGCGAATAAAGAGTTTTGCGCCTAAAACCTGTTCAAGTTCCTGTATCGCTTTGGTCAGCGCAGGCTGGGAAAGCCCGGAAAGACGGCTTGCGGCGCGGATGCTGCCCTGACGGGCGACGTCAACGAAGGCGCGTAGCTGATGCAGTTTAAGCTGGGCAGGCATGATAACCACTGTTTATCAGGAATAAGTTATTCGCATCTTATGCGGTCAGAAAGGCTTGTGTAAATTCGGGGGTGTGCATAAAAAACCAACAATAAGGATTTCCTATGACAACCCTTTCCGAGCAGGTCCTGGCGCTGCAACCTCAGATGCAACGCTGGCGACGCGATCTGCACCAGTTTGCCGAGTCCGGCTGGCTGGAGTTTCGTACCGCTACGCGCGTCGCCGAGACGCTGCACAAGCTGGGTTATCACCTGCAACTGGGCCGCGAGGTCATTAACGCCGAGGCGCGTATGGGCCTGCCTGACGCCGACGTGCTTAAACAGCAGGAGGCGCGGGCGCTGCAACAGGGCGCGCTGCCGCAGTGGCTGCACTACTTCTCCGGCGGCTTTTGCGGCATTGTCGCCACGCTGGAGACCGGCCGTCCCGGTCCGGTGATGGGCTTCCGCGTCGATATGGATGCGCTGGATCTCAATGAGAGCCAGGCCGCTGAGCACCTGCCGCAGCGCGAAGGGTTCGGCTCCTGTAATCCCGGCATGATGCACGCCTGCGGCCACGACGGCCACACCACGATTGGACTCGGCCTCGCCAGCGTGCTGATGGCGATGAAATCGCAACTGAGCGGCACCATCAGGCTGATCTTTCAGCCTGCCGAAGAGGGGGTGCGCGGCGCAAAAGCCATGGTCGAGGCGGGCGTGGTGGACGATGTCGATCTCTTTACCGCTATCCATATCGGCACCGGCGTGCCCGCTGGCGAACTGGTTTGCGGCAGCGACAGCTTTCTCGCCACCACCAAGCTGGACGTGCGCTTTACCGGCGTCGGCGCGCACGCGGGCGGCAAGCCTGAAGAGGGTCGCAACGCCTTACTGGCGGCGGCCCAGGCCACGCTGGGGCTGCACGGGCTGCCGCAGCACAGCGGCGGCGTGGCGCGCGTTAACGTCGGCGTGCTCCAGGCGGGAACCGGCCGCAACGTGGTGGCCGACACCGCGCTGATGAAGGTCGAAACGCGCGGCGTCAGCAATCAGGTCAACGACGACATCTACCAGCAGGCGCTGCGCATTATCGCTGGCGCGGCGGCGATGTACGGCGTCGAGTATGAGGTGAAGCTGATGGGCGCGGCGCGCAGCTGCACGCCAACGCAGCCCTGGGTTGACTTTGTGCATCAGCAGGCCGAGGCGCTGGGCATTTTCGATTCGGTGGTGGATCGCAAAGCGCAGGCCGCGGGTTCCGAAGATGCGACCTACATGATGGAGCGGGTGAAACAGCGCGGCGGTCAGGCGACCTACGCCATTTTTGGCTGCGAACTGGCGGCAGGCCACCATAACGCGAAGTTCGACTTTGACGAAAGCGTAATGGGTAAAGCGGTGCAGACGCTGGCGACGCTGGCGCTCAACCAGGCGCAGTTCGGGGGCGGGCGATGAACGCGGATTTTCTTGCCGACTATATCGAAGCCAACCAGGCGCGCTTCACCGCCATCAGCGACGCTATCTGGGATACGCCGGAAACCCGCTTTGCCGAAACCCGGTCCAGCGCGCTGCTGGCCGACGCGCTGGAGAGGGAAGGCTTCTCCGTGACGCGCGGCGTGGGCAATATTGAGACGGCGTTTATCGCCAGTACTGGCGAAGGCCAGCCGGTTATCGCCATTCTCGGCGAGTTCGATGCGCTGGCGGGCCTGAGCCAGCGCGCGGGCTGCGCGCGGCCTGAACCGCTAAAGGAGAACGGCAACGGCCACGGCTGCGGCCATAACCTGCTGGGCACCGCAGGCGTGGCGGCGGCCTTTGCGCTTAAAGCCTGGATGCAGCAGCACGGCGGGCGCGGTACGGTGCGCTTTTACGGCTGCCCCGGCGAAGAGGGCGGCTCCGGCAAAACCTTTATGGTGCGCGAGGGACTGTTTGACGACGTCGACGCCGCCGTCACCTGGCATCCTGAAGGCTTTAGCGGGCTGTTTAATCTCAGCACCCTGGCCAATATCCAGGCGGCCTTTCACTTCAAAGGCGTGGCGGCGCACGCGGCCAACTCGCCCCATCTGGGACGCAGCGCGCTGGACGCGGTAACGCTAATGAATACCGGCGCGAATTTCCTGCGCGAACATATTGTGCAGGAGGCGCGGCTGCACTATGCGGTCACCAACAGCGGCGGCGTCTCCCCCAACGTGGTACAGGCCGACGCGGAAGTGCTCTATCTGATCCGCGCGCCAGCGCTGCCGCAGGCGCAGGAGATTTATCAGCGCGTCATTAATATCGCCAAAGGCGCGGCGCTGATGACCGACACCCAGGTCAGGGTGCGCTTCGATAAAGCCTGCTCTAATTACGTGCCCAACCGCGCGCTGGAAGCGGTAATGGAGCGATATTTGCATCATTTCGGTCTGCCGCGCTACAGCGACGAGGAGCGCGCGTTTGCGGCTGAAATCCGCGCCACGCTGAGCGAGGACGATCTGCATAACGCCCGACTGAACGCGGCGCGTACCGGCGGCGAGGCGGGCGCGGCATGGATTGAGACGCACGGCGACAAACTGCTGATGGATGAGGTCGCCCCCTGCGTGGCGACACGCGAGCTGCTTTACGGCTCTACCGACGTCGGCGACGTCAGCTGGGTGACGCCGGTTGCGCAGTGCTTTACGCCCTGCTTTACCTTCGGCACGCCGCTACACACCTGGCAGCTGGTGGCGCAGGGCCGCACCAGCATCGCGCATAAAGGCATGCTGCTGGCAGGCAAGGTGATGGCCGCGACCGTGCTGGATCTGCTCACCGATGCGCAGGCGCTGGCGCGCTGTCGCGACGAGTTTGAACGGGTGCGCCGCGCGCAGCCCTATCAATGCCCGATACCCGAAGGCGTCACGCCTTCAAAACTGGCCAATTGAGCCACGGCCGCGCCTCAGGCGCGGACCGATAACACAATAAAAAAACGCAAACACGACCATACAAGACGAGGAATATCATGACCGTAATGTCGGAGAATCGCAGCCCAGGGAAAGTTTTCGGCTGGATCGAGCGGGTCGGCAACAAAGTCCCCAACCCTTTCCTGCTGTTTGTCTATTTAATCGTGGTACTGATGGTGGCCACCGCCATCATCAGCAGTCTGGGTATGGCGGTAAAAAATCCCGCCAGCGGCGAGATGGTGCGCGTCAACAACCTGTTGAGCGTCGCCGGTTTGCAGTGGATCCTGCCCAACATCATTAAAAACTTCAGCAGCTTTACGCCGCTCGGCTCGATCCTGGCGCTGGTGATTGGCGCGGGGCTGGCGGAAAAAGTCGGTCTGTTGCAGTCGCTGATGGTCAAGATGGCCTCGCGCGTGAGCCGCCGCTACGCCAGCTATATGGTGCTGTTTATCGCCTTTTTCAGCCATATCTCTTCCGACGCGGCGCTGGTGGTGATGCCGCCGCTTGGCGCGCTGATCTTTCTTGCCGTGGGTCGTCACCCCGTGGCGGGACTGCTGGCGGCGATTGCCGGCGTCGCGTCCGGCTTTACCGCGAATCTGCTGATCGTCACCACCGACGTGCTGCTCTCCGGCATCAGTAGCGAGGCGGCGAAGGCGGTAAGCGATACGGTGCACGTCAGCGTGATCGATAACTGGTTCTTTATGGCGTCGTCGGTGATTGTGCTGACCATCGCGGGGGCGATCCTGACCGATAAGTTCGTTGAACCTCGTCTGCCGCAGTGGAAAGAAGGCAGCGGCGAGCGGCTGGCGGCGCTAACGCCGCTGGAGAACCGCGGCCTGCGCGCGGCGGGCATCGCCGCCCTGCTGTTTATCGGCCTGATGGCGCTGCTGGTGGTGCCGGAACAGGCCCCGCTGCGCGATCCCCACACCGGCGGCATCGTGCCCTCGCCGTTTATTAAAGGCATTGTGCCGATCATTATTCTGTTCTTTTTTGTCGTGGCGATTGTTTACGGCGTGGTCACGAAGCAGATCCGTCGCCCGGACGATATTCCGCAGCTGCTGGTCGATCCGATGAAAAGCATGGCGGGCTTTATTGTTATGGTGTTTCCGCTGTCGCAGTTCGTGGCGTTCTTTAACTGGAGCAACATGGGCAAGTTTATGGCCATCGGGCTGACTGACGTGCTGGAGAGCGCGGGCATCAGCGGCGCGCCCGCCTTTCTCGGCCTGATGTTCCTGTCGGCGTTTCTTTGCATGTTTATCGCCAGCGGGTCGGCGATCTGGTCTATTCTGGCCCCGGTGTTCGTGCCGATGTTTATGCTGCTGGGCTTTCACCCTGCCTTCGCCCAGATGATCTTCCGCATTGCCGATTCGGCGGTGCTGCCGCTGGCCCCGATGTCGCCCTTCTTGCCGCTGTTCCTCGCCTTTTTGCAGCGCTACCAGAAGGACGCGCAGCTCGGCACCTACTACGTGCTGATCTTCCCCTATCCGCTGGTGTTCTTTATTACCTGGATTGCGCTGCTGCTGGCCTGGTATGCGCTGGGCTTACCCATTGGTCCGGGCGTCTGGCCGCAGATGCCGTAACGCCTGCGCCAGGGACGGCGGAAACTGCAACGTGCGTTGCTAAAAACTCACCACCAACCCTCTCGGCAAGGATCGCCGAATTGATTATTCTGCACTCTCTTCGCTTGCTAACGGTCACTATTTTTACAACATCGCCATGCCGTTAGCAGGTTATGCAAACATCGTCACACCGAGGTTCACACCAAAATGACAACAGCCTGCACTTCAGGGATGGCGCCGGGTTTCGCTGCGCCAGCGCCGAATAACAGCCTGGCAGGGCGCATTGACGCCCTGCCTTCTTCACGCGGTTTATGGCGTTTTATCACCCTACTCGCGCTCGGCGGTTTTTTTGAACTCTACGATCTGTTCGAAACCGGCTATATCAGCTCAGGGCTGCTGGCCGCTGGCGTTTTCCACACCGGCAGCGCTGGCGTGTTCGGCATTGCCGATCAGGCGGCTTTTGCCTCCGCCACCTTTCTCGGCCTGTTTGTCGGCGCCAGCCTGCTTGCGCCTTACGCCGATCGCTTTGGCCGCCGCCTGACCTTTATGTGCGCGCTGGCGTGGTATGGCGTTTTCTCGCTGCTGATGGCGTTCCAGCAGAGCGCAGAGATGATCATTCTGTTCCGCTTTCTGGTGGGCATTGGCCTTGGCATTGAGCTGGTGACCATCGACACCTATCTCTCGGAGTGGGTGCCGACGCATCTGCGCAGCCGCGCCTTCGCCTTCTCTTTCTTCGTGCAGTTTCTTTCGGTGCCTGCGGTGGCGCTGATGTCCTGGTGGCTGGTGCCGCAAACGCTGCTCAGTCTGGAAGGCTGGCGCTGGGTAGTGATCGCAGGCGCGCTCTGCTCGCTGGTGATCTGGTTTATCCGTAAGGATCTGCCGGAATCGGCACGCTGGCTGGCGCAGCAGGGCCGCCACCAGGAGGCGCATCAGGTGCTGAGCGCAATGGAGAAACGCTGCGGCGTCGCGCCAGGCGCGGATTTTCCTCAGGATGACGCGGCGGCGCAGCTGCCGAAGCGCGGCAGTTTTAGCGAAATCTGGGCGCCCGCTTACCGCAAACGCACCCTGATGCTGGTGGTCATGAACTTCTTTCAGGCGATTGGCTTTTTCGGCTTCGGCAACTGGCTGCCCGCGCTGCTGTCAGGCAAAGGCGCGACCGCCACCCACAGCCTGCTCTACGCCTTTTTTATCACGCTCGCCTACCCGCTGGGTTCGCTGATCTGTAGCCGCTACGCCGACAGGATTGAGAATAAGTGGCAGATCGTCTTGTCCTGTCTGATGACCGTGGTGTTCGGCACGCTGTTTGCCTTTCAGACCAACCCGATATTATTGATTATCTGCGGCTTCCTGATTACTTACTCCAACGCCTGGCTGACCTTTAGCTATCACGCCTATCAGACAGAGATTTTTCCCACCCATATCCGCGCCCGCGCGGTGGGCTTTTGCTACTCCTTTAGCCGCCTGTCGACGGCATTCAGCAGCATACTGATCGGACTGATTTTGCAGTATGCGGGCAGCCAGGGCGTTATCGCCTTTATCGTGGTGAGTATGCTGATGGTCATGCTGTCGGTGGGGATTTACGGGCCGAAAACCCGCGGTATCGATCTGGAAAATATCTGAGTATAAAAAAGGCGCTCCAGCCTCAGCCGGAGCGCCTTGATGGATGTTTTACTGATTTTCGAGCTGATGAATATCCGCGCTGCCCTGATAAGGCTGAATGGTCTTATCTTTGCGCAGCTTCGCCACATCCCTGGCCGTCACGTCAGACTTGCCGCCATTCCCCCAGCTGGTGCGAATAAAGTTCACCACGTCGGCGACCTGCTGATCGTTCAGCCGCCAGCCGAATGCGGGCATAGTGATGGTTGACGGCGCGCCTTTCACGCCCGGCAGGGTTCCGCCTGCCAGTACGATATGGATCAGCGAGGTTGGATCCTCAGCCATCACCACCGGATTGCCGCGCAGCGCCGGGAAGAAACGCTGATAGCCGCTGCCGTCGGTTTTATGACAGGCCGCACAGCTGTCCACATAGACCGATGCGCCGGTCGCGCTGTCATCGCCTTTCCACAGCGCTTTCGCCGTGGCGTCATCCACGCTGAAGGCGGCCTGGTTCGGGTCCTTCGCGCCGAGCGACTTCAGGTAGCGGGCAATGGCGGCGACGTCTTTATCGCTCAGGTGTTGCAGGCTGTGCTCCACCACCTCGGTCATGCCGCCAAACGCGGCGGTGTGATCGTTGCGGCCATAGCGCAGGAACTGACGCAGATCTTCCTCGCTCCAGCGCCCCAGCCCGTCGCGGTTATCGCCGCGCAGGTTGCTGGCGGTCCAGCCGTCAATCGGCGCGCTGCTGCCCGCCAGATAGTCGTTGCCTTCGCCGTTGTTAAGCGCTTTTTCCTGCATGGTGATGCTGCGCGGGGTATGACAGGCGCCGCAGTGGCCCAGCCCTTCCACCAGATAGCGACCGCGCGCCAGCTCAGGATCTTCCTGCGCCGCAGGCTGGAACGCCTTCACGTCCGGCGCAAACACCGAGCGCCAGATCGCCAGCGGCCAGCGCATCGACAGCGGCCAGGGAATGTCGCTTTTGTGGTTAGCCTGCTCAACCGGCGCGACGCCGTGCATAAAGTAAGCGTACAGCGCCTGCATATCCTCGTCGCTTACCACCGCATAAGAGGGATAAGGCATCGCCGGATAGAGGGTATCGCCATTTTTCGCCACGCCGTGACGCACCGCCTTCTGGAAGTCGTCATAGCTGTAGTCGCCAATACCGGTCGTCTTGTCCGGCGTGATATTGGTGGAGTAGATGGTGCCGATCGGCGTCGCCATCGGCAGTCCGCCAGCAAAGGGTTTGCCATCCTTGCTGGTGTGGCAGGCGATACAGTCGCCCGCGCGCGCCAGATACTCGCCGCGTTTTACCTGATCGCCGCCGTTGTCGTCTGCCAGCGCAGCAAAGGTCATCGTGCCCAGAATCAGGGCCAGTAAGCCGTTTTTCATCGCCATTTCCTTATGCCTGCACCAGTGGACCCGGATTTTTCAGATACTGCTCGCGGATCGCCTTCGCCGACCAGTAGGTCAGCGCCGCCACCATGCCCGTCGGGTTGTAGCCCAGCCCCTGCGGGAAGGCCGATGCGCCCGGCACAAAGACGTTAGGCACGTCCCAGCTTTGCAGATAGCGGTTAACCGCGCTGGTTGACGGATCTTCGCCCATGATCGCGCCGCCGCTGATGTGCGTGGTCTGATAAACCGTGGTGTCGAAATGGCTGCCTGGCTTTTTCGCGCCGCCGATAATCATCTTCGGACTCATCGCCTCGGCAATCTTATGCATCTTGCCGACCATAAACTGCGCCATCCTGATATCGTTATCCTGCCAGTCAAAGGTCATACGCAGCAGCGGCTGGCCGTAGGCGTCTTTGTAGTTGGGATCGAGATCCAGATAGTTAACGCGGTAAGACTGGTGCGCGCCGTGGGCATCCATGGAGATATGGTGCGTATAGGTGTCGGCGACGGCCGCTTTCCACTTGCTGCCCCAGTTTGGCGTGCCGGTCGGCGTCGGCAAGCCGGAGATCGGCTTGGTGCCCGCCTGGTTTACCCAGAACGGCGAACCCCCGACGAAGCCGTGCGGTCCGTGGTCGAAGTTATCGGCGTTAAAGTCATCGACGCCAACGCCCGCGCCGCCCGCGCCAATAAACGGGTTGGTAGTGGTGTTTTTGTCGAACAGCGCCTTCAGCGTCGAGATGTTCTGATAGGCGAAGTTGCGTCCCACGGTGCCTTCATTGGTAATCGGGTTGTAAGGCTTGCCGATACCGGAGAGCAGCATCAGGTGCACGTTATGGAACTGGAACGCCGAGAGGATCACCAGGTCCGCAGGCTGCACCACTTCACGCCCCTGCGCGTCGACGTAGGTCACGCCGGTGGCGCGCTTTTTATCGTCGGTCAGGTTGACGCGCAGCACGTAGGCGTTATTGCGCAGCTCGAACTTCGACTCCTGGCGCAGCGCGGGCAGAATATTGACGTTCGGCGAGGCTTTGGAATACATGTAGCAGGCGTAACCGCTGCAATAGCCGCAGAAGTTGCACGGACCCATCTGCGCGCCATAGGTATTGGTGTAAGGGCCAGAGGTGTTGGCCGACGGCAGATCGTAAGGATGGTAGCCAACGGATTTCGCCGCCTCGGCAAACAGCTGCGCCGAATACGTGCGCTTCTGCGCAGGCAGGGGAAATTTATCGGAGCGATCCGGCGCGAACGGGTTGCCGCCGCTATCCTTGCCGATCACCTGCCCTTTAATGCTCCACGGCGTGCCGGAGGTGCCGAACACTTTTTCCGCCTTGTCGAAGAACGGCTCCAGCTCGTCGTAGGTGACGCCGAAGTCCTGAATCGTCATGCCTTCCGGGATAAAGTTTTTGCCGTAGCGCTCTTCGTAATGGCTGCGCTGGCGCAGTTCGGTCGGGTCGACGCGGAAGTGCACGCCGGACCAGTGCAGCCCCGCGCCGCCCGTCCCGGTGCCGGGCAGAAACGCTGCCAGCTGGCGATAGGGAACCGCCGTCTGCGAGGCGTCGTGACGGATGGTCACGGTGCTTTTCGACAGATCCTGGAACAGCTTTTTACGGATGTTGTAGGTCAGCTCGTCAATCGACTGCGGATAAGAACCATCGGGATAGGTATCACGATGCGGACCGCGCTCCAGCGCGACGACGCTGAGACCGGCTTCGGTCAGCTCTTTCGCCATGATTGCCCCGGCCCAGCCGAAACCCACAATCACCGCGTCTGCTTTTTTCATTTCATTTGCCATGGTTACGCACGCTCTCCGCGAATCGACACCGACGGGAACGGATAATGTTCGCCGCGCTCTACCCAGTCCATAAAATCGGCGCGCGCGCCAGGGAAGCCGATCAGCTTCCAGCCCACCATATTCTGGTTGCCGCCGTGGATCGGATCGCTAAAGAAACCTTCACGGGTGTTCTGGATCAGAAAGGCGAAGAAGGTTTTTGCCGGGAGCTGATGGAAATCGGCCTGGCCGCTCTCCATCGCCGACAGCAGCGCATCCTGCTGTTCGCCGCTAAGATCGGCAAACACTTTGCCATGCTGACGTTTGCTGTAGTCATCGGCATCGGCGAGGCCGAGACGGTAGATCTGCTGCGGCACCAGCGGCAGCTGATAGCCCAGCTCTTTCGGCAGATCGGGATTGAAGGGTCCCTGCATATACCAGTTAGCCCCGGTCGCATAGGGCGTGTTCATCTGGCGATCGATAAACTCCGGCACGCCCGCTTCCAGCGCGCCGGGTCCCCGTTCGTCATTGGGGATGAGGCGCGCCACGGCGGCCTTGATAAAAGCGAACTCTTCGGCGGTAAACCAGCCTGGCTGATAGTCGCGCGCGGGCTGCGCGGCGGCGGGGTCGGCGGCCTGCGCCGCAGGCGCTACGCTAAACCCGCCTACTACTGCGCTTCCGGCTGCCATAGCGGGCGCCAGCGCGATGGTTTTTAACAGAAAATCCCTGCGTGTCTGCCCACGTTTTTGTTCTGACATGACATTGCCTCAGTACCGCTTATAATGCGGCATGAAAGTTAAACAGTTGCGTTGTAATGATTTTTTTATGCGGATTAAGGGATACAGCAGTACTGTTACCGGTAACAGCGGGCAATAGTGTAACACCGTTGCGGTAAAACATTTAGATCCCAGAAACAAATCCGCACAAATTCATTAACATCTCATCAGGATGCGTTACCTGAGACAGGCATAACTGTCACCACCAGATACAAACCCACCACAGACAGATAACGACAAAAAACGTTATAAAAGGTGCTCATTACCGCGGAGAGTCTATGTTTAAGTCCTTTTTTCCCCGACCGGGGCTGTTTTTTAGCTCGGCAGCGATCTGGAGTCTGGTCGCCATTTTTGCCTGGTTTGGCTTTGCCGATGATTTGCCGTCACGCTGGCCTGCGCTACAGGCGGCCATGCATCAGCCGCTGCCAACCTCGGCCGCGCGCTTTATCGCGCCCAGCCAGCTGTGGTTCTACGCCTATTACTGGCTGATGGTGACAATTTTTGCGCTGGTCTGGCGGGTGACTGATAACCATCCCTGGCAGCGCTGGTCGGTGTGGGGTTCCGCGCTGATTATCTTCGTCACCTGGTTCGGCGTGCAGGTCGGCGTGGGCATCAATGCCTGGTACGGTCCGTTTTACGATCTGATCCAGCAGGCGCTGACCAAAGCCGGTTCGGTGCAGATAGCCCAGTTTTATGCCGAAGTGCTGGCGTTTCTCGGCATCGCCCTGATTGCGGTGGTCATCGGCGTAATGAACTCGTTCTTTATCAGCCACTGGGTGTTCCGCTGGCGTACCGCGATGAACAACTACTACATGCACAACTGGCAGCGGCTGCGTCATGTCGAAGGCGCGGCGCAGCGTGTGCAGGAAGACACCATGCGTTTCGCCAGTACGCTGGAGAGCTGGGGCGTCAGCTTTATTCAGGCGATCATGACGCTGGTGGCGTTTTTGCCGGTGTTAATCAGCCTGTCGCATCACGTTAAGGATGTGCCGATTCTGGGCAATATCCCTTACGCGCTGGTGATCGCCGCGCTGCTCTGGTCGCTGTTTGGTACGGCGCTGCTGGCGCTGGTGGGGATTAAGCTGCCGGGGCTGGAGTTCCGCAATCAGCGGGTCGAAGCGGCCTATCGTAAAGAGCTGGTGTATGGCGAGGACAATCCCGAGCGCGCCACGCCGCCGACGGTGCAGACGCTGTTCAGCCGCGTACGCCGTAACTATTTCCGCCTCTACTTTCACTATCTCTATTTTAATATCACCCGCATCCTCTATTTACAGGTGGATAACGTGTTCGGCCTGTTCGTGCTGTTTCCCTCCATCGTGGCGGGCACCATTACCCTCGGCCTGCTGAACCAGATCACCAACGTGTTCGATCAGGTGCGCTCCTCGTTTCAGTATCTGATCACCTCGTGGTCAACGCTGGTGGAGCTGATGTCGATCTACAAACGTCTGCGCAGCTTTGAGCAGATTTTGCAGGATATTCCGCATCAGGAGATGATGCGCGAAGCGGCGGAAAACGAGTAAGACGTCCGGCGTAACCCTGCTGGGCGACGGTAACAGGAGCCGGGCGGTTTCCCGTCACACCGCCGTCCGCTGAAAGGCGCACCTCAGGGATGAGGTGCGTATCTGCGCGGGTCAGCCTCCTGCCGACAGCGTGTCTCAGCTTAAACCAGCGCGGCAAACACCTTCTCGACGGCGTACGCGCCGGGATCTTTTACCCCATCCAGCGTCTGCTGATTTAAGTAGGATGCGCGCCCCGCGCCTGCCTTCTGCATCTGCGCGGTCGCCTCCGCCCCCTGCGCGGCCGCTTCAGCCGCCTCTGCCAGGGTTTTGCCCGCCACCAGCGCATCCAGCGCCGGTTCCAGCGCGTCGATCAGCGTGCGGTGACCGACCTGCGCGCCGCCGTAGTGCTTCATCTGCTCCAGCCCCTGCTTCAGCGCCTCCGGCAGCGTGCCGCCCTGCGTCAGATGCTGGCCCGCAGCGGTAAACATAATTGACATCAGCACGCCGCTCGATCCGCCCATCACCGTCGCCAGCTGCTCGCCCACCAGCGCGAACAGCGACGGCAGATCCGCCAGCGGCAGCTGCCGCGCCTCCAGCGCGCTTTTCACCTTGCGCGCGCCGGCCGCAAAGGTCGAGCCGGTATCGCCGTCGCCGACTTTAGCATCCAGCGCATTGAGTTCCGCTTCCAGATCGATCAGCGTCTGCGCCACGCGGCTCACCACCTGCGCCGCCTGCTCATCCTGCGACGGCGTGACTTCCAGCTGGCTGACCACCCGCTCGCTGGTCAGGGTGGTAACAGGTTCAACCGCATGGATCGGCGCCCAGCCCAGCACTTCGACCGGCGCTTTCAACGCCTCCAGAAACGCCGCTTCGACCTGCAACACCGTCAGGGAAAACCCTTTCATATCCAGCGCGCTCACCAGCGTGGCCGGGCCGATCAGATGGCTTACCTGCGCCGCCAGCGGGCTTTTCAGCACGTCGCGCGTGACCAGCGCCAGCTCCAGCATAGAGAAGCCGCCGAGGTTGTTGACCAGCAGTACCGCTTTAGTGCCGGAGGAGAGACTGCTGGCCAGCTTTTGCGTCATGATGCTGACCAGCTGCGTGCTGTTTTGCGTATCCAGCGTGATGACGCCCGGCTCGCCGTGGATCCCCATCCCCAGTTCGCTCTCTCCCTCTTTCACGCGGTTATCGCGCCTTTCCCCTGGAATATGGCAGGTCGAAAAGGCCACGCCAATGCTCGCCGTTGCTTTGATCGCCCGCTGCGCCAGGGTTTTCACCTGCTCCAGCGACTGCCCCTGCTCTGCGGCAAAGCCCGCGATTTTATGGATCAGCGCGGTGCCTGCGATGCCGCGCGGCTGCGGATTTTCCGGCAGCGCAATATCGTCCTGCACCATGACCATTTCGACCCGATAGCCCTGCGCGCGCGCCTTCTCGGCCGCCAGGCCAAAATTCAGACGATCGCCAGTGTAGTTTTTTACAATCAGCAGACAACCGGCGTCGCCGGTGACGTTGATAATGGCGCTCAGCACCGCATCGACGCTGGGCGAGGCGAAAATATCGCCGCACACCGCAGCGGTCAGCATGCCTTTGCCGACGAAACCGGCGTGGGCCGGCTCATGTCCTGAACCACCGCCTGAAATCAGCGCGACCTTGCTTTTATCCCAGTCGTTACGCACCACAACGCGAATGTCTTCGCCCAGATCAAGGCGGCTGAGGTTATGCCACGGCGTGCTCAGCAGCACGCCTTCGATCGCTTCGTTGACCAGATTATTTTTTTCATTCATCAGGAACTGGCTCATTGCATCCTCTCCGTTGGTGTTGATGCCGCCAGGCAGCGGCACGCTAATAAAGGTAGCCGAAGAAATACAAAGGGCGGCGCAGCGGCCGCCCCTGAAGAGAGAGGGAAAATTAAAGCGCGATGCGCATCACGCTGTCCGGGTTTTTTGGCGGCGCTTTGCGCGAGCCAGGCTGTTTGACGCTGACAAACAGCGTTTTGCCGTCAGCCGACAGCGCCAGGCTGTTGGGCAGCCCCGGCGTTTTAACGCGGCGTTTTACCCTGTAGCGGTCGGCGTCGATGATGCTGACCTCGCCCGCGTTACGATGGGTGACGTACAGCTCGTTGCTTGCTGGATTGAACAGCACCGCCAGCGATTCCGGCACCTCGATCGCCTGGATAAGCGAGCCGTCGCGCAGATCAACGACCTGCACCTGCGCCTGCTTTGCATCGCTGAGGAATGCGCGCTGGCCTTTGCTGTCCAGCGCGATATTCAAAAAGAAGTGCGCCTTATCGCCGTCGATCTTCTGGCGCTTTTCAATGGCGTTGGTGCGGGTGTTGATGGTGACCAGTTCACCGTCGGCGTTGGTGACATAAAGTTTCTGCCGCTCGCTGTCCACCGCCAGCCCGGTGCCCATCTTGCCAGTACCGGGAACCACGCTAATCAGCTGAAGCGTTTTGCCGTCAACGACCCACACTACGCTCTGCGGCCCCAGGCCGGTTACGTAAACGCGATTGGTTTTCACATCGACGGCAACCTCGCGCGGCTGCAAAGGGCGCACGCTTTCGCTGCGCTGACGACCGTCCAGCACCAGGGTATTCATCACCTTGCCGCTGGTCGCGTCGATGGCGGTCAGCGCGCCGTTTACCGTATTGCCGATATAGAGCACGTTGGTTTGCGGGTTAATCGCCGCGCCAAAGTTTTTTAATTCGGTGGGGATAGTTTGCGTAATCGCCAGGCTGTGCGGGTCGAGGCGAAACACCGCGCCGCCCTGCGCATCATTGCCCTGCGAAGCGGCGAGGAACAGGGCGTTGTCGCGAGAGCTAAAGGCCAGTTCATACGCGCCTTTGCTAATCGGCTGACTGAGTTCGTCCGCATGCGCCAGCATGCCGGTGGCGGAAAAGAGCAGGCTCGCAAATAGCGTGCTGCGCAGCGCAAAAGATAAGGATGTCATGATCTCTCCATAGCAAAAATTCACCGCCATCAGGCAGTGCAGGAAAGCTCACATTGCAAAGCAGACAAAAAGAGACAGCAGCCCGGAGGCCGAAAGCAGATAAGTTTTTGGCAAATCATAAGGATTTATTGCCGAAAGGAAAGCGTTTTCAGGCGCCTGAACGCCGCCAGGGCGCCCTGAGGCGCCCTGTCAGCAACTGCATTTCGCTTATTTCAACAGTTCGGCCGTCATGTGCACGCCGTTGTTGTTGTAGGCTTCGGTCACTTTATATGACGCGCCCGCTTCTTTAGCCTGAGCGGCGATTTTGGCTTCAGCGCCGTCCAGAGTGGAGTCCACAGCGGTCACGCTCTGGGCGAAGCTGGTGAGCGGCAGAAAGGAGAGAGCGATTACAGCAGCAAAAGTTTTGATAGTGTTCATGGTCATTTCCTTAACAGATATTGAGTTGAGTAAGGCGTGTCGCCTTGTTGAGAGAGATAATAGAACGGGGAAGCTGCCAGGGATAGCGGAGATAATTGCGGAACTTCATCAAAATAACTGATGATGAAAGCGCACAAGAGGTATAGCAGCGGCACAAAAGGTATACTTGCTACCTTAAAGAAAAAGGGCAGCATAATTGGCTGCCCTTTCGCCTTTTAACCGTGATGTCGCACGCGGGTAAAGATAGTGAGCGCCGCCAGCAGCATCAGCACGCCGCTGGCGAGAAAGACGCCGCCTGCGCCCTGCAAATCAAACATCCAGCCGCCCGCCGCCGCGCCTGCGGTGATCGCCAGCTGGATAGTGGCGACCAGCAATCCGCCGCCAGACTCCGCGTCGTCCGGCACCGCGCGCGAAATCCAGGTGGACCAGCCGGTCGGCATCGAACCAAAGGCGAGTCCCCACAGCGCGACGCCTGCGCCGACCGTCCAGGAAACGTCAGCAAAGCTCACCAGCAGCAGCGCGGTGGCGCTCATCACCAGCGCCATGCCGCTCAGGGTCAGCGATACGCTGCGCGTCACCAGATAGCCTGCCAGCGAGGTGCCGAAGAAGTTCGCTACGCCAAACGCCAGCAGCACCAGCGAGAGCTGATTGAGGTTGAGCTGCGCGCTGCTTTCCAGAAATGGCCGCAGGTAGGTAAAGAAAGCAAAGTGGCCGGTGAACATCATAATCACCGCCAGCATACCCCAGCGCATCAGGCCGCTGCGCAGCAGGTCGAGGACGCCGCCGCTGCGCGCTTTGTTCTCTGGCGGCATCGCCGGCAGCGTAAAGCTCTGCCAGATCAGCGCCAGCACGCCCAGACCGGCGGTGAGCAGAAAGATATTGCGCCAGCCGATTAGCCCGCCCAGATAGCTGCCGAGCGGCGCGGCGATAATGGTCGCCAGCGAAATGCCGCTAAAGACAATCGACAGCGCGCGCGGCACCTGATCGCTGGGCACCAGACGCATGGTAATAGCGGTAGAAAGCGTCCAGAAGCCGCCTATCGCCATACCAAGCAGCACGCGCGCCAGCAGGATCAGCGTCAGGTTGCCGGCCAGCGCCACCAGCAGCGCCGACGCCACCAGCAGCAGGGTAAATGCCAGCATCACCACGCGGCGATCGAGCCGCCGCGTGACGCTGCCGACCACCAGACTGGTAAGCAGCGCCACCAGCGCCGTTACCGTCACCGTTTGTCCCGCCTGCCCTTCTGACACCTGTAGCGAACTCGCAATCGGCGTCAGCAGGCTAACCGGCAGAAATTCCGCGGTAATTAAGCCAAACACGCCAAACGCCATTGAAAACACTGCGCCCCAGGCGGGACGCGCGGGAACGGAAACCTCATCAGCCACTTCTGTACTCAGACTCATGCAGCTTCTCCATAGATAAATTAGGTAAGGCTGGAGCATAGAGATTGAAGGCAAGACGATCTATGATGGCAACACCTTCATTGTTGATAATTCGTCTGGAATGCCATGAGTCACTACGAAGATCTGACCAGCGAACTGCTGATGGGCATGCGGCTGCACGGCGTGAAATACCAGCGTATTCAGCTGGCTGCGCCCTTTGGCCTGCGTTATGCGCATGCGCCAGGCCGCGCGCAGTTTCACTTTGTCGGACGCGGGCCGCTGCTGGTGCGCGGCGCGTCAGGCGCGATCTACAGGCTGAATACCGGCGATGCGCTGCTGATCCCGCACGGTAAGCCGCACAGCCTGCTTTCCTCGCCTGACGCCCCTAGCGAAGATATTGCCGCCTTTGTCAGCAAGCCGATCTGCGACAGCGTCTGCGCCATCGGCGCGCCTGCCAGCGCCTGCGACGACGAAGAGAGCGTGATCCTGTTCAGCGCCTGCATGAAGTTTGAACTAGGCGGCATGCAGCCGCTGATCAATACCATGCCGGACATCATGCTGGTCAGTACGCTGCTGTCGCAGTACCCGGAGATCCAGCCGATTCTCGACGCCATGGAGCGCGAATCGCGCACGCGCCACGCCGGGTTTGCCGGTATTCTGTCGCGGCTGGCGGACGTGGTGGCGGCGCTCATCGTGCGCGGCTGGGTAGAGAACGGCTGCGGCCAGGGCAGCGGGCTGGTGCAGGCGATGCGCGACCCGCGCCTGAGTAAGGCGATTGCCGCGATGCATCGTGAACCCGGTGAAGCCTGGACGGTAGAGCGGCTGGCAAGCGTGGCGGGCTGCTCGCGTTCCGTATTCGCCGAACGCTTTCAGCACGCCACCACCATGACGCCGCTGCGCTATCTGACCGAGCTGCGGATGCGGCTGGCGGTGCAGCGCATCGTCAACGACGGCGAGGCGGTGGAAGCGGTGGCGTTTCAGCTCGGATATGGATCGCTGGCGGCTTTTAGCCGCGCCTTTAAGCGCATTGTCGGTCAGCCGCCCGGCGCGCTGCGCGCCGGACGGGAAGAGACGCGCGCGGCCTCTTAACGAAAGACGCTGATGGCCTCCACCAGCCGGTTGGCCTGATGGGTCATGCGGCCAGACGCCTCGGCGCTCTCCTGAACGCGCGCCGCATTGCGGTGGGTGATGTCGTCGAGATCCTCAACCGCCGTCGAGACTTCGCTTAGCGCGGTAGACTGTTCGGCGGTGGCCGCGCTGATCTGCGCAATCAGCGACGAGACGTTCTGCACCTGCGCGACGATGTCCTGCATAGTACGGCCCGCCGCGTCGGCGTGGCTGCTGCCCAGCTGAACGCGGCTGGCGCTGGTCTCCACCAGGCTTTTGATTTCACTGGCGGCTTTGGCGCTGCGCTGCGCCAGGCTGCGCACCTCGCCGGCCACCACCGCGAAGCCCTTGCCCTGCTCGCCCGCGCGCGCCGCCTCCACCGCGGCGTTAAGCGCCAGGATATTGGTCTGGAAGGCGATCCCGTCAATCACGCTGGTGATACGGGCGATACGCTGGGAGCTTTCGGCGATTTCGGCCATCATGCCGACCATCTCCTGTATTACCTCGCCGCCTTTGCTCGCCGCCTGGCTGGTGTGGGCGGACAGGGTATTCACCTCGCCCGCCGTTTCGGTATTGCTTTTTACCGTGGCGGTCATTTCGTTCATAGTGGCCGCGGTCTGCTGCACGTTGGCGGCGGCCTGCTCCGTGCGGCGGCTCAGCTCGTTATTGCTGTTGGCGATGGCGTCGCTGGCGCTGAGGACATTAATCGCCTGGCCGCTGACGTCATCTACCAGCCAGCGGAACATCAGACCGAGCTGGCCGATGGCTCGCAGCGTCATGCCCACTTCATCAACGCGATCCATCTGCTCGACTTTGTGGCTGGCCCCGGTCGCCACGCTCAGCGCCTGGCTGCACATACGTTCAATCGGCCGGGATATCTGCTGCTCCAGCCACAGACTGGTCAGCAGCAGCAGGATCGCCAGACCGCCGGTAAAGCAGCCCAGCGCCGTGGCTGTCATGCCGAGCAGCGCGGCGCTGAGCGCGGCCAGCGGCAGCAGCGCCATCAGCGGCAGGCGAATGCGCCAGCGCAGCGGCAGCGTCTTCAGCAGCGACAGCGGGCGTCGCCAGCCGGTGCGCACAATCAACCCTTTATGAAAGCGACGTCCCTTCGTCCGTCCTTCGCGAAACGCCTGGTAGAGCGCTTCGGTCGCCTTCACCTCGGCGTCGTCTGGTTTGGTGCGTACCGACATAAATCCCTGCATCTTACCGTCGCGCACCACCGGCACCGCGTTGGCGCGCACCCAGTAGTGATCGCCATTTTTACGTCGGTTTTTCACCAGCGCCGACCAGGGTTCGCCCTGTTTCAGCGTCGCCCACATATCGGCAAAGGCTTCCGGCGGCATATCCGGATGGCGCACTATATTGTGCGGCTGCCCGTTGACCTCTTCCGGCGTAAAGCCGCTGACGTCAATAAAGGCATCGTTGGCGTAGGTGATATAGCTGTTGATGTCGGTGGTCGACATCAGGGTCGCGCGTTCGTCAAAGACGAATTGGCGCTGAGTGACGGGCTGGTTATTGCGCATGGGAGTCCTTGAAACGGCTGCTGAATGTAGGGGGATATCAGTTATGTTTTTTTATATTTTCGGCAGCGAAAGACCCTGGCTTTAGAGCGTGATCTAAATTTTTGGCATTAAAAAAGCGGTCTGGCGAGGATCTGCGCTGCCGGGACCGCTGGTATAATTCGTAAGCTATTTTAAATAATTCCCCCGCACTACTCCTGTAGCGCCGGACGAATAAAGCCCCGATGGGCGCTAAGCCGGGCGCGGGCGGCGGCGGCATCCAGGCCGGTCAGCACCATCAGAATCGCGGTCTTGCAGTGGCCTTCGCAGGCGGCCAGCGCCGCGCTGGCGGTGTCGGCGTCGCACTCGGTCGCCTGCATAACGATGTTGATCTGGCGCTGAACCAGCTTCTGATTGGTGGCTTCCACGTCCACCATCAGGTTGCCATAGACTTTGCCGCTGCGGATCATCGCGCCGGTGGTGAGCATATTGAGCACCAGCTTTTGAGCGGTGCCCGCTTTCATACGCGAGGAACCGGTCACCACCTCCGGGCCAACGACCGGCGTCAGCGCAATGTCCGCCGCCTGAGCCATCGCGCTGTTGGGGTTACAGGTCAGCGCCGCCGTGACTGCGCCAGCCGAACGCGCATACGCCAGCGCGCCCAGCACATAGGGCGTGCGGCCGCTGGCGGCAATGCCCACCAGCACATCTTTCGCGCTGAACTGGATGTCACGCAGATCCTGCGCCCCCTGCTCGCGGTTATCCTCCGCATTTTCTACCGCTTGCAGTATCGCCTTATGACCGCCCGCGATCAGCCCGATAACCTGGCCGCGCGGCGTGCCAAAGGTCGGCGGGCATTCGCTGGCGTCAAGAATGCCAAGACGCCCAGAGGTGCCTGCGCCGCTGTAGATCAGACGTCCGCCCTGCGCGAATGCCGCGACGATGGCGTCCACCGCCTGCGCGATCTGCGGCACAATACGCTCTACCGCCAGCGCCACTTTTTTGTCTTCGTCATTAATAACGCGCAGCATGGACTCGGTCGAAAGTTCGTCAATGTGCTGGCTGGCCGGGTTGCGGCCCTCGGTGATCAGCTGGCTGAGGTCGATAGTCATAGGAGGTGCTCCGGGATCAATTATTCAGGCCGGTTTTATCATATTTGCGGGATAAAAAAAGGGTTCAGACGATGTCTGAACCCTGCTGTGTGAAAAGCTGTTGTCCCCTGGGCAGATCAGACTCGCGGTCTGAAAGCCCGATCAAACGGAGGTCAGCTCGCCGTTTGCGCGCGCAGCTTCAGCTCATAGGCTTTCGCCTGCTCGGCGTCGAACTGGTTCTCCCAGCGGGCGATAACCAGCACCGCCAGCGCATTGCCGATCACGTTCAGCGCGGTACGCGCCATATCCATGATGCGATCCACGCCGGCGATAAAGGCCAGGCCTTCCAGCGGGATCCCCACGCTGCCCAGCGTCGCCAGCAGCACCACGAACGACACGCCCGGTACGCCAGCGATACCTTTCGAGGTCACCATCAGCGTCAGCACCAGGATGATCTCATCAGTCAGCGACAGGTCGATGCCGTAAAGCTGAGCGATAAAGATAGCGGCAATACTCTGATAGAGCGTCGATCCGTCCAGGTTAAACGAGTAGCCGGTCGGCACCACGAAGCTGGTGATCGCCTTCGGCGCGCCGTAGGCTTCCATCTTCTGCATAATACGCGGCAGCACGGTTTCCGAGCTGGAGGTCGAATAGGACAGAATCAGCTCGTCTTTGAGGATACGCATCAGGGTGGTAATGCGCAGCTTACAAAAGCGCGCCACGCCGCCGAGGATCACAAAGGCAAAGAACAGAATGGCGGCGTACACCAGCAGCACCAGCTTCGCCAGCGGCCACAGCGAGCTGAAGCCGAAGTTGGCGATGGTAACGGCGATCAGCGCGAACACGCCCACCGGGGCGTAACGCATGATCATATGCGTCACTTTAAACATGGTTTCCGACACGCTGCGGAAAATGTTCACCAGCGGCTCGCGCTGCTCTGACGGCAGCGCCGACAGGCCCATGCCGAACAGCACCGAGAAGAAGATAATCGGCAGCATGTCGCCCTTCACCAGCGAGGCGAAGATATTCTGCGGAATCAGCGACAGAATGGTAGTGACCAGGCTGTGCGGACCGTTCTGCACCGCTTCGGTTGTCGCTTCATACTTAGAGATGTCCACCGTTGCCAGCGTTGACATATCAATGCCGGTGCCGGGTTGAAACACGTTAGCCAGCGTAATGCCGACCACAATGGCAAGGGTGGTGATCACTTCAAAATAGACAATGGTTTTTACGCCAATACGCCCCAGTTTCTTTGCATCGCCGACGCCCGCAATGCCGACAATCAGCGATGAGATCACGATAGGCACGACGATCATCTTGATAAGATGAATAAAAATGTCGCCCGCCGGGCTGAGAATATTGGTGATTAGCCATTCACGATCGTCTGGCTGATTATGCAGCACTGAACCCACAACGATGCCAAGCACCAGTGCAATCAGAATCTGCCAGGCCAGGCTTATTTTAAAACCTTTCATAACGCGTTATTTCCTCAGTCAAAACCCCTATTGCTACGCTGCGAAGGTGCAGAGAAGGATACACACAGGGAAGTGAGCAAAAGCCCGGTAAATTAGAGGGTTATTGAGGACAGCGTCCCGCACGAAAATGCGACGATTCCCGTACCCTTTTCAGACGCCGTCTGGTTGAGTCCTGCTGAGCAGGGGCGAGATAAGTACCATTTTCGCTGTAGTAAATGCAACCCCTGGCGCGTTCGATTAAAGATTAGCCACTCTGACAGGATAAAATGCTGTTTAGTTATCAAACCCCTAACTTGCTGTTATAAAAAGTAATAGTTTTCAACAAAACCGCATAGCTATGCACAAATGCGCAAAAAGGCTTCGGGTTTGTTTGCGCATTTTTTCGCCACACCTTCCCGCGTCTGCCGGTGTTCTGCAAGGCCTGGCAGGCAGGCTTTTACTCTCGTGATCTGAGGCGCAAAAAAGAAACAAAGCGATGGCAGAGGCTTCACTTAACCTTTGATTGACATATCATTAACATCTTCAAGGAGAGCCGCCATGAGCCAAATACATAAACATCCGATTCCTGCCAGCCTTGCCGCAAACGCCCTGATCACTGCCGAGCAGTATCAGACGATGTATCAGCAGTCCGTCAGCGACCCGGATGCGTTCTGGGGCGAACAGGGCAAAATCCTCGACTGGATCAAACCTTACAATAAAGTCAAAAACACCTCTTTCGCCCCAGGCAATATTTCTATTCGCTGGTATGAAGACGGCACGCTAAATCTGGCGGCTAACTGCCTCGATCGCCATCTGGCCACGCGCGGCGACCATCCCGCTATTATCTGGGAAGGCGATGACGCCAGCGAAAGCAAGACGCTGACCTTCAGCCAGTTGCACAATCAGGTGTGCCGCTTCGCCAACGTGCTGCTGTCGCTGGGCGTGAAAAAAGGCGACGTGGTAGCCATTTATATGCCGATGGTGCCGGAAGCGGCGGTGGCGATGCTCGCCTGCGCGCGCATTGGCGCGGTGCATTCGGTGATTTTCGGCGGCTTCTCGCCGGAAGCGGTCGCGGGCCGCGTGGTGGACTCCAGCGCGAAACTGGTGATTACCGCCGATGAGGGCGTGCGCGCCGGACGCACCATTCCGCTGAAAAGAAACGTCGATGACGCGCTGAAAAACCCCGGCGTCAGCAGCGTGAAAAACGTAGTGGTGCTGAAACGCACCGGCCAGCAGACAGACTGGCAGGATGGCCGCGATCTCTGGTGGTCCGACTTAATGGATAAAGCCAGCGAGCAGCACGCGCCCGCCGAGATGCAGGCCGAAGATCCGCTGTTTATCCTCTATACCTCTGGCTCCACCGGCAAGCCGAAAGGCGTGCTGCATACCACCGGAGGCTATCTGGTCTATGCCGCGACGACCTTTAAATACGTGTTCGACTACCATCCGGACGATGTCTACTGGTGCACCGCCGACGTCGGCTGGGTAACGGGCCACAGCTATCTGCTTTATGGCCCGCTGGCATGCGGCGCGACGACGCTGATGTTTGAGGGCGTGCCCAACTGGCCGAAGCCGAGCCGCATGGCGGAAGTCGTGGACAAGCATAAAGTGACGCTGCTCTATACCGCGCCCACGGCGATCCGCGCGCTGATGGCCGAGGGCGACAAGGCCGTTGCGGGCACCAGCCGTCAGAGCCTGCGCATTATGGGATCGGTGGGCGAGCCGATTAACCCGGAAGCCTGGGAGTGGTACTACAACAAGATTGGCGACGGCCGCTGCCCGATTGTTGATACCTGGTGGCAGACCGAAACCGGCGGCTTTATGATCACGCCGCTGCCGGGCGCTACTGAGCTGAAGGCGGGTTCCGCGACCAAACCCTTCTTTGGCGTGCAGCCCGCGCTGGTAGATAACGAGGGCAACCCGCAAGAGGGCGCCGCCGAAGGCAATCTGGTCATCACCGACTCCTGGCCGGGCCAGGCGCGCACCCTGTTCGGCGATCATGACCGCTTTGAACAGACCTACTTCTCTACCTTTAAAAACTGCTACTTCAGCGGCGATGGCGCGCGCCGTGACGAGGACGGCTACTACTGGATCACCGGCCGCGTCGACGATGTGCTTAACGTTTCCGGCCATCGCCTCGGCACCGCTGAGATCGAGTCGGCGCTGGTTTCCCATCCGAAAATCGCCGAAGCGGCGGTAGTCGGCATCCCGCACAGCATCAAAGGCCAGGCCATCTACGCCTATATTACGCTGAACCACGGCGAAGAGCCGTCGCCGGAGCTGTACAGCGAGGTGCGCAGCTGGGTGCGGAAAGAGATCGGTCCCATCGCCACGCCCGATATTCTGCACTGGACCGATTCGCTGCCTAAAACCCGCTCCGGCAAGATTATGCGCCGTATTCTGCGCAAGATCGCCGCAGGCGACACCAGCAATCTCGGCGATACCTCTACGCTGGCCGATCCGGGCGTCGTGGACAAGCTGCTGGAGGAGAAGCAGGCGATCCGCATGCCTTAACGCTTTTACCGGCGGGAAGGCTCTTCTTCCCGCCGCCCTTTCCTTACGCTGTGTGTTTCTGAAGTCACATAACAATATCTGTCAGGCCTTTCTCGCGCAGCGCGTGAGGCTGTCGCCTGCACCACCTCTGGAGAAACTGTGATGAACGACGCTCTTTCGACGCAGGAGGCAGTGAATCAACGGATTGAACGCCATCCCCGCTTTCAGGAGCTGGTGCATAAACGCCAGCGCTTTGCCCTGTTGCTGTCGCTGGTTATGCTGGCGCTCTACGTCGGCTTTATTCTGCTGATCGCCTTTGCCCCCGGCTGGCTCGGCACCCCCCTGCATGACGGCACCAGCGTTACGCGCGGCATTCCCATCGGCGTGGGACTGATCGTGATTTCTTTCGTGCTGACCGGCGTTTATGTCTGGCGCGCTAACGGCGAGTTCGATCGCCTGACAAAGCAGATCGTCACCGAGGTGAAACCATGAAGCGTCTTTCTCTCTGGCTGCTGGCGCTGCTGCCAGCCGCCGCGCTGGCGGACGCCCTGACCGGCGCGGTGCAGAAGCAGGCCACCAACTATCAGGCGATCGTCATGTTTGTGGTGTTTGTCGCCGCCACGCTGGGCATTACCTGGTGGGCGTCGAAGCGCACCCGCTCGCGCAGCGACTACTATACGGCGGGCGGCAATATCACCGGCTTCCAGAACGGGCTGGCGATGGCAGGCGACTTTATGTCTGCCGCCTCGTTTCTGGGCATCTCGGCGCTGGTTTACACCTCCGGCTACGACGGGCTGATCTACTCGCTCGGCTTCCTCGTGGGCTGGCCGATGATCCTGTTCCTGATTGCCGAACGCCTGCGCAATCTGGGCCGCTACACCTTCGCTGACGTCGCCTCTTACCGTCTGCAACAGAAGCCGATCCGCACCCTTTCCGCCTGCGGCTCGCTGGTGGTGGTGGCGCTCTACCTGATTGCGCAGATGGTCGGGGCGGGCAAGCTGATCCAGCTGCTGTTTGGTCTCGACTACCATATTGCCGTGGTGCTGGTGGGTATCCTGATGGTGCTGTACGTGCTGTTCGGCGGCATGCTGGCCACCACCTGGGTGCAGATTATCAAGGCGGTGCTGCTGCTGTTTGGCGCCAGCTTTATGGCGATTATGGTGATGAAGGCCACCGGCTTCAGCTTCAATAACCTCTTTACCCAGGCGATGGCGGTGCATCCGAAAGGCGCGGCCATTATGCAGCCTGGCGGGCTGGTGAAAGATCCCATCTCGGCGCTGTCGCTGGGGCTGGGGCTGATGTTCGGCACCGCCGGACTGCCGCATATTCTGATGCGCTTCTTTACCGTGGCCGACGCGCGCGAAGCGCGTAAAAGCGTGTTCTGGGCCACCGGCTTTATGGGCTACTTCTACTTCCTGACCTTTATTATCGGCTTCGGCGCTATTCTGCTGGTGGGCGCGAACCCCGCCTTTAAGGATGCCTCCGGCGCGCTGATTGGCGGCACCAATATGGCGGCGGTGCACCTGGCGAACGCGGTCGGCGGCAGCACCTTCCTCGGCTTTATCTCCGCCGTGGCCTTCGCCACCATTCTGGCGGTGGTGGCCGGACTGACGCTGGCGGGCGCGTCGGCGGTGTCGCACGACCTCTACGCCAGCGTGATCCGTAAAGGCCAGGCCACCGAGCGGGAAGAGCTGCGCGTGTCGAAGATCACCGTGCTGGTGCTGGGGGTGGTGGCGATTGCGCTGGGCATTCTGTTTGAGAAACAGAACATCGCCTTTATGGTCGGACTCGCCTTCTCTATTGCCGCCAGCTGTAACTTCCCGATTATTCTGCTGTCGATGTACTGGTCAAAGCTCACCACGCGCGGCGCGATGATCGGCGGCTGGCTTGGACTGATTACCGCCGTGGTGCTGATGATCCTCGGCCCGACGATTTGGGTGCAGGTGCTGGGCCACGCGTCGCCGGTTTATCCCTATGAGTATCCGGCGCTGTTTTCGATGATTGTGGCCTTCGTCGGCACCTGGTTCTTCTCGATTACCGACCACTCGCCGCAGGGCGCGCAGGAACGCGGCCGCTTCCGGGCGCAGTTTATCCGTTCGCAAACCGGCATAGGGATCTCGCAGGGCAAGGCGCACTGACGTCCGGGTCATGACACCACACCGCAGCCTGATCGCTGCGGTGTTTTTTTGCCCGGCGGGCAGCGCAGAACTATTTCACTAAGCGGGACAGCACGCCTGGCGTGATGCCAAACATGTTTTTAAAGTTGCGCGTAAAGTGCGCCTGGTCGCTAAAGCCGAGATCGGCAGCCAGCGAGGAGATAGGCTGTCCGTTGAGAATGCGCTGTTTAGCAATCTTAAGCTTTTCCCCGCGCAGCCAGGTATAGGGCGGCATGCCGTAGGCGGCAGAGAAAACGCGCACCAGCTGGACAGGCGTCAGACCATAGCGCAGCGCCAGAGTTTCAAGCGCGGGCGGCGTCGCCATCTCCTCCATCAGCTGCGAGGCAATGGCGGCCGCCAGCACCACATCTTTATGACCAAACAGGCACTTTGTTTGCGTGCCCGCCTGGCTGGCCACCTCGGCGAGCAGGCCGGCGATGCGCTCCATCACGTCATTATCGCTGTGCTCGCGGCTCAGGGAGAAGGCGGCGGTTTGCCGGATCTGTCGGGCAATCTCTGGCGCGTTGAATACGCTGCGCCTGAACCGCTCATCGGCGGGCAGCCCCGTCAGCTCGCACACCAGCGTCGGTTGCAGATAAAAACTGTAGTAAAGCCAGTTATAGGGCGTCGGGGTCGCGGCCTGAACCTGTCCTGGGTTATAGATGGTAATATCATCAATGCTCGCCTCCGTGCTGTGGCCGTCGAGCCAGATCTTTTCGCGCCCCGAAAGATTCGCGCCAATATAAAACTCATCGTGAGAATGTCTGGGAAAAACATGGGCAGTGCTGTCAGAAAAGGTAATTTCAACTCCGCCGATTTTCCGGTATGCCGTGATAGCCATCGTCAACATCGCCTTGTGTATTACTGACGCGCCATATTTCCGTCGCCACAGAGAAAAAACATAGTAACAAAATCGCTACAAATGAGAATGGCGACGGGGACAACCGGGGATCAAACAGTTGGAAGACGAAGGTGAAAGCCGGACTTACAGCCATAAATACCATGACTTTGACGGGAGTCAGCACTTTAATAGCATATTGCAAACACCACAGCGGCACGATCACACCCAGAATCGCCAGCAGCACAACGCCGGGCAGCGCCGGACCCATGACATCGGACAGCTCGTTCACGCCTGAGCTAAAGGCAAAGGTAATCGCGATAGTGAGATAGAAGCGGTGCGCCATAATGGTTTCCGGCGGACAGTCGTGATTGCTCAGCTTTTTGCTGAAGATGCTGGAAAACAGACTGAACAGCGCGCAGGCGACGGCAAAGCCGATGCCCGAAACCACCTCCCGCAGGCTGTAGCCGTTTTTCGTCCCGCCCTCCTGAATGCTCAGCCAGCCAAGCCAAATAGAACAGAGCGCAATGCCCAGCAGAAAAACCAGCCGATACTCTCTTTTTTCCGTGCGGGAAAAGAGCGGATAAATCAGCACGATCAGCAGCGGCGCCAGGCCGGTAATAATGGCCGACGCCACGGCCGGCTCCAGAAACCGCAGCGAGTAGAAAAAGGTAATCCAGGCCCCTGCCGTGGTCAGGTTCAGCGTCAGCAGCGTCAGTCCGTGTTTCAGCGGCAGGCTATAGCGCTGACGCATGCGGGTGAGGCAGAGAAACTGAAAGAAAAGGAACACAATGGCAAACACAATAAATGTCACCGACATGGGATGCGCCGTCTGTATTAAATAGCCTGAATAAACCTCCTTTCCGGCATCGAGGAAATTATACAGCAGCACCATAGTCAGTCCGAAAAATGCACCATTTCTCTCAGTCATTGTCATCTCAGGCTAGCTCAAACAGTAAACCGTCATTTTCCAGCTGACGAATCATTTTATAATCGCTGATAATCTGCTCTTCGCTGTTGTGGCAAAGATAGATAATGCCTGGATTAGTAAACAGATCTCGGGTGCGGTAAATTCTCTCCCCCGCCTCTGGCGTATGCATCATGCCGAAATAAGAGGGAAGATGATGAATTAACTCTTCACAGCGGTTTTTCACCACCACGCCCTCGAATTTCGACGCCAGGGTGACGCAGAACAGATGCGCTTTTCGCACATATTCCTGAGAGAGCCTCTGCGCGAATTTCTCTGGCGTCAGATAGCGCTCGGCGGTTAAGGTGACATGGCTGTAGCCCAGCGCGGTAATCACCGCGTCATGCATAATAGTGCCCTGCATTCTGGCCGCCGTTTCAATCAGCACCGGTCCCGCTTCCGTCCACATAATTTCGCTGTGCGACGGCCCTTCATTAACGCCCAGCAGGGTCAGCGCCTGTTTCATATAGGCAATCAGACGCTGTTGTATTTCGCCCTGATAGGGCAGCAGAATCTCTTTTTCACAGATTAACGACGCCTCTGAAACCAGAAGTTTATCGTCGGACCAGATCTCGGTAATTAAATGCTCGCCGTTCATGCTGACCGCGTTAACAATAAACTGCTGGCCATGCAGCCGCTCCTGAAGCAACACATGGGTATTAATCAGGCCAAGTTTATTTCTTTTACCCAAAATCTGATCAAACGCCTGCGCCAGCTCATCCCGGCCGCTGCAAAACCTGACGCTGTCCGCGCCCGCGCTGTCAACGGGCTTGACCACCACCGGCCACTGTTGCCGCGCTTCAGCCCAGCTCAGGGCCTCATCCAGCTGCGACGTGATGCACTGCGGAATAGACGCCAGACCGCCCTGACGCAGCGCGTCCTGCATGGCGAATTTATCTCTGCGCAAGCGGCTGGTTTTCCAGCTGTTGCCAGGCGTGCCGAGCCGCGATGAGAGATAATCCGCAAGCTCCACGCCGGTCTCCGTGCCGGGGATAATGTAGTGCGGCCGGGCAGCCTCCAGCTGGCCCAGAATGGCGTTAAACCCGTCGAGGTGACCGGAGACCGGCGCAAGAAGCAGGTCAAAGCTTTCCGGCACAAAGGTCGGCAGGTATTCATCGGGTATTTCCGGACAGGACTGTACGTGAATACAAAACCAGCCTGCCTGTTTGAAAAAGGGCACCAGCGCGGCCCCGGTTGAATAGGCATCAACGATGCAGATGACCTTTTTCATGATGCGTTTCCTTTCCGTGCCACAAAGACGACATTGTCATCAGCGCCTTTCGGTCTCAGGTCAAAATCGCCGTAGATGCCCACCTCGTGAAAACCTGCGTTCAGCAGCGCCGCTTGCAGCGTTTCTTTCTCATACAGCCGCGTCAGGCAGGACCAGGAGCGCCCTTCCTTGCTGTACTCCACTTTCAGCAGTCGCTTCTCCCAGTCCATAGAGAGCCGCTCGGTTACGCCATTATTGATGCGCGTCAGTTTCCCCTGAACATCAATGCGGTTGCGCGCCCTGTCCATATCCGCCAGTTCCATAATCAACACGCCGCCCGGACGTAGCGCCTGAAACCAGACCGGCAGCAGCGAGAGATCCTCTTGTTCGCTATTGCAGTAGCCAAAGCTGGTATAGACGTTGACCAGAATATCGAACAGGCCAGAGGGGGGATTGGCCATATCGCGCTCGGTATAGTGCGGGCCGGGAGAAATAGCCTGGGCGATATTGAGCTGCTCGGCGGACAGATCCAGCCCGGTTACCCGATAGCCCTGTTTAAACAGCGCCATACTCATCTTTCCAACGCCACAGCCAATATCCAGCAGCGCGGGATACTCTACCGGCGGAAAATGAGTCGCAATCGCCTGGGCTGCGCGCTGATAATTCTCGTATCGTCCCAGCGCGTCAGAGATTTCGGTGAAGAAAACCGGGAACCCCTGTTCATCGTTCATTCCGCCTGCGTTTTTTCTGTTAAGCATGTTTCTCTCCATTAATTGCGCTGGGTTTCAGGCTGAAGTGTCTTGCGGATAAATCGCTTCCATTGAGTCATGCGTAAGATTTTCATCATTGAGATCAAGATCGTTCGCATAGGTGAAAACAATAACCGTGCGTCGCGATTCCGACGTCAGCGGAGAAATACGGTGCAGCGCATCCCTTGCCCGTAACAAATAACACTGCCCTTGCGAAACATGGCGGCTAAATACCGTGTTCTCTTTTAAAACGTTTTTTATCCAGTCGCGCGTGTCGGTTTTTCGCCACGGAATACGCGGGATGAACTCGACGCGGCCGCCGGATAAGACGTCCGGCTCATCAATCACCCAGACCAGCGCATAGGAGTAGTCGTCCCAGTGCCATCCATGCGTATCGCCGCTTTTGTTTTGCGAATTAATAATAAACTCCTCCGGCTCATAGGGAACCCGATAGAGTTTTTCGCCAGTTACCTGCATAAAAAAATTCAGAATAGCCGGGCTGTCGAAAAAGGCCGGAATATACTTGCCTTTTTCACGGATAATATTCCTGCCGACGCTGTCATAGGCGCGCGGCGTATTTCCGCTTTCGGCAATAATCACCTCTCTGCGCAGCGACTCCTCTTTCAGCAATGTCCGTGCCTCATTTTCCATTTCAAGTTTAATATTTTGCGGCAGCAGGTCATCAATGACGACCATCAGATCACTTTGATAATCGCTTTTTAAATAGTTAATCAGTGAGACGGGGAAGCTATTAATGTGCTTTTCAATTTGCTGTTCAATGCCGTTCATATTTTCCTGTCCATAGTAAAAATGTGTTTGCCGTCCCCATTTTCCTTTTTTACGTTAGCGGGTCTTGTATGTGATTTCAGGTTGCGCTCACTTTTTGAGCAATTAGTAAGAGGCAGGAGTAAGTCCATGAAAACAAAAAGCCTGCCATCCGGAGAGATGGCAGGCTTTAGGATAAAACGCAGGCTGCTCAGGCGAGCAGCAGCGGTTTAGAAGCGCAGCGAGGCGCCGACGTACGGGCCGTCGACCAGCACGTTGTCTTTGCGGCCGCCCTTGTTGTTCAGCTCAATGTACTGATAACCCACGCGCAGGTTCAGCAGAGAGATCGGCGTAAAGCTCAGGCCGCCTGCCGCTTCCTGATAACTGTCCAGATGGTCAGTCAGACCTTCCGGCGCATAGTAGTATTCGCCATACAGTCCCCACATGCTGTTGAAGCTGTACTGCGCACCGCCGCCCAGCGCCACGGCAAAGCCATCTTTACCATCTTCCGGATGGGTGAAAATGGTCTTGGCGGTCGGAGCCAGACGCAGGCCGCCGATATCGACGTTATAACCCAGGCCAAGGCCATAGGTGCTGCCGTCATGGTCGCTGCGCAGCCAGTTGCCTTTAAGGAACAGACCTGGCGAGGTGGTGCCGAGGCCAAGATTCAGATTGGTGTTGTGCTCGCCCACGTCCACGCTGCCTTCAATAGCCTGTGCCGCGCCGCTCAGCAGCACCAGACCCAGCGCGCTTCCGGTAACAAGTTGCTTAAACATGATTCCACTCCATGAAAGGACAATTATTTCGGCGCAAAGGTTAACAGCCTGAAATCCCCTGACAACTCTATTTGGCAACCTTTACGTAAACAGACATGTCGGGCCGATTTCACGCCGTCCACATCAGGTGGCCGATAAGCGGAGCCAGCACCACCGTCACCACGCCAGAAAGCATCATCACCAGGCTGGACACCACGCCCTCCTGCTCGCCCAGCTGATAGGCGCGCGCCGTGCCTGCGCCGTGCGAGGCCGCGCCGAATCCCGCGCCTTTCGCCACGCCCTGCTGAATAGCGATGCGCAGGAACAGTACGTCGCCAATCGCCATCCCGAACACGCCGGTGATCACCACAAACAGCGCCACCAGATCCGGCTGGCCGCCCATGGGCTTCGCCGCCGCCAGCGCGAAAGGCGTCGTCACAGAGCGTACCGCCAGGCTGCGCTGGATAGATTCCGGCAGCGTCAGCAGCCGCGCCAGCCACACAGAGCTGCACACCGCGACCAGCGTCGCGGTCAGCACGCCCGCGCTGAGCGACAGCCAGTGCCGACGGATTATCGCCATGTTCTCATACACCGGCACGGCAAACGCCAGCGTCGCCGGGCCGAGCAGCCACAGCAGCCAGTGGCTTTCGGCGATATAGTCCTGCCAGGAGACGTGCGTCACCAGCAGCAGCCCCACCAGCAGCAGCGGCGTCGCCACCAGCGGCATCAGCAGCAGGATGCGCCAGCGGCGATAGAGGCGTTTATTAAGAAAGTAGATCAGCAGCGTCACCGCCAGACAGAGCAGACTCAGGATAAAATCACGCATCGCGCTGCTGCTTACGCGCTGCGCGCGACACTTCGTATTTATACAGGCGATCGACCACCAGCGCGGTAGAAGCCAGCACCAGCATGGTGCTCAGCGCGATCACCACGCAGATGCGCCAGCCGTCTACGCGCAGCAGATCGCCGTAGTTGACCACCGCCACTACCGCCGGAATAAAGAACAGCAGCATCTCGGCCAGCAGCCAGCGCGACCCCGCTTTGACCCAGCGCAGCGGCAGCACGCGCGTTACGATCAGCGTCAGCATCAGCAGCATGCCGACGATATTGGCCGGCAGCGGCAAATGCAGCCAGCTCACCAGATGATCGCAGGCGATAAACATCCCGACGTACAACAGCAGCTGTAGCGGCAACCAGAGTCGTTGCAGCCTGCCCGTTCTCTGCGGGCTGAGCGCTAACGCCATTTTTTCTCTCCCCCTATATTGTCCGGCGGTTAGTATAAATCCGCCGCAGAAGGTGAAAAAAATGAATTAAAATTATTTTAATCATGCATAAAAGGAATAGTTATGGACGTCCGCGCATTGCGCTACTTCACAGAAGTTGTGCGTCAGCAGAGTTTTACCCGCGCCGCGCAGAAGCTCTATGTCACCCAACCGACTATCAGCAAAATGCTGCGTCAGCTGGAAGAGGAGTTGGGCTGCACGCTGCTGCTGCGCGATGGCCGCAAGCTGCATCTGACCGACAGCGGGCAGGCGGTCTACCAGCGCGGGCTGGCAATTTTGCAGGAGTTCCATCAGCTGGAGGTAGAGATTGGCGATATTAATCAGCTGAAAACCGGGGAGCTGCGCCTCGGCATTCCGCCTATGGTGGGTATGCAGATTGCGGGATCGATTTCAGCCTTCCGCCGCCGCTATCCTGGCGTCGAGCTAAAGATCGCTGAGTTCGGCGGCCTGACGGTGCAGCAGGCGGTACTGACGGGCAGTCTGGACATTGCCCTGACCGCGCTGCCGATCGATCCCGATCTGCCGCTCAACACCCTGCCGCTGATGCACCATCCGCTCTGCGTGCTGGTGCCGCGTCAGGCCGACTGGCTTAGCCGCAGCCGGGTCGCGCTGTCAGAGCTGGCGGCGCATCCGCTGCTGATTTTCAACGAGGAGTTTTCGCTCAATCGCCAGCTGATGAAGGCGTTTCAGCGTCTGGGCGTCACGCCCAATATCGCGGTGCGCAGCGGACAGTGGGATTTTCTCGCGGCAATGGTTCAGGCGGAGATGGGGCTGGCGATCCTGCCGGAGCCGATCTGTCAGCGGCTGGATAAGCAGTCGCTGCTGTGGCTGCCGCTGGAGTCAGAGCTGAAATGGAGTCTGGGGCTAATCTGGCGCGAAGGAAATTATCTGTCGCGCAGCGCGCAGGCGTGGATTGACTGCTGCCGCGAGCACTGGCCGGACAGAGCGCCGCGCCTGAAGGTTTAGGCGCGGCGCTGGGGTTACTCTTCTTTCTCGATCAGCAGGGCCTCCAGCAGGTCGAGATCGCGCAGCAGCCGCTGCATGCTTTCATCCGAAATCTGCTGCGTCGCGCGCAGATGATACACCTCGGCGCGTTCGGCGCGCAGCGCGGTCAGGCGGAAGCGGCGTTCAAGGTTCTCGGCGAACAGCGCCTGCTCCAGGTCGCTCTTGCCGTCGGCGCGGCGGCGCAGATTACCGATCACGCGCAGGCTCACCTCTTTCAACAGCTCAGGATCGATATTCTCCTCGGTGTCGTTTTCCAGCCGCTCTTCCATTTTATGCAGGCTTTCAATCGCCACGCTGGCCATCACCGCGCGGGCATTTTGCAGCTCGCGACGATGTCCGGCCTTATCGATGCCGTCTACGCCGCGCAGCAGCAGCGGCAAAATCACCACGCCAACCAGCAGCGAAAACAGGATCACGCCGGTGGCGATAAACACCAGCTCATAGCGCGCCGGGAACGGCTCGCCCGTGGTAAGAAACAGCGGAATAGAGAGCACGCCCGCCAGGGTAATGGCGCCGCGCACGCCGGCGAAGGTAGCGATCAGCAGCTCACGCAGCGAATAGTTGGCAAACTCCATCGGCTTTTTCTTCAGCACGCGCTTGCTGAGACGCTGCATGATCCACAGCCAGCCGAAGCGCACCACCATCAACGCGGCGTAAACCAGAATGATGTCGGTAAACAGCATCCAGAGTTCGACGTTGGGATCGGCATTCGCGGCATCAATCGAGTTATTGATGATGTCCGGCAGTTGCAGGCCGAGCATCAGGAACACCATGCCGTTAAAGACAAATTCCAGCATCTGCCAGACGCTGTTGGCGCGCAGGCGCATCGCCAGCGGCGCCTGACGGATAATGCCGGAGCGGGTAATGGTCATGCCCGCCGCCACCGCCGCCAGGATGCCGGAGACGCCCAGATGTTCGGCGATCAGGTAAGAGGCGAACGGCAGCAGCAGCAGCAGCACGGTTTGCGTGGCCGGATCGTCGCCGCTCCAGCGGCTCAGCAGGCGCAGCGATTTACCGTACAGCCAGCACACCGCCACGCCGGCCACCAGGCCGCCGACCGCCACTTTAAGAAACTCAATGCTGGCGCCGCCCCAGGTGAACACCATAGTGCCCATCGCGACCGCCACAGCGAACTTCAGCGAGACCAGGCCGGACGCATCGTTCATCAGGGCTTCGCCCTGCACGATGGACATGATTTTCTTCGGAATGCGCCCTTCGCCGACAATGCCGGAGAGCGCGACGGCGTCCGTCGGCGACAGCACGGCGGCCAGCGCAAAGGCGGGAATAAGCGGGATGCCGGGCACTGTCCAGTAGATCAGGTAGCCAATACCGACCACGGTGATCAGCACCAGCACCAGCGCCAGGCCGATAATTTCCCGACCGTGGTGCAGAAACTCGCTGATGGGCGTTTTCCAGCCGTCCGCAAACAGCAGCGGCGGAATAAACAGCACCAGAAACAGTTCCGGGTCGAAGTCAACGTGCAAACCGAAGGTCGGCCAGGCAAGCAGCGCCCCGGCAAAGATCTGCACCAGCGGCAGCGGGATCTGGAACGGGAGAATGCGCGCGGCAACCCCGGACAGCGATACCACCAGCGTCATAATCAGAATGGTAAAAAAGATTTCCATGCTTTCCTTAGGCGAATCGTAAAGTCAAAAAATGTGGTGAGCGCTAAAGTGTAAAGCAAAGTGCGCAGAGAATGGCAAGTCACGCGTGCGGCGCGGCAAAAATCAGGAGAATGTAGCGGGCGAGGCCAGCCTCGCCCGCCCTGGCAGTTAAATCGCCCAACCGCCAGCGTAAAAAATCACCAGCGCCACAGCGATAATCACGGTGCCGAGGTTTAGCTTACGCCATTCGCCTGCGAACAGGCGGCCAACGACCAGCGTGGCGAAACCGAGCATGATGCCGGTAACGATATTGCAGGTCAGAACGATAAACACCGCCGTCACCAGGCCAGACATGGCGTCGACGAAATCGCCGAAGTCGATTTTTGCCACGTTGCTGAGCATCAGCAGGCCGACATACATCAGCGCAGGCGCGGTCGCATAGGCGGGCACCAGATAGGCCAGCGGCGACATAAACAGAATCAGCAGGAACAGCAGGCCCACCACAATCGCCGTCAGGCCGGTTTTACCGCCGGCTGCGGTGCCGGCTGCGGACTCGATATAGACGGCGGCAGGCGATGCGCCCACCAGACCGGCAAACAGGCTGCTGATGGAGTCGGTGGTCAAAGCCCGTCCGCCATTAATAATCTGCCCTTTCTCATCCAGCAGGTTCGCCTGCCCTGCCACTGCGCGAATGGTGCCGGTGGCGTCAAACACCGCCGTCATCACCAGCGCCAGCACGCTCGGCAGCACCACGGGCTGAAGCGCCCCCATAATATCCAGGCTGAACAGCAGCGACTGTCCCTGGCTGTCGCGCAGGCTGGGCCAGGCAAATAATCCCTGATACTTCACCGCCGGGTCGAAAATCAGCCCCAGCACGGAGATAGCAATAATGGTCAGCAGAATCCCGCCCGGCACGCGGCGTTTCTCCAGGCCAAAAATAGCCGCCAGACCCAGCAGCGACATGATTACCGGGAAAGAGGCGAACTGGCCCAGCGCGACCGGCATGCCGGGAGCCGGATTTTTCACCACCAGCCCGATACCGTTAGCCGCGATCAGCAGCAGAAACAGGCCAATGCCGACGCCGGTGCCGTGCGCCACGCCCATTGGCAGATTGCGTAAAATCCAGGCGCGAATGCCCGTAACGGAGATCAGGGTAAACAGCAGCCCCATAAGAAACACCGCGCCCAGCGCGACCGGCACGCTGATGTGCTGGCCCAGCACCAGACTAAAGGCCGTGAAGGCGGTCAGTGAAATCGCACAGCCAATCGCCATCGGCAGATTAGCCCACAGCCCCATGACGATCGAACCAAAGCTGGCGACCAGACAGGTAGCGACAAACACCGCCGTTGGCGAAAAACCGGCTTTGCCCAGCATGCCGGGCACCACGATTACCGAGTAGACCATCGCCAGGAAGGTGGTCAGTCCGGCCAGAATTTCCTGCCGGACGCTGCTGCCGCGTGCAGAAACAGAGAACCATGCGTCCAGCTTGCCAGCGGACGAGCGTGATTCGTATGACATAGTTGAGCCTCAAGAATTTTTGTAGTGTAAAACGCCCTGCGTCGCTGCCTGCCAACTCCCTGGTAAACGACCCGACGCGGTGGCGCGTCAGGCGGCAGGCAAACGTTTACTTCGCAGCGGATAACTGTCTGCTATGCCGACAGGTAAAAGGCAGGGGATTATCCGGCGTTTGGCCGCCGATTTTCAACCGCTTCCTCGCCTTAATTCAGCATAAAGCGGAACCCTTTAGGGAGTGTTTCAAAGCATCCAGGGCGGCTATTCAGCGCCGCCGCTACGTTACTGCCTGATGTGGCGGGGTTTTTACGTCTTTTCGCTGCCGGGCAGTACGTCGCCGCCCTTTTCAATCGCGCGCTGCCAGGCGGCGCGCTGCTGGATGGTGCCGAGCCAGGCGGCGGTAGCGGGCATATCATCCAGGCCGCCGCGCGACTGCATCGCCAGCAGCGGAAAACTCATCTGAATATCGGCGATGCCGAAGCGCCTGCCCGCAAACCACGGCTGCGCGGCCAGATGCTGCTCGATCATCTGACGATGCGGCACCAGCTGCTTGTCCAGCCAGGCCTTCTGAATGCCTTTGCCCAGGGCGGCGCCCGCGGGGCGTAACAGCCAGGGAACCGGCGCTTTGCCCAGGCGGCCAAATACCAGCTTCATCAGCAGCAGCGGCATCAGCGACCCTTCCGCATAGTGCAGCCAGTAACTGGTTTGCAGGCGCGCCTGCTCGTCCGCCGGTTTAAGCCGCTGCTCGCTGTCGTATTTGCCTTCCAGATAAGAGAGGATGGCGCCCGATTCAGCTATCACCTGATTCTCATCGGTAATGACGGGCGATTTGCCCAGCGGATGCACTTTCTTAAGTGCTTCCGGCGCCAGCATAGAGGCTTCACGCTGGTAGCGTTTGATTTGATAAGGCACCTCCAGCTCTTCCAGCAGCCAGAGGACGCGCTGTGAACGCGATTGTTCAAGATGGTGAACGGTGATCATGGTGAATCCCTGTTATGGTCTTCAGCCAAGTATAGCGTCCCCTCTCTTTAGCGCGGCGGCTCGCCTTTATCGTCCTGTTCGGGATCGAGCAGCACCGCGCCGGAGCCCTGCTGCGCCAGCCGGTCGCCGGGATTGCGCAGCGGGCAGTCGCGCATCGACAAACAGCCGCAGCCGATGCAGCCGTCAAGATCGTTGCGCAGACGCGTCAGCGTTTCGATGCGTTTATCGAGTTCGTCGCGCCAGTGCTGCGTCAGCGCGTCCCACTCCTGAGTCGACATGCGCTTATTGGCGGGAATATGCATCAGGCTGTCTCCTACCGTCGCAAGCGGAATGCCAATGCGCTGAGCAATCTTGATAATGGCGACGCGGCGCAGCACATCGCGGCTGTAGCGTCGCTGATTGCCGCCGTTGCGCGTGCTGGAAATCAGGCCTTTGCTCTCATAAAAGTGCAGCGCGGAGACCGCGACGCCGCTGCGCTGCGCGACTTCGCCCGGCGTTAATACCGGTTTCGGGTAGTTGCGATCTTTTTTCATTTCACTCTTTACCTCAAGTTAACTTGAGGAATTATACTCGCCTGCGTCAAATAACGAATCCCTCAGGACTAAAGGACGAGAATATGATGCAAGAAGAGATCATTCACTCCCTGACGCACTGGATCGATCAGAACCTGGACAAGACGCTGTCGATTGATGAAGTCGCGGCCAAATCAGGCTATTCAAAATGGCACCTTCAGCGTATGTTCCGTACCGTGACGAAACAAACGCTGGGTGGCTATATTCGTGAGCGTCGCCTGACGCTGGCGGCGGAAGCGCTGCGCCAGACGCAGCGTCCGGTTTTTGATATTGCGATGCAGTATGGCTATGACTCGCAGCAGACCTTTTCACGCGTGTTCCGCCGCCAGTTTTCGCAGACGCCGACCGCCTATCGACACTATATGCGTCGCCAGTCGATGCAGCGTTCGCGCCGCGTTAGCTTCGACTGTAGCGAACCGGCAGCCAGTTTTACCCAGCGCACTACAGGCGAATGCTGCCCCCTGCGCTAGCGCTCAGCGCCCTCTGTGGGCGCCTCCTTCGCCAACGCCTTGATTTCCCGCCGCTCTTTTTCAATAAGAAAATTTGTACCATACCAGGTACAAATTTTGTTCATAAATTCAAATCCAGTGATATAATGTGACTCAGGTCACACATTTACCCCTTTTTGACGACGGAAAGTCCTTCCCTGACATGCCTTTTCGTCGCCGGTGATGTCCAGCAACTGTCAGGGATAATCACTAAGATTCAGAGGCTTAAGTCGATGGCGACGATTACCACCAGCTTGATTGTCATGCGTTGGGAACTGCTCAGCGCAATCATGATGTTTTTTGCCAGCACGCTCAAAATTCGCTTCCGTCAGAGCAGTCATCATGTCATGGCGTTTATGTGCGGCGGCATTGGACTGGCGATGACCTGCTGGTTCGTGACCGGCCTGATGGGCATCACGCTGAGCATGGAAAACCTGCATAACTTTATGCTGGTCACCAAAGATACTTTTATCCAGGTGATGAGCCAGACGCCGCCCGACTGGCCGCTGCCCTAATCTTCAGGCAATAAAAAACCCCGCAGCGCGGGGTTTTTTATTTTGCTGTGTGACTCAAACTTTCTTCAACAGCGCAGGAATATTGACATCCTGCACCGAAACGCCCGGTCTCTGCGTGCCGCGGCGGTCCTGAATCCACATATCTCCCATCATCTGATTAAGTCCACGATCCAGCCCGGTAACCAGCCCCGCGCCCGGCGTAAAGGTCAGCTCGCCAAAGTAGATATGGTCTTCATGGATATACCAGTCCACGCGCACATAATCGAAGTCGCTCGCCAGCTTCTTGCTCAGATCAAGCGCATGTTGCAGCGACTCGGCGATGTTGCTCACATCAAGACCGGTGTCGCGAATTTTGTGGAAGGCTTCCGTCAGATTATTGACGTAAAAGTTCATCGACAGCTGCGGCTGGCAGCGGTTGTAAATCACCTGCAACACATATTCAAAGCGGCCATCCCGCTTGTTGAACATATGGAATTTGTAGTCGATGGGCGCGGTTTTGCCGTCGCCAATGTACTTCTCCACCAGAATGCGCGGTTTGATATAGCGGTAATGGATCTCGCGCGCCTCATTGGCGAAGTCCGTTTTCAGCCATTTGTAGCAGCTATTGATGATCTGCTGCTTGCGCAGCGCATCCGGCTCTTCCAGCAGAATCTCGACCATGTTGGAGGCGTGATTCGGCTTAATCACCGTGCCTTTCCAGCTCGGCAGGCTGTTCAGCGAGGCCGGATCGGTGGATTCATGCACCAGCGGAATCAGGTACTCATCGCCAATCTTCTCGGCGATATAGTCGCGCACCGAATATTTGTCAGAGAGGCGACCGTAGATCTGGTAATCCCCATAAACAAACTTGCGATACAGCACCTTTTCGTTAAATACCTTCGGCTGACGCAGATTGGGCAGTTTTCTGAACTTGTGGAAGTAGTAAATGCGGTCCTGGTATGCCCAGGGCATCTTCTTAATGAAGTACTGCACACTTCTTCTGAGTTCATCTTTCAACTTAAACATATCGGACCTCATTTGTAGGTTTTGTAGTTGAGTGAGGAAACTTGAATTCTTTGAATGACGCGGTTTTTGAAGAAGTAATTCATTACGGTAAGCGACAGGAGTTCCGACACAAAGACGCTCCACGCCGCGCCCATGATGCCGTAGTCCTGGATCAGCCACCACGACAGCGGCAGGCTAATCACCATCAGGCAGATGATTTTCTTCAACAGATAGTTGAAGCCACCCTCTTTCACCATGTAGCGGTAAGCTACGGTGCCCATGGCGGAAAAGCAGGTCGCCATTGACAGCAACGTAATGAGACTTCCTGACTGTGTGTATTCTGAGCCGTAAAGGGCGATAATGATCTTCTCGCCGAACAGCGCAATGATGAGCAGCATCAACAGTGAAACTGCCATGACATAACCATTCAGCCGTGCTGCCAGCTTAATGGCCATTTCGCCACGTTCCCTGAAGATTTCAGTGAAGCAGGACGTTATGAGCGCGACGGGGATAAAAATCCACGAAGCCGCGATGGTATTGGCTGCCGCAAACAAACCGAGATCGCTTGCCGAGGCAATACCAGCCAAAAACATCTGCGCGGCTTTTACCTGCACTGAAATAAAAATACTGGAGATAGCCAGCGGCAAACCGGCGTACATCAGGTAGCGCAGATAGGCGCTGCGTTTCTCTTGCGGCGGAGCAATATCCTGGGTTTCACGATAGAAGTTGTAGCGCTTGATAATATAGGGCACCAGCGTCACGGCCACGATAGAGAGCGTCAGCCATGCGGGGTTCAGGCGTAGCCAGGCAACCGTGAAGCTGATGGCGAAGCTCAGCAGCATACCGAGCGAGTTCGCCACGGTATTCAGCCGCGAAGCGAGACGCGCGTTGTTGTAAACGCTGAAGGTATCCTGGGTGACAAACACCGAGGCGACGAACGACGCCAGGGTAAATGCCATAAAATTCTCCGGCATGGTAAACCACACCCACGCCAGCACCGGCGCGGCGGTCAGCAGCAGTAAAATCATGCGCAGGGTACGCGCCACGTTCATCAGACGCAGCCCTTTCGGCGCGCTTTTGCTGATCCGCTTAAACAAAATGGTCTCGGTGCCGAAGATGGCAACCGTCTGGACCATGGAAAATAAAGAGGTAGAGAACGCCATCTGGCCGAACACCGTTGGCCCAAATGATTTTGCCACGTAGGAGGTCACAAATATGACGCCAAAAACCGAGACGATTTTCTCAGACATCATCCAGGCGGCATTAGACATTACGCTTAATTTCATTGACTCATCCTTTGCATTACTTACTTCAACCGCTTCGGTACAACGTCCCTGTAACGAATTAACAAGCGCGCAGTGGGCCTGGCGTTATTTAAAGCTCTCAGACCAGGCTGGTCCGAAAAATGAGAATCAGAACACGATTCGGTGAATATTTTCAGGATAATTCTGATTAAATTTGGCTCAGAATGGCGAAGATAGAATCGATTTCTCGAACAAAACCTGTCCCATTCGCAAGCCATTTCCCGGCAAGTTTAGCAAGCACGTTTTGCTAAATATCAAATGTGCGTAGAAATTTTTCGTATTTGGGATGGGAAGAATCTATAACAAAAATCCCTGCCCAGGAAGGTGCGCCTAACGGATAAGAATAAAATAAGATTTATCCCATGATGATATTTATTCTAAATATCTTAATTTAACCCACGCAATTCTAATCGCGCACTTTAATACTGCATTAATAGTTTATTTACAGTGCCAGATATTAATACAGTACATCTCATCCATTAATCGATAAGAAAGGTAAGAGCATTTATGAGAAAGTCACGATATAGCGAAGAGCAAATCACAAATGCCATTAAAGCTTCTGAATCAGGGGTTAAAGTCAGGGAGATTTGTGACGAGCTAGGGATATCAGAGGCGACCTTCTATAGCTGGAAGAAGAAATTCTCCGGCCTGTCATCGGAAGAAGGCAGAAGAATCAAGGAATTAGAAGACAAACTGCAAACGCTTACCCGCGAACTGCAAACACTCAACTCAGACAAGGAGATGCTGCAAAGCGTACTAAAGAACTTCTTTACCACGAACGAAAAGCGTCAGGCGGTCAACTTTCTACAGAGCACTTTTGACATCGGCACCCGCCGTAGCTGCCGTCTGCTGGATATTAGCCGTAGCGTTTATCACTACCCCTCAGGCTCGGAAAACCGATAAAACCAATAAGACTGACATAAATTGACTTAGCGCTGAGATTGTTCTTACCAGAAGAGATGATGACACTTTAAGATACCATTCGTGGCTTTAATTTTCGTTCCAATCATTCCTGATGCATTTGCGGCCGGAACGACTTTCATTTTTTGCGGTAATATTGATACGCACCAGCAAAAAGTCTCGCAATTCTCGCTACTTCTTCTCTTGCCCAATCTCATTTCGATGAGATTGGTGCTTCTCATTTTACTTTACTGACGTTAATACCCGGCGCTAAAACGCCGCTTTTTCATTAAGCCGGCGTAAACCAATCCCTGAATTCACGCTTCGCTTACCACAGCATGGTATGGTACTAAGTTTACTTCCAGTGGATAATATTTAACCAGAGCGATATAAGCGAATCGGTAAAACAGCACCAGGAATTTTCCGCTCAGGATGCTTTACGTTTGCTTATTGCTTTAGGTACTGAGCATTGATAGCGCTTAAGATAAATCGGCATACAGATGGCATTTGCTAAACTTTTTCAATTATCCGCCCTCGGCGTTTTTCTTAAACGCGCGCTGATTTATGGAAAAAAAGATGGTTTATTCAGCGGCATTCTCAGGGCCAGACGCCAATAAAAACGCACCGGCAGCTAATAAATATGCAGCAAAATGGCGATTTGATCGCCATTAAGACCCAGAAAAGCGAGGTATAAAAGGCGCGTAATGCCCCTGGCGGGCATATTATCGCCAGCAAAACAGGGAGAGCGCCCTGTCTGGCGGAGAGAAAAATGAGATCGCGATCGCTATTTTTTGCCTGAAGCGACGCGGCTTTAGCCGGGATATGGCAAAAGAGCGGCAAAATTTGCCGCTCCGCTCTGCGTATAATTCCTAAAACATTGTGAAATCAGGGACTCAGCCTGCAAAGAAAAACCGCGTTGAGGGCCGCCCTAACGCTCAACGGCGGTGATAACGGGTTCCGGTTTAATACGCATCGCCCACAGCACGCCGATAATCAAACAGAGGATCCCCGCCAGCGTCAGCAAAGGTGGCCAGCTCTGTCGCCAGGTAAAGGTCCACAGCAGCCCAGACAGCGTTTCAAACACAATAAGCGGTCCCATAAATACCGTGGGCAGCCGCTGGCTGGCGGCATTCCAGCACAGCGTGCCCAGCCAGGAGCAGAGCAGTCCAATCACCAGCATTAACGGCAGAAACCGCTGCGGCTGGGGTCCGAAAGGCAGCGCGAATGTCGGCTGCTGCCAGGCAAGCTGCGCGCACACCAGCGCATACATTATCAACGCCAGCGGCAGCGTTACGATGCCCTGCGCCGTTGCCCAGGTGCCGGGCTTGTGCTGCGGATGGCTGCGCAGCCAGCGCGCATTACGCAGCGGATACCAGGTCCAGCACGCCACCGCCAGCACCGCCAGCCCAATACCGCTCAGGTAACGTAGCGCATCCCAGTCGCCACTCTGTCCGCGCAGTTCGGCAATATTGACGCATACCAGCCCTGCGCCAATCGCCAGCAGCGCCGGGATAAGCCGTCGCCAGGCCAGCCGTCCTTCAAGATGGCCGTAACAGAGATTAGCGGCGATCGCCATCACCACCGGTAGCGTACCGATAATCATGGTCGAGACGGGCGCGCCGGTGCGCTGAATGGCACTGGCGAGGAAGGTGTAATAAAGAAGGTTGCCGACCAGTGAAAGTTTTAATGCCTCACGCCAGTCAGCAGGCAGCAGCTTACGCAGACGGTGTCGATCGTGCCAGGCCAGCGGCAGCGCGATCAAGCCAAACGCCACATAGCGACCAGCGGACTGCAACGCGCCGGGATAGTTCGGCACCAGCAGCGGCCCGACGAAAATCAGTCCCCACATCAGCCCTGCGGCAAGGGCAAACAATACGCCAGCTAACATCGACTCTTCCTTTATATAAATAAAAGGAAGTGTGGCGGAAAAAGCAGGGGAAAATCTTGTAGCAGATTGTGATTCAGGTTACGCGCCGCGCACCTGTTTTTGATAGCGCACCGGGGTAATGCCGTAGCGCTGGGCAAACGCGCGGGTCAGATGCGCCTGATCGCTCAGGCCGACGCTGGCCGCGACGCTGGCTGCCGTCATGCCGCGCGCCAGCAGCAGCTTGGCTTCGTATAACCGATACGCCATCAGCATCTGATGCGGCGTGACGTGAAAATGGGCGCGGAAAGCGCGCAAAAAATGCCACGGCGAAAGCGAGACCAGCGCCGCCAGCTCTTCCAGCCTCACCGGCTCGGCAAGATTATCGCGCAGGTAATCACGCACCAGATCAAAACGGTGGCCGGCCTGCTCTTTACCCTTCTCCGCCATACGCGCCATCGGCCGCAGCTGCGCCAGCAGATCGATCAGCAGGCTTTGCCGGGCCAGCGCGCTTTCTGCCAGCCACAGCGCCGACAACCTCTGCGACAGCGGCTGCGCCAGCCGCGCGTCGGTGCGTAGCGCCTCGTTAAACCACCAGCCGCGGTCGCCGGTAAGCGACGCCATCTTATCCGGATGAATGTAGATCATCTGATAACGCCACCCCTCTTCACAGGCCGATTCGCCGGTGTGCAGCTCATCAGGGTTCATCATGATCAGCGAATGGGTCGGCGCGGTGTACTGCGCGCCGCGATAGCGAAAACGCTGCGCCCCCGACTCTATAGTGCCGATGCCAAAGGCTTCATGGGTGTGCGGCTCAAACGCATAACGAGAGATATGTGCCTGATAAAGCTCTACGCCTGGCAGCTCGGCATACTGCCGAAACTGCGCGCGATCTTTTTCGCAGGGGAAAATAGCCGGAACGCCTTCCACCTTTATCTCCTCGTTAGCCTGACAGGCTTTCAGCATGCCAGCGATGCCGGACAGATTGCAAAACAGTTTTGCTATTTCCCTATGGCGAGAGGAGACTGTGGAACAACATGGTTAAGGAGAAAAGGATATGTCCCTGAAAACAGTAGTTGTGGTGGATATGCAAAACGGCGTGTTCGCCACGCCGCGCTATGACTGCGCGGGACGCGTGGCGCGCATTAACCAGCTTATCGACGCGGCTGACCGCAGCATCTTTATTATGCACCGTGAAGGCGAAATGCAGGAAGGCACAGCGTCGTTTGCCCTGCTGGCGGAGCTGCGCCAGCCTGACGACGCCTTTTATGTCACTAAAACCGCCTGCGACAGCTTCTGGCGAACCGAACTGGCCGCAACGCTGGCGCAGTTAAGCGTTGATGAGTTTGTGATTTGCGGCTGCGCGACCGATTACTGTGTCGATACCACCATCAAAGTCGGCGCGGGATTAGGCTATCGCATTACCGTGGCTGCCGATGCGCACACCACGGCGAATCGCACCTGGGTCAGCGCTGAGCAGTTAATTGGTCAACATAATGAAGTCTGGGCGGGCCTGTCGCTGCCGGGAAATCCCCCGCAGGTAAAGAGCACGGCGGAGATAGTGGCGCGCTGGGCGCGCGCCTTATCCGCTCATTAATGACCGCTGGCTGACAGTAAAGGTGATGCTGTAAGCATTAGCGGTTTTTTGCCGCCATGGTTATTCGTCTCTGCCTCAGGGAAGGGTCATGCGTTCATTTAAGGTTTCTTTTACGCCGTCGATTTACTACTTCTATCTGTTTAGCTACTACCTGTGCGTGGTGGTTATTCTGTTAAGCAGCCAGGCGCGCTTTAAGTGGATCGCCTTTCTCTGTGCTTCGCTGATCTGCATAGCGATATTTTTTATCCTGCTGTGTCAGAACTTCAGGTTTAAGCAAGCAAAGAAGTTTAGATACCGCAAAATACAGACGCATTACCCTCGCTGCGTGGCGCTGGGTTCCTGCTCGGCCCTTCTTTTTACGCTAAGCGTTATCGCCTTTACTTTCTCTCAGCAGCTGGCTTTTCCGGCCACCCTGTATATTGCCTCTTTGATCGCGCTCTTTTTCTCTGTCAGGCTGTTTCTGGCGGAAAGCGACCATTTCGAAAAATACTATCAAGGGGGCATTGCCTGGCTGATCAGGTTAGCCTGGATAGCCGTTACGTTTTACTGCTATTCCCTGGCGCGACATACCTTTATGACGCTGGCGGACCTGACATACGAGCAGACGGCGACGCGACTGACGGTAATAGGCTACGCGGGACTGCTGACCGCGCTGTTCATTTCGGCTTCGCTGGTGACCGTTTTCTGGATCCTGCTGCTTTTTGAAAACGCGTCGGTGGTCTGCGGCAATAAACCGCTCATCATGAAAAGAAACGCGCTGCCGGTGGTTATTCCGGTGATAGCTACCGCCGTCATCACCTGGAATATTTTCTCAACCAATACCTCACCCGTGCTTAACTTCACCTTTAGCGTCATCGTTCCGCTGGAAACCCGCGATACCTTTATCTGCCATAAACAGCAGCGTTATATTCCGGATGCCGTCGCGCGCTATTACCTTGAGGCGGGTGAAAATAGCTGGCGCGTATTTGAGCGGCAGAATAACGGCTGGGAAGTGCGGCGGCTTGAATGCCAGCATAAAGCGCCGGGATACCGTCTGAGTGAAATAAAAAACCGGGAAGAGCTGGTCAGCGAGAAACTTCAGGCGCTGGGGGAAAACGCACGGGCGATGCAGCGCGCGCTCTTGCCGTCGCCGTAGCGCCAGGCCGTTGCATGCGCCCAAAAATAAAGCCGCGACGGGCGCGGCTTTACTCTGTCGAATGGCGTTATCAGAACGGAATATCGTCGTCAAAGTCCATCGGCGGCTCGTTGTTGTTGCTCGCCGGCGCGCTCTGCGGCTGTGGACGCGACTGCGCGCCGCCGCTGAACTGGTTTCCGCCCTGCGGCTGCTGCGGCTGGCCCCAGCCGTTATTGTTGCCGCCGCCCTGGCCGCCGCCCATCGGCGCGCCTGCGCCTGCGCCCTGCTGACGGCCGCCCAGCATCTGCATGGTGCCGCCGACGTTCACCACGACTTCGGTGGTGTAGCGATCCTGGCCGCCCTGATCCTGCCATTTGCGGGTGCGCAGCTGACCTTCGATGTAAACCTGAGAGCCTTTACGCAGATATTCGCCCGCGACTTCCGCCAGCTTGCCGAACAGCACTACGCGATGCCACTCAGTGATCTCTTTATTTTCACCGGTCTGCTTGTCGCGCCAGCTCTCCGACGTGGCCAGCGTAATGTTGGCAACCGCGCCACCATTCGGCATGTAGCGCACTTCCGGATCCTGACCCAGATTCCCGACAAGAATCACTTTATTTACGCCACGACTGGCCATGTTGCTGTCTCCCGATGGGTTAATGCTGATAAGTCTAAACGATCAATTCTATCACGTCCTGCCCACCGTTCCCACTTTCGAGCCGGCTCGCAGACGCGTTCATTTTACACCCAAAAAGCAAAAAATACTGGATATTTAATCAGTCTATTTTTTGTGCCATAATATCGTGTTTACGCTAATTCGTGTCCACAAGACACCAGCGTGCTGCTTAATCCGGGAAAGGTGAATGGATAAGATCGAAGTTCGTGGTGCCCGCACCCATAATTTGAAAAACATCAACCTGATCATCCCTCGCGACAAACTCATAGTGGTCACCGGCCTGTCAGGCTCCGGCAAGTCCTCTCTGGCGTTTGATACGCTCTATGCGGAAGGTCAGCGCCGCTACGTAGAGTCGCTCTCTGCTTATGCGCGTCAGTTTCTCTCCTTAATGGAGAAGCCGGACGTCGACCATATCGAAGGTCTGTCGCCCGCTATCTCTATTGAGCAGAAGTCCACTTCACACAACCCACGCTCGACCGTCGGCACGATCACAGAGATCCACGATTATCTGCGCCTGCTGTTCGCCCGCGTGGGCGAGCCGCGCTGTCCGGATCACGACGTGCCGCTGGCGGCGCAGACCGTCAGCCAGATGGTGGACAATGTGCTGGCGCAGGAGGAAGGCCGTCGCCTGATGCTGCTGGCGCCGGTGGTGAAAGATCGCAAAGGCGAGCATACCAAAACTCTGGAGAACCTGGCGGCGCAGGGCTACATCCGCGCCCGTATCGACGGCGAGGTGTGCGATCTCTCCGATCCGCCGAAGCTGGAGCTACAGAAAAAGCACACCATTGAGGTCGTTATCGATCGCTTTAAGGTGCGCGAGGATCTGGCGACGCGTCTCGCCGAGTCGTTTGAAACCGCGCTGGAGCTGTCCGGCGGCACGGCGATCGTCGCCGATATGGACGACGCGGAGGCGGAAGAACTGCTCTTTTCCGCTAACTTCGCCTGCCCGATCTGCGGCTATAGCATGCGCGAGCTGGAGCCGCGTCTCTTCTCGTTCAACAACCCGGCGGGAGCCTGTCCGACCTGTGACGGCCTGGGCGTGCAGCAGTACTTCGATCCCGATCGCGTGGTGCAGAACGGCGAGCTGTCGCTGGCCGGCGGCGCTATCCGCGGCTGGGATCGTCGTAACTTCTACTATTTCCAGATGCTGCGTTCGCTGGCCGAGCACCTCGATTTCGACGTCGAAGCGCCGTTCAACACCCTGAGCGACAAAGCGCAGCAGGTGATTTTGTACGGTTCCGGCAAAGAGAGCATCGAGTTTAAGTACATCAACGATCGTGGCGATACCTCGGTGCGCCGCCATCCGTTCGAGGGCGTGCTGCACAATATGGAACGTCGTTATAAAGAGACGGAATCCACCGCAGTACGCGAAGACCTGGCGAAATTTATCAGCAACCGCGCCTGCGCCAGCTGCGAAGGCACGCGCCTGCGCCGCGAAGCGCGCCATGTGTTCGTGGAAAATACCAACCTGCCGACCATCTCCGATATGAGCATTGGTCACGCGATGGATTTTTTCCGCAACCTTAAGCTGAGCGGCCAGCGCGCTAAAATCGCCGAAAAGGTGCTGAAAGAGATTGGCGATCGCCTGAGCTTCCTGGTGAACGTCGGCCTGAACTACCTGTCCATGTCGCGTTCCGCTGAGACGCTGTCCGGCGGCGAAGCGCAGCGTATCCGTCTGGCGAGCCAGATCGGCGCGGGCCTGGTGGGCGTGATGTACGTGCTGGATGAGCCGTCTATCGGCCTGCATCAGCGTGACAACGAGCGCCTGCTGAGCACGCTGATCCATCTGCGCGATCTCGGCAACACCGTAATCGTGGTCGAGCACGACGAGGACGCTATCCGCGCCGCTGACCATGTGATCGACATCGGCCCCGGCGCGGGCGTGCACGGCGGCCAGATTGTGGCCGAAGGCACGGTGGATGAGATTATGGCGGTGGATGAGTCGCTCACCGGGCAGTTCCTTAGCGGCAAGCGCGAGATTGCCGTGCCGCAAGAGCGCGTGAAAGGCGATCCGGCTAAAACGCTGAAGCTGAGCGGCGCGCGCGGCAATAACCTGAAAGACGTTACGCTGACGCTGCCGGTTGGCCTGTTTACCTGTATTACCGGCGTATCCGGCTCAGGTAAATCGACGCTGATCAACGATACGCTCTTCCCCATCGCCCAGCGCCACCTGAACGGGGCGACTACCGGCGAAGCGGCGCCCTATCGCGACATTAGCGGGCTTGAGCACTTCGATAAAGTTATCGACATCGACCAAAGCCCGATTGGCCGTACGCCGCGCTCTAACCCGGCGACCTATACCGGTATCTTTACCCCGGTGCGTGAGCTGTTCGCCGGCGTGCCGGAAGCGCGTTCGCGCGGCTACAATCCTGGCCGTTTCAGCTTTAACGTGCGCGGCGGTCGCTGCGAGGCCTGTCAGGGCGACGGCGTGCTGAAGGTGGAGATGCACTTTCTGCCGGACATTTATGTGCCCTGCGACCAGTGTAAAGGCAAGCGCTATAACCGCGAGACGCTGGAGATTAAATACAAGGGTAAAAGCATTCACGAAGTGCTGGAGATGACCATTGAAGAGGCGCGCGACTTCTTTGATGCGGTGCCTGCGCTGGCGCGTAAGCTGCAAACGCTCATTGATGTAGGTCTCTCCTACATTCGTCTCGGCCAGTCGGCAACCACGCTATCCGGCGGCGAAGCGCAGCGCGTGAAGCTGGCGCGTGAGCTGTCGAAGCGCGGCACCGGCCAGACGCTCTATATTCTCGATGAGCCGACCACTGGCCTGCACTTTGCCGACATCGCGCAGCTGTTGCAGGTCCTGCATCAGCTGCGCGACCAGGGCAACACCATCGTGGTGATTGAGCATAACCTTGACGTGATCAAGACTGCCGACTGGATTGTTGACCTGGGTCCGGAAGGCGGCAGCGGCGGCGGCGAAATTCTCGTTGCCGGTACGCCGGAAACCGTCGCGGAGTGTGAGAAATCCCATACCGCCCGCTTCCTGAAGCCTCTGCTGAAGAAGTAACCCCGTAAAAAGCCCGCCGCGCGCGGGCTTTTTTTTACTGCTCATTTCACGCGATAAAAACAGGATCAGGCAAGATTCATGCATGTATAGGCATAGTCGCGCCTGCATTCTGTGACTATTCTTTTAAACGTTCCTCACCGGCTGCGTCCGCTGACGCCGCCTTCTTGATTGCCGCGCCTTTTGCGCCGCGCAATGTCAAATACTCACGACACACCAAACCTGGAGACACCATGAATATTACGCACGCCTACGCCGCTCAGGACGCGAAATCCAGACTGGCGCCGTTCAATTACCAGCCGCGTGAACTGCGCGCGCATGATGTACAGATTGAAGTGCTGTTCTGCGGCGTTTGCCATTCAGACCTTCACCAGGCCCGCAACGAGTGGAAAAACACCATTTTTCCGGTCGTGCCGGGACATGAAATCGTTGGCCGCGTGACGGCGGTCGGCAATCACGCCAGCAAATACAAAGTCGGCGATCTGGTCGGCGTCGGCTGTATGGTCGATTCCTGTCGCACCTGTCCGAGCTGTCAGGAAGGGCTGGAGCAGTATTGCGAAGTGGGTTTTGTCGGCACCTATAACGGTCAGGATCGCGAAACCGGCGACATTACCTACGGCGGCTACTCAACGGCGGTGGTCGTCGATGAGAACTTTGTGCTGCGCGTACCGGAAAACCTCGATCTGGCTGGCGTCGCGCCGCTGCTGTGCGCCGGTATCACCACCTATTCGCCGCTGCGCCACTGGAACGTCGGCCCAGGTAAAAAAGTAGGGATTGTCGGTCTGGGCGGTCTCGGACATATGGGGGTGAAAATTGCTCACGCGATGGGCGCGCATGTCGTGCTGTTCACCACTTCCCCGTCAAAAATCGAAGACGGCAAGCGCCTCGGCGCAGATGAAGTCGTGGTGTCGAAAGATGCCGATCAGATGGCGCAGCACGTCAACAGCTTTGATTTCATTCTGAACACCGTCGCGGCGCAGCACGATCTCAACCCGTTTATCGCCCTGCTGAAGCGCGACGGCAATATGACGCTGGTCGGCGCGCCGGAGCACGATCACCCGGCGCCGCAGGTGTTTAACCTGATCTTTAAACGCCGCAGCATTGCCGGTTCGCTGATTGGCGGCATCGCCGAAACGCAGGAGATGCTCGACTTCTGCGGCAAGCACGGCATCACTTCCGACATCGAACTGATCGCGATGAATCAGATCAACGAAGCCTACGAGCGTATGCTGAAAAGCGACGTGAAATACCGCTTCGTCATCGACATCAATACGCTGCGCGACGAAGCGGCGGCGTAACGGCAATCGGGCGCGCGGCGCTATACCGCGCGCCTGTTTCAGACCCCCGCCGCGCGGGTCGCGTCAGCCTGCTGATACGAAGCATCCACCAGATAGTAGATCTGCGAATCTTTCAGCGAGCCGTCCAGCAGCAGCGTGCTCCAGTGCGTTTTATTCAGATGTTCGCTGGGAGAGACATCGCTGTGCTCCTCGCGCAGCAGCTCCGCCAGCGCAGGCGTGGTCTTCAGAGAGACCGCCGGCCGCCCTTTTACCTCATGCACCATGGCGAACAGCACGCCGTTGCTTTTGATTTGCGTTGCCTTCCAGTCGCTGTGGACGCTTTGCTCCGCGCCCGGCTTGCTCATACAGTAAGTCAGCAGATCTGACGTATTCATTTCGACTCCCCTTGTAACGTGGCTACAATGCGCCGCGCGCCGCCGTGAATGCGGTGTTCCCCTAACCAGATACCCTGCCAGGTGCCAAGCAGCAGCTTGCCGCGCTGCACCGGCAGCAGCAGCGAGACGCCCAGCGTCGACGATTTGATATGCGCGGGCATATCGTCGCGCCCTTCATAATCATGCTGATAAGGCGCGTCTTCCGGGACGTGGCGCATAAAGTGATGTTCCATGTCGCTACGCACCGTGGGATCGCAGTTTTCATTCAGCGTTAGCGAGGCTGACGTATGCTGCAAAAGCAGATGCAGCAAACCGGTCTGCACCTCGGCCAGCGCCGGGATCTGGCTGAGGATCTCATCCGTGACCAGATGAAAACCGCGTGATTTCTCAGCGAGCCTGAGCGTTTGTTGATGCCACATGCCTTGTTCCTGAATTAATTACCCCGTTTAAGTGTGCAATAAGTCGCAAAAAGGTAAACCTTAAGGCAAAAAAAAACCGCCAGCCTGAGCTGACGGTTGGCGTTCTGGCCGCCTGTCGATGCGAATAACCGGCATACCGGCGGTCTTAACTTACATTACCGCGGCAAACGCCTGCGCCACCTGACGCACGTTGTTGCTGTTCAGACCGGCGACGCAGATACGCCCGCTGCCGACCAGGTAAATGCCGAACTCTTCCCGCAGGCGATCCACCTGCTGCGCGCTGAGACCGGTGTAGCTGAACATCCCGCGTTGTTTCAGCAGGTAGTCGAAGTTCCGGCCAGGCAGCTCGGTGCTCAGCACGTCGACCAGGGTTTTACGCATCGCGATAATGCGCAGACGCATCGCTTCGACCTCCGCCAGCCAGCTCGCCTTGAGCGCACTGTCATTCAGAACGCGTGCTACCACCTGCGCGCCGAAGTTCGGCGGGCTGGAGTAGTTGCGGCGAACGGTGGCCTTGAGCTGGCCCAGCACGCGGCTCGCTTCCTCGGCGCTGTCGCACACAATGGAAAGGCCGCCGACGCGTTCGCCATACAGAGAGAAGATTTTTGAGAAAGAGTTGCTGACCAGCGCTGGCAGACCCGCCGCGGCAATCGCACGAATCGCATAGGCGTCTGCCTCCATACCCGCGCCAAAGCCCTGATAGGCGATGTCGAGGAAAGGAATCAGCTCTTGCGCCTTCAGCACCTCAACCGTTTGATCCCACTGCGCGTCCGTCAGGTCTGCGCCGGTCGGGTTGTGACAGCAGGGGTGCAGCAGCACGATGCTCTGCTTCGGCAGCGCTTTCAGCGCAGCGAGGAAGGCGTCAAATTTTACGCCGTTGCTCTCCGCGTCATACCAGGGATAGGTTTTCACCTCAAAGCCCGCGCCGTTAAAGATCGCGGTATGGTTATCCCAGGTAGGATCGCTGACCCAGACGCCGGAGTCAGGGAAGTAGCGCTTCAGGAAATCCGCACCCACTTTCAGCGCGCCGGAGCCGCCCAGCGTCTGAATCGACGCGATACGACCGGCCTTCAGCACCGGATGTTCGGCGCCAAACAGCAGCGGCGCAATGGCGTTACGGTATGCGTTGAGCCCCTCCATCGGCAGATAGAGCGAGGCCTGCTGCGGCTCGGCTTTCAGCTGCTCTTCTGCGGCGGCAACCGCCTGAAGCTGAGGAATAATCCCCTGCTCGTCGTAATAGAGACCGATGCTGAGATTCACTTTATCGGTGCGCGGATCCTGTTTGAAGGTTTCCATCAGTGACAGAATCGGATCGCCAGCGTAGGCATCAACGTTTTGGAACACGGTGCAGATCTCCATGAGTGGTCGTAAAAATCAGAGGTGTATGCGGCATTAAACCCTGTATCGTCCGGGACGATGGTTCATTGCGATAATCAGGTTAAGGATCACGGCGCCCGCAATGGATGCCAGCAGCATCGGCCCGCTGACAACAAACAGCGAAGCCAGCACAACGCAGGTATCCACCGCCATTTGCAGCTTCCCGGCGCGCAGCCCGATGCGATCCTGTAGCCATAGCGCCAGAATATTTATTCCGCCCAGGCTGGCCTTATGACGAAACAACACTATAAACCCAATGCCCATGATCACGTTACCGAACAGTGTCGCATAAAAGGGATTGAGCGTGGAAAAGTGCATAAACAGCGGGTGAAGATGGGTAAACAGCGACACCAGCCCCACCGCGCAAAATGTTTTCAGGGTAAATTCCCAGCCCATGCGGCGCACCGCCAGCCAGTAAAAAGGCAAATTGATCAGGAAAAAGGCGCTGCCGAACGAGAGCGGCGACAGATAGCTGATTAAAAAGGCGATGCCCGCGGTGCTGCCGGTCAGCGCGCCAGCCTGTTTCAACATTATGACGCCAAAAGAGACCATTAGCGTGCCAAGCAGGATCGCCAGCGCGTCTTCAAGGCGCGAATGAGGTATGCGGGTAGGTTCAACAACGTTATCCATAGGTAATCTCATGCAGTCAAAGCCGGGAAACAGATGCCGGTTAAATGCAAAAAACGCACCATGCCGTCAGCGTTTTAAGACCTTCGGCAGGTGCCAGTGATTATCCAGTTGATAACTAAGGCGCTTTTATTGCAGTTTTTTGCGCATGGCCGACAGCAAAACCGTCAAACCATGCACAAATTCAGTTTCTGGTGCGCATTTTTTGCATTAAACAGCGCTATGTTGCACCAGATAAGCACATCATGCACTCTTTTGGCGCATTTTGTGCTGAGGAACCATCATCAGGCCGTTCTCTTTCAGACGTCCCAGCACGACCGATGTCTTTACGTGCGAAACGCTTTGATGGCCCGCCACCAGCTGAGTAATTAACGCGCTCAGCGAGGCAAGATCGGCGACCGCGACTTTCAGCAGATAATCGGCGTCACCCGTTGTTTTATAGGCATCGACAATCGCCTCTTCCTGCTCAACCATGCGGTGAAAGCTCTCGACATATTCAGCGGTATGGTTAATCAGCCGCACTTCGATCAGCCCTACCATGCCCAGCCCTATCGCATCAGGCGACAGACGCGCATGATAGCCAAGGATCAGATTGGCCTGCTCAAGATTAATACGGCGGCGCGAACACTGCGATGCCGACAGGCCGACCAGATCGCTCAGCTCCTGATTGGTCAGGCGGCCATTAGATTGTAGTAACGTCAGTATTTTCAGGTCGTAATCATCTACGTGAGTCATGCTGCTTCCAGAGCTTTAACGTGCGCTGTCATACAGATAACCCGATTAACGACGAGGTTGTCCAACACTATTTTCTGATGATGCGAGGCGGCATGCACAGATCGTGCATGCCGGTGAGAAAGGTTATTCGTCGTCGTAAGCCGGACCGGCGTAGTTATCAAAGCGCGACCACTGGCCGTTAAAGGTCAGGCGCACCGTACCGATAGGACCGTTACGCTGTTTGCCCAGAATAATCTCGGCAATTCCTTTGAGGTCGCTGTTTTCGTGATAAACCTCGTCGCGGTAGATAAACATAATCAGGTCGGCATCCTGCTCGATAGAGCCGGATTCACGCAGATCCGAGTTGACCGGACGTTTATCGGCGCGCTGCTCCAGCGAGCGGTTGAGCTGCGACAGCGCCACGACCGGCACGTTAAGCTCTTTCGCCAGCGCCTTGAGCGAGCGGGAGATCTCGGCGATCTCCAGCGTGCGGTTATCCGAGAGGGCCGGCACGCGCATCAGCTGGAGGTAGTCGATCATAATCATGCTCAGGCCGCCGTTTTCGCGGAATACGCGGCGCGCGCGCGAGCGCACTTCGGTTGGCGTCAGGCCGGAAGAGTCATCGATATACATATTCTTCTTCTCCAGCAGGATGCCCATGGTGCCGGAGATGCGCGCCCAGTCTTCATCGTCAAGCTGACCGGTACGGATGCGCGTCTGATCCACGCGCGACAGCGACGCCAGCATACGCATCATCAGCTGCTCGCTGGGCATTTCCAGACTGAAGATCAGCACCGGTTTGTCGTGCAGCATGGCGGCGTTTTCGCACAGGTTCATGGCGAAGGTGGTTTTACCCATCGACGGACGCGCCGCGACAATGATCAGATCCGACGGCTGTAGGCCCGCGGTCTTTTTATTTAAATCCTGATAGCCGGTATCCACGCCGGTCACGCCGTCGTGCGGCGTTGAAACCAGCGATTCAATGCGCGACACCGTGGCTTCCAGCACTTCCTGAATGTTCTTCGGCCCTTCGTCTTTATTGGCGCGCGTTTCGGCGATCTTAAACACGTTGGATTCGGCAAAGTCGAGCAGTTCATCGCTGCTGCGGCCCTGAGGATCGTAACCGGCGTCGGCAATCTGGTTAGCCACGGAGATCATTTCGCGCACCACCGCGCGTTCGCGCACGATGTCAGCATAGGCGCCGATGTTAGCCGCGCTGGGGGTGTTTTTCGCCAGCTCCGCCAGGTAGGCGAATCCGCCCGCCATCTCCAGTTCGCCGCGCGTCTCCAGCGACTCCGACAGCGTAATCAGGTCAATGGGCTGCCCCATCTCCAGCAGACGCTGCATTTCTGAAAAAATCAGACGGTGCGAGCGGTTGAAGAAGTCTTCGGCCACAACGCGCTCTGAGACGTTATCCCAGCGCTCATTGTCCAGCATCAACCCACCCAGCACCGACTGCTCCGCTTCAATGGAATGCGGCGGCATTTTGATACCTTCCAGCTGCCGGTCGGGCGTGTCGTTTGATTTGTTGGTGGGTTTATTTCCTGCCATAGTGAATGCAATACCGATCTTCTGAGGGGACGCGCCAGTATACCTTATGGCGGCGCGCCTCTCACGCCTCATGTTGAACAATCACAGGAGTAAAAATGGCAAAGCGTATTCAGTTCACCGCGCCGGGTGGTCCTGAGGTGTTGCAATGGGTAGATGTCGATCCCGCCGATCCTGCTGAGCGCGAGGTGCAGGTGGAAAACCGGGCGATTGGCATCAACTATATCGATACCTATGTGCGCAGCGGACTCTACCCTGTCGCCTCTTTGCCTTCGGGGCTGGGAACCGAGGCAGCCGGCGTCGTGAAGCGCGTCGGCAGCGGCGTCACCCGCTTCAGGCCGGGCGATCGCGTGGTCTATTGCCAGTCGGCGCTGGGCGCCTACAGCGAACTGCACAACGTAGCTGAAGATCGTCTGATGCCGCTACCGGACGCCATTAGCTTCGAGCAGGCGGCCGCCAGCTTTCTGAAAGGGCTGACCGTGCACTATCTGCTGCGCCAGACCTATCAGGTGAAGCCAGACGAAACCTTTCTGTTTCACGCGGCAGCCGGCGGCGTCGGGCTGATCGCCTGTCAGTGGGCAAAAGCGCTGGGCGCTCATCTGATCGGTACCGTCGGCTCGGCGGAAAAAGCGACGCTGGCGAAAGCCGCGGGCGCGTGGGCCACCATCAACTACCGCGAAGAGAACATCGCCCAGCGCGTCAGCGAGTTAACCAACGGCAAAAAAGTGGCGGTAGTCTACGACTCGGTGGGGAAAGATACCTGGGAAGCGTCGCTGGACTCGCTGCGTCGGCAGGGGCTGATGGTGAGTTTTGGTAATGCTTCAGGGCCGGTGACCGGCATCGATCTCAGCGTGCTTAACCAGAAAGGTTCGCTGTTTGTGACGCGACCGTCACTCTACGGCTATATCACCAACCGCGAAGAGCTGGAGCACGCCAGCAACGATCTCTTCTCGCTGCTGGCCAGCGGCGCCATCAAGGTCGAGGTGCCGGAACAGCAGAAATTCCCGCTGCAAGAGGCGGCGCGCGCGCATCAGACGCTGGAGAGCCGCAGCACGCAAGGCTCCAGCCTGCTGATCCCCTGAACCCTGAATGCAAATGGGGCTTCCCGAAGGAAGCCCCTTTGCTTTTTTATCATTCGCGCTGGTGTAGGGACAGCGGCGATGAATACGTGTCGACTCAACGACGACCATCCTGACAGAAAACATAAGTAAAAAATATGTTTAATTGCGAATCTAGCATAAGCAATCCGCAACTCTGTGATCGTCCCCGCAATTAATAGCCGCGACGCCTTTCTAACCTGCTGATTTTGCGACGCAGCTTGCGACGGGTACGTTCAGCGCCGTCGCCACGGCAGGCGCGACAGATCCAGGCGATAACCAGCGCCAGCACCAGCCACGGCAACAATTTGATTACAATCGCAAACAGCCCGCCGACAAACATCACGACTGTGGCGACCGCCAGCGCCGCCAGCACGCCCAGCAGCGAAACGCCGGTAACCAGCAGCATCAGGAAAAAGCCCAGTACAAATAAAATTTCCACCTTGTTGCTCCTCATATTTTTTCTGACTGGTTATTACAAGAAGCGTGCCAGAATATAACTTGCTGATAGTTAAGCGATAACTCTGGCGGGCGCGCTTTTGGTTTAGTGAAATACGCTATTTTCTGGCGTAAAAAAAACCAGCCATGAGGCTGGTTTTTACCGTGCTGCCGGAAATCAGGCTTCCTGCGGGATTTTATCCGCGACCAGCGCCAGCGCCGCTTCGACCACGCGGACGTCTGCGCCCGGTTTGTGGGCGTTTTCGCTCAGATGGCGACGCCACTGACGCGCGCCGGGGATCCCCTGGAAAAGGCCAAGCATATGGCGCGTAATATGGCCGAGGTAGGTGCCTTTCGCCAGCTCTGCTTCGATATAGGGATACATGCTGCGCACAATCGCCACCGGATCGGCAACCGGCGTATCGCGGCCAAACAGCTCAGGATCCACCTGCGCCAGCAGGCCCGGATTTTGATAGGCTTCGCGCCCCATCATGACGCCATCCAGATGTTGCAGGTGGGTTTTCGCCTCTTCCAGCGACTTGACGCCGCCGTTAATCGCCAGCGTCAGCTGTGGAAAATCGCGCTTCAGCTGATACACGCGCGGATAGTCGAGCGGGGGAATTTCACGGTTCTCTTTAGGACTCAGACCGGAAAGCCAGGCTTTACGCGCGTGGATAATAAAGGTATCGCAGCCGCCGCGCTGCGCCACGGTGCCAACAAAGTCGGTCAAAAAGGCATAGCTGTCCTGCTCATCGATGCCGATGCGGGTTTTCACCGTAACCGGGATAGAGACAACCTGCCGCATGGCGTCGATGCATTCCGCCACCAGCGACGCCTCCGCCATCAGACAGGCGCCGAAGCGGCCATTCTGTACACGATCGGAGGGACAGCCGACGTTAAGGTTAACCTCATCGTAGCCGCGTTCTTCCGCCAGCTTCGCGCACTGCGCCAGCGCCGCCGGATCGCTACCGCCAAGCTGCAAGGCAAGCGGATGCTCTGCCTCGCTGTAGGCGAGATAGTCGCCCTTGCCGTGGATGATGGCGCCGGTGGTGACCATTTCGGTGTACAGCAGGGTATCCCCCGTAAGCTGACGGTGAAAATAGCGGCAGTGGCGATCGGTCCAGTCGAGCATGGGCGCGATGGAAAAACGTTGCGAAGAGAAAGAGTTGCTCATGAAGCGCAGAAAATCCGTTAAGGGTGATGATAATCTGCGCAAGGATAGCACATTAACGGTATGCCGGGCGACTCTGCGTCGCCCGGTTTATGCCCGGCTGAAAGCGGTTAGAAATTAAACCCAAGCTGCATCATTGCGCCCCAGGTGTTGTTGTCGCCTACCGACCCGGCCAGATCCAGATGCACCGCATTGTGGAACGGCGACAGACCGAAACCGGCAGTCACGACGTTTTCATCAGCGGACTTCATATCCGCGCGATAACCGGCTCGCAGCGCCAGCCAGTCCAGCACGCGATATTCGCCGCCGATGCCGGCATACTGACTGCTTGCCTGCGATTTAAAACGCTTCGTTTCGGTGAGATCGACGTCCAGCGCGGCGGTGAACGGTCCGCCCTGCCATGACAGACCAGAGGTCACCAGCGGACGGATCTGATAGGTGTCGCGATAGCCGTTGGTCTCTTTGGTCCGCAAATCACGCGATACCAGGTTTTGCCCGGTCACGCCCAGCGTCCAGTTTTCGCTCAGCGGCGTCGCCAGACCGGCATCAATGTTAAAGCCGGTCTGATCGTTACGATAGCGGCTGCCGTTGAGGTCGTTTTTATCGTAGTTATAGATGCTGGCCGAATAGTTATAGAGCCAGGTTTTCTGAATTTTCGGCGTGACGCCCAGCGAAACCGGATGCCCCGCCACATTGAACTCATGCGCCACCGAAATGCCGTAATCAGTAATCAGCGCCGCCAGCCCGTTTGCGCTGGAACGCAGGTTATTCTGATCGCCCGGCACAGGAATAATGGTGCCGTTGGCGACGCCGTCGAGATAGGTAATATCGCTCTGGGCGACGTTGGCGCGCAGGTGCACCGTGCCGTAGGCTTTGGTGATAAAGGCGAACGGCAGGGTGTCGCCAGGCACGGTGACGGCCAGCGCGACGCCTGCCGTCCCGTTGGCCTTGTTGCCGCGCAGATCGCGCAGCTGGTTCGCCACATCGCCTGACGCCGCTTTGAGCTGCGGATAACCGTTGAGTAAGTCGGTGAAAGTCAGGTTGTTAATCACGTCGCGATAGCGGTCGACGGTATCGCTGATGTCATCAACCTTATCAACCATCTTATCTTTATCGGTGACCTGCAAACCGGCCGAAGGAAAAATAATGCCGACGTTATCGTCCGGCTTAGCCCGCGTCATCAGCGCCGGGTTTGCCAGCACCGCCGAACTCCAGGTTGAAGAAGCCACGCCTGTACCGCCCATCGCGTCGTTGCGCGCATCATACCAGGTACCGGCGGCCATTGCGGAAGAAGAGAGAAAAAGCGCATTTAAAACAGCAGTATATAAAAGCGCAGAGCGCCGGGTGGTTTTGTTCGCCATTTGTCTGCCATCACCTCGATCGAGAAAACATTCATCATCGGAATTTGTCGTTAGCGCTATTGTGAATGGCGGCTAACGGTTCATTGCTGTGAATTGAGTCGAAACAGCATTGTTATTCGCCGGATTGGATGATTTAGCTACAAATCGGCGTTTTTATTGTTTAGCGAGGTAGTAAAAAAGGGATAGTAAGGCCAGTGCTTTCTTAAGGCCACTTGAACATTAGTGCTTAACCAGGTGAGTTGTAAAGCAAATTGGGCATTTTGTTGCTATTTGTCTCGCAAAGGATGGTCCTGTTACGCGCGCTTAACGCACCGAAGCAAAGCACCATCCCGCTTAACAGAATGATAAATATAATAAAATCAAGGCGAGCCGACTTTGCGTCGCAACCTCAGCGCAGGCGCATTTAGTGTGATAAAATAACATCTCGTTTTCAGCGGAGAATCCCCATGTCGACTATGACGCCAGAGCAAATCATGACCCAGGCGGAAAAACTGTGCCTGCAACGCGGCGTGCGCCTGACCACACAGCGCGCCGAGGTGCTGCGTCTGATGGCGGCGCAACATGGGTCGATCAGCGCCTACGATCTGCTGGACAGGCTACGCGCTACCGAGCCGCAGGCGAAGCCGCCAACGGTTTACCGCGCGCTCGATTTTTTGCTGGAACAGGGCTTTATCCATCGCGTGGAATCCAATAACAGCTATGTGGTTTGCCATCACTTTGAAGCGCCTGCGCATACGTCTGTCATGCTGGTGTGCGATCGCTGCGCGGCGGTGACGGAAAAACAGGCGCAGGGAGTGGAGAAAATCATTGGCGATTTGGCGGGCGAAGCAGGTTTTGCTCTGCGTCACAGCGTGATTGAGGCGCACGGGCTATGCGTTAGCTGTGCAGAAGTCGCCTCCTGTACGCATCCTGAAAACTGCGATCACGACCATGAAGCCGACGGGAAAAAGCGCGGGAAAAAAGGGTAAGCGGCACCTCCCTGTGCCGATCGTTCAGGCGCATCCTGAACGAGGAGATTACCAGCGGTAGTCTTTGTTCTGGGTTTCCCAGTCAGAGACTTCTTTCTCAGCCTCGTCCTTAGCGTAACCGTAGCGTTCCTGAATTTTGCCGACAAGCTGATCGCGTTTACCTTCGATAACCTGCATATCATCGTCGGTTAGCTTGCCCCATTTTTCTTTAAATTTGCCTTTGAACTGCTTCCAGTTACCGCTCGCTTCGTCTTTATTCATGTTAGACCTCCACGTCATCCTTAGTTTTACATACCACCAGGTAATGGCAGTACGACAATACAAAGCGCTGCTGTGTCGCGCTGTTGTAAGTTAATTGTAGTAGACGAATCGGCAACTGCCGGATATTTACAGAATAATCTGTTTAGATTTCAGTGCGTCAGCGGCTGCCGTCTGGCTAATTAACTGTTAAACCAGCGGCTTAAGCGCCATTCCCGCCGCCAGATATACCAGAGAGAAAGGCCGCGCAGCGCAAGAAACACCGTCACCGCCAGCCATAAACCGTGGTTGCCCAGCCAGGGCAAAGTGAGCAGCGTCACAAAGTATCCCAGAGCAGCGACCGCCATGCTGTTGCGCATTTCGCGTCCGCGCGTGGCGCCGACAAACAGCCCGTCCAGCAGATAACACCAGACGCCTGCCAGCGGCAGAATGATTTGCCAGATCAGATAGCGATCGACCTGCTGCCGCAGCGACGCCAGCGAGGTGAGCATGGTCACAATAGATTCGCCGCTTACGGCATAAATCAGCGCAAACCCCAGCGCCACCAGGCCCGCCTGGCGGCAGGCCGCATGCCAGACAGCCAGCAGCCTGTCGCCGTCGCGCGCGCCCCAGGCTTCGCCGGAAACGGCTTCCACCGCGTAGGCAAAGCCATCCAGCGCATAGGCGGTAAAGGTGATAAACATCAGCAGTACGGCGTTGGCGGCGACAACCTCCGGGCCAAGACGCGCGCCGATCAGCGTCAGCGAGGCGAAGCAGAGCTGGAGCAGCAGCGAGCGCAGCATGATGTCGCGATTCAGGCGCAGCAGACGGCTCACATCGCCGCGCCAGCTCCTTTTCAGCATCGTCATGGTAATGCCGCGTCGCTTCGCCACCCGCCACACCATCATCAGACCGACCGCCAGGGTGACGTACTCTGCCAGCGCCGTGGCGGTGGCCGCTCCCGCCACGCCCCACTTCAGGCCGAGCACCAGCCAGAGATCGAGCGCTATATTGACGCTGTTGCCGACCACCAGCAGCACCACCGGCGCGCGCGCATACTGCACGCCCAGCAGCCAGCCGAGAATAACCATATTGGCCAGGGTCGCGGGCGCGCTGAGCCAGCGGATATGAATAAAAAGCGCCGCCTGCTCCAGCACCAGCGGATTCCCCCCCGCCAGCCGTCCCGCCAGCGAGCTGAGCGGATCGCGCAGCAGGATAAACAGCACGCCGGCGCACACCGCCATCAGCAGCGGCTGCGTCAGCGCACGCGCCAGCGCCAGCGCGTCCCGTGCGCCAAACGCCTGCGCGGTAAAGCCGGTAGTGCTCATACGCAGGAACAGCAGCAGCATAAAGACGAAGCTGGTTGTCGTGGCGCCAATCGCCACGCCGCCGAGATAGACCGGGCTATCGAGATGGCCAATAACAGCCGTGTCCACCAGGCCGAGCAGCGGCACGGTGATATTTGAGAGGATCATCGGCAGCGCCAGCCGCCAGAGGTGTCGATCGTTTGCAGTAAAGAGACGCATCAGCCGGTCCATGCCTGAAAACGTAAATAAGAGAGGGGCGCGGTGAGGGCAGTGTTACCTGCCTGAAACGCGATTGCAGATAAAATGCTCGCTCAGACGCCCGGCGTTAATACGCAGCGGGCGTCTGAAGGCAGCCGGTCAGAGCCACTCGCCGTTGCGTACCACGCCGACAGCCAGACCCTCAACGGTCAGCGACTGCGTGCGGGTATCGACGATAATCGGTTCGAAGTCGTTGTTTTCTGGCAGCAGGTGCACCACGGTGCCCTGTTTCTTCCAGCGTTTTACCGTGACCTCATCATCGATGCGCGCCACCACGACCTGGCCGTTACGTACGTCCTGGGTCTTGTGTACCGCCAGCAGGTCGCCGTCCATAATACCGATGTCTTTCATCGACATACCGGCTACGCGCAGCAGAAAATCAGCGGAGGGCTTAAACAGATCGGGATCGACCTTGTAGTGGGTTTCGATATGTTCCTGCGCCAGCAGCGGCTCGCCCGCGGCGACGCGGCCGATTAACGGCAGACCGTTAGACTCTTCTTCTTCCATCAGCAGGCGAATGCCGCGCGATGCGCCAGAAACGATTTCGATAACGCCTTTGCGCGCCAGCGCCTTGAGATGCTCTTCGGCGGCATTCGGGGAACGGAACCCCAGCTGCGAGGCAATTTCCGCACGCGTTGGCGGCATGCCCGTCTGGTTGATATGGTCGCGAATCAGGTCATAAACCTGTTGCTGCCTGGTGGTTAATGCTTTCATCCCGCCCCCTGGTTGTTTATACAGTCGCTGTGAGTATATACAGGTATTGGCGAAATGAAAACCGAAAGCCAGGGAAATAACGGGCCTTTGCTCAATTCTGGAAAGCCTAACGCAAATGCGACCAGAGCAGGGCGATCCAGACAAACAGCGCCAGTATGATAGCCAGCAATACGGCGGCGGAACCCATGTCTTTCGCCCGGCCAGCCAGCGGATGACGCTCCTGCCCGATGCGGTCGACCACGGCTTCAATCGCGCTGTTAAGGATCTCGACGATAATGACCAGCACCACCGAACCGATCATCAGGATGCGCGCCACGGTATCCACATCCAGCCAGCAGGCGACGATAATGGCGATAATCGCCGCCGTGGCCTCCTGGCGAAACGCCGCTTCATGTTGCCAGGCCGCGCGCAGCCCCTGCCATGAGTAGCCGGCCGCTTTGACAATCCTGAGTAAACCGGTGGTATTACTTGCCATTGTGAGGGAACCCTTTTCGTTGTTTGACGTCAATGTGTGGGCCGGGTGCGTTTGCCCCCCACAGATCTTCGCAGCACTTTCTGTTATGCTTGCGGCGCTTTGCTAACAAGAGGCTTCATGTTGTCTATGTCAGGTTGGCGTAAACTTTATTATAAATTATTGAATTTACCACACTCTATTCTCGTAAAGAGTAAGGCCATTCCGGCCGATCCCGTTTCAGAACATGGGCTCGATCCAACGCGGCCGATTATGTACGTGCTGCCATACGATTCCAAGGCGGATTTGCTCACGCTGCGTCAGCAGTGTTTAAAGCATAATTTGCCCGATCCGCTCATTCCGCTGGAAATTGACGGCGCGCTGCTGCCACGCCATGTGTTTATTCACGATGGTCCACGCGTATTCCCCTATTTCGTGCCTAATACGGAATCGGTGAAAATTTTCCATGAATACCTCGATCTGCACCGCAATAATCCGCATCTGGATATTCAGATGCTGCCGGTATCGGTGATGTTCGGCCGCGCGCCTGGCCGCGAGGTTCAGGGCGACGATACGCCGCACCTGCGCGAGCTGAACGGCGTCGAGAAATTTTTCGCCACGCTCTGGCACGGGCGCGACAGCTTTGTGCGCTTTTCGCCCACCGTGTCGCTGCGCTGGATGGCGACGCAGCACGGCACCGATAAATCTATCGCGCAGAAGCTGGCGCGCGTCGCGCGTATTCACTTCGCTCGTCAGCGTTTAGCTGCTATCGGGCCGCGTCTGCCGGCGCGTCAGGATCTGTTCAACAAGCTGCTCCAGTCCAAAGCGATTGAGAAAGCGGTAGAAGAAGAGGCGCGCAGTAAAAAGGTCTCTCACGAGAAGGCGCAGCAAAACGCCGTCGAAATGATGGAAGAGATCGCCGCCGACTTCTCCTATGAGGCCATCCGCATTACCGATCGCGTGATGGGCTGGCTGTGGAGCCGTCTCTATCAGGGCATCAATGTTAACGGCGGCGAACGCGTGCGCCAGCTGGCGGAGGATGGCCATGAGATTGTCTATGTGCCCTGCCACCGCAGCCACATGGATTATCTGCTGCTCTCCTATGTGCTCTATCACCAGGGGCTGGTGCCGCCGCACATCGCTGCGGGCATTAACCTTAACTTCTGGCCTGCGGGACCGATTTTCCGTCGCCTGGGCGCCTTCTTTATTCGTCGTACCTTTAAGGGCAATAAGCTTTACGCTACCGTCTTCCGCGAATATCTCGGCGAACTGTTCAGCCGGGGCTACTCGGTTGAGTATTTTGTTGAGGGTGGGCGCTCACGTACCGGTCGTCTGCTGGACCCGAAAACCGGCACGCTGGCCATGACGCTACAGGCGATGCTGCGCGGCGGTAACCGCCCCATTACGCTGGTGCCGATCTATATCGGCTATGAGCACGTAATGGAAGTGGGCACTTACGCCAAAGAGCTGCGCGGCGCGGCGAAAGAGAAAGAAGGCTTTATGCAGATGGTGCGCGGCCTGCGCAAGCTGCGCAACCTCGGCCAGGGCTATGTTAACTTCGGCGAACCGCTGCCGCTGGTGAACTACCTGAATAAGCAGGTGCCGGAGTGGCGCGACGCCATCGATCCCATTGAGCCGCAGCGTCCCAGCTGGCTGACGCCCACGGTCAATGATATTGCGGCGCGTCTGATGGTGCGCATCAATGAAGCGGGCGCGGCCAACGCCATGAACCTGTGCGTGACGGCGCTGCTTGCCTCACGTCAGCGCTCACTAACCCGCGAGCAGTTGATTGAGCAGCTTGAGTGTTATACCGAGCTGCTGCGCAATGTGCCCTACTCGCCGGAATCCACGGTGCCGCCGCTCTCTGCGGAGGCGCTGCTGGATCACGCCATGGGCATGAACAAGTTCGAGACCGAGCAGGATAATATCGGCGACATCATCATTCTGCCGCGCGAGCAGGCGGTGCTGATGACCTATTACCGCAACAACATCCACCATATGCTGGTGATGCCGTCGCTGATCGCCGCCATTATTCAGCAGCATCCGAACCTCAGCGAGGCCGAACTGCTGCGCCAGGTGCGCCTGATCTACCCTATGCTGAAAAGCGAGCTGTTCCTGCGCTGGGAGATGGACGCGCTGCCGGCGCTGCTGAGCGCGCTGTGTCAGGAGCTGGCGCGTCAGGGCCTGATCACCCTTCAGGACGGGCAATTGCGTCACACCGCCGCGCGCTACCGCACTCTGCAACTGCTGGCCGCCGGTATCCGCGAAACCCTGCAACGCTTTGCGATTACCTTCTCTATCCTTAGCGCGAAGCCGACCATCAACCGCGGCACGCTGGAGAAAGAGAGCCGTATGCTGGCGCAGCGTCTGTCGGTGCTGCACGGTATCAATGCGCCGGAGTTCTTCGATAAGGCGGTCTTTACCACTCTGGTGCTGACGCTGCGAGACGAAGGCTATATCAGCGATACCGGCGATGCCGACGTTGAGCGTACCCAGGCCACCTGGCATATCCTGGCGGATCTGATCACCAGCGATGTGCGACTGACCATTGAGAGCGCGGTCGCACACGACTAATGACCGCAGCGAAAAGCAAAGGGCGACAGAGATGTCGCCCTTTTTTATTACCGGGAAAGCAGCGCTCGCTGAGAAGCCGGCCGTTAAAACAGCTGGCTAAACGGCGGGGTATTCAGCAGCACGCCGACAAAGATCACCAGCCCGACGTAGTTATTATTCAGAAAGCCCTGGAAGCAGGCGTCGCGTTCGCGCTGAACAATCAGTTTCTGCTGGTAGATAAACAGCGCGGCGGCCCCCAGCAGCGACCAGTAAAACAGCGCGTTAAGCTGCATCAGCGCCCCCGCCAGCGTCAGCAGTGCCAGCGTCGCCAGCTGTAGCAGACCAATAATCAGTTTGTCGTAGCGGCCAAACAGAATCGCCGTCGATTTCACGCCGATTTTAATATCGTCATCGCGGTCGACCATGGCGTACTGGGTGTCATAGGCCACGGTCCAGCAGATGTTTGCCAGAAACACCAGCCAGCACTCCAGTGGTAAGGACTCACTAACCGCCGCCCAGGCCATGGGAATCGCCCAGCCGAACGCCGCGCCCAGCACCACCTGCGGCAAATGGGTATAGCGCTTCATAAAGGGATAGCACCACGCCAGCGCCAGCCCGCCCAGCGACAGCAGGATCGTCATCAGGTTCATGGTGAGCACCAGCGCAAACGCCAGCAGCCCCAGCAGCACAAACAGAATCTTCGCCTCTTTTTCGCTGACCGCGCCGCTCGGCAGCGGACGCCCTGCGGTGCGCTTAACGAAGCCATCCACCTTGCGGTCGGCAAAGTCGTTAATGACGCAGCCCGCCGCGCGCATCACAAAGACGCCGAGCACAAATACCACCAGCACCGATAACGGCGGCACGCTCATACCGGAAAGCCACAGCGCCCACAGCGTGGGCCACAGCAGCAGCAAAGTGCCGATCGGCTTGTCAATGCGCATCAGGCGGCTGTAAGCCTGAAACTTGCTCATCTGTAAGGTTTTTTGCACGTTCGATTATCCTCAGGCCAGGTCGCGATAAAGCGGCGAGGCGGGTAGAAACAGTTCGGTAAGCAGCAGCGGCTTGCCCGACAAGCGCAGGCGCGAGCGGCGTCCCCACAGCGCGTCCACGCAGCCAGGCTCAATAAAGTCGCGGCTCAGGGTGGAAGAGGAGAACAGATAGCGGCCAAGCGGTCGCGTACCCAGTTGTTGCAGCATCTGTTCCGGACCATTCAGCGTGCTCTCCGGCACCAGCGTGCGCCCGATTAGCCAGGGTTCGTCATCGCCGCACAGCACGATTTCACGCAGCCAGAAACGCGCGTCATCCGGCAACAGCGCCCTCTCCTCGCTGAGTTCACTGGCGTTGATAAAGCCTTCGCGTATCGGCCGCACCGTTACCTGCCGACAGTGCTGCTCGAAGCGACGCGTCATGGAGTCCTCCTCCATCAGCCAGTCGAGCAGCGGCGCGGTCAGCGTCGGATGGGTTACCGGCAGCCAGTTGAGCGCGCGTAATAAGCGAAGCGCCTCTTGCGACATATCACCACTCCCGTCAATTTTGAGGGCAACAGTGTAGCGCAGAGGCGCGGCGGGTACACCTGCCGCTATTCGCGTTTCAGGCGGTTACTGTTCGCCAGCCACAGCGTGACCACGAGGATTAAAATAGCGCCGGAATAGCACAGCGTGTCGAAGGGATTTTTATGGTCGACGATAATCAGCCGGATAATCGCCGTGATGCCGATATAGACAAAATAGCGCAGCGGAAAGTGATAGCCCGACTGGAAATATTTAACGATCAGGGCGATAAACTCGAAGTAGAGGAAATAGATGACAATTCCCTCAATCAGCAGATAAGAAGAAGCCTGCTCGCCGGTATTCAGCAGCACCCTGGCAAGATGCAGCGTCTCTTTGCCGAGAAACACCGCCAGGATTACCGCCAGCGCCAGCAGTCCCAGATTCAGTACCCATTGCAGCGCCACGGCGATAATCTGGCCACCGGTGGATTTTACATTCATGACTGGCCTTTTAGTTACTCTCAGAAAATAATTGCCATCATGCTTTAATGTGATGGAAATCACAATATAGCCCTGAGCCGCGCGCTGTGATGTCGCTCGCGCCTGCCTGAATAAAGCGGGTTTTATTTCTGCCGCGCCCGGCGGACTGCGCTACAGTTAACAGGTCGGCAGCGCGCCATGTCGCTTAAAATTCAGGAAAAATTGCGCTCCGCTCGACCACTCTCTTTGCAGAATGCTCACTCCGTCAGGCTGGCGCTCTGCTGCTTTTTAGCCTGACGGTTGTGGAGTGGCATGACGTGTTAACCCTGCTTAATCTTCTCTCTGCCGTTGCCCTGCTGGTGTGGGGCACCCATATCGTGCGCTCCGGCATCATGCGCGTCTTCGGAGCCGATCTGCGCCGCGTGCTTAGCCGCAGCATTGAAAGAAAGCCGATGGCGTTTCTGGCCGGCATCGGCGTGACCACGCTGGTCCAGAGCAGCAATGCCACTACCCTGCTGGCGACCTCCTTTGTGGCGCAGAAACTGATGGGACTGACGCCTGCGCTGGTCGTGGTGCTGGGCGCCGATGTCGGCACCGCCATCATGGCGCGCATCCTGACCTTCGATCTCTCCTGGCTGTCGCCGCTGTTTATCTTTTTCGGCGTGGTGTTTTTTCTGTCGCGTAAGCAGACGCGCGTTGGGCAGATGGGCCGCGCCAGTATCGGGCTTGGCCTGATTCTGCTGGCGTTGCAGCTGATTGTCGCCGCCGCCAGACCCATCACCCAGGCCTCCGGCGTGCAGGTGCTGTTTTCCAGCCTGACCGGCGATATTTTACTGGATGCCCTGATCGGCGCGGTGTTCGCCATTGTCAGCTACTCCAGCCTGGCGGCCGTGCTGATTACCGCCACGCTAACCGCCGCAGGCGTTATCTCTTTTAAGGTCGCGCTCTGCCTGGTGATCGGCGCGAACCTGGGCAGCGGCCTGCTGGCGATGCTGAACGCCAGCGGCTCTAACGCCGCAGGCAAGCGGGTGGCGCTCGGCAGCCTGCTCTTCAAGCTGCTGGGATCGCTGGCGGTCCTGCCCTTTATCAACTGGCTGGCGCCCTGGCTGGATAAACTGCCGGTTAATGATGAAGAGCTGGTCATTTTCTTTCACGTCTTCTACAACCTGATCCGCTGCCTGATTATGGTGCCCTTCGCCGATCCAATGGCGCGACTCTGTACACGCCTGATCCGCGATGACGCCGAAGCGGATATGACGGTGAAGCCTCGCCATCTGGATCGCAGCGCGCTGGATACCCCCGCGCTGGCGCTGGTTAACGCCGCGCGCGAGGCGCTGCGCATCGGCGACGTGCTGGAGCTGATGCTGGAAGCGTTCAGTAAGGTGGTGCATGGCGAAGTACGCGAAGAGCGCACGGTGCGACGGCTGGATGATGATGTGGATGTGCTCTACACCGCCATTAAGCTCTACCTGGCGCGTATGCCTAAAGAGGATTTGTCAGAGGAGGACTCGCGCCGCTGGGGCGAAATAATTGAAATGTCGCTGAATCTGGAGCAGGCGGGCGACATTATCGAGCGCATGAGCGGTGACGTTGCGGATAAATCGTTAACGCCGCGCCGCGCGTTTTCCCCGCAAGGACTGAAAGAGCTGGAGACGCTGCATGAGCAGCTGCTGGCGAATTTACGGCTGAGCCTGTCGGTTTTTTTGTCGCGCGACATCACCAGCGCTAAACGGCTGCGCCGCGCCAAGCATCGCTTCCGCATTCTGATCCGCCGCTTTTCGCACGCGCACGTCGAGCGTTTGCATCAGCAGAACGTGCAGAGCATTGAAACCAGCTCGCTGCATCTGGGCCTGCTGGGCGATATGAAGCGTCTTAACTCTCTGCTGTGCAGCGTGGCCTATACGGTGCTGGAGCAGCCGGACGACGAGCGGGATTACGAGTAAAACGGGGGCGCGTCCGCCCCCGGTTAATTACTTTTTCCTGACGGGTTTGCCGGACCAGTAGCCTGCCAGCAGCGAACCTGAAAGGTTGTGCCAGACCGAGAACAGCGCGCCCGGCAGCGCAGCCAGCGGCGAGAAGTAGAGCTTGCCCAGCGTCGCCGCCAGGCCGGAGTTCTGCATGCCCACTTCCAGCGCCAGCGTACGGCAGGTCGATTCGTCAAAGCCGAACAGCTTGCCGCCCCAGTAGCCGCCCAGCAGGCCAATCGCGTTATGCAGCACCACGGCGGCGATCACCACCAGGCCAACCGATCCGATAAAGCCCTGGCTGCCCGCCACGACGGCGCTGATGATCAGCAGAATGCAAATCATGGAGAGCGCCGGTAAATACGGCTCTACGCGGCGCACCAGTTTGTTAAAGCTGTGGTGGATAATCAGCCCCAGGCTAATGGGGATCACCACGATTTTCACGATGCTGAGCAGCATGCCCACCACATCCACCTGAATGTGCGTATCGACATAGAAGCGCGTCAGCAGCGGCGTCGCAATCACGCCGACCAGCGCGGAGACCGAGGAGATGGTCACCGACAGCGCGACGTCCCCTTTCGCCAGATAGATCATCACGTTGGAGGCGGTGCCGCTGGCGACGCTGCCGACCAGAATCATGCCCGCAGAGAGATCCGGCGGCATATGAAACAGCTTCGCCAGCGCCCAGGCGGCGAGCGGCATCACCAGGTAGTGCAAAAACGTACCGGCGATAACCGGCGCGGGACGCACCAGCACGCGTTTAAAATCATCGATATGCAGCGTTACGCCCATGCCAAACATAATCAGCATTAGCAGCCAGGTGACCCAGGGTCCAATGCCGAGAAAGGTGCCGGGAGAGTACCAGGCGGCGACAGAGAGCAGCACGGCCCACAGCGGGAACAGCCGGGTTAATTTGGCGAGCATAGCCAGACTTCCTTCTTTGAATGTTGTGTTTTTTCGCGGTTTTGCCACAGAGAGACGCGGCGCAGGAACGGTTGCGCCAGCGGAGCGGGATCATAACATTTCGTTATCACAAGATGGGCCAGACAGGAAAAATGCGGATCGACTGCTGCCGATCCGCCATAACGGGCTGGAATTACGCTGCTTCAGGCGCTAAAACGCGGTCGATCGCACCAGCCGGATCCGATCCGGCCGGGCAAATCTTTACTCGAACAGATTTTTATGCAGCGCGCGCACCACGCTTTCCGCATCTTCGCCCGGTACCAGGAAGCAGAGGTTATAGCTGCTGGCGCCGTAGCAAATCATACGCAGGTTAAAAGGCTCAAGCGTGCCGAACACCTCTTTGCCCACGCCGCGCGCTCTGGAGAGGTTGTTGCCAATCAGCGCCACCAGCGCCAGATTCTCTTCCACTTCAACGCGGCACAGCGACGACAGCTCCGTCAGCAGCGCCTGAGTCAACAGGCTGTCGCCGGTTGAGGTTGAGCCAGTGGTATCCAGCGTCAGCGCCACGCTCACTTCTGAAGTGGTAATCAAATCCACGGAAATGTTGTGGCGCGCCAGAATGGTGAACACCTCCACAAGGAAGCCGCGCGAGTGCAGCATGTTCAGGCTGTGCAGCGTGAGCAGCGTCTGACGACGACGCAGCGCCAGCGCGCGGAACAGCGGCGGGTTGGCGGTTTCGCGGTGCACACGGGTGCCGCCCGCGGCCGGATCTTTGCTTGAGCCGACAAATACCGGGATGTCGCTGCGCACCGCAGGCAGCAGCGTTGCCGGATGCAGCACTTTAGCGCCAAAGATCGCCATCTCGGTGGCTTCTTCAAAGGTAATGTCGTCAATGCGTTTCGCTGAGGGGACGACGCGCGGATCGGTGGTGTAGATGCCCGCCACATCAGTCCAGATGTCTACGCGCGCGGCTTTCAGCGCCTCGCCCAGCAGCGCAGCGGTGTAGTCGCTGCCGCCGCGTCCCAGCGTAGTGGTGCGGCCCTTATGCTCGCTGCCGATAAAGCCCTGGGTAATCACCAGCGACTGTGCAAGACGCGGCTGCAACAGCGCGGCGGCCTGCTCGGCCAGGGTGGCGATTTCCGGTTCGGCGCGGCCGAAACGGTCGTTGGTGCGCATCACCTTACGCACGTCGAACCACTCCGCCTCCACCTGACGTTCGCGCAGGATCTCCACAAACAGCAGCGTCGACATCAGCTCGCCGTGGCTGACCAGCTCATCGGTTAAGGCGTTAGAGGTCGCCAGCGAGGCGGCGTCGGAGAGCATGGTGATGTTTTCAATCATGCGATCGATTTCGTCGCGGATAACGGCGGGATTTCGCAGTCGATCGACGATGGCATACTGGATACGGCGAATCTCGTCCAGCAGGTAAGCGCGCTGCGCCTGCTCCTGGCCTTCTGCCAGCGAAACCAGCAGGTTGGTCACGCCCGCCGAGGCGGAGAGCACCACCAGACGCGTATCAGGGTTAGTTAGCACCACGTCGGCGCTGCGGTTCATAGCATCGAAATCGGCAACGCTGGTGCCGCCGAATTTCGCCACGATCAGAGTTTGAGACATGTACGACCTCGTGTCAGGTTATCTTCTCCCGCGTGTATGGGACGGGAGACATTGTATCAGCCTTGGCACAAGGGAAGAGCAGAATTGGGCAGACAAGCTCAGGAGACGAGTCACCCAGAAGCACTTCACCTTGCGAAACGCCCGACTGTGGACGCCTCTGGTGACAACCCAGGGGATTCAGCCCCTGTAGCCGACAGACAACACTCCGCATGTTGACCATCTCGGCGTCGCTCCCCCTGATGTGTTATCCCCGGATACGGTTCCTCCAACACACTGCCTGGGCGACGCGCCTCTTCTGGCTTGCGCACGGATGCGCAAGTAGCCGCATAAAAATACCGAGTCATAAGGTTGCTGTCTACGTCTGTCGACGATTTGCTGCGCCCTCAGCGTTAAATGCCGTGCCTCACCCCGGTTTATGCTGATGCGGCACAAGGTTCGCCGACCGGCTTAGCGGCACAATAGGCGTCGCCTAATCTGAAAATCGCCGCCGCGGATTCCCGGTCGCCGCGCGGAATCGACGACGTTTACGCCCGCGCGCGATGACGATGCCGACAAAATTTTTCCTTTCAGTGGGTACTGTTGTCATACTGAAACGCTATACGGGTGTGCTCGCCCACGATGGAATGACGGTTTTTAAATCAACAAGAGTGTTGCCATGAAAAATATCAATCCGACACAAACCGCAGCCTGGAAAGCGCTGCAACAGCATTTTGAACAGATGAAATCGGTGGAGATCGCCGACCTGTTCGCCCAGGATGCCGATCGTTTTGCTAAATTCTCCGCCACCTTTGATGACCAGATGCTGGTGGATTACTCGAAAAACCGCATCACCCAGGAGACGCTGGACAAGCTCCAGGCGCTGGCGAAAGAGACCGACCTGAGCGGCGCGATCAAATCGATGTTCTCCGGCGAGAAGATCAACCGCACCGAAGATCGCGCTGTGCTGCACGTCGCGCTGCGCAACCGCAGCAATACGCCGATCCTGGTTGACGGCAAAGATGTGATGCCGGAAGTCAACGCGGTGCTGGAGAAGATGAAGCACTTCTCCGAGCGCATCATCGGCGGCGAGTGGAAGGGCTATACCGGCAAAGCCATTACCGACGTAGTGAATATCGGCATCGGCGGATCGGATCTCGGTCCGTTTATGGTGACAGAGGCGCTGCGCCCCTATAAGAACCACCTGAATATGCACTTCGTCTCTAACGTCGACGGCACGCATATCGCGGAAACCCTGAAAGACCTCAGCCCGGAAACCACGCTCTTCCTGGTGGCGTCGAAAACCTTTACCACCCAGGAAACCATGACCAACGCCCACAGCGCGCGCGACTGGTTCCTGAAAACCGCGGGCGATCAGCAGCATGTCGCGAAGCATTTCGCCGCGCTCTCAACCAACGCGAAAGCGGTTGGCGAGTTTGGCATCGACACGGCCAACATGTTTGAGTTCTGGGACTGGGTCGGGGGACGCTACTCTCTGTGGTCGGCCATTGGCCTGTCGATTATTCTTTCTATCGGCTTCGACAACTTTGAGCAGCTGCTGAGCGGCGCGCACGCGATGGATCAGCACTTCTCCACCACGCCGGCCGAACAGAACCTGCCGGTGCTGCTGGCGCTGATCGGCATCTGGTACAACAACTTCTTCGGCGCAGAGACCGAAGCGATTCTGCCTTACGATCAGTATATGCATCGCTTCGCGGCCTACTTCCAGCAGGGCAACATGGAATCTAACGGGAAATACGTCGATCGCGACGGCAATCCGGTGGATTATCAGACCGGCCCGATTATCTGGGGCGAACCGGGCACCAACGGCCAGCACGCGTTTTATCAGCTGATCCATCAGGGAACCAAGCTGGTGCCCTGTGACTTTATCGCGCCGGCCATCACGCACAACGCGCTGGCCGACCATCACCAGAAGCTGCTTTCCAACTTCTTTGCCCAGACCGAAGCGCTGGCGTTCGGCAAGTCGCGCGACGTCGTCGAGAAAGAGTTTGCCGACGCGGGTAAATCCGCCGACGCCGTGGCACACATCGTGCCGTTCAAGGTGTTTGAAGGCAACCGCCCGACCAACTCTATTTTGCTGCGTGAAATCACCCCCTACAGCCTTGGCGCGCTGATTGCGCTTTACGAGCACAAGATCTTCACCCAGGGCGCGATTCTGAATATCTTCACCTTCGATCAGTGGGGCGTGGAGTTAGGCAAGCAGCTGGCGAACCGTATTCTGCCTGAGCTGGAAAATAACGCGGCTATTACCAGCCATGACAGTTCCACCAATGGCTTAATTAATCGCTATAAATCCTGGCGCTAATTTCCTCGCGTTTCATCAGGGCGGCCATCTGGCCGCCTTTTTTATGGCCGCAGTGCGCCATGCGCCGTTTTTCTGCCGGAAACATGCGCAGACAACACGGGGTAATTCTTAAAATGGGGTGAGATTGCTCTGAAGATGCAGCAAAAATCCCTCTCGCACTCTGGTTTAATCTGGCCCTTATTCTCCCCATCCTTTTCTCTTTTCCATTGATTTTTAATCAAATTCTCCCACCCTCTCGCTGAGGAAAGTCTGATAACGCCTTTTTCGTACCAGAAATTAATAAAAAAGAGAAATTGGCTTTGCATTTAATTTAAGACCAGACAGATATGCTGACGCTTTATAAAACTTCCCCATTAAAAAGGGATTAACGCTGTCTGGCCTGCTTTTTAACCGTTATTCGCTGCGCGCCAGGGCCACTTTTTTGCGCGCTGAACTCTGGTAATTTGTTGCCCTATACTGAACGCGCCCGAAACGGGTACATCCTTCATTCACTCAATGCAGGACAAGTTGTATGAAAAAAATCCTGGTTGCCGGAGCAGCCGTACTTTACGTCGCAGCACATTCCGTGGCTTTTGCCGCCCCGGAAGAAGCCGGTGTTGCAGCGGGCGCGCAGGCGGGAGCGATTTCCGCCGGCACCTCGACCGCTGTCGGTATCGGTGCGCTGGGTGCGTTAGTCGGTGTCGGCATCGCTGCCTCTGGCGGCGGTGACGGCGCAAATACCGGTACAACAACCACGACCACAACGAGCACCACTCGTTGATAAAGCACGTTTAAACATAACCACACATTCGTGTGGTTATTTTTTGCTTCGGCATTTTTGACAGGGACACACAGTGCGCCAACTCTCTTTTTTGCTGGCTTGTCTGCTATTGCAGGCCTGCACGCAGACGCAACAAGGGCTGGAACAGACCATCATGATGGCGGTTTCCGGTCCTGACGACGTCATTAAAACACCTCAGCAGATCGCCGATCTGCCCTACGCCAGCCTTTATGCCCGCATCGATAACGGCCCGCAGATTTTTGTGGTGCTCGGCTACAACGAAAACGGCCAGCAGAAGTGGATTACCCAGGATAACGCCATGCTGGTCACGCAGCATGGTCGCCTGGTTAAAACGCTGGGTCTGCCGGATAACCTGCAACAGGTGAGCAATCTGCCGCAGGATCCGCTGGCGGACGCGCTGCATCTACGCGATGGCGCAGGCTGGACGCGCATCGTGCAGTGGACCGAGCACGGCAAAACGCGCGCCGCCACCGTCAGCTCACGCTTTGTGCGCGGCACGGACGAGGTGCTGACGCTGGCGGGTCGCCGCGTCGCCTGTCGCGTCTGGACCGAGCAGGCCCGCATCGAGTCCACGGGCCGCGAGTGGGAAAACACCTTCTGGGTCGATAACAGCAGCGGCGACGTGGTGCAGGCGCGCCAGATGCTGGCTGCCGACGACTTTCCTGTTGCCACCACCCTTCTGAAGCCGGCGAAATCATGAAAAACACACTCTCTTTGCTGGCCGGGTTAATGCTGGCTGGCAGCAGCGCCGCGTGGGCGGCGGGTCAGGTCACGGTCCATACCGCACAGGGCAGCGCCACGCTCGGCGAGGTGCAGGATCTGGCGCAGGTGGTTACTCAGCCGGCGCTGATCAACGACGTCTGGTGGCGCGGCGCAGTAATAGCCGAACGCGGCGCCAGCGCGACCGCCCTTCAGCAGCAGCGGAAAACGCTGGACGACCTGCGCGCCTGGCAGGCGCAGAGCAGCGGCGAGCGCGCCGCTGCTATCGGCGAAGTGCTGCGCCAGCTCAGCAGCGTCAGCGTGACGGGCCGCCAGTTCGTCTCGCTCGACCCAGACTGGATCCGCCTGCATCCGGCTGACAACCGCCGTTTGCAGGGCGACTACGACCTTTATGTGACGCCGCCGTCCACCAGCGTCTGGCTGATGGGCGCGCTGCACGGCGCAGGCAAAACGAGCTGGCAGCCAGGACAGACGGTGCGCGGCTATCTGGCCGGTCACGAACGGCTTTCCGGCGCAGAAAAGAGCGAGGTCACGGTGATTGCGCCCTCCGGCGAGACGCAGCGCGTGCCGGTGGCCTACTGGAACCATCGTCATGTCGAGGTCGCGCCCGGCAGCATTATCTGGCTGGGCTTCTCCGCCTGGAGCCTGCCCGACGGATATGACGATCTCAACCAGCGCATGATTTCCGTACTGACTCACCGGGTGCCAGAGTGATGAATAAACAGCTTCTTTTCAGCCTGCTGGCTGTTTCCGTGGCCGCTGCCTGTCAGGCGCAGGCCGAGACTTTTCCCGACCCGGTTGGCCCGTCGCAGTCTGACTTCGGCGGCGTTGGCCTGTTGCAGGTGCCAACCGCACGCATGGCGCGCGAGGGGGAATTTAGCCTTAACTTCCGCGATAACGATCAGTACCGCTACTACTCCGCCTCTATGCAGCTGCTTCCCTGGCTGGAAACCACGGTGCGTTATACCGACGTGCGGACGCGACGCTACAGCGCGGTTGACAGCTTCAGCGGCAACCAGAGCTACAAAGATAAGGCGTTCGACCTGAAGCTGCGCCTGCTGAAAGAGAGCTACTGGCTGCCGGAAGTCGCTTTAGGCTCGCGCGATCTTGGCGGTACTGGCCTGTTTGACAGCGAATACCTGGTCGCCAGCAAAGCCTGGGGACCCTTTGATTTCACGCTGGGCCTCGGCTGGGGCTATCTTGGCAACAGCGGCACCGTCAAAAACCCGTTTTGCTCTTACAGCGACAGCTACTGCCAGCGCCCCGGCACAGGCGAAGCCGGTTCGATTAACGGCTCGCAGATGTTTCATGGCCCGTCGGCGCTGTTTGGCGGCGTGGAGTATCAGACGCCGTGGCAGCCGCTGCGCCTTAAGCTGGAGTATGAAGGCAACGATTACCAGGATGACTTTGCGGGCCGGCTGGAGCAGCGCAGCAAGGTTAACGTCGGCGCTATCTACCGCGTGACCGACTGGGCGGACATTAACGCCAGCTATGAGCGCGGCAATACCTTTATGTTTGGCGTAACGGTGCGCACCAACTTCAACGATCTGCGCCAGGCGCATATCGACAGTCCGAAGCCGGAATATCGTCCGCATCCGCAGGACAGGATGCTGGAGCCAACGGTTGTCGCCAGCCAGCTGTCCGACCTGAAATATAACGCCGGGCTGAACGGGCCGCGCATTCAGACCAAAGGCAGCACGCTGTTTGTCTCCGGCGAGCAGACCAAATACCGCGATACGCGCGAAGGGGTCGATCGCGCCAACCGCATCATCATGAATAATCTGCCGGCGGGCATTGAGACCATTGAGGTCACGGAGTCGCGCTTCAATATGCCGCAGGTGACGACGCGCACCGACGTCAGCAGCCTGCACCGCGAGCTGGAAGGCTATCCGCTGGGCCACGAGCAGCCGCTGCGCCAGACGCGCGAAAACCCGGTCGATGCGGGCGAGACCGAGCAGGGCTTCTTTATTCGCAAAGAGCGGCTTAACTACAGCCTGTCGCCGGTGCTGAACCAGTCGGTCGGCGGCCCGGAAAGCTTTTATATGTACCAAGTCGGGGTGATGGGCAATCTGGACTACTGGCTGACGGATCATCTGCTGGTGGGAGGTAGCCTGTTCGGCAACATCGCCAATAACTACGACAAATTCAACTATAACGGCGCGCCTGCCGACTCCACGCTGCCGCGCGTGCGCACCCATATTCGCGACTATGTCGAGAACAACGTTTACGTCAACGATCTGCAAGCCAACTATATGGGCTACCTCGGCAACAGCCTGTATGGTCAGATGTACGGCGGCTACCTGGAAACGATGTATGGCGGGGTCGGCGGCGAGCTGCTCTATCGTCCGGTCGACAGCAGCTGGGCCGTGGGTCTGGATGCCAACTACGTGCGCCAGCGCGACTGGGACAACATGATGCAGTTTACCCAGTACAAAGCGCCGACCGGCCATCTTACCGCCTACTGGCGTCCGTGGTTTATGCAGGATCTGCTGGTGAAAGCGAGCGTCGGGCAGTATCTGGCGAAGGATAAAGGCGTGACGCTGGACGTGTCGAAGCGCTTCGACAGCGGCGTGATGGTGGGCGTCTACGCCACGAAAACTGACGTGTCGTCAGAGGAGTACGGCGAAGGCGAGTTCACTAAAGGCTTCTACATTTCGATTCCAATGGATCTGTTTACCGTGACGCCGACGCGCGGCCGCGCGCAGGTGAACTGGGTGCCGCTGACGCGCGACGGCGGTCAGATGCTGGGACGTAAATACCAGCTTTATGATCTGACGTCCGATCGCGACGCTCGCTTTAACTAAACCCCATCGGCGGCCTGCGGGCCGCCGTAACGCCTTTCCTGCCAGCGAAGCGCGCCCGCTTGCGCTTACTGCTCCACCTGTCCTCGCTTCACAAAGCGGATATTATCGACATCCTCAACGTTATAATGGCCTGCCGCGTCATAGTGCACGCGGGTTACGCTGGCATTTTTCAACGGCTTGCGCTGAGCGCTATAGCCCAGTTCATGCAGCAGCACCGTAATCGCCATGCCGTGCGAGACGATCAGCACGTTTCCGCCGCCCGCCCGCTGCGCCTGCCGGGCAATCTCATCGACCGCCTGTTTCAGCCTGGCCGCCGCCTGCGGGTAATGCTCCGCTTCGTGGGCCGTATCGGCATCCGCCAGCGCGTTCACCACGTCGGCAATCGACTTTTCGCCCGCGGTAAAAGCGCGCATCAGCGCCGCCTGCGAGGCTAACCCCACCGTGCTGGCCGCGGCGTCCCACATAAGCCTGGTGGCCTGCCCTTCAAATTGCCCATAGCTGACCTCGCGCAGCGCGCGGGATTCAATTAGCGGCGGCGTGGCGTCGCGCGCCTGTAAGATCAGCTGCGCCGTGTCTCTCGCTCTGCCGGTATCGCTGGTCCAGACCGCGATAAAAGGCGTCGACTTGAGACCCTGCCCCAGCGCTTTGGCCGTCCTGACGCCATCAGGCGTCAAGGGCGAATCCGCCCATCCCTGCACCCGGCCGCTTTTATTAAAGCGGGTCTCGCCGTGGCGCACAAAATAGAGATCCACCTCCGCCGCATAGCTTTGCAGCGTATTCAATAACAGCGTGACAACACACAGCAGCATAAACACTGGCTTTAACATATCTCCTCCCTGACAGACTTTCGCTATCACCGGTTATAAATTGCGTAACGCATTCCGAATCCAACAGGCAAAAAAAAAGCGAAACCCGACTGTTCGCATTAACGTAACAGTCAAGGTTTCGCTTTTGATAACGATCCTGTTGTGCAGCGAAAATAGCCGACCTTGCGCCCCGGCGTAAACGGCTGACGCCGTCGTTCGTGATCTGACGTGCAAAACCGCCGCTATTTACGACGGGGGTCGGCCCGCTGGCTAGTCGGCGTCATAACCCAGGTTCGGCGCCAGCCAGCGCTCGATTTCGCTGACCGTCATCCCTTTACGCGCCGCGTAATCCTCCACCTGATCGCGCTGGATCTGCGCCACGGCGAAGTAACGGCTGTCGGGATGGCTAAAGTACCAGCCCGATACCGACGCGCCCGGCCACATGGCGAAGGATTCGGTCAGCTTCATACCGGTGTGTTTTTCCACCTCCAGCAGCCGCCAGATCGCCGCCTTCTCTGTGTGCTCCGGACAGGCCGGATAGCCCGGAGCCGGACGGATGCCCTGATAGTTTTCGCGGATCAGCTCGTCGTTGCTTAGATTTTCCTGCGCGGCAAAGCCCCAGATTGTCTTGCGTACCTGCTCGTGCAGATACTCAGCGAAGGCCTCCGCCAGACGATCGGCCACCGCCTTCACCATGATCTTGTTGTAATCGTCGTGCTGCGCGTCATACGCCTCGGCCAGCGCGTCCTCCTCCAGACCTCCGGTTACGGCAAAGGCGCCCAGATAATCGGCCTTGCCGCTCGACGCCGGCGCGACGTAATCCGCCAGACAGTAGTTAGGGAAGTCGGTTTTTTCGGTTTGCTGACGTAAATGATGGCTAACGGCAATCACTTCCCGGCGGCTCTCATCGCGGTAAAGGTGGATGTCGTCGCCCACGCGGTTGGCCGGAAAAATCCCCACCACTCCGCGCGGCGTCAGCGCGTTTTGCCTGCTGAGGGTATCCAGCATGGCGTTGGCGTCGGCAAACAGGCGCTTCGCCTCTTCGCCCACCACTTCATCTTCCAGAATGCGCGGATACTTGCCCGCCAGCGACCAGGTCATAAAGAACGGCGTCCAGTCGATATAGCGGCGCAGGGTCTCAATTGTGGCGCGCACCTCGCGCACGCCGAGGTGTTGCGCGACCGGCGGCGTATAGCTTTCCCAGTCAATATCGACCGCGTTGGCGCGCGCGGCCTGTAGCGTAACCGGCGGCGTGCGCGGCTTTTTGCGCGCGTGCTGAATACGTACGGTGTCGTACTCTTTACGCGTGCGCGCCACAAACGCCTCTTTCAGATCTGGCGACAGCAGCGACGACACCACGCCGACGGTGCGCGACGCGTTCTGCACGTAAACCGTCGGGCCGCTGTAGTTCTGCTCGATTTTCACCGCCGTGTGCGCCTTCGACGTGGTCGCGCCGCCGATAAGCAGCGGCAGCGTAAAGCCCTGACGCTCCATCTCTTTCGCGACGTTGACCATCTCATCCAGCGACGGCGTGATCAGCCCCGACAGCCCGATAATATCCGCCTTCTCTTCAATGGCGGTTTTCAGAATTTTGTCGCTCGGCACCATCACGCCGAGGTCGATGATTTCATAGTTATTGCACTGCAACACCACGCCGACAATGTTTTTGCCGATGTCGTGTACATCGCCCTTCACCGTCGCCAGCACGATCTTGCCGTTGCTGCGGCCCGCCTCTTTGCTGGCCTGGATATAAGGCTCCAGCCAGGCCACCGCCTGTTTCATCACGCGCGCCGACTTCACTACCTGCGGCAGAAACATCTTTCCTTCGCCGAACAGATCGCCCACCACGTTCATGCCCGCCATCAGCGGACCTTCAATCACATCGATCGGGCGCGCCGCGGCCTGACGCGCCTCTTCGGTGTCCTGCTCGATAAATTCGGTAATGCCTTTTACCAGCGAATACTCCAGACGCTTCACGACGTCCCAGCCGCGCCACTCCGCCTGCTGTTTATCTTCCGCGCCGTCGCCTTTGCTGGCGCGATACTTTTCCGCCAGCTCAAGCAGGCGTTCGGTGCCGTCGGCGCGGCGGTTAAGAATGACGTCTTCTACCGCATCGCGCAGCTCGGCGGGCAGATCGTCATAAATCGCCAGCTGTCCGGCGTTCACGATCCCCATATCCATGCCGTTGCGAATGGCGTAATAGAGGAACACGGCGTGAATGGCCTCGCGCACCGGATCGTTGCCACGAAATGAGAAAGAGACGTTAGAGACGCCGCCGGAGATCATGGCGTGCGGCAGCTCGCGTTTAATGTCTTCGCACGCGCCAATAAAGTCCATGGCGTAGTTATTGTGCTCGTCGATACCGGTGGCGACCGCAAAGATATTGGGGTCAAAGATAATATCTTCCGGCGGGAAGCCGACCTCTTCGGTGAGAATTTTATAGGCCCGGCGGCAAATCTCGATCTTACGCGCGCGCGTATCCGCCTGGCCGACCTCATCAAAGGCCATCACCACCATCGCGGCGCCATAGCGTCGCACCAGCCGCGCATGGCGGATAAAGATCTCCTCGCCCTCTTTCATGGAAATCGAGTTAACGATGCCTTTGCCCTGGATGCACTGTAGCCCTTTCTCAATCACCTCCCATTTCGAGGAGTCGATCATAATGGGCACGCGAGCAATATCAGGTTCACCGGCGATCAGGTTAAGAAAGCGCACCATCGCCGCCTCGGCGTCCAGCATCCCCTCATCCATGTTGATGTCGATGACCTGCGCGCCGTTCTGTACCTGCTGTAGCGCCACGTCCAGCGCTTCGCTGTATTTTTCTTCTTTAATCAGGCGCTTGAACTTCGCCGAACCGGTTACGTTGGTGCGCTCGCCCACGTTGACGAACAGCGTATCGCCGCTGATATTCAGCGGCTCCAGGCCGGAAAGACGACAGGCGACCGGCAGCTGCGGCAGTTTGCGCGGCGCAACGCCCGCGACGATGTCCGCCATCGCCTTAATATGCTGCGGCGTGGTGCCGCAGCAACCGCCGATAATATTCAGGAAACCGGCGCGCGCCCACTCGCCGATCTGACCGGCCATCACGTCGGCATCGAGATCGTATTCGCCGAACGCATTAGGTAACCCCGCGTTGGGATGGGCGCTGACATAGCATTCGGCGATGCGTGACATTTCCGCCACGTACTGACGCAGCTCATCCGGGCCGAGCGCGCAGTTCAGACCGAACGACAGCGGTTCGGCGTGGCGCAGCGAGTTATAGAAAGCCTCAGTAGTCTGGCCCGACAGCGTGCGGCCGGACGCATCGGTAATGGTGCCGGAGATCATCAGCGGCAGCTCGATGCCCAGCGCTTCCATCTCGGTCTGTACGGCGAAGATGGCCGCTTTGGCGTTGAGGGTGTCGAACACCGTTTCGATCATAATGAGGTCTGCGCCGCCCTCTATCAGCGCGCGCGCCGATTCGCGGTACGCCTCCACCAGCTGGGTAAAGGAGACGTTGCGGTAGGCGGGATCGTTGACGTCCGGCGAGATCGAACAGGTGCGGTTGGTCGGGCCAAGCACGCCCGCGACGTAGCGCGGACGATCCGGCGTTTTTGCCGTCCACGCATCGCAGCAGGCGCGCGCCAGCCGTGCGGCCTCATAGTTAATCTCCGCCGACAGCGCTTCCATCTGATAGTCCGCCATCGCAATGGTGGTGGCGTTAAAGGTGTTGGTTTCGACAATATCCGCGCCGGCTTCCAGATAGGCATGGTGAATATCGCGGATCACGTCGGGCTTGCTGAGTACCAGCAGATCGTTGTTGCCCTTGAGATCGCAGGGCCAGTCGCCAAAACGGCTGCCGCGAAAATCCTGCTCGTCCAGTTTATAGCTCTGGATCATGGTGCCCATGCCGCCGTCCAGCACCATGATGCGTTGCGCGAGCTGCTGATGCAGCGCTTCGGTTCTGTTGCTCACTGTTGCCTCGTTGACGTCAGTCTGCTGGCTGATATGCCAGCCCGTCATACTGGCACAACTTTTCAGGGGGAAAAAGCCGCAGCAGGTGAGACATTTTCAGGCAGCGCGCGTAACAGATCCGACCAGCAAGCTCAGGTTTGCAAATTGCGTAATTACCCTGAAAATGATTTCCACTTTGCGCAAGGAGATCCCCCAATGGTTACGCCCGTTCCCGCTAAACGCGGCAAGAAACCGCGCGGCGCCCCCGCTGCCGCACCTGTCAGCGGTCAGGTGCAGTCCCTGCAACGCGGCCTGCATCTGCTGGAGCTGATCGCCGAATCCCACGGCAGCGTGGCGCTCACCGAACTGGCGCAGCAGGCTGGTTTGCCCAACTCCACCACCCACCGCTTGCTGACAACCATGCAGCAGCAAGGTTTTGTGCATCAGACCGGCGATCTCGGCCTGTGGACGATTGGCGCCCACGCCTTTGTGGTCGGCAGCAGCTTTTTGCAGAGCCGCAACCTGCTGGCGCTGGTGCACCCTGTTCTGCGCAGGCTTATGGAAACCTCCGGCGAAACCGTTAATCTGGCGGTGCTGGATCTCAGCGACTATCAGGCCGTAATTATCGATCAGGTGCAGTGCACCCAGCTGATGCGCATGTCGGCGCCGATTGGCGGCAAGCTGCCGATGCACGCCTCCGGCGCGGGCAAGGCGTTTCTGGCGCACCTGAGCGATGAGCAGGTGACCGCGCTGCTGCATCAGAAAGGGCTGCACTACTACACGCCCAATACCCTGATGTCGCCGCAGAGCCTGAAGGCGAATCTGGCCCTGGTGCGCAAGGGAGGCTTTGCTTTTGATGATGAGGAGCATGCGCTGGGGCTGCGCTGCGTCGCCGCGCCGATCTACGACGAGCACGGCGACGCTTTTGCCGCGCTGTCGATTTCCGGGCCGATTGCGCGCATGACCGACGACCGTATCACCGAGCTGGGCGCGCTGGTGATCCGCGAAGCGCGTCAGGTCACTCAGGCCTACAGCGGCCGCTAAGCCAGCGCCTGGGCGTAACGCACGCTAAAGCGCTGCGCCTGCCGCCAGGCGATCGCCTCTTCCACATGTCCCTGCCGGATGCGCTGCTGCTGGGTGCGCCACCAGCCCGCCTCAAAGATTTCAGGATGCAGCTGCTGCAACAGCGCGCCGGTGGCGGCTTCGCTGCACAGCGCATAGCGAAAGGTTTCGGGAAAGACATCATCCGGGCCGACGCTGTACCAGGGTTCGGCGCAGAGTTCATCTTCCTCATAGCGCGCCTGCGGCACGTCGCGGAAGTGCAGCTCATCCATGGGACGAATTTCATCATAGTCGTAAAACACCACGCGTCCGTGGCGCGTCATGCCGAAGTTTTTAAACAGCATATCGCCAGGAAAGATGTTGGCTGCCGCCAGCTGTTTGATCGCGTTGCCATATTCATCAATGGCGTGTCGCCGCTCATCGGCGTTGGCCTGAGCCAGATAGAGATTCAGCGGCTGCATACGCCGCTCCAGCCACAGATGGCGCACGATCAGGCAATCGCCGTCGATATGCATTTTCCCGGCGATGCTGGACTGAAATTCCGCCATCAGCGCAGGTGAAATACGCGCAAGCGGCAGCGCAAACTGTTCAAACTCCAGGGTGTCCGCCATGCGCCCGACGCGGTCATGCTCTTTCACCTGCTGATAGCAGGCGCGCACCTGCGCCTCTGTCACCTCTTTTTGCGGCGCAAAGCGATCCCGGATGACTTTAAACACGCGATCAAAACCCGGTAGCATAAAGACCAGCATGACCATGCCGCGCACGCCGGGAGCCATCTCAAATTCCGCGTCGCTCTGCGCCAGCGCATGCAGATAGTCGCGGTAGCTCTCGGTTTTGCCGTGCTTCTGACAGCCAATCGCTCTGTAACACTCCGACAGCGATTTACCCGGCAAAATCGGCTGTAGCCACGCCACCAGCGCAGCGGGCACCGGCGCGTACACCATAAAACTGGCACGGGCGAAACCGAAGACGATGCTGGCGTCGTTCACGTCAGTCAGGCAGGTATCGATCCATAGCTCTCCCTGCTCGCTACGCTGCACGGGCAGCAGACAGGGGAAAACAGCGTGCGGCAGATGCAGACGCGCCACGATCCACGCGGTTTTATTACGAAAGAAAAGCTCGCTGGCGACCTCCAGCCAGCCGCCCTCCAGCCTGAAATGCTGCTGTAAATGGCGCTGGATATAGCTGACGTCGCGCGCGCGATCCTGCCAGGGCAGCGTCAGCGGGGCATCGCGCAGCACCTGCTCCAGCATAGCCTGCCAGCCGCGCTGCGGCTCGTAGCGGCGCGCCAGCGGACGCGACGGCTGTGGGGCGTTCTGCTGGCTGGTGAAAATAAACAGCCGCTGCGGCTGCAAGTGCGCATGGCCATGCAGACGGCAATAGACCGAATTGAAAAAACTCTCTGCGATCTCTGCGCGCGGATAGTCCGGCAGCAACCGCTGGTAATCCTGTTTGACCTGGAGCCAGAACGCATCGTCCCAGGCGGCCGCGTCGTTGAGGATGCGCAGCTGATTGACCACCAGGGTGACGTGGCTGTCGTAAAGATGGATGCGCGTTTTCATCGCCTGCTGCACCGCCTGCCAGTCGGCCTGCTCAAAGCGCTGCGGCGCGCCAGCGGTGATGTCCAGGAAGCGGCTATACTGGGCGTCAAAGCCTTGCAGAATAGTATGGGCAATCAGGGATTCGCGTGGCGGCACAGATACCTCCCCCAAAAAGCCCGCCCGAACGCGTCGGGCGGGAATCTGACACAGGGTTAAAACTGATGTTGTTCGGTCGAGCCGGTCAGCGCGGTGACTGACGAATGGCCGCCCTGAATCAGGGTGGTGACCCGATCAAAGTAGCCCGTGCCCACCTCCTGCTGGTGCGACGAGAAGCTGTAGCCTTTTTCGCGCGCGGCAAATTCCGGCTGCTGCACTTTCTCGACGTAGTGGCGCATCCCTTCGCCCTGTGCATAGGCGTGCGCCAGGTCGAACATGTTGAACCACATGCTGTGAATGCCCGCCAGGGTAATGAACTGAAAGCGATAGCCCATCTCGCTTAGCGCCTGCTGAAATCCGGCGATGGCGCGATCGTCGAGGTTCTTTTTCCAGTTGAATGAGGGCGAGCAGTTATAGGCCAGCAGCTTGCCGGGATAGCGCGCGTGGATGGCCGTGGCGAAGCGCTGCGCCAGCGCCAGGTCTGGCGTCGAGGTTTCGCACCACAGCACGTCGGCATAAGGGGCATAGGCCAGACCACGACTGATCGCCTGTTCAATGCCGGCGTGTGTGCGGAAGAACCCTTCCGCCGTGCGGTCGCCGCGAATAAAAGGCCGGTCATATTCGTCACAGTCGGAGGTAATCAAGTCTGCCGCGTCGGCATCGGTACGCGCGATCAGAATCGTCGGCACGTCCATGACGTCTGCCGCCAGTCGCGCGGCGACCAGCTTTTGTATCGCTTCCTGCGTCGGCACCAGCACCTTGCCGCCCATATGGCCGCACTTTTTCACCGCCGCCAGCTGATCTTCAAAATGCACCGCCGCAGCGCCCGCGCTAATCATCGACTTCATCAGTTCAAAGGCATTGAGCACCCCGCCAAATCCCGCCTCGGCATCAGCGACTATCGGCAGAAAGTAGTCAATGTAATCCTCGTCGCCTGGCTCAGCGTTATTCGCCCACTGGATCTGATCGGCGCGCTGGAAGGTCTGGTTGATGCGCTGTACCACTTCCGGCACTGAGTTAACCGGGTAGAGCGACTGATCGGGATACATCTGTCCGGCAAGGTTGGCATCCGCCGCCACCTGCCAGCCGGAAAGATAGATAGCCTCAATACCCGCTTTCGCCTGCTGCAACGCCTGTCCGCCGGTCAGCGCGCCCAGGCTGTTTACATAGCCTTTGCGCGCTGCGCCGTTGAGCAGCGCCCAGAGTTTTTCCGCGCCGCGCTGCGCCAGCGTACAGGCCGGATTGACCGAGCCGCGCAGTTTAATCACCTCTTCAGCGCTATAGGGACGCGTAATGCCTTCCCAGCGCGGCGCGCGCCAGGATTGTTCAAGCTGCTGTATCTGTTGAGTGCGTGTCATGGCAACGGCTCCTTTTTTCAGGGGATCAGGCAGTAGCCCGGCAGGGTAAGAAATGAAACCAGCTCTTTTTCGGTGGTGATTTGCGCCATCAGCCGCGCCGCGTCGTCGTAACGCACATCGTTAAGCTGCTGTCGCTCCTCCTCCAGCATACGCAGGAAGCTTTCGGCACTGACGCGCTGACCGTCGCTCAGGGTCTGCTGATGATGGATCCACTGCCAGATGGAGGTGCGGGCGATTTCTGCCGTGGCGGCGTCCTCCATCAGCCCGTCAATCGGCACACAGCCATTGCCGCCCAGCCAGGCCTCAAGATAGCGCAGCGCGACGCGAATATTGGCGCGCATTCCGGCTTCGGTGCGCTCTCCCTCGCAGGGGGCCAGCAGCTGGGCGGCGTCGATGATGGCATCGCTTTCACGCAGCACGTGAAGCTGGTTCTGGCGCGCGCCGAGCGCGGCGTCAAATACCGCCATTGCCGTATCGGCCAGCCCTGGATGGGCAATCCAGGTGCCGTCGTGACCGTTATCCGCCTCGCGCTGTTTATCTTCGCGCACGCGCTGCAATATCCACTCATTGCGCGCCGCGTCTTTGGCTGGGATCAGCGCCGACATCCCGCCCATGGCAAACGCGCCGCGGCGATGACAGGTTTTCACCAGCAGTCGCGAATAAGCGTCAAGAAAGGGCTGCGCCATAGTGATCGATTGCCGATCGGGCAATATGCGGTCGCCATGCTGGCGCAGCGTTTTGATATAGCTGAAGATATAATCCCAGCGGCCACAGTTCAGGCCGACGATATGGTCGCGCAGGTTCCACAGGATCTCATCCATCTGGAATACCGCCGGCAGGGTTTCAATCAGAACCGTTGCCTTAATGGTGCCGCGCGGCAGATCGAAGCGATCTTCGGTAAAGCTGAAGATCTCTCGCCACCACGCCGCCTCCTGCCAGCTCTCTGTTTTCGGCAGATAGAAATAGGGACCGCTGCCTTTGTTAAGCAGCTGGTCAGCGTTGTGGAAAAAGTAGAGCGCGAAATCAAACAGCCCGCCGGGAATAGCGCTGCCCTGCCAGAGCACATGCTTTTCATCCAGATGCAGGCCGCGTACGCGGCACATCAGCACCGCAGGTTCGGCGCACAGCTGATAAATCTTGCCGGCTTCGCTGGTAAAGCGCAGCGTTCCCCGTACCGCCTCACGCAGGGTGAGCTGACCGTCGATAAGTTTGTCCCACTGCGGCGTTAGCGAATCTTCAAAATCCGCCATAAATACCTTCACGTTGGCGTTCAGCGCATTGATCACCATTTTTCGATCGGGCGGTCCGGTGATCTCTACGCGTCGATCCAGCAGGTCGGCGGGAATGGAACCGATGCGCCAGCTGCTTTCACGAATGGAAGCCGTTTCCATATCGAACTGCGGAAGCTGACCAGCATCATATTGCTGCTGCCGCTGTTGTCTGAGGCCGAGCAGCCTTTTTCGCTCAGAAGTAAAACGCGTGACCAGCTCGCAAAGAAAGCGTCGCGCCTCCGGGGTAAATAACTGCTGTTCCGCGCTGGAGAAGGGCTGGGTGAAGGTAAGATCGCTGTGGATTATCGTATCTGTCATGCGGTATCGCTCCTGTCGCCGATCGGATCCTGTAACAGGGATCCGGTTATAGGGGATTTTTTGCGCTACAGGATCCAAGCATATGCTGACTATTTTTAAAATCAAAAACTATTTCCATTTTCACATATGAAATGCGTTAACCAGATGATTAAAATGGGATTAAAGTTTTTTATTTAAAGGGGAAGTATTTTCAGAAACGCGACAGACATAAAAAAACCGTGACAGCCCTGCGGCTGGCACGGTAAGGACAAACGAGGAAAAAGGTTATTCGAGCGTTGGATTCATTCTGCGCAGATCGTACGGGGTGATCTGATAGACGTAATAGTTCAGCCAGTTAGAGAACAACAGGTTGCCATGACTGCGCCAGGTGGCGCGCGGCGGCAGTTCCGGATTGTCCTGCGGGAAATAGTTATAGGGGACTTCGGGCGAAAGTCCCGCCTCGTAATCGCGATGGTATTCGCCCGATAAGGTCAGCGCATCATATTCCGGATGGCCGGTAACAAAGACCAGACGTTTATCTTTGCTCGCCATCAGATAGGCGCCAGTCTTTTCCGACTCCGCGAACAGCTCCAGATCGGTGTAATCCGTGATCAGCTGCGTCGGGAAATCCGCATAGCGCGAATGCGGAGCCAGAAAGTTGTCGTCAAAGCCGCGCGTCAGCAGCGCGTGCGGATGCAGGATCTGATGTTCATAGACGCCTGACAGCTTGTTCTGGCGCGTCTGCTTGGGAATACCATAAAGAATATTGAGCGCAGCCTGTACTGCCCAGCAAACAAATAGCGTTGAGGTGACATGCTCTTTCGCCCAATGCAGTACGCGCTGGATCTGCGGCCAGTAGGCTACATCGTTGAAATCGACCAGGCCCAGCGGCGCGCCGGTGACAATAAGCCCGTCAAAATTATCGTGCTGAATTTCATCAAAGTTACAGTAGAAATTGTTCAGATGCTCCACAGGCGTATTGCGCGATTCACGACTGTCGATGCGCAGCAGCTGAATATCGATCTGAAGCGGCGAGTTGGAAAGCAGACGCAAAAACTGATTTTCCGTCTCAATCTTTTTCGGCATCAGATTGAGCACCAATACTTTCAACGGACGGATTTCCTGAACACTGGCGCGTGATGATGTCATGACAAATACGTTTTCATTACGCAAAAAATTTACTGCCGGTAATTCATCGGGAACCCTGATTGGCATGTGCGACTTTCCTCTCAACAACCGTATATACGTTTAGACATCCAGATGCCCAACATTACCCTGGCAGTACGAAGTTGTCGAGGCTTCATGCGATATATGAAAATCTTTCAGCTTAAACTGGAAAACAGGGCAAAGGTGCAACGAGGGAGGACAGGAAGATGAAAGGTTTTCTGGAAATTTTATCGACCGCATAACGCAAAAAGCCCCGGCCGTCAGGCCAGGGCTGCGCGATAAGCA
>NZ_RMVG01000010.1 GCF_003813865.1 Candidatus Pantoea deserta
CGGCTTATCGGTCAGTTTCGACTTTTCAGGTAGAGACCCCGCCCATGCTACACTGCGCTCCGGCAATAAAAGGAGCAGCCCGTGGCGAAATACCAGCAACTGACGGATGAAATTCAGCAGCAGATTGAAGCAGGAATCTGGCCGCCCGGCACTAAACTGCCGTCGCTGCGTCAGCAGGTGCAGCAGCAGGGAGTGAGCCTGATGACGGTGATGCACGCCTATGAGGTGCTGGAGAGTCAGGGCTGGATCGTTTCGCGGCCTCAGTCCGGCTATTACGTCGCGCCGCGCGCGCTGCAAACCGCTCCCGCGCAGGTCGCACTCAGCGAGCAGGTCGATATTAATAACTTCGTATTTGATGTGCTCCAGGCGATCCGCGATCCTGGCATCCTGCCTTTCGGTTCCGCCTTCCCCGATCCTGAACTTTTCCCCCAGCGTCAGCTGATGCGCTCGCTGACCAACGTCTCCCATCAGCTCACGCCGCTCGATGCGCTCAGCAATCTTCCCCCCGGCAACGCGGCGCTGCGGCAGATGCTGGCGCAGCGCTATGCGCGGCAGGGCATCACGCTGTCGCCGGATGAAATTGTCATCACCAACGGCGCGCTGGAGGCGCTCAACCTGAGTCTGCAAGCGGTGACAGAGCCAGGCGACTACGTGGTGATTGAACAGCCGACATTTTATGGCGCGCTACAGGCGATCGAACGGCTGAAGCTGAAGGCGCTGGCGGTGCCGAGCGACGCGCAGCAGGGCATTGATATGCAGCAGCTTGAGGAGACGCTTCAGCGCTGGCCGGTTAAAGCCTGCTGGCTGATGACGACGCTGCAAAATCCGCTCGGCGTCACGCTGTCGCCCGCGCGCAAGGCGCAGCTGGTGGCGCTGCTGGCGCGCTATCAGGTGCCGCTAATCGAGGATGACGTCTATGCCGAGCTTTGGGCGGGCGACGAACCGCCTCATCCGGCGAAATACTGGGATCGTCAGGGCAATGTGCTGCACTGCGGCTCGTTTTCCAAGTGCCTGGTGGCCGGTTTTCGCGTCGGCTGGGTCGCGGCAGGGCAGCACGCGCAGCGCATCCAGCGCCTGCAACTGATGAGCACGCTCTCCACCAGCGCGCCGATGCAGCTGGCGCTGGCGGACTTCCTTGCCACGCGTCGATACGATACCCATCTGAAAAAGTTGCGCCAGACGCTGGCGCAGCGCAAAGCCTGGGTTCATCAGGCGCTACGCGGCAGCCTGCCGCGCGGCGCAAGCGTTGAGGATTTGCCTGGCGGCTACTTTTTATGGGTGAGACTGCCGCAGGGCTATGACACTACCCTGCTTTATCAGCAGGCGTTGCAGCAGGGGATCAGTATTGCGCCGGGACGGCTGTTTTCTGCGGGCGAGGAGTTTACCCACTGCTTCCGAATCAACGCCGCCTGGGCGTGGGATACCCGCGCCGCAGCGGCGATAGAGACGCTGGGAAGGCTGATCGCCGACCAGCGGACGGATTAAACCCGCGCCGCCTGCTGATGGCCCCAGGTCAAATAGTAAATATCGTAAAAATCCACTTCGCCTTTCTGCTGTAGCAGGCGGTGAATGCCGCTTTTTACCTGCTCAGGCGCATCAGGCAGGCTGAGGATCTTTTTCACGCCGCCTTCCGACACCGGCTGAACGTAATACCACTCGCCGTTGTAGCAGACGCGCAGATCCAGCGCGTCAATGTCTTCGAAGCGGTACTTTGGATTGATGTCCAGCAGCATCAAAAAACTCATCAGCAGCACAAAAATCGTGGCGAACCAGAAGGCGGGCCAGCCCAGCATCTCCGTCGAGAAGATCAGCGCCACGCACAGCGCGTAGCAGAGATACATGATCGCCCAGAGTCCGGGATGGGTTTTCAGAAAAGAGAAGCTAAAACGCGGCCGATTGTCGCGGCGTTCCTCGCGGTTAAGCGTAGCGATTTCATCGATTAAGATTTGTTTAATGGCGTCCATTGTTCACCTCACCGTCACTTTTCTGCTCAGTAGAACAGATCGCAGCGAGGCAGAGGAGACACAGAAAGGCACAGAATTTTTATAACAGTTGGCAAGCAGGCGCCGTCCCGCACTGCGGGCGGCGCGCAGACTTAACCGCGTCCGTGGGGTTCATCCCAGTTAAACGCCGGACCCAGCGAGATTACGCCGTTCGGGTTGATGGTTTTATGACTGCCGTAATAGTGATGGCGAATATGGGGCAGATTCACCGTATCGGCAACGCCCGGCATCTGATAAATGTCGCGCAGAAAGCCGCTCAGATTGAGGTAGTCGCCTATGCGGTGGCGGTCGCATTTGAAATGGGTTACGTACACCGGATCGAAGCGGATCAACGTGGTCCAGAGACGCAGATCCGCCTCGGTCAGCCGATCGCCGGTCAGATAGCGATGCTGTCCCAGAATCTGCTCCAGCCGCGACAGCGAATGAAACAGCGCGGTAACCGATTCATCATAGGCCGCCTGCGACGTCGCGAAGCCTGACTTGTAGACGCCATTATTGACCGTGTCGTAAATCCAGCCGTTCAGCTCGTCGATTTTCTCGCGCAGCGCTGGCGGGTAGTAATCCCCGGCGCGCGCGCCTACGGCATCAAATGCGCTGTTAAACATGCGGATAATGTCCGCTGATTCGTTGCTGACGATGGTGTTCTGCTGTTTGTCCCACAAGACCGGCACGGTAACGCGCCCGGTATAGTGCGGATCGGCGTGCAGATAGAGCTGATAGAGAAACTCATTCTGATAAAGTTTATCGCCGGTGGCGTCAGGAAACTCATCGTCAAAGGTCCAGCCGTTTTCCAGCATTAACGGATGCACGACCGAGACGTCAATCATCGACTCCAGCCCTTTAAGCTTACGCATCAGCAGGGTGCGATGCGCCCAGGGACAGGCGAGGGAAACATAGAGGTGATAGCGGTCGCGCTCGGCGGTAAAGCCCGCCTTGCCGGTCGGACCGGCGCTGCCGTCCGCCGTCACCCAGTTGCGCCAGACGGCTTCAGTGCGCTTGAAGCGTCCGCCGGTTGATTTGGTATCGTACCAGGTGTCGTGCCAGACACCCTCGATCAATTGGCCCATATCGCCTCCAGTGCAAACAGGGCGAGGAGTATCCTCGCCCTGCTAAGTATATGTGGCATTACGCCAGATGTGTGTTTAGCGCAGTGCGGCGGCAGGCTGCGTTTTCTTGCGCAGCAGACGATCGATGCTGTACGCGCCCGGACCCACCAGGCCCAGCACCAGGAAACCGCCCGCGATAGAGAGGTTTTTCATAAACATCAGCTGGTTAACGCCTTCCGCGAAGTTGCTGTGAAACAGGAACGCCGTCAGAATGGTGAAAGCGGCGGTGAACAGCGCGGTGAAGCGGGTCAGGAAGCCAAACAGAATCGCCAGGCCGCCGCCCAGCTCCAGCAGGATCACCAGCGGCAGCATAAAGCCGGGCACGCCCATGGCTTCCATATACTGCTGCGTACCGGCGTAGCCGGTGAGTTTGCCCCAGCCCGCAGTGATAAACAGGACTGGCATCAGAATACGCGCCAGCAGCAGACCAGCATCTTCGAATTTTTTCATCATTTACTCCAGCTAATTTTTAGGCAGGCAGCAGCGCCCTGGTTTGATAATTCCCGGCGAAAGGCGGCATTGCCGTTCGCTGAGCTGATAGCTGGAGATGATAGTCGCGCAGTGAAAAGGTTGTAAGCGAGATATTCTGTAGGTGTTATTCAGGAAAATTGATAAAGAGAATCCGGCGCTTTCGCGCCGGCTGAAATCAGAGGAATTAGCGCGGCGGCAGGGCCGCTTTGACCATGCGCCAGGTGCTCCAGACGCCGAAGCCGCGCTTAAGCAGGCGCATAAATTTGTTCGGGCTGCGCACTGACCAGATAGCCAGCGCGCTGCTGCCGATAGCCAGATAGCGCCGCATGCTGAGGAACGTCAGCCAGCCGCGGTCGTAATGCGCCGTGCTTTGCAGAAAATCACGGCGGCCTGCGCTGAGATCCAGCCGCTGCTGCTGTATGTCGCTCAGCAGCGCATGAATGCGCGCTTCACGTTCCTGTTTGCTGCTCATGCGCGATCGTCCTCCAGCAGCTTACGGTCGGTCTCCAGCTCTTTGCGCGTATGGTGCAGCAGCGTAGACTGACGCGATTTGCGCAGGCTCCACAGACCAAAAATTATCGCCAGAAGAAAGAGCACCCCAGTCGTAATACCAATCGCCATCAGACGATACTGCGCATCGACGGCCCAGATAATCAGCACCATCAGGCTCATTAGCCCAAATGCGGTAAACAGCATGGTCAGGCCAACCATCAGCAGCAGCTGAATCAGATTCGCCTTTTCCGCTTCCAGCTCGACCACCGCCAGACGTACGCGGGTCTCGACCATGCTGACCAGCGTCGTGACAATGCGCTGACCAATGTTGATGACCCCTTTGCCGGGGCCGTGGCTCTGCTGTGAATCCGCCATAATTAACGCCGTGAAATCAGGATGCCGATCGCCACGCCAATTGCCGCACCGATACCTACGCCATGCCAGGGATTTTCACGCACGTAGCCGTCTGCTTTCTGCGCGGCTTCACGCGTGGTTTGCGCCAGGTACTCGCCGGAATCGCCCAGCTTTTCACGCGAGCTGTCCAGCGCCACGCGCGCTTTCTTACGCAGCTTATCGAGTTCGCCTTTGGACTTGTCCGTTGTGCTGCTCAGCACCTCTTCCAGGGTGTCCGCCAGGTTTTTCAGTTCAGCACGCAAATGTTCTGATGAAGTGTCTTTAGACATGTAATGTTCCTTTTAGCTTCAGTGATTAGGTCCGGATTAATAAGGCTCCGCCTGTAACTTTTTCAGCTCCTGGCGTGCTTCTTCCATTTTACGTTCACGTTTGGCGATTTTGTCCTTGTCGTCGCCTTCCTGACGCTCCTCTTTCAGCTCGCGTTCACGCTCAGCGACTTTTTTCTGCTGCGCTTTGATACGCGCCTGATGGGCGGCTTTCAGTTGGTTATCGCTACAGTTAGCGCGTACTTCGGTTAGCGCGCGCTCCAGGCCGTTAACGCGACGTTGATTGTTATGCTGCTGCGCCATCGCAATTTCATGCTGAATATCCTGCTCTTTTTGCTGACAGAGCGACTCCGCCGCCATCAGTGAGCCCGAAAGAGAAAACAGCGCGAGGCCAAAAAATAAGTGATGTTTCATCAGGCTTGTTACCTTCCTTTGTTGCTGACCTGCCATGACCTGACAGCGTCATCTCCTGGCATATCAGCTCGCTGAGCCATCTGTTAAGCATAGACAGCGACCGTAAAAAGTTCAAAGAACACGAGGGGATACAGATTATTCCGTCGCCGCCTCGTCAGGACGAGAGGGCGACGGGCGATCAGGAGATATTAAGCGTGGCGAGAGAAGCGGAGGCTGAATCAGGCTGCCGGGCGACGACAAAGCCGTCAGGCAGCAGGCGGCGCAGCACTTTTTGCGCGGCGAGGCTCTGCTCTTCGTTTTCGAAATGGATAATCAGCGCATCGCCTGACGGCGTTATGCTTTTGATACGCACACCCTGCGCCGTCAGCTGCTGGTAAAGATAAAACCCATCCGGCAGCGGCCCGCCGGCGTGGGAAACGCGGATCTGCACCACGCTGTCATGGCGCAGCAGCGTCGGCATAATGCAGATCGCCAGCAGCAGCAGCGTGGCGATCGCCAGCCAGGGAAGCATGCGACGCGGCACGGGACTGGAAATTTTCATGATTCGCCCTTGCCGCTTTGATTTGCCTGACGCTTGCGCCACAGCACCAGCAGCGAGCCGAACAGGCCGAATACCAGCAGCACCAGCGGCAGCAGCATCAGGCAGAACATCAGTTCGTCTTCGTAGCGGCGAAAAAGCGGGGTTTTGCCCAGCGCAAAGCCAAGCACGGTCAGAATCAGCACCCAGAGCAACGCGCTTATCCAGTTAAAGAACTGGAAGCGGGCGTTGCTCAGGCCCGACAGCCCGGCTATGGTCGGCAGCAGCGTGCGCACGAAGGCGATAAAGCGCCCAATCAGCAGCGCTGAAAGCCCGTGGCGGTGAAACAGACTGTGGGCGCGCGCATGGTACTGCGCGGGAAGGTGCGAAAGCCACTTTTGCACCGTAGGCGTATTACCGAGCCAGCGACCCTGAATATAGCTTACCCAACAGCCCAGGCTGGCGCCGGTGGTCAGTACCAGAATGGTAAGGGGAAAGCTCATGGTGCCTTTGGCGATCAGCACGCCAACCAAAATCAACAGGCTATCGCCTGGCAGAAACGCCGCGGGAAGCAGGCCATTTTCCAGAAAAAGGATCATGAACAACACGCCATAAATGGCCCACACCAGCGTCGGATCGGAAAGGGTTTCATAATCCTGTTGCCACAGGGCTTGCAGCAACGCATGCAAAATATCCATCAATCATTCCTGAACATCATTGTTTAACGCGTCTCAAAGGACATAAGCGCAGACCGGCATTTGGTTATCATTTTTGGGCGCGCAGTCTGTGCAGGACTTTCCGGATCCTTCCAGAATTGATTGTTAAATCAGCAACTTTTTAAACCCTGTCGCAAAGGGTAAGAAAGGGGCGATAACTGTAACAAAAATCACGGGTGCGAGACAGGAGAATGTGCCCGCCGCACAGGAGTTTTACCTTTTGACACGGCCCGTCAAAAGGAGCTTTACACGACCTGACACTATTGCAGATTAACTGACCTTGCTGCGCAAAAAGGCAGCGGAATCAAGATGAATGGCCTGAACCGTCCGGCAGGATAACGGGGTTTTCAGCAAACATGTAACGATCCACATTAAATTCAAAGTCATCGGCGGTCGCGTTGAACAACATCTGCTTAGTATTTTCCAGATGTTGCCACATCGCCAGTTTACAGGCGGCAGGATCTTTGCGCATAAGCGCCTTGAGGATTTGGTCATGGTCATCGCACCAGCTGAGGATACTGCGCTGGTCGATATGCTCGTGAAGTTTGAGCCAGTAGGGGTTATGCAGGCGATGAAGCCACATCTTTTCGACAATCGCGGCCAGCGCGCTGTTTTGCGTGGACTGGGCGATGCGGACATGAAACTGCATGTCCCACTGCGAGTCGCGGAAGTGGTCTTCCTGACGCGCTTTTTCCTGAATGGCCATCAGGTCAATAATATCCTGACGCGTCACCTGGGTGGCGGCAAACTCGGCGACGTTACTTTCAATCAGCTGGCGCGCCTGAAGCAGCTCAAAAGGCCCAAAGCTGGCGAACTCCAGCTGGCTGGAGGTGGTGACGCGGTTTTGCTGCTGACTGGCGATAACGTGGATACCGGACCCTTTGCGCACCTCAACGTAACCCTCGACTTCCAGCATAATGATCGCTTCACGCACCACCGTGCGGCTCACGTTCATCTCTTCGGCGATCAGGCGCTCCGCAGGCAGCTTATCGCCCACAGGATAAAGCCCTGTTTCAATCCGATTTTTCAGATCGCTGGCCAGCTGCTGGTAGAGTCGACGAGGTTCGGTCAGTTCCATAGCGCATTCTCGTATCATAAATAAAGTTGTTATACCACTTTGCGCCGGTGGAAGAAACGATCCGCCGCCTTAATGACGCCGGATCGTTGAGGTAAAACAAAAAGCTGGCCTAGCTGCGCGCTGTTGCCGCCTGCGGCACCGTGACCTCTTTTTCCAGTTCGGCAACCGGCTTATTGCGCAGCACCGTCCAGATCACCACCGCGCCCAGCAGATCAAACACGGCCAGCGCCGCGAACAGCGGGCTAAAGCCCAGCGTATCGGCCAGCGCGCCGACCACCAGCGCGAACATGGTGCTGGCGGTCCAGGCCGCCATGCCGGTCAGGCCGTTGGCCGTCGCCACTTCGTTACGACCAAACACATCGGAAGAAAGGGTGATCAGCGCGCCGGACAGCGCCTGGTGAGCGAAGCCGCCAACGCACAGCAGCGCGATAGCCACATACGGGCTGGTAAACAGACCGATGGTGCCGGGACCAATCATCAGTACCGCGCCCATGGTCACCACCAGCTTGCGGGAAACAATCAGATTCACGCCAAACCAGCGCTGAAACAGCGGCGGCAGATAACCGCCCAGGATACAGCCGAGATCGGCGAACAGCATCGGCATCCAGGCGAACAGCGCAATCTCTTTCAGGTTAAAGCCGTACACCTTAAACATAAACAGCGGGATCCAGGCGTTAAAGGTGCCCCACGCCGGCTCAGCGAGGAAACGCGGCAGCGCGATGCCCCAGAACTGGCGGTTGCGCAGGATCTGGCGCGCGGACATTTTCCTGGTGTTGCCGGTCTGATGCTGCGCTTCCTGACCAGAAATAATGTAGTGGCGCTCTTCGTCGCTGAGTTTGGTCTGCTGTTTCGGATGCTTATAGAAAATAAGCCAGCAGATCGCCCACATCAGGCTCAACACGCCGGTAATAATAAACGCCATCTGCCAGCTGTGCGCCACAATGGCCCATACCACCAGCGGCGGCGCCAGCATCGCGCCGATAGAGGAGCCGACGTTGAAGTAGCCGACGGCCACGGAGCGTTCCTTCGCCGGGAACCATTCGCTGCTGGCTTTCAGGCCGGCCGGGATCATCGCCGCTTCCGCTGCGCCCACCGCGCCGCGCGCCAGCGCAAAGCCGCCCCAGCTGCCCGCCATTGCCGTTGCGGCGCAGAAAATCGCCCACAGCACGGCAAATACCGCATAGCCGATTTTGGTGCCGAGCAGATCCAGCACATAACCGGCGACCGGTTGCATCACGGTATAGCAGGCGGAGTAGGCCGCCACGATGTAGGAGTACTGTTGGGTGGTGATATGTAAATCGGTTTGTAGCGTCGGGGCGGCGACGGCGATGGTATTGCGGGTGAGATAACCCAGCACGGTGCCCAGCGTCACCAGCCCGATCATATACCAGCGTAGCCCTTTAATCTTACGCATCATTAACCTCTTCCAGTTCTGTCTGCGGTCTTGCCGCTGTTGTTATCTGGAGCGGGACCACCGTGATTCGACTCGCCTCACGCCCGCAGGCCGCCAAAAGCGACCTTTGTGTTTACCTTGCCATTACGGGTCGAGAGCGTAACTTGTTATACAACTTTAAAAGTTGAGAGCCATCACAAAAGCCCCTTTTGCAATGTGGGATACTTTAAATCTGCGTCAGGACAGCCATTTAGCACGCTACAGAGAGTGAAAAGTCCATAGCTGACAGTAATTGCTGCCAGTTATGTGAGCGGGATCTCAAAGAATTATGTGGTTGGCTAAAATTGGTATGATAACTTTGAGCGCATTAAGGCTCTATCCAAGAGGAAGCACGTATGTCGCGTTTTATGACCGAGGATTTTTTGCTGGATACGGAATTTGCCCGCCGCCTGTATCACGACTATGCGAAGGATCAGCCGATTTTCGACTATCACTGTCATCTTCCCCCGCAGCAGATTGCCGAAAATTACCGCTTTACCAATCTCTATGACATCTGGCTGAAAGGCGATCACTATAAATGGCGCGCCATGCGCGCTAACGGCGTGCCGGAAGCCTTCTGCACCGGCGACGCCAGCGACCGCGACAAATTCAACGCCTGGGCGCGCACTGTGCCGCATACCATCGGCAATCCGCTCTATCACTGGACGCACCTTGAGCTGCGTCGCCCGTTCGGCATCACCGACACCTTGCTCTCTGAGAAAACCGCCGACGCTATCTGGGAGCGCTGCAACGCGCTGCTGGCGCAGGATGACTTTACCGCGCGCGGCATTATGCAGCAGATGAACGTGAAGATGGTCGGCACCACCGACGATCCGCTGGATGACCTGCAACATCACCGCGCGCTGGCGCAAGACACCAGCTTTAGCGTCAGGGTGCTGCCCAGCTGGCGACCGGATAAAGCCTTTAATATCGAAGCGGAAAGCTTTCTGCCGTGGATTGAGAAGCTGGAGTCGCTGACCGACATCAGCGTGCGCCGCTTTGATGACCTGCGCAGCGCGCTCAGCAAACGTCTCGACTACTTTGCCGATCACGGCTGTAAGGTGTCGGATCACGCGCTGGACGTGGTGCTCTACGCCGAAGCGGACGACGCGACGCTCGATGCGATTCTGGCCAGGCGTCGCGCGGGCGGCGCGCCGGACGCGCAGGCTGTCGCGCAGTTTAAAACCGCCGTGCTGGTGTGGCTCGGCAGTGAATACGCTCGTCGCGGCTGGGTGCAGCAGTACCATATCGGCGCGCTGCGCAATACCAACCGCCGCCAGTTCGAGCTGCTAGGCCCGGACGTCGGCTTCGACTCTATCAACGATCAGCCGCTGGCGGAACCGCTGGCGAAGCTGCTGGGCGCGCAGAATCTGCATAACGCGCTGCCGAAAACCATTCTTTACTGCCTGAACCCGCGTGACAACGAAGTGCTGGCCACCATGGCGGGCAATTTCCAGGGCGAGGGCGAGGCGGGCAAAATGCAGTTCGGCTCTGCCTGGTGGTTTAACGATCAGCTTGACGGGATGCAGCGTCAGATGACTCAGCTGGCGCAGATCGGCCTGCTCAGCCGCTTTGTCGGCATGCTGACCGACAGCCGCAGCTTCCTCTCCTACACGCGCCACGAATATTTTCGTCGTCTGCTGTGTCAGATGATGGGCCGCTGGGTAGAGAACGGCGAAGCGCCGGGGGATGAGGCGCTGCTGGGGCAGATGGTGCAAAACATCTGCTTCAACAATGCGCGCGACTACTTCGGCATCGAGCTGGGAGCCTGATAATGCAGCGGCTAAACCGTCACGACTTTCCCGGCGCGATCTACAGCGAGCGCGTGATCCAGTTCGGCGAAGGCAACTTTCTGCGCGCCTTTATCGACTGGCAGCTCGACTGGCTGAACCAACACCAGGGTACCGACGCGGGCGTCGTCGTGGTACGGCCGCGCAATCGCGCCGTCAGTGACAGTCTGAATCAGCAGGACGGACTGTACACCACGCTGATCCGCGGTCTGAACGAGCAGGGCGAGCGCGTCAGCGAAACGCGCCTGATCCGCAGCCTGAACCGTGAGATCCAGCCGTATACCCAGCATGAAGACTTTCTGGCGCTGGCGCGCGCGCCGCAGATGCGTTTTGTCTTCTCCAATACCACCGAGGCGGGCATCGCCTTTGCTGAAGGCGATCGACTTGAGGATGCTCCCGCTTCCAGCTTTCCCGGCAAACTGACGCAGCTGTTATGGGCGCGCTTTACGCATTTCAGCGGGGCCAGCGACAAAGGCTGGCTGATCGTGCCCTGCGAGCTGATCGACCATAACGGCGAGGCGCTGCGTGAGCTGGTGCTGCGCTATGCGCAACACTGGCGGCTGCCGGACGCGTTTGCCGCCTGGGTGACGCAGCACTGCGCGTTCTACAACACGCTGGTGGATCGCATCGTGACCGGCTTTCCGCAGGAGAGCGAGGCGCTAACGGCCCAGCTCGGCTACGACGACCATTTTCTGGTGGCGGGCGAGGTTTACTATCAGTTTATCCTGCAAGGGCCGCGCGCGCTGTTTGACGAGCTGAAGCTGGACGCGCTGGCGCCGCAGGTGCGTCAGGTGGATGACATTGCGCCCTGGAAGGCGCAGAAAGTGGCCATCCTCAACGGCGCGCATACCGCAATGGTGCCGGTGGCGTTCCAGGCAGGTCTGGAGAGCGTCGGCGAGGCGATGGAGGACAAGGCCATTGCCGGTTTTGTCGATCGGCTGCTGCGCGAGGAGATTATTCCCACGCTGGACCTGCCGCGCAGCGAGCTGCACGCCTTTGCCGATGCGGTACAGCGCCGTTTCCGCAACCCCTTTATTCGCCACGCGCTGCTCTCTATCGCGCTCAACGGCATGACCAAGTTTCGTACCCGTCTGTTAACGCCGCTGCTGGCCGCTCACGCGCAGAACGGCGTCTGGCCGCCGCGCCTGACCTTTGCGCTGGCGGCGCTGATCGCCTTCTATCGCGGCGCAGAGGCGGAGAAAAGCTGGCCGCTACAGGATGATGCGCACTGGCTGACGCGCTTTGACAAAAACTGGCAGGCGCTTAATGCCGACCAGATTACGCCGCAGCAGCTGGTGCACGACGTATTAAGCGACGCGCCGCACTGGGGCGAAGATTTGACCCGGCAGCCGCAGCTGGTGGCCGAGGTCAGCCGACACCTGCAAAACATTCTCGCCCACGGTATGCGTGAGGCGTTGAGCACACTGGGATAACGCTATGCAAGACGCGATTCGAATTCACTCTCTGGATAATGTCGCCGTGGCGCTGCGCGATTTAGATGCCGGGCACACTGTCGATTTGCAACAGGTGGCGGTGCCGCTGCAGCAGGCGGTCACGCGCGGCCATAAGTTCGCGCTGCGCCCCCTCGCCGAGGGCGAACTGGTGATTAAGTACGGACTGCCGATCGGCCACGCGACTCAGCCGATCGCCGCAGGAGAGGTGATTCACTCCAGCAACGCCCGCACCAACCTGAGCGATCTGGACGAATATGATTATCAGCCGGAATTTGTCGAGGTGCCGCCGCAGGCGGGCGATCGCGAGATCCAGATTTATCGCCGCGCCAGTGGCGAGGTCGGTATCCGCAACGAGCTGTGGATCCTGCCGACCGTCGGCTGCGTTAACGGCATTGCGCGTCAGATCCTGCAACGCTTTCTGAAAGAGACCGATAACGCGGCGGGCACCGACGGCGCGTTTCTTTTTAGCCACACCTTTGGCTGTTCGCAGCTAGGACAGGACCATGAAAACACCCGCACCATGCTGCAAAATATGGTGCGTCATCCCAACGCAGGCGCGGTGCTGGTTATCGGACTCGGCTGCGAAAATAATCAGGTCGATGCCTTTCGGGAAACCCTGGGGCTGCCGGAGAGCGACCGTATCCAGTTTATGGTTTGCCAGCAGCACGACGACGAAGTCGAGGCGGGGCTGGAGCATCTGCGCGCCCTGTACGAGGCGATGCGCCATGACCAGCGCCAGCCCGGCAAACTAAGCGAGCTGAAGTTTGGTCTGGAGTGCGGCGGTTCCGACGGTTTTTCCGGGATCACCGCTAACCCGCTGCTGGGCCGTTTTTCCGATCAGATGATCGCTAACGGCGGCACGACGGTGCTGACCGAAGTGCCGGAGATGTTTGGCGCAGAGCGCATCCTGATGAGCCGCTGCCGCGATGAGGCGACCTTCGACAAAACCGTGGCAATGATTAATGACTTTAAACGCTATTTTATCGACCACCAGCAGCCGATCTATGAGAACCCGTCGCCGGGCAACAAGGCCGGGGGCATTACCACGCTGGAAGAGAAGTCGCTGGGCTGTACGCAGAAAGCCGGCTCCAGCCAGGTGGTAGACGTGCTCAGGTATGGCGAGCGGCTGAAAACGCCGGGGCTGAATCTGCTGAGCGCGCCGGGTAACGACGCGGTCGCCACCAGCGCGCTGGCGGGGGCGGGCTGCCATATGGTGCTGTTCAGCACCGGACGCGGCACCCCTTACGGCGGCTTTGTGCCGACGGTGAAGCTGGCAACCAACTCGCCGCTGGCGGAGAAGAAGCCGCACTGGATCGACTTCAACGCCGGTCGCCTGCTGGAGGGGATGAGCATGGAGGCGCTGCTGGCGGATTTTGTCGACACTATCGTGGCGATTGCTAACGGCGAACTCACCAACAACGAGAAGAATGATTTCCGCGAGCTGGCGATCTTTAAAAGCGGCGTAACGTTATAGCTCTAAGAATAACAATGGCGACCCGGAGGTCGCCATTGTTGTCTGCTAGCGTTGTGCCACTTCGCGAGTGGCAGAGTCCGATCGCAGGTCGCTTAACGCCTCTCAGCCCGGCCAGCCCGCGCCTCATTCCTGAGGGGGGCCGGATCCGGGCAACGCTGTGCGTGGTTCAACACGCCTCGGCGTTTCCCGGCGCGGGCCGCCTTGCTCTTCAGACGCTGCCGCCTGCTCGCCGGGCTATTAAGCCGGCTGAAAGATCACGCCCGGCTGGTTTCGCGCTCGGCTTCCGCCTGGCAAACCGCGGCGGTAAACAGAATATCGGTTGAGGAGTTGAGCGCCGTTTCGGCGGAGTCCTGCAACACGCTGATAATAAAACCGGCTGCCACCACCTGCATCGCCAGATCGTTAGGAATACCGAACATATTGCAGGCAACCGGGATCAGCAGCAGCGAACCGCCCGCCACGCCCGATGCGCCGCAGGCGCACAGCGACGCCACCAGACTCAGCAGAATCGCGGTCGACACGTCAACGTGAATGCCAAGCGTATTCACCGCCGCCAGCGTCAGCACGGTAATGGTAATGGAGGCGCCCGCCATGCTGATGGTCGCGCCCAGCGGAATCGACACGGAATAGGTGTCTTCGTCCAGGTTCAGGCGTTTCGCCAGCGCCATATTCACGGGAATATTGGCGGCTGAACTGCGGGTAAAGAAGGCGGTCACGCCGCTCTCGCGCAGGCAGGTAAACACCAGCGGATAGGGATTGCGGCGAATTTTGCTGTACACCAGCAGCGGGTTGACCACCAGCGCCATCAGCGCCATACAGCCCAGCAGCAGCGCCAGCAAATGCGCGTACTGCCACAGCGCGCCGAAGCCGGTTGACGCCAGGATCGAGGCCACCAGACCAAAAATACCCACTGGCGCGCAGCGGATCACGCAGCGCACCAGCCAGGTGACGGCGTTTGAGGCGTCATTCAGCAGGTCGCGCGTCCCCTGCGAGCTGTGACGGAACGCGAGACCCAGACCAATGGCCCATACCAGAATGCCGATATAGTTTGCTTCCATCAGCGCCGTGACGGGATTCGCCACCATCTTCATCAGCAGGCCGCGCATCACCTCGGTAATGCCTGATGGCGGCGTGATTTCCGTGGCGCCAATCGCCAGCGTCAGCGTCTGCGGCATCAGATGGCTAAATACCACGGCGATTACCGCAGCGAAAAAGGTACTCAGCAGATAGAGCGCGATAATCGGTTTGATACTGGTCTTTTGCCCCTGCTGGTGGTTAGCGATCGAGGCGATCACCAGCACGAGCACCAGCAGCGGGGCGACGGCCTTCAGCGCGCTGACAAAGAGTTCGCCCAGCAGGCCGACGGCCAGCGCGGCATCTTTTGAGACCCACGCCAGCGCCACACCGGCCACCAGCCCTACCATGATTTGTTTTACCAGGCTGCCTGCAAGTAGCGCGCCCAGACGACCGGAAAGAGAGTTCTGCATAGTTGTTCTTTACGTTGTAGCGGGATGTGGCTTCAGAGGGCGTCGATTAACGCGCCTGAAGCGGTTTGCCTGGCGGAGTATAAGGAAAAGATCGGACGAGGAAAGAGATAATTCTGACTGCGCAAAACGCATCGCCTTTCAGTTATGCTGCATGAAGGAAATGTGACAGAGCGATGAAATGTCGCACCCCCGACTGGCAAAATAAAACAGGGGCATTGTCTGCCCCTGTAGCGGATTATTGTGAGATCTTTTTCTGGTCGCTTTTGCGGTTTACCCAGGCGTTGATCAACAGCGTAGAGCCAAGAATCGCACCCACCACGCTCAGCGAGATCGCCACGGGGATATGGTAAAACTCGACGATCAGCATCTTAATGCCGATAAACACCAGCACGATCGCCAGGCCATATTTGAGCATGGAAAAGCGCTCGGCGACGTTGGCCAGCAGGAAGTACATGGCGCGCAGGCCGAGGATGGCAAACAGGTTAGACGTCAGCACAATAAAGGGATCGGTAGTGACGGCGAAGATAGCCGGAATACTGTCGACCGCGAAGATGACGTCGCTCAGCTCGACCATGATCAGCACCAGCAGCAGCGGCGTAGCAAACAACACGCCGTTTTTACGGGTAAAGAACTTCTCGCCATCCAGATCGTCGGTCATGCGCAGGTGCTTGCGCAGCCAGCGCACCACCGGCTTATCGCCAACCGCATTTTCATCGTCCTCTTTGGCAAACGCCATTTTCAGGCCGGTCAGCAGCAGGAAGGCGCCGAACAGATAGAGGATCCAGCTAAACTGCGTGACCAGCCAGCTGCCCGCGAAGATCATAATGGTACGCAGCACAATAGCGCCCAGCACGCCGTAAATCAGCACGCGGCGCTGCAACGCAGCGGGAATAGAGAAGTAGCTGAACAGCATCAGCCAGACGAAGACGTTATCGACCGCCAGTGCTTTCTCCAGCACATAACCGGTTAAAAACGCCAGGGTTTGCGACGTGGCGACCTCGCGCCCGGCGCTGCCGTCGAGATACCACCAGAAAGCGGCGCTGAACAGCAGCGACACCGACACCCAAATCAACGACCAGACGGCCGCCTGTTTAAAACTCATGGTCTGCGCGCCGCGACGTCCCTGTAAAAACAGATCGATCGCCAGCATGATCAGTACCACTACCGCAAAGCTGCCCCAGAGAAGAGGCGTTCCTACAGTCTGCATAGCGTTTCCTGCCCTGAAATAAAAAAACGGCTGAAATCAGAAGACGTCAGCCGCTTTACAGGGTGTAAGCAAACCTCGCCTTCCGGCAAGGTCTCACTTACAACGCAGAATCAGATTCCGGGTTGCCTGACGACCGGATGCTTACGCATCGTAATGACGATCGTGCAGCTTACAAGTTACTCCCCTTTGCTGGCAGCTAACATACGGGTTGTGCCAGCAAGAGGCAAGAGCGAGCCATTCATATTTAGACATATTTACACAGCCTGCGCGTCAGCCGGGAACACCACGCCGGTCTGACGCCGGATGTCAGTCAACAGCGCCGCGGTGATGCGCGAAATCTCCAGTCCCGGATGTTCGACCTGGCGCTGGCGCACCAGCTGCACGAAGGTCTGGGCTTCATACAGCATGGTATTGATATGCTGCGGCTGACTGAGATCCTGGCTGCCGCCGTCGCGCGGCATCAGGGTGACCGACTGCATCTCCGCCAGTTTCTCGATGGTTAATGAACCGGCTTCGCCCTGAATTTCGCTGGGAATGCGCGAGTCGCTGACTTTGGAATGCAGCAGGGTAACGTCGAAATCGCCGTAGTCGAGCAGCACGCTGCCGTGGCCGTCAACGCCGCTGGGCAGCAGCGTCGCGCTGGCTTTCACCCCCTGCGGCGCGCCCCATAACGCCACCGCCGTCGCCAGACAGTAGTAGCCGATGTCCATGACAGAGCCGTTTGACCAGCGCGGATTAAAGGTGTTGGGATTTTCGCCGTCGAGGTAGCGCTGATAGCGCGACGAGTACTGGCAATAGCTAAACAGCGCCTTGCGCAGCGGGCCGATGGCGGGCAGCGCCTGCTGGAGTCGGGCAAAGTTGGGCAGGCTGGCGGTTTTAAAGGCTTCGAACAGGATCACCTGGTGCTGCCGGGCGCAGGCGATCATTTTTTCAGCCTCGCGCAGATGCGAGGCGAGCGGCTTTTCGCAGATCACATGCTTGCCGTGCGACATAAACAGCAGCGCCTGCTCGCAGTGCAGGGCATTGGGGCTGGCGAGATAGACGGCGTCAATGTCGTCACTGGCCGCCAGCGCCTCCAGCGAGGTGAAGAGGTGATGACAGGGATAGTCGCTGGCGAAGGCTTCCGCCTGCTGCTGCGAACGCGAATAGATGGCGTTCAGGCGCAGATGGCCGGTTTCGTGCGCGGCATCGATAAACTGGCGCGTTATCCAGTTGGTTCCCACAATAGCAAAACGGATCACGTCGGCTCTCCTGCGGCAAATAAGCGGCAGAGTAGCATGCCGGGCAGGGGGCGCAAGCAGCACAGCGGCAGGGAAATTTGATCCTGCGATCCGCCTTCCAATATAGTGATGGCGCAACGGCGTCGGATTAAAAAGTGGGGAAAGCGCTTGAAAGGAAGTAAACACGCTCTGAACTGGACGACGCTGCTGGTCGCGATTCCGGTAGGCCTGGCGGCCTCGCTGGTGACGCTGGCGTTTCGCGGCGTCATCGATCTGATTAACCGCCTGCTGTTCAGCAGCGACAGTGAAATCACCGTGGCGATGCACGCCTGGCCGTGGATCTTCTGGCCGCTGCTGGTGGGGGCAGGCGGCGTGCTGGCGGGATTTTTCCTGCGCTACGCGGTCAGTATTGAAAAACAGCAGACGGTAAAGACCGACTATCTGGAGGTCATCAACGCGCGGCTCGACGCGGTGCCTACCCGCACCTCGCTGTTTCGCGCGCTCTCGTCCATCGCCAGCATCGGTTCAGGCGCCTCTATTGGTAAAGAGGGACCGATGGTGCAGCTCTCCGCGCTGTGCGGCAGCGTGCTGGGCCGCTGGATGCCCGCCTCGCTCAATCTCAAAAACAGCGACGTGGTGGCGATGGCCGCGGCCGCGGGCCTGTCGTCGGTCTATCACGCGCCGCTGGCGTCCGCCATTTTCGTCGCGGAGATCGCCTTTGGCATTTCGGCGCTACAGCGCCTGATCCCGCTGGTGATCTCATCGTCGGTGGCGGTGATGACCATGTGGTCGCTCGGCTTCCGCAATGCGCTTTATCCGCTGGCGGACGCCAGCTTTCAGATGGACGTCAGCAGCTTGCTGGCCACCGTCGTCATCGGCCTGGCTGCCGGGCTGGCCGGCTGGCTGCTGATTAAGCTGATCGCGCGCAGCAAGGCGCTGTTCAGCCATATCTCTTCGCTGCCGCTGCGGCTGGGGGCCGGCGGCCTGGCGGTCGGGCTGCTGGCGCTGATCTCTACCGACATCCTGGGTAACGGCTACGAAGTGATCGTGAAAATCATGGCGGGCGACTACCTGCTGCCGGGCCTGCTGCTGCTGCTGCTGCTGAAAACCCTGGCGACGACGCTGTCGGTGGGATCGAATGCGGTAGGCGGCCTGTTTACGCCGTCGCTGCTGACCGGCGCGCTGCTCGGCGTGGCGCTGGCGACGCTGGGCGCAGCGCTGCATCTGCCGCTCGGCAACGTGCTGCTGTATGCGGCCATCGGCATGGCAGCAATGCTGGCGGCGGTCAGCCAGGCCCCGCTGATGGCGATACTGATGGTGCTGGAGATGACCCTTAACAGCTCGCTGCTGTTTCCGGTGACGATCGCGGCGGTGCTGGCGTCGATGGTGGTCTACCGGTTGCAGTCCGCCAGCACCTATCCGGTGGTCGGCAATCACTTTAACCGCTCAGAAGCCAAATACGATTTCGACAATATGCGCGTGGCGGAGCTGATTATTCCTGGCGCGGCGCTACAGCCGCAGGAGACGGTGGGGCAGGCGCTGGCGGTCAGCTCGCTGAAGCGCGAGCGCTATGTGTACGTCATCAATGCGGCGGGCGCGTTTCTCGGCGTGGTCTCCATCCACGATATTGCGCGCAAGGTGCTGGCGCAGGAGATTACGCTGCACTCGCCGGTCGCCGCCGTGATGGATGACAACTTCCCGTTTGTCTATCAGAACCAGAGCATGCGCGAAGGCTGGGAAGCCTTTGCCCGCGTAACGCTGGAGCGTCTGCCGGTGCTGAATAATCCGCAGGAGAAACGCTTCCTCGGCGCGCTGACTAAAACCAGCCTGATCCAGAAGGCGCAGGAGTTTCTCTAGGCCGCGTTGCCGCGCATCGCCTGGTCTGTCATCCACAGCCGGGCGTCAAACTCCAGCTGATGATAGTCCGGCTCCATATGGCAGCAGAGCTGATAAAAGGCTTTGTCGTGCTCTTTCTCTTTGAGATGCGCCAGCTCGTGCACCACAATCATGCGCAGAAAAGGCTCCGGGGCGAGGCGGAAAAAGGTTGAAACGCGGATCTCCGCTTTGGCCTTGAGGTTGCCGCCCTGAACGCGCGAAATGGCCGTATGCAGGCCAAGCGCATGCTTCATCACCTTGATTTTATTATCCCAGATCACTTTGCTGATCGGCGGCGCGTTGCGCATATAGCGGTTTTTCAGCGCCAGGGTGTAATCGTAGAGCGCTTTATCGCTGACAATATCGTGCGTATCGGGATAGCGCTCCTGCAAGAACGCGCCGAGCTTTTCATGGTCAATCAGCGTCTGAACCTGCTGAAGGATGTTCTCAGGATAACCCTGTAGATAGATGAGTGAGGACATTAGGGATTCCCGGCGAAAGACAGTATACTGCGCCCCCCTTTTGGGGCGTAAAACAGCCAGATTGTACCAGCCGGAGATTTCATGAGCCAACTTGAACTAGTCGATCGCACCCTGATCCTGCATCGTTTCCCGCAAATGCGTGAAGAGAGTCCGCTTCAGGCATGGGATGCCGCTGATGAGTATCTGCTGCAACAGACGCTGCCGGAAGGGCCGGTTCTGGTGTTCAACGACAGCTTCGGCGCGCTGACCTGCGCGCTTAATCCGCGCCCGGTATGGCACGTCAGCGACTCCTGGCTGAGCCAGCAGGCTACGCAGCAGAACCTGCGGCTCAATGCGCTGGACGACGGCGAAGTGCGCTTTCTCAGCAGCCTGGATGCGCTGCCTGCCGCCCCCGCCGCCGTGCTGATCAAAGTGCCGAAAACGCTGGCGTTGCTGGAGCAGCAGCTGCGCGCCCTGCGCGAGGTAGTCACCGCCGATACGGTGATTCTGGCGGCGGCGCGCGCCAAAGAGATCCATAACTCCACGCTTCAACTGTTTGAGAAGATCCTTGGCGAAACCCGTACCTCGCTGGCGTGGAAAAAAGCGCGGCTGATCTATACCCACTTCAGCGCGCCCGCGCTGGCGCCGCAGGCGCAGACCACCGTCTGGCCGCTGGATGACACCCCATATCAGATCCATAACCATGCCAACGTTTTTTCTCGCACCTCGCTGGATATTGGCGCGCGCTTTTTTATGCAGCACCTGCCGGAAAATATTGAGGGCGAGATCGTCGACCTCGGCTGCGGCAATGGCGTCAGTGGACTGATGGCGCTGGAGAGCAATCCGCAGGCGGAAGTGCACTTCCTTGACGAATCTTATATGGCGGTGGCGTCGAGCCAGCTTAACGTTGAGGTGAACCGTCCGCAGGATCTGGCACGCTGTCAGTTTCGCGTCAACAACGTGCTGAGCGGTTATCCTTCAGATCGCCTGCACGCCGTGCTGTGCAACCCGCCGTTCCATCAGCAGCACGCGGTCACCGATCACCTGGCGTGGCAGATGTTCCGCGATGCCAAACGCTGTCTGCAATATGGCGGCGAGCTGCGCATCGTCGGCAACCGCCATCTCGACTATCACCATAAGCTGAAAAAGCTGTTCGGCAACTGCACGCTGGTGGCCTCAAATCAGAAGTTTGTGGTGCTGCGCGCGGTGAAGATGCGCTAATCACAGTGTAAGCGCCAGCTGCGTGGCCTGCGCGATAGCGCGCCGCGCATCCAGCTCCAGCGCAACATCGGCGCCGCCGATCAGCCTCACAGACTTGCCGCGCGCCCGCAGCGCGGCTTCCAGCTCCCGCTGCGGCTCCTGCCCGGCGCAGATAACCACATTATCTACCGGCAAAACCTCTACAGCGCCGTCGCGACGCAGATGTAATCCCTCATCATCAATCGCCAGATACTCCACGCCGCCCCACATCCGTACGCCGCGCGACTGCAAGGTGGCGCGATGGATCCAGCCGGTAGTTTTACCCAGCGCCGCGCCCGGTTTGCCCGGCTTGCGCTGTAGCAGCCAGATCGCGCGCGCGGCCAGCAAGGGCTGGGCGGGCTGAAGGCCGCCGCGCTGCGACAGCGTCAGGTCAATGCCCCACTCGCGGCAAAAACTTTCAATGTCACTGGCTTCCGCTGGCTGCGACAGGTACATGGCGGTGTCAAAGCCAATGCCGCCCGCGCCGATAATCGCCACGCGCCTGCCGACCGCTTTTTTGTCGCGTAGAACGTCGAGATAGCTAAGCACGCTGGGATGGTCGATGCCCGGAATAGCCGGCGTGCGCGGCTGGATGCCGGTTGCCAGCACCACCTCGTCTGCCTCATCCAGCATCTGCGGCGTGACGCGACAGCCGGTGCGAATCACCACGCCGGCGGCGGCGAGCTGGTGGTTAAAATAGCGCAGGGTTTCGCTGAACTCCGCTTTGCCTGGGATCTGACGGGCAATGTTAAACTGGCCGCCTGTGACGTCATCCGCTTCATAAAGCGTGACCCGATGGCCGCGCTGCGCAGCCTGAAGCGCGCACGCCATGCCCGCCGGACCGGCGCCCACCACGGCAATCCGCTTTGGCGTCGCGCACGGCGTGACCGGCATCAGGGTTTCGTGGCAGGCGCGCGGATTGACCAGGCAGGAGGTGACTTTGCCGACAAAGATCCGATCCAGACAGGCCTGGTTGCAGGCGATACAGGTGTTGATGCTCTCCGGCGCGCCGCGCCGCGCTTTACTGACGAAGGCGGCATCCGCAAGAAAGGGGCGCGCCAGCGACACCATATCTGCGCAGCCGCTCTGCAACAGCTGTTCAGCGACCTGCGGATGGTTAATGCGGTTGGTGGCGATCACCGGGGTGGTGACATGCTGACGCAGCCGCCGGGCAACCCAGCCAAAAGCGGCGCGCGGCACCGACGTGGCAATGGTGGGGATACGCGCTTCGTGCCAGCCGATGCCGGTATTAAACAGGGTCACGCCGCACGCCTCTAATTCCGCAGCCAGCGCCAGCGTCTCGTCGAGCGAGCTGCCGCCCTCGACCAGATCGAGCATCGACAGACGAAAAATAACGATAAAGTCGCGGCCCACCGCCTGACGCACCGCGCGCGTGACCGCGACGGCGAAGGCGCGGCGGCGCGGCGCGTCGCCGCCCCAGCGATCGCTGCGCTGATTGGTGCGCGCCGCCAGAAACTGATTAATCAGATAGCCTTCAGAACCCATAATCTCAACGCCGTCATAGCCGGACAGCTGCGCCAGCCGCGCACAGCGGGCAAAATTGTCGATGGTTTGCCTGATCATCTGCTCATCCATCGCCTGCGGCTGAAAAGGATTTATGGGCGCCTGAATCGCGGAGGGCGCGACCAGATCTTTCTGGTAGCTGTAGCGGCCGGTATGCAGAATTTGCAGCGCGATTTTACCGCCTTCGGCGTGGACAGCGTCGGTAATCTGACGGTGCCAGCCGCACTGGTCGGGCGACGTCAGCATGGCGCCATGCGCCATCGCCACGCCCTGCGCGTCAGGCGCAACGCCGCCGGTGACAATCAGCGCCACCCCTTCGCGCGCGCGTTCGCCATAAAAAGCGGCGAGACGCTGAGCGCCATCGGGATGCTCTTCCAGCCCGGTGTGCATCGAACCCATCAAAAAACGGTTGCGCAGCCGGGTAAATCCCAGATCGAGCGGAGCAAACAGGGCAGGGTAGGCATAACTGTTCAAGGCGGCATCACTTAGCTGAAGTGGTCGGATGAGTGTAATGTAGCCGCCGTGATGTTAAACAAAAGTGAAAATTTGTCGGGCTGTGAGGCGCATCAACTTTCAGCTGCCGCGACGGCGTATCCATGAGTAGCGCGACTGATAGCCGCTGTTGAAATGGGTGTTGCGCCGATAGCTGGAGCCGGGTTCCGCCATACAGTAGGTGCAGTAGCCGACATTTTCGATGCTGGCCGACGGCACCCCTGCCTGAATCAGCTTCTCTGTCGCCAGCTGCGGCAGATTGAACCAGATACCATTTTGCGTAGCGTTCGCCTGCGGCCTGACGGCCAGCGAATTGCGCGGCTGCTCACGGTGCCAGCAGTGCGTCAGCGAGCCAGACAGGCTCTGCGCGATCGGCGTCAGCATCTCCTCGCTCAGCTCATAACAGCAGGGCGCGATGGCCGGACCGATAGCGACACAGAGATGCGCTGGCGTGGTTCCGGTTTCGCATAGCCGTTCAACGGCACGCTCCAGCACGCCAGCCAGCGTGCCTTTCAGGCCCGCATGGACGGCGGCCACGCGGCGATGCTGTCTGTCCGCGATCAGCACCGGCAGACAGTCAGCGGTGTAGACCGCTACCGGACGCACGCCCAGGCCGATCACGCCGTCTGACTCGCAGCGCTTTGGCGGCACATTAGAGTCGTCATGCACCACCGTCGCGCTGTGGCGCTGATGGCCGTAAGCGGCATCATCGGGCGGCGCTTCGCCCGCAGGCTGAAAGGCATACTCAACCCACTCCAGCGCATCAAGCAACGTAGAACGTACGCGGATACCCATATGAAACTCCTGTGAGACCTTTGGCTGATGACAGCTTACGTTAACTGCTACATTTTGACAGTGCTACCGCTTATCACTTCCCGGCCTTGAGGATAACAGAATGAAAATGACCGTAACGCTGCTCAGCAGCGGCCTGCTGGCGCTGGCGCTGACCGGCTGCGCCTCTCAGCCCGCGCGCGAGGCGCAGCAGCAGCTTGGGCAGCAGTCGGTGCTGGCCGTTAACTGGTTTCAGCAGTCCGGCGAATACCAGGCGCTGACCTGGCAGGCGTTTAACGCCGCGCAGCTCGCCTTTGATGCCGCCCCGTCGCTGACCGGCAAGCCGAAGGCGGTAATCGTCGATCTGGATGAAACCATGCTCGACAACAGCGCCTACAGCGCCTGGCAGGCGAAAAACGGCCAGCCGTTTAGCGCGCAGAGCTGGTCAGCCTGGACACGGGCGCAGCAGGCGCTGGCCGTACCGGGCGCAGTGGACTTCGCACACTATGTTACGTCGCACGGCGGCACGCTGTTTTACGTCTCGAACCGCGATCAAAAGGACTATGAGGCCACGGCTGCCAATATGAAGCAGCTTGGTTTTCCGCAGGTGACGCCGCAGACCATGCGTCTCAGCACCGACAGCTCAAACAAGCAGGCGCGCTTCGACGCTATTCAGGCTGCAGGCTATAACGTGGTGCTCTACGTAGGCGACAACCTGAATGATTTTGGCGGCGCAACCTGGCATCAGGGCAATGCGCAGCGTCGCGCCTTTGTCAGTCAGAACCATCAGCGCTTCGGCACCCGCTTTATTGTGCTGCCCAATCCGCTTTACGGCGACTGGGAGAGCGGAATGGCAGAAAATTACAATAAGCTGACGCCGCAGCAGCAGCTCTCCACGCGTGAGGCGCAGCTACGGGCCTGGAGCGGAAAGTAATTTATTCACTGAAAGAGCCTCTGACGAGGCTCTTTTTTTATGCGGGTTATTTACGTTTATAAGTAATTATTTTGCTGCGAACTAATTTTATTATCTCTTACTTTTAAATACGCGGTTATTAAGCCGGATACACTGCCTTTTTTCCTGCCAGCCAGTTTTTCTCACTATTGATTAACGAAGCAATTCGGAATTTTCCGCATAAAAGTGCCGGTAATGAATAAGGGTGGCCGAAAAGAGATAAAAGGCAAATTGTCATTTTTTGTCAGTCTTTATGGCGCATAAAAAAGATGGTTATTTTAAGTTATTGATTATTAATGTTTACAATCTAAACTTATTTATCGTAAGACAAAGCGGGAATAAGATAAGTTTACGCGAAATTTACCTGGGTTGAATAATCTCTTACAAATAACGGGCGGGACTGGCGGGAAATAAAATTACGGGTGCGCAATGACTCATAAACGTCTATAACCATTTTCTGTGAGCAGTCGCGTTATTTTGCTGATCGTTAACGCCTGACCGTGAGCCGGTTCACTGTCTGCTGCGCATCAATACGCCACTCCCGGTTTTTGAGAGAGATGATTGTGACGACACTGAAACCTTTATTAGCGAAAAATCGTAGCTGGGCGCTCCAGCGTCGCGAACGTAATCCTGACTATTTTGAAAAATATCTCTATCAACAAAAGCCGCATTCACTCTGGATTGGCTGTTCGGACAGCCGCGTGCCGGCGGAAGTGCTGACCGGCTCGCATCCCGGCGAACTCTTTGTGCATCGCAATATCGCCAATATGGTGGTCGAGGGTGACGATAACCTGATGAGCGTGTTGCAGTACGCGATCTTTTATCTGGGCGTCAGGCGCATCGTGCTGTGCGGCCACTACGGCTGCGGCGGCGTTCAGGCGGCGCTCAGCCTGCCGCAAAGCCCACTGGCTCAGGAAGAGTCGGCGCTGGCGCGCCGTATTGCCGCGCTGCGTCAGGCGCTGGGCGCGGATCTGCCTGACGCGCAGGCGGATAACGCGCTCAACCGGATGGTGGAAGTCAATGTCCTGGCGCAGTTCTCTCATCTGGTCGCCACCGCGCCGGTACGCGACGCCTGGCGCGCGGGTCAGGCGCTGGATCTTTTCGGCTGCGTTTACGATCTTCAGTCCGGCCACCTCAAAGAGTTAATCCAGCAAACAGCAGAGGAAGTTTCGTCATGAATGTGAAAACGCTTCGTCAGGATATTCCCGCCGGTCTGGTGGTTTTTCTGGTGGCGCTGCCGCTCTGTCTGGGCATTGCGCAGGCGAGCGGGCTGCCGCCTTTCGCCGGACTGCTGACCGGCGTGATCGGCGGCCTGTTGGTCACGGCCTTAAGTCCGTCTCGCTTTGCCGTCAGCGGACCGGCTGCCGGACTGGTTACTATTGTCGTGGCCTCGATTGAGACGCTTGGCAGCTTTAGCGCCTTTCTGACCGCGCTGGTGCTGGCCGGCCTGATGCAGTGTGGCCTCGGTCTGATGCGCGCCGGGCGGTTTATTTCTCTGGTGCCCGGCAGCGTGATTAAGGGGATGCTGGCGGCCATCGGCATTCTGCTGATCATCCAGCAAATTCCGGTAGCCTTTGGTATTGAGGGCGACGCCGGGCTGGCCGGATTCGCCAGCGGCGCAACCGCCTTCTCTTTGCCTGCAATACTGGTGGCCGCCGCCAGCCTGCTGATTTTGTGGCTATGGACCACGCCGCTGGTGAAAAAAATAAGCGCGCTGGCCTGGATTCCAGGTCCGCTGATTGCGGTGCTGTTCGGCTGCGCGGCGACGGTAGCCGGCGGACGTCTGATGCCGGAGACGGCCAGCGAGCTGACGCGCATTGCGCTGCCGGCGTTCGACAGCCTCTCCGCGCTGGCGGCGGAGCTGGAAAGCCCGGCATGGACGGCGTGGCAAAACCCCTCTGTCTGGATGGTGGCGGTGACGCTGGCGCTGGTCGCCAGTCTGGAGACGCTGCTAAGCCAGGAGGCGCTGAAAAAACTGCGTCCGCAAAACCCGCCGCCGTCGCCTGACCGCGAGATGTTCGCGCAGGGGATCGGCAATCTCAGCGCGGGTCTGCTGGGCGCGATGCCCATTACCGCAGTGATTGTGCGTAGCTCCGTCAACGTCAGCACCGGCGCGCAGACCAAACTCTCTATTCTCATCCACGGCGTGCTGCTGCTGATTTGCGGGCTGTGGTTTAGCGACCTGCTGAACGCCATTCCGCTGGCCAGCCTGGCTGCAGTGCTGCTGTATACCGGCTATAAGCTGGCCACGCCGCAGTTGTTTGTTGAGCAGTTCCGCATGGGCGCGCAACAGTTTGTGCCGTTTCTGGCTACTATCGGCGGCATCATTGTGTTCGGGATGCTGGCGGGTATCGGTATCGGTCTGGTCACGCAGGTTGTTTTCAGTCTCTATAAAAGTCATCGCAACGCGCTGCGGCTGACGCGTTATGACGATCACTATGTGCTGCGCTTCCAGCAAAATCTGACCTTTATGCACAACCCTAAATTGCAGGGACTGCTGGCAGAGATCCCGGAAAACAGCGTCGTGATTGTGGATCACGACAATGCGGAGTATCTGGATCCAGACGTGAAGGCGGTGCTAAAAGATTTTGGCGACAATGCCGACAAGCGCGGTATTCGCCTGAGCCAGTGGCCGGTCGCGGTGAAGTAAAGAGGATTCGCCTGCCGGTCAGAATAGAGGCAGGCGGCAGGGCGGCGGTTACCGCGGCAAACGCAGACAGCCTGGCTGGCGCAGGCGGCGCGTCCGGCGAGTTGACCTGTAAGCCGGGAACCTTGCCCGCGCCAGGGGCGCGATTTCACCGCTGGCCACTCCGGTTCAGGGTTCCCAGACATCCTTGCTCGCGCACGGCCGCGCCTTATCGCGGAGCCAGCGCTGCTGCTGATTTATGCTGGTTGCCTGACGCTTTGTTCGTCACTCCCGCTTACCCGCCGCCTGAAATCGGATATCTCGGATAGCCGATTTTTTTATTTAAGGCATAATTGCCGCGCCAAAAGCCAGGCGAGGCGGCTCAGCTCGCGAGTAGAGCTGCACACTCCCCTTTATTCGCCGGATTGTCCGGGTCGCGAACAGGCTTTAATAACTGGCGGCGATCGTCCGGGACGGGCAGGGAGCGAAGAATTTTCAGGCTACAGGGTTCACACCTATGCGCGTTAAGCTATTTGCAGAGTATCAGACTAAAACCAATGCTCTCTCGCTGTTTTTAATCACGCTGCTGTTCTGCTTTTTAGGCAGCCATTTGCGCATTCCCGCCGAGCTTTCGCTGTTCTGGCCGGTGAACGCCATTGTCGCCGCCGTTATCGTCCGCCATCCCTGGCTTCATCGTATCCGCTACTATCTTGCCTGTTTCGCCGCCATGGTGGTGAACGATACGGTTTTCTCCGGCTGGGCCTGGCCTGCCGTCACGCTGAATATCGCTAACCTGCTGTTTATCATCATTTCCGTTTCTATGCTGGTAAAGCACTACCTGCGGGATTCGGATCGCAGGCAGATCAACAATGCGCTGCGCATCTTTCCGGCCTGCCTGCTGGCCGCCTTTGCCTGCGCCAGCTGGGGCGCGCTGGCGCAGGACGTCGGCTTCAACGCCAGCTTTGCGACGGCATGGGCCGACTGGTTCAGCGAACAGTTCTCGACCGGCCTGATGCTGCTGCCGTTTTTACTGACGCGCAACTGGCGCAGCTTCTCGTTCGGCGAGCTGCTGTCGCCGGGCAAATGGGTGCCGCTGCTGAGCGTCGGGGTGTCGCTGGTGGTGGGGGCCATGATCGGCGGCGCGGGCAGTCTGACATTCCCGGTTCCGGCGCTGATCTGGTGCGCTATCGTGCTGCCGATACCGGTCACCAGCCTGGCGATCCTGCTGACCGGTATTACGGAAATTGTGCTGGTGTCGCACGGGGTAATGAACATCCAGGGCAATGACAATTTGCTGTCGCTGAGCCATCTCACCTCGGCGCGGCTTGGCGTGGCCACTATCGCCATCAGCCCGCTGATTGTCGCGGTCAGTATGGATGCGGTGCGCCAGCTTAATCAGCGGCTGGCGCTGCGTGCGAACTACGATTTCCTGACCCAGCTGCTGTCACGCTCCGGACTGTATGAGAGCCTGAAAGACGAACCTTTTTCCTCTCAGCGCAGCGTTGGCGTGATCCTGCTGGACGTCGATTACTTCAAAACCATCAACGACAACTTCGGCCATGACGCGGGTGACGGCGTACTGGAGGAGATCGCGCTGCGGATGAAAAAAGTGGCAGGCAAGCAGGGACGTATTTGCCGCTTCGGCGGCGAAGAGTTCGCCATCGTGCTGTTTGACGCCCGCCCTGAGCAGCTGTATCAGCTGGCCGAAGCGGTGCGTCAGTCGATAGCGAAAGAGAAGTTCTGGCTACAGGGCAATACCGTTACGGTAACCGTCAGTTCAGGGCTGGCGCAGGGGACGGCGGGAGAAGAGCGCGACTGGCACAGCGTTATCAACCAGCTGATCTCCGCTGCGGATAAAAATCTCTATCTTTCCAAGCGCAACGGCCGCAATCAGACATCGCCCAGCTTTCGGACGCTGAGGCTGGCCAGCGACGTGGCGTAGCCGCCACGTCGCTCCGGCGGTTACACGCTGCTTTTTAGCTGACTGGCCTGCTGATGGCGCTCCAGCGCCAGCTCGATCAGGCGGGTAATCAGATCCTGATAGCTTAAGCCTGCTGCCTGCCACAGCTTGGGGTACATGCTGATATTGGTAAAGCCCGGCAGCGTATTGACTTCATTAACGATGATTTCGCCTGCGTCCGTCAGGAAGACGTCCACGCGCGCCATGCCGGCGCACTCCAGCGCCTGAAACGCCGCGATCGCCACGGCACGGATCGCCTCGCTGGTCGCCGCGTCAATCGCCGCTGGCACCTGCGTCTGCGCGCCGGTTTCGCTGATATATTTGGTCTCGTACGAATAGAAGCTGTCATGCACCACGACTTCACCGCACGGGCTGGCCTGCGGCTCGTCGTTGCCCAGCACCGCGCATTCGATTTCCCGGCCCTTAATACCTTTTTCAATCAGCACCTTGCGATCAAAAGTAAAGGCCAGATCCAGCGCACGGTCGAATGCCTCTGCGCTCTCGACTTTGCTGACGCCTACGGAAGAGCCTTGATTGGCGGGCTTGATAAACAGCGGCAGGCCCAGCTGCGCAATAACCTCCGACGCCTCTATCTGCGACCGCTGCGCCTGGGTGACGCTAAGCCAGGGCGCAACCTGCAATCCGGCATCGCGCAGCAGACGCTTGGTGATGTCTTTATCCATGCTCACCGCAGAACCGAGCACGCCGGAGCCGACAAAGGGCAGCGCCGCCATGCGCAGCAGCCCTTGCAGCGAGCCATCTTCGCCGAGCGTGCCGTGCACGATAGGGAAAATAACGTCGAGCTGCGACAGCGCATGGCCGCTCTGGCGGGCAATGACCTGCCGCTGCGTCTCGCCCGGTACCAGCGCCACGCTTTCGCCCGCCTGATTCAGCGCGATGCGCGACGGGTCCTGCGCATTGATCAAAAAGTCAGACGCGTTATTAAGATGCCACTGACCCTGTTTATCAATACCTAACAGCACCGGCTCGAAACGTGTTTTATCGATCGCATCCAGGATGTTTTTAGCTGACTGTAACGATACTTCGTGCTCGGCCGATTTGCCGCCGAACACAATGCCTACCCGCAGTTTTGTCATTAGAACTTGCCCGAAAGATGTTGCGAAACCCACAAGATAACACGCGGATTTCGCGCTGTAACGGCATCGCGTATGCTCAGTCGAGCGCGGCGGAGAGAAGGCTGCGACAGTGGGCGGCGTCGGCGCTGACCTGCGCTTTTTGTTCGGCGCTCAGGCTTTGCCAGGCGTCAGCCACATGCTCGCCGAGACGCGGCTGAAAGTGGATTTTTTGTAGCGCATAGTCAGAGTTGCCGCCTTCGATCACGGTGCGCATATCGGCCACGAAGCGGCTGCTGTCGTCATGGTGAATAGAGCAGAATACTGAGACGTAGTAGGCCTCGTCCTCTTTGCTGTAGTGCGGCGCAAGCCAGTACCAGGCGGCGGCGGCAAGGACGATAAGCAGAGGGAAAATAATTTTAAGTCTGGAAGTCATAGCGGTTAAATCAACTCGCGGAGGCAGCATCGCTGCTTTTAGATTAACGTCATTACGACGATGCCCGTGGCTGAAATCTCATTCAGCGCACATTCAAACTCAGCGTCGCTGCCGCTGACCCTGACGCGACCGCCAGGCAGGCGAGACAGATTGCGCAGGCTGGCCATACCCTCAATATCCAGCAGCCATTTGCCGTCTACCACAGCCTTGTAGCTGCGGTTGATGATGTACTGCTGTTCGCCTTCAATCACCGCCAGCAGATGACTGTTGGGCGCGACCTTGTCCAGAAACAGTTTGCTTTCCAGAGTCACAAAATCGACAGGTCTGAGTTCACCATTTGTTAATTTTACCCGTTCAATCTCGGCGAGGTTCTTCATCGAGTGACTTTCGCCGCCTTTTTCGGCCGCCATCGCCTGCACCGCGCTGGGCGGATTGCCCTGGCCATAAAGGATCCAGTTGAGTTCAGCATCGGTGTCGATAAGGCACTGCACCACCAGATCGGCGGGGAAAGCGTCTCTTTTATAACGCATTGCCAGATTACTGGAGGAGAGACCGACGTGCTCAGCGTACTGCGATTTCTGTTTAAACCCATAGGCCTGAATCAGCCTGTCGAGGATAGCTCCGCCGCTCCCTTTAAAATTAGTGACTAACATTTTTGAGCTTCCTCTTGTGTTACTAACATATTTGAATTAGCATCACTGCGTAGTGAATGTCATCGCATATGACTGACATTAGGTTAACTGGAGATGATGCCCTATGAGACCCGATATTACAAATGTCATAGCTGCACGCCTTTTATTGCGAGCAGGCGACCAGCCTGCCGTTCTGGCGCTTTTTTTCAGGGCGCGCGGGGCCTTACAGGCTTGCCGCGCCGCCTGGGCCGCGCAGGCCAGACCGCAAAACCCAAGGCTTCTCAGGCCGGTCGGCGCGGCAGGCTGGCGCGCTTCGGTTTCTGTTAATTTATGTCGAGTCTGATTCACTTATGATGAAGTGCCACTCTGAACCCATCGCCGCTATGACCTTTGATGAATTTCGCAGAAGCTGGCGGCAGCTGCGCAGCAATAGCCGTAATCCGGCGCTGATTGCCTTCAACCGGCAAAGCGACGAATTTAAGTTTTGCGTGCTGACGCTGGCGAACCGGGAACAACCCGGCAGCTTCCGACTTCAGGAGGTCGGCAATCCGTTTGAATCCTTTGATGAGGCACGGCGCAAGCTGATTATTGCCGCCATGAACAAAATGGTGCGCTGGGGCAGGCTGTTACCTCGGCCCTTTTCCGACGCAGACCGCTACCTGTCTGAATAACTGATATTCATTGCAAATCAATGACGTAAACCCGTCGGGCTTCTCTTTGCCCAAATTCAGGAGAGATGAAATGAAACACCTTGATGTTGATAGTGAAAATGATGCGCTGAACGTGCTGGTAGCCGCGGTGCGCAACGACGAGCGTAAAGACCGCGCGCGGGCGGTGGCCGACCGTCTGACCGCCATTGCCTGCTGTATCCGCCGCCAGGAGCTTAACGGCGTGGAGTCCGCCGAACTGATTCGCCGCGAAGCAGAGCGCTACCGCGACGAGTCGCAGGAGCTGCACTGATGGTCGATATCATGGACAGAGAGCAGCAGCGTCAGGCCGAGCAGCTGGCGCTGGACATTGCCGCCGTGACGCAGCGGCCCAAATGCGTCAGCGCTTTTTTCTGCCAGGAGTGTGACAGCGCGATTCCAGAGGCGCGCCGTCGCGCGCTTAGCGGCGTGTCCCGCTGCGTCGCCTGTCAGGAGATCGCCGAGCTGCGCGCCCGCCACTATCAGAGCGGCAGATAATGCCGCGCTACTTCTGGCCGTGGAATGCGCCGCGTCAGGCCATCGCTTCCCCTTATCCCACCTGGGCTGAAATGCAGCAGCACAGCCGCCGGATGGCGGCGGTGTCGCAGGCGTGGACGGCGCTGGCGCAGCAGCCTGCGCTGGTGCAGCGCGCCATCCGGCAGCGCCACGCCCGGCTGGAGAGTCAGCGAGGCGCGGCCAGCGCCGCGAGCTATCTGACGACAACCTTTGCCGGGCGCCTGCTGCCGCGCATTGAGCGGGTCAGCGCGCAGTATCGGCTGGGCGCGATGCGGCGCGGCACTGCGGCGTGGCTGAGCGGCCAGGCCGAACAGGAAAGAGGCGCGGCGGCGGCGGCAGGCACGCTGTGGGAGCTAATGCGGCGTTTTAATCAACTGCCGGATATGTCGCGCGCCGACGTTGATATGCTGGCGGGAGACATCGCCAGTTTTATCTTTGCCGAACTGGTGCAGCTGCACGCGCAGAACAGCGGCGAATCAGACTGGCGCTATAGCCATCGCCTCTACCTGACCGCCGCAACCATTACCAGAGAATTTCGCCAGACGCCGCCGCTGTGGCAGACGGTCACCACGCGTCTCTTCGCGCCGGAAGATGTCACGCCCGCCATTATGCGTATGCAGGCAGAAACATGGTGGAAAGGGCGGCTGCGCCGTATCGCCGCCGAGTGGCGCGAGCATGTGCAGATTGCATTAATACACGTCAGTAAAAACAACTCGCCTTACGCCAGCCGCGCGGCCCTTGCCGAGTGGCGCGAGCAGAAGCGCCGCACCCGTGATTTTTTACAGAGCATGGAGCTGGAGGACGAAGAGGGCAACCGCATCAGCCTGATCGACAAGCATGACGGCAGCGTCGCTAACCCCGCCATTCGCCGCTGCGAGCTAATGACGCGCATTCGCGGTTTTGAAACTATCTGCAACGAGATGGGATATGTCGGCGAGTTTTGCACGCTGACTGCCCCGGCGCGCTATCACGCCACGCTCAGCAGCGGTCAGCCCAACCCGAAATGGGACGGTGCCAGCCCGGCTGAGACGCAGCGCTATCTCTGCCGACTCTGGCAGAAGGTGCGCGCCAGACTGCATCGCGAGCAGATCCGCCTGTTCGGCATCCGCGTCGCTGAACCACACCATGACGGCACGCCGCACTGGCATCTGCTGCTTTTTATGCGTCCACAGCAGGCCGCGCGGGTGCGCCAGATCCTGACGGAATACGCCTGCCAGCAAGACAGCGAAGAGCTGACCAGCGAAAAAGCGCGCAAGGCTCGCTTTCACACCACCGCGATTGACCCGCAAAAGGGCAGCGCCACTGGCTATATCGCCAAATACATTGCCAAAAATATTGACGGCTACGCGCTGGACGGCGAGCAAGACCATGAGAGCGGCGCAAACCTGCGCGACTGCGCGGCTGCGGTCTCTGCCTGGGCGGGACGCTGGCATATCCGTCAGTTTCAGTTTGTCGGCGGCGCGCCGGTCACCGTCTGGCGCGAACTCCGCCGTCTCACCGAGGCGCAAGAGGCGCGCAAGCTAAGCAGAGAGCTAACCGAGGCGCGCGAGGCGGCAGACAATGGCGACTGGGCTGCCTACATTAACGCGCAGGGCGGTCCGTTCGTTCGTCGGGATGAGCTGGCAGTGCGCATCTGGTATCAGGATGCGGAGGAGTGCAATCGCTGGGGCGAAGAGATTACCCGCATTAAAGGCGTTTACCTTCCGGACGCAGGTAAAGAGAAACCGCTGCTGACCCGCCTGGTGGCCTGGAAAGTCGTGCCGAAGCGTAAAGCCGAGGCTGAGGAGGCTAAACAGAGCGCCGCCTCTTGGAGTTCTGTCATTAACTGTACGCCGTTGACAGAGGCGCAGCCAGCGGGTTCGCCAGGCGTATTAGCGCGGTTAACTCATTGTGTCGATCGGCTGGCTAAAAAAAACGCAAAAGCACTTTTCCAGGGCCATTCGCACCGGCAAAACGCGCCGCCCTGAAGGGTTTTTTCCGTCATTATTACTGATTTGGCTTAAGGCAGGGCTCGGTAAAAAATCCGCTATATCAATAGCCTAAACGGTCGGCATTCGACGCGTAATTTTCTTTATATCAGATTGCATGCTGTGCTACTGTATAGATATACAGTTATAAGATGGGGGAGGGAAAGTGGATAGTGACTTACAAGAACAGGTAATGCTTGAGCGCGTAGAGCTTATTGCACGTCTGACCACTGAAGGGGTGTGCAGGGAGCGCGACCGGGAAGTGGCCCTCGCTTTAATCGCCGAGATAGCCGGTGACAGGATGATAAAAAACAAGGAATTTGCCGTTTCGTTTTCTGCGATACCCACCAATAAATAACAATGCAGGTATGGCAATGCGAAGCGATTGTCTGACTGATAACAAACAGCAGATTCCAGACCTTCCTCTTTGATGTTGATGCCGTCTGATCACGGCGTCCTGAGCAAAAACGGCACCCTTCGGGGTGCCGTTTTTTTTGCGCTTCCCTTTCTCTGTTTGCCCATATTCCAGCGGGCGAGCGCGCGTTGAGCCGCGACGCCGCAGCAAGGAGACTGGCTGGGTCGGATGAGGCCCAGGCGGCACCGAATTCCGCCGCGAAGCAGGCTCCATCCGGCGTCTGCCGACACCGGCTCCAACGGAGGAAAAACAACAGTGACGCACTATTTAAGCGGATGTGACGCGGGGTTATCGCCATGAACATCTACGCGCTCCAGGGCGATACGGTCGATGAGATCTGCTATCGCTACTACGGCCGCACGCAGCAGGCGGTCGAACAGGTTTACGCCGCCAATCCCGGACTTGCCGATCGCGGCGCCGTTCTGCCGCACGGCTATGCCGTGACGCTGCCCGATCTGCCGGACGCGGCAACAGGCGAAACCCTGAATCTGTGGGACTGACGATGGAGAAAACCAGCTCGCTGATTAACTACCTGGTCAGCCTGTTTCTGATGTGGCTGGGCCGTCACACCATCCAGGACATCGCCTTTCTGGTGGGTTCCGGCGTGGCGGTCATCACCCTGATGGTCAACGTGGCGACCTTTTTCATCAACTGGCACTACCGCCGCAAAACCTACGAGCTTCAGCGCCAGCATTCGGGGAGGCAGACGTGAGTCAGACCGCTAAACGCTGCGCGGTGGTCGCCGTGCTGGCGCTCGCCGCGCTGCTGCCGCAGTTTCATACGCTGAAAATTTCCTCCGCCGGTCTGCAACTGCTGGCCGACGCCGAGGGCTGCCGCACCTCGCCTTATCAATGCAGCGCCGGCGTCTGGACCAACGGCATAGGCCATACGGCGGGCGTAACGCCGCAGAGCAGGGTCAGCGAGCGCCAGGCGGCGGTGAATCTGGTCGACGATCTGATCCGCGTCGAACGCGAGCTTTCCGCCTGCGTGCCGGTGGCGATGCCTTCGCCGATCTGGGACGCGCTGGCGAGCTTCGCCTTTAACGTCGGCACTGGCGCCGCCTGCCGCTCAACGCTGGCGAACTACCTCAATCAACAGCGCTGGCGCGCCGCCTGCGACCAGCTGCCGCGCTGGATTTACGTTAACGGCGTGAAAAACGCCGGGCTGATACAGCGGCGCGAGCGGGAGCGCGCCTGGTGCCTGCGAGGCGTCCCATGATGCGCCTCTGCGTCGCGCTGCTGACGTTGCTGCTGCTGGCGCTCGGCGTTAGCTGCTGGCGCGGCGCGCAGGCTCGCGAGCAACTGCGCGAGGCGCAGCGCGCCAACGCCGCGCTCATCGCCGATCTCGCCAGCCGCGAGCGGATTATTGCCCGTCTGAACCAGCAGGCGCAGGAAAACAGCGCGCGTGAGGCGCGGCTGCGTCAGCAACAGAGCGAGGCCAGCCGCCTCGCCCTCAACCGTGAAGCACAGATAGCGAGAGAAACCCATGACAGTCAGTCGTTACGCGCGTGGTCTGCCGCCGCTCTGCCTGATGATCTTATCCGGCTGCACCGCCGTCCCGCCTTCGACAACGCCCGTGATTATCTGGACTGGCTGTCCGCGCGTGAACAGCTGTCCGCTGCCGGGCAACCGCCTGCAAACGCAGGGGGATCTGGCGGCTGATAACCGTCAGTTAGAGGCTGCGCTCGCGTCCTGCGGGTTGCAGATTGAAATGATTAAAGCGTGTCAGGAGCAACATGATGCAGAAACCTCAACAGCTACGCGCGGCGCTGCTTGGCAGCGTGCCGCTGCTACAGCAAAACCCTGAACGGCTCACCATGGTCATCGCCGCCGGAACCGTGGTCGCGACCAGTGCGCCGTCGCTCTCTTATGAGTATCGCTACCGGCTTGAACTTACCCTGGCCGATATTCAGCAGGAGATTGAGACCGTTATCGTGCCGCTGCTTGCCTGGCTGCGCGACAACCAGCCGGAAATGATGGGCAACGTTGACAAGCGACGCAGCGATTTTACCTTCGCGTCCGACGCCTCCGGCGCGCTCAGCATCGGCCTGCAACTGAGCGAGCGCGTACTGGTTGCCCAGACGGACGACGCCCTGCAGGTCACTTTTCCCGGCGAGCCGACGCCGCCCGCCAGCGACTACGCGCCGCTACAGCTCTGGGTGCACGGCGAGCTGGTCAGCGAGTGGCGGCGCTAAAGCTGTCCTGTCATCCCTCAGCGGACGGCATCGCGTTGCTGGCCGCATGCACCAGAGGTAACACTAGCGACATGAACGAACATATCAGCGAAATCCTGCGTCTGCTGCGCAACCTTATCCGCATTGGCACCGTCTCGGCGGTGGACCTTCAGCGTGGGCGCTGCCGCGTACGCAGCGGCGATAACGAAACCGGCTGGCTGTCGTGGCTCAGCGCCCGCGCCGGTCGAAGCCGCGTCTGGAGCGCGCCGTCGGTGGGCGAACAGGTGCTGGTGCTGAGCCTGGGCGGCGAGCTGAACACCGGCTTTATCCTGCCGGGTATTTTTTCCGACAGCCATCCCGCGCCGTCTTCTTCGGCTGACGCGCTGCACTGGTCCTTTCCTGACGGCGCGGTTGTCGAGTATGAACCGCAGAACGGCGCGCTGAAGGCGAGCGGCATTCAAACCGCCACCATTCAGGCGGCGTCCAGCATCCTGTTTGACGCGCCGCTGGTGGAGTGCACCACGAAGCTGAAAACCGCCACGCTGGAGGTAACCGGCGGCGGCGCGCTACAGGGCGATGTGACCCACAGCGGCGGCCGCTTTAGCTCGAACGGCATTGTGGTGGATGCGCATCAGCATGGCGGGGTGAAATCGGGTGGCGATCTGTCAGGAGGACCGCAGTGATGAGCGAGAAGTATACAGGTATGAACCGCGACAGCGGGACGGCGCTGACGGACCTTGAGCATATCCGCCAGTCGGTGCGCGATATTTTGACCACGCCGCTCGGCTCCCGCGTGATGCGCCGCCGTTACGGCTCGCTGCTGTCGGCGCTGATCGATCAGCCGCAGAACCCGGCGCTGCGCCTGCAAATTATGTCCGCCTGCTACATGGCGCTTTTGCAGTGGGAACCGCGCATCCAGCTGAGCGCTATCCGCTATGAAGCATCGTATGACGGCGGTATGACGGTAGAGCTTACCGGCAGCCGCAGCGATACGACGCAAGAATTTTCCCTGACCATTCCCGTGAGCTGAACCTATGGCAACCATTGACCTGAGCCAGCTGCCTGCGCCCGACGTGGTGGAGGCGCTGGATTATGAAACCTTGCTGGCCGAGCGCAAGGCGACGCTGATCTCTCTTTATCCGGCCGAGCAGCAGGCGGCCATTACCCGCACGCTGGCGCTGGAGTCGGAGCCGCTGGTGAAGCTGCTTCAGGAGAACGCCTATCGCGAACTGATTCTCCGGCAGCGCATCAACGAGGCGGCAAAAGCCACTATGGTGGCCTGGGCGACCGGTAGCGATCTCGACCAGCTGGGCGCCAACAATGGCGTAACCCGACTGACGCTGAGCGCGGCGGATAACAGCACCTTGCCGCCGACAGCGGCGCTGATGGAGAGCGACGATAACTTCCGCATGCGCATCGCTGCCGCCTTTGAAGGGCTGAGCGTGGCGGGGCCGAGCGGCGCCTATGAGTATCACGCCAAAAGCGCCGACGGGCGCGTGGCTGACGTCTCCGCAACCAGTCCGGCGCCGGCAGAGGTGGTGATTACCGTCCTGAGCCGCGACGGCGACGGCAGCGCGCCGGCCGATCTGCTGACGATCGTGGCTGACGCGCTCAACGATGAAGATGTGCGTCCGGTCGCCGATCGCGTCCGGGTACAGACCGCGACGATCGTCCCTTATCGCGTCGACGCGACGCTCTTTCTCTATCCCGGCCCGGAAGCGGAGCCGATCCGCGCCGCGGCCGAAGCGAAGCTGCTCGCCTTTATCAACGCCCAGTCCCGCCTGGGACGCGATATTCGCCAGTCGGCGCTGTACGCCGCGCTGCATGTGGAAGGCGTGCAGCGCGTTGAACTGGCGCAGCCGACGGAAGACGTGGTGCTGGATAAAACCCAGGCCGCGTACTGTAGCGGCTACAGCATAACGGTGGGAGGTTCCGATGAGTGATCGGCTGCTGCCGACCGGCTCTTCGCCATTGGAGGTCGCCGCCGCCCAGGCATGCGCCGACATCGAGACGATGCCGGTCCCGCTGCGCCAGCTGTGGAACGCCCAGACCTGCCCGGTCGCGCTGCTGCCTTATCTCGCCTGGGCCTGGTCGGTCGACCGCTGGGATTCCGGCTGGAGTGAGGCGACCAAACGCAACGTTGTGGCGTCCTCAGAGTATGTGCACCGGCATAAAGGCACCCTGGGTTCGCTGCGGCGCATCGTAGAGCCGCTCGGCTATCTGATCCGCATTACCGAGTGGTGGCAAACCGGCGAAACGCCCGGCACGTTCCGCCTCGACGTCGGGGTGCTGGATACCGGCATTACCGAGGCGATGTACAACGAGCTGGAGCGGCTGATTGCCGATGCAAAGCCGTGCAGCCGCCATTTGACGGGACTCTCTGTCAACCTGGACTCCAGCGGCACGCTGCCGGTAGCGGCGGCCAGCTACAGCGGCGACGAGCTAACGGTTTATCCCTATACCCCTGAAATCATCACCGTGAACGGGCCGGGCTATACCGGCACAGCGGTACATTTAATTGACCTGACGGAAGTGCGCACATGACAACCAAATACTATGCCCTGCTGACCAATCAGGGCGCGGCAAAGCTGGCCAACGCCACGGCGCTCGGCACTAAGCTGCAAATCACGGAAATGGCGGTAGGCGACGGCGGCGGCGCGCTGCCGACGCCGGATGCCTCGCAGACAAAGCTTATCGGCGAGAAACGCCGCGCGGCGCTTAATTCCTTAAGCATCGACGCAGCCAACAGCAGCCAGATTATCGCCGAGCAGATTATTCCTGAGAATGAAGGCGGCTTCTGGATCCGCGAGATCGGCCTGTTTGACGCCGACGGCGTGATGATTGCCGTCGCCAACTGCGCGGAGACCTACAAGCCGCAGTTGCAGGAGGGCAGCGGCCGCACGCAGACGGTGCGCATGATTATTATCGTCAACAGCGCGGCGGCCGTGACGCTGAAAATCGACCCGTCGGTGGTGCTGGCGACGCGTCAGTATGTGGACGATGGGGTGATTGAGGCAAAGCAGTATGCGGATAAAGCGCTGGCTGACCACGTCGCGGCGGCGAATCCTCATCAGCAGTATCTGCAAATCGCCAATGCGCTGGCGGAGATTAAGAGTGCGGGGAAGGCGGCGGAGGTTCTACAAAACCTTGGTTTTGAAGATGCTGCCACAAGTCTTGTCAATACCATCAAAGGAATCTCACGATTTACAGCCAGCGGCTCATTCACTGTACCGGCTGGCATTACTACTGTGTGGTTATCAGGTTGTGGCGGCGGTGGCGGCGGCGGTGGCGGTGGCGGCGGCTATTCAGGATCGGCATCCAGTGGCGGCGGTGGCGGTTCTGGAGGAAATGCCGGGCAATCAGTATTTCGATATCCAGTAACGGTAACTCCCGGTGCAACTTACGCCATTACGATTGGCGCAGGAGGCACAGCCGGTACTTACGGCGCGGTAAATACTGATGGTATAGCAGGAGGATCTGGTGGTTCGACTACTTTTGGTTCTCTTCTGACTTTAACTGGCGGCTCTTACGGAAACAGTGGGAAAAGTTCCAGCAACTCTTTTGCCGGTGGCATTTCACCTTCTGGCGGTGGGGCTATAGGAAGTGACGGCGGTGATGGCAGCTCATCTGTGTCGACAGGCGGCAATGGCGGGGCAGGCGGAAGCGGGCCTTTCGGCGGCGGAGGCGGCGGCGGTCGAGCTGGTAAGAATGCAGGATCGTTGGCTGGTGCAGGCCACCCCGGATATGGTTACGGTACGGGCGGCGGTGGCGGTGGCGGCGGATACGGAAACGTAGCGGCTGTGGGTGGTAATGCTGGTGCTGGTTCAGCTGGCTTTATGCTTGTGGAGTGGTAATTAAATGTCCAAATCAACTTTTGCTCTTATTCCAGCTGGAAAAACGGTGGTTGAAAACCTTATTGTAGCGTCCAGGGATTATACCCGGGATGGCTATGACCTGGTCGAAATTAAATCGGGTGTTTATTGTTCCCCCGGTATGTTTTACGACTCATCGACGGGATTATTTTTTCAGGATGATGGCTTCTCAACTATCTATCCGACTGACAGTAGCTTGTTATTGGATCAAGGCATTGCCTCGGCTGACGCAGAGTTAACCAGCTAAGTCGAATTTCAGTTACGGAATAAATAAAGCCGCTTCTGCGGCTTTATTTATTAATGCGTTGTGAGAAATTAACTAAATTCATACGCAACCACAAAGCCGTCCCTGTTTAAGCTGTTGCTTGAGCCATTTGATGCTTCCGCCGACACCACGTTTAATGTCTGTGCGGATTGTGACCAAATTTTTAGAAGGCTATATGATCGGAAAAGTGGCAAGCCGGTCTGGCCTCAGTCAGGCCCTTGAATGCACTAATAAAGGCGATACGCTGGTTGTTTGAAAACTAAATCGGCCAGGCCACAGCATAAAGTATCTCAGTGCGCTGATTTCCGAACTGCACGATCGTGGCGCGCATTTCAGTTCACTAACGGACAATGGCGATACCAGCAGCACAAAGAGGCGCTTATTTGCTCTCCTGACGGTTATGGCAGTCGCTGAAAAAGCCTCAAATCCTTCCCTGCGCAAAGCCGCTGTCCGCTCAGCCCCCAGCAAACGCCAACCGCATGATTTCTCTCAGCTGACCTGACAATCTGAGCGCACCCTCAACACGGAGTGCATCAGATGTCTGATTATCATCACGGTGTACGCGTTGTCGAAATCAATGACGGCACGCGCACCATTTCTACTGTATCCACCGCCGTCGTCGGCCTGGTCTGCACCGCAGACGACGCAGACGCAACGGCTTTCCCACTCAACACCCCGGTGTTGCTGACTAACGTGCAGGCCGCTATCGCTAAAGCCGGCAGCAAAGGCACGCTGGCGGCGTCGCTCCAGGCTATTGCCGACCAGTCGAAGCCTGTGACCGTCGTGGTTCGCGTTGCCGAAGGCGAGACGCCTGAAGAAACCATCTCCAACCTCATCGGCACCACCGATGAAAACGGCCAGTACACCGGCATGAAGGCGCTGCTGACCGCGCAGACGCAGCTTGACGTTAAGCCGCGTATCCTCGGCGTGCCGGGACTGGACTCGCAGGAAGTGGCCACCGCGCTGGCGAGCATCGCTCAGCAGCTGCGCGCCTTCGCTTACGTCTCGGCCTGGGACTGTAAAACCATTAGCGATGCCATGAAATATCGCAAAAATTTCAGCCAGCGCGAGCTAATGGTGATCTGGCCTGACTTTATCGCCTGGAACACCGCGACCAACGCTGCCGAAACTGCTTACGCCACGGCGCGCGCGCTCGGCCTGCGCGCCAAAATCGACAACGACACCGGCTGGCATAAAACCCTGTCGAACGTTGGCGTCAACGGCGTCACCGGGATCTCTTCATCCGTCTTCTGGGATCTGCAACAGAGCGGCACCGACGCGGATCTGCTGAACGAAGCCTGTGTCACCACGCTGATCCGTAAAGACGGCTTCCGCTTCTGGGGTAACCGCACCTGTAGCGACGATCCGCTGTTTGTGTTTGAAAACTATACCCGTACCGCGCAGGTGCTGGCCGACACCATGGCCGAAGCGCACATGTGGGCGAACGACAAGCCGCTGACGCCGGTGCTGGTACGCGAAATCGTGGCGGGCATTAACGCCAAATTCCGCGAACTGGTGAATGCCGGTTATCTGCTGGGCGCATCCTGCTGGTATGACGAAAGCGCTAATGATGTCGCCAGTCTGAAGGCGGGCAAGCTCGCCATCGACTACGACTACACGCCTGTGCCGCCGCTGGAAGATCTGACCCTGCGCCAGCGCATCACCGATACCTATCTGGCGAACTTCGCCGCATCCGTTAACAGCTGAGGAGCCGGATAAATGGCACTACCCCGTAAACTGAAAGGGCTGAACCTTTTCAATGATTCAAACAGCTATCAGGGCGTCGTCTCTTCCGTCACCCTGCCGAAACTCTCCCGTAAGCTGGACGCCTATCGCGGCGGCGGCATGAACGGCGCCGCCTTTATCGACCACGGTCTGGATGACGATGCGCTCGATATGGAGTGGACCATCGCCGGCATGGACGATCTGGTGCTGGCGCAGTGGGGCGGTTCTGCCGTACCGCTGCGTTTTACCGGCTCTTACCAGCGTGACGATACCGGCGAAGAGATCGCGGTGGAGATTGAGGTGCGAGGCCGTCATCAGGCATTCGACTTTGGCGAAGCCAAACAGGGCGAAGACACCGAAACCAAAATCACCACTAAAAACACCTACTTCAAACTCACCTGGAACGGTAAAGAGCTGATTGAAATCGATACCGTCAACATGGTGGAGAAGGTAAACGGCACCGATCGACTTGAACAGCGCCGCAAAAACCTCGGCCTGGCCTGACCCTGATGCCAGCGCGCGGCGCTGGCTTTTTACCCTCTGAAACGCGGAGAGAAATATGGAACAGAATGAAAATGTCGTTGAGCTTGAAACCCCGCTGAAGCGAGGTGACGCAGAGATCGCGCAGGTTGAGCTGATTAAGCCGAGCGCTGGCTCGCTGCGCGGCGTGCGCCTCGCCGATCTCGCCTCTTCCGACGTGGATGCGCTGCTGACGGTGCTGCCGCGTATCACGCTGCCTGCGCTGACCAAAGCGGAATGCAACAGCCTCGACCCGGTGGATCTGATTGCGCTGGGCGGCAAGGTGATTGGTTTTTTGCAATCGAAGTCGGCAGCGTCGAATGGCCTGGCGGACTAACAGTCAACGATTTGATGGCTGACATCGCCGCCATTTTTCACTGGCCCCCTTCTGAAATGAACGATCTGCCGCTGGCCGAGCTCCTCGACTGGCGGCATAAAGCCCTGATCCGCAGCGGAGCAAAGACGGATGAGTGAAGACCTCAAACTACAGGCGCTGCTGAAAGCGGTTAATCAGGCGCTGCGCCCGCTACAGCGCCTCCAGAACGAAACGCAATCAGTCAGCGATTCTCTTGCCGACATGCGCCGTAACCTGGCGGCGTTACAGGCGCAGTCGGCGAAAATCGACGCTTTTCGCGTGACCAGTCGCCAGCTGAACGACACGCAGCAGAAGCTAAAAGAGGCGAAAACGGCCACGGCGGCGCTGGCGCAGACAATGCGCAGCAGCGGCCAGCCAACCGCGGCGCAGAGCCGCGCGCTGGAGAAGGCGCGCCAGTACAGCGTCGCGTTGCAGAGCCAGACGCAAAGCCTGCGTCTTTCCATGCAGCAGCAGCGCGCGAGCCTGAACGATGCGGGCATCTCTACGCGTAATCTGAGCAGCGAGCAGCGGCGCCTGAAAACCACGGCGGCACAGACCAGCCAGAATCTTGACGGCCAGCAACAGCGGTTGCAGCGGCTTAATCAGCAGCAGGAACGCCAGCAGCAGATGACGGAGCGCTATCGTAAAGGTCAGGCGCTGGCGGGTAAAATTCGCAGCGCTGGCGCAGCCGGTCTTAACGTGGCGAAAAGCAGTTTTGCCGCCGGCGCGGCGCTGCTGCGTCCCGGTTACGATCTGGCGCGCACCGATGCCGTTTTGCGGGCCAGAACCGGCCTGAAGGCCGATTCGCCGCAGGCGGTTGCGCTGGAGAAGCAGGCGCGCAGCCTCAGCGTGCAGACGGGCATCTCTGCGCCGGATATTGCCCAGACGCAGCTCGACATCGCCCGCGCCGGCGGGTCGGTTGACGACATCCGCGCCGCGACGCCGGTCGCGCTCAATATGGCGCAGGTTAATCATCAGTCAGCGGAAGATAATGCAGGTCTGCTGATGGACACCAAAGAGGCATTTGGTCTTAACAGCGGCGACATCGCACATCTGGGCGATGTGCTGAACGCCACGCTCGACCGGACCGGCATGAAGTTTGAAGCGCTGAGCAGCGCGATGAATAGCGTTGCTCCGGAGGCTAAACGCGCAGGCGTCAGCGTTGAGCAGACCTCTGCCATGCTGGGACTGCTGGCGAAAAAACATATCACCGGCGCAGCGGCGGGCGAAGACGTCGGCGCGATCGTCACGCGGCTGAGGATGCCTGACGCCGAACGCCGCCTCGCTGCGCTTGGCGTACAGACCCGCGATAAAAACGGCGACACGCGGGAGATATTGCCGCTGTTGCAGGATATGCAGGCCGCGTTCGCTAAAAAGGGAATGGGCGCTGCGGAGCAGGCCGACGTGCTGAAAAAAATCGTTGGTGATAAGGCGGCTGTGTCGGCCTCGCTGCTGACGCAGGGCGCGGCCAGCGGCGAGCTGGGCAGCCTGACTACGTCAGTTCAAGGGTCCGACGGCGGCACGGCGCGTATGGCGCTGGCGCAGCAGGATAGCCTTAGCGGGGATATGCAGAAGCTGGACGCTGCAAAGGCGGCTATCGGCGTCGATCTCTACGCGCCGCTCGACGCCACGCTGCGCACGCTGACTCAGGATGTGACGCAGTTCCTACAGGTGATGGATGGGTGGTTGCAGGCTAACCCGGCGCTGGCCAGCGGTATCGCCACGGCGGCAGCGGTCGCGCTGACTTTTGTCGGCGTGCTGGGCGCTATTGGCGCGACAGTCTGGCCGGTGGTCAGCGGCATCAGCGCCATTATGGCTGGGGTTGAGATACTCGGCGGACTGTTCACCCTGGCAGGCGGCGCTATCGTGAGCGCCATCGGCGCCATTAGTTTGCCGGTAGTGGCTGTCGTTGCGGCCATCGTTGCCGGCGCGCTGTTAATCCGTCAGTACTGGGAGCCGATCAGCGCCTTTATCAGCGGCGTTGCGGAGGGATTTTCTGCCGCAATGGGACCGATAAGCGCAGCCTTTGCCCCGCTGCAGCCGGTATTCGCCTGGGTCACAGATAAAATCAAGGCCGTATGGAACGGCTTTACGCAGCTGCTGGCGCCGATCACATGGACGCAGGAGCAGCTGGGGGCCGCCGGGGATATGGGGAAAAACTTCGGCAATATGCTGGCCGCAGCGCTAAAACTCCCCAGTCATGCGCTCGATCAGCTGATCAACGGCATCGACTGGGTACTGAAAAAACTCGGCATCGTCAGTAATAAAAGCAACGAGCTGAAAGCCGATTTACCTTCGGACACCGCCTCTGACGGAAGCGGCGCCGCGATCGCCGCCAGCGGACTGCAAGCTAAGGTATCGACCGGCAACGGGTCTTACCAGCCGGTATTGGTTTCAGCCGCAGGCGGCGGCGCGGTGCAGCAAAACGCTTACACCAACAATATCACCGTGAATGCGTCGTCCGGTATGGATGCCCACGAGATGGGGCGGGTCATTCAGCAACATTTAGCGCAGCAGCAGTTTGAGAAGCAAAACCGGCAGCGCAGCGCCATGAGGGGAGGGTTTAATCCATGATGATGATTTACGGCATGCTGCCGTTTATGCGGCAAACGCTGCCTTATAATAAGCTGGAGCATAGCAGCGGCTGGAAATGGGCCAGCAGCAACCGCGTCGGCAGGCGCGCGGCCGTGCAGTTTACCGGTAAAGACTCTGAAAACATTACTCTGAGCGGCGAGCTGCGCCCGGAAATTACCGGCGGCCCGCTCAAGGTGCTGGCGTTTCAGCTGCTGGCCGACGAAGGGCGCGCCTGGCCGCTCATTGGCGGCGATGGCACTATCTATGGCATGTATGTCATCAACAAATTTACAACCACACACACCGACTTCTACGCTGACGGCAGCGCGCGCATGATTGCTTTTAACCTCAGCCTGCTGCGTGTTGACGAGTCGCTGGTTTCAATGTTCGGCGATCTTGCCGCCCAGGGCGACGCGCTATGGGCGAAGGCGAAAACCGTGGCGGGTAATGTCGCGTCGGGTATTAACAGCGCGATTTCAACGGCGGGAGGCTTATCTCAGTGAGCGATGCTGGCACCTTAGCGATTAAGGCGGGAAGCCGGGCGGCACCCGATTTTATGCTGTGGATCGGCAGCAAAGACGTTACTCCTAATCTGCGCGACAGGCTGATTTCCCTGACGCTCACCGATAACCGCGGTTTCGAAGCCGACACGCTGGATATAACCCTGGATGACAGCGACGGCCTGTTGCAGTTGCCGCAGCGCGGGACCGTGGTGTCGCTGTTTCTGGGGTGGGTTAGCCAGTTGCATAATAAAGGGGACTATACGGTCGATCAGGTGCGTCACAGCGGCGCGCCCGATGTACTGAATATCGTCGCGCGCAGCGTCGATTTTCGCGGTGAGATAAACAAAGCGCGTGACGTCTCTTACCACAACGTCACGTTGGGCAGCATCGTGACGCAGATAGCCCAGCGCTGCGGCCTGATTTTGCAGATGGCGGAGGGGTTTGCGGACATCAAGGTTGATCATATCGACCAGACTCATGAAACAGACCCCGCCTTTGTTACCCGGCTGGCTACCGACTATGGCGCGGTTGCCGTAATCAAAGCGGGACGTCTGCTGTTTTTGCGGCCCGGCAGCGGCGAGTTAGCCAGCGGCCAGGCAATCCCTGCCGTAATGCTGACGCGCAAGGATGGCGATCAACACAGTTTTACCCTCGCCGATCGCACCTTCTATACAGGGGTACAGGCGAAATGGCACTCAAACCAGGAGGCAAAAACGCATGTTGTGCAGATGCAGCGCAAGGCAAAGGCAACCAACGCCGATGCTGTTCCCCATCCTGATGCGAAAAGCGCGCCGCAGTTAACGGATCAGCAGCAAGAGGATTATCTGTCCGGTGAGGAAAGTAATCTGCTGGTGCTGCCGGATATTTTCAGCAGTAAAGAGGCGGCAATTCAGGCGGCGCAGGCGAAATGGAGTGAGATACAGCGCGGCGCGGTTCACTTTACCTTTCAGCTGGCGGCAGGACGCGCCGATCTCTATCCTGAAACGCCGGTCAGGGTCAGCGGCTTTAAGGCTGTGATTGACGCCAGCGCCTGGTTGATCAGCAAGGTTACGCATAACCTGGATGCTAAGGGAGGGTTTACGACCAGGCTGGAGTTAGAGAATGACATCACAGACGTCGAGTGTGAGCTTGTTGACTAACTAATAGTTAATTAATTTGCTTTTTGTGAGTTTATGGCGCGATAATGAGTCGGTCAATTACGGAGGAACTCACAAATGATGCATTGCCCATTGTGTCAGAGCGCTGCCCATACGCGCAGTAGCCGTTACATCTCAAACGAAACCAAAGAGCGTTATAACCAGTGTCAGAACATTAATTGCAGCTGTACTTTCAAGACGCACGAGAGCGTGACCGGCATGATTGTGACGCCGGGTAAAATCGAGAAGGTTGCGATAGCGAAAAAGTCGTCTGAGGCTGGCGCCCGTGCCTGAGCCTGAGCGCCTGTAAGTAGTGAAGCCCGCGTCAGCGGGTTTTTTTATGGCGGCAGCGCCGCCTCTTGGAGTTCTGTCATTAACTGTACGTTAGCTATTGATTGAAAAGCTGGTTATTGATTGAACTGATACAGCGTTATAGCCTCGTCTTCATACAACTGGACATCATGCAGTAACAATTTATTGATTATTTTTAGAACCTCGCGTGCCTCATCTATCCAGCAGCCTTAACACTCCCAGGCAGGCTGATCTGGTCATATCTGGAATACTTTCTGTTAAGCGGACACAGATTGAATATGCTCTAAAGTATTGGCAGGCCTGCTTGCATTATTTCATCACTTTCAATAGCCAGTCTGGAAAAATAAGCATGCAAATACGCCGGGGTAAGTTGCTATTTGCGTATTAAAGTAAAAAATTCAGATGCGATGATACAATCATGCTCAAAATGCTTAGCTTGTATGCTGGTAATTCTTTACATGCTACTCTGACCGACCCATAGTAAGTAGGGGCAGCTATTTCAATGTTATCTTTTGAAGCTTAAGGATTAAGCAAATGTTAATAAATGGAAAGTTTGTAATTAGCAACGCAGATTATTCACCCTCTGACTTTCCCAGAGCAAGGACCTTTCGGATTTCCTCAGCTGAGAGAGCATTCTAAAAAATGCCGCTTGTAGAGCATGACTAAGCAAGGGAACGATGCCGCCGAGGCGCTACCTGATGGTCGGCCGGTCATTATGAGGATCGCTTTCCAGACTGAATACTTCCGGCAGAGATGTTATTACCGCGTTTTTTCGGTGCTCCGTTTAATCAGGATGGATAGTTAGCCTTATTGTCTGGTAGCTGTGGGTGGTTCCATAATAGCGTATGGGTAAATACCTGTGTGGAAGAATGTCAGGCGGCATTCAGGAAGAATAATCAGGGGGCATATAATCATTGCATATTATTCAGAATGAAAGTCCATGCGTAACGCATTAATTATACTTCAAACACCCTTGAGACAGGTATGAAAATATACTTGCATATGGTCAGATGAGGTTATAGAAATGATTAAGATTTTAGTGAAGTTTGTTAAGGTGATTTACTTCTGTATTCTACTGTTGGCAGCCGGTAGGTTAATCAGGTATTTTTATTACGACATAATAAGCCCGCGTGTCGCGTCAGGATTAGCTGATTTTATTTTTACTACCTCATATCCTGAGCAGATTGGGGATGTATATCTTTATTCTAATGCTTTTTTTACTGTTTTATTAACTATTTGCGCATATGTTTTTCCTAAAAGGTTCTTGCGATTTTTTTTGAAAAAAGCGCAAGGTTAACACCGTAGTATTATCCTGATTCCAGCTGTGAGGATAAAGAGCCTTGCTCTAAATAGTGTAAGCTGCTTCTGTCTTAGATAAGTGAGACCGCTTCCATAGAATTATATTATCGCTGTTTTCGCGGCAGGCATGGCGAGATTAACTCCGGCGGGTTTTTATACCGTTGGCGGCCATAATGACTTGTAATGCCGGGGTTATTGATTCGCTTGCGAAATATTTTAATGGTTTTTACGCCTGATTTTTCTGATTGCAATTGATGCCAGGCAGGAGCGCATTGCTTGTAGGGGGATTACAAAGGATAAGGGAATAACTATAACTTCGAAATATTAGTTTCTTCTGAGGGGACGGCTTTTAAGGAGGATCTAAAAAAATTTGATTATTGCGGCTGATAAAAAATTTGGTGGCCCCTGCTGGGTTTGAACCAGCGACCAAGCGATTATGAGTCGCCTGCTCTAACCACTGAGCTAAGGGGCCAGCGGAGCGGGGATTATAATGTATCTGTTTGGCGCAATCCAGCACTCACTCGCCAGATGCTGAAAAAACACCCAGCGCATGAGTGCTTGATTACACTGAACATTTCCAAAACACAGGGTCTGTTTTGACACTTTTTACGCGGGCAGCGCGAACAGGTAAATTCGCTCTGACCCGCCAGTCTTATCCCGCAGTCCGCAACTGCGCCTGCTTAGCCTTGTGCATCGGCCTCAGAATGCCGATAGCGCGACGCAGGCTGGTTCAGCGACAAATAGGGCACCATAGTACCGCGCGCGCGATCGTAATCCTGCCACAGCGCAATGTCCTCCAGCGCTGGAATCGTCACCGCTTCGCCCGCATCCAGCCCGGCCAGCGCGGCATCCACCATATCTTCTACTTCCATCACCATATGCGTCGGGATCTCCTCGATGGACTTACCAGAGCGGTCGAATATTTCAGTGCGCGTTGCGCCAGGCAGAACGGCCTGCACCTGCACGCCACTGTTTGCCAGCTCGCGTTGCATTGAGCGGGTCAGCGTCAGCACAAAAGATTTGCTGCCGTTATAGGCGCCGTTAAACATCTCATGCATCAGTCCGAGCACCGAGGCGACATTAATAATCACACCCCGTCTACGAGCGCGAAATGCGTTGCCGGCTGCATGGGCGAGCCGGGTAGGGGCAAGGATATTTAGCGCCAGCATGGCCTGAATGCGAGCGCTATCGGCATCAAGAAACTCCCCATCCACGCTCATCCCGGCGTTATTCGCCAGTAGCGTAATCGCCGCGTTGTTTTGTAGCTCTTGCTCGACGCGTTGCAGATCCTCTGCGTTAGTCAAATCGGCGCGCAGAATGCGTACCTCAATAGCGTGCTGCTGCTGTAGCGACTGCGCCAGCGTCTCCAGCCTCGCCCGATCGCGCGCCACCATTATCAGATCGTACCCGCGTGCTGCCAGACGTCGTGCGTATGTCGCGCCGATACCGCTTGATGCGCCAGTAATTAAAGCAAAGCCCTGCGATGATGACATGGTAAACCTCGTTTGCATGATGGTCGTCATATGTGTGCTTAATATGACGACCATCATACGTGTCGTCAAGATACAATATGATGGTCGTAATAATCACTATGAATGGCAGAACGTATCAGCGGGAATAAAGCAATGGATAAACAAAGCCATAAAGCGCGTACGCGTCAGCGCATACTGGATGAAGCAGCGCGAGTGATGCGTGAGTGCGGCACCGAGGGGATTGGTGTTGCCGCCTTAATGAAGCGGGCAGGGCTGACTCACGGCGGCTTCTACGCGCATTTTGACTCGCGTGAGGCGCTGGTGCAGGCGGTTATCAGTGAAATGTTCGCTGACTCGGCACAGCGTATGCAGCCACTCTGGCAGCAGTCCGATCCGGCCCAGCGGCTGCGAACCTTGATTAACTACTATCTCTCCGAGGCGCATCGCGACGCGCCTGCTGAAGGCTGTCCGGTGCCTGCGCTGGTCAGCGAAGTAGGCCATCTGCCGGAAGAGGCGAAAGTGGTGTTTGCCCAGGGCGTCGCGTCGCTGCTGCAACGGCTAAGGGATCTGCTGGCTGAGCTGGGACATGGCGACAGCGAGGCGTTAGCCAGCAGTCTGCTGGCGGAAATGGTCGGCGCGCTGGCGCTGGCGCGCGCCTGCCCGGATAAAACCCGTTCCGACGCGATGCTGGCGCACAGTCGTCAGCTGCTGAAACAGCGCACCGGTCTTGAGGATGCCGCATGAGCGAACACAACATTACCGATATTATCGCGTCCGACCTTGAAGTGCTGTTCTGCGGTATCAATCCCGGTCACTCCACGGCGCATAAGGGCTATCACTTCGCGCACCCTGGAAACCGCTTCTGGAAGGTACTGCACCTTGCTGGCTTTACTCATCAGCAGCTTAAACCTGAAGAGGAAAAACGGCTGCTGGAAACGGGCTGCGGCATTACCATGCTGGTCGAACGTCCCACCGTGCAGGCGAATCAGCTGGCCGCCGAGGAGCTGCGCGACGGCGGTGCCAGGCTGACGGATAAAGTGCTCAATTACCAGCCGCGCGTGCTGGCCATCCTGGGTAAAGATGCCTTTAAGCGCGCCTTTAATCAGCGCAAGGTTGAGTGGGGCATGCAGGGGATCTTTATGGGCAAAACCCAGGTGTGGGTGCTGCCGAACCCCAGCGGCTTAAACCGCGCCTCGCTGGATGAAATCGTCGAGTCTTATCGGCAACTTCATGATGCGTTACAGAAAAATAACATTTAAAACGTGAGCAGGCTCGGCTAACTGCGGGATGGTGATTGTTCCCTGCCCGGTTCCTGGCTAAACCAGGGGCTGGACTAAAAAGGGGAGTGGAATGAAAAAGTACCTGATTATGCTGGCGGCGCTGCTATTTGCCGCGCCGGGCTGGAGCGAAGCGCTGCGGGTGTTTTGTTCGGGCGGAATGTATCCCGTGGTAGAGAGCCTGAAGGGCGATTATGAGAAGAGCAGTGGTAATCAGCTGACGCTGGAAGCCGCGCCGTCAATGGGCGATACCCCGCAGGCGATCCCAAACCGTTTGAAGCGTCACGATGATGCTGACGTGCTGGTGATGGTCGATTACGCTATCGAGCCGCTGGGGCAACAGGTGAAACACGATACGCATCAGGTACTGGCGCATTCCTATATCGCGATGGCGGTGAAACAGGGCAGGCCCGCGCCGGACATCAGCAGCGTTGCGAAATTTAAGCAGGTACTGACCGAAGCCTCCACAATAGCCGTCTCAGACAGCGCCAGCGGACGCTACATCCGCAGCGAGATGCTGAAAAAGCTGCATCTCGGCGAGCAGACGGCGAAAAAGGTGGTGGTGATCCCCGCGACGCCGGTAGGCGAAGCGGTTGCGCAGGGCAAAGCGCCAATCGGTTTTCAGCAGAACAGCGAGCTTAAGGCAGTGAAGGGAATTACCATTGTTGGTTTGATCCCGCCAGCGGTGCAGCAGGACACGCTGTATGGCGCCGTCGTAACGACGTCAAGCAAACAGCCGCAGGCCGCGGAGTCGTTTATTCATTACCTGCAAAGCGATCAGGCGAAGGCGGTTATGCGCGATAAGGGGCTGACGCCGCTTTAACGAGCGCGTGACGTGATGAAAAAAGCAGGCGGTATGGCTGAACGCGTGCGCAGAGCGGGCAGGGCGAGAGATTAGCGCTGCTGGGACGAGCGCATAAGGAATCGCGCTATTCAGCGCCCATAAAAAAACCCCGGCAAGCCGGGGTTTTTTCACGCGCATCGACTTAATCGTCGAGGAAGCTGCGCAGCACTTCCGAACGGCTCGGATGGCGCAGTTTACGCAGCGCTTTCGCTTCGATCTGACGAATACGCTCACGCGTAACGTCGAACTGTTTGCCCACCTCTTCCAGCGTATGGTCGGTGTTCATATCGATACCGAAACGCATGCGCAGGACTTTCGCTTCACGCGCAGTCAGACCTGCCAGCACGTCATGCGTGGCGGAGCGCAGGCTCTCAGAGGTCGCAGAGTCCAGCGGCAGCTCCAGCGTGGTGTCTTCGATAAAGTCGCCCAGATGCGAATCTTCATCATCACCAATCGGCGTCTCCATTGAGATCGGCTCTTTAGCGATTTTCAACACCTTACGGATCTTGTCTTCCGGCATCAGCATCCGCTCGGCCAGCTCTTCCGGCGTTGGCTCGCGGCCCATCTCCTGAAGCATCTGGCGCGAAATACGATTGAGCTTGTTGATGGTCTCAATCATATGCACCGGAATACGGATGGTACGCGCCTGGTCGGCGATAGAGCGGGTGATAGCCTGACGGATCCACCATGTCGCATAGGTTGAGAACTTGTAACCACGACGGTATTCAAACTTATCAACCGCTTTCATCAGGCCGATGTTACCTTCCTGAATCAGGTCGAGGAACTGCAAGCCGCGGTTGGTGTATTTCTTCGCAATAGAAATAACCAGACGCAGGTTCGCTTCCACCATCTCTTTCTTCGCACGACGCGCTTTGGCTTCGCCGATAGACATGCGACGGTTGATGTCTTTTACCTGCTCGATGGTCAGGCCGGTCTCTTCTTCGATCTGATGCAGCTTTTGCAGGCAACGCATCACATCTTCTTCAACTTCTTTCAGCTTCTCTGACCAGGGTTTATTCATGGCCAGCGCCGCTTTGAACCAGCTTTCACTGGTTTCATTGCCGGTAAACAGCGTGATGAAGTTCTTTTTCGGCATCTTACACAGTTCAACACACAGCTTCATGATGATGCGCTCTTGTGTACGCACGCGCTCCATCATTTCGCGCATATTGTTTACCAGGTAATCGAATTGCTTCGGCACCAGGCGGAACTGTTTAAAGACGTCCGAGAGGTTCTGAATCTCTGCGACGGCGTCGGCATGGCTGCGACCTTTGCTCTTGATAACAAGGCGGGTCGTTTCATACTGGGTGCGCAGCTCTACGAATTTCTCGCGCGCCAGTTCCGGGTCGATAGAGTTATCGTCGTCGGAATTGTCGTCTTCGCTCTCTTCGTCTTCATCTTCGTCGTCGTCGCGGTCTTCTTCAGACAGCTCAGAGCCGACGTGAGTAGCGGTAGGGGCCAGATCTTCTTCAGCGTTTGGATCGACAAAGCCAGTGATCAGATCGGAGAGGCGAGATTCGCCTGCTTCGACTTTGTCATACTGCTCCAGCAGATAGGTAATGGCTTCCGGATATTCCGCAACCGAACATTGTACCTGGTTGATACCGTCTTCGATGCGCTTGGCAATATCGATTTCGCCTTCGCGCGTCAGCAGCTCAACGGTACCCATTTCACGCATATACATGCGCACCGGATCGGTAGTACGTCCAATTTCAGATTCAACGCTGGATAACACCTGAGCGGCAGCTTCCGCGGCATCTTCGTCAGTATCGGCGCTGTTTTCGTTCAACATCAAATCATCGGCATCAGGGGCTTCTTCAACCACCTGGATACCCATATCGTTAATCATCTGGATGATGTCTTCGATCTGATCGGAGTCGACGATATCTTCCGGCAGATGGTCATTGACCTCAGCATAGGTCAGATAGCCTTGCTCCTTACCACGGGTGACAAGCAGCTTGAGCTGTGACTGCGGGTTTTGCTCCATAAGACGGTATCCACACTTCTGTTAATTAGATTGGTGTTGGTCGGCAGCGAGCCAACTATAACAGTGAAGGCGTTGTATTATTGCCGCTGCCTTCGTCGCGGCCAGGGCTTATGCCCATCGTCTATCGGCACTTAAGCCGCTTTAAATGTGTTCCGGGCCTGGCTTACTCGCCATTTTCATCCCCGGCAGTGCTCGCACTCCTCACGTAGTTCAGTACGCTCCGGGTGCTGCGCGCTACTGCTAAATCTGTTTCGTTTCCGGCTTCGCTTATCCCGTCGTGAAGCCACAGCTTGCGGCGGCGCGCCCCAGAAACGAATGGGCCAGAAATGCGCCTTTAACGTCGCGCAACCTTCTGACCCAGCTAAAACTCTACTTTTTCGCCAGCGCCTGGCTTAATGTCCAGAATTCACGACGCTCTTCAGCGCTCAAACCCTGGGTGCGATCGCGCGCGATCAGCTCTTCCAGACGCTGTTCAAGCGCGGCGTCATAAATACTCGCCAGCGAGTCGTGAAACACCGCTTCTACTTCCTCATCCACTATCATGTGGTTCCATGTGGCTAAGGTTTCAAGCGTCTGACTAAAATTTGTCCCGCGATATAACTCTAGTAGCTGTCCGGTGGTCAATCCAGGATTCTCGTTACAACGGCTGACCAACTCCGCAAACAAGGGCAAACCGGCCATTTTCACCTGAGACAGCCCGTCAAGCGTTGGCACTCGCGTCGCCAGCTGCGGATTTTGCACCAGCAAGGCCACCAGCACGCGCATGGTGGTGCGCTTTAACGGCGGCGCGGTCGGCGCTGCGCCGCTGGGCACCTGCTTCGGCATCAGCTTCTCTAACTGATTATCGTCAAGAATGCCGAGTTTATTACCCAGTTCCTGACGCATATAGATACGCAGCGTCTCACCCGGAATCTGACCGATCAGCGGCAGCGCCAGCGTACTCAGGCGCGCTTTACCGTCGCGCGTACTCAGATCGACCTGCGGCAACAGCGTATCGAACAGAAAGGAAGAGAGCGGCATCGCCTGCTCCATACGCGCCTCAAACGCGCTTTTTCCCTCTTTGCGTACCAGCGTGTCCGGATCTTCGCCGTCAGGCAAAAACATAAAGCGTAGCTGACGTCCGTCATTCATGTAAGGCAATGCGGTTTCCAGCGCACGCCAGGCGGCTTCACGACCGGCGCGATCGCCGTCGTAGCAGCAGATAACGGTATCGGTGCTGCGAAACAGCAGCTGAATATGCTCGGCTGTCGTGGAGGTTCCCAGCGACGCCACCGCGTAGTCAATGCCGAACTGCGCCAGCGCCACCACATCCATATAGCCTTCCACTACTAACAGGCGGGCAGGCTGCGGATGATTCTTCTGCGCTTCATACAGGCCATACAGCTGGCGGCCTTTGTGAAAAATGGGCGTTTCCGGCGAGTTCAGATACTTTGGCGTATCGTTGCCCAGCACGCGGCCGCCAAAAGCAATAACGCGCCCGCGCTTATCGCGGATCGGAAACATGACGCGCTCGCGAAAGCGGTCATAGGTGCGGCCCTTGTCGTTGGAGACCAGCATGCCGGCTTCCATCAGGGACTCGCGATCTTCCTTATTGCTGCCGAAGCGCTTAAGCACGTTGTCCCAGCCCGCCGGTGCGAAACCAATGGCGAAATGCTCAATGACCTCTGCGCTCAGGCCGCGGTTGCTGAGATAGTCGCGCGCGCCTCGCGCATGGGACTGCGTCAGGCTCTGCTGATAAAAGCCGTTAAGGCTTTCCATTAGCTGATACAGGCTCTGGCGCTGATGACGTTCCATCTGGCTCGGCCCGCTGCCCGCTTCATAGGGCACTTCCAGACCGTGCTGGGTCGCCAGTTCTTCGATGCTCTCGACAAATTCGAGCCGGTCGTAGTTCATCAAAAAATCGATAGCGTTGCCGTGGGCGCCACAGCCAAAGCAGTGATAGAACTGCTTGTCGCCGTTTACGGTAAAAGAGGGGGTTTTTTCGTTATGGAAAGGACAGCACGCGTGAAAGTTCTTACCCTGCTTTTTCAGCTTAACGCGGGCATCGATAAGATCCACGATGTCCGTGCGGGCAAGCAGATCATTGATAAAAACGCGCGGGATTCTTCCAGCCATAAGCCCCAGATTTTAAGCTCATAAACGGCAACAAGCCGCGCTTCCTTTCGGAAAGCACGGCCTCTTACGTGACTCTGTCTGCGTTTAATACGCAATGGAGGCGAACCTCCGGAAGAACTTAGTACAGACGAGTGCGGCGTGCGTTTTCGCGAGCCAGTTTCTTGGCGTGACGCTTAACAGCTGACGCTTTAGCGCGCTTACGTTCTGTGGTCGGTTTTTCATAAAACTCACGACGACGAACTTCAGCCAGAACGCCTGCTTTCTCGCAGGAACGCTTGAAGCGACGCAGTGCTACGTCGAACGGCTCGTTTTCACGTACTTTAATTACCGGCATGTAACTCTCACCTCGATAAAATTCGGTTTTTGCTGCTGACTGCGGCGCCAGCACATTTCAAAATGGTGCAGCATTTTACTCCAACTCAAGTCGGTTTGTAAAGCACCATGGACAATTAAGAACCAACAGGAGCGTTTGCCGATGCGGCTGCCGGTTTTTTTTAAGGGTGCGGAGTATAGCGCACTCTTTGCGCGCCACGAAATCACTTTTTGCAGCGAAAGCGTCGACCGACAAAGGTGTTGCTGTGCTACACTGCGCGCCGCAAGTAAGAGGTAAGCGCTATGCGAATTCTGGGTATTGAAACATCCTGCGATGAAACCGGCATCGCAATTTATGATGATGAAGCAGGCCTGCTGGCCAATCAGCTTTACAGCCAGGTGAAACTGCACGCCGACTATGGCGGCGTGGTGCCGGAACTGGCGTCGCGCGATCACGTGCGTAAAACCGTACCGCTCATTCAGGCGGCGCTGAAACAGGCGAACCTGCAACCGCAGCAAATCGACGCCGTGGCTTATACCGCGGGGCCGGGCCTGGTCGGGGCGCTGCTGGTGGGCGCAACCATTGGCCGCGCGCTGGCGTTTGCGTGGAAAGTGCCTGCTGTTCCCGTGCACCATATGGAAGGGCATCTGCTCGCGCCGATGCTGGAAGAGAATCCGCCGGCATTTCCGTTTGTGGCGCTGCTGGTGTCAGGCGGGCATACCCAGCTGATTAGCGTCACCGGCATTGGCGAATACGCCCTGCTCGGCGAATCCATTGACGATGCCGCAGGCGAAGCTTTTGATAAAACCGCCAAGCTGCTGGGGCTGGACTATCCCGGCGGTCCAATGCTGTCCAGAATGGCGCAGCAGGGCGTGGCAGGGCGCTTTACCTTTCCGCGTCCTATGACCGATCGTCCGGGACTGGATTTTAGTTTTTCCGGTCTGAAGACCTTTGCCGCCAACACCATCCGCGAAAACGCCGATGATGCGCAAACGCATGCCGACATCGCCCGCGCTTTTGAAGATGCGGTGGTAGATACGCTGATGATCAAGTGTAAGCGCGCGCTGGAGCAGACCGGTTTCAAACGTCTGGTGATTGCCGGCGGCGTCAGCGCCAACCGCACGCTGCGCGAGCGTATGGCGCAGATGATGCAGGCGCGCGGCGGAGAGGTGTTCTATGCGCGCCCTGAGTTCTGCACCGACAACGGCGCGATGATCGCCTATGCGGGCATGGTGCGGCTGAAAGGCGGCACGCGCGGCGAACTAGGCGTCAGCGTACGCCCGCGCTGGCCGCTGGCGGAACTGCCCGCCATCTGATGTAAAAAAGCCGGCGCTACCGGCTTTATTTTTTCTCTTCCTCGCGCGCTTTCCTGCGCCTCCAGATTTTGCTCTCCTGTCCGCGCCACAGGCGCTGAATATTGTCATGATGACGCAGCAGGATCAGGCATGAGAGCATCGACACCGGAAAGGTGAACTGCGGCTTAAACCACCACACGTAAAAAGGCGCGATCAGCGCGCTGACAATCGCGCCCAGCGACGAGTAGCCGCTCAGCAGCACCGTCAGCAGCCAGGTGCCGGTCATCAGTCCCGTTAAGTCCCAGCCAATCGGCGCGATGGCGCCCAGCGCCGTGGCGACGCCTTTGCCGCCGCGGAAGCGAAAGAACAGCGGATAGATATGGCCGAGACAGGCGGCGATGGCGGTAAGGCCAAGATAAAGCGGAGCAAGATGCAGCAGATAAGCCAGCCAGACCGGCACCATGCCTTTAAGAATGTCGAAAACCAAAACGCAGGCCGCAGCGGCTTTACCACCAATGCGCAACACGTTGGTCGCGCCAGGATTACCTGAGCCTTGAGTGCGCGGATCCGGCAGTCCGGCGATCTTGCATACCAGAATCGCGCTCGAAATCGAACCGCAAAGATACGCGAAAAAAATCATACCAGGCGCGATAGCACTCATCATATCGTACCATTTCCTTTAGGGTCGTTTTGTCTTCGTGAACCGTGGATAATACGCATTATACGCCGGAAGTGGTATCCGGCTTAGCCAAAAACAGAGACTGTCATCATGGATATCGTTTTTATCGAACAACTCACGGTGTACACCACCATTGGCGTTTACGACTGGGAGCAGGGCATCCAGCAGAAGCTGGTGCTCGATGTCGAAATGGCATGGGACAATCGTCAGGCGGCGCGCAGCGACGATGTCAACGACTGTCTGAGCTATGCCGATGTCTCTGACGCCATCCTGGCGCATCTCAGCGGCGCGCGCTTCGCGCTGGTGGAGCGCGTAGCGGAAGAAATCGCGGATCTGCTGATGGCGCGTTTCAATACGCCAGGCGTGCGCATCAAAGTCGCCAAACCAGGCGCGGTTGCCCAGGCCGCGCAGGTGGGCGTGCGCATTGAGCGCGGGACTATTCCTAAATAAATCGCTTGTGATTGCCATCACAATGAAACCAAACCAAATTACTGTTTGTCAGAGCGTCTACCGTTGCGTTGCTAAACACGCAGGGTGCCGAAAGCCTTAAGGTTTCCCTCAGGCAGACGATGGCAAAATTTCAGGCGGAAGCAATGGCGCGACCGCCTTTTTAATGGGTTTGAAACGGACATAAGGAAAATTTGATGGCAGATATTCATCAGCTTTGGGTAGCTGCAATCCTGGGCATCGTCGAGGGGTTAACCGAGTTTCTGCCGGTTTCCTCTACGGGGCACATGATTATTGTTGGCCACCTGCTGGGCTTTGAGGGGGATAAAGCGGAAACCTTCGAAGTTGTTATCCAGCTCGGTTCCATACTCGCCGTGGTGGTGATGTTCTGGCGTCGTCTCTTTGGGTTAATCGGCCTTCACTTCGGAGAGGTGAAGCACGAAGGCGTCGGCCGCGGCCACCTGACGCTGATCCATATTCTGTTGGGGATGATCCCGGCGGTGGTGATTGGACTGGTTTTACACGATCAGATCAAAACGCTGTTTAATCCGATCAACGTGATGTATGCGCTGGTGGTCGGCGGCGTGCTGCTGCTGGCGGCTGAGTTCCTGAAGCCGAAGCAGCCAAAAGCGGTGGGCATTGACGACATTACCTATCGCCAGGCCTTTATGATTGGCTGCTTTCAGTGTCTGGCGCTCTGGCCGGGCTTCTCTCGCTCCGGCGCCACCATTTCCGGCGGGATGCTGATGGGCGTCAGCCGTTACGCGGCGTCGGAGTTTTCCTTTATCCTGGCCGTGCCAATGATGATGGGCGCAACGGGTCTTGATCTGTATAAAAGCATCGGCTTCCTGACGATGAATGATCTGCCTATGTTCGCCGTCGGCTTCGTCACCGCATTTATTGTGGCGCTGATCGCTATCAAGGCATTCCTGGAGCTGATCAAACGTATCTCGTTTGTCTCATTCGCCATCTATCGCTTTATCGTGGCGGCCGCCGTCTACGCCATCTTTATGTAATCGCCGCGCGGCCAGCGATTAAGCTGGCCGCATCTCGGCAATCCCCTGCGCCACAGCGGCAATGCGACGCCGCGTCAGCTCTTCTCTTACCTGCGCCCCTTTAAATCCTGCCTCGACCACGGCTTTGGTCGACACCGACTGCGCCAGCGCAAACGCCTGACGCAGATAATCTCCCTGAGGATAGGCCATGCTCTCCAGCCCGGCGCGGCCGCGCGCATCGGCTTCGCTGGTCAGAGCGATCTGCTCAATGCGCTGCGGTTTACGCCAGGCGTCAACGCGATCAAACAGCGCGACCAGGGCATCGGCGGACTGACGTTCGATGGTATGCACCACGTCGTGAAACTCCGTGACCAGCAGCGCCAGATCGCGAATGGCGTTCGGCACGCGCAGGCGCTGGCACAGCGCCTCTACCAGCGGGACGCCCGCTGCGCCGTGGCCGTGATGGCTTGGCCACTTCTCCGGCGGCGTCAGCGCTTTGCCAACGTCATGGAATAGCGTGGCGAAACGCACATCGACTTCGTCGGACAGCGACGCCGCCAGCGTCAGCGTCATCAGCGTATGCACGCCGGTATCGATCTCAGGATGCCACTTTGCCGGGGCGGGAATGCCGAACAGCCGGTCGATTTCCGGGAACAGCACCTCAAGCGCGCCGCAGTCGCGCAGCACCTGGAAATAGACCTGCGGATTACGCGTGGTCAGCGCCTTCTCCGTCTCTTTCCACACGCGCTCGGCGGTGAGGTGACTCAGCTCGCCGCTGGCCGCCATCTGGCTCATCAGCGTCTGGGTCTCGTCGGCGATGCGGAAATTAAGATGCGCGAAACGCGCGGCGAAGCGCGCCACGCGCAGCACGCGCAGCGGGTCTTCATTAAAGGCGTCGGAAACGTGGCGCAGCAGGCGCGCCTGAAGATCGCGCAGCCCGTGAAAGGGATCGATCAGATCGCCATTCTCCGCCTGCGCAATGGCATTGATCGTCAGATCGCGGCGTTGCAGATCCTGCTCCAGCGTGACGTCGGGCGCAGAACAGGTGATAAAGCCCGTATAGCCATTGCCGCTTTTGCGTTCGGTGCGCGCCAGCGCGTGCTCTTCGCGGCTGTCTGGGTGCAAAAACACCGGAAAATCGCGGCCTACCTGCTGAAAACCCTGCGCCAGCATCGCCTCAGGCGTTGCGCCGACCACGACCCAGTCCCGGTCTTTGACCGGCAATTTTAGCTGCGCATCACGAACCGCGCCGCCTACCAAATACGTCTTCACTCAACAGCTCCAGAGAAAATAAAAAGGGCGCGCCGGACGGCCATCCGCCGCTCAACATCAGCGCGCTCGTTGCTCTATTGTTGCACACAATGGGCAAATTGCAGGCATGACGAAAAGGGCATCAATGGATGCCCTGCAACGGCTGAACGCAATCCCGGCGGTGGGACGGGGGAAACGCTTAGTTCATCCAGCGATCTTTTTTCTTGCGGCGCGGCACCATATGCGGCAGCAGCAGCCCCAGCAGCAGACCAACGCCCAGCACGCCGCCGCCATACATAAACCACTGCATAATAATGGTGCGCTGCTTATCATCCAGCTGAACATTGGCGGCGCTCACTTTTTTCTGCGCCACGATCAGCTCATTTTTCAGCTTCTGATTCTCATCTTTCAGTCCGTTGATAACGCTGTCGCTGCTGGCGACTTTGTTCTGCATCTCTGAAGTGCGCTGGTTCCAGCTGTTGTCGATATTACCCAGCTTCGCGGTGAGGTCCTTCACCTGCTGTTCCAGCTGCGGCACGCGCGTGCGCAGGCTGGGTTCGGCGCTGAGCTGCGACAGCGGGATCCACAGGGTGCGGCCCTGCGAATCGCGAATCTGCCCATAGTTGGTATCGTTGTTGGTCTGGAGCAGCTGCACTTCTTCACCCGCGTTGACTTTACCGAGCAGGCGATACTGGTCGCCCGGTCCGCTGCGAACCCAGGTGGATAATTCGTCGGAGATATAGCGTTTTTCGTCGGCATGGGCTGGCGCGAGTGTGCTGAGAGCCAGCAAGGCGAGGCCTGCGATTGCAATTTTTTTCATTCGATGTCGTTTTAGCTGAGGTCTGTAAATTTACCGGCACAGTCTGAAACCGCTTCGCATAAATCTGAATGAGAACTATCCTGGTCTCATTTCCCTGCGAAAAGGGTAGCGAAAGCGCAAAGAAAGCAGAGACAGTCCGCCTTCTGTGCATTACTCTTCGCCAGATAATCCTTGTAAGTGCCAGCAGCGTATTGAATAAAAAATTATGACCATCGAAATCGAATTAAAGTTCATTGCCACTCCGGATGTCGCCAGCAAACTGGCGCAGACGCTTGCCGCTTTTCCGCACCAGCATCACGCCGCGCGCGCGTTGAGCAACATCTATTTCGAGACGGATGACAACCAGCTGCGCCGCTGGGATATGGGGCTGCGCATTCGCGGCGTGGATGGCCAGCATGAAATGACGCTGAAAACTGCCGGAAACACGCTGGGCGGCCTGCATCAGCGCGCGGAATACAATGTCGACCTGCCTGCGGCGGAGCTGGATATTGCCCGGCTGCCGAAGGAGGTCTGGCCGCAGGGCACGGACATCGCCGCGCTGCAACAGCGTCTGCAACCGCTGTTCAGCACCCATTTTCAGCGTGAAACCTGGCTGGTGCAGGTGGGCGAGAGCGAAGTGGAAGTGGCGTTCGATCGCGGCGAGGTGGCGACAGAGACGCTAAGCGAAGCGCTGTTTGAAGTCGAGCTGGAGCTGAAGAGCGGCCAGCGCAGCGACATGATGGCCTTTGCTCAGCAGCTTATCGCGATGGGCGGCCTGCGCCTCGGCAGCCTGAGCAAAGCGGCGCGCGGCTATCAGCTGGCGCAGGGCAATCCGCCGCGTCCGCTGCGTCCGTTCCCGCTGCTGAAAGCCACGCCGAAAGCCACGGTAGAAGAGGGCATGGTCATCGCCATGTCCAGCGCGCTGAGCCACTGGCAGTATCATGAAGAGGTCTGGCTGCGCGGCAACGCCGAGGCGCAGCGCAGCGTGGTCGAAGCGCTGGAAGTGCTGCGTCAGGCCTTTTCTCTGTTCGGCGCGCTGGTGCCGCGTAAGGCCAGCAGCGAGCTGCGCCAGAAGCTTACCGCGCTGGAAGAGCAGCTGGCGGATCCGGTTGAGGACGTTGAGGCGCTGAGTTTTTCCGCACTCTCTGTTGAGACCCAGTTAGCGCTTACTCACTGGTTAGTCGAGTCGCAGTGGAAGCGCTGGATCGATGCGAAAAATCAGGCGAAGCTTGACGGCTCCTTTAAGCGCTTCAGCGACATTATGCTGAGCCGCATCGCGGCCGATCTCAAAGAGACCTTCAGCGATGTGCAGCAGGCCAACGAATACCACGATAAAGCGACGCGACTGTCACGCCAGCTGCTGGCGGTGCATCTGCTCGCCGGGGCCTATGCGCCGGAAGCGGTCAGCGTCTGGCTGGCGCCCTGGCAGCAGCTGCAACAGTCCATTGCGCAGAACCAGGATCGCTGGCTGAAATCGCTGGCGTCTCAGGCAATACGTCAGCCCACATTCTGGTTAAACAGCAGTACGCCGCGATAATCTGACCCATCAGGGAGAGAAGATGTTGTCTGAGTTACCCGCTGAATTACAGGCGCAGGCGGCCAGCGCGGCCGAGCGCCTCGGCGTCGCCGTCGACGCCCTCACTGACGCGCAGCGTGCCGCGCTGGCGTTCAGCGATTTCATCGCCGAGAACCTGCAACGTCACCCTGAATGGTGGCAGGAGATGCAGCAGCGCCCGCCGCAGCCGGATGAGTGGCAGCGCTACGCCGAATGGCTGGATGCGGATATTGCGGCGGTTGATAGCGAAGCCGCGCTGATGCGCGTGCTGCGGCTGTTTCGCCGTCGTATGCTGATGCGCGCCGCCTGGATGCAGTGTCTGCATGAATCCAGCACCGAACAGAGTTTGCAGCAGTTCAGCGTGCTGGCCGAGGCGCTGATTAGCCGCGCGCGCGACTGGGTCTATCAGGCGTGCTGCCGCGACTTCGGCACCCCCTGCAACGGCGCGGGCGAGCCGCAGCCGATGCTGATCCTCGGTATGGGCAAGCTGGGCGGCGGCGAACTTAACTTCTCTTCCGACATCGATCTGATCTTCGCCTGGCCGGAAAATGGCACGACGCGCGGCGGCCGACGCGAGCTGGACAACGCGCAGTTCTTTACCCGCATGGGGCAGCGGCTGATTAAAGTGCTGGATCAGCCGACGATGGACGGCTTTGTCTACCGCGTCGATATGCGGCTGCGTCCGTTTGGCGACAGCGGTCCCCTGGTGCTGAGCTTTGCGGCGCTGGAGGACTACTACCAGGAGCAGGGCCGCGACTGGGAACGCTATGCGATGGTGAAAGCGCGTCTGATGGGGGACGACCAGGATCGCTGGAGCCAGGAGCTTCAGCAGATGCTGCGTCCGTTTATCTATCGCCGCTATATCGATTTCAGCGTCATCCAGTCGCTGCGCAATATGAAGAGCATGATCACGCGCGAGGTGCGGCGGCGCGGGCTGACCAACAACATCAAGCTGGGCGCCGGCGGCATTCGCGAAACCGAATTTATCGTGCAGGTTTTTCAGCTGATACGCGGTGGACGTGAGCGCTCGCTACAGTTGCGTTCTTTGCTGCCCACGCTGTCCGCCATTGGCGAGCTGGCGCTGCTCACGCCAGAGCAGGTCGCGACGCTGCGCGAGGCTTACCTTTTCCTGCGTCGGCTGGAGAATCTGCTGCAAAGTATCGCCGACGAACAGACCCAGACGCTGCCAGCCGACCCGCTTAACCGCGCGCGGCTCGCCTGGGCGATGCAGTGCGCAGGCTGGTCCGACTTATCGGCGCGGCTTGAGGCGCATATGGCGGCGGTTCGCGCCATTTTCGACGAACTGATTGGCGAAGACATTCCTGAAATCAGCGATCAGCCGGAGCTGCTGGAATTTAGCAGCATGTGGCAGGATGCGCTGGACGATGCCGAACTGGCTCCGCTGGTGCCGCAGCTAGGCGAGGAGCAGCGCCAGTCGCTGCACCGCTCGCTGGAGGATTTCCGCCAGGACATTAGCCGTCGCACCATCGGCCCGCGCGGGCGACAGGCGATCGACCAGCTGATGCCGCGCCTGTTGAGCGAGGTATGCCCGCGCGACGACGCGGCGGTGACGTTCAGCCGACTGGTTCCTCTGCTGCTGGGCGTGCTGACGCGCAGTACCTATCTGGAACTGTTGACCGAATACCACGGCGCGCTGCGGCACTTGATCCGCCTGTGCGCCGCGTCGCCGATGATCGCCAGCCAGCTGGCGCGCTATCCGCTGCTGCTGGATGAACTGCTCGATCCCGCTACGCTTTACCAGCCGACCGCCACTGACGCCTATCGCGATGAACTGCGCCAGTACCTGATGCGCATTCCGGTTGACGATGAAGAACAACAGCTTGAGGCGGTGCGTCAGTTTAAACAGGCGCAGCTGCTGCGTATTGCCGCGGCAGACATCGCGGGAACGCTGCCGGTCATGAAAGTAAGCGACCACTTAACCTGGCTGGCGGAAGCCATAATTGAATCGGTGGTGCAGCAGGCGTGGCTGATGATGGTGCAGCGCTACGGGCGGCCGACGCACCTGAAAAATGAGCATGAGCGCGGTTTCGCGGTGCTGGGCTACGGCAAGCTGGGCGGCTGGGAGCTGGGCTATAGCTCCGATCTCGACCTGGTTTTCCTGCACGACTGCCCGGCGGACGCGGTAACCGACGGCGAGCGCAGCATCGATGGTCGTCAGTTCTATCTGCGGCTGGCGCAGCGCATTATGCACCTGTTCAGCACGCGCACCGCCTCAGGCATCCTGTATGAGGTCGACGCGCGGCTGCGGCCGTCGGGCGCGGCGGGCATGCTGGTCAGCACCTTTGACGCCTTCGACGACTATCAGCGCCACGAAGCCTGGACCTGGGAGCATCAGGCGCTGGTGCGCGCCCGTGTGGTGTTTGGCGATGACGCGCTGGCCGCGCGCTTTAACGCGATTCGCGGCGCCATCCTCTGCCTGCCGCGCGCGCCAGAGACGCTGCAAAAAGAGGTGCGCGATATGCGCGAGAAGATGCGCGCGCATCTCAGCAATAAACATAAAGGGCGCTGGGAGATAAAAACCGATGAAGGCGGCATCACCGACATTGAATTTATCGCGCAATATCTCGTCCTGCGCTATGCCGCTGAGCAGCCTGAGCTGACGCGCTGGTCTGACAATGTGCGTATTTTCGAGCTGGCGGCGCGCTACGACAAAATGCAGGAGGCGGAAGCGCAGGCGCTCACGCACGCCTATGTCACGCTGCGCGACGCGCTGCACCATCTGGCGTTACAGGAGCTTCCCGGCCACGTCGAACCGGAAGCCTTCGCCGCTGAGCGGCAAACCGTGGTGGCGAGCTGGCAGCGCTGGCTGGCGTCGCCGGTATCACCTTAAGCGTCTGTTGATAGCGCGGATCGCATCTGTGCTATCATCCGCGCACTATTTTTACTAGCAGTCTGGAGTGTCTGGAATGAAAGTTACTTTGCCCGCGTTCGACCGTGCTTCGGTACTGGTCGTCGGCGACGTGATGTTAGATCGCTACTGGTATGGCCCGACCAGCCGTATCTCTCCTGAAGCGCCGGTGCCGGTGGTGAAAGTGGATGCCATTGAAGAGCGTCCAGGCGGCGCAGCAAACGTAGCGATGAACATTGCCGCGCTGGGGGCCGCTTCGCGACTTATCGGCCTGACCGGTGAGGATGATGCGGCGCGCGTGCTGAGCGAAACGCTAAAAAACGTTAACGTTCACTGTGACTTCGTGGCGGTCAAAACGCATCCCACCATTACCAAACTGCGCGTGCTGTCGCGCAATCAGCAGCTGCTGCGTCTTGATTTCGAAGAGGGATTCGAACAGGTCGATCCAGAGCCGATTCATCAGCGTCTGCGCCAGTCGCTGGCCGCGGCCGGAGCGCTGGTGCTGTCTGATTACGCTAAAGGCGCGCTCTCCAGCGTGCAGTCGATGATCCGCCTGGCGCGCGAAGCGAATGTGCCGGTGCTTATCGATCCCAAAGGCACTGACTTTGAGCGCTATCGCGGCGCGACGCTGCTGACGCCCAATCTGTCAGAGTTCGAAGCCGTAGTGGGCAAATGCAAAAACGAAGATGAGATTGTCAGTCGCGGTATGCAGCTGGTGGCGGATTATGAACTCTCCGCGCTGCTGGTAACGCGTTCTGAAAACGGCATGACGCTGCTTCAGCCCGGTAAAGCGCCACTGCATCTGCCCACCCAGGCGCAGGAAGTGTTCGACGTGACCGGCGCGGGCGACACCGTAATCGGCGTGCTGGCGGCAACTCTGGCGGCGGGCGACTCGCTCGAAGAGGCCTGCTTTATGGCGAACGCGGCGGCAGGCGTGGTGGTTGGCAAGCTGGGCACCTCTACGGTAAGCACCGTTGAGCTGGAAAACGCCATTCACGCGCGACCGGAAGAGGGCTTCGGCATTATGAACGAAGCGCAGCTTAAGGTGGCGGTAGAGCAGGCGCGCAAGCGCGGCGAAAAGGTAGTGATGACCAACGGCGTTTTTGACATTCTGCACGCCGGCCACGTCTCTTACCTTGCCAACGCGCGTAAGCTGGGCGATCGCCTGATCGTGGCGGTTAACAGCGACGCGTCGACGAAACGCCTGAAAGGAGACAGTCGTCCGGTCAATCCGCTGGTTAACCGCATGATTGTGCTGGGCGCGCTGGAGGCGGTGGACTGGGTCGTCGCCTTTGAAGAGGATACGCCGCAGCGGCTGATTGCCGGAGTTCTTCCCGATCTGCTGGTGAAAGGCGGCGACTATAAGCCAGAAGATATTGCGGGCAGTAAAGAGGTATGGGCAAACGGCGGCGACGTGCGGGTGCTTAACTTCGAAGACGGGATCTCTACCACCAATATCATCAAAACCATTCGCGGCGAGTAAGCGTGCGGGCGGGCGCATCGCGCGCCCGCCATAAAAATCTTACTGCGGCGTGTCGATTTTAACCGCCGGATCGGGCGTCACTACCGCCGGGGCGGGTGCGGACGGCTGCTGGCTTTCCAGCTGCGCCAGGCGCTGCTCCAGCGCGGCCAGTTTTTCACGCGTGCGCAGCAAAACCTGCGTCTGCACATCGAACTCTTCACGATTAACCAAATCCATACGCGTCAGCTGCGCCTGAAGAACCTGGCGAATTTTCTTTTCGACATCGTCGCCAAACTCACGAATCCCTTTCGGCATGGCTTCGTGCACCTGACGTGCAAGTTGTTCAATTTTTTTCGTGTCGATCATGATGATTTCCTGGTTTCATGTTGCTGGTGACAGCAGGGTTGGGTCCTGATAGTGAGTAAGTGTAATGCCTGAAACGAAAAGGTTAAACCCGAAATCGCCATGGCAGGAAATGCAAAAGCATTTGCGGTTTTGTTGATTGCCCGCCTGGTTGATTGGCGCTATAGTAATTTTGCTTATTCTCAGGGCGGGGCGAAATTCCCCACCGGCGGTAAATCAGCCTGTGCTGAAAGCCCGCGAGCGCTTTCCGGTAACGGAAAGGTCAGCAGATCCGGTGTAATTCCGGGGCCGACGGTTAAAGTCCGGATGGGAGAGGGTAACGACATCAGCCGGACTCTGTCCGCTTCACGTTATTGCCATGTCTGACGACATCACTCCTAAGCTCGCCCTGATTCTGGTAACTCATATATTTTATAAGGTTTTATTACCATGAATCAGACGCTTCTTTCTGAATTTGGCACGCCGGAACAGCGTGTAGAACGTGCAGTGGCTGCGCTCCGTGAGGGACGCGGCGTGATGGTGCTTGACGATGAAAACCGTGAAAACGAAGGCGATATGATCTTCGCGGCGGAAACCATGACCGTAGAGCAAATGGCGCTGACCATTCGCCACGGCAGCGGCATCGTATGCCTGTGCCTGACCGACGAACGCCGTCAGCAGCTTGAACTGCCGATGATGGTGGAAAACAACACCAGCTCCTACGGCACCGGTTTTACCGTGACCATTGAAGCCGCTAAAGGCGTGACGACAGGCGTATCCGCCCAGGACCGCATCACCACGATTCGCGCGGCTATCGCCGACGACGCGAAGCCGAGCGACCTTAATCGTCCTGGCCACGTCTTCCCGCTGCGCGCGCGCGACGGCGGCGTACTGACGCGCGGCGGCCATACCGAAGCGACCATCGATCTGGTGACCCTGGCGGGCTTTAAACCCGCAGGCGTGCTGTGCGAACTCACTAACGACGACGGCAGCATGGCGCACGCGCCGGAAGCGATTGTGTTCGCTAAAGCGCACAATATGCCGGTAGTGACGATTGAAGATTTAGTGGCGTATCGCCGCGAACGCGAAACGCGTCAGGCCAGCTAAGCTGCGCCGCTGACCAACAAAAACGGGCCGCTTAGCGGCCCGTTCTGTTTTGCGGATGCAGGTTAGCCTGTCCCGCTTATCTGAAGCAGCGCGAGGCTCGCGCCCATCACCGTCATTCCGCACAGGACGCCATAGCTGGGATTATTATGCGGGTCGATTTCTCGCGCCAGCGGCATCAGCTCATCGACCGACAGGGCGACCATAATGCCCGCGACCGCAGCCATCACCGCGGCAATCACCACTGGCGACATCATCGGGCCAAGCAGCGCGAACGCCAGCAGGCCGCCGAGGATCTCCGCCACGCCAGAGACGCAGGCCCAGAACAGCGCCTTACGCTTTGAACCGGTAGCGGCGTACATCGGACCGGCCACCGCCAGCCCTTCCGGAATATTGTGGATGGCGACCGCCAGCGCGATGCCCATTCCCAGTTCCATATCGCTGCTTGCCGTAACAAAGGTCGCGACGCCTTCAGGAAAGTTATGCAGGCTGATGCCCAGCGTCAGCAGAATCGCCGTGCGGCGCAGCTTCGCAGGCTGATGCTGCGCCGTCATTAAATCCTGCGGATGCTGGTGCGGCAGCAGGCGGTCCAGCGCGAAGTAGCCCAGCAGGCCCAGCATAAACATACCGTAGCCGAGCAGCGGAGACATGCCTGCGGTATGCAGCGCGGTCGGCAGCATCTCCATCAGCGAAATCAGCAGCATAATTCCGGCGGCAAAGCCTAGCGCGAATGCCAGCATTCGATTAGACGGCTTCTGACCCAGTACGCCGAAAATCGCCCCGATAAAGGTAGCGGCGCCCGCCAGCACGGTAAGCAGCAGAGGAACCGACATTGCAGTCTCCTTAATGATTATCATTCGCATAAAGTTAGCGATAACCCTACGAAACGTCGAGCTATTTTTAGTAAAGAAGTGTCGGACAAAAGTTATTCAAATCTACTGATAGTCTTCATCACGCTTATGCGCGTTCAGCGCAGGGATAAAAGGCGTATCGTTGCTCTGTAAGCCACAGATTGAGGATAAATAATGCAACCACGTATGCCCGCGCTGTTTTTAGGTCACGGCAGCCCAATGAACGTGCTGCAAGAAAACCGCTATACCCGCGCCTGGCGCGCGGCGGGAGAAACGCTGCCGCGTCCGCGCGCCATTATTGCAGTATCGGCGCACTGGTACACGCAGGGTGTCGCCGTCACGGCGATGGAAGATCCCCGCACCATTCATGATTTTGGCGGCTTCCCGCAGGCGCTGTTCGACACGCGCTATCCCGCGCCGGGTTCGCCTGAGCTGGCGCAGCAGATCGCCGACGCCCTCGCGCCGGTAGCGGTTCGTTTTGATCATCAGTGGGGATTCGATCATGGCTCCTGGGGCGTGCTAATCAAAATGTACCCTGACGCCGACATTCCTGTGGTGCAGCTCAGCGTCGATGCCACCCAGCCGCCCGCCTGGCACTTTGAGCAGGGCAGAAAACTGGCCGCGCTGCGCGACAGCGGCGTGATGATCGTGGCCAGCGGCAACGTAGTGCACAATCTGCGTAAGGTCAGCTGGGATGAAACCTCGGCTGCCTGGCCGTGGGCGCTGAACTTTAATCAGTACGTGCGGGAGAATCTGGCTTATCAGGGGGAGATCGCCACGCATCCGCTGGTGAATTTTATGCAGCATCCGGACGCGAAACTCTCTAACCCGACCGAAGAACATTTTCTGCCGCTGCTCTATGTACTGGGCGCGCGTCAGGCTGACGAGCCTGTCAGCGTCCCCATAGACGGCATTGAGATGGGAGCTATCAGCATGTTGTCGGTGCAGGTGGGCTAAGGCAGAAGCGGGCCAGCGCGGCCCGCTTTAGTTACTCGATAAAGGCGTGCGGATAGAAGCGCGAAAGATCCTGAGTGATGAGATCGCGATCCTCGCGCAGGCCGATACCCGCAGGCTGATCGTCAATCAGCCAGCTGCCGATCAGCGTATAGCTGTCGCCAAACTTCGGTAGCGGATGGAACTGCTGCACGATCATGCCCTCTTCGCCGTAGGGGCCATCAACGCGCGCGATTTCCTGCCCGTTTTCCACGATGCGGATGTTAGCGCCTTCGCGTGAAAACAGCGGCTTAACCACATATTTATCCATATGCGGCACATTGTCTTCGGCAAAATAGGCGGGCAACAGGTTTGGATGGTCAGGGAACATCTGCCACAGCATCGGCAGCAGCGCTTTATTCGAGACGATGCTCTTCCATGCCGGCTCCAGCCAGCGCACGCCCGCATCCGCCAGCTTGGTGGAGAAGATCTCGCGCAGCATAAATTCCCACGGATAGAGCTTGAACAGGTTGCTGATCACCTGATCGTGCACGTCGGTGAACTGGCCCTTATCGCCAAGGCCAATTTCATCAATATAAAGAAATTCGCTCGGCAGGCCCGCTTCGGTCGCGCAGTCCTGAAGGTACTGCACCGTGCCGCGATCCTCTTCGGTATCACGGCAGCAGGCAAAGTGCAGCCACTGGAAGCCATGCTGCTGATGCAGCGCGGCGAAGCGCTCGATCAGCTTCTCTTGCAGGCTGTTGAACTGATCGCTGCCCTGCGGCAGCTGACCGGCGTTAAGCTGATCTTCCAGCCAGATCCACTGAAAGAAAGCCGCCTCGTACAATGAGGTGGGCGTATCCGCATTATTCTCCAGCAGCTTTGCGTCGCCTTTGCCGTCCCACGCCAGATCGAGGCGCGAGTAGAGCGAGGGCTGGCGCTGCTTCCAGGAGTCGCGAACAAAATCCCAGGTGTGCTTTGGAATGCGAAACTTCGTCAATAGCGCTTCGCTGGCGACAACTTTCTCTACCACCTGCAAACACATCTGGTGCAGCTCGGCGGTGACCGCCTCCAGCTTATCGATCTGCGCCAGGCTGAACTGATAGTAGGCGTCTTCGCACCAGTACGGCTCGCCGTGCATGGTATGAAAACGAAAGCCGTATTCCGTGGCTTTTTCACGCCAGTTGGGGCGCTCATTAATGGCAATGCGTTGCACGGCGTTAGCCTCCCAGCGAGCGGCTGGAGGTGCCGGTCGCGCTGCTGCGCGCCATGCTGTTCTGCTTCGCGACCGTTTCGCCGAAGCCGCCGCGCGTAATGGTCGAGGTCGTTGCCGGTTTCGGCGCCAGCGCGGTTTTCGGCACGTTCATGGTGCGGCCAGAGGTGGCGCTGCCGTAGTTTTTACCCGAGGCGTCGACAAACTGACCGTTTGCCGGGCTGTTCGGCGTGCGCGGCGAGAAGAGCGGCTGCTGCGCAAAGCCTGCGCCGCCGCCCATCATGCGGCCCATCATATAGCCCGCCATCAGGGGCATCCAGAAGCTGCCGCTCTGCTGCGCCTCGGCGTTTTGCGTAGTGCCCGCGCCTGCCTGGGCCGGCGTCTGCTGGCACTGATTTTCGCCGAATTCCGCGACGCAGTCTTCGCGCGTGGCGTATTTCGGCGCGGTGCGTTCCGCTTCTTTCAGCGCGTTGTTGTAAGCCGTGGTGCACTGCGCGCTCTGGCCTGGATTGGCCTTGCTACAGTCATCCGCATTCTGATACATCGAAACCGTTTCATCGCTCTGTTCGCAGCCCGCCAGGGTAAATACCGCAGCGATAGCCAGTGCGACCGGCGTTAAATGGCGTGCCTGCCAGCTTTTACGAAAAGCGGCATGGCGAATATTTTTTGTCCGTTTCATATGATTCATCCTGTGCCCAAAGGTGATGCTCAGGATAGGGGATTGCTGGTGGAAAATGAAGCTGAGGGCCTGATGAGGAAAGGATCTTTACGTTGTTATACGTTTAACAGAGAGACGGGCCGCAAAGCGGCCCGTTAACGATTAATTGCGGAACGGATTGCCGCTGCCGCGCTGGGCGGCGGGGCGCGCGGCCACCGGCGCAGTCTGCGCTGCCGCCGGCTGTGCTGCCGGACCGTTATCCACGCTGGCCGTCTGCTGCGGATTTTCCGGCGCGACGGTTTCTGGCGAGGTCGAGATCTCTTTGCCGAGCTGGCTGTTCAGCTGTTGCAGATCCTGCTCGTTCAGCGTACCCAGCGCGTATTTGATATTCAGCTGGTTAATCAGGTAGCTGTAACGCGCATCGGACAGCTGCTGTCTGGCGTTATACAGCGTGGTGGTCGCATCCAGCACGTCAACGATGGTGCGCGTACCCACCTGATAGCCGGCTTCCATCGCGTCGAGTGAACTCTGCGCTGAAACCACCGCCTGTTTATAGGCGTCGATGCTGCTGACGGAAGCGTTCACGTTGTTGTAAGAGGAACGCACGGTCTGAACGGCCGAACGGTGCGCGCTCTCCAGCTGCTCGCTGGCGCTGACGTAGTTAAACTGCGCCTGCTTCACCTGTGAGGTTACTGAACCGCCGCTGTAGAGCGGCAGCGTGAAGCTCAGGCCGACCTGATTGGTCCCGCTGATAGAGTCGGTGTAGCCTGCGCTCTGGTTGGCGCGGCTGCCGCCGTACTTGCTGTTTGACAGGCCGGTGGACGCCGTGAGATCCAGCGTCGGCATATGGCCGCTTTCCGCATAGCGGATCTGCTCGCGCGCCAGATCCTGATTCAAACGGGCGGATAACAGGTTCAGGTTACGGCTTTCCGCCTGCTTCAGCAGGGCGCTGATAGGATCGGGACGGGCGGTCTTAAAGCGATCGATATTCAGCGACGCCAGGGACAGGTAGTCATTGCCGGTAATCTGGCGCAGCGTCTCGACCGTATTATCCAGGTTATTACGGGCGGTGACTTCGTTCGCCAGCACGCTGTCATACTGGGCGCGGGCGTTCTGCACGTCGGTAATGGCGACCAGGCCGACATTGAAGCGCTGCGTGGTCTGGTCCAGCTCGCGGTAGATCGACTGTTTTTGCGCTTCGGTGTAAGAAAGGGTATCAATCGCCTTTAATACATTAAAATAAGCGGTAGCGGTGTTCAGGATCAGATCCTGCTGGGCGACCTGATAGGTGACATCCTGAATGCCGGCGCTCTTTTCCTGCAACGTCAGATTGCGCCATTTCGACATATCGAAAATAGTCTGGGTTAATTGCAGCGAGCCGCTGGTCGTGTTGGAATGAAGGCCGCTGCTGTCGCGAAAGCCGTTGCTATAGGTGTAATCCGCGCCTAAACCTAACTGAGGCAACAAAGGACTGCGCGCTTCATTAATCTTTTCAAAGGCGGCATCGCGGGTAGCAGCGGAGCTACGTAAATCCGGGTTGCTCAGACGCGCTTGTTGATAGACCTGTAGCAGATCCTCTGCCTGGCTGACGAGGCTGAAACCGCCCAGACTCAGCCCGATAAGAAATGGGAGCAGTTTTTTCATTTGCATTCCTTTTGTTGCAGCAAATTACAGGGGTAGCGCTGCCAGATAAGCCAAAAAATAATCGCAGATTCTAGCAGAGTGCGACTGTGTGATAAGTTGGCTGAACGTGCCTTCTCCCCCTAATTTACGTAAATAATTCAGAAAGAACCACTCGGATGGAGCCTCAGGGTTGGCTTTTGCCGCTCCGTCCCAATCTGGCTGAGGAACCGGACAATGAGCAGCGAAAAAAAATCCCCAGTGACTTTTACAAAAAACGATGTAGAAATTATTGCACGCGAAACCGCCTGGAAAGGTTTTTTTTCCATTGTTCGCTATCGGTTTCGTCACCGCCGCTTCAATGGCGAAATGAGCGGCGAGGTGGTGCGCGAAGTCTTTGAGCGCGGGCATGCCGCCGTGCTGCTACCCTATGATCCCTTACGCGATGAAGTGGTGCTGATCGAGCAGATCCGCATTCCTGCCTTTGACGTCAGCGCAACGCCCTGGCTGCTGGAGATGGTGGCGGGCATTATCGAACCCAACGAAAGCGCCGAAGACGTGGTGCGACGGGAAGCCGTAGAAGAAGCAGGCTTAACCGTCGGACGGGTTAAACCCGTGTTAAACTATCTCGCCAGCCCTGGCGGCACCAGTGAGCGCTTGTCGATCCTGGTGGGAGAAGTGGATGCCAGCCTGGCACAAGGATGCCATGGCCTGGAGGAAGAGAATGAGGATATTCTTGTGCATGTGGTCAGCCGCGAACAGGCTTACCGCTGGGTGGAAGAGGGGATTATCGACAACGCGGCGTCCGTCATCGCCCTGCAATGGCTGGCGTTGCACCATGAAAAACTACGAGACGAGTGGAAGCTAAAATGAAACAGCGCTATACCCCTGATTTCCCCGAAATGATGCGGCTTTGCGAAACCAATTTCGCCCAGTTGCGTCGTCTGCTGCCGCGCAGCGATGAGGCAGGCGCGTCGGTGGTCTATCAGGTTAACGGCGCTCGCTATCAGTTGACCATTGAAGAGTCTACGCGCTATACCACGCTGGTGGAGATCCGCCAGGTCGCGCCCGCCGTCAGCTACTGGAGCCTGCCCTCGATGTCGGTACGGCTCTATCATGACGCTATGGTCGCTGAAGTGTGTTCAACGCAGCAGATCTATCGCTTTAAAGCGCGCTATGATTACCCCAATAAAAAATTGCATCAGCGCGACGAGAAACATCAGATTAACCAGTTTCTTGCTGACTGGCTGCGCTACTGCCTGGCGCAGGGTGCGATGGCGATGCCGGTCTGCTGATCGCACAGATAATGCATTATTCGGCGTGGAGACGAAGGAAACGCTTTGGATAGCCTGCTAACACTTCCTGCGGCGAATGGGGCCGGGATCAGGATTTTGCAAATCACGGACACCCACCTTTTCGCTGGAAAAAACGAATCGCTGCTGGGCGTGAATACCTGGGCGAGCTATAACGCGGTGCTGAAAGCCATTGTGGCGCAGCAGCGCGAGTTTGATCTCATTATCGCCACCGGCGATCTTGCTCAGGATCACTCTGTTGAAGCCTATCAGCATTTCGCTGAGGGCATCGCGCGTCTGCCGCAACCCTGCGTCTGGCTACCGGGCAATCATGATTTCCAGCCGGCAATGGTGGATACCCTGGCCGAGGCGGCCATCGCCGCGCAAAAGCATGTGCTGCTTGGCGAACACTGGCAGCTGGTCATGCTCGACAGCCAGGTATTCGGCGTTCCGCACGGCATGCTGAGCGACTATCAGCTGGAGTGGCTGGAGAAGACGCTGGCGATCTATCCGCAGCGCCACACGCTGGTGGTGCTGCATCACCATCCGCTGGCCAGCGGCTGCACCTGGCTCGATCAGCACAGCCTGCGCAACGCCCATCAGCTGGACGCGGTGCTGCAACACTATCCTCTGGCGCGCACGCTGGTATGCGGCCATATTCATCAGGAGCTGGATCTCGCCTGGCACGATCGGCGGGTGCTGGCGACGCCTTCTACCTGCGTGCAGTTTAAACCGCTCTGCACCAGCTTCACTATTGATACCGTCGCGCCCGGCTGGCGCTGGTTCACCCTCTATCCGGACGGCACGCTCGACACCGAAGTCAACCGGCTGCAAACCGACGCGTTTCGGCCAGACCTGGATTCGGACGGTTACTGACGCATGGCGGCGCTGCTCTATCTGCACGGCTTTAACAGCTCGCCGCTGTCAGCCAAGGCGACGCAGCTACAGCAGTGGATGGCGGCAACGCATCCGCATATTGAGGTTATCGTTCCGCAGCTGCCCGCTTTCCCCGCTGACGCGGCGGCGCTGCTGGAAGAAAAAGTCATGGCGCTGAGCGGTCAGCCGCTCGGCCTGGTCGGCTCCTCGCTGGGCGGCTATTTAGCCACCTGGCTCTCTCAATGTTTTATGCTGCCCGCCGTGGTGGTCAATCCGGCGGTGCGTCCGTTTGAGCTGCTGGCGGATTACCTTGGGGTGAACCAGAATCCCTACACGGGCCAGCAATATGTGTTAGAGTCTCGCCACATTTACGATCTGAAAGTCATGCAGATCGATCCGCTGGAAGCGCCCGATTTAATCTGGCTGCTGCAACAAACCGGCGACGAAGTGCTCGATTACCGCCAGGCGCTGGACTACTACAGCGCCTGCCGCCAGACGGTGGAACAGGGCGGCAATCATGCATTTACTGGATTCGAACGCCATTTCCCGCAGATTCTGGACTTTCTGGGTCTGAATCACGACTAACCTGCGGAAATTGCACCTAATTTCACGCTTCTGATTAGAAATTTATCATGAGTCAATCAAGCTATAACGCGGATGCTATTGAGGTTCTGACTGGCCTTGAGCCGGTGCGCCGCCGTCCCGGTATGTACACCGATACGACGCGCCCTAATCATCTGGGTCAGGAAGTCATTGATAACAGCGTCGATGAGGCGCTGGCAGGCCATGCGAAACGAGTTGAAGTCATTCTTCATGCCGATCAGTCGCTGGAAGTCATCGACGACGGCCGCGGGATGCCGGTGGATATTCATCCGGAAGAGGGCGTGCCGGCCGTTGAGCTTATTCTCTGCCGCCTGCATGCGGGCGGTAAGTTCTCCAGCAAAAACTACCAGTTCTCAGGCGGCCTGCATGGCGTCGGCATCTCGGTGGTCAACGCCCTGTCGAAGCGCGTTGAAGTCACGGTACGCCGCAACGGCGAAGTGTACGACATCGCCTTTGAGAACGGCGAAAAGGTGCAGGAGCTGACTAAAACCGGCACGGTCGCGAAGCGCAACACCGGCACGCGGGTTCACTTCTGGCCTGATGAAAGCTTCTTCGACAGCCCGCGCTTTTCCGTCTCGCGCCTGACCCATCTGCTGAAGGCCAAGGCCGTGCTCTGTCCCGGCGTTGAAATTGTTTTCAAAGACAAGGTCAATAATACCGAGCAGCGCTGGTGCTATGAAGATGGCCTGACCGACTACCTGTGCGAAGCGGTGAACGGCCTGCCGACGCTGCCGGAAAAACCCTTTGTCGGCAGCTTTTCCGGCGATACGGAAGCGGTGGACTGGGCGCTGCTGTGGCTGCCGGAAGGCGGCGAGCTGCTGACCGAAAGCTACGTCAACCTGATCCCCACCATGCAGGGCGGCACCCATGTTAATGGTCTGCGCCAGGGGCTGCTCGATGCGATGCGGGAGTTTTGCGAATACCGCAATATTCTGCCGCGCGGCGTGAAGCTGTCGGCGGAAGACATCTGGGATCGCTGCGCCTACGTGCTCTCTGTCAAAATGCAGGATCCGCAGTTTGCCGGCCAGACCAAAGAGCGCCTGTCGTCGCGCCAGTGCGCGGCCTTTGTGTCGGCGGTGGTGAAAGACGCCTTTAGCCTGTGGCTGAACCAGAATGTTCAGGCCGCGGAGCAGCTGGCGGAGCTGGCGATCGCCAGCGCGCAGCGCCGTATGCGCGCGGCGAAGAAAGTGGTGCGTAAAAAGCTCACCAGCGGACCGGCGCTGCCTGGCAAGCTGGCGGACTGCACCGCGCAGGATTTGAATAAAACCGAGCTGTTCCTGGTAGAGGGGGATTCCGCAGGGGGATCCGCTAAGCAGGCGCGCGATCGCGAATATCAGGCGATCATGCCGTTGAAAGGCAAGATCCTCAACACCTGGGAGGTCTCCTCTGACGAAGTGCTGGCCTCGCAGGAGGTGCACGACATCTCCGTGGCGATCGGCATCGATCCCGACAGCGAGGATCTCAGCCAGCTGCGCTACGGCAAGATCTGCATTCTTGCCGATGCGGACTCGGACGGTCTGCATATCGCCACGCTGCTCTGCGCGCTGTTTGTGAAGCACTTCCGTTCGCTGGTGAAAGGCGGCCACGTTTATGTGGCGATGCCGCCGCTCTACCGTATCGATCTTGGCAAAGAGGTCTATTACGCGCTTGATGAAGATGAAAAAGAGGGCGTGCTGGAGCAGCTGAAGCGCAAGAAGGGCAAGCCGAACGTACAGCGTTTTAAAGGGCTGGGCGAGATGAACCCGCTACAGCTGCGCGAAACCACGCTCGATCCTAATACGCGCCGCCTGGTGCAGCTGACGGTGGAAGAGAGCGACGTCGAGCAGACGCTGCGCGTGATGGATATGCTGCTGGCCAAGAAGCGCTCGGAAGATCGCCGCAACTGGTTGCAGGAAAAAGGCGATATGGCCGATATCGAAGTGTAATCATCGCGCTGCGGCTGATAGCTCAGCCGCGCAATGGAGTGGATGATGAAAGTCACGCTGGAAGAGCTGCGCGTGCTGGTGGCGGTGGCGGACTGCGGATCTATTACCGCGGCGGCGGAACTGCTGGATCAAACCAGTTCTGGCGTGAGCCGCGCCCTGAGCCGGCTCGAAACCAAACTCAACAGTACTCTGTTGCACCGCACCACGCGCCGCCTGGCCCTGACCGAAGAGGGCCAGCTTTTCCTTGCCCATGCGCGTCAAATTCTGGTCTCGGTGGAGCAGGCCGAAGAGCAGATCGCCCGACGGCGCGAAACCCCTTCCGGCCGCCTGCGCATCAACGCCGCCGCGCCCTTTATGCAGCACGTTATCGTGCCGCTGATTGGCGCGTTCCGGCAGCGCTACCCGCTGATTCAGCTGGAGCTGAATACCGACGACATCGTTATCGATCTGCTGGAGCAGCAGACCGATATCGCCATTCGCATCGGCGAACTGCGCGATTCCACTATGCGCGCCAGAATGCTCGGCAGCAGCCGGGTGCGGCTGCTGGCCAGTCCGGAGTACCTGCAAAAGCATGGCGAACCACAGAGCGTCGAGGCGCTGGCGCAGCACCAGCTGATTGGCTTTAGCCAGCTGGAGATGCATAACGTCTGGCCGGTCTGGCAGCGAGAGGGCGAAATGCTGCGTATTCAGCCGACGATCGCCGCCTCCAGCGGTGAAATCATTCGTCAGCTTGCGCTGGCCGGGCAGGGCATTGCGCGTATCTCTGACTTTGTCAGCCATCAGGATCTTGCCGCCGGCAGGCTAAAAGAGGTGCTGGTGCCGCAGACGCTGGACGTGCGGCTGCCGGTGCACGCGGTTTATTACCGCAACGCGGAGCTGGCGGCGCGCATTACCTGTTTTCTCGATTTTCTTCACGCCGAAATCGCGTCGCAGGCGCTGTTCTGACATAAAAAAAGCCGCGTGCCTGGCGGCGCGCGGCCTGTGACAGCCTGTGGTGTTAAGCGGTCGGCTCCAGCACCAGAATCTTCACGTCCACCACATCATCTTTGATCTGCGCGCGGTGCGCCTCCATATGCGGCATCTGCTGATGCTGTTCCAGATGACGCAGCGATTCCCACTGCTCCAGCATAAAAATGGAGTCGGGCGAATTATGCTTCCACGGCACCTGCGCCTGATGATCCACCAGCGCGTCGTACTGATGGCAGCCCTCTTCGGCCAGCACCGTGGGAATAAGCGAGGAGATCGCGTTCAGTACTGCGCTGCGACGTCCGGGTTTGATACAAATTTCCGCCACTACCGTTAGCATGACTCTCTCCTCATTTGCTGGTTCGCGTTAAGTTAAGCAAAGATCTCGTTGAGATGAGTCCGATAACGCGCGATGTCGCGCGGCACGTCCGGCTGCTTAATAACGTCGTTGCAGATAAAGGTGGGCAGCGCCTCCATTCCCAGGAACTGGTTGGCCTTATGGAAGTGCAGGTAGAGACCATCCACGCCGACGCCTTCAAAGAACTGGTCGGGATCGGTAAAGGCTTCCAGCGGGGCGTTCCACGTCAGCGAAAGCATATATTTTTTGCCCTGAAGCAGGCCGCCTGAACCATATTTTTTGCTCGCGTCGGCGCGCGAGCGGCCATCGCTGGCGTAGAGCTTGCCGTGCCCTTCGGTAAAAATTTCGTCGATATAGCGCTTAACGGTCCACGGCTCGCCCATCCACCAGCCGGGCATCTGGTAAATCACCACATCGCTGTCGAGAAATTTCTGCACCTCTTCCGCAACGTTATAGTCGCTGTCAGCCAGGGTAACGTTAACCTCATGGCCTAAATCGCGCAGCTGGCTGGCCGCCACCTCAGTCAGCGTATGGTTCAGTTCACCCTTAGAGTGGGCAAAGGTTTTGCCGCCGTCGATAATCAGGATAGTGCTCATTCGGTAATCTCTGTTGTTTTGCATTTGAGCCGCTACTTTACGCCCGAAGCGGCAGCAGAAAAATGCGATTCTGATCACAAGACTCTTGCGCGGAAAGCAATAATCCAGCGGCTTATGACACACTCCGTCCACACTCATCACGCACCACAGAAGAACAACAATGTATAAATACCTTTTCTCCGCGCTGCTGCTGACTGGCGGCGTCGCGCACGCGGACTCGCGTCTCGACCGGGTTCTCGCCAGCAAAACCCTTACGATCTGCACCACCGGCGACTACAAGCCCTACACCTATTTACGTCCTGACGGACAGTACGAAGGGCTGGACATCAGCCTGGCGCAGTCGCTGGCCGCCAGCCTTGACGCCAGCATCCGCTGGGTGCCGACTACCTGGAAAACCCTGTCGCGGGATTTTATGGCAAAGCAGTGCGATATAGCGCTGGGCGGCGTGTCGGTCACGCTGAAGCGCCAGCAGATCGCCTGGTTCGCGCAGCCGCTCGGCGTCGATGGCAAAATTCCGCTGGTGCGCTGCGCCGATAAAGCGAAATACGGCACCATTGAGCAGCTCAATCAGCCTGGCGTGCGTCTGATCGAACCGGCGGGCGGCACCAACGAAGCCTTTGTGCACAGCCATCTGCCGCAGGCCTCGCTGACGCTGTTTCACGATAACGTGACGATTTTCCAGCAGCTGGTGGATAACAAAGCCGACGTCATGATTACCGACGCCTCGGAAGCCCGCTATCAGCAGCAGCATTACCCGCAGCTGTGCGCGCTTAATCCGCAGGCCCCGCTACAGTATGGCGAAAAGGCCTGGATGATCCCGCGCGATGATATGAGCTGGAAAGCCTATGTCGATCAGTGGCTGCATCTCGCCACCGCCACCGCCACCGGCGATTATGCGCGCCTTGCCGCTCAGTGGATGGGCGAAGCGCGCTAAGGCAGGGCGCTGCGCTTCCCCTGTGACTAATTCCGGCGATTAAGGTACTATCCTCGCCAAATAACCGCCGGGTGTTCCGCCATTACGGACCACGAAGTGAGGATAAAAGCTTAATGAGTGAATTGACGCAGGATGGTGCAGAGCGTCTTGCCCTGCACAAATTTACCGAAAACGCGTACCTGAACTACTCCATGTACGTCATTATGGACCGCGCCTTACCCTATATCGGCGACGGTCTGAAGCCGGTACAGCGGCGTATTGTTTACGCCATGTCAGAGCTGGGCCTGAGCGCCAGCGCCAAATTCAAGAAGTCCGCGCGTACCGTGGGCGACGTGCTGGGTAAATATCACCCGCACGGCGACAGCGCCTGCTATGAAGCCATGGTGCTGATGGCGCAGCCCTTCTCCTACCGCTATCCGCTGGTGGACGGTCAGGGCAACTGGGGCGCGCCGGACGATCCGAAATCCTTCGCAGCGATGCGTTACACCGAGTCTCGTCTGTCGAAGTATGCGGAAGTGCTGCTTGGCGAGCTGGGCCAGGGAACGGTGGATTTTGTACCGAACTTCGACGGCACCATGCAGGAACCGAAAATGCTGCCTGCGCGGCTGCCGAATATTCTGCTGAACGGCACCACCGGTATTGCGGTCGGCATGGCCACCGATATTCCGCCGCACAACCTGCGCGAGGTGGCGCAGGCGGCCATCGCCCTGATTGATAAGCCCAATACCTCTCTTGAGGATCTGCTGGAGATCGTACAGGGACCGGATTACCCCACCGAGGCGGAGATCATCACGCCGCGCGACGAAATCCGCAAAATGTACCAGACCGGCCGCGGCTCTGTTCGCCAGCGCGCGGTGTGGAAAAAAGAGGACGGCGAGGTGGTGATCACCGCGCTGCCGCATCAGGTCTCTGGCGCGCGCGTGCTGGAGCAGATCGCGGCGCAGATGCGCAATAAAAAGCTGCCGATGGTAGAGGATCTGCGCGACGAATCGGATCATGAAAACCCGACGCGTCTGGTGATCGTGCCGCGCTCAAACCGTGTCGATCTCGATCAGGTCATGCATCACCTGTTCGCGACCACCGATCTGGAGAAGAGCTACCGCGTTAATCTCAATATGATCGGTCTGGACAACCGTCCGGCGGTGAAAAACCTGCTGGAAATCCTGTCGGAATGGCTGGTGTTCCGCCGCGATACCGTCAGACGCCGTCTGAACCATCGTCTTGAGCGCGTGCTGCGTCGTCTGCATATCCTCGAAGGTTTGCTGGTCGCCTTCCTCAATATCGACGAGGTGATCCATATCATCCGCAGCGAGGATGAGCCTAAGCCGGTGCTGATGTCGCGCTTTGGCATCAGCGAAACCCAGGCGGAAGCGATCCTTGAGCTGAAGCTGCGCCACCTGGCGAAGCTGGAAGAGATGAAGATCCGCGGCGAGCAGAGCGAGCTGGAAAAAGAGCGCGATCAAATCCAGGCGATCCTTGCGTCAGAGCGCAAAATGAACACTCTGCTGAAGAAAGAGCTTCAGGCAGACGCCGCGGCCTACGGCGACGATCGCCGTTCGCCGCTGCACGAGCGTGAAGAAGCTAAAGCGCTGAGCGAGAACGAGCTGGTGCCGTCTGAGCCGGTGACCATTGTGCTGTCGCAGATGGGCTGGGTGCGCAGCGCCAAAGGTCATGACATCGATCCTTCCGGCCTGAGCTACAAAGCCGGCGACAGCTATCTGGCTTCGGCGCGCGGCAAGAGCAATCAGCCAGTGGCCTTTATTGACTCGACCGGACGCAGCTATACGCTCGATCCGACCTCGCTGCCGTCGGCGCGCGGGCAGGGCGAGCCGCTGACCGGCAAGCTGACGCCGCCGCCGGGCGCAGTGGTGGAACAGGTGCTGATGGAGGCGGAAGAGCAGAAACTGCTGATGGCGTCAGACGCGGGCTACGGCTTTATCTGCACCTTCGCCGATCTGGTGTCGCGCAACCGCGCCGGTAAAGCGCTGCTGACCCTGCCGGAAAACGCGCGCGTGATGACGCCGATGGCGGTGCATCATGAAGAGGATATGCTGCTGGCGATTACCCAGGCGGGGCGTATGCTGATGTTCCCGGTGGGCGAGCTGCCGCAAATGTCGAAAGGCAAAGGCAACAAAATCATCTCTATTCCTTCGGCGGACGCGGCGGCGGGCAACGACAAACTGGCGTGGCTGCTTATCCTGCCGCCAGGCAGCGCGGTAACGCTCTATGTCGGCAAGCGCAAGCTGGTGCTGCGTAGCGAAGAGCTGCAAAAATTCCGCGCCGACCGCGGACGTCGCGGTACGCTCCTGCCGCGCGGCCTACAGCGTATCGACAAAGTCGAGCTGGATGCCCCAGCGCGTGCCGTTAGCGAAGACGGCGAAGCCTGAGCAACGCGGCGGATAGTCTTGTCCGCCGCGCCATAATGAGGGATATATGTTACTAGTACTGCGCACTGTCTTTGTGGTGATCTACTCGATTCTGGTTTGCGTTTTCGGCTGCATCTGGTGTTTGTTTTCGCCGCGCAATCCGCGCCACGTCGCCACTTTTGGTCATCTGTTCGGACGTTTGTCCAGCGTTTTCGGCGTTAAGGTAGAGTTGCGTAAGCCGGCTGGCGCGGAAAACTACGGCAATGCGATCTATATCGCTAACCACCAGAACAACTACGACATGATTACGGCGGCGAATATCGTTCAGCCGACCACCGTTACCGTCGGGAAAAAAAGTCTGCTGTGGGTGCCGTTCTTTGGCCTGCTTTACTGGCTGACCGGTAACCTGCTGATCGACCGCGACAACCGTACCAAAGCGCACGGCACCATTAGTCAGCTGGTAGAACAGTTTAAAAAGAAACGCATCTCTTTCTGGATGTTCCCGGAAGGCACGCGCAGCCGCGGGCGCGGTCTGCTACCTTTTAAAACCGGCGCGTTTCACGCCGCCGTGGCGGCTGGGGTGCCGATTATTCCAGTCGTGGTTTCCAATACCCACGGCAAGATCAACCTTAACCGACTGAATAACGGTCTGGTGATCGTTGAGATGCTGCCGCCGGTGGACACCAGCGGCTATACCACGCAGTCGGTACGCAAGCTGGCTACCCACTGCCGTGAACTGATGATGGAAAAACTGGAAGCGCTTAACGCCGAAGTTGAGGCGCGCGAAAAAAGCGGCAAGATCTAGGCGGCCTGATCCTCGTCGGCACTCGCACGGAGGCACGCGGCGCGCGTTCTGCTCGCCGCGACGCAACACAGCAATAAAGCAAAAATAACAACTGGCTGGCGCAGGTGCGCCACGCGTAAAGGGTTTGACGTTCTATGTCTTTCAGCAGACGACAGTTTATCCAGCTTTCTGCTGGCGCGGCGCTTAGCGCAGGTCTTTTACCTTCAGCGGCCCATGCCGCCTCTGGTCCCGCTGGCGATACGCCGCTGCCGGTGCCGCCGCTTATTGAATCACGTCGCGGTCAGCCGCTGTTTCTGACGCTGATGCGCAGCCACTGGTCCTTTCTTGGCGACAATAACAAGGTGCCCGTGTGGGGCATAAACGGTCTCTATCTGGGACCGACGGTGCGCGTCTACAACGGCGACGACGTCAAGCTCATCTACAGCAACCGTCTTAACGAGCCGGTAGCGATGACCGTTAGCGGTTTGCAGGTGCCGGGCGCGCTGATGGGCGGCGCGCCGCGCATGATGTCCGCAGGCGTCGACTGGGCGCCGGTGCTGCCGATCCGCCAGAGCGCCACCACCTGCTGGTATCACGCTATTACGCCGGGTCATATGGCCCCGCACGTCTACAACGGGCTGGCGGGAATGTGGCTGATTGAAGATGACGTCAGCAAGCAGCTGTCGCTGCCGCGCCACTACGGCGTCGATGACTTCCCGCTGATTATTCAGGATAAGCGCCTCGATAACTTCGGCACGCCAGCCTATGACCCGCCGCAGGACGGCGGTTTCCTTGGCGACGTGCTGCTGGTTAACGGCGTGCAGAATCCCTTTGTCGAGGTGTCGCGCGGCTGGGTACGCCTGCGCCTGCTTAACGCCTCGAATGCGCGCCGTTATCAGCTGACGCTGAGCGATAACCGTCCCTTTACCGTGATTGCCAGCGACCAGGGCTTTTTGCCCGCGCCCGTAGCGGTGCAGCAGCTCTCTCTCGCCCCCGGCGAACGCCGCGAGGTGCTGATCGATATGTCGCAGGGCAATGACGTGTCGATTACCGCCGGTACGGCGGCAGGGATTATGGATCGGCTGCGCGGCCTGTTCGAGCCATCGTCTATCCTCACCAATACGCTGGTGCTGACGCTGCGTCCAACCGGCCTGCTGCCGCTGGTAACGGACAATCTGCCGATGCGTCTGCTGGCGGATCAGATCCTCGACGGCGTGGCGACGCGCACGCGGGAATTCCGCATCGGCGACGATATGCCTGGCATCAACGGCGCGCCGTGGGATATGAGGCGCATCGACACCACCGTCCAGCAGGGCACTTTTGAACGCTGGATCCTGCGCGCTAATCGTCCGCAGGCGATACATATTCAGGGCGCGATGTTCCTGGTCAAAAGCGTCAACGGCGCGCAGCCAATGGGCGAAGATCGCGGCTGGAAAGATACGGTATGGGTGGATGGCGAGGTAGAGCTGCTGGTGAGTTTCCCGCAGAGTTCGTCCGAGCATTTCCCCTTTGTCTATTACAGTCAGACGCTGGAGCTGGCCGACCTCGGCACGGCGGGGCAGCTGCTGGTGCAGCCGACGCCCTGACAAACAGGGCGCGCTGTTTCTCGCGACAGCGCGCCTGACGTTTAGCCGTTAAAGGTCTCAGGATCGGGTCCCAGACGATTACCGCGATCCAGCTTCGCGATTTCGCTCAGTTCGGTCTTCTCCAGACGGAAATCAAACACCGCAAAGTTCTCCTCGATACGCTCAGGCGTGACCGATTTCGGGATCACCACCAGCCCGCTATCCAGATGCCAGCGAATAACGATCTGCGCCGGGGTCTTGCCATATTTCTTCGCCAGCTGACGAATAATCTCCTGATCGAAGACGCCTTCGCCGCCTTGCGCCAGCGGACTCCAGGATTCGGTCTGGATCTGATGCATGGCGTTCCACGCGTGCAGCGTGCGCTGTTGCAGCATGGGGTGCAGTTCAATCTGGTTGACCACGGGCGACACGCCGGTTTCATCCAGCAGGCGTTTCAGGTGGGCTTCGTGGAAGTTACATACGCCGATACTTTTCGTCAGCCCCTGCTGTTGCAGCTCAATCATCGCCTTCCAGGCGTCAACGTAGTGGTCTTTCTCCGGGCAGGGCCAGTGCATCAGATAGAGATCGACCTGCTCCAGCTGGAGCTTCTTCAGGCTGGTTTCCATCGCCTGCTGCACGTTCTGCTGATCGTCGTTCCACAATTTGGTGGTGACGAAAATATCGTCGCGCGGCACGTCGGTGTCCTGTAACGCCTGACCAATCGCCTCTTCGTTTTTATAGGCCGCCGCGGTGTCGATAGAGCGATAGCCTACCTCCAGCGCTTTTAGCACCGCACGATGGGCGTCCTCATTGCTCGCCTGCCACACGCCAAGCCCCAGCTGCGGCATCATATTTCCGTCGTGCAGTTTGATAATGGGTTGATCTGCCATAAGTACTCCTTTCTGTTGCAGTGAACCTGAGAGAGATTAAGTCTAGTCAACAAACCTGACGCTGTTTTCATTGTGGGCGGCAATTCGGCGCAATGCCCTGCCTGATTCTGCGGAAGTCTTGCCTGTTTCTCCTTTTTAGTGGCGAATTTCGCAGCAGCCTGGCAGACTGGATTCTTTACCCCGCGAGAGAAATGCATGGCGCACGAAGCTTTGTGTCAGCACCTGGCGAACCAGGTTGTGACCTTAATGACCCACGGACGCAACCGCCTTTGCCCGGTGGAAAACGTCGGCCTGATTTACGTCAACCAGTACCAGCCGCGCACGCCGATGATGTATCTGCCCGGTATCGTTATTCTGTTTCAGGGCAGCAAAACCGGCTATCTCGGCAGCACGGTCTTTACCTACGACGCCACGAAATATTTAATGCTTACCGTGCCGCTGCCGGTGGAGTGCGAAACCTGGGCGACGGCGGAAGAGCCGGTGGCCGGTATGTTTCTGACGGTCGATACGGCGGGTCTTCAGGATCTGCTGATTGAGATTGGCGATGATGAGGATTTTCAGCCGCAGCCGCAGACGTCCGGCATTCACTCAGCCTGGCTCACCGAGCCGATGCTGTGCGCAGCCGAACGTCTGCTGGACGTGATGACTAACGCGCGCGACGCGCGCGTGCTGGGGCCGCAGATCGTGCGGGAAATAATCTACTACGTGCTGACCGGTCCGACGGGCGGGGCGCTGCTGTCGCTGGTTAGCCGTCATACGCAGTTCAGCCAGATTGCCCGCGCGCTGCGCCGTATTGAAAATCACTATGCGGATAACCTCAGCGTTGATGCGCTGGCGGCAGAAGTAAACATGAGCGTCTCGGCGTTTCACCATAACTTCAAGGCGGTTACCCAGACGTCTCCGTTGCAGTACCTGAAGCGCTATCGGCTGCACCAGGCGCGGCTGCTGATGCTGCATGACGGGCTAAAAGCCAGCGCGGCGGCGGTTCGCGTGGGCTATGAAAGCCCTTCGCAGTTTTCGCGGGAGTTTAAGCGCTATTTCGGCGTCACGCCGGGAGAGGAGATTAATCGCGTGCGTCAGACCGTGGCGGAGCCTCAGGCCTGACGCACGCCGTTCAGGCATGCTTTTGCCGACGTTTTTTCCAGATCACGATGATGCTGCCTGCCAGGCCGACAAACAGCAGAACCACCGGCAGCACCATCAGGATCGCCATCACCTGATCTTCATGGCGTTTGATAAAAGGCACCTGACTGATGCCGTAGCCAAACGCCACCACGATTGCCACCCACAGCAGGCCGCTCAGCCAGTTGAACAGCTGAAAACGGCTATTTTGCAGTCCGGAGATGCCCGCCATGGTTGGCAGAATGGTGCGAACGAACGCCAGAAAGCGGCCCACCAGCAGCGCCATCAGGCCGTGGCGGTTAAACAGCTGCCACGCGCGCTGATGATATTGCGCGGGCAGATGCATCAGCCAGCTTTTTACCAGGCGAGTATTGCCCAGCCAGCGTCCCTGAAGATAGCTCAGCCAGCAGCCAAGGCTGGCGGCGGTGGTGAGGATCACCATCGTCGGCACGAAGTCCATCACGCCTTTCGCAATCATCGCGCCAGCCAGCAGCAGCAGGCTGTCGCCCGGCAAAAAGGAGGCGGGGAGCAGTCCGTTTTCCAGAAACAGCGTCAGAAACATCACGCCGTAAACTACCCAAACCACATTTGGATCGGCCAGCGCGGCAAAATCCTGATGCCAGAGCGCATGAACAATCTCGTGTAAAACACTCATCTGCTATCCCATCGAGTCACAAGGCATTTATTTTAGCGGCAATCCGGCAAAGGAATTTGATCTGTCGCCGGTCGCCATAGTGTGGTTGAGGTTCTGTTTAGGTTATTACTGCGCCAGACGCGCAAAGCCAGCGGCTAAATCGTCAATCAGGTCGTCAACGTGTTCCAGCCCGATATGCAGACGCACCAGCGTGCCGTCAAAATCGACCCCGCCCGCTGGACGGATGGCCGCCAGCTCTTCCGGCTGGTTGGCCAGGATCAGCGACTCGTAGCCGCCCCACGAATAGGCCATGCTGAAATGGTGGAAGTGATCGAGGTATTGCGCCAGTTTTTCGTGGCTGAGTTTTTCATGCAGCACGAAAGAGAAGAGACCGCTGCTGCCGCTGAAGTCGCGTTTCCAGAAGGCATGGCCTGGGCTTTGCGGCAGCGCGGGATGGTTTACGCGCGCCACTTCGGGACGCGTTGTCAGCCACTCGGCGACCCGCAGCGCGCTCTCTTCATGCTGGCGCAGGCGCGTCGCCAGCGTGCGCAGGCCGCGGCTTGCCATATAGGCGCTGTCGGCGTCAACCGTCTGCCCCATCAGGTAGGAGTTCTCGCGCAGCTGATCCCAGCAGCGCGCATTCGCCACCGCGGTGCCGATCATGGCGTCGCTGTGGCCAATCAAATACTTGGTGCCCGCCTGGATCGAAATATCGATACCGTGCGCCAGCGCGTTAAAGAAAATACCCGCCGCCCAGGTGTTATCCATCATGATAATCGCATCGGGCGCCCTGGCGCGCACTGCGGCGACAATTGCCGGAATGTCCTGCACTTCCATCGTAATCGAGGCGGGGGATTCCAGAAATACCACGCGCGTTTCCGGGCGCACCAGCGCGCCGATTTCGCTGCCGATGGTGTGCGGATAGAAGGTCGTTTCGACGCCGAGCTTGCTGAGAATTTTGGTGCAGAAATCCTGGGTTGGCTCATAGACCGCGCCGCACATCAGCACATGGTCGCCCGCGTCGACAAAAGAGAGGATGGCGTTCGCCACCGCCGCCGCGCCGCAGGGGTAGAGCACGCAGCCCGCGCCGCCCTCCAGCTCGGTCATGGCATCCTGAAGCGAGAAGTGGGTCAGGGTGCCGCGGCGGCCATAGAAAAGTTCGCCTCTGGCGCGTCCCGCCGTGGCGCGTTTTTTATCGGCAACGGTGTCGAAGACCAGAGACGAGGCGCGCTGAATGACGCTGTTGACCGCGCCCTGGGTGTAACGTTTGCTGCGCCCGGCGCTTACTAAGGTGGTATCGATTTTTTTGGTTGTCATTATTGTCTGCCCTGTCGCTCACCACAAAACCTTCACGTTATCACGAATCGGCGGTCAGGGTTGACTTCAAATCCTGATATTCAGAACCAGCCCAGGCGGAGAAGCAGCGTCCCTGCTGCCTGTTTTTCCGCGCCCTATATCACGCCCATCAGGCGCGGGAGCCACAGCGAAATCGCCGGGATGTAGGTAATCAGCATCAGCACCAGAAACAGCAGGCCGTAAAACGGCAGCATCGCGCCCACCACCTGTTCGATCTTCTGCTTGCTTACCGCGCTGGCGACAAAGAGCACCGTGCCCACCGGCGGGGTAATCAGCCCGATGCCGAGGTTAGTCATCATGATCATGCCGAAGTGCACCGGATCGATACCCAGCGCGGTGGCGACCGGCAGCAGCACCGGCGTCAGGATCAGAATGATCGGCGCCATATCCATCAGCGTGCCGATCAGCAGCAGCAGCACATTGATGCACATCAGAATAACGTACTTGTTATCCGACAGGCTGGTAAAGGCGTCGGTGATAATCGTAGGCAACTGCATAAAGGTCATTACCGCGCCGAAGCCTGCTGCAAAGGCGATCAGCACCATAACGATGGTCACCGTTTTAATGGTGCGAAACAGCAGGATATGCAGCTGGTTCCACTTAAAGTCGCGGTAGATAAACATGGTGACGAAGAAGGCCCAGATACAGGCGATGGCCGCCGATTCTGATGCGGTAAAGATGCCGGAGAGGATGCCGCCGAGAATAATCACCACGGTGAACAGCCCCCAGAAGGCGTCGAAAAAGATCTTCACCGCCTGGCGAAAGGGAATGCGTTCGCCTTTGGGATAGCCGCGCTTGCGCGCAAAGGCAAGGCACATCACCATCAGGCACAAACCCAGCAGCAGACCGGGAAAGATCCCGGCGACAAACAGCGACGAAATCGTCACCACGCCGCCGGTGGCCAGCGAGTAGATCACCGAGTTATGGCTGGGCGGCGTCAGCACCGCCTGCACCGATCCGCTGGCGGTGACCGCCGCGGCAAAGTCGCGCGGATACCCTTTCTGCTCCATCTGCGGGATCATGACCGACCCTATCGAGGCGGTATCCGCCACCGACGAGCCGGATATCGCGCCGAAAAAGGTTGAGGCGACGATATTCACCAGCGACAGCCCGCCGCGAATAAAGCCCACGAAGATATAGGCGAAATTGACCAGCCGTCGCGCAATGCCTCCCTCTGCCATGATCGCGCCCGCGAGGATAAAAAAGGGAATGGTCAGCAGAGAAAACTTATTCACTCCGTTAGTGATCTGAATAATCACTGCCTCCAGCGGCAGTTCGATCCACCATGCGCCAATAAAGGCGCTCAGGCCTACGGCGAAGGCGACGGGAAAACCCAACAGCAGCAGTACAATCAGACTGCCGATCAGTATCAGTGCGTCCATGGTCGCTCCTTAGTGTGTCCCGCCTAAAACCACCACTGGCCGCTGGCTTTGATCGCCATTCAGCAGCCGCTCAATCACAAACAGCAGGGTAAACAGCGCGCCTGTGGGGATCGGCAGATACATCTCGCCGTAGGTCACCATCGGCAGCGAGGCGAGCGGCTGGATCCACATGGCCACGCACAGGTTGTAGCTGGCCTGAAAAATCACCAGGCAGGTCCCCACCATCAGCAGATCGCACAGGCGCAGCATCAGACGCTGCGCAGGGGGCGACAGGCGATCGGTCACCATAGAGACGCAGATATGGGTTCCGGCGCGGAAGCCCACCGGCGCGCCGATAAAGGTAAAAATAATCATGCAGACAATAGCGACAGGCTCTGGCCACGCCAGCGCGCCGTTGAGCACATAGCGGGCGAAAATGCCGATCGGGATAACCGTCACCATAATCAACAGCGCGACGGCGGCGATGCCCATGCACAGCAGATATAGCCCATCCATCAGACGAGAGTATCGGATCATATGCGTTACCTGATTAACGCCGCGCAGAACGCGCGGCGGAGAGATTATTTAACCTCAGCGATCTGCGTCATCAGATCCTGATAGTTGCCGCCAAAACGATCGCGCACCGGCTGCGTCGCCTTCACAAAGTACTCCTTGTCGGTTTCCTTAAAGGTCACGCCGCCTGCTTTCATCTTCTCGACAGATTCGCGGGTGTAGGCGGCCCACAGCTGGCGCTCTTCATCCTGCGCCTCTTTACCCAGTTTTTTCAGCAGCGCCTGGTCGTCGGGCGACAGGCGCGCCCAGGACGCTCTGGAGAACAGGATCATTTCCGGCTGGATAAAGTGGCCGGTCAGGGTGTAGTTTTTGGTCACCGGCAGATAGTTGTGCGCGACAAAGGTCGGCGGGTTGTTCTCTGTGCCATCCACCACGCCGGTCTGCATGGCGCTGAAGACTTCACTGACCCCCATTGCCACCGGGTTTGCCCCCATCGCCTTGAGCGTCGCCAGCGAGATAGCGCTGTTCTGCACGCGGATCTTCATGCCGTTGAGATCTTCCGGCTTGTTAAGCGGATCCTTGGTGATCATGTTGCGTTCGCCTGCGTCGGTCCAGCCGAGGAACACCATGCGCGCGTTGGCGTCCGCATCGAACTTATCGACAATCTGTTTGCCCACCTCGCCGTCCAGCACCTTATGCATGTGCTCTACGTCGCGGAAGATATAGGGCAGGGTCAGCACGCTGGTTTCCGGGGCGATAGTGGTCACGGGGGCCAGCGACACGCGGATCATATCGATCGCGCCGAGCTGCACCTGTTGCAGCGTCTGATCTTCATCGCCGAGTACGCCGCCTGCATAGACTTTCATCTCCAGTCGTCCATTGGTGGCCTGTTTCAGCTTGTCCCCCATATGCTGCAATGCCACCACGGTGGGGTATCCGGCGGGCTGAACTTCGGCGACTTTTAACACTTTCGCCAGCGCGGAGGTGGCGCTCAGGCCAAGCGCAGCGGAGACGGAAACGGCCAGGAACCATTTATTCACTCTCATTATTTTTCTCCAGGCAGGTAGAGGAGGGCACAGGTCGTTAGCGGCAGAGGACGCGGCTCACGTGCTGCCAGAATAGGCAAAACAGGCCGGCTGAAAATGCGCGGTTGCTGATTGAATGAACAATGTCACATTTTGAAACGATGTTTTAATAAATTTATACGGGAAGTCACATTTCTAAAATGCGCCGGAAAAGCGTCAGAAAATACCCGCTGCTGCGGCAAAGAGAGCCGCTTCTGTTTGTAAATACTAATGAGAACTACTATCAATTCGCCCGTTTTTTGCTATTATTCGCGCTTATCCATTATTCCTGCATATGAAGTTGGAGACGCAGCGTGGTAGCCAGTGACTTGATGCAAACGGACCTCTCCGTTTGGGGCATGTATCAACATGCTGATATCGTGGTAAAAGTGGTAATGATCGGCCTGTTGCTGGCATCGGTCGTAACCTGGGCGATCTTTTTCGGCAAGTTTGCCGAGCTGAGCGCGGCGAAGCGCCGTCTGAAGCGCGAACAGCTGGCGCTGGGCGAAGCGCGCTCTCTGGGCGACGCCGCTCGCGCTGCTGCAAACTTTAGCCAACACAGCCACAGCGCGGCGCTGCTCAACGACGCTCAGAATGAGATTGAGCTGTCAGCGGGCGCAGAAGATACCGACGGAATCAAAGAGCGCACCAGCTTCCGCCTTGAGCGCCGCGTCGCCGCCTTTAGCCGCCACGCCGGCCGCGGCAACGGTTTTCTCGCCACCATTGGTTCCGTCGCGCCTTTTATCGGCCTGTTCGGTACGGTATGGGGCATCATGAACAGCTTTATCGGCATCGCGCAGACGCAGACCACTAACCTGGCGGTTGTCGCGCCCGGCATTGCCGAAGCGCTGCTCGCCACCGCCATCGGCCTGATTGCGGCCATCCCGGCGGTGGTGATTTACAACGTCTTTGCCCGCATGATCGCGGGTTACAAAGCGTCACTGGGTGACGTGGCGGCACAGATCCTGCTGCTGCAAAGCCGCGACATTGATCTGGGTAAGGTTAACAGCGCTGAACCCCGTCCGGCCGCTCAGAAATTACGCGTAGGGTAAGTTCATGGCGATGCGATTAAACGACGACCTGGAAAGCGATGGCGAAATGCATGAGATCAACGTAACGCCGTTTATCGACGTTATGCTGGTTCTGCTGATCATCTTTATGGTGGCCGCGCCGCTGGCGACCGTGGATGTTCGCGTTAATCTGCCCGCCTCAACCAGCGCGCCTCAGCCGCGCCCGGAGAAGCCCGTCTATCTGTCGATCAAGGCTGACAAGCAGCTCTATATCGGCAACGAACAGGTGACGCCGGAGACGCTGGTCAACGCGCTGAACGGTCAGACCGAGGGCAACAAAGAGACCACCATCTTCTTCCAGGCTGACAAGTCAGTGGATTATGAAACGCTGATGAGCGTGATGGATAAACTGCGTGGCGCGGGCTATCTCAAGATCGGTCTGATGGGAATGGAAACCGCCGCGAAGTAACTTTTCGCCGGTGAGAAAAGGGCAGCCAGACGGCTGCCCTTTTTGTTAAGAACGCAAAACCGCTTTAATCCGGTATCAGGCGGCGCGCCTGAAATCACCCAGACGAAAAGCAGAACAGGCGGGCAAATCGCCAGAAGGCCAGCCGCCGCAACCGCCATGTCCGGCAGCTGCCGAAAAGCTTTTCCGTCAGGGCAGCGGCTGTTGAGGGGAAGAGCGCTCTTCCCCTGTCCCGCTTTCAACCGGAAAACCATTATTACATAACGCTTCCTGCGCGTTCAGGATTGCCTCCCGTTTTTCATTGAGCCGGATGGCCGCGAAGACATCGATATTCAGCTTCTGCGATTCATGGTCTGTCAGCTCGCGGTAGCACAGCCCTTCCTGATTAAAGGTGCATTTTGACTGAGGCAGCAGGGCGAACCCCTTTCCCCTCGCGATATAGGTGAGCATCACCAGTGAGTCGTCCGGCTCTTTAACCCTTTTAAGCGGAAAACGAAGCTGCTCAAGATAGCGTTCACACTTGTCGTAAAATGACGGGTTGGCGCTTCTTGCGAACCAGAAGAGCGGTAAATCACTGACGTCTTCCAGCGAAACTTTTTCTTTCAGGCTTGCAGGGTGCGCGGCTGGCATCGCCATCAGCAGCGGTTCGCGGCACACCCAGCGATACTGCACGCTGTCTTCATGGCCGGTCCCTTTTTCTCCGGTAAGCACCAGATCGAGGGTGTTTTTCGACAGGCGCTGAAGCAACTGGGCAGAGGTCAGATTCGGCGTTTCAACATCGTCGCTGGCGTCCAGTCTGTTGAGCTGCTGGTTTACTGGCTCAATCAGTTCAAAATTCAGCGTTCGGGTCAGACCGATACGCAGGGAGTTTTCGCATGAAAGCGCGCCTGTTTTAAGCTCATTGAGCTGCTGAAGGATCTTCTCTGCTTGAATGACCAGCTCCCGGCCGGCGTCGGTCAGGCTGACATCATGTGTGCTGCGGCTGAACAGCTGCCGCTCCAGAACGTCTTCCAGGCTCTTGATCTGTCGGGTTAAGGGCGGCTGGGTCATTCTGAGCCGTTCGGCGGCTCGGCGAAAGTTCAGCTCATGCGCAACGGCAAGAAAGCACTGAAGCTGTTTCACGCTGGGGAGATTGTTGCTGATTAAATGCCCTGCAATAGCCATAGATTCCCTCCTGCCGGTGAAAATTTTATTCTACCTTTTTACCGGCGCAGATACCGTTCCGGACTGGATCTCAGGACGCGGGAGAGGCTGACAGCCGCATTGCCGGTGATGTCGTAGCCTGTTACCACACGCTGTGCTAGCGGCGTCGCGCTGAGCGTTTATCGCTACCCCCTGGCCGCTGCGCTGATAACAGACAACCGGCAGTACCCGGTTGTCTGTTATCAGGATGCATGTCAGGCGTTAACGCCTTTCATGCCCTCCTCAGAATAGCGCTCGCCCCGAATTTCAACGCGCTGGTGAATAGCGTTCAGTAAGGCGACATCTGACGCGTCCAGAACGATGTCGGCCGCTTGCGCATTTTCAGCCAGGTAGCTGAGGTGCTTAGTGCCGGGAATGGGCACCAGCTTATCGTACTGCGCCAGCAGCCAGGCCAGCGCAATCTGGCCGGTCGTGCAGCCGTATTTTTCAGCCAGCGGCTGGATAGCGTCAAGAAGCTGAGCGTTATGATCGAGGCTGGACTGAATGAAGCGCTGATTGTTTTTCCGGAAGTCACCCTCCGCAAAATCGCTGTTTTTACGATACTTACCGGTGAGGAAGCCTCTGCCCAGCGGCGAGTAAGGCACCAGTCCGATACCCAGCTCTTTCACTGTTGGCAGGATCTCCTCTTCAATATCACGCGTCCACAGTGAGTATTCCGTTTGCAGGGCGGTCACAGGGTGTACTGCATGCGCCCGGCGCAGGGTAGAGGCAGAAACCTCGCAGAGTCCAATATGGTTGATCTTGCCCTCTTTGACGAGACGGCTCAGGCACTCCATGCTCTCTTCAACAGGGGTAGCGTGACTAACCCGGTGCAGATAGAAGAGATCGATGCGCTCAACGCCAAGCCTTTTAAGGGATTCATTACAGCAGCGGGTAATAAAGTCGGGTTGATTATTAATGGTGCGGGCGTAGGACTCGTCAGGGAGGCGATCGATCCCGCACTTGGTGGTGATTTTAAATTGCTCGCGCGTCGTTTTGTCGAGTCCGGCAAGAAAGTGACCAATCAGCCGTTCATTATGGCCCCGGCCATACAGGTTAGCGGTATCGATAAAGGTGATATTCAGGTCGATGAGTTTATATAACAGCTGTAGGGAAGCCTGGTCGTCGGTCTGACCATAAAATTCGCTGAGTCCCATTGCGCCGTAGCCGACAGAACTGACGGTAAGGTTTTGAGATAGATTTCGGGTATGCATAGTGTCTCCTTTTGACGTTCTCTGATTGTTTCACCTCGATCGGGATTGATGAATTGTCATTTTCGTTATGCGAAAAAAGTATCAGCGCTGGGGGGTGCGGTTGTTTTGTCGAGTCGGGAGAGGGGCAAAATAAAAGGACAGAAGAGAATTGATGCAGCCTGGACGCGGCGTCAGGGCCAGTAAAGCGCTGGAACGCTTTCTGCCCTTACTGGATAACCCGCTATCCGCTCAGGCATTCATGAACACTATTTTTTGATTCGGCAAACCCTGCTGCTTACTCATTTGCTGGCCCTGTATCGCGGCGGCCAGACCCGGCGAGCAGGGCGAAGACCGGTAAGGGTAAGCAGGGCTGCATCATTGCAAGGTTAATTATTTGTTACCTTTGTTTTCATGATTGTAAAGTGCAATGGTGAGCTGAATCACATTATTCCCGGCCGGGTCAGGCTAAAACGAAGAAAAAACGCAGGAAGCCACTATGAGCCACTCTCCATCTTTACAAAAACCTCAGGGCAGCGCCCGAACCATTTTCAACGTTACCAGCGGTAACTTCCTTGAAATGTATGACTTTATGGTGTTTGGCTACTACGCCACCGCCATTGCGAAAACCTTTTTTCCAGGCGACAACCCATTCGCGTCATTAATGTTAACCCTGATGACCTTTGGCGCGGGTTTCCTGATGCGCCCGCTGGGCGCCATCGTGCTGGGCGCCTATATCGACCATCACGGGCGGCGCAAGGGCCTGTTACTGACACTAGGCCTGATGGCCATAGGTACGCTCACTATCGCGCTGGTGCCCGGCTACGCCACGCTCGGCGCCGCCGCGCCGATTTTGATCCTGCTGGGACGCCTGTTGCAGGGCTTCTCCGCCGGGGTAGAGCTGGGGGGCGTCTCGGTGTATCTGGCTGAAGTCGCGCCAAAAGGACGCAAAGGCTTTTTTGTGAGCTGGCAGTCAGGCAGCCAGCAGGTGGCGGTGATCTTTGCCGCGCTGCTCGGCCTGCTGCTGAATCACCTGATGACGAAAGAGGCGGTGACCGACTGGGGCTGGCGTATTCCCTTCTTCGTCGGCTGTATGATCGTGCCGTTTCTGTTCTGGATCCGCCGTATGCTGCAAGAGACCGAAGCCTTTAGCCAGCGCAAGCAGCATCCGACCATGCGGCAGATTGTCCGTTCGCTGGCGAGCAGCTGGGCGCTGGTGCTGGCAGGCATGCTAATGGTGGTCACCACCACCGTGATGTTCTATATGATCACCGCCTTTACCCCAACCTTTGGTAAAACCGTGCTGATGATGAGCGACAAGCAGAGCTTTCTGGTGACGCTGTTCGTGGGCGTCTCTAATCTGATCTGGCTGCCGGTCATGGGCGCGCTGTCGGACCGTATCGGACGCCGTCCGCTACTGATTACCTTTACGCTGCTGATGATCTTTACCACCTGGCCGGTGCTGCACTGGCTGGTGGGCGCGCCGACCTTTGCCCGCCTGATTGAAGCTGAGCTCTGGCTGTCGTTTCTGTACGCCAGCTACAACGGCGCGATGGTGGTTTACCTGGCGGAAATTATGCCGGCTGAGGTGCGCGCCTCCGGCTTTTCTCTCGCCTATAGCCTGGCGACCGCGCTGTTCGGCGGCTTTACGCCTGCTGTCTCCAGCTACCTGATCCACGCGACCGGCGATAAAGCCATGCCCGGCGTCTGGCTGACCTTTGCTGCCGTGTGCGGGCTAATCGGCACGCTGCTGATTGGCCGTATGGTCAGGCAGTATCGCGCGCGCCACAGCGCCGCGCCCGCCGGCGCGTCGGTCTAAAACGACACGTCTACCACTACGCTGTCCGTGTAGTTCCCTGCGGGCGGCGTTGTTTGCGTCGTAAGTATGCGCGCGGTGTAGTTAAAGCCGCGCGTCAGTCCATCCGTACTGACGCTGGCCGCGCTTGCGCTGCTGTAGCGGTCGGTGCCGGTCGGTCCCCAGCGGTTGCTGCTGGTGCCTTTGTAAATCTCATAGCTCAGCCGGTTCGTGCCGCTCGCCATCTGACGCTGCGTGCCGCTGGCATAGCTGCCGTTGCTTAAGCCCACTGTGTAGACGCTGCCTTTGCTGCATACCACATTAATGGTCTGCGAAACGGCCGAGAAGCTGCCGACCAGCGGCGCGCTGCCGAAGCTGATATTGGGCGCGGTAATGGTGGTGCAGTCATTGGTCACCACCAGCGTCACGCTAATGGGAATCACCCCGCTGCCGGTCTGCTGGGAGAGGCAGAGGTTACCGACGCCGACGCTGGTGCAGATGTTATAGGTTACCGCCAGATTCAGCGTGCTGGTATAGGTGCCGGCAGCGACGGTCTGACCCGGAACGGTCCGCAGGTAGACCGGAATAGCGAAATTCAGGCTGCCCAGCAGGCCGGCGAGATTAACCAGCACCGCCTGGTTATAGACATAGGCGGCTGCGCCGATGGTCAGCTCGGTGGCGCAGGCGCTGTCAACACACAGCTGTACGGGAATATTATCGCTGCCGGTATCGCCGCTGCGCCTGAGCGTGCCGCGCGTGCCGCTGACGTTGGTGGCTCCGGTCAGCTGAAAGGTGATCTGATTATTGCCCAGCAGCGACAGCGATGAGCCGGAACCGCAGTTTACGTTGGCATTCGTCGAGGTCGCGCTCGCCGTGCTGTTTACTACGAAGGTGGTCACGGAACCAAAGCTGGCGGTGGAGCTGGGCAAGCCGCAGGCGGCGCGCGACAGCGTCGGAAGGAGCAGCAGCAGCAGTAGCAGAAGTTTTTTCATGGAGTAATGCCTGAGGTAGCGTTATCGGGACTGGGCACCGGCGCGCCCGCTGGCGGGGGCGGCAGCGGACAGGTGAGGGGACCATAGGTTTTTAGCGCCTGCGGCTGGCCGCTGGGGATAATCAGTTCAGTGGCGCAGCTGCGCCCGTCTGGCGTGGCGACGCGGATCGGATTGCTGGCGCGCAGATCCTCCATCCAGGCGATACCGTCCCAGCCAACATATTCTGTCGCCTGACCCTCGCGCAGCACCTGACTGGAAACCGGCAGCGGCTGGCCGCTGGCATCGTGCAGGATCACGCTGGCGGATCGCAGCTTTTCCACCGGGAAATGCAGCAGATAGCCACTCTGGCGTTTCACCGCAAACCGCTGTTCAACCTCTGGCGTCGTCATATCCGCAGGCAGATCGAGAGTATCGATGTCATATTTCGCCGGATAGTAACTGCTGACAGAGGGCACCAGCAGATAGCCGTTGGGGTCGGTGCGCCCCATCGACTGGTTTTCGTAGCGTACGTTAACGTCGGGATAGCTGGTTTTCACCACCACAAAGGCGTCGTTGATGGCGTTAGCGGCGAACACTTCGCTGTCCATCAGCACCAGCGAACCGGTGACATCCGCCCACTGGGTGTTGTAGTCATCGTCGCCATAGAAACCCGCAGAGGTATCAATCTTGTTGTTGCGCCAGCGCAGGCTCCCCTGGCGATAATCGCCGCTTTCGCCGCCCTGCCTGGCCCAGGAGGCATCCCAGGCAAAGCCGCCGTCGCTCGGCATCGCGCGTGACAGATAGAGCCGCTGATTATTCTCGCCCTGCTGATCGCGCTCCATGCTGACCGAAGCGCTGCCGTGTTCGCCAAACGGGATGACCAGCGAAACGGCGCCGCTCCACGCGCCCTGTTCCCGATCGCGGCTGGCAGAGAGGTAGAGGCTGGCATTGCCCCACAGGGTTTTACTCCAGGAGAGATTAAGCAGCCGCGTATGCATCCCGTCGCCGCCGCTGATGTCAATGTAAGCCGCGCCGAGGCTGCCGTACTGATTCAGCGATACGCTGGCGTTGTACTGAGCGCTGCGTCGCGCCAGGCTGTAAGTGGTGCTGGTATAGCTGTTGTCGCCGCTGCGGCTGCTGAGCAGCGCCAGATTGCCAAACTCCCGGCTGCGCAGCGTATGCTGAGTGCCGACACTGAACCAGCTGTTGTTGTACTGATAGCCCCAGCTGTACTGGGTGCCCGCCGCGCCGTTCATCTGACTTTGCGCCAGCGCGCCGTTCAGCACGCCCAGGCTGCCGACGCGAAACATCGCGCCTGCGCCGCCCATCGCCAGCTGATTGCTGCCTTCGGCATGGGTTTCCAGCGTCAGCCAGTCGGTCGCGCCGTAGCGCAGCGAGCCGCTGGCCGCCGCATCGCCATAATCGAAATTCCTGATGCCATAGTTATTGCGGAACGCCCCGGCGGAGAAACTGTAGTCGCTGAGACCGGCTTTCAGCAGCGTGCTGGAGACATAAAACGGCAGCGTGGTCGTCACCTGACGACCTACCGCATCGGTAGTGGTGATCACCGCATTGCCCGCGCCGTTAACGAAGGGCACATTGGTCAGCGACCAGGGACCGGGCTGAACGTTAGCCTGGCTGGAGCGGTAGCCGTTAATAAAGAGATCGACGGTCGAAGGCACCGCCGCCTGACCGGCAAAGGCCGGGAGCGGATAGGTCACCAGATCGGGACGCACGCTAAAGTCGCGGCCGATCTGCACTCCGCCGAGGCGCACGCTGTTGCTCCAGCTCAGCGCGTCGGTGGCGAGATCGCCGACGCGCCAGCTGATAACGTTGTTCTCATCCTGGTTGCTCCACCAGGTGTCGTAGCGAAGATAGCCGTCATCCTGCGCGGGCGCGCTGCCCTCCATCTGCTGCTGCCAGACGCCATTGCTGGAGAACTGTCCGGCAGCGCCAAACAGGCGTAGCTCGTTCCAGGCGGAAAGCCGCGTCCCGGCGCTGGTGGTGCGGGTGGCGTAAAGGTCGTAATTAAACAGCGCGCCGGTACTGGCGCGGCCCGGATAGCGCGGGCCGTTTCGCGCTTCGCCTATCTGCTGGCCGGGCAGCCAGGCTGGCGGCACCGTCAGCATCAGCCGCTGACGGGCTTCGTCGTAATCCGCTTTTACCGCGCTCCACCGGCTGACGTTCACCTGCTGCGGGTCCGGCAGCTTCTCTGACGGGATACCCGCGCGCTGCAAATCGCCTGCGCGCAGCAGAAACTGCCCGTCGCGCCGCTCGACCGGCACAATCGCGCCCTTTTCGCGCTGGTTAATCACCAGCTCCAGCATATAGCGCTGCCGTTCGCCGCTGCTCTCCACTGACGGCGGCGGCGGCAGCGACGAAAAGGTCTCCGCCAGCGCGGCGGCTGACGTCAGGCAGCTACAGACGCTGGCCACCGCCAGCGCGCAGGGATGAAAGGAACGCTGCATCTAACGACCGGGGGCGCTGCGCCACTCGCCCGCATTGGTGTCGGCTTTGATCTGACCGCTGACCGCGTTTTTTAACGGCCAGCGGTTTTCACTGTGCGCCAGCACGTAGCCAAACAGCCCGTCGCCCAGCTTGCGTCCGCCAATCGTGACATTGCTGAGACGGGCGTGGCCGCTGCCGCGATTGGTCAGGTGCAGCCAGGCTTTTCCGCCCTCGCTGATCGGCTGCCAGCTCAGCACCGGCTTCGCCGAATCGCGCGTGAGTCCGTCGCCGTATACAAACAGCGGCACGGAATAGCGCATCTGAAAATTCAGTCCCGCCTGATTATCGCCCGGCGTGCGCGGCGTAGGGATCTCATCCAGCACCACGCGATACGCCAGCTCCTGACCTGCGTCGGGCGCGGTCTGTTTAATCAGCCGCACCAGCTGTTTTTGTCCGGGTTCGATACGTACCAGCGGGGGACTGGCCACCACGCTCTGCTGGGTGGCGTACTGATCTTTGCCGCCTACCTGCTGCCAGCTAAAGATGCGTACCTGCATCAGGGTGGTGGCGCTGCCGCGATTCTCCAGCCACAGCTCGCTGGCTTTATCGTCTGGATTAATACTGGGATCGATGGGCCAGATCATCAGTGAATTGGCCGCCTCGGCGCTCGTCGTCAGCAGGAAAACAAAAAACAACAGGGCGCGCATCATGACATTTCTCCTTTAATCATGCGGCTACCAGCTCAGCGTCACGGTCAATGTGTCGGTGTAAACGCCCGCGCGCGTCGGACCAGGCAGTTGCAGCAGGCCATAAATTGGCAACGTGATATTGCTGGCGTTGCTATAGCTCAGCGCGACGGCGCTATTCACCGGGATCGCCGTGGTGTGGCTGGCGTTGGTATAGAGGGAATAGGGCACGGTATTGGTGTTGCTGGTGTGCTTCAGATTGCGCGTGGTGCCGTAGTTGCTGCCGCCATTAATGCTCATGCTCAGCGTGGTGCCGGGCGTACAGGCAAGCGTAATCGCCGTGCTCTGTACAAAGCTGGCGCTGACGCTGTTGCTGGCGACGCCCGACTGCGAGCCAAAATCAAGCGTGCCGAATACGCCGGTACTGGTACCAGAGACAACGCACCCCGCTACAATGGAAGCCGATACCTGAAACGTGCTGGTCGGCAGGCTCCAGGCGCTAAGACTTCCTGTCAGCAGGGGCAGCGTGCAGATCAGCGTGCGCACTGCGCGCGGCACGGCCACCCGAAGGCTCCCGACGGCGCGATCAGTAGTTCACGGCGACGTTAATGGTATCGGTATAAGTGCCTGCCGGGATCAGCGGGTTAAAGCCGCCGCCTACCACGCGACCATAGATGGCGTAGTTGGTCCCCAGCGTCGGGTCGGTGGTGCCGCTGGCGGCAATATTGGTGTTATTGGCGATGGCGGTGGTAAAGGCCGCGTCGCTGTAGAGGGTATAGGCGATCCCCTGCGTATTGTTGGAGCCGAGGATCAGGTAGCGCGGCTGGCCGGAGACGGTGCCATAGATGGTTGCGGGCGCCGCGTTGCTGCTGGTCACCTGAACGTTATAGGTCTGGCCGGTGGTGCAGCGCACATAGATGCCGTTGCCCGATGCGCCCACCAGCGTGGCGTTCAGGGTATCGAAGGTCGCCGCGCTACTGCCGAAGTTCAGGGTACCAAAGTTAACGCCAGTGGTCGCCGACTGGCCGTTGACCAGACAGCCGGTAGTCAGCGTCAGGGTGGCGTTGATGGTCCCCGTCGTGGTGGCGGCAAAAGTAACAGAAGGCAATACCGTAGTCAGTCCCGCAGCGGCAAACAGAAAAAGCTTGAGTTTCATAATCTATCCTTACCGATTATCCAGAGTCAGTGCTTTTTCACCCGGTGACCAGTTAACAAAGTAAATAAAACAGGCTCGCCGCCGCCTGGGCCGGCAAAGAAACTACGTGTTTTCTAAGAATCTTCTTAGCTTTAGGCTAAGTGATTTTTATAAATTTTATTTAATATAGAACAGCACGCGACGCTCGGTGAAGCGCGACGCGAATTTTTCGTTAATCAATTCATTATGCTGGTCGATAACCCAACAATACCAATATGTTGTGCCTTATAAAAAAAAGAAAAGCAGGGAGCGTTTTGGCCTCTATCGTCGCCTCGTTAACAATGATATGTTCATACATTAATCAGACATAGTTACGCTTCTGCTTGCCAGACCAGGAAAAGTCCTAATTGAAATCCGCCCTACACAGCACAGCGTTACCCGGTCCTGAAAATAAAAAACTCGCACGGCGAGCCGCTATTTTATCCGTCTGTTTTCGATTGAATTGTTGATAACAATATGGCACCTGCTTCCTGGCGGGTTGGGAGGAGTTGCACATGCTGCTGGTCACCTGGGATAGCGTTCTGGTTGGCGTTTCGCTTATTGTCGCGTTTATTGCCGCCTTTACCGCTCTGGATACCGCAGGGCGCGCAGCAGTATCGCGCGGCTGGGCGGCGCGGCTCTGGCTACTGTTCGGCGGGATGGCGATGGGAATCGGCATCTGGGCAATGCACTTTATCGGCATGCTCGCGATGATGATGCCCATGCATTACGACAGAAACCTGACGATACTGTCGCTGCTGGCGGCCTGCCTGGCCTGTATGCTGGCGTTTGCCCAGACCCAGCGCGGCTCCCGCTTTCGCCGCCGCCACTGGCTGAGCGGCAGTCTGATGCTCGGCACCGGCATCGTGGTCATGCACTATACCGGCATGCTTGCGCTACGCCTCTCTCCCGCGCCGCACTGGCGTCCTCTGCTGGTGGCGCTCTCGGTCGCCATCGCTTACCTTGCCTCCGCTGCGGCGATCTGGCTGGCGTTTCACCTGCGTCAGGGGGAAAAACATCTGTTTATCATGCGCGCGCTGGGGGCGCTGGTGATGGGTTTCGCCGTCGCCGGGATGCACTACACCGGCATGGCGGCGGCGCAGTTCGACCGGCACAGCATGATGATGACGCAGGGGATTAGCAGTCAGGGGCTGGCCGTGTGGGTCACGCTGATCGCGCTCTCTATCCTCGGTTTTACCCTGCTGGTCTCTATGCTGGATGCGCAGCTGCGCGCGGCGCGGCTGGCGCTGCGTCTGAATCAGGCGAATCAGGAGCTGCATCAGCTGGCCATGCACGACAACCTGACGGCGCTGCCCAACCGCGTCATGCTGGAGCAGCGGCTGGATGCTGCGCTCGGCGAGGCGGGGCAGGGCTTTGCCCTGATGTATATGGATCTCGACGGTTTTAAGGCGGTGAATGATACCTGGGGACACGTCGTCGGCGATCGTCTGCTGATTGCCGTCGCCGACCGCTTACGCCGACAGCTCAGCGACGAGGGCATGCTGCTGGCGCGGCTCGGCGGCGATGAGTTTGTGGTGCTGGCGCCGGGCAATGAAAGCCGTCACGCCGTGGCGCTGGCGCAGCGGCTGGTTGACGCCATTGATGCGACCTTTGAACTGGACCGCTACCTGCTGCGCGTCTCGCTCAGCGTGGGCATCGCCCTTTACCCTCAGCACGGCAGCAGCAAGCAGGAGCTGATGTTCAACGCCGATTCGGCGATGTACCACACTAAATACAGCGGGCGTAACGGCTGGTGTCTGTTTGAGGCGGCGATGAGCGCCAGCGCGCAGCACCAGCTGGCGTTAGCCAACGATCTGTGGCAGGCGCTGGAGCGCCAGGAGATGCGGCTGTTTTATCAGCCCAAATTTCGCTCCAGCGGCGCGGAGCTAATCGGCTTTGAGGCGCTGCTGCGCTGGCAGCATCCGACGCGCGGCCTGCTGATGCCCGATGTTTTCCTGCCGCGCGCGGAAAAGACCGGCCAGATTATCGCCCTCGGCAACTGGGTGATCAACGAAGCCTGCCGTCAGCTTAAGCAGTGGCACCGCGACGGACACGCGCACTGGACGGTGTCCGTCAATCTGTCAGCGCTCCAGTTTCACCAGCGCGATCTGCTGGAAACCGTGCGCCAGGCGCTGTCGCGCCATCAGCTGGCGGGCAAGTCGCTGACGCTGGAGATCACTGAAACCATCGCCATGCGCGATCCTCAGTTCAGTCGGCAGCGCATCAGCGAGCTGCAAAAAATTCAGGTGAGCGTCGCCATCGATAATTTCGGAATCGGCTACGCCAACCTGCTGCATCTGAAACACCTCGACGCCAGCGAACTGAAGATCGATCGCAGCTTTATCAACAGCCTGCGCGCCGACAGCGAAGACGCCACCGTGGTCAGCGCCATGCTGGCGCTGGCGCAGACACTGAATCTGCGCATGGTGGCGGAAGGGGTGGAAACCGAAGAGCAGCAGAGGCTGCTGACCCGGCTCGGTTTTGACGCCTTACAGGGATACTTACTGGGCAAACCGACGCCAGCCGAACGGATCGTCGATTACACAGCGGCCTGACGATAGATTTTGACGCTCAGAGACATCGGAAGCTTTCATCGTCGCAGCCTAATCAGGCTTTGCATTTTGCCGATAACCTGAGCAAATAATTTATCCCTGTGACTTTTTCATAACAACATTACAGCTGCGTTCAGGCTTTAACGGAATTTCACTATGTTAGTGACCACTTACGATTCGTTTACCGTCATCGTTTCGATCCTCGTCGCTATGCTGGCCTCCTTTACCGCACTCGACATGGCAGGGCGCGTAGCGACCTCAACCGGCAAAGTTGCGCTGGTATGGCTGTTTGGCGGCGGCTTCGCCATGGGCGTCGGCATCTGGGCGATGCACTTTATCGGCATGCTGTCGATGACCATGGAAATGGTGATGAGCTACGACGCCTCGCTCACGGCTCTTTCCATGGCGATTGCCGTGGTGGCGTCGATTTTCGCCCTCTGGCTGGTGTGTCAGGGGGAGCTGCCGCTGAAAAAGCTGCTGGGCGGCGCGCTGGTGTTAGGCAGCGGCGTGGTGGCGATGCACTACACCGGGATGGCGGCGCTGATGTTCTCGCCCGGCATTAGCTGGAACTGGGGCTGGGTCGCCGTTTCCGTTCTGATTGCGCTGGTGGCGTCGGGCGCGGCGCTGTGGCTGGCGTTCAATCTGCGCGACGGCACTACGGGCCGCACTACGCTATTACGCCTCGGCGCGTCGGTGGTGATGGGCTGCGCCATCGCCGGTATGCACTACACCGGCATGGCGGCGGCCAGTTTTCCGGCGCACAGCCACATTATGCAGGCAGGGGTAAACAGCAACTGGCTGGCGATTCTGGTTACAGTGGTGACGCTGGCGATCCTCGGCATTACCCTGCTGGTGTCGATGCTGGATGCGCGTATGCAGGCGCGCACCGCGATTCTGGCGCGCTCGCTGGCGGAGGCGAACCGTGAACTGGCGCAGCTGGCGCTGCACGACAACCTGACGCGGCTGCCGAACCGCATTCTGCTGGAGGATCGCCTGGAGCAGGCGATTAATAAGGCCAATCGCGAACGCACGCAGTTTGCGCTGATGTTTATGGATCTCGATGGCTTTAAGGCGGTGAACGACGCCTTTGGCCACCACGTCGGCGATAACCTGCTGATCGCCGTTACCGAGCGGATGAGCGAGCAGATGAAAGGCTACTATACGCTGGCGCGCATGGGCGGCGATGAGTTTGTGCTGCTGATGGAGATCAACGACCCCAACGACGCCGCCACGGTGGCGGATGCGCTGGTAAAAGCCATTGAGCGCCCTTTTGACATTTCGCGCTATGAGCTGATGGTGTCGCTGAGCATCGGTATCGCGGTCTATCCCGGCGACGGGAAAGACGAGCGCGAGCTGATGTTCAACGCGGATGCCGCCATGTACCACACCAAAAATAACGGGCGCAACGGCCACAACTTCTTTCAGCCTTCGATGAATACGCTGGCGCAGTCCCAGCTCCAGCTGAATAACGATTTATGGCACGCGATGGAAAATCAGGAGCTGCGGCTGTTTTACCAGCCAAAATACTGCGCGCCGCGCGGCCCGATTATCGGTTTCGAAGCGCTGCTGCGCTGGCAGCATCCGACCCGCGGCCTGCTGACGCCGGACATCTTTCTGCCGCTGGCGGAAAAGACCGGGATGATTGTGGCTATCGGCTGCTGGGTTATTAATGAAGCCTGCCGTCAGCTGCATGTGTGGCATCAGCAGGGCCACAGCAACTGGTCGGTAGCCGTGAACCTGTCGGCGCTACAGTTTGAACAGAATAACCTGGTGGAGACGGTGACCGAGGCGCTGGCAACGCATGACATTCCCCCTGAACAGCTGACGCTGGAGGTTACCGAAACCACCGCGATGCGCGATCCCGATGAGAGCGTGCGCATCCTCACCGAACTGACGCAGCTGGGGGTTAAAGCCTCGATTGATGACTTTGGCACCGGCTATTCAAGCCTGCTTTATCTCAAGCGTTTGCCAGCCAGCGAACTGAAGATCGACCGCGCCTTTGTCAACGAGCTGCAACATCAGACAGAAGACGCCACCATCGTTTCCGCGATCGTGGCGCTGGCGCAGTCGCTGGATCTGAAAGTGGTGGCGGAAGGGGTGGAAACGGCGGAGCAGCAGGCTTTTTTAACCGGCCTGGGCTGCAATACGCTTCAGGGCTATCTGCTGGGGAAACCCCTGCCGCCGGAAAAAGTCGAAGAGCTGCCTGATTTTGCGCCAGAAGCGGAGCCGAGCCGCAGCGCCACATCGGCCCGCGCCCTCTGTGAGGCGCTGCCGGATTAGTCCGGCAGCGAAAAGTAGCAGAATTGTTGCTTTGATATTTGTGTTTGGTTAGCAAAATCATGTTTTATCAAAGATTTGCTGGCGGGCGCACATTGCAACGGCTTCGGGTTTTGCCACACTTAGCTGAAAGCTAACCGGAGAACCTGTATGACTGCCTCTTCTTCCAGTCTGTTGTTGCTGATGTCCTTCGCTGCGGGCACCTTTGCCGCCGGGTCGTCGAACAATCCGCAACACCTGATGCTCGCCAGCCCGTCGGGCGGCGTGCCCAATAATCCTCTGCCGCTGATCATCTGGCCGCGCGTCGCGCTGGATGAGATGCAGGAGGAAGAGCCTGACCTCGCCGGCTGGTTCGAGCAGACCTTTGCCCGTAACGGCTGGCCGCCGGCGTGGCGCTACGATATTTTTCCCTATACCCATTACCATCCCAATACCCATGAACTGCTGGGCGTGGCCGAGGGCTGGGCTGAAGTCCTGTTCGGCGGCGACACGGGCCGCATGGTGACGCTGCGCGCGGGGGATGCGGTACTGATCCCGGCGGGCGTGGGCCATAAACAGGTTTACGCCAGCGACGATTTTATGGTGGTCGGCGCCTATCCGGAAGGGTTTGAGCCGCAGACCAGCCGCGATGAGCCGGGTAAGCTGCGCGCGGCGCTGGAGCAGGTGAAGCAGGTGCCGCTGCCAAAGCGCGATCCCTTTACCGGCAAAGAGGGGGCGCTGACCGAAATCTGGCTGCCGATCGCCGACCATTTTTAACGCCCGCGGCGCCATGCGTCTGAACACATTCGATCCGCTTTGCGGCATCGCGCAACGCTACTGGCGGGCAGGGCGCTAAAGCGGCTGTCCGACGCTGGCGCGGCATCGCGAGGCGTTTTAGCCTGGCGTCGCGCCACGAGCTGAAAATGGCCGCAGCGGCTGATGCCTCTCTGTCTGCATGCCTGCGGCTGACGTACGCGTTACGCCGCGCCGCCACTAACGGACTTGCCAATGGCCATAGCCCCTTTATCAAGACCTCATCGCGCCGCGCTCCAGCCGTGCTTTTTCGCCATCGTTATGCCATTTTCACCCGGCAATTTACCATTGAACATTTTCTCGCCACCGCCGATAACTGACCTACTAACTTTCGTCATCAGACTATTATTGCTTGTCAAAATCTGGCTTTTCCGCTGTAGTCGAGAAAATATTAAGACTTTTCTTAAGTTTTTTTGGGAAACTTCAGACAGCGCAGCAACAGGCTAATAACAATGGATAAAAACGCTGATGTCATGTATCGATTGCTGGTGCAGAGCGTGATCGACTACGCCATCTACATGCTTAAACCCGATGGCACCGTCGCTAACTGGAACGCGGGCGCGCAGCGCGCGAAAGGTTATACGTCGGATGAAATTGTCGGGCAGCATTTTTCGCTGTTTTACAGCGAAAGCGAGCGGCTTAACGGGCTGCCGCAGCGCGGTCTGGAGACGGCCGCGCGTACCGGCAGTTTTGAAACAGAGGGCTGGCGCTATCGCAAAGACGGCAGCGCTTTCTGGGCGCATGTGGTCATCGACGCGATCCGCGATGAGCACGGCGAGCTGATCGGCTTCGCCAAAATTTCCCGCGACTGCACCGAACAGCAGGCGCAACAGCGCAAACAGCGCGAACAGGAGGCGCGTTTTCGCCTGCTGGTGGAGGGCGTCACGGACTACGCCATTTATATGCTGGATCACGACGGTCTGGTGGTGAACTGGAACGCCGGCGCGCAGCGCGCCAAAGGCTACGTGGCGGAAGAGATCGTCGGCCAGCACTTCTCCCGCTTCTATAGCGCCAGAGATCGTCAGGCGCACATTCCGGAAAAGAACCTGCAAACGGCGTTTCGCACCGGGCGTTTCGAAGATGAGGGCTGGCGCTATCGCAAAGACGGCAGCGCCTTCTGGGCGCATGTCATCATCGATGCGGTGCGCGACGACAACGGCAAACTGATTGGCTACGCCAAGATCACGCGCGACTGCACCGAACAGCAGGCGCTGCTGCGCGCGCAGCGTGAACAGGAGCAGCGCTTTCGTCTGCTGGTAGAGGGCGTCACCGATTACGCTATCTATATGCTGGACATCCAGGGACATGTGGTGAACTGGAACGTCGGAGCGCAGCGCGCCAAAGGCTATCTTGCCGACGAAATCATCGGTCAGCACTTTTCAGTGTTTTACGGCGCGCAGGAGCGGATGCAGCGCACCCCTGACGCCAACCTCGCCATCGCGCTGGCCAGCGGCCGGTTCGAAGATGAGGGCTGGCGCTATCGCAAAGATGGCAGCGCCTTCTGGGCGCACGTCGTGATTGACGCTATCCATAACGACGAAGGACGGCTCATCGGCTTCGCCAAGATCACCCGCGACATCACCGAGCGCCGCGAGCAGCAGCAGCAGCTGCTGCGCGCCAAAGATCTCGCCGAATCGCAGAGCGCAAAGATGTCGGCGCTGTCGAAGTTTCTCGACAATATCATCGCCAATATTCCCTCCTGCGTGGTGGTGGAAGACGCCGTTACCCGTGAAATCCTGCTGGTCAACGACCGGGCCGAAAAGCTGTTCGGCGTGGCGAAGGCGCTGCTGGTTAACAAAAGGCCGCACGAATGCATGTCGGCCGAACTCAGCGACTACTTCAACAGCCTGGCGGATATCGCGCTGCGCAGCGAGGGGATCCATGAACGCGAACAGCTGCTGCTGACCGCCAGCGGCGAACGCATTCTGCATACCCGCGCCACCACTATCAAAGGACAGGACGCCCGGCAGAACTACGTTATGCTGATCGTCGAGGATGTCACCGATCAGCGCGCCGCCGACGCCCGCATTCACCATATGGCGCATCACGATAATCTCACCAGCCTGCCGAACCGGATTCTTTTCCGTCAGCGCCTGAGCGAGGCGCTGCGCAGCGACACCCAGGCAGGGCGGCAGACCGCCACGCTCTGTCTGGACCTCGACAACTTTAAAAACGTCAACGATGCGCTCGGCCACCAGATAGGCGACGAGCTGCTGCGCGCCATTGCCAAACGCCTGCGCGGCACGTTGCGCGACCGCGACACCCTGGCGCGTATCGGCGGCGACGAGTTTGCTATCGTCCTGCCTTCAGTGGGTAGCGCAGAGGAAGCGGCCATCGTCGCGCAGCGGCTGATTGAGGCGATACGGCCGCCGGTCAATATCGAAGGCCATAACCTGAGCGTCGGTCTTAGCGTGGGGATTGCCCTGAGCGCCACCCTCACTAACACGCCGGAGCAGATGCTGCGCTGCGCCGATATGGCGCTCTACGAGGCCAAGCGCAACGGCCGTAACCGCTACGAGCACTTTACGCTGGCGATGGATGATATCGCGCGCAGCCGCCGCGTGATTGAGAACGATCTGCGCGAGGCGATCGGCGGCCGCCAGCTCAAGCTTTACTATCAGCCGATTACCGATGGGGAAGCGGTGCAGTCGATTATCGGCTACGAGGCGCTGATGCGCTGGCATCACCCGGTGAAAGGGCTGATTATGCCAAACGACTTTATTCCCATTGCGGAAGAGAGCGGGCTGATTCATATGCTCGGCGCCTATGCCCTCTATGAAGCCTGCCGCGAAGCCACCACCTGGGAAGGCAAGCAGTCGGTGTCAGTGAATCTGTCGCCGCTTCAGTTTAAAAACAGCTCGCTGGTCTCTGTGGTCGAAGCCGCGCTGCGCGACTCCGGACTGGAGCCGGGGCGGCTGGAGGTGGAGATCACCGAATCGGTGCTGCTCGACGACTCGCTCGGCAATATCCGCACGCTGGAGAGTCTGAAAAAACTGGGCGTGCAGATCGCGCTCGACGATTTCGGTACCGGCTATTCGTCGCTGAGCTATCTGCGCTCTTTCCCGTTCGACAAAATCAAAATCGACAAATCCTTTATCAACGACATGGGCGACAGCCGCGAGGCGCTGGCCATTATCCGCGCCATCACTGGTATGAGCCGCAGCCTGGACATCCAGATCACCGCCGAAGGCGTGGAGAACAGCGAGCAGTTTGCGAAGCTGCGCGAAGAGGGCTGCACGCTGTTCCAGGGCTACTACTTCGGCCGTCCGCAGCCGTCGGAGCTGCGGCTGAAAGCGCTGGAGAGTCCCTCTTAATCGTACAGGCCGTGCTGCTGCACCGGCGCGTGGCTGAGGTTGTCGCGAATGCGGCGCACCGACTCGCGCACCACCAGCTTGCCGTGCAGCAGCAGCGTGCCGGGCAGGGCCTGCGGGTTCAGGCGCATCGTCTGCACCATGCGCACCGCTTCCGCGCCCAGCTCGTCGCGCGGCACCTGCACCGAGGTCAGGGGAATGTCGTGAATGGCGGCGAGGTTGAAGCCGTCCATGCTCATCACCGAAATATCCTGCGGCACGCGCAGGCCGGCCTGCTGTAGCGCTTCCACCGCGCCGGCGGCGATATAGTCGCCGCTGGCCAGTATCGCCGTAGGGCGCTGGGCGCGGGGGCAGTGCTTCAGGTATTCGCCTAGCCTTTCCGCCGCCTCCAGGCGACTAAAACTGGTCAGCGTCAGCAGATGCTGGCGGCTGTCAAAACGCAGATTCATCGCGTGCCAGGCGTCCCGCACCCCCTGCAAGCGCTGCTCCATGGTGTAGCGCCGCAGGCAGTGCAGCGACAAAATTTGCCGGTGCCCCTGTTCGAACAGATAGCGCGCGGCGCTCTCGCCAATCAGCTGATGATGGGGTGAAACTGAGGGCAGCCGCATCCGTCGATCCAGCGCATTGATTAACACGCAGGGTTTATTCATCTCGGCCGCAAGCTGGTGGATATGTCCATCGTCAATTCCCACCAGCAGCGCGGCGTCCGTCTGCTGCATCTTCTCCAGAAACAGCGCGGTATCGCTCTCATTCTCTTCCAGCGCGCAGTAGCGCAGACGCACCTCGTGCGGCTCAACGGCCTGCGCAATGCCCTGAATTACCTTGTAATAAAAGATGTCGCTGCGCGCGTCAAAAGCGCGCGACGGCGCGAATACCATCAGCGTATTGAGCAGCAGACGACCGCTGTGCAGGTTATCCAGCACGCCCTGCTGCTGCGCCACCGCCAGTACCTTGTCGCGCGTGCTGGCGCGGGTATTGGCTTTACCCGCAAGCACGCGCGAAACGGTGCTGATTGAGACGCCGCTCAGCGCGGCAATTTCGCTGATTTTCAGCCTTTGTTTCATTTTGTGATCGTCCTCAAATCTGCTGATGAAAAAATTTTCATTAAGTGCTGAATCGCGTCAGATAAGGCAAGGAAGCGGCTTTAGCCGCGCCAGAAAGTTTGCCATGAAAAAAGTTGCAAAAAAGCGGCTATACCGACGTTTCACGCTTTTTTATGGTGCAGACGGGTTCACGAGGTACGCCGGGCGGCGATGTGAAGGATTAACGTGGCCGTTAACAGTCTGCACAGGAGCTTAACAATGAGCCTTGAATCAACCACAAAAACCATCAGCGCTACAGGCGCGATACGAACGATAAAACATCTGCGCTGGTGGATGCTGGGACTGTTTCTGCTAGGCGTCACGGTGAACTACGTTACACGTAATTCCCTCGGCATTCTGGCGCCTGAACTGAAAACCAGCCTGAACATGAGTACCGAACACTATTCCTGGGTCGTCGCGGCGTTTCAGCTTGCCTATACCCTGTTCCAGCCGCTGTGCGGCTGGCTGATCGATGTGATCGGTCTGAAAATGGGCTTTCTGATCTGCGCGCTGGTCTGGTCGGTCACCTGCCTGCTGCACGCCGGGGCGGGAAGCTGGCTGCATCTGGCGCTGCTGCGCTTTGTAATGGGCGCCTCGGAAGCGGCGGCAACCCCGGCAAACGCCAAAGCGATTGGCGACTGGTTCCCGAAAAAAGAGCGGCCGGTCGCGGCGGGCTGGGCAGGCGTCGGCTTCTCTGTCGGCGCGATGCTGGCGCCGCCGATTATCTATGTGGCGCACATCTCCTTTGGCTGGCAGGGCGCCTTCCTGCTGACCGGCGGGCTTGGCCTGCTGTGGGTGGGACTGTGGTGGTGGGGCTATCAGTCACCGGAAAAACACGCGCGTCTGTCGGATGAAGAGCGCGCGTGGATCGCCCAGGATAACGAAGCGGTGGGCGAAAAGCTGCCGTTTTTCCGGGCGCTGAAAACCATCGGCAAAGAGAAGAAATTTTACGGCATCGCTATTCCCGCTTTTCTCGCTGAGCCTGCCTGGGCGGTGCTGAGCTTCTGGGTGCCGCTCTACCTGGCTAACGAGCGCGGCATGGATCTCAAACAGATCGTGATGTTCGCCTGGCTGCCGTTTCTCGCCGCCGATCTTGGCAGCGTCGCCAGCGGCTACCTCACCAAAATTTATGTGAAGTGGTTTGGCCTGACGCGCGTTAATTCCATTGTCGCCAGCTCGATCACCGGCGCGGCGCTGATGATCTCGCTGGCGCTGATGACGCTGGTGAAAGATCCTTATCTGGCGATCGCGCTGATCTCGATCGGCGGTTTCGGCCATCAGGTGATCTCCTGCATGCTCAGCGCGCTGGTGGTCGAACGCTTCGATCGCCGCCAGATGGCCACCGTTAACGGCATGCGCGGCTCCTGCGCCTGGATCGCCAGCTTTATCTTCTCTCTGATTATCGGCGTCACCGCCGACACCATTGGCTTTAACCCGCTGTTCGTCGCCATGGGCTTTTTCGACCTGATCGGCGCGATTTTCCTGGTGATGTTTATTGCCGAACGTCGTCAGCGCAGCGCTGAACAATAAGGACTCCCTGATGAAAACCCTGAAGAACTGGACGCTGAATCAGCACGCCGATCACTTTGTTGAGCTAAAGGTGGATAACCGCCATCTGCTGCGCATTTATGTGCTGGAATCGGGCCTGATGCGCGTGCTGCTGAAGCGCAACGGCGAGCTGGCGCTGAACCACACCTGGAGTATCGCGCCGGGGGACGACGTGCCCTGGGAAGGACGCGATCGCGAATCGTCTGACGGCTTTACGCTGCCCGCGTTTCAGCTGGAGCATGAGGAGAATCAGCTGCGTATCAGCACCGATCGCCTGCGCGTTACGGTACACCATCCGCTCTGCCTGAGCTGGGAACATGCTCAGCAGGGTCAGTGGCAGCCGCTGGCCGCCGATCGCCATACCGGCGCCTATCTGCTCAACGCGCATGGCGACGGCGTCGAGCACTACCAGCGTCGCCAGCCGCAGGATCGGGTATACGGCCTCGGCGAAAAAACCGGCGATCTCAACCGCAGCGGCCGCCGCTTCGAGATGCGTAACCTGGATGCGATGGGCTATAACGCCGCCAGCACCGATCCGCTCTACAAACATATTCCCTTTACGCTGACGCAGCGCGACGGCGTCAGCTTCGGCCTGTTTTATGACAACCTGAGCAGCAGCTGGCTCGATCTGGGCAACGAGCTGGATAACTACCATCTGCCGTACCGCCGCTATCGCGCCGAGGCGGGCGATCTTGACTACTACCTGATGCTGGGGCCGAAGCTGCTGGATGTCACCCAGGCCTTTGTACGCCTCACCGGACGCACCATTTTTCAGCCAAAGTGGAGCCTGGGCTACAGCGGCTCGACGATGCACTACACCGACGCGCCCGACGCGCAGCATCAGCTGCAAGGCTTTATTCGTCTCTGCCGCGAGCATGAAATTCCCTGCGACTCGTTCCAGCTCTCCTCCGGCTACACCTCGATCAACAACAAGCGCTATGTGTTCAACTGGAATTACGACAAGGTGCCGAATCCCAGCGGCATGAGCGAAGCCTTTCACGCGGCGGGCATGAAGCTGGCGGCGAATATCAAGCCCTGCCTGTTGCAGGATCATCCTCGCTATCAGGAGGTGGCGTCGCAGGGGCTGTTTATTCGCGACTCGGAGCAGGATCGCCCGGAACGTTCGGTGTTCTGGGATGATGAGGGATCGCACCTCGACTTTACCCATCCGCAGGCGGTGCGCTGGTGGCAGGAGAACGTCACCGCGCAGCTGCTGGAGAAGGGCATTGACGCCACCTGGAACGATAACAATGAATATGAGGTGTGGGACGGCGAAGCGCGCTGCCACGGGTTCGGCCAGAGCATTGCTATCAAGCATATTCGCCCGGTGATGCCGCTGCTGATGATGCGCGCCTCGCTGGAGGCGCAGCAGCGTTTCGCGCCGGAGAAACGGCCCTATCTTATTTCACGCTCCGGCTGCGCGGGGATGCAGCGCTATGTGCAGACGTGGAGCGGCGATAATCGCACCAGCTGGCAGACGCTGCGCTACAACATTCGCATGGGGCTGGGCATGAGCCTCTCCGGGCTGTTCAACGTCGGCCATGACGTCGGCGGCTTCTCTGGCGATAAGCCGGACGCCGAGCTGTTTGTGCGCTGGGTGCAGAACGGCGTGATGCATCCACGCTTTACTATTCACTCCTGGAACGACGATCACACCGTGAATGAGCCGTGGATGTATCCAGAAGTGACGCCGCTGATCCGTGAGGCGATCCGCTTGCGCTACCGTCTGATGCCTTACCTTTACACGCTGCTGTGGCAGGCGAGCGCGCAGGATCAGCCGATGCTGCGCCCAACCTTCCTCGACCATGAAGAGGACAGCGAGACCTACCGGGAGAATGACGACTTTCTGCTGGGACGCGACCTGCTGGTGGCCAGCGTGGTGGAAGAGGGCAGCCGCGAGCGCGAGGTCTATCTGCCACGCAACGCTCACGGCTGGTACGACTGGCACAGCGGGCAGTGGCTGGCGGGCGGGCAGACCGTCACGCTGGACGCGCCGCTCGACCGCCTGCCGCTGCTGGCGCGCGCCGGTTGCGCGATCCCGCTGGGCCGCTGTGAAAGCGCCACGGATGCGCGCCTCGACAATGTGCGTGAGCTTCAACTGTGGCCTGCGCCCGGCGAAGCGCAGACGGAAGGCGAGTTTTTTGACGATGACGGCGAGAGCCACGGCTGGCGTCAGGGCAATGCGCTGTGGATGCGCTGGACGCTACGCGGCAGCGCGCAACGCCTGGAGTTAACGCTGGAGAAGCGCGGGGATTATCAGCCGGCCTGGCGTGAGATTGAAGTGCTGCTGCCCGCTGGCGAGACGCGTGAACTGTGGATTAACGGCGAGAAAGGCACGCGCTTTAGCCTGTAGGCGGCGGCTGGCGCGAGGCGGCCGCGCGCCGGCCCGGTAAGGGACGCGCCTCAGGGAGGAGGCGCTTATCAGTGCGGGCTGCGCGACCAGAAACTTCTTGAGCGGTCTGGCGGTCTGGGCAACTCAGCCGTTAGCGCCGTGGCTTTCGCTATTCATACGCGCCAGATCTTTGTCGATCAGGAACAGGCCTTCGCCTTTATTACCCACCAGCGCCAGCTTATCCAGCACGGTTTTGAACAGCTTTTCTTCTTCATGCTGCTCGGCGACGTACCATTGCAGGAAGTTGAACGTAGAGTAGTCAAGCGAGGTTATCGCCGCATGCGCCAGCTCGTTGATCTTGCTGGTGATCAGCTTCTCGTGCTCCAGCGCCTGCTCCAGCAGTTCGGACAGCGAGTTATAGGCCACCGGCGGCGCGGCGATGGTGCCCAGCACCGGCATCGCGCCCGTGTCGCTCAGGTAATCAAACAGGCGCTGCATATGTTCCATCTCTTCGCGCGAATGCTCTTTGAGAAATGCCGCCGCGCCTTCCAGGCCTTTATCGCTGCACCAGGCGCTCATCTGTAAATAGAGATTCGCGGAGAAAAATTCGAGGTTAAGTTGATCATTCAGGCGCGCGGTCATTTCAGCGGTCAGCATGGGCGATTCCTTTTAAAAAGATGTTAATAAATAGCAGGGAAGTGGTGAATTATGCATCATAACGCGCAGCGAAAGAAAGCGTTTTGAATAAAAATGGTTAATTTATCCAGTTGATTTAACTAGAATTATTCAGCTATTTGAATGCGATCAATTATCATTCCTGGAGCGATTTTGTATTGCACCAGAGGCGTACGCGGCGAGCGCACCTTTGTGGTGCGCAGGCGGCCTTTCACTCAATCAGCGGTGGCGCGCAAAACATATTTACGGACGATCGCTCTTTTCAGAAAATATAAAGCGGCGCAGATTTAAACAATTATTTATTTCAAAGCTGGATTCAGAAAAACATTATTTTCAAAAGAGACTTTGCGCCCTTGCTGGCATAAATCCTGCAACGGTGAAAGTTCCATATATTGCAACTTGAACTCTTTATTAGCGGGAACAACGATGTCGGACGAAAAAATAGTCTTACCGGGCGAGCGCCTCTCCGCCAGCAAAGGAAGTTACGTGGCTCTGATTGTGGCTATCCTGTTTTTTTCAGGACTGCTATATCAGGTTGACGGTTTTCACTGGCTCGGCGCCTTTGACTTCACCACGCTGGGCGGCAGTTTCGGCACCATGAAAGATCCTGCCAGCAACACCTTTCTCGGCGCGGGCGGGCTGAGCGCCAAAGCGGGATTTCTCTTCGCCCTGTCGCTGACGCCGACGGTGATGCTGGCGCTGGGCGTGCTGGAAATCTTTACCCACTACGGCGCGATGCGGGCCGCGCATAAGCTGCTGACGCCGCTGCTTCAGCCCCTGATGGGACTGCCGGGACGCTGTGGACTGGCGCTGATCACCGATCTGCAAAGCACCGATGCCGGCGCGGCGCTGACCAAAGAGATGTATGACCGTAATCAGGTCACGAAAAAAGACATTGTGGTGATGAGCGCCTGGCAATATTCCGGCGCAGGCTTAATTAATAACTATTTTGCTATCGGCTCGGCGCTGTTCGCGTCGATGACGCTGCCGATTATTATTCCGCTGGCGTTAATGTTCATTCTTAAATTTGTTGGCGCGGCGCTGACGCGCGGCGTGTTAAACAGTGTATATAAAAAGGATTTCGCAAATGGAAAATAACGCAGCGGTAAAAACCAGCCAGAACCCATTTGATATTTTCGTCACCGGCGCGCGTAAAGGCTTCCATATCGCCGTTCACAACCTGATGCCGAACGTAGTCATGGCCTATGTGCTGGCAGAAGTGCTGAATCTGCTCGGCATTATGCCCTTTCTCGGCCAGCTATTCGCGCCGGTAATGGGGCTGTTTGGCCTGCCTGGCGAGGCGATTACCGTGCTGCTTACCGCCTGGCTCTCCTCTTCCGCCGGAACCGGCGTAGCGGTAAGCCTGCTGACCAAAGGCATACTGACCGGCGCGGACATCACTATCCTCGCGCCCGCCATTTTCCTGATGGGTTCGCAGTTGCAGTACATGGGCCGCCTGCTGGGCGTGGCCGACGTGCCGAAAAAATACTGGCCGCTGCTGATGCTGGTGAGCATTATCAATGCAGCGATCGCTATGTTTGTTATGCGTCTTTTTATCTAGGAGAGAAGCGGTGTCAAAGGTCTTAGATCACTATCACTACCTGCATGAGATCCCGGAGCTGGGGTTTCAGGAGTTTAAAACTTCCGCCTATATTGCCGATCAGCTGGAGAAAGCCGGTCTGAAGGTTACGCGCAATATCAATCAGACCACCGGCATCGTGGCGGAGATCGACAGCGGGGCGCCAGGCCCGGTGCTGGCGCTGCGCGCTGACATGGACGCGCTCGGCCATATCATCGACGGCGTGCCCTGCGCGCGCCACACCTGTGGTCACGACGGCCACTCCTCTGTGGTGCTGACCGCCGCGCAGGAACTGCTGGCGGAAGGCGCAGTGAAAAAAGGGCGTCTGAAAATCCTGTTCCAGCCTGCCGAAGAGCTGGGCGCGGGAGCGCTGGCGATGGTGGAGGGCGGCGCGCTGGACGATGTCGAGATGATCCTCGGCTTCCATCTGCGTCCGCTGGAGGAGTGTGTCGTGGGCCAGGCGACCCCTGCGGTGCGCTATTCCGCCTGCTCGACGCTGGAGGCGACCATCAAAGGCGCGCCTGCCCACGCCGCGCGCCCGCATCTTGGCGTTAACGCGCTGGACGCCGCGGTTCAGGCGGTTAACGCGGTCAACGCGATTCACCTCTCGCCAGGCCTTAACTGGAGCGTAAAAGCGACGCGCTTTCTCTGCGACGCGGGCGTCACCAACTCCGTGCCCGACGAAGCGCGCGTGGTCTGGGATCTGCGCTCGCAGGAGAACGCGCCGATGGAGGCGCTGAAAGAGAAGGTAACCCAGGCGATCCAGCACAGCGTCGCCGCGCTGGGGGCGACGGCGCAGGTGGTGGTGCTGAAGGAGATGCCGGCGGCGGAAATTCATGATGACGCGACCGAGGTGATCCGCGCGGCAATCAGCGAGGTGCTGGGGCCGGAAGGATTGCTCGACGCCAGAAGCACGCCGGGCAGCGAAGACTTCTTTTACTATCCGGTGAAGCGTCCGAACGTGAAGGCGGGATTCTGGGGGCTGGGAACCAATCTGGTGCCGGGTCTGCATCATCCCGATATGCACTTCGACCTTAACGCGCTGGAGATCGGCGTGAATATCTTCAAGTCCTGCGTGAAAAAAGTGCTGGGGTAAATCCCCGCCGCAGAGGGCTGCCCGCCAGAGCCGGGCAGCCCTTATCAGACGCGCCTTTGCCCAACCGCGCCTCTCTCCCGCCGTCGCCGGTAATTTTCCCCGTCCGCTGTTCGCCGCCGCGCGCAAAATATTGTATGCTATGCCGCCTTAAAGGAGACCAGGTAACCGGAATCGCCGCCAATGTAGAACGCGCCTTAAACACCGCCTTCCTGACGCTTTGCGTCACGTCTGGCTCCGTTTACCTGCCGGATTTCCGGCCATCATGATTACTCTGCATCGTCCTCGCATGTGACGTTGCCTCGATGAGAAGAACACACTCATGTCTAATTTCATGCAAGAGGTGGCGCGCCGCCGCACCTTTGCGATCATTTCGCACCCCGATGCGGGTAAAACCACCATCACCGAAAAAGTGCTGCTGTTCGGACAGGCGATTCAGACCGCCGGTACGGTAAAAGGCCGCGGCTCCAGCCAGCACGCGAAATCCGACTGGATGGAGATGGAGAAGCAGCGCGGCATCTCCATTACCACCTCTGTGATGCAGTTTCCCTATCGTGAGAGCCTGGTCAACCTGCTCGACACGCCGGGACACGAAGACTTCTCGGAAGATACCTACCGCACGCTAACGGCCGTGGACTGCTGCCTGATGGTGATCGACGCGGCAAAAGGCGTTGAGGATCGTACCCGCAAGCTGATGGAAGTTACCCGTCTGCGCGATACGCCGATCCTGACCTTTATGAACAAACTCGACCGTGACATCCGCGATCCAATGGAACTGCTGGACGAAGTTGAAAGCGAGCTGAAGATCGCCTGTGCGCCCATCACCTGGCCTATCGGCTGCGGCAAACTGTTTAAAGGGGTTTATCACCTCTATAACGACGAAACCTATCTCTATCAGTCAGGGAAAGGCCACACCATTCAGGATGTGCGCATCGTTAAAGGGCTGGATAACCCGGAGCTGGACAGCGCGGTAGGCGAAGAGCTGGCGGCGCAGCTGCGCGAGGAGCTGGAGCTGGTGAAGGGGGCTTCGCACGAATTTGATCAGGAGCTGTTCCTGAGCGGCGAAATCACGCCGGTCTTCTTTGGCACCGCGCTGGGTAACTTTGGCGTCGATCATATGCTGGACGGCCTGGTTTCCTGGGCGCCCGCGCCGATGCCGCGCGCCACCGATGTGCGCACCGTCACCGCGCAGGAAGAGAAGTTCAGCGGCTTCGTCTTTAAAATTCAGGCTAATATGGACCCGAAACACCGCGACCGCGTGGCCTTTATGCGCGTGGTGTCCGGTAAATATGAAAAAGGCATGAAGCTGCGCCAGGTGCGTACCGGTAAAGACGTGGTGATCTCTGACGCGCTGACCTTTATGGCGGGCGACCGTTCGCACGTCGAAGAGGCCTGGCCGGGCGACATTATCGGTCTGCACAACCACGGCACCATTCAGATCGGCGACACCTTTACCCAGGGTGAAAACATGAAGTTCACCGGCATCCCGAACTTCGCCCCGGAACTGTTCCGTCGCATTCGCCTGCGCGACCCGCTTAAGCAGAAACAGCTGCTGAAAGGGCTAGTGCAGCTGTCAGAAGAGGGCGCGGTGCAGGTATTCCGTCCGGTGCACAATAACGATCTGATCGTGGGCGCGGTGGGCGTGCTTCAGTTCGACGTCGTCGTCGCGCGTCTGAAAAGCGAGTACAACGTTGAAGCGATTTACGAAGCCATCAACGTTTCTACGGCGCGCTGGGTTGAGTGCGCCGATGCGAAGAAATTCGACGAGTTTCAGCGCAAAAATGAGGTTAACCTCGCGCTGGATGGCGGCGACAACCTGACCTATATCGCACCAACCATGGTAAACCTGAATATCACCCAGGAGCGCTATCCTGACGTGATCTTCCGTAAAACCCGCGAGCATTAATCGGCGTTACAACAGGGCCAGCCAGCTTTGGCTGGCCCTGTTCTCTCTCTCCAGACTCCTCCTAAAAACTCTGTTTTTTCTCTTAACTGGCGTGCGATCAACCAGTTAATCAAGCAAAACGCCAAACACCGACTATGATTATTCTGTCGGACGGCAAAAGAGAAGCTGCTTCTCCCTTACGTCCAACGATGCAGCAGCGCCGTTTGCTGCTGTTGCGCCCACGGTTGTGGGTGAGCTAACTGACAGAAGGAAGATATCGATGAATAAGACTAAGATTGCCCAAACGCTGATGGCGGTAATGGTAGGTTCCGCCCTGTTAAGCGGCAGCGCCCTGGCAGACGACTCTATGACGCAAAAAGCGCAGCAGAGCGCGGATAACGCCGGTGCGAAAATCAATAGTTCTATGAAAAAAGTCGATGGATTTATGGATGACAGCGCCGTCACCGCAAAAGCCAAAGCGGCTCTGGTGGATGACGAAGCCATAAAGAGTACGGATATCTCCGTGAAAACGCATGACGGCGTGGTGACGCTGAGTGGTTTTGTCACCTCGCAAGACCAGGCTGAAAAAGCCGTCGCCGTTGTGAAACAAGTGGAAGGTGTTAAATCCGTCAGCGACAAACTGCACGTTAAAGACAGCAAATCACAAAGTTTAAAAGGATATGCCGGGGATGCGGCAACGACCAGCGAAATTAAAGCTAAACTGTTAGCCGATGACATCGTCCCGTCGCGTAACGTCAAGGTTGAAACCACCGACGGCGTTGTTCAGCTTTCAGGAACCGTCGCGACTAAAGCGCAGTCGGATCGCGCTGAAAGCATCGCGAAAGCCATTGAAGGCGTTAAAAGCGTTAAGAATGACCTGACCGTGAAGTCTTAACGTCGTGAGCGCGGCGTCTGCGCGACGCCGTGCTGACAAAACAAAACCCAAACTGGGAAGAAACGAGCAGTTCGATTTCACTATGGTAAGGAGAGGCTTATGTTTCGTTGGGGTATTATTTTTCTGGTAATTGCACTTATCGCGGCAGCGTTAGGATTTGGCGGCCTGGCCGGTACGGCAGCATGGGCAGCTAAAGTTGTCTTCGTCGTCGGTATTATCCTGTTCCTCGTGAGCCTGTTTACTGGCCGCAAACGACCCTGACCGGTTGTGTCATTCTGATTTTTGCAACGCGTATGCATAAAGCGGAGACCAGCCAGCTGCCGCGCGGCGTGAAGGAATACGCGCCACGCGCGGCAGTCGCCGCCACACTCTGTGGCGGCGGGCCAGGAGAAAACATGGCTGGTTCTCCGGGATGCTGCTGAATTAAAACGGATAAAAACCACAGCAGACCTCAGAACCCTTTCTGAGGAGCAGATGTGGGTACCCGGATCCCTGTCACCCTCGGCGCAATTGAGCCTTTAGCTCTTGCCCCGTTCAAAGCGCGCAAAATCGCGCTTGTCTGCGAAGGCGGCGGTCAGCGCGGCATCTTTACCGCTGGCGTGCTGGATGAGTTTCAGCGAGCCAAATTCAATCCCTTTGATCTCTTTATCGGCACCTCAGCAGGCGCACAGAACCTGTCAGCCTTTGTCTGCGGCCAGCCGGGCTATGCGCGGCGCGTCATCACGCGTTATACCACCAGCAAACTCTTTTTCGACCCGCTACGCTTTGTGCGCGGCGGTCATCTGATCGATCTCGACTGGCTCATCGACGTTACCCGCCGCGAGCTGCCGCTGGCGCTGGACAGCGGCAAACTGCTGTTCGACAGCGGGCGGGAATTTTATATGTGCGCCTGCCGCAGCGACGACTACACGCCGGGCTACTTCGCCCCGACCAGCGCGAACTGGCACGATCTGATTAAAGCCTCCAGCGCCATTCCCGGCTTTTACCGCCTCGGCGTGGATCTGGAAGGCATTAGCTATCTTGACGGCGGCATCAGCGATGCGATTCCGGTGCGTGAGGCCGCACGGCGCGGCGCGGATACCATTGTGGTGATCCGTACGGTGCCGTCGCAGATGTTCTACACGCCCAAATGGATGAAGCGCATGGAGCGCTGGCTGAACGCCAGCGCGCTACAGCCGCTGATCGCCGTTCTTCATCATCATGAAGCGAGCTATCGCGAAATTCAGCAGTTTATCGAGCAGCCGCCGGACGACCTGCGTATTATTGAAATCTATCCGCCGCATGTGCTGGCGAGCATGGCCCTGGGCAGCCGCGTCGCCTCGCTGAATCAGGATTATCATCTGGGACGCCGCTGCGGCCGCTATTTCCTTGCTACCCTGGGGCAGTGGCTGAGCGATGCCGAGCCGTTTGTTCGCTATACCACGGTTACGCCGCCCGCCCCGGTCGCCAACGCGCCCGATAACCGACCCGTGATGACGCCGCCGCTGGCCGACAACGATGCAGACTACGATAAAGGTTCGCTGGCATGAGATTTGTCGATACCCACTGTCATTTTGATTTTCCGCCGTTTGTCGGCGAGGAAACCTCCAGCCTGGCTCTGGCCGCCGAGGCGGGCGTCGAGCGTATTATCGTTCCGGCGGTCGATGCCAGCCGCTTCGCGCGTATCGCCGCGCTGGCGGAGGAGCATCAGCCAGTCTATGCGGCGCTCGGCCTGCATCCCATCGCCATCGATCGGCACGAAGAGAGGCATCTGGATCAGCTAGAGAGCTGGCTGAAGCAGAAGCCGGCGAAGCTGGCGGCGATAGGGGAGATTGGGCTGGATCTTTATATGGAGAACCCCGCGTTTGAGCGTCAGGAAGCGCTGCTGGACGCCCAGCTGCGGCTGGCGAAGCAGTACGATCTTCCGGTGATCCTTCATTCGCGCCGCACGCACGACAAGCTGGCGCTGCATCTGCGCCGTCACGATCTGCCGCGGCGCGGCGTGGTGCATGGCTTTGCCGGTAGCCTGCAACAGGCGCAGGCCTTTATAAAACTGGGCTATGCGATTGGCGTGGGCGGCACCATAACCTATGCGCGCGCCAGCAAAACCCGCCAGACCCTGGCGCAGCTGCCGCTGTCGTCGCTGCTGCTGGAAACCGACGCACCTGATATGCCGCTGTCTGGCTTTCAGGGACAGCCGAACCGCCCGGAGCGCGCGCGTCTGGTGTGGCAGGCGCTGTGCGAGCTGCGCCCGGAAGCGCCGCAGGCCATCGCCGACGCGCTGTGGCGCAACACCCAGACCCTGTTTAACCTGCCTGATTAATCCTTGTTATGTGATAATAGTAACATCGCGCCTCTCTGCGTTATAATTGCGTTAACGCTCTTTGTTGCAGGCGGTGATGTGACAAATTGCACATTACCTCCTCTCTTTAAATGTTATAATTATCACATTACACCGGCGCTTCCGCGTCTGTTTGTTATCTGGAGAACACCATGACTGACATTAACGCTGCCGCGCAGCGCGCGCTGCATCTGATGGATCTGACCACCCTGAATGAAGACGACACCGACGAAAAGGTGATCGCGCTGTGCCGTCAGGCAAAATCGCCGGCGGGCAACACCGCGGCGATCTGTATCTATCCGCGCTTTATCCCGGTTGCGCGTAAAGCGCTGCGCGAACAGGGTACGCCGGAGATCCGCATTGCCACCGTCACTAACTTCCCGCACGGCAACGACGACATCGAGATTGCGCTGGCGGAAACCCGCGCGGCCATCGCCTATGGCGCAGACGAAGTGGACGTGGTCTTCCCTTACCGCGCGCTGATCGCCGGTAACGCGCAGGTCGGTTTCGAGCTGGTGAAGGCCTGTAAAGAGGCCTGCGCGCAGGCTAACGTGCTGCTGAAAGTGATTATTGAAAGCGGCGAGCTGAAAGAGGAAGCGCTGATCCGCCAGGCGTCAGAGATCGCCATCGACGCAGGCGCCGATTTTATCAAAACCTCTACCGGTAAAGTGCCGGTCAACGCGACGCCGGAAGTGGCGCAGATCATGATGAGCGTGATCCGCGACAAAGGCGTTAAAGCCCAGGTCGGTTTTAAACCGGCGGGCGGCGTGCGCAGCGCTGAAGACGCAGCCATCTACCTCAAGCTGGCGGACGATATTCTGGGCGAAGGCTGGGCCGACGCGCGCCACTTCCGCTTTGGCGCATCCAGCCTGTTAGCCAGCCTGCTGAACGCGCTGGGCCATCAGACCGCTGGCAGCAAAGCCGGTTACTGATAGCGTAACGGCGGCCGCTGGCCGCCATTCTCATCCAACCCTGATGTAGGGGGCGATTGTGTTTCTGCCGCAAGAAATTATTCGTAAAAAACGCGACGGCCAGACGCTGAGTGAAGAGGAGATCCGCTTCTTCATCAACGGCGTGCGCGACAACAGCGTGTCCGAAGGGCAAATCGCTGCGCTGGCGATGACAATTTTCTTTCATGATATGTCGCTGCCTGAGCGCGTGGCGCTGACCATGGCGATGCGCGATTCCGGCACCGTGCTGAACTGGCAGTCGCTGAACCTCAACGGCCCGGTGGTGGATAAGCACTCTACCGGCGGCGTTGGCGACGTGACGTCGCTGATGCTGGGTCCGATGGTCGCCGCCTGCGGGGGGTATGTGCCGATGATTTCCGGACGCGGGCTTGGCCATACCGGCGGCACGCTGGACAAGCTGGAGGCGATCCCCGGCTTTGATATTTTCCCGGACGACACGCGCTTTCGACAGATTATCAAACAGGTCGGCGTGGCCATTATCGGCCAGACCAGCTCGCTCGCACCGGCGGATAAGCGTTTCTATGCCACGCGCGACATTACCGCCACCGTCGATTCCATTCCGCTGATTACCGCCTCGATTCTGGCGAAGAAACTGGCGGAAGGGCTGGATGCGCTGGTGATGGACGTCAAAGTCGGCTCCGGCGCCTTTATGCCGACCTTTGAGGCGTCGCTCGATCTGGCCGGGGCGATTGTCGGCGTGGCGAACGGCGCGGGCTGCACCACCACCGCGCTGCTGACCGATATGAATCAGGTTCTGGCGTCGGCCGCAGGCAACGCGCTGGAAGTGCGCGAAGCGGTGCGCTTCCTGACAGGGGCGGAGCGTAATCCTCGCCTGCTTGAGGTGACGCTGGCGCTGTGCAGCGAGATGCTGCTCTCCGGCAAACTGGCGGCCAGCGAGGAAGAGGCGCGCGGCAAACTGTTGCAGGTGCTGGATAACGGCCAGGCGGCCGATGTCTTCGCGCGTATGGTCGCCGCGCAGGGCGGTCCGGCTGATTTTGTTGAGCGCCACGACGCTTATCTGCCGCAGCCGGTGCTGAGCAAAGCGGTATATGCCGATACGTCCGGCATCGTCAGCCGTATGGATACGCGCGCGCTGGGCATGGCTGTGGTCGCCATGGGCGGCGGACGTCAGCGCGCCAGCGACAGCATCGACTACAGCGTGGGGCTGAGCGAAATGATTACCCTTGGCGAACGCGCCGATTCGCAGCGTCCGCTGGCGATTATCCACGCCAGCAGCGAGGCGAGCTGGCAGCAGGCGGCGGCGGCGGTAAAAGCGGCGGTCACGCTGAGCGACAGCGCGCCAGAAGCGACGCCGGTGGTGTATCGTCGCGTCACCGCAGCATAACGATCGAAGCCGCAAATCTGCGGCTTTATGCTGCCGTTGAGCAGCCATTCGGGTATACTGATCTGATCGCTTTTTTTTGACTTGTCACGCGCGCAGGCGCAGGAGACTTGCATGAAACGTGCTTTTATTATGGTGCTCGATTCATTTGGAATCGGCTCAAGTAAAGACGCCGACAAATTCGGCGACGCAGGATCGGACACGCTGGGCCATATCGCCGAAGCGTGCTTTAACGGCAAAGCGGATCAGGGCCGCAAAGGCCCGCTGCATCTGCCCAACCTGACCGCGCTTGGCCTGGGGAAGGCCGCTGAGCTATCGACCGGCCGTTTTCCGCTGGGGCTGGATGCGGACGCTGAAATCAAAGGCGCTTACGCCTTTGCCAGTGAAATCTCATCCGGCAAAGACACGCCGTCTGGCCACTGGGAAATTGCCGGCGTGCCGGTGCTGTTTGACTGGGGCTACTTCAGCGACAAAGAGAACAGCTTTCCGCAGGCGCTGCTCGACAAGCTGGTCGAACGCGCAAATCTGCCGGGCTATCTCGGCAACTGCCACTCCTCCGGCACGGTGATCCTCGATCAGCTGGGCGAAGAGCATATGAAAACCGGCAAGCCGATTTTCTATACCTCCGCAGACTCGGTGTTCCAGATTGCCTGTCATGAAGAGACCTTTGGACTCGATCGCCTCTATGAGCTGTGTGAAATCGCCCGCGAAGAGCTGACCGAAGGCGGCTACAATATTGGCCGCGTTATCGCACGCCCGTTTGTCGGCGACAAAGCTGGTAACTTTGAACGTACCGGCAACCGCCATGACCTGGCCGTGGAGCCGCCTTCGCCTACCATGCTGAAAAAGCTGGTGGACGAGAAGGGCGGCGAAGTGATTTCGGTGGGTAAAATCGCCGATATCTATGCGCATCAGGGCATTACGCAGAAAGTGAAAGCCACCGGCCTGAACGCGCTGTTTGACGCCACCATCGAACAGATGAAAAAAGCGCCTGACCAGTCGATCGTCTTTACTAACTTCGTGGATTTCGACTCCACCTGGGGACACCGTCGCGACGTTGCCGGTTACGCGGGCGGACTGGAATTGTTTGACCGTCGTTTGCCGGAGCTGATGGCGCTGGTGAAAGAGGATGACATTCTGATCCTCACCGCCGACCACGGTTGCGATCCCACCTGGCCAGGCACTGAGCATACGCGCGAGCACATCCCGATTTTGATCTATGGCCCGAAAGTGAAACCCGGTTCGCTGGGCTATCGCGAGACCTTCGCGGATATTGGTCAGACGATCGCGCACTATTTTGGCCTGTCCGATATGGACTACGGCAAGAGCATGCTGTAAACAGAGCCGCTGAATTTAACAAGGATAAACAAACAATGGCAACTCCTCACATTAATGCAGAAATGGGCGACTTCGCTGACGTGGTACTGATGCCGGGCGATCCGCTGCGCGCAAAGCATATCGCGGAAACCTTCCTGGAAAACCCGGTGGAAGTGAATAACGTGCGCGGCATGCTGGGCTACACCGGCACCTACAAAGGCCGCAAAATCTCGGTGATGGGCCACGGCATGGGCATTCCGTCCTGCTCGATCTACACCAAAGAGCTGATCACCGACTTTGGCGTGAAAAAGATCATCCGCGTTGGCTCCTGCGGCGCGGTACGTGCGGACGTGAAGCTGCGCGACATCGTTATCGGCATGGGCGCATGCACCGACTCTAAAGTCAACCGTATGCGCTTTAAGGATCATGACTTCGCGGCCATCGCCGACTTCGACATGGTGCGTAACGCGGTTGACGCGGCTAAAGCGCTGGGCGTAGAAGCGCGCGTCGGCAACATCTTCTCAGCCGATCTGTTCTATACCCCCGATCCGCAGATGTTCGACGTGATGGAGAAGTACGGCATCCTGGGCGTGGAGATGGAAGCGGCGGGTATCTACGGCGTGGCGGCAGAGTTTGGCGCGAAAGCGCTGACTATCTGCACCGTGTCCGACCATATCCGCACTCATGAGCAGACCACCTCTGCCGAGCGTCAGACCACCTTCAACGATATGATTAAGATCGCGCTGGAGTCGGTGCTGCTGGGCGACTAAGCCTGCGCCTGCGGTCCCCTGTTCCAGATGGAGCAGGGAACCGCTCGCTTTTTTCGTAACATTCTCACCAAATGACACACTTTTCTCGACTCCTGTGCATCTTCCCGCTGGTACCGATTCCTTAGCGCCCTATCATTAGCGCGACAACAAAAACGACTCCTTTGCCAATGCCGCCTGATGAATTTCCGCAATTTCGAAGCTGAAGAAAAGCTGTTCGCGCGTCGCGCGCTGGTCGCCTTTGCGCTGGTCGTGATCTGTTTCACCATTCTTGGCGTCAATCTCTATCGTCTTCAGGTGCGCGATCATGGCTACTATCAGACGCGATCTAACCAGAACGACATTAAAATGATCCCCATCGCGCCGACGCGCGGGCTGATCTACGATCGCAACGGCATTCCGCTGGTGCGCAACGTCACCTGGTACGCCATCACGCTGACGCCCTACAAGATCGACGATATGCAGGCCACGCTCAAGGCGCTCACGCCGTTGGTCGATCTGACGCCTGAAGAGATCGACACCTTTACCCGCGCGCTCAGGCAGAGCAGCCGCTATAAGCCCGTGGTGCTGAAAGAGGAACTGACCGACGAGCAGGTGGCGCGCTTCTCGGTGAACCAGTACCGCTTTACCGGCGTGACCATCGACACCTTTCAGGATCGTCAGTATCCCTATGGCGCGGACCTGGCGCACGTTATCGGCTACGTCTCTAAAATCAACGACAACGACTATAAGCGCCTGAACGCCGCGGGCATCGCCGAGAACTATGCTGCCGACCACAATATCGGCAAGCAGGGCATTGAGGGCTATTACGAATCGCTGCTGCACGGCAAGCCGGGGTATCAGGAGGTGGAGGTCGATAACCACGGCCGCATCGTGCGCGTGCTGAAAGAGGTGCCGCCGGTCGCCGGTAAAAACATTACCCTGACGATCGATCTTCATTTACAGCAGTACATCGAGAGTCTGCTGGCCGGGCAGCGCGCGGCGGTGCTGGTGGAAGATCCGCACGATGGCGGCGTGCTGGCGATGGTGTCCAGCCCCAGCTACGATCCTAATCCGTTCGTCAAAGGCATCAGCTACCAGTCCTACAAGACGCTGTTGCAGGACAAGAACCTGCCGTTGATCAACCGCGTGACGCAGGGGCTTTATCCCCCGGCCTCGACGGTAAAACCCTATATGGCGATGTCGGCGCTGCTGACCGGCGTGATTAACCCGCAGACCAGCTTTTACGGCGCGCCGACCTGGACGCTGCCAGGCACCGATCGCCGCTATCGCGACTGGAAAAAGAGCGGTCACGGCATGCTGGACGTGACAAAGGCCATTGAGGAGTCGGCTGACACCTTTTTTTATCAGGTGGCGTTTATGATGGGCATCGACCGCATTCACAGCATGCTCAGCCAGTTCGGCTACGGCAAATCCACCGGCATCGATCTTAACGAAGAGTACAGCGGCCTGCTGCCGAGCCGCGACTGGAAGCAAAGGGTGCATAAGAAAGCCTGGTATCAGGGAGATACGGTATCGGTAGGCATCGGGCAGGGCTACTGGATCGCTACCCCTGTTCAGATGGTGAAGGCGATGGTGGCGCTGATTAATAACGGCAAAGTGATTACGCCCCATCTGCTGGAGAAGGCCGAACGCGGCAAGGTGGTCGAAAGGTATCAGCCAACGCTGCCTCAGCCGCAGATTGGCGACGCGCGCTCGCCTTACTGGGCGCTGGTGCGCCGCGCGATGTTTGGCATGGCGAATGCGCCCAACGGCACCGGCTACAAATATTTCCACACCGCGCCTTACGGTATTGCGGCGAAAAGCGGCACGTCACAGGTGTTTAGCCTGAAGCAGAACCAGACCTATAACGCGAAGATGATCCCGGTGCGCCTGCGCGACCACATCTTCTATACCGCCTTTGCGCCCTTTAATAACCCCAAAGTCGCGGTGGCGCTGATTCTGGAGAACGGCGGCAACGAAGGCGTCACCGCCGCGCCGGTGATGCGCGAGATCCTCGATCATATCTTCCTGCCGCCGCCGAGTGCGGCACCGGTTGAAACGGCGCATCAGCCGTAAACCGCGGCGCAGAGATAAATGCGGTAATAGCAGCCGACAGGCCGTCGGCTGTGCGCTTACTCCTGACTCAGGGTCTGAGTGACGTGGCTGATGGCGCGCACCACTTCTGATGAACTGTCGCGCAGCTCGCTGATCACGCCGCCCGCCTGCTGCGCCAGCACCACGCCGTGGTCGGCGCGCTTCATATTGGACTCGATGCTTTTTAGCGCCTTCGACGTCAGCAGATGATTCTGCTGAATACGACTTTCAATCTCCGTCGTGGCCTGATTGATGTTGGCCGCCAGCGTGCGTACCTCATTAGCGACAACCGCAAAGCTGCGTCCGTGCGTTCCTGCGCGTGCGGCTTCGACAGCAGCATTCAGCGCAATCAGGTTGGTCTGGTCGGCGATGCGGCGGATGCTGGCCACAATGGCGCCGATACGATCGGACGAGTCGCTGAGATCGGAAATATCGTCAGAGATGCCGTGCAGCTCTCCCGCCAGCGCGTTAATGGTTTCAACGCTGCTCTCAATGACGCTGGCGCCGTGGCGTGTGCTTTCGCTGGTCTGCAACGCGGTCTGATAAGCCTGCTGCGCGGCGTCGCGCTCCTGCTGGTTTTTCACCACCTGCGCGGTCACGTCGGTGGCGAACTTGACGACCTTGTACAGGATGCCCTCTTCATCAAAGACCGGATTATAGGTGGCGCGCAGCCAGACGGTCTGACCCTGTTTATTGACGCGCGGGAACTGACCGGCAATAAACTCGCCGCGATTGAGCTTTTCCCAGAAGGCCTTATATTCCGCGCTCTGACGCAGCGCCTCAGAACAGAACCGGCTATGCGGCAGGCCGATCACCTCACTGGCGCGATAGCCCATGGTTTTAAGGAAGTTGGCGTTGGCTTTCAGCACCTCGCCGTGGAGATTAAAGGCGACCACCGCCATAGAGCGTTCGATCGCGGTGGTCATGGCGCGCTGCTCCTGCGCGTCCACGATGCGCTCGGTCACATCGGTGGCGAGCTTAACGATTTTTACCACGCGACCGCTGCGATCCTGTACCGGCACATAGTTGGCCTCCAGCCAGACGGGACGGCTGTTTTTCGCCAGACGCAGGAATTTGTCGCTAAAGCTTTCACCGTGCTTCAGGCGCAGCCAGAAGTCGCGATAGTGCGGCGACGTGATAACGTCAGGGGGACAGAACAGGCTGTGATGCTGACCGATAACTTCGCTTAGCGCATAGCCCATGCGATCCAGAAACAGGTCGTTGGCGTTGAGAATGATGCCCTCTGGCGTGAACTCAATCATAGCGATAGCGTCATTGAGCGAGCTGAGGGTAGCGGATGGAGAGCTGTTTTTCTGCCACGCAAGGCGCGACAGGATACCTGATGAAATAGTGGAAAACATGGTGCACCTTATTATTGGTATGAAGTGTCGTGATCGTTATCGGCTGAGGTGATCAAAAACTAAGCGCAGCGGGCGAGGGCAGAGGTTTTTTTTTACCATCCGGTCTGCTGGTTGCTGTAAAACGCAGCAGTCAGTAGCAATTTGGTGAAAAGCATTTGACGCTGTCAGGGCATTAGGGTTTAATGCGCCCCGTTGCCCGAATAGCTCAGTCGGTAGAGCAGGGGATTGAAAATCCCCGTGTCCCTGGTTCGATTCCGGGTTCGGGCACCAAAATTTAAAGAACCCAGCCTCTGGCTGGGTTTTTGCTTTTGTGCGGAACCCGTTCATCGAACCGGTTCGATGACCTCGCCGCGTCCCGGCGGCTCGCCCTGCGGGTTTACCGCGCAGGCGCGGTAAAGCAAAAATGCTCCCGGCATTTTTGTCCGGGTTCGGGCACCACAAATTTAAAGAACCCAGCCTCTGGCTGGGTTTTTGCTTTTGTGCGGAACCCGTCATCGAACCGGTTCGATAACCTCGCCGCGTCCTTGCGGCTCGCCCTGCGGGTTTACCGCGCAGGCGCGGTAAAGCAAAAATGCTCCCGGCATTTTTGTCCGGGTTCGGGCACCACAAATTTAAAGAACCCAGCCTTATGGCTGGGTTTTTGCTTTTGTGCGGAACCCGTCATCGAACCGGTTCGATGACCTCGCCGCGTCCCGGCGGCTCGCCCTGCGGGTTTACCGCGCAGGCGCGGTAAAGCAAAAATGCTCCCGGCATTATTGTCCGGGTTCGGGCACCACAAATTTAAAGAACCCAGCCTCTGGCTGGGTTTTTGCTTTTGTGCGAAACCGGTTCGATAACTGCTGCGAAAGCCAGCATCGGTCACGATAATAACCTTCTTCTCTTTGCCGATAGCAGCAGCCATCTGGTCAAGAAAAGCATTTTGTACGGCGGAATTGTTCTCTTAGCGAGAGGAAATCACTTTACTCATCAGCGGAATAGCTCTGCGATCACACAAAAGTTCGCCCGTAAAACGCTGAGTTCCGATAAGGTATAGCCGCTCCAGTCCACGGCAATCACACATGACGAAAGGCTGTACATAAGGCGGGAAACAAGCTGCTGATAAACAGCGGGAATATCTCTCAACATCAGGTCATTGCTGAGGTATCGGTCAACACGCTTAATATTGTGCCTGACGCGTGCAGACCCAGACAGGTATCTACCGATGCTGGTAAGAAAAAGTGAAGCACCGTGAGTTAAAGCCACTGTATATCAAGCAGGGCATTTTTTACTGTACTGATGCAGCGACTTCAGGGACTGGTTGAAAAATTTATGGCAAAATTGTAAAGCAGGTATAGAGGCTTGACCTTATTTTTTGGTGGAACACTAAGTAGATCACAACCTTCTATGCTGTTTTTATTTATGGGTAACCCTCAGCACATAGGCTCTCTTCTTTATTTATACTCTCCTGGTTTATCTTCCTCTTTAGGTTGCCTGCGCCAGGAATCATCATATTTTATAATCCCCGGAATATAGAACCACTCGATACTGTTGTATCTCAGACCAATAACCTCAAGCATATTAGGTGAACGAGAGCCTTGCACACAGGCATGAGAGAAGTCTGTTGACGTGATAACAACTCTCCCCATCGTTACTCGATAAACCTCAGTTTCCATTCCAGTATCCGATGTTTCATAATATTTTATTACAGCCTGTTGGAATACTTTACCTGTACAAACGGCGTCATTGAGCATTGGAGAGTTTTTATCTAACTGTTTATGTAATATATAAGAGCGATGTTGGCGGGTGCCATTCAAGCGACCTGTTGTGGCATCAGCGGGTTGGTATATACCATGTTGGCTACTCATGATTTCAATACCACTTCGGCGATCTTCTAATAACTTACTGACAACGCCTTCATCGCCATTATTATTGCCACTAATTAACATTCCATTTTCATCATACAAAAATAAATAAGCAGGCAATGACATTTCTAACTCCTTCTTTCAGTTTTAGATATTGTTCCATTTTTATTTGTATCAAACTTATAGCGATATTTAATACCATTCATTATATATAACAACCCGTACTTACTGTCGGGTGTTAATTTAATTATGAAGCAAGTGTCAGGGTAGGTAATATTCAACATGCTATCCCCTGAGTTAAGTAATGGCTTATTTATCCCTTGCAGTATCTCTTCAAGATAGTAGTAGTTCAGCACGTCAGCTTTACCTGACCTACCAATACAGAGGGAATCACCATTAGTAAATACTGTGCCAGCCTCAGTGAATACCAACCTGTCAGCATCACTCTGACATCCAGAAAGAGTCAGACCAATAATTACAGTGATTGCCAGCTTTCTCACGACGGGAATCCTCTCAATATTCTCTGGTATTTGGCTATAAGCTCGCTTACTGGCTCCGATAAATTATAATCTTTCAGGCTATAGAGATTATTATGTCCATAAAAGCCATAATTAATTAACAACCAATAATCCGATACAATACACGCCTGCTGCTCCATTGGATAATCAGAAAGTTTATCTTTGTCTAACGTATATTGATAATCTACAGCCCATGAAAATGAACCTATGGTTCTTACCCACATACCTCGTTGGTGTTGGTAAACATGCATCATTTCGTGCAGAAATAAAAGCTGCGAGTCAATTGGCGACATTGAAAAATCGTCTTGATAAGTGCCTTCTTGAAAATACAACTCCCCATTAGGGGTCATAGCGTAGTTTTCGGATTGTAGATTGAATGGAAGATAACTTTCCCTGTGTATCCAGACTTCATTATATCGGATACTGAACGCGTATACTGTTGTTGCAAGATGAAGCTCACCCAAGGTTAAACGCCTTAATCCGCCTCTTTTTATCGGGTTAAATACTGTTACCATACGCAAATCCTTTTGCACGAAAATCCTATTGTACATATTTTATACAAATGGTTAAAGGTCTGTTCGTGGCTAATTAAAGATAGAATATTTTAATGTTTATCCTTTTTTGGTTATCATTGTAAAATATGTTCATTTCTTTCTGATTTAATTTTCTGTGCAGTTGTACGGGGGATTTTAATTCTAGCGTTAAAGCTGTGTCATGCTGAATCAGCGCCGTGCCGGTCAGTGCGCCCGCAATGCCCGCGCCGCTGCCGATCGGTCACAGCAGGCTGCTGACAGGCGTATCAGGACGCAGATGATTACCTGAACCATAAAAGTAGCAGGTTAAAGTTTGATATTAGGTTGCCATCCCCCCCTAATAACGCTTCCCTTATTTTTTTAATAGTTTCGACGTTACAAAACTCTAAACATAATTTAAACATGAGTCACCATATGGCAACCTTTGATTTTAAATAATCAGCGACTTCATACTTTAATATTCCTGATGGCTTGTATAATAAAAAACAATCCAAAATCAGGAGTCATGGATGGCTACCCTGCCATTCCTGGAAGGTGATGGAAGCATAGCGGCCATTACACCAGAGAAGGGTAATAAATTACACATCGTCTACAGCGGAAACGTCTTTTCTCTGGACCGAACGGCAATTTATCGCGAGGACGGTAAATCTGTCACCCTACACCTTTCATACCAGATAAATTAATGGCTGTTATCTCCCAGGCACCACAACCATCATCCCCAGCGCCAGCGCGGCAAACCCCACCAGCGCGACGCTCGCGCCAGGCCCGGCATAAACCGCGCCAAACAGCATTGAGCCGACCACCTGACCCGCCGCCAGCATAAAGAACGCCACGCCGACCCCCGTCGCCGCAGAGTCTGGCGTAGCGGCTGCGCCATAGACCAGCAGCACGCCGGAGAGGGTGACGTAACCCGCGCCTCCCAGCGCCACGGCGGGAAACAGCCAGCCCGAAAACCCGTTCAGGCTCGCCAGCACCAGCAGCGGTAGCGCCATACAGCACAGCGACAGACGATAGATTTGCGCCATGCTGAACCAGCGCCGCGCCGCGCCAGTCAGCGCGCCCGCAATGCCCGCGCCGCCGCCGATCAGCCACAGCAGGCTGCTGGCATGCGCATCCAGATGCAGATGATTACGTAAAATCTCAGGTCCGAAGCTCCACCAGGCGGCGCTGGACGATCCGCTGATAAAAGCCACGATCGCCAGGCGCAGCAGCGATCGTTGCCGCACCAGATCGCGCCAGCCGGTGCGATCCCTGTCTCCCTTGCGACGATCCTCCGGCAGATAGCGCCACGTCGGAAGCAGACAGAGCAGCGCCAGCACAGCAAAGGCAACGCAGGCCGCGCGCCAGCCGCCGGGCAACAGCAGCAGTATCGGCACGGACAGCATAATGCCCGCGCTGGTACCGGCGTTAATCGCGGTATTGGCGGCATCCTGCTGCGCAGAGGGTAGCCCGGCGCTGACCGCGCTGGCGATGGCAGGCGAGGCGATTCCGGCGCTCAGCCCGGCAATAAGCAGTCCGGCGGCGAGCATCAGCGGCGCAAAGGCGCAGGCAAGCAGCAGCAGCCCCGCCGCCGCACAGAGCGCAGCCAGACAGGCCACCCTTCTCGCGCCAAAGCGCATTACCAGCCCAGGCGCGGCCGCGGTGGAAAGGCAGTAGGAGAGATAGCTACAGGCGGCGACTATCCCGGCAAGATGAACGCTAAACGGAATATCCTTCATTACCGCAGGCATCATCAGGCCCCACGCAAAGCGCGCCAGGCCGTAGGTAACGGCAATCAGGGAAAAGCCCGTAACGCCGAGCGCAACGGATGCGTTCATGGCCGATCCTCGCGCTGATCCAGCAGCCGCGCGGCGGCTTCGCCCGCGTGCTTCGCCGCGTCCGGACCGAGCATCAGCGCGGAAATCACGGCGCCTTCAAACAGCATCCACACCGCGTTCGCCAGCGCCTCATCCGCTACGCAGTCGGCAATGTAGCGACGTAGAGCATAGCGATAGTCGAGCGCATGGGCCGCCAGCATGGCGTCTTTCTCTGCGTACTCTCCCCACGCCTTGACGAAGAAGCAGCCCTGCGCGCCATACCGTTCCGTCCATTCGCTAAGCGCTTCAAACAGACGGTGCAGCGCCTGCGGATGCTGTGCAGGCAGCAGATCGCTAAAAAATCGCGCTCTGCGCGCCGCCATCACGCTGATAGTCAGCGCTTCGCGTGAGGCGAAGTGGTGATAGAGCGTGCGCGTGGAGACACCGGCCTCCCGGCACAGCTGATCGGTGCTGGTAGCATGAAAACCGTTGTTGTAGAACAGCCTCTCGGCCGCCTGCAAAATATCGTCGCGTTTGTTCATCTCTTAAAAGTAAACCGATCGTTTTACTTTTGCGTAATGGCGACGAAAATTTTTTGGCCGGGAGCGCGGCCGTCAGGCCAGACAGCGCAAATACCGTGCGCCTGATTGCCTCACCACCTCTTTCGCCTTCTGCGCCACATCCTGACCTTCAAACGCGCCGTACAGGCGTGAAAAATCCAGCTCTTCACAACGGTGGAGTATGTCGCTCACCGTGGCGGCGGAGAGCGGCAGCATATTGGGGTAGCTCCACATAAAGGAGACGGCATCTTTTCCCGGCGCGACCTGGATAATATCGCCCGCCAGCAGCACGCCGCCGTTGGCTTTCCAGTGCAGCACGCAGCCGCCGGCGAAATGCCCGCCCAGCCGCACGACATCAACCTCGTCGTTCAACGGCAGCACGTCCCCCTGCCAGAAATGAATTGCTTCGCTGTCGCCCATCACCCATTCACGATCGTCGGCGTGCAAATAGATCGGCGCGTTAAACTCGGCTGCCCACGTCTGCATGGTGGTGTAGTAGTGCGGATGCGAAATGGCGATGGCGCTGATGCCGCCGAGCGCGTGAATCAGCTCAGCGGTGGCGGCATCCAGACTGGCAATACAGTCCCAGAGAATATTGCCGCTGGGGCTGCGCAGCAAAAGGGCGCGCTGACCAATAGCGAAGTTCGGCACGGTCTTAATGCTCAGCAAACCCTCCTCAAGGCGCTGCCACTTGTTTTGATGGCGATGAGTAAGCGAAGCAAAATCGGTCCACTGCTGGCCGCTGGCAGGCACCCACTGTCGTTCATCTTCGCAAATTTTGCAGCGTTGCGGTAAAGGCTCAGCGTATGCGGTGCCGCAGGTCGCACAAATTTTCATTTTACAGTTCCAGAGCATTAAAGTTCTTCTGACTATAGCTGGTCGCTGCGTGAACGAATAAGTGGCCTGCTAAGAGGAAAATTATTACGCCCAGCCGCTGAGTATGCGGAAAGCCCACTTTAAACCGGATAAAATTCCGTGGTTAAGCCAATAAAGCGCTGCTCATCACGTTTCTGCCGCTTCTCTTTACAGAAATATCCGCACAGGCAAAATACATTTTATTTCTCTACGTCCGCGTGCCATGTCTGAAGAAGCGCTGCGCCAGCAGATACAGATTTTGAAGAAGCATAATGCGCGGCTGAAGCGTATAGCGCATGACGCGCGCAGCAAGCTCAGCGCGGCGCTGGACGGCACCGGTCTCTGTTTATGGCAGCTCGATATTCCCAGCGGCAAACTGGTGATCTTCAACCGGCGCTGGGGCGCGATGTTGGGTTACCAGCCGAAAGAGAGCAAAGCCAACTTCGACGAGTGGAAAGAGAGTCTGCATCCAGAAGATGCCGCTGAGGTGCTGAAAGCCTTCTACGACCATATCGATGGCAAAACGCCTTACTATGAGGCCCTGCACCGTATGATTGCCAAAAACGGCAGCATAACCTGGGTGCTGGATCGCGGCCGCATCAGCGAATGGGATGAGCAGGGCAGGCCGCTGAAGGTCACCGGCACCCATATCGACATGACCAAAGAGAAGCAGTACGAAGCGCAGCTGGCGATGCTGGCGAATCACGATCCGCTGACGCAGCTCGCCAACCGTCACGCGCTGCGCACCGCCTTCGGTCAGATGCGCAGACAAGATGAACTCTGTATCGCCTTTATCGATCTCGACGATTTCAAACACGTTAACGACACGCTGGGCCATCGCAGCGGCGATGGGCTGCTCATCCAGCTTAGCCAGCGCCTGAGAGAAATCTGCCCGGAAAAGGTCATGCCCGGCAGGCTGGGCGGTGATGAATTTTTGCTGCTGATGCCGTTCGGTCAGGACGATCCGCGCGTCGCGCAGATCGGTCGTGCCTGTTTGCAGGCGACGCTGACGCCTTTCGAACTGGAGAACGGTACGGCCAACATCGGGGCGTCGATTGGTATCGTGCAGGCGCAGCCGCAGGAGAGTTTTAGCGCGGTAGTCAGCCGCGCCGATGAGGCGATGTACCGCATTAAACGCAACGGTAAAAACGGCGTCGGGCTGGGTTAAGACGCCCGACGCCAGCCAGTCAAAAGGCGAAACAGGAACAGCCCAGCGCACCCCAGAACGCCGTATTATCGGATACCGGCACCGACGACTGACGCGCCACGTCGTGCGCGTGGCTGTGTACGCCGCAGGGACCGCTGCACTGGTGCGCCTTCGGCATCATCGCCGCCCGGCCGCTCGCCTGCGGCGGCGCGCTGCGGTAGTGGCCAGGCGTGGTGACCACCGGGGACCACTCCGGCAAGACCGGAACCGGCGGCGGCGCCAGCGGCGTAAAGCTGCCTGCGGCATAGACAATATCGCCGTCGACCAGCGTCAACACTGATTCGATTCCTTTGATCTCCTCTTCGCTGACGCTGAAAAAGTCTTTTGACAGCAGCGCCAGATCCGCCAGCTGACCCACCTTAATTTCCCCTTTTTTGCTCTGCTCGCTGGAGAACCAGGCGCTGCCTTTGGTCCACAGCATCAGCGCGGTTTCGCGGTCGAGGCGGGCGTTATCATCATAAAGACGCATTCCGCCTACGGTGCGGCCAGAAACCAGCCAGTAGAGCGCGGTCCAGGGGTTATAGCTGGCCACGCGCGTGGCATCGGTGCCGAGGCCGACCGGCACCTCGACATCGAGCATGCGCGCCACCGGCGGCGTCTGTTTCGCCGCCTCTTTGCCATAGCGATCGACAAAGTATTCGCCCTGAAACGCCATACGATGCTGTACCGCAATGCCGCCGCCCAGCGCTTTCACGCGTTCGATATTCGCCTCGGTGATGGTCTCCGCGTGGTCGAAAAACCAGTGCAGGCCGTTAAACGGAATATCCCGGTTCACCTTCTCAAACACGTCGAGCATACGGCTGATGGATTCGTTATAGGTGGCGTGCAGGCGGAACGGCCAGCGATGCTCGACCAGGTGACGCACCACGCGCTCCAGCTCATCCTCCATGCCAGGCGCAAGGTCGGGGCGCGGCTCCAGAAAATCTTCGAAGTCGGCTGCGGAGAACACCAGCATTTCACCCGCGCCGTTGTGGCGATAAAAATCGGTGCCCTGGCCTGGCTTGAGCAGGTCGGTCCATTTCTCAAAATCTTCCAGTTCATGACCGGGACGCTGGGTAAAGAGGTTATAGGCGATACGCACGGTCAGCTGTTTTTTAGCGTGCAGTTCGCTAATCACGGCGTAATCGTCGGGATAGTTCTGGAAGCCGCCGCCTGCGTCGATGGCGCTGGTGAGGCCGAGGCGGTTCAGCTCGCGCATAAACTGACGCGTAGAGTTGACCTGCTGCTCCAGCGGCAGCGTCGGGCCTTTCGCCAGCGTGGCGTAGAGGATCATGGCGTTGGGGCGGGCGATCAGCATACCGGTTGGATTGCCGTTGCCGTCGCGCTGAATTTCGCCGCCCGGCGGATTCGGCGTATCACGAGTATAGCCGACGGCCTTCAGCGCGGCGCGATTCAGCAGGGCGCGGTCGTAGAGATGCAGAATAAAGACCGGGGTATCCGGCGCGGCGGCGTTGATCTCATCCAGCGTCGGCATGCGGCGCTCGGCGAACTGAAACTCGCTCCAGCCGCCGACCACGCGCACCCACTGCGGCGACGGCGTGCGCAACGCCTGTTCTTTCAGCATGCGCAGCGCGTCGGCCAGTGAAGGCACGCCTTCCCAGCGCAGCTCAAGATTGTAATTCAGCCCGCCGCGGATCAGGTGCAGATGCGAATCGTTCAGGCCCGGAATGCCGGTATGCCCTCGCGCGTCGATGATCTGCGTCTCCGCACCGGCAAAGCGCATTACCTCCGCTTCGCTGCCGACGGCCAGGAATTTGCCGTCTTTGATTGCGACGGCGCTGGCGAGCGGGTTCTCGCGATCCACCGTATGAAACTTGCCGTTAGTCAGAATCAGTGAAGCCGTATTCATCGCTGTTCTCCAGAGCCGTTATTTACGCGGGATTAACCAGTTTTTCAGTAAACGCGTCAGCAGCGGCATCCATAGCCAGACCACCAGCGCCACCACGGTCGCATCGTTTAAAAAGTGTCCCCACAGCGTGCCGCGGCTGGCGGGCAGCAGCGTGCTCCACAGCAGCGGGATCAGCAGGGTCGAAGGAAAAATTACTCCCAGCGTCAGCAGGTACTGCTTCCACTGCGCAGGGCGCGCGGCGGCTTTTGCCACCGGCGTAAACCAGAATGCGGCGCCGGGGCGGACGTCGATATGCTCCGGCCCTGAGAGCAGCTGCGGCAGCTCGCTTACCAGCGTCTTGCGCGCCTCGGACTGCGTCCAGTGAAACAGGTTGTCGAGGCTGTCGAAGCGGATCAAGACGGTATAGGTGTTTTCGCCGTGCACCGGACGTAGCACGTTAACGCCAAGGTGGCCGGGAAACTGTGCCGCCTGCGGCATGATCTGCTCCAGCCACTGCTCATAGGCCTGCTGTTTCTCAGCCTGCACGCCATGGGTAATAACCAGGGTAACGTGGCTGGCCTGATGCGAACTGTTCATATCGCCTCCCGGCGCGCTAAAAGTGATTTACAGCGGTTGCGCTGTTGGATACAAAAATACGAGATGAGAATGTTTATTGTTAGCGGAATGATTTTGGCTTGTTGTTCAACAATTTTTGCGGAGAACTAAGGAATGCGATTAAACCTTGAGGCGCTGCTGATTCTGGATGCGCTCGACCGTCACGGCACCTTCGCCGCCGCAGCGGCGCGGTTGTTTAAAACCGCGTCGGCGCTGAGCTATACGGTGCAGAAGATGGAAAGCGACATGAAGATCACGCTGCTCGATCGCTCCGGTCACCGCGCCACGTTCACGCCGACCGGGCGGCTGATGCTGGAAAAAGGGCGGACGCTGCTGCGCGCCGTCAACGAGCTGGAACAGCAGGCGCGCTACGTCGAAAGCGGCTGGGAGAGCAACCTGACCATCAGCGTTGACGCCTCGGTGCCGTTTTCGCTGCTGACGCCCTTGATTGACGCGTTTTATCAGCAGCATCCGCATACGCAGCTTCAGTTTCGCCAGGACGTACTGGCGGGCTGCTGGGAAGCGCTGAGCTACGGCGAGGCAGATCTGGTGTTCGGCGCGGTACAGGAGCCGGCCACGCGGAAAGACATCGGCTGCGTCGCGCTGGGCTGGCTGGAATATGTCTTCGCGGTCGCGCCGACGCATCCGCTGGCGCAGATGCCGGAGCCGCTGCTGCGCGAGCAGATCCGCCAGTATCGCGCCGTGACGGTGCATGACTCCTCACGCCACGGCGCCGGTATGGATCTGCGCGTGCTGGATGAACAAAAAGCGCTGAGCGTGCACGACTTCCACGCCAAGCTTCAGGCGCAGCTCGCCGGACTGGGCTGCGGCTACCTGCCACGCTATCTTGCCGCGCCGCACCTTGCCGACGGCTCGCTGGTGGCGCGCCAGCTCGACAGCGAAACGCGGCGCGATTTGGCTTATCTGGCATGGAATGAGAACGCCAGCGGCAACGCGGCGCGCTGGTGGCGCGACCGGCTGCAAACGCTGGACGGGCTGCGTGACATTTACGTCGCGCCCTGAAGCAGCCAGCGCGCGGCGAAAGCGCCGCGCGTCGGGGATTACAGCGAGATAAAGTGGTGCGCTTTCGGCGGGCCTTCGCCCTGATGGAACGCCAGCACCGCCGCCTGTAGCTCTGCGTCCGCTTTCGATACGCGCTGATGCTGACGCAGATGCTCCTGCCAGGATTCAACTAAAAACCACTCCTGAATAAGGGACGCGTCTTCGCTATGCGTCATCACGCCCCAGGCGTAAGCGCCATCGCGACGCCGCGCCAGCGACAGCTTGTTGATGGCCGCCAGGAAAGCCGGGCGATCCTCTTCCTCTACGCGATAGTGGATCTGCACCATCACCGGGCCGCGATGTTCGTCAACGCTCTGCGCCACGGTCGGTTGCTGCCAGTGCAGCGCAGGTTGTAAATCCGCTTCGCCTTCCGGCAGCGCTTTGCGATACAACAGCAGCGCGCTCGCGATCAATGCCGCCGCCGCCGCAACCAGCGTGACGATTACGCCGACCTGCTGCGCCACCAGACCCCACAGCAGGCTGCCGCTTGCCAGCGCGCCGTTAAAGACCATCAGGTAGACGGCCAGTCCGCGTCCGCGCACCCAGTCCGGCAGCACGGCCTGAGCAACGCCGTTCAGCGTGGTCAGCGCGATAATCCAGCCGCCGCCCAGCGCCAGCATCATCACCAGCGCCAGCCACTGCGGCGGCGTCAGCGCCAGACCCAGCATCACCAGCGCGTTAATGGCGGCGGCGAGCAGCAGCAGCGCATCGGCACCTGTTTTGCTACGCAGGCGCGGCAGCAGCAGCGCGCCGCCAATCGCGCCGATACCCACGGCGCCGAGCATCATGCCGTAGAAGCCCGCCGTGCCCTGTAACAGCTGGCGAGCCACCAGCGGCAGTAGCGCCCAGAGCGCGCTGGCAAAGAGAAAAAACATCGCGGCGCGAAACAGCACGCGGTGCAGCTCGCGGCTCGCCTTCACATAGCGCAGCCCGGCGCGAAACGCGCCGAGGAAGTGCTCATTTAGCTCATCCTGCGGCTTCGCCGGGCGTTTCCAGCACAGCAGCGCGGCGATAACGACAAAATAGCTGGCCACATCCGCGCCGTAGGCCGCCATCGCGCCGAGGCTGGCCAGCAGCAGGCCGCCGGTTGCCGGGCCGATAGCGCGGGCGATATTGATGCCGAGGGAATTGAGCGCGACCGCATTTTTCATCTCCTGACGCGGCACCAGCTCCGGCACGATGGCCTGCCAGGCAGGGCCAAACAGCGCCGCGCCGATGCCGCCTACAAAGGTCAGACCAATCAGCCATTCGGCGGTCAGCCAGTTATTGTGGGAGAGGATCAGCAGCGTGCCGCTAACGCTGGCCATCAGTATCTGAATGGCAATCAGCAGGCGGCGGCGGTCGAAAATATCGGACAGCACGCCCGCAGGTAAAGCCAGCAAAAACACCGGCAGCGTGGCGGCGGTCTGCATCAGCGCCACCGCCGTGGGGTTATCGGACAGGCCGGTAATCAGCCAGGAGCTGGCGACGTCGCGGATAAAACTGCCGGTATTGCCTAACACCGAGGCGGCCCAGATCAGGGCGAACATCGTGTAGCGAAAAGGGGAAAACGCGCCGCCCGCAGGCGGGGTCGTCATGCTCTGGCTCATCTTCTTTCTCCTGCTGCGCCCCGTAGCGCAGCGTTATTGAGTGGCGATAGATGAAACATTAGGTTCGCTCTGCCAGGCTTGATAGCGGAATATCTGCGGCAACTTGCCCAGGATTTTTTCACAAGTACCGGTCGCAAAAATCGTTGAACAACTTATTAAAATTTCTGCTTTAGGTTTTACCTGTTGCTCAGGTTAGCTTAATGAGCAGCACACACATCATCGATCGTGGAGAGAAAATATGAGCACCTTTACAACCAAAGATGGGGTACGCCTTTATTTTAAAGATTATGGCAAAGGACAGCCTGTGCTGTTCAGCCACGGCTGGCCGCTGGATGCCGATATGTGGGAAAGTCAGCTGGTTCACCTGGCGGAAAATGGCTATCGCGCCATTGCTTTTGACCGTCGTGGGTTTGGTCGCTCTGACCAGCCGTGGGAAGGTTATGACTACGATACCTTCGCAGATGACATTCACGGGCTGATTGAACATTTAGGCATCAGCGACATCACGCTGGTGGGCTTCTCCATGGGCGGCGGGGATGTCTCTCGCTATATCGGTCGCTACGGCACGGCAAAAGTGAAAAGCCTGGTGCTGCTGGGGGCTGTTACCCCCATCTTTGGTCAGACTGCCGATCATCCGGAAGGGCCAGAAAAAGCGGTTTTTGACGGTATCAAAGCCGGTCTGCGTAAAGATCGGGCGCAGTTCATTAAAGAATTTGCCGCGCCGTTCTATGGGACCAACGCGGGACAGAGCGTGTCCGAAGGCGTACTGACGCAGACGTTGAATATCGCGCTGCTCGCCTCGCTGAAAGGGACGCTGGACTGCGTGACGGCCTTCTCTGAAACCGACTTCCGCGCCGATCTGGCGAAAGTGGATGTGCCGACGCTGATCATTCACGGCAGCAATGACCAGATCGTTCCCTTCGAAGCGACCGGCAAGCTGGCGCATGAGCTGATTGCGGGGTCAGAACTTAAGGTGTACGAAAACGGTCCGCATGGCTTTGCCGTTACCCATCAGGACCGACTCAATCAGGATCTGCTGACCTTCTTACAGCAGCATTAATGCCTGTTTCTACATAAATAACGTTAAAACGCCCTCAGGGCGTTTTTTTATTTCCGCTTCGCTTAAAAGGCGGTACGGAATATAAGCGAGCCGCTAATCTATTTCGGAAAAGTGAAATTCTGATCATTTATTGATCACTTTCAATGAGTTAGCAGGTTAAATAGCCTCTCTATCCGCTTCGCTTTAATGTTTTTTTTACTTAAATTGACGAATAAGTAATTTTCTTAATTTTACGGTAAAAATGATCATTTAATGATCAACCGCTCCGCTTATCTGCTAAAGGAGTTGCAAAATTGCCGCTTCGCTTAAAAAGAGGCAATCGTCCAGAATAAAGGTCAAATAGAGTAATTTTGCCGGGTTATATGTGTAAATAGCAGGGAGATAATGAAGGTTTCCATGCTTTAGTTACCGGCAAACATGATTTCATAAAGTAATTGTCGGCACGTTGATTTGTTTATCGTTCAGTCTGAGTTTTTTTAATCATGCATAAGCAATACTTGATCCATTATTTTTAAAAGCTACATTTAACCCTGCGCCATCAATGCTGATGAAGCGTAGGCTGTGATATTTTTATTATTAATCCTTAAGAGGAACACAGTATGTCTCAATATCGTGGTGGAGCCGGAAACTTTGCGGTGGATCGAGAGCGGGCAGCGGAAGCCGGAAGAAAAGGCGGCCAGAAGAGCGGCGGCAATTTTAAAAATAACCCTGAACGCGCAATCGAAGCCGGGCGCAAAGGAGGGAAAATCAGCCGTAGAAGCTGAAATTACAGTAACTTAGACGAGGCAGGAGCGATTATCTGACCGCGAGTAAGCCATCTTTTATTCCTGTTTGTTCTCCTTGCGAAACACCCCTGACAGATAAACATCCCCGACTTTTTTAAAGCCCAGGGATGAGACTAATTAAGCCGGGCATGGGTTTTCCCCCTGTCCGGTTTTTTTAATTACTTGTAAATAAAACACCCTGGAAAAAAGGCCAGAATGGGTTGATGTCGCCATCCCTGAGCCAGACAGGTCTATTTAACGGATGGATAATTTATACAAGAGACTACCAGGTTGTACAAATATTTAAGTGCGAATGCCGTCGGCAGAGGAGGTTATTTTATAGAGCAATCTGATGCTAACTATTTGTCAGTAATGGAAAAAATTGCATTTCATATGCCACTTTTTGTAAAAGCGCGCAGCAAAAAATTTTCTGCGCTTTTTGCGATAACATATTTTTAAGCGACTTTGATTAGACAGAAGGCGGGAGTGGATAACGCGCGCATTTAGCTGCGCAGTGAAATAGTTTTTGGCAGTAAGGAGCTGTACAAGATAACGCGCCATACCGGCATGCTACGTTGAGTCGAGAAGGTGCAAAAAATTTACAAGTGGCTTTCAGCCATGCTGGTCAACAGCCTGTATTATCGCGGGCTGCGGGATTAATAATGATTACCAACGTGCTCTCGTCTGAATAAACTATCAGGGAGAAACAGATTAATTCATTTTTGATATTCAGTTCGGGCGGGGATTAAAAAGAAAGTAGGCGCTTACTAATTTTTAAAAATGTGCGAAAAATGACGCTGGCCACGGCGGGCCAGCGAAGACGATCAGCGTTGAGCAGGTTGCCAGGTGGCTGGCGCCTGAGCATCAATAGGCTTCGGTAAGAGCTTCGCCCGGTAAAAAGCGTCCGCGATAGTCTGCTGCTCGGCCAGGTCGCTTTTCTTCACCGGTTCGACCTGATAACTACGCTGCGCATTAGCCTTTTCAATGGTCGCCACCGGCAGCTTGCCCCACAGCGGTGAAAGCAGCGCAGCGGCATCGGCAGGATTGGCTTTCAGCCAGGCGGCTTCCTGCTTCAGCGCCTGAAAAACGGTATTCAGCACCTGCGGATGCGCGCTGGCATAGGGCGTTGAGGCCAGGTAATAGCGCTGATAATTCGCCAGTCCTTTGCCGCTTGTCAGCACGCGGGCGTGCTGCTCGACCTGCGCGCTGGTTACATAAGGCTCCCAGGTGACCCAGGCCGCTACGCTACCGTTCTCCAGCGCTGCTCGACCATCGGCAGGCGTCAGCCAGGCCGGAGAAATATCGCTGAAGGCGAGTCCCGCCTTGTTGAGCGCGGCGATCAGCAGATAATGGCTGCCTGCGGCTTTAGTCACCGCGATTTTTTTGCCTTTGAGATCCTGAAGCGTTTTTATCGACGAGTCGGCGGGAACCAGAATCGCCTGTGCGTCTGGCGACGGGGTTTCGCGGGCGTAGTAGGTCAGACTGGCACCGGCGGCCTGCGCAAACAGCGGCACGGTATCGGCGACGTCGGCAGAGAGATCGACATTGTTAAGGTTGAGCGCCTCCAGCAGCGGCAGGCCGCTGGAAAATTCGTGCCAGCTAACGGTTACGCCCTGCGCTGCAAGCGCCTTTTCCAGATCGCCACGCTGTTTAATAAGCGTGAGCAGCGTAGAGGATTTCTGGTAGCCGATGCGAAGCGTCTCTTCTGCCTGCGCAGAAAAAGCGAAAAGGGCGGTGAAACACAGCGCGCCGCCCAGGAAGAAACGAACAGGTTTCATAAGCGTTCCCGGTTAAGGTTTATCATCTGGGTAATGATAAAAGCGCGTCAGGAACGCGCTAAACGCCTTTTTTGCATAAGCTATGCGGCAGGGTGGGAAAGGATTAATTCACCAGCAGATGGCCATACATCGCCATCAGACGACGCGTTACGCCATTGGTCCAGCCGAAACCATCCTGTAAGGGATATTCGCCGCCGCCGCCAGGACGCGCGCGCTCGCCGCTGATGTCATATTTTTCCACCAGCTTATGGTGCAGCTGATAGAAGTTGTTCACCGTCGTCAGCCAGTTAACCGCGATTTCCGTCGCCAGCGTCTCTTCGCCGTACTGATTCAGTCCGACCACCGCCATCCACTGAAGCGGCGCCCAGCCGTTGGGTTTGTCCCACTGTTCGCCGCTTTCCACCATCGAGGTCACCAGCCCACCGTTGGTCAGCAGCAGCTGGCGCAGCGCGATAGCCTGCAAATGCGCCTGTTTTGGCGTCGCCAGGCCGACAAACAGCGGCACTACGGCTGCGGCAGTGAACGCGCCGAAACGTTCGCGTCGCCAGTCATAGTCGCGATAGACGCCTGCGGTGCTGTCCCACAGATAGCGGTTAATGGCGCGCTTGCGCGCTTCCGCCTTTTTCTGCCACGCCAGCGCGGTCAGCTCTTCTCCCTTCGCATGGGAAAGCGTCGCGATCATCAGCTCCAGTTTATAGAGGAAGGCGTTGAGATCGATCGGGATAAACTGCGTAGTGCGAATGCTCGCCAGACGTTTCGGATCGCGCAGCCAGCGGGAGGAGTAGTCCCAGCCGGACGCCGCGCCCGCGCGCAGATCGCGATAGACCTCGCTTGCCGGACGGCTTGAGTGGCTTGCCGTTTCGACATCCTCAATCCAGGACTCATCGCGCGGCGTATCGCGGTCATCCCAGTAGCGGTTAAGCAGCGAGCCGTCAGCCATTCGCACCACGTGGCGATAGGCCTGGCGCGGCATCAGCGCGCCCGCGCCATCCATCCAGAACTGATACTCTTTCATCAGCTGGTCGAGATAGCGTTTTGCCCCGCGCACGCCGTCTTCCTCGAACAGCTCCACCATCAGCGCAAAAACCGGCGGCTGTGAGCGGCTCAGATAATAGGTACGGTTGCCGTTGGGAATATGTCCGTAGTTGTCGATCAGCCAGGCAAAGTTGTCCGCCATATGACGCAGCAGGTCATCGCGTCCGCTCTCCGCCAGACCAAGCATCGTAAAGTAGGAGTCCCAGTAATAGGTCTCGCCAAAGCGGCCGCCGGGCACCACATAGGGTTTCGGCAGCGGCAGCAGCGATGAATGCGGCAAATGCTGCTGCGGCATTTTAGTTAATACCGGCCATAGCGCATCAATATGCTCGTTAAGGGTTTTATCCGGGTTCGAGACATAAAAACTTTCGTTTATCGCCGGTAAATAAAAATGGTCGGCCACGAAGCGCGCCAAATCAAAATCGCGGCTGCGTTTCTGGCGACGATAACGCATTAATACATCCAGCGGATCGTATTTGGGCGAGCAGTCCGGGAAGGTTTTACTGTCTTCAAAGATGCGCGACATCTGCACATGCTCGAACAGCTCCATGTAGCGATCGGCAGGCGTGAGCGCGTCCGGCGCCGGTAAGCCTTCGATCAGCTCCGGTTCCGGCTCGGAATCCTGCATACGGTCAAGCTTTAGCTCGTGGGGATCGTATTGATACTCAACTTCCGCCCCATTGCGAACCTCATCGAATGCGTTGAGTTGCTGGCGATAAGTATTAATAGCGGCCTCCTGGAGTCTGAGGGGTTTCACAAAAGAAAAATTATAGACTTATGGCTGGCTCAAACAACAATGCAGAATATCTATGAACGTAATAAAAATTGTCTATCAATGGGATATTTAGCGGAATTGCTCAGGTAATCAAGCAAATAACGCGCTGCGTTTACAACATCTATTTAGGAGTAATCTTTGTAGAACAAAAATAAACAGCGAGATATTGAAAAAAAGCGGCAAAAATTGACAAAAAATCACCTTGCCGCTGCGCTGCGCAATGATCAATTTGTGGCATTTTTGCACAGTTAGCGAAAGCGCCCTCAAAAGAGGGCGCAGAGAGTGGCCGCAAACTCATCGCGGCTGCCGCTCTGGCGAGCGGTCTGTAGGAGCAATTTACCCCCCTCGCTTACTCGCTTACGCGATAGCGCTCCAGCCAGTGCGCGTAGGGCGCAGGCAGCACCCAGGACGGCTGAGGCTTATCGAGTTCCAGCGCCGCCTGATAAGGCCAGTGCGGATTTTTCAGATGGGCGCGACCGACCATAACCAGATCAAGCTGACCCTTTTCCACCGTACCGTTAGCCACCAGCGGCGCATCGATGCCCCATGCGGAGGCGACGGCAATATCCGCCTCACGGCGAACGCGCTCGGCGATCGGCGCAAGGAAGGCAGGCGTGCCCCACGGAATAGCCGCGTCTGGCGTTGAAAAGCCGATGCTGACGCTCAGCAGATCCAGACCGTTGGCGCGCCAGTAGCGCGTCAGATCGATGGCTTCCGCCAGCGTCTCTTCGTCGCGGCCGTCATACTCCAGCACGCCGAAACGCGCGGTCAGCGGCAGGTTTTCCGGCCAGACTTCACGCACGGCATCAAAGGTTTCGCGCAGGAAGCGGCTGCGGCCAGCGGCGTCGCCGCCGTACTCATCGGTGCGCTGGTTGGCATGCACAGAGAAAAAGCTCTGCGCCAGATAGCCGTGGGCGAAGTGCAGCTCCAGCCACTGGTAGCCGGCGTCGCGCGCGCGGATGGCCGCCTGCACGAAGTCATTGCGTACCCGCGCAATATCTTCGGCCGTCATGGCGCGCGGCACCTGCGGCAGGTTATTGCCAAAGGCTACTGCGGAAGGGGAAATCGTCTCCCAGCCGCGTCCGTCGTCCGCAGCGATGTGATCGTCGCCTTCCCAGGGTTTATTGGCGCTGGCTTTACGACCGGCGTGACCAATCTGGATTCCCGGCACGGCGCCTGCCGCTTTGATCGTCTGGGCGATCTGCGCCAGACCCTGCGCCTGCGCGTCGTTCCACAGACCCAGACAGCCCGGCGTGATGCGGCCTTCCGGCGAAACTGCGGTCGCTTCGACAATCACCAGACTGGCGCCGCCGCGCGCCAGCGCCGCGTAGTGCACCTGGTGCCACTCATTGACCAGGCCTTGTTCGGCGCTGTACTGACACATCGGCGGCACCGCGATACGGTTGCGCAGCGTAACGTCTTTCAGACGAAATTCAGAAAACAGAGACATAGCACCCTCATGCTCAGGTTAGATTACGTCGCCGGAAGCTGAACTGGCGGTCAGTATCAGCTTCCGGCGCGCTTCGCCGGGCAATGTATCCTGAGGAGTGAGCGCAAGCCTACGCTCGCTGTGCTGTGTCGCGCAGGCTTATTTTGCCAGCGTCGCCTTGATGACCTCCTGATAAGGCGTAGTGGCGCGTCCCGTCAGCCTGCTCAGGCTGTGGGAGTCATCAAACAGGCCGCCCTGGGATGCGCCCTTGTCCGAGTCCGCCAGCATCTCGGCCAGACCGTCCGGCAGACCGGCGCCTTTCAGCGCGGCGGCAAATTCAGCTTCAGCAAGGTTAACGTACTCCACCTGCTCGCCGGACTGGCGCGCAATTTCTGCGGCAAATTCAGCCAGCGTGTAGCTGTCATCGCCTGCCAGCTCATAAATCTTGCCCGCCTGATCGTCACGGCTGATCACTTCTGCCGCCGCTTCGGCATAGTCCCGACGCGCGGCGGAAGCGATACGCCCTTCGCCTGCGGCGCCGATAAAGGCGTGATGCGTCAGGGCAGGCGCAATGCTGGCCGCGTAGTTCTCGGTGTACCAGCCGTTACGCAGCAGCGCATAGGGGATGCCTGACGCCTCCAGCTGCGCCTCGGTGGCGCGATGCTCTACGCCAAGGCCGAGCGGAGAGCTGTCGGCGTGCAGCAGGCTGGTATAGGCAATAAACCTCACCCCCGCTGATTTGGCCGCATTAATGACCGCCTGATGCTGGGCTTCACGCTGGCCGACTTCGCTGCCGGAAATCAGCAGTAGCTTTTCAACGCCGCCAAAGGCTGAGAGCAGCGTATCCGGCTGGCTGTAGTCCGCTTTGCGCACCGTGATGCCTTTCGCGGCCAGATCGGCGGCTTTTTCCGGAGATCGAACGGCGGCGATAATCCGTTCTGCCGGAACTTTTTTCAGTAAAGCTTCAATCACCAGACGGCCCAGCTGGCCCGTCGCGCCTGTTACTGCAATCATTTTCATTCTCCTTTTGTGGTTAACCTTGTTGAAAGCCAGACTACGGGATAAGCTAACTTTTAGTAAGTACTTACAGCTTTGTTAGTTTGGGAAAAAAGAGATAAATGTCTGAAAAGATAAGTGAAAAATTCAGGCGCGGCGAACTGCTTAATGTTAACTGCCCGTCGCGGGAGATATTAAAACGCGTCACCAGCCGCTGGAGCGTGCTGATCTTTCTGGCGTTGCGCAATCACACCCTGCGCTTCAGCGAGCTGCGCCGCGCCGTAGGCGGCGTCAGCGAACGCATGCTGGCCCAGACGCTGCGCCATATGGAAGAAGATGGCTTTGTCGAGCGCATCGCCTGGAACGTCGTCCCCCCGCACGTCGAGTACCGTCTGACTCCGCTGGGCCGCGAAGTGGAAGGGCAGGTGGTCGGGCTGGCGGACTGGCTGGAACTCAACGTTAACCGTATTCTGGCGCAGCGTGAAAAAGCCTGACAGCGCGCCGTCGGCAGAAGGCGCGCACGAGGCTCAGGAAAGGTAGCGCTTAAACCACTCCAGCGTCCGTCCCCAGGCGAGTTCAGCCGCCGCGCGGTCGTAGCGCGGCGTGGAGTCGTTGTGAAAACCGTGATTCACCCCAGGGTAAATCCAGGCCTGATACACCTTTTGCTGCTCTTTCAGCGCTGCCTCAAAAGCGGGCCAGCCGGCGTTAATGTTGGTATCCAGCTCCGCATAGTGCAGCAGCAGAGGAGCCTTAATGCGCGCCACATCTTCTGCTTTGGGCTGACGCCCGTAAAAGGGCACTGCGCAGGCCAGTTCCGGGAAGGCCACTGCTGCGGCGTTTGAGACGCCGCCGCCGTAGCAGAAGCCGGTGATGCCGACTTTGCCGCTGCTCTCTGGATGCGTCTTCAGGAAATCAACCGCCGCGAAAAAGTCGTTCATTAGCCTGACGGGATCGACTTTCGCCTGCATCGCGCGACCTTCGTCGTCATTGCCGGGATAGCCGCCCAGCGAACTCAGCCCGTCCGGCGCCAGCGCGATATAGCCCGCTTTCGCCACGCGGCGCGCTACATCTTCGATATAGGGATTGAGACCGCGATTCTCATGCACCACCACCACGGCAGAAGTTTTACCCTGCATTTGGGTCGGACGCACCAGATAGCCGCGCACCTCGCCGTGCCCCTGTGGGGAAGGGTAGTGAATATATTCCGGTTTAATGGCGGGATCGGTAAATTCGACCTGCTGCGCGAGCGCGTAGTCGGGACTCATCAGGCTGAGCAGCGTTGCGCCGGTCATACCGCCAATCGCCAGCTTACCGGCCATCGAGATAAATTCCCGCTTACTGATCCTGCCGTGCGCGTAATAGTCATAGAGTTCGAGCAGCTCCTGGGGAAAATCGTGTGCCGTCAGACGTGCCATAGGGATTCCTTAACGCAGATTAGCCAGAGGCTTTAACAGAGCACAGGTGGCGGCGACTGGCAAACCCGATGCCGCAATCTGTTAACGCGGTCCGGTCTGGCAGGACCAGGGGAAGATAGGCTTGCCGAGAGACGAGAAAAAAGAAGGGGGACGGCTGCGCAATATGTCTTCAGAGAAACCTGCGCGCTAAATGCATTATTACCGTGCCGTTATGTTTAACGCTTATTAACAACTTTATTTCATGTCCGGAAGGCGCGCTAATTAAGCGCGGCGCAATGTCGGATTAAGACGCGGCCTTCGAAAATGACTTTTTTAAACGTAACGCCTTAAAAAGGATTTCTTAGGCGCTAAATACTTAATTTATATTCATTAAGCGCGGCGATAAAGTTCACCAATGACCGCTTTTTTATTCAGGGTTTAGCTAAAATAATTCGCCAAAACAGGGCGTTGCGCACTAAAAAAAGCGCAGCATCGCTTCCTTCTCATCCCTTCGCTGGCGCGCAACAACAAATAACAATAATGTCACATTAAGGCCTGTGAATTAACCTAAAGTCAGGCGCTTAAATAGATGATTGCGGACAAAAACAATGACCAAAATCAAAAAAGACTGTTATAGTTTTTGCATCCCCCACTGTTTCTGTTTGTCTGACGCGAGTTCTTATAAATTCGTGTCAGCAACCGGCTTAAGCGCAGCGTAAATATTAACGCTGTGCTTTAGTTGTTAATTATAAGTAAACATATGGTGTTATATGTGGCAACGAGGTAAGCAATGTTCGGATTAGACGCCTTTCATCTGGCCAGGATACAGTTCGCTTTTACTGTCTCCTTTCACATACTCTTTCCCGCCATTACCATCGGCCTCGCCAGTTTCCTGGCAGTGCTGGAAGGTATGTGGCTAAAAAGCCGTAACGAGACCTACCGCGATCTCTATCACTTCTGGTCCAAAGTCTTTGCCGTTAACTTTGGTATGGGCGTGGTGTCCGGTCTGGTGATGGCTTATCAGTTCGGGACTAACTGGAGCGGCTTTTCACAGTTCGCAGGCAGTATTACCGGGCCGTTGCTTACCTATGAAGTGCTGACCGCCTTCTTCCTGGAAGCGGGTTTCCTCGGCGTAATGCTGTTCGGCTGGAACCGCGTTGGTCCGGGCCTGCACTTTTTCGCTACCTGTATGGTGGCGCTGGGCACGCTGATCTCGACTTTCTGGATCCTCGCCTCTAACAGCTGGATGCATACGCCGCAGGGCTACTTGATTGAGAACGGCATCGTGGTGCCGGAAGACTGGCTGAAAATCATCTTTAACCCGTCCTTCCCCTATCGCCTGTTCCATATGTCGGTCGCCGCCTTCCTTTCCAGCGCCTTCTTTGTGGGCGCGTCGGCGGCATGGCATCTGCTGCGCGGCAACGATAATCCGGCGGTGCGCAAGATGTTCTCTATGGCGCTGTGGATGGCGCTGATCGTGGCGCCCATTCAGGCGATGATCGGCGATGCGCACGGCCTGAATACCCTTGAGCATCAGCCTGCGAAGATTGCGGCGATTGAAGGCCACTGGGAAAACCCGCCGGGCGAAGCGACGCCGCTGATCCTGTTCGGTATTCCGGATATGGAGCAGGAGCGCACGAAGTATGCGCTGGAAATTCCTTACCTCGGCAGCCTGATCCTGACGCACAGTCTGGATAAACAGGTTCCGGCACTGAAGACCTTCCCGAAAGAAGATCGTCCTAACTCGCTGATTATTTTCTGGTCGTTCCGCGTGATGGTGGCGATGGGCCTGCTGATGATTACCCTCGGCGTGGTCAGCCTGTGGCTGCGTTATAAAGGACGTCTCTATGAGTCGCGTCCGTTCCTGTGGTTCGCCCTGCTGATGGGACCTTCAGGTCTGATCGCGCTGCTGGCGGGCTGGTTCACCACGGAAATCGGTCGTCAGCCGTGGGTGGTTTACGGCGTGCAGCGCACCATCGATGCGGTATCAGGTCATGGTGATCTGCATATGAGCATCAGCCTGCTGGCCTTTATTGCGGTCTACTCGGCGGTGTTTGGCGTAGGTTACATCTATATGGTGCGTTTGATTAAGAAAGGCCCGCTTACCGGCGAAGGCAAAGATGTCCGCCACGGTGGTCCCGGCCACGGCAAAACGCCTGCTCGTCCGCTCTCTGCGGCCCCTGAAAGTCTGAACGATCCACAGGAGGGAAAATAAGATGATCGATTTTTCCATTATCTGGTTCGCGATTATCGTTTTCGCCACCCTGATGTATATCGTGATGGATGGCTTCGATCTCGGTATCGGTCTGCTGTTTCCTTTTAATAAAGACGCGACCGAGCGCGACATGATGGTTAACACCGTCGCGCCGGTTTGGGACGGCAACGAAACCTGGCTGGTGCTGGGCGGGGCGGGGCTGTATGGCGCATTCCCGCTGGCGTACTCGGTGATTGCCGATGCGCTCTCTATTCCGCTGACGGCGATGCTGATCGGCCTGATTTTCCGCGGCGTCGCCTTCGAGTTCCGCTTTAAGGCAACTGAATCACACCGCGCATTCTGGGATAAATCCTTCGTCGCGGGCTCCATTCTGGCCACCTTTAGCCAGGGCGTTGCGGTTGGCGCTATGCTTGACGGTATTCAGGTCACGGGCCGCCACTTCAGCGGCTCCGCGATGGACTGGCTGGCGCCGTTCCCGCTGTTCTGCGGCGTGGGCCTGGTTATCGCCTATGCGCTGCTGGGCTGCACCTGGCTGATCATGAAAACCGAACATGAGCTGCATCGTAAGATGTCTGCGCTGGCGACGCCGCTGGTGATTGCGCTGCTGGTGGTGGTGGGCATTATCAGCCTGTGGACGCCGTTCACCCATGACGCGATCGCGCAGCGCTGGTTTACCCGCCCGAATCTCTACTGGTTCCTGCCGGTTCCGGTGCTGGTGCTGCTCTGCTCGTGGGGCATCGTGCGCGCCATTAAGCGTGAGGCGCACTATTCGCCGTTCCTGCTGACGCTGGCGCTGATTTTCCTCGGCTTCTCCGGCCTGGGCATCAGCGTGTGGCCGAACATTATTCCGCCGTCAGTGACTATCTGGCAGGCCGCGTCTCCGGCGATTAGTCAGGCCTTTATGCTGGTGGGCAGTTTGTTAATTATTCCGATGATCCTCGGCTACACCTTCTGGAGTTACTACGTGTTCCGCGGAAAAATCAAAGCAGACGAAGGATACCATTGATATGCAAACCGAGACTGGCAGCGTGAAAAACCACAATCAACCTAAGGCCCCGTGGTGGAAGCGCATTCTGTGGCTGGTGGTGATCTATGGAGCAAGCGTGCTGGCGCTCGGTGTCGTGGCAACGCTGTTCCGCATGATGATGACCGCGGCGGGCATGCGAAGCCACTAAGGCTTCAATGGGGTAAAGAAGTCCGCGCAGGGGCGGGATGGCGTGACGCGCAGCCATCCCGCGATAAAAGGAAACGCGGTCCGCTCACGGAGGCCTCTTCGCAAAGAGGCGCGTACCGCGCGGGCCAGGCGGGCAGAGCGACGTAACGCCGCTTTGCCGCTGCACTTTCCGCTTCTGCGCCTGAAGGCTGGCTCCGCCAGCCTTTTTACTTATCAGACTAAGCATTAAATGCCTTTTTAATGCCGCTTTGCCTACGCTTCCTTTACCTTTCCTTACATGCATAAGACGTTCTTGTTATAATTATGTGACTAATCTCGCAATACTTTTTACGACCCTCACCGAAATGCTCAGCCTGAACGTAAAAAAACAGTACATCAGCGATCTGGTGGAGTGGATTGAGGCGAATCTGACCGACGATCTTAATATCGATCTGATTACCCTGAAATCCGGCTACTCCAAATGGCACATGCAGCGCATGTTCAAAGAGATGACCGGCCAGACGCTGGCGGCCTATACCCGCAAGCGCCGTCTGACCATGTCGGCCATGGCGCTGCGTCTGACGCGCATGCCGCTGATTGACATCGCGGTGCGCTTTGGTTTTGATAACCAGCAAAACTTCACCCGCGTGTTTAAGAATCACTTTGCGCTGACGCCGGGCGCCTTTCGTCGCGTGCCGGAACTTCAGCTTAAAAGCTTCCACGGGCCGATTTCCGTTCAGGGCGAAATGATGCAGGCACAGCTGGTTGAGCGCGATGAGCTGCAACTGCGCGGGGAAGTGACGGAGTGGGAGTGCGAATTCGGCGGCTACGTGCATGATCATGCGGAGACCGTCGCGCAGCAGGCGCGTCAGTTTGTCCGCTTCGCCGGCCAGCATGTCGATCGCGGCTGGCTGGGCTTTCAGTATGGTCCCGGCCACTCGGCAGCGGAGCAGCAACATATCAGCCTGTTCCAGGCGCTGGAGAGTCAGCACGCCGATATTATGGGATCGCATATTGTTAACTGGACCTCGGCTCGCGGCCTGTACGCGACCATTCCCTGGCAGGGCGCGCCAGAGCAGCTGACGCGTTTTATTGCCGACCTTTACTATGTGCATCTGCCCGCGCTGGGCGTGGCGCGTCGCCAGGGAAAAGATCTGCTGCGGCTCGATATGAAAGCCTCAACGCCGGATGCGCTGAGAGGCGTTTTTTCTATTCCCGTTACGCTGGGCTGAAATCATCTTTTCGTGCGGTTAAGCGTGACAAACCGCACGATTTTATAAAATAAAGGCCATATCTGGCGTAAAATTCCTGCCTTAACCGGGATGCCATGCGGAAATTGTGCGTAAGGCGTTCCGAACTGGATATTCATCTGCCTTTCGGGTTCTTTCCGAACCAGACATAAACGACGAAAACTATGAAACTTTCAACGCTGTTCCTTGTTACGGCGCTTTCTGCTTTGCCGCTTGTTGCCAGCGCACAGATGGCTGAACCTTTTACGCCGCCTGAAGGTCTGCATCCGCATGCCCAGCCAGCCCAGCATGAAATTCTGGGCGATAACGCGCTGCCGCAGCAGTCGCAGCAGCACTTCACGCCCAGCGCCTGGGACGACAACGCCTGATCCCCGCGCGCGCCTGATACGGGCGCCGTTTCTGATGACTTTTTCTCTTCTGCGCGCGCAGGCCAGGCCTGCGCACCCTTTCTGCTGCGCGCAAATAGCACAATCCATCCTTGCGCATAAGATATATCATGAGTAATCTGACCGCCTTAAATGAGAATCATTTCTGACTTCTCGCGTCCTGATGTCCGTAGCTGGTCATGCGTACCGGCTGTGTAAAAGGAGAACTCATGCATCCTGATAGCCCTCTGTCTAAAAGCCGTGCGCCACAGCGCGTGCGCAACGAACTGCGTTTTCGCCATATTACCGTCGCCAGCAAGACGCTGATTGCCGGACAATTCTGGCGCATTACCTTTCACGGCAGCGATCTGGCCGGTTTTACCTCGCCGGGTTTTGATGACCATATCAAAGTATTTTTCCCCCAGAGCAGCGGCGCGACGCTTCAGCTGCCGCAGATGACCGACGAAGGCATCGTCTGGCCGGACGGCGTGCGTCCGCCCGCGCGTGACTACACGCCGCTGGCGTTTGACGGCGAATCGTCGCTGACGCTCGATTTCTATATTCACGACGGCGGCGTCGCCAGCGGCTGGGCGCAGCAGGCGAAAGAGGGAGATCGGCTGGTGGTAGGCGGTCCGCGCGGCTCGCTGGTGGTTCCGACCGATTACGCTTTTCAGCTCTACGTCTGCGATGAAACCGGCCTGCCCGCGTTTAAGCGTCGCCAGGCGGCTGCCGAGGCGCAGGAGCTGCATCTGTTTGCCTGTGTCGATGAGGCGACCGGACGCGGCTACCTGCCGGAACTCACCGGAGTCAATGCCCACTGGCTCGGCAGCGGCACGATGCAGGCGGATAACCTCGACGCGCTGATCGCCGCGCTGGATAAGCTTGCCGTGCCGCAGGATGACTATTTTATCTGGCTGACTGGTGAAGGTGACTTTGTCAAAGCGCTCAGCGACTACTTTATCGGGCGTCGTGGTCTGGATGCCGCCTTTGTGCGCACCGTGGCTTACTGGCACGCCTGACAGGCCGTCCCCGCCGCCCAGGTTGAATTTTACCAGGCGGCGGACTACTATCACCCTCCCGTAAATACTCCCTTCAGGCAGGCAATGAAACAGGACCCGGCTTTTTCGTGTCACCAGGATCCCGCTCCGCGCGGAGGATGCGGCGGTCGCCGTAAACGTCGCGAAAAGATGCTGGATGCCAGCGACATCCGCCTGTTAATGCTGCACTTCCTCGCGCAAAACGACGCGCACGGCTATGAGCTGATCAAGTCCATAGAAGAACTCTCTAAAGGGGAGTACTCGCCCAGCCCCGGCATTATTTATCCCAACCTGACGCTGTTAGAAGAGATGGATGCTATCCGCGTGGTCGATGCGCAGGCGTCGCGTAAAGCCTATACGCTGAATGAGGCGGGGCGCGCGCTGCTGGCAGAGCAGCAGGCGCATATTCAGCACCTGACAGAGCGGCTCGCTTCGCTGGCGGTTCTGGTGAATAACCGCAGCATCCCCGATGTCGATCAGGCCATTTATCGTATGCGCACCGCGCTGAATAGTCGCCTGTCGCAGGAGAATATCTCCACTGAAGCGCTGGAGCAGATCGTCGACGCGCTGAATAGCGCAGCGGAGAAGATAGCCAATAGTTAAGGCAGTCGTTCACGCCAGCCTTAACGCGCCGCCTCCTGCGAAAGAAATGCAAACAGCCTTCAGCGGGCGGCTTATCTGCGCTCGCTGAGGTTGTTAACCTTGCTCTGTTTTCTTCTTATCCAGATGACCCAGCGAACGATCCGGAAAGCAGACGTCGCGTACGCGCTGCTTTAGCGCCGCCGCGTCAGGAAAGCCGCCGTCGCGCTTGCGCTCCCAGATGGTCTCATTACCTATGGTTATCACGAAAACTCCGCCGGTTCCGGGCTTAAGCGTCACCGCCTCCAGATCGCTGGCGAAGGTGTGCAGCAGTTCCTGTGCCATCCAGGCGGCGCGCAGCAGCCAGTTACACTGGGTGCAGTAGTGAATCGTGACAGAGGGTTTTTCACTCATAGCAGTTTTCCTTAGCGGTCCTGAAAAAATCCGATACCGCGCAGGTTAACAAATTGTGCGGTGTAAGATACATCTTAGTGTAAAGCCAGTTGATAATGATTACCACTTGCATTAAATTCCAGCCGAAATAATTTATAACAATAACCCTGTTTTATTTTACGGTTTTTATGTGCGAAACCGCTATTTAGCTACTGACAGCAAATAAGTGAGCAAATACTAACAATCAATAAGGTATTTGCGCTTATGTCCTCAATGTTTCAGGGATTAACCCAACAGCGGCTGTTTAAATATGCGCTGCTGGCCTCTTCCATTCATGCAGCCTGCGGTTATGCCGCCAGCGATACGCTTTCCGCAGAACAGCGCGCCAGCGATACGGTGATGACCGTCACCGCGCCGAAGCCCAAAGCGGGAAGTAAAACCACGATTTCCGCGAGTGAGTTACAGCAGCGTGGAGCGAATGATTTCGGTTCGATTATGCGCTACGAACCGTTAATCAGCGCCACCGGTTCGGCGGGCGGCTCCTCATCAGGTAAAAGCGGCTTCGACCGCGCAGGCTATAGCGGCTATAACATTCGCGGCCTGGAGAGCAACCGTGTCGGGCTGGACGTTGACGGTATTCCGCTGCCGGACGCGACCGGCCGTCCCTACGTTAGCCGCGTGGGCAACAACACCTTCGGCATCGGGCGCGGCGACTATATCGATCCCTACATGTTCGGCAGCGTTGAGATTGAAAAGGGCGCCACGGCGGTTGACCAGCCTAATGCCTCTATCGGCGGCAACGTCTCCTTCCATAACAAAAGCGCCGACGACTACCTGAGCAGCGGCAAAACCACTTACTTTGGCTATCAGAGCAACTATGACTCATCAAACCGCAGCTGGCACAACGGCATTACGGCGGCGGCCGGCGACGATGAGCTGCGCGGTCTGTTTGTTTACAGCCGTCGCGACGGGCAGGAAACCGAAAATAATAGCGGCGTAAAAGATGCGTATCCGGCTAACTGGCACTCTGACGCCTTTATGACCTCCGGCATCTGGCAGCCCAACGATCTGCACAAACTAAGCGCCACCTTCGACTACTACCATAAAACCAGTCATACCCACTACGACGGCTGGGACACCTCAGGCAACACCATCTGGGGCACCTCGCAGCAGCAGAGCGATACGCGTCGCTTCGGCGTTAGCCTGGCGGACGAATGGACGCCGTATAACGATCTGCTGGATACCCTGACCACGCGTCTCTACTGGCAAAAAACCGAATCGCACGACAATACCTTTATGCCGGCCAGCGCCAGCGCATACGAAAGGGTCTATTCGGATTACAACACCAGCAGCCTCGGCTTTGACACCCGCGCGACGAAAATCGTGGGCCGCCATGAGCTGAGCGCGGGTATCAACGCCCATACGGAAAATACCGAGCGTCCGTTCCGCCAGTCGCCAGCGCCGAGTCAGTACAGCGTGATCATGCAGCCGCAGGCCGACAGCCGCAGCTACACCGTCGCCGGTTATGTGCAGGACAAAATTAACGTTGATCTCGACAGCCATAACTTTGCGGTGATCCCCGGCGTGCGCGTGATGTACCAGAACACCAAACCGCGAAATTTGTCCGATCTCACCACCGGCAGCAGCGTGCTGACTGAAGAGCAGCTGGAAACGCTGTACGGCGACGGCAACAGCGATACCGAAGTGCTGCCGTCGCTGACCTTACAGTATGAGCTGTCGCCTGCGCTCATCACTTATCTGCAATACAAACGCGGCGTCGAGTTCCCGAACGCCAGCCAGCTGTACGGCTCCTGGAACCTTGGCTCCAGCTACGCGGGCCGCGCCCAGTATGCGCTGATCGGCAATGCCGATCTGGATACCGAAACCAGCAATAATTTTGAGTGGGGCCTGAAAGGTCAGGTAGCGGCAGGCGTGACGGTAAATACTTCGCTGTTCTACAACCAGTACAAAAACTTTATTGCTTATACGCGCTATACGCGCGCCGGTAATCCTGACAAATTCGTTAACGTGCCGGGCAATATCTACACCACCTATCAGGCGGAAAACCGCGACAAGGCCTATATCTATGGCGCAGAGCTGGCTACCAAAGTGGATTTCGGCACCTGGTTCCAGCAGGTTGACGGGCTGAGCGCGACTTTTGCGCTGGGCTATAACGAAGGGAAGTCGAAGTCGAGCTATTCCGGCGATAAGTATGTCGACCTGGACAGCGTCGCGCCGCTAAAGGCGATTGTCGGCCTGGCGTGGGATGACAGGCAGCGCGGCTATGGCGCCGCCGTCACCGCCACCTTCGTCAAGGGTAAACGCGCCACCGAGACCAACCGCGAGAGTTATTCCAACAGCGGTACGGCGCTCACTGACGCTACCAGCGAGTATATGCGCATTCCGGGGTATGGCATGGTGGATGCGACCGCCTACTGGCAGGTGGCGAAAAACGTCAGGCTGAGCGGCGGGATCTATAACCTGACCGACCGCAAATACTGGGACTACACCAGCAGCCGCGAGCTGACCAGCGATACCGCGCAGGATCGTAATGATGTGGCGCTGGCGGTGATGCCGGGCCGCACGTATCAGCTGGGTGTTAACGTCGATTTCTAATCACTCGTCCGCCCTGCGCTGGCGCAGGGCACTTGCTTACGGGAGCAATGCGCAATGAATCCATTTTTTCAACACTACCAGACGCTGAAAGGCGACCATCCGAAAAAGTATGCCCGCGACCTGGCGGCGCTGATGGGGATCAGCGAAGCCGCGCTGTGCGACGCGCGCGTGGGTCAGGATGCGCAGCGTCTGAAAACCCAGTTTCGCGAACTGCTGCTGGCGCTGGAAGCAGTGGGTGAAACGAAAAATATCACCCGCAATGACTATGCGGTGCACGAGCACCTCGGCTGCTACCAAAATGTGTCGCTGGGCGATCACGCAGGGCTGGTGCTAAACCCGCGCGCGCTCGATTTACGCATCTTCATCGGCCAGTGGCGCAGCGCGTTCTTTCTCCGCGAGCAGAGCGCGCGCGGCGAGCGGCAGAGCATTCAGATCTTCGATCGTCACGGCGATGCGGTGCTGAAAATCTACGCGACTGAAAACAGCGATATGAACGCCTGGCAAAGGTTAATCTCGCGCTTTATTGATAACGCGCCCGCCGCGCTAAGCGTCGAGGCCGTCCCTGACGCCAGCTTTACCCGCCATGTTGACGCCGCGGCTATCGACAGCGAGTGGCGCGCCATGACCGACGTGCACCAGTTCTTCGGCCTGCTGAAGCGGCATAACGTTTCACGGCCGCAGGCCTTTCGCGCGGCGGGCGACGATCTGGCGTGGCGCGTCGATAACGACGCGCTGGCGCGACTGCTGGCGCTGGCGCATCAGGACGGCAATGAAATCATGATTTTCGTCGGCAATCGCGGCTGTACGCAGATCTTTACCGGCGCGGTGGAAGAGGTGGCACCAGTAGAGAACTGGCTCAACATTTTCAATCCGCGCTTTACGCTGCACCTGATGGCCGACCAAATCCATGAGAGCTGGGTAACGCGCAAGCCGGGCAGTGACGGTTTTGTTACCAGCCTGGAGCTGTTTGCCGCCGACGGCACGCAGATCGCCCAGCTTTACGGCCAGCGCAGCGAAGGCGCGCCAGAGCAGGCGCGCTGGCGCGAACAGGTTATGTCGCTGAGCGCGGCGGGAGAGGCGGCATGAAACGCCTGATCCCCTGGCTACTGCTGCTGGCGCTACCGTCGCTGGCGGCGGATCGCGTTGTCTCTATTGGCGGCGACGTCACGCAGATCGTCTATGCGCTGGGCGGACAGCAGGCGCTGGTGGCGCGCGACAGCACCAGCCAGCATCCGGCGCTGGCGAAGAAGCTGCCGGACATCGGCTATATGCGCCAGCTCAATGCCGAAGGAATTCTGGCGCTGAAGCCGACGCTGGTGCTGAGCAGCGAGCTGGCGAAACCGTCACTGGCGCTGCAACAGGTCGCTCAGGCCGGCGTTAAGGTCGTGGAAGTGACCGGCGAGAACAGCCTTGAGGCTATTCCACAGAAGATCGCCGCCATCGGCAAGGCGCTGCATCGTGAGGAAGAGGCAAAGGCGCTGACTGAGCAGGTCAGCAAAACGCTGGCGGCGCTGCCAAAAAGGCCGCTGCCGGTGAGGGTGCTGTTTATCATGACGCACAGCGGCATGAAGTCGCTGGCGGCAGGCAGCGATACCGCTGCCGACGGCGCAATCCGCAGCGCGGGCCTGGTTAACGCGATGGCGGCTGTGCCGCACTATCAGCCGCTGTCGCAGGAGGGCATCATTGCCGCCGCGCCGGATCTGGTGGTGATCGGCGACGACGGGCTAAAAACGCTGGGCGATGAAGAGAAAGTATGGCAATTACCGGGCCTGGCGCTGACGCCCGCCGGTCAGCATAAAAACCTGCTGGTAATAGATGAGATGGCGCTGCTGGGCTTTGGCCTGGATACGCCTGGTGCCATCGTTAAGCTGCGCAAAGCGGCGGAAGCGGCGCGGCATGAGTAATCCCGTCGCCCTGCGCTGGCTGGCGCTGATGCTGATTAGCATGCTGGCGGCGATGGCGCTGGCGGCGAATCTCGGCGCCATGACGCTGTCGCCGCGCGCGCTGTGGCAGGCGCCGTTTAGCGATATGGTCTGGCGGATTTGGCTCGATATCCGTCTGCCGCGCGTGCTGCTGGCGGTGCTGACCGGCATGGCGCTGGCGGTTTCCGGCGCGGTGATGCAGGGATTGTTTCGCAACCCGCTTGCCGATCCGGGCCTGCTTGGGATCAGCAGCGGCGCGGGACTGGCGGTAGCGATTGCTGTGCTCCTGCCGCTGACGTTGCCGCCGCTGCTGGCGCTCTGGCTGCCAACCCTGGCGGCGTTTCTTGGCAGCCTGGCGGTAATGGCGCTGATCTTTAGCTTCAGCCGTCTGGCGCAGGGCAATCTGGCGCGGCTGCTGCTGGTGGGCATTGCTATCAATGCGCTGTGCGGCGCGGCGGTGGGCGTGCTTTCCTGGCTGAGCAACGATCAGCAGTTACGCCAGCTGTCACTGTGGGGCATGGGCAGTCTGAGCCAGGCGCAGTGGCCGATGCTGACAGTGTGCGCCGTTTTTATGCTGCCGGCGCTACTGCTGACGCAGCTGCGCGCGCGCCATCTCAACCTGCTACAGCTCGGCGAAGAGGATGCCCACTATATGGGTCTCGACGTGCGGCGCACCCAGCGGCAGCTGCTGGCGCTGAGCGCGCTGCTGGTCGGCGCGGCGGTATCGGTCAGCGGCATTATCGGCTTCGTCGGTTTAGTGGTGCCGCATGTGATGCGCTTCTGTCTGGGCAGCGATCATCGCTGGATGCTGCCCGGATCGGCGCTGGCGGGCGCGATCCTGCTGCTGCTCGCGGATACGCTGGCGCGCACGGTAGTGGTGCCTGCAGAGATGCCGGTCGGACTGTTGACCAGCCTGCTGGGCGGCCCCTGGTTTCTCTGGCTGATCCTGCGTCAGCAGCGAGGAGTGGAGTAATGGAGCAGTTAGAGGCGCATAGCCTGCGCTATTCTCAGGGCGGTCGCCTGCTAATCGACACGCTGGATCTGACGTTAAAGCCGGGCGAGATGGTGGCGCTGATTGGTCCTAACGGCGCAGGCAAATCAACGCTGCTGCGTCTGCTGACCGGCTTTCTGACGCCGGACCATGGCGAATGCAGGCTGGGCAATCGCCCGTTAGACGAATGGCCGCGCGAGCGGCTGGCACAGCGGCGCGCGGTGATGCGTCAGCAAAATCCCGTTACCTTCTCCTTGCCAGTGGAAGCGGTGGTGGCGATGGGCCGCGCGCCCTGGCCCAGCGCTGACGCAAACGGCATCGTCCAACAGACGATGGCGCTAGCCGGCTGTGACGAGCTGGCCGGGCGCGACTATCGCCAGCTCTCCGGCGGTGAGCAGCAGCGTGTACAGCTGGCGCGCGTGCTGGCTCAGCTATGGCAGAACGGGGCGCCGCGCGGCTGGCTTTTTCTTGATGAGCCAACGTCGGCGCTCGATCTTTTCTGGCAGCAGCAGACGCTGCGCCTGCTGCATCGCCTGTCGCGGCAGCATGATTTCAGCGTCTGCGCCGTACTGCACGATCTGAATCTGGCTGCGCTCTGGGCGGATCGCATTCTGCTGCTGCATCAGGGCAGGCTGGTGGCGCAGGGATCGCCGCAGGAGGTGATGACCGAGGCGACGCTGACGCGCTGGTATCAGGCAGATCTGCGTGTTGCTTCGCGCCACGAGAGCGACAGACCGGTTATACAGCTGCGCGCCTGATGCCGTTTGGGTTACTTTTCATAGAGTTAGCCTTAGCGGCGCGCCGATTTTCAGCCATACTTTGTATCCTGAATCAATCAACAGGGAAGCAAAATATGAACGATGCGTTAAATCAGGCCGCTGAACAGCTTGGCGAGCGTCTTCTCTCTTGCGACTGGCGCTTAGCCACCGCCGAATCCTGCACCGCAGGTTTGATCAGCATGACGCTGGCGGCAGTGGAAAACAGCGGCAACTTCTATACCAGCGGCTTCGTCACCTATAGCGACAATGCGAAAACCCAGCTGCTGGGCGTGCGGTCAGAGACGCTGGAACAGCATACCGCCGTGAGCGAGCAGACCGCGCGTGAAATGGCAGTGGGCGCGCGTGAACGCTCCGGCGAGCCGGTCAGCCTGGCGATTACCGGCTATGCCGGGCCAGACGGCGGCGAAGATGGCACGCCGGCAGGCACTATCTGGTTTGGCTGGACGCTGCCGGACGGCAGCGTTATTGCGGAGATGCGCCGTTTTGAGGGCGAACCCAAATCGGTGATGGAGCAGGGCGCGCAGTTTGCGCTGGAGCGCCTCGGCGTACTGCTGCGCGACGCGGCCCTGCATCAAAACACTTAACGGCAGTCAACGATCAGGCGGCCGCGCACCTTGCCGTCCAGCAGATCCTGCGCGCCCTGTTTCGCTTCGCTAAGCGGGATCAGCGTGGTGAGTTTGGTCAGGGTATCGCCGTTGAGCAGTTCGCCAAGACGCTGCCATGCCTGCTGGCGCAGCGGTTTCGGACACATCACGCTGTCGACGCCCGCCAGCGTCACGCCGCGCAGAATAAAGGGCGCCACGCTGGCGGGCAGATCCAGACCCTGAGCCATGCCGCAGGCGGCAACCACGCCGTCACGCTGGGTCGCCGCCAGCACGTTGCTCAACGTATGGCTGCCGACGCTGTCGATCGCCGCTGCCCAGCGCTCTTTAGCCAGCGGTTTGCCGGGCTGGGACAGCTCGCTGCGATCGATCACTGAACGCGCGCCCAGCGTGTCGATCAGATAGCCTTCGTCGCTGGCGCGTCCGCTGGCGGCGATGACCTCAAAGCCCAGGCGCGCCAGTAAGCTGACGCTGAAGCTGCCTACGCCGCCGCTGGCCCCGGTCACCAGTACCGGCCCACGCTCCGGCGTTATGCCCTGTTTTTCCAGCGCCATAACGCACAGCATCGCGGTGAATCCCGCCGTGCCGATCGCCATGGTTTGCAGCGGGCTGAGCGTGGCGGGCACCTCAACCAGCCAGTCGCCGGAGACGCTTGCCTTCTGCGCCAGGCCACCCCACTGTTTTTCGCCGACGCCCCAGCCGGTCAGCAGCGCCACGTCATCCAGCTGCCATTCAGGATGACGGCTGGCGGTGACGCGGCCTACAAAATCGATGCCCGGCACCATCGGGAACTGGCGCACAATCGGGCCTTTATTGCAGATGGCGAGCGCGTCTTTGTAGTTCAGCGTGGAGTAAGTGACGTCAAGGGTGACGTCGTGATCGGGCAGCTGGGATTCGTTCAGGTTTTTCAGCGTGGTGCGGTAGCCTTGCTCATCATTTTCAATGACTAATGCGGTAAACATGCAGCCTCCGGCAGACAGGAAAATATGCGGGTCAGTCTACTCTTCTGTGGCGAGAAGGGGTAGCAGGCGGAAAAACCGTAAAACGGCAAGTGCATAATTTCGCATAACTTACCGATAAATAAGCGTTTTTTAACTGCGTATTTTTAATATATCATTATTTATCAGTCGCTTGCATTTTTAATTTTTGATGATTTATTTACTGCTGCGCCGGTTGTTCCCTCGGCAAAAAGATGACATCATTGCGCCTGTTTTCCCTTTTCTCTGAGGACGCCGCGATGGCCGGAACAATGCAAACCCGCACTTGCCTCCGCTTGCGCTGTCCCCTGTGCAAAGCGATCTCCTCACCTCTCTTTGCTAAGCCTTTCTCTCTCGCCATGCGGTGAGGCCAGCTAAACGTTCGCTGTTGGGCATGCGTAAAGACAGACGCGATCTGGCTTTACTGATGTCTATCGGGAGCGGTTTCCTTTTCTGTTCCGCTGCTGTCTGACGTTATTCGCCGGGGAATTTCCCTATTGCCGTGCCTCTGGCACCCACTCATCCTTCACCGTTGGGGATTTGTGTTATGACACCACTGAAAATTGCCGCCAGCGCTGCTGTGGCTCCAGGCCTTACTCTGAACACCGGGCGTGACGTAGTGACGCTGGATAATACCGACTTTACTGACGTGGCGGCGGTGGTGTTATCACTGTCCGATACGCGCAGCGGCGTGCTGGCGCTGTTGCGCCATACCGGCTTTAATCTGCCGGTATTTGTCGCCAATGCCTTTGAAGAGGAGGTCATGCATCTGCCTGGGGTGACCGGCGAGCTGAACGGTTCGGCGGAAGAGTGGGCGGCGCTGGAAGCGGCCGCCGCAGAGTATGAAGCGAACCTGCTGCCGCCGTTTTTCGATACCCTGACGCGCTACGTCGATATGCAGAACAGCACGTTCGCCTGCCCTGGACACCAGGGAGGCGCGTTTTTCAACAAGCATCCGGCAGGGCGTCAGTTTTTTGAATTTTATGGCGAAAACGTTTTTCGTTCCGATATGTGCAACGCCGACGTAAAGCTGGGCGATCTGCTGATCCATGAAGGTTCGGCTAAAGATGCGCAGAAGTTTGCGGCCAAAGTTTTTAACGCAGACAAAACCTACTTTGTACTTAACGGCACCTCCAGCGCCAATAAGGTGGTGACCAACGCGCTGCTGACGCGCGGCGATCTGGTGCTGTTCGACCGCAATAATCATAAGTCGAACCATCATGGCGCGCTGATTCAGGCCGGCGCGACGCCGGTTTATCTGGAAGCTGCGCGTAACCCCTTTGGCTTTATCGGCGGCATTGACGCTCACTGCTTTGACGAGGCCTGGCTGCGCGAGCAGATCAAACAGGTAGCGCCGCAGCGCGCTGAGGAAGCCAGGCCGTTCCGCCTGGCGATTATCCAGCTTGGCACCTATGACGGAACGGTTTATAACGCGCGACAGGTGGTGGACCGCATCGGCCACCTGTGCGACTACATCCTGTTTGACTCCGCATGGCTTGGCTATGAGCAGTTTATTCCGGTGATGGAGGGCACTTCTCCGCTGACCCTGACCCTGACCGATCAGGATCCGGGGATTTTCGTCACCCAGTCGGTGCATAAGCAGCTGGCGGGCTTTTCACAAACCTCGCAGATCCATAAAAAAGATAACCATATTCGTGGTCAGAAGCGCTTTTGCCCGCACAAGCGGCTGAATAACGCCTTTATGCTGCACGCCTCGACCAGCCCGTTCTATCCGCTGTTTGCGGCGCTGGATGTCAACGCCAAAATGCATCAGGGGGAAGCGGGGCGCCGGTTGTGGCAGTCGTGCGTCACGCTCGGCATTGAGGCGCGTAAGGCGATTCTTGACCGCTGCGAGATGATCCTGCCATTTGTGCCGGAGCAGGTAAACGGGCGGCGCTGGCAGGATGCGCCGACGGAAGCCATCGCCAGCGACAGCCGCTATTTTAGCTTCGAGCCAGCGGCGAAATGGCACGGCTTTGCCGGTTATGCGCAGGATCAGTATCTGGTCGATCCCTGCAAGCTGCTGCTGACTACGCCGGGCATCGACGCGGCGAGCGGCGAATACGCCGACTTCGGCATTCCTGCCACCATTCTGGCCAACTATTTGCGCGAAAACGGCATTGTGCCGGAGAAGTGCGATCTCAACTCGATTCTGTTTCTGCTGACGCCTGCGGAAAGCCCGGAGAAGATGGCCCATCTGGTGGCGATGCTGGCGCAGTTCGAACAGCATGTCAGAGAGGATGCGCCGCTGGCGGAAGTGTTGCCGACCATCTATCGCAAAAATCAGGCGCGCTATAAAGGCTATACCCTGCGTCAGCTGTGTCAGGAGATGCACGATCTTTATGTCAGTTTCGACGTGAAGGATTTGCAGAAAGCCATGTTCCGCCAGCAGAGTTTTCCGGCGGTGAAGGTAAATCCGCAGGATGCGCATCAGGCTTATATTCGCGGCGAGGTTGAGCTGGTGCCGATTGCTAAAGCCGAAGGACGCATTGCCGCCGAAGGGGCGCTGCCCTATCCTCCTGGCGTGCTCTGCGTGGTGCCGGGCGAAGTGTGGGGCGGGGCGGTGCAGCGCTACTTCCTGGCGCTGGAAGAGGGCGTGAATCAGCTGCCGGGCTTCTCACCGGAGTTGCAGGGCGTCTATACCGAGGATGACGGGAAGGGGCGTAAACAGCTGGTGGCGAATATGATGGTGGAGGGCCGCCTGGCCGGGCGGTAGGGGCTGTTGCGCAGGCGGCGCCGAGCAGGTTTCGTTGTTTGCCTGCTGCGCAGGCGGCGCTGAGCGAGTTTCGTTGATTGCCTGCTGCGCAGGCGGCTCTGGCGCAGGTTTCGTTCGCCGGACAGCGTAGCAGTTTCATTTCGCCCGCTGCGGGCGACCGAGCAGGGCCGGTAAGCGCCGGCCCTGCACCCGCGCTCCGGGCCAGCCCATC
>NZ_RMVG01000011.1 GCF_003813865.1 Candidatus Pantoea deserta
TAGTTTTGCGACAGGCTGGATATTGGATCGTCAATGACAATAAGTTTTTCTCTGGCATCATATTCTTCGCGACTCCTTCTTCCCTGACAGGTTTCTATAAAATATAAAAAGGCAATCAGAGTTTTTTCTCCCTCACTTAAGCAATGAAATACTCTTTCTTGATTTTCGCCATTCGTTCGCTCCAGATAATAGGAATCTTGTTCTAAATCATGGAGCTTAATCCTAAAGCCAGATATGCCGAGTGCCTCCAGTCCATCATTTATTTTTTTCACTGTATCACTACAATTGACTATTTGACTTTGAAGTTCACGAATTTCATTATGTAAGGATAATAACGCCTCCTTTATCTGACGCTCTTGTTCTTCCAACTCATCTATATTTAATTTAATTTTAGAAAGTTTTTCATCATGTTTTGAAATTTCATCCATTGAAAGAAAACGAATGTGGCTACGCAGTCGTTGTTTCAGTTTTTCATATTCAGCTTGATAGTTATCAGCGCGTTGATTATGTTCGGTAATGTTTAAAGATAATATTTCATAGGCAGAGTTAAATGAGTTAATATGATTTGACAGGTCTTCTAAATAAATAGGTTGAGAAGGTGTAGAGATTTTTTTTAATATTAGTTTAAGATTGTTGTTCCAGCCCTTCATAAGATCGTTGAGCGCGCAGATAAGCGGACATTCTGGGGTTACAAGAGGACACAACATTGCTTCACTCGACCATTTTTTTGCTACATCAAGCCATTTGCTAATGCGTTGCGCTAAGTTCTCCAGCTGCATAATAGAATCTTTCCAGCTGCGTTCAAATAATGCAGAAATTTCCCGACGTAAATGATCTGCATCAATTTTACTCTGACAGAACGGGCACTCATCTTTGATTAGCCAGACTTGGCCCGATGCAACCCAATCTATGTTACCAAGTCTTGCAATTGCAGCCGAAAGCGTACTGTTTTCTGAAGGAATTAACATCTGATTAAGAAGTTCAATCTCTTGACTGTTTATAGATGGTATAGATAATGTTGGGATTACGGCAAGATGATTCCCTTGGCTTAGCTTAAGCGCCTGAAGCTCAGAAATGAGATTCGTAGTGGTTGTTGTAAGAACATCCGGATGTCCGATAATCGCATGATAGAGTCGGTCTCCCTGCTTAGCTCCGGCCATCAAATCCCATAGCTCAGTAGTTCTAATCTCAGCAACGCTCCCTCGAATCCTTTCAGCACATTTTTCGCGGACTTGTTTAGCAATTCGCTCATTTTTATCTTTGTCAGTTTTTATCCAATTGATTTTATCTTTTATTTTATCGGATTCTGCTTCTAGTTGTTCAATGCTGGCTCTTACCGTTGCATTCTCTTCACTTAAAGAAAAAATTCCGGGCTGGAACGCATTACTGAATAAATCAACAACGTATTCTTGGCTGAATACCAAAGTACGCATATCAAGTGGTGGACTGAGGCTGCATTGCCTGTAGTCATGATGGTTTGGACGGTAGAAAAACCGCGATATTGTGGATTTCCCCGAACCATTTTGGCCGTAAATCATCGTTACAGGTTCGCTTAAATCAAATGTCACGGGCTCAGGGCCACAGTAACTCCGTACCTTACTGAAAGAAAGTATGCTCATGGATGTCCCTTCCTGAAAATAAGCAGCGTTATTTTCTCTTCAGAGTAATTACTAGTGAATATGAGGTCCAGTAATAAATGAATACATGAGCTTATGATTTTCCTTTGTGATTTACTTTCATCTTAAATCGTGACAATCTTTGCACTTTGAAAGAAAATGAGTTGATTTTCTCCATTAATTGTTATTCGAATTTTTCACCATGAACCTAAACTAAGCTACAAAATAATACAGCCAACAATATATTCCTTTAGAGGAATGAGAATATCATTTCTTGCTATGTATTCCTGTATTGGAAAGATGTATAACCAGGTCCGAAATTAAGGCACAAGTCTTTTCCGCAATTCAAATTACCCAAACATGAAAAAGCCGACCCTCTGGTCGGCTTTTCCACTCACTCCTCCGCCAGAAACAGCTCCAGCAGCGAGTTTAAAAACAGCTTGCCCTTATCCGTGATCTGCCAGTGCGTCGCGCTCTCCGCCACGTAGCCTGCCGTAATCGCCGCATCCATCTGCGGACGAATTGTCTGCTCGCTTAATCCGGTGTAGCGGCTGAACTCGTCGCGCGGCGCGGCCTCCAGCAGTCGGAAGCGGTTCATAAAGTACTCGAACGGCTTCTCCGCGTCGGCCACCTCATACTGCTTCTCCTGATAGCGGCCTTGCATAAAACCGCGCGGATGACGCGTCTTCACGGTACGCACGATGCGCCCGTCCGGCTGGGTCAGCTTGCCATGCGCGCCGCAGCCGATGCCGAGGTAGTCGCCAAAGCGCCAGTAGTTAAGGTTATGCTCGCAGCGATAGCCCGGCTTTGCGTAAGCGGAGGTCTCGTACTGCTGATAACCGGCGGCGGTCAGCAGGCGATCCCCCTGCTCGAAAATATCCCACAGCGCGTCGTCGTCCGGCAGCGTTGGCGGACGCGAGCCAAACAGGGTATTCGGCTCAATGGTCAGCTGATACCAGGAGAGGTGCGGGGGATTGAGCGCAATCGCCTGTTTCAGATCGCTTAGCGCCTCCTCCAGCGACTGATCGGGCAGGCCGTGCATCAGGTCGAGGTTGAAGCTGCGCAGATGCAGGCCTTCAGCCAGCTGCGCAGCGCGCTTCGCCTCGTCGGGACCGTGGATGCGTCCCAGCCGTTCCAGCTTCTGCGGGCTAAAACTCTGCACGCCGATGGAGATGCGGTTAATGCCCGCGCGCTGGTAAGCGCTAAAGCGGTCGGCTTCCACGGTGCCGGGGTTGGCCTCCATGGTCACTTCCGCGTCGGCGGCCAGCGGCAGACGCGCGCGCACGCCATCCATCAGCATCTGCATGGCTTCGCTGCTGAGCAGACTTGGCGTGCCGCCGCCGATAAAGATAGTGCGCACCTCGCGTCCGTGCGTCAGCGGCAGATCGTTTTCCAGATCGCGCAGCAGGTGCTGCACATACTCGATGTGCGGCACCTCGCCTTTTAACGCATGGGAATTAAAGTCGCAGTAAGGACACTTCTGCACACACCAGGGAATATGGATGTACAGGCTTAACGGCGGTAAATCAGGCATTGCGCATCGCTTCCAGCAGCAGCGTCAATGCTTTACCCCGATGAGAAACCGCGCCCTTTTCCGTTTTGCTTAGCTCAGCGGCGGTTTTGCCCAGTTCAGGCACGTAGAAAATCGGATCGTAGCCAAAGCCGCCTTCACCAGCGGCGGAGCGGGTGATTTCGCCCGCCCAGCTGCCGTGGAACACCAGCGGCGTCGGATCCTCTGCGTGACGCAGATAGACCAGCACGCAGTGGAACTGCGCCTGACGTTCACCGTCCGGCACCCCATCCAGCGCCTTCAGCAGTTTTTCCAGATTGTCACTATCGCTGGCCGATTCGCCGGCGTAGCGCGCCGAATAGATGCCCGGCGCGCCGCCCAGCGCATCCACCGCCAGACCAGAGTCGTCGGCGATGGCGGGCAGACCGGTAATCTGCGCCGCATGGCGCGCTTTCAGGATGGCGTTTTCGATAAAGGTCAGGCCGGTCTCTTCCGCCGACTCTACGCCCAGATCGGTTTGCGCCACAATATCCAGGCCAAAGGCGGAAAGCAGATCCGCCAGTTCACGTACCTTGCCGGGATTGCCGGTGGCGAGCACAACTTTTTGCATAGCAGTTCCAGTCATATTTACAGCAGAAACCAGAGTCCGGGGAACAGGTCCATACCAAGGAAATTCAGCGCATAGAGCACCAGAATGACAATCATCGCCGAGAAGTCGATACCGCCCATTGCGGGCAGAACGCGGCGAATCGGCGCCATCAGCGGTTCAGTCAGTTGAACCAGCACATAGTCCAGCGGGCCGCGACCCTGGCTAATCCAGCTCATCAGCGAACGAATGATAATCACCCAGAACACCAGATAACCGGCGGACTTTACCAGCGACAGCAGGCCGACCAGCAGGTTCGCCGGATCGACTGAGAACGCGCCGACCTGAATCAGCAGCAGAATCGGGTACTTCAGCGTTGTCAGTACAAACGCCAGCAGCAGCGAGGCGGTATCGATCGGCCCGATGGCCGGAATAACGCGACGCAGCGGCTTAATAATCGGCTGAGTGATTTTGACCACGAACTGCGACAGCGGATTATAAAAGTCACAGCGTGACCACTGCATCCAGATGCGCAGCAGCAGCACCATCACGTACAGGTCGATCAGCGTTTTGACTAAAAACGTCAGTGTTAACATGGGGTTCCTCAATTATTGTTGTGGGTTGCGCGCAGCGTCTCGCGCGCCAAAAATCGCGGTGCCGATACGCACCATAGTGCTGCCCGCTTCGATCGCCGCTTCCATGTCGTCGCTCATTCCCAGAGAAAGCGTATCGACGTCGGGGTAGTGCTGCTTCAGCTGGCGGAAGGCATCAGCCATCTGCTGACACACTGCCAGCTGACGCGAGTGGTCGCTCTCAGGCGCCGGAATCGCCATCAGTCCGCGCAGGCGCAGTCGCGGCAGCGCGGCCACCTGCTGCGCCAGTTCGGGCAAAGCCTCCAGCATGATGCCAGATTTGCTGTTTTCGTCACTGATATTTACCTGAATCAACACATTCAGCGGCGGCAGCGAGGCCGGACGCTGATCGCTCAGGCGCTGGGCGATCTTCAGCCTGTCCACCGTGTGGCACCAGGCGAAATGCTCCGCCACCAGACGGCTCTTATTCGACTGCAACGGTCCGATGAAGTGCCATTGCACCTCAGGATGTGCGGCCAGCGCCTCAATCTTTTCAACCCCTTCCTGCACGTAATTTTCGCCAAAAGCAAGCTGACCGGCGGCGATGGCTTCTCTGACCGCGCTCGCAGGTTTGGTTTTGCTCACGGCAAGCAGGGTAACTTCTTCTGGATCGCGCCCGCATTGCGTTGCAGCAGCGCGGATTCGCTGACGCAGTTGCTGTAGGTTGTGCTGAATTGAGGTCATCGTCAGGAGGCTTTCTATGGAGTTGGAAGAGATCGTGGCGCTTAGTGTAAAGCATAATGCCGCCGATCTGCACCTGTGCAGCGGACATTCGCCGCGCTGGCGACGGCACGGCAGGCTGGAACCCATTCCGGATATCAGGCCGCTGACGGCTGACTGGCTGGCGCGCTTTACTGAGCGTTACCTTAACGCGCGGCAGCGCGAAGAGCTGGCGGCGCAGGGGCAAACCGATTTTGCGCTCTGCCTCGCCAGCGGCCAGCGGCTGCGCGCCAATCTGTTTACCCAGCGGCAGGGGCTGTCGCTGGCGCTGCGCACGCTGGCAACCGACTGTCCGGCGCTGGAAAGCCTGCACTTGCCGCCGGTGGTGTCGCGCTGGCTGACGCTGGAGGACGGGCTGATACTGGTCACAGGCGCGACCGGCAGCGGAAAATCAACCACGCTCGCCGCGCTGGTCGATGCGATCAATCGCCAGCAGGCAAAGCACATTATCACGCTGGAGGACCCTGTTGAGTTCGTGCATCAGAGCCAGCGGTCACTGATCCAGCAGCGCGAGATTGGCACCCACTGCGCCTCTTTTAGCCTGGGGCTGCGCGCCGCGCTGCGTGAAGATCCAGATGTGATCCTGCTTGGCGAGCTGCGCGACAGCGACACCATTCGTCAGGCGCTTACCGCGGCGGAAACCGGTCATCTGGTGCTGGCGACGCTGCATACCCGCGGCGCGGCGCAGGCGATAGACCGGCTGGTGGATGTCTGCCCGGCGGTGGAGAAAAATCTGGTGCGCACGCAGCTGGCGGGTAGTCTGAAGGCGGTGATGGCGCAGAAGCTGGTGCCGGCCAATGGCGGCGGTCGCATCGGACTGTTTGAGGTGCTCACCGCCACGCCCGCGATTGCCAACCTGATCCGCGATGGCAAAATGCATCAGATTGGCGGGCTGCTGCAAACCGGCGCGCAGGCTGGCATGCAAACCTTTGAACAGAGCCTGCTGGCACGGCAGCGGGAAGGGCTAATCGCCCGTGCGTCTGACGAGGGCGAACGGCCAGCCGAAAGCGGCGATCAGTGGGTCTCGAACCAGTCCTGCAAAATAATGGCGGCGGACTGCGAATCTACCGAGCCTTTATTCAGCGCTCGATAGCCGCCGCGCTCAAACAGGCCGGCGCGCGCCTCCACCGTGCTGAGGCGCTCGTCCTGTAGCTCAACGCGAATGCCGAAGCGGCCATGCAGGCGGCTGGCGAACTTACGCGCGCGCGCGGTCAGCGGCTGCTCGGTGCCGTCCATATTCAGCGGCAGGCCGACCACGACGAAATCAGGCTGCCACTCTTTCAGCAGACGCTCTATCTGTAGCCAGTCCGGCGTGCCGTCCTGCGCCTTCAGGGCGGCGAGAGGGCGGGCGCTGCCGGTGAGCTGTTGACCCACGGCCACGCCGATGCTTTTGGTGCCGAAGTCAAAACCTAACAGGGTTTGCGTCGTCATCAGGCGTGTCCCGCATCGCTGGCGATACTGTGAATATCGATGCCCATGCTGCGGGCGGCTTCGCGCCAGCGTTCGGCAATCGGCGTCTGGAACAGAATATTGCTGTTGGCCGGCGTGGTGAGCCAGGCGTTCTCCATCAGCTCATTCTCCAGCTGATCTTTCTCCCAGGCGCAGTAGCCCAGCGCCACCAGCACATGCTCCGGCTGCGAAGCCGTGCCGAGTGACTCCAGCACGTCGCGCGAGGTGGTGATCACCGTGGTGTCTGAGATACGAATGCTGGAGGAGAAGGTACGCTGCGCGGAGTGGAGAATAAAGCCGCGGTCGTCGGCCAGCGGGCCGCCGCTGAAAACAGGTTTATCCAGACGAATGGCAGGATCGCGCTCGCCAGAGACTATTTTCAGCTTCTTTAAAATGCCTTCGACCGTCAGGTTTTCCATCGGCTTATTAATAATTAAGCCCATCGCGCCTTCTTCATTGTGCTCGCAGACATAGACCACGGAGCGTCTGAAAAAAGGATCCTGTAGGGAAGGCATGGCAATCAAAAAATGATGCTGTAAATTCATTCTCACTCGATGTACCAAAAATAGCCGGCGCGCGGGCGCGCCGGTTTGGGTTGATCACGGAGCCTGGCTCCAGGGTCATGTTCAGCCCAGACGCTTCTCGATAGCGTCCATCAGCATACCGGTGATGGAGATCGGGAATGCGGCTTCGATTTCGCGCACGCAGGTCGGGCTGGTGACGTTCACTTCAGTGAGTTTATCACCAATGATGTCCAGGCCGACAAAAATCAGTCCTTTTGCTTTCAGCGTGGGACCGACGCGACGCGCGATTTCCCAGTCGCTTTCGCTCAGCGGGCGCGCTTCGCCGCGGCCGCCTGCGGCGAGGTTGCCGCGCGTTTCGCCGCCCTGCGGAATACGCGCCAGGCAGTAAGGCACCGGCTCGCCGTCGACGACCAGCACGCGTTTGTCGCCGTCTTTAATCGCTGGCAGATAATTCTGCGCCATGCAGAAGAACTGGCCGTGGTTGGTCAGCGTCTCGGTGATTACGCCGAAGTTCGCATCGTCCTGCTTCACGCGGAAGATAGACGCGCCGCCCATGCCGTCCAGCGGCTTCATAATAATATCGCCGTGCTCCTGCCAGAAGGCGCGCAGCTTCTCTTTGCTACGGGTGACCAGCGTATCCGGCGTAAACTCAGAGAACCATGCAGTATAGAGCTTTTCGTTACAGTCGCGCAGGCTCTGCGGTTTATTTACGATCAGCGTGCCCTGCTCTTCGGCGCGCTCCAGAATATAGGTGGCGTAGATAAACTCGGTGTCGAACGGGGGATCCTTACGCATCAGCACTACGTTTAGATCGGCCAGCTTGATCTCCTGCTCGCTGCCAAACTCGTACCATTTATCGTAGTTCTGATCCACGCTCAGCAGGCGCGTACGGGCATAAGAGACGCCTCCGCGCAGCGAGAGATCGCCCATCTCCATGTAGTGAATTTCGTAACCGCGGCGCTGTGCTTCCAGCAACATAGCGAAGCTGGTGTCTTTTTTAATGTTAATGGACGCGATGGGGTCCATAACGATGCCAAGTTTAATCATTATTCTCTCCTCAGAGAGGCGGTCTTTACCGCCCCGTTCCGTGCGGTCAGTCTGTGCTGACCAGTCAGGACGCCAGTGAGTGCTGCGCGCGTCTTAATATAAACCCTGATTATTCCCTAGCCCAGATCGCCAAACCTCACCTGAAGTGCCGTAATCGCGGTGAGCGCGGTGGTTTCCGTGCGTAAAACGCGCGGACCGAGCAAAATATCGGTAAAGCCGTGCTCGCCGGTCATGGCAATCTCTTCGCCGCTCAGCCCGCCTTCCGGCCCAATCAGCAGGCGAACCCGGTCAACCGGCTGCGGCAGGGTATTGATGCTGTGCTGCGCGCGCGGATGCAGGTTCAGCTTCAGACCGCTGTCTGCTTCGGCGCACCAGGCCTCCAGCGTCATCGCCGGGCGAATTTCCGGCACGCGATTGCGCCCGCACTGTTCGCAGGCGGCGATAGCGATCTTTTGCCACTGCTGGCGCTTTTTCGCCAGCCGTTCAGCATCCAGCTTGACGCCGCAGCGTTCGGAAAACAGGGGAGTGATCACGCTCACGCCCAGTTCAATGGATTTCTGGATAGTGAACTCCATTTTTTCGCCGCGCGACATCACCTGGCCGAGATGCAGAAACAGGGGAGATTCACGATCGTCAGGCTGGCCTTCAAGGACTCTTACTTTTACACGCTTTTTATCTGCAAGAGTGATCTCTGCCGCAAAAGTCAGATTAGTGCCATCAAAGAGTTCCAGACGCTGGCCGCTGGTCATGCGCAGGACGCGTCCAACATGATTAGAGGCGTCTTCGTCCAGCGTAATTTCGCTGCCGCTGGTTAAAGGTTCGGAATGATAAATGCGAGGTATGCGCATACAGGCCCTGAAAGCTGAGCGCCGCGCACGCGGCGCGGCGGAATCGAGAAGACGTTAGTGTAGGGCAGTGATTTTAACGCTGGCAAGCCTGCTGCACATAAGGATTGTGATTGCCCTGCACGCGGGCGATGCGCTGGTCGCGTTCACACTCCCAGCGGGAGACCGGATACTGCTTGTCCCAGACGGTAAAGAGCTGCGTCTGCTGGCGCGACAGGCGCAGATGATACTGGTCGCGCATATAGAAGTAGGTGCGCGCGATGGCGCCGCGGGCGCGGGCGGGCGGCTCGGCCTGTTTGTATTTAAAGTCGACCTTCATGGCGCACTGGCCGTACTGCTGTTCGCCGCCGTTCCACTGGCTGTAGGCGAAGTTGCCGCGATCGCCGTTTACTTCGCCCACAGCCGGTTGCAGGTTATGCAGATCGCTTTCGATGCGGCGATATTCCGCGTCTTTGCTGCAATTTTTGCGGCCGCCGTTCTGCCAGCACTGACGCTGATGGCCAAACTCCCAGGCCGGCATCACATGTTCCCACTCGATGCGCCCGGCGCGGCTGGCGTTTTTACGCACCTGATAGCCGCAGCTGCTGAGGTCGGGAATGCCTTTTTTACCCTGCCAGTTAATTTTACAGCCGCAGTAAAAGGAGCCGGGCGCATCGGCATTGATGGCGGCGGCGAAGATTTTTGCCTGCTGAAAATTATTCTGATGGTAGTTATCCAGCGAAAGCGCCTGAGTGGCGAACGGGGAGAGCAACAGCGTGACGGCAGCGATAAATTTGCGAGACATATTCCAGAATTCTACTCAGTCGGAAAAAGGGCGGCAGGGTAGCAGAATGGCGTAACGAGCGGAATGAGAATTGCCCTCAGGATGGCGAATAGTCGCCGGGTTTTAACAGGCTTTTGCAGCGGACGCAGCGATATTCGCTTTCGCCGCGCAGCACGCGGTTATGACGCCGGACGGTAAGATGATGCTGCTGACAGCCGCAGCGGTAGGGAAAGGTTTTCGCGCGCACCGAGGCGATCTCAAACTTATGGGTGCGGCGGGCGGGCACGCCAAGCACCTCCTGCATCATCCATTTCCACTCTTTGCCGTGCGGCGGCACGCGGCCAAACACTTTCCACACCAGCAGGTGCGCCAGCTCATGCGGCACCACTTCATCGACAAACGCCTGCTGGTTTTCCATCAGCAGAACCGGATTGAGGCGAATTTCCCACTTCTCCATCCAGGCGGTGCCTGCCGCCGTGCCGCGCTGCTGGTAAACCAGCGCCGGTTCGGCAAAGGGGCGCTCCAGCCTGTCGCTGGCAAGCTGAAGAAAGTGACGCAGCGAGCGCATAACGGCTTGCTGTACGGCGACAGGAAGGCGGGGTGTTTTCATGCCGGAAAGGATAAGCGGCGAAGGAAAGGAACTCAACCAAATAAAAAGGCGGGCTTTAAAGCCCGCCAGAGAGTTCGCGATGTGCTGATGTGGGTGACAAGGAGCGAGCGCAAAACGTCATCCCTGTCCGCTCGTCCCGCGCGCGGGACGCGTTGCGCCTGTCCATGTCACCGGGTTGCAGGCATCCGTGCCTGCTGCGGCTGGTTAGTCGTGCGAGCCGATGTCGCGCAGTTTCTTGCCGGACATCAGGTTACGCTCGATATGCTCCAGCGAGACGTTTTTGGTTTCCGGGATCAGCATCAGCGTCAGCACAATAAAGAAGACGTTCAGCAGCCCATAGACCCAGAAGGTCGGAGCGTTGCCCAGCGTATTCAGCATGGTGAGGAAGGTTGCGCCGACGATCATGTTGGCAATCCAGTTGGTGGCGGTAGAGACCGTGATACCAAAGTCGCGGCCTTTCAGCGGCTGGATTTCCGAACACAGCACCCAAATCAGCGGACCGGCGCTCATGGCGAAGCCAATGATAAACATCAGCAGCATCGCGATAGCGAAGTACTGCGCGCCCTGCGAATGGATGCCCATATGCAGCATGGTGCCCAGCACGCCCATACCGGCGGCCATCACCAGGAAGCCCAGGATCAGCGTCGGCTTACGACCCCAGCGGTCTACCAGGCCGATAGCGATAAAGGTCGCCAGCACGTTCACCAGGCCGACAATCACCGTTCCCCACATCTGCTCCGTGGTGTTGGAGAAGCCGGCGATCTCGAAGATTTTCGGCGCGTAGTACATGATGACGTTCATACCGGTAAACTGCTGCATCACCTGCAACAGCACGCCGAGGAATACCGCGCGGCGGAAGTTGCCGTTGCTCTGGAACAGCTGCCAGCCGGACTGTTTGATCTTCAGGCTTTCGCGGATCTCTTCCAGCTCGCGTTTCGCCTGCTCGCTGGTATCGCGCAGACGATCGAGCACGCGCTGGGCATCGCGGAAATCCCCTTTCGCCGCCAGCCAGCGCGGACTGTTAGGCAGGAAGACCACCCCAACCAGCAGCAGCACGGCCGGAATGGTGATAATACCCAGCATCCAGCGCCAGTCGCCTGATGCGCTGAACGCGGTATCAGAAAGATAGGCGCCGAGAATACCAATGGTAATCATCAGCTGATAAAGCGAAATCATACTGCCGCGAATTTTTTCCGGCGCGATTTCAGACAGGTAGAGCGGGGCGGTATAGGACGCCACGCCGACGGCCAGGCCCAGCACCACGCGCGCGACGATCAGCATGTCCGGGTTCGGCGCCATCGCGGACCAGAGCGAACCGATGACGAACAGGATAGCGCCGGCCATCAGGCTCTTCTTACGGCCCAGATGCGACGACATCCAGCCGGAGCCAATCGCGCCCACGGCCGCGCCAAACATCATCGAGCTGACGATCCACTCCTGCTGATGCGCCGTTACGTTAAAATCTTTGGCGATAAACGGCAGCGCGCCTGCAATCACGCCGATATCCAGTCCAAATAACAGGCCTGCAAGGGCCGCAAGAAAGCAGACAAAATAGGTCATCGCCTTGTTTGACGTTCTGCTTTTATGAGTGTTGCCAGGCATTTTGCCTCCGAGTTCATCCATCATTGTTGTTATCAATGTTAAGAAACCTTATCGGGGGAAAAAGTGAAGGCGATCACGCTAATGTAATCGCTTACACACGCTGAAACCCTGAAATTCAGCATTTTCAGCCCGAAAAAGTTAAATAACCAGTAAGGTATAGCACCTGTTAAGTTTCTGACATGGCGTCAATTATCGGCTATCAGAGGACGCTGAAAATAACGCATTTTCAGTGGAATAACCACGGCGGTTAAATCCTAAATAGCAGAAAAATAAAGCGTTTCAATTTGTAATCGGTAACACGCTTCCCATTGACGGGCCACAGAAGTGTAGTTGAGAAAAGAAAAAGTGCTGGAGAGGGGGCAAGAGGGAGCGGCAGAGGGGCAAAAACAGAGGCTATTCCCCGGATGGGGAACAGCACAATGTGATCAATTTACAGACCGGCAGCTTCGCGCAGCTGAGCAGCCTTGTCGGTTTTTTCCCACGGGAAGTGTTCACGACCAAAGTGACCATAGGCAGCCGTCTCTTTATAGATCGGCTGGAGCAGATCCAGCATCTGGATCAGGCCGTAAGGACGCAGGTCAAAGAACTCGCGAACCAGCAGCGTCAGCTGCTCGGTGGCGATTTTCTCGGTGCCGAAGGTTTCCACCATGATAGAGGTTGGCTCCGCCACGCCAATGGCGTAGGAGACCTGAATCTCACAGCGGTCAGCCAGGCCAGCGGCGACGATATTTTTCGCCACATAGCGCGCGGCGTAGGCGGCGGAACGGTCAACTTTTGACGGATCCTTACCAGAGAAGGCGCCGCCGCCGTGACGCGCCATGCCGCCGTAGGTATCAACGATAATTTTACGTCCGGTCAGGCCGCAGTCGCCCATCGGGCCGCCGATTACGAAACGACCTGTCGGATTGATATGGTATTTGGTGCTGGCGTTGATCCACTCGGTGGGCAGCACCGGCTTGATGATCTCTTCCATAACCGCTTCGCGCAGCGTGGCCTGGTCGATCTCTTCCGCGTGCTGAGTCGACAGCACTACCGCGTCGATGCCGACGATTTTGCCGCTGTCATACTGGAAAGTGATCTGGCTTTTCGCGTCCGGGCGCAGCCACGGCAGCGTGCCGTTTTTACGCACTTCTGCCTGACGCTGTACCAGACGGTGCGCATAGGTGACCGGCGCAGGCATCAGTACATCGGTTTCGTTGGTGGCGTAACCAAACATCAGGCCCTGGTCGCCTGCGCCCTGCTCCAGCGGGTCGGTACGGTCAACGCCCTGGTTGATGTCAGGAGACTGCTTGCCGATGGCACTCAGAACGGCGCAAGAATTGGCGTCAAAGCCCATATCGGAATGGACATAACCGATTTCACGTACGGTATTACGGGTGATCTCTTCAATATCGACCCATGCGCTGGTGGTGATCTCACCGCCGACCAGCACCATACCGGTTTTTACGTAGGTTTCGCAGGCCACTCGCGCTTTGGGATCCTGTTCCAGGATAGCGTCCAGCACGGCGTCAGAAATCTGGTCGGCGATTTTATCAGGATGTCCTTCTGATACGGACTCGGACGTAAAAAGGTGTTTAGCCATTCTGTTCTTTACCTTACAAATGGTTTGAATTCGACTGCATAGCGTAAGTGAGGTAATCCTACTTGACGCCCCTTCAGGCAAAGCCGCGAGCAGTTTAAGAAGTGTCAGTAAGCCAGGCTCGATCCGCCTGGATGTTAACCAGTTTAGATGGAAAACCATCTGGACGGCTATTTTAGGTTAAGGGATAAACGAAATGCCAGCCCTTTTTCTGTTTCCGCATTTTTCGGAAAAGCGGCGGCGGACAAAAAATCGTGACGCGAAACGGCGGCGCGCCAGCGAAACGCTTTGCATTTTTGCCCGCCGGACGGTATAAAACGCGGCGGCTGCCAGGGGCAGCCATCAGGATGACGCCGCTGTGCGTAGCCACTGTCAGAGTGCTGCTCTGGCATTCACCCAGTTTGTTTCCACATGCGAAAACATGTGTGGAGGTGACAGAAGTAATGAACCACGCTCTTCTTCCTTGCGGTTCTCTGCGCTCTGGCGGCGCGCTGGCGTTCTCCTTTCCTGCCTTACCTCTGCTTTACCGACGCGTCGCGCCCTGCGGTCATTATCCCGACACGCGCGCCGGTTAATCTGTTCTTCTTTTATTTACTTGCGCTGGCGATGGCTCGTCAGTGAACGTCGTGATGCATTCGGGGTCCACTTACACGTAACTGGCCTGGGTGTTTTACACTTAGTTTTATGCTTTTTCTTCCTGACCTCGCCGTCAGGCAGACGGGACAAAGCGTTTTATGTGGCAACTCATTAACAGACAGGGCGCGTCAAAACCGCATAACTGTTTCACATTCCAACAGAAATTCGAGGTTCGTGATGTCTGACGACATGAAGACTATCAAGGGTTCGTCAGCTGGCGAACAGGGTGTGCTCCGCTCGATGCAGGAGGTTGCAATGAACGATCGGGATGCCAGCAAAATGCTGCGTACCTATAACGTTGCCTGGTGGGGCAATAACTACTATGACGTCAATGAACTGGGCCACGTCAGCGTCTGTCCGAACCCGGATAAACCCGCGCTGCGCGTCGATTTAGCGAAACTGGTCAAAGAGCGCGAAGCTCAGGGGCAGCGCCTGCCTGCGCTGTTCTGCTTCCCGCAGATTCTGCAACACCGCCTGCGTTCCATTAACGCGGCGTTCAAACGCGCGCGCGAATCCTATGGCTACCGCGGCGACTACTTCCTGGTCTATCCCATTAAGGTTAACCAGCATAAGCGCGTGATTGAGTCGCTGGTTAACTCCGGCGAGCCGCTGGGGCTGGAAGCGGGATCGAAAGCGGAGCTGATGGCCGTGCTGGCGCATGCCGGTAAGACCCGTACGGTGATCGTCTGTAACGGCTACAAAGACCGCGAATATATCCGTCTGGCGCTGATTGGCGAGAAACTGGGACACAAAGTCTATCTGGTCATTGAGAAGATGACCGAGGTGCGCCTGGTGCTGGAAGAGGCCGAGCGCCTTAACGTGATCCCGCGCCTTGGCATCCGCGCGCGTCTGGCGTCGCAAGGCTCCGGCAAATGGCAGTCGAGCGGCGGCGAAAAATCTAAATTCGGTCTGGCGGCGTCGCAGGTATTGCAGCTGGTGGAAATCATGCGCAGCGCGGGCCGCCTCGACAGTTTGCAACTGCTGCACTTCCACCTCGGCTCACAGATGGCGAACATTCGCGACATCGCCACCGGCGTGCGCGAGTCGGCGCGTTTCTACGTTGAGCTGGCGAAGCTGGGCGTCAATATTAAATGCTTCGACGTGGGCGGCGGTCTGGGGGTAGATTATGAGGGCACGCGTTCGCAGTCGGACTGCTCTGTTAACTACGGCCTGAATGAATACGCCAACAACGTTATCTGGGCGATTGGCGATGCCTGTGAAGAGCATGGCCTTGACCATCCGACGGTTATCACCGAATCGGGCCGTGCCGTAACCGCGCACCACACCGTGCTGGTCTCCAATATCATCGGCGTCGAGCGTAACGAGTTCATCACGCCGCAGGCTCCGCAGGAAGAGGCCCCGCGCCCGATTCTCAGCATGTGGGAAACCTGGCAGGAGATGCACGAGCCTGACGTGCGCCGCTCGCTGCGCGAATGGCTGCACGACAGCCAGATGGATCTGCACGACATTCATACCGGCTATGCGTCTGGCACCTACGACCTGTCGCAGCGCGCCTGGGCGGAGCAGCTCTACCTCAGCATTTGCCACTATATTCAGCAGCATCTTGATCCGAGCAACCGCGCGCACCGTCCGATCATTGACGAGCTACAGGAGCGCATGGCGGACAAGATGTACGTCAACTTCTCGCTGTTCCAGTCTATGCCGGACGCCTGGGGTATCGACCAGCTGTTCCCGGTGCTGCCGCTGGAAGGGCTGCACAAGAAGCCGGAGCGCCGCGCGGTACTGCTGGATATTACCTGTGATTCCGACGGCACCATCGATCACTATGTTGACGGCGACGGGATTGCGACCACCATGCCGATGCCGGAATACGATCCTGAAAACCCGCCTATGCTCGGCTTCTTTATGGTGGGCGCCTATCAGGAGATCCTCGGCAATATGCACAACCTGTTCGGCGATACCGAGGCGGTCAATGTTTATGCGCGTGAAGATGGGACGGTTGATGTTGAACTGTCGGACGAAGGCGATACCGTTGCCGATATGCTGGAGTATGTGCAGCTTAATCCAGACGAGCTGATGACGCTGTTCCGCAATCAGGTAAAAGAAACCGACCTTGATGATGAGCTGCGCGCGCAGTTCCTGGAAGAGTTTGAAAGCGGCCTGTACGGCTACACCTATCTCGAAGACGAGTAACACCTCCTCTCTGAGCTGAGTCTCCTCTGAGGCTCAGCTCACACCGCGCCTGCCTTTTATACCTTTCTTTTCTTTTTTTATTGGTTATGTGATCTGACGCACGTTTCAGATGCTGTTAACAGTCTGAAACAGCTCACTGTTTCCCAGGCATCATGCTGTCGCCAAATTTTTGAGAAAAAACGAGACGTTAGTCTGCTCTGATTTTTAGCTGCCGCTTAGATTGTTAAAGATTCAATGGATTTTCTAATTCAAAAGCCTGCTTATATATAATTTTATCTGAACTTTATTACTAAAGTGAAACTTCCCTTCAGCATGATTTATTTGGGTTTTTCTGGAAATTATTTGAATGTGAGTTCCTGATGATATTTATCAGGATGGCTGATGTTTTTCATGTTTCATTTGATATTTTATTTATATAAAACAATGAAGTATATGAAATTCATTTCGTCAAGGTCTGTATTGCAATAAATTTATAGAATGTTTTGTGATTTTTGTTGCCTGAAAATTCGCGCTAAATCTGCGTATTGATTGCTTTTTCCTATTGATAATTCTTAGTGGTTTGGCTTAAATCTATTTTTCAAAGTGTAAGTTGTACGTTAGCATCTGGTTAAGGCGTTAAGAATGCTCTATGTTTTCTTAACTTTTTACATAAATTTTCCTGACATTTCCGTTGCTAATCTTCGGTAGCTGACTTTTCGGGTGGATCAGGTAGCAGAATGGGCCGTCAACTTAATTTCCATCAGCGCTATGTATTGCTGCTCGAGCCGATCCAGGCCCCTTCAGGGGAAACTATTGCCTGGGAGCTGTTAACCCGCTTTACCCACAGGGATGGGACTGTCCGCCAGCTGCCAGCGAATGACCCGCATCAGCCGTTTATCGGCATGCTGGCCGCAGAAAAATGGCAGCTATTTCTGCTTCAGCTGGAACAGATCGCGGCGCTGTATCAAAACGGCTTCTCCTGCATCACCAGTCTTAATATTGACAGCGATATTATTCACGGCATTTTGAAAAATGAGACCGTGCAGCAAAAGCTCGACCGCCTGCCTTTTTTACGCCTTGAGATCTCTGCCTTCTTTACCGAGCGCTATCACGCCCGTGACCGTTTGCTGTTGCAAAACCTGGCGGCAATGACGCCCGCGCTGCTCTGGCTGGATGACTTTGGCGCAGGCAGCTCGACCTTATCGATGTTGAACAGCGGGATATTTGAATACGTTAAAACAGATAAAACCTTTTTCCAGAAATACGGTGAAGCGTATCTCTTCGATACGTTGCTGAATCACCTTAATGAATTATGCCACGGCGTCATTGTTCAGGGCGTCGATACGCCGATCCAGCGCGCCGCGCTGGCGGGTAAAAAAATCACGGGTATGCAGGGAGACCAGTGGCACAGATGTAACCTGTCTGATTTTACTGAAAGTTTGATCATCAGCCATTCCGCCAAGCCGCTGAAAACACAGCGCGATACCGCAACACATTACCGCCATTTTTTATGATGTTTAGCCTTTGCCAGCAGTAAAGGCAAAGGCATGCCCACAGGGCTTATTAAAAAAATAAAAGTGATTCCCTCACCAGGATAAAGGCTCAACACGGCTCAGAGCGATTTCATCAAAAAATATGAGATCGACAAAGAGGGGAGTGAATAGCGCCGGGCGCTATTTACGAACACACCGGGGTCTCAGGATGCCGGGCATTTTTATGAATATTAATAACCTCAGTGGGATATACATAACATGAATAATATCTCAGTAACGCCTAAAGGCGGCACAATCGCCTCGCAGCTGAGTGGCAGCGACGTCAATCTAACCGCTCCGAGTCTGGTTAAGCTCAATCTTAACCGGTCTGACATCAAATCTTTTGCGCGCAACGGTAACGACCTGGTTGTCACAACGAAATCTGGGGAAACAGTTGTTATTCATAATTTTTATAGCCCGGCAGGCGAAAGCGATCTGGTATTGCAGGATGACCAGGGCGCGCTGTGGTGGGTAGAAGATCCAGGCCAGCAGGGCTTCCAGTTTGTTTCCATCGACAGCACAGAAGGGCTGCTGGCGGACAATATTACTAATGATGGCGCGATTGCCGCCTACGGTTTCGGCGGCGCGGCGCTGGCGGGTATTGCCGCGATGTTTGCCGGTGGCGGCGGCGGCGGCGGCAATTCCTCTGAGGCCGCGCCGGCTCCCGGCGATGGCGGCACAGGCGATGGCGGCACAGGCGGCGGCGATACAGGCGGGGGCGATACAGGCGGTGGCGATACCGGCGGCGGCGATACTGGCGGCGGCGATACCGGCGGCGGCGATACCGGCGGGGGCGATACCGGCGGCGGCGATACTACCGCCCCCGGCCCGGTTACTGATTTGCTTATCAGCGACAATGTCGGCAGCGTTCAGGGATCCATCGGCGCAGGTAGCATCACGGATGACAATACGCCAGTCCTGAGCGGAACGGCCGAGGCAGGCGCGGTCATCAGCGTTTATGACGGCAGCACGCTGCTGGGAACGGTAACGGTCAACGCAGACGGCAGCTGGAGCTTTACCTCCCCCACGCTGGCGGACGGCCAGCATAGCCTGACGGTTACGGTAACCGATGCCGCGGGCAACGTCAGTAGCGCCACTAGTCCGGTTAATTTCACCGTTGATACCCTCGCGCCTGAATCCATTGCCGATCTGACGGCAACCAGCAACAACGGCACCCTCGTGACGCCCATCGGGCAGGACAGCGTAACCAGCGATAATACGCCAACGCTTCAGGGAACCGCCGAAGCCGGCAGCACAGTTACCGTTCGCGATGGCGATACCGTGCTGGGCACGGTGACCGCGGGCAGCGATGGCCGCTGGACCTTTACCAGCCCGGCGCTGGAAGAGGGCAGCCATACGCTGAGCATTACCGCGACCGATGCGGCAGGCAATATCAGCCCGGCGACAACCCTCACCTTTACCGTTGATACCCTCGCGCCAGACATCGCCAGCGGATTGCAGCTGACGGATAACGTGGGCGACAGCCAGGGACCCTTGACTTCTGGCGGCTCGACCGATGACAGCACGCCAGTACTGAGCGGCCTGGCGGAAGCGGGGACTCTGGTCCGCGTCTACGACGGCGATACGCTACTGGGTTCGGTCACGGCGGGCGCAGACGGCGGCTGGAGCTTTACCACGCCGGCGCTGAGCAACGGCAGCCACAGCCTGACCGCTACCGTGACCGATGCGGCGGGCAACGTCAGCGCGGCAACCACGCCCATTGTCATTAACGTTGCGGCGGATCTGCCTCCGGCTACCAGCTCGCTGGAAATTACGGATGACAGCGGCAGCACCCTGGTATCGCTGACCAACGGCGCGGCGACTGCGGATAACACCCCGACGCTGAGCGGCGTCGCCGCCGCTAACGCGCTGGTCACCCTCTATAACGGCGATGCGGTGCTGGGCAGCGTCACTGCGGACGCCAGCGGTCAGTGGGCCTTTACGCCGCAAACGCTGGCGGACGGCACCTATGCTTTCCGCGCCACCAGTACCGACGCGGACGGCAACGTGAGCGACACGCCGACCATCACGGTGACTATTGATACGCTGCCGCCGGACGCCGCAGACAATCTGCAACTCAGCAACAACAGCGGTGAGACGGTGACGCCCGTTACGCCTGGCGGGGCGACCAGCGATAATACGCCGGTGCTGAGCGGCACGGCGGAACCGGGCAGCACCGTTACCCTCTTTGACGGCGCTACGCCGCTGGGTACGGCCACGGCAGGCAGTGACGGCAGCTGGAGCTTCACCACCCCGACGCTGACTGAGGGTAGCCACAGCCTGACCGCCACCGTGACCGATGCGGCAGGCAACGTCAGCGAGGCGGGCGCGCCGCTGCTCTTTACCGTCGATACGCTGCCGCCTGCGGCTGCCAGCGGTCTGGTAGTGACAGACGATGCGGGCAGCAGCACCGGCCCCCTGACGTCAGGGGCGACGACCGATGACAGCACGCCGATCCTGAGCGGTCAGGCGGAGCCGGATTCGCTGGTCACTGTTTACGACGGCAGCACGGTCATCGGCAGCGTCACCGTGGGCACTGACGGCAACTGGAGCTTCACCACGCCGCCGCTCAGCAACGGCAGCCACAGTCTGACGCTTACCGTCACCGATGCGGCAGGCAATGTCAGCCCGGCGACCGATGCGTTTGAATTAACCGTGGCGGCCGATTTGCCGCCGGCGACCAGTTCGCTGGCGATTACCGACGACAGCGGTAGTCAGCTGGTAACCCTGGCCGACGGCGACAGCACCAGAGACACGACGCCCGTGCTGACCGGCCAGACCACGGCTGGCGCGCTGGTTATCCTGTACAACGGGGATGAGGCGCTGGGCAGCGTCACCGCAGACGCCAGCGGCCAGTGGAGCTTTACGCCAGAGGCGCTGGCCGACGGCACCTATGCTTTCCACGCCACCAGCACCGACGCGGCGGGCAACGTCACCGACTCCGCTACGCTGAACATCACGGTAGATAGCGTAGCGCCAGAAAGCGCAACGGGCGTTCAGCTCAGCACTGACGCCAGCGGGTCGCCGGTGCCGATCACCTCCGGCTCCACCAGTGACGCCACGCCGGTACTGAGTGGCAGCGCCGAACCAGGCAGTATCATCACGGTTTCTGACGGCGCCACCATGCTGGGCAGCACTACGGCGGGCGACGACGGCGCGTGGAGCTTCACCACGCCGACGCTGGCTGAGGGCGCGCACAGCCTGACCGCCATCGTAACCGATGCCGCAGGCAACGCCAGCGCAGCCTCCGCGCCCGTTAACTTCAGCGTCGATACCACGCCGCCAGCGGCGGCGGCTGATCTGCTGCTCAACGGCAACAGCGGCGGCGTTTCCGTGCCGATCGGCGCGGGCGGCGCGACAAATGACGCCACGCCAGTGCTGAGCGGCAGCGCCGAACCGGGCAGCACCGTAACCGTCTCTGACGGCGACACCGTGCTTGGCAGCGTCACGGCCGCCGACGACGGCAGCTGGAGCTTTACCGTTCCGGCTCTTGACGAGGGCAGCCACAGCCTCACCACCACCGTGACCGATACGGCAGGCAACACAGGACCGGCGTCAGCGGCCATCGACTTTACGCTGGATACCAGCGCGCCAGACGCCGCCAGCGGGCTGGTGGTCACCGATGACGTCGGCGACGACCAGGGAGCGCTGGCGTCGGGCGATACCACCGACGACAGCACGCCAACCCTGAGCGGTCAGGCGGAGGCGGGCAGTCTGATTAATGTCTACGATGGCGACACGCTACTGGGTTCCGTTACCGCCGATGCGCAAGGCGGCTGGAGCTTTACCACCCCGACCCTGAGTAACGGTAGCCATAGCCTGACGGTCACCGTGACCGATACGGCAGGCAACAGCAGCGCGCCAACAGACGCCTTCGATCTGACCGTCGCGGCGGATCTGCCCCCTGCGACCAGTTCGCTGGAAATTAGCGACGACAGCGGCAGCACGGTAGTGCAGCTTGCCAGCGGCGCGACCACCCCGGATACCACGCCGGTGCTGAGCGGCCTGACAGCCGCGAACGCGCTGGTGACGCTCTATAACGGCGATCAGGTGCTGGGCAGCGTGACCGCAGACGCCAGCGGTCAGTGGACCTTCACGCCAGACGCGCTGGCGGACGGGGTTTATGCCTTCCATGCCGTCAGCACGGATGAGGCGGGCAGCGCCACCGATTCCGACACGCTGACCATCACCATTGATTCCGTCGCGCCGGAAGCAGTCGGTAATCTGCAACTGAGCAGCGATGCAGGCGGCTCGACGGTGGCAGTCACTTCCGGGGCGACCAACGACAGCACGCCGGTGCTCAGCGGCAGCGCTGAACCGGGCGCTGTTGTCACCGTCTCCGACGGCGCAACCGTGCTGGGCAGCGTCACCGCCGGCGCAGACGGCGCCTGGAGCTTTACGACGCCGACGCTGGCGGAGGGCGCGCATAGCCTGACCGCCACCGCGACCGATGCGGCAGGCAACGTCAGCGTGCCTTCTGCGCCTGTTACCTTTGATGTCGATACCACGCCGCCAGACGTGGTCGCGGATCTGGTGCTGAGCGACAACCGCGGCATTCTGCTGCCGGTCGCCCCTGGCGGCACCACCAACGATACGTCGCCAATACTGAGCGGGACGGCAGAAGCGGGCAGCACCGTAACCGTGGCTGACGGCGATACCGTACTGGGCAGCGTGACCGTCGGCAGTGACGGCAGCTGGAGCTTCATCACGCCAGCGCTGGGGGAAGGCGGCCACAGCCTGACCGCTACGGTCACTGACGCAGCAGGTAACACTGGCCCGGCGTCCGTCCCGCTGGACTTTAGCGTCGATACCGTCGCGCCTGACGCGCCCGGCGCGCTGGTTGTCAGCGACGACTTCGGCGCTGCGCAAGGCGCGCTGAACTCCGGCGATACCACGGACGACCGCACGCCGACGCTAAGCGGCCAGGCGGAGCCAGATGCGGTTATCAGCATCTATGACGGCGCTACGCTGCTGGGCAATGCCATCGCTGATGTTGCCGGCAACTGGAGCTTCACCACGCCAGTGCTGAGCACCGGCGCTCACAGCCTGACGGCGACGGCGACCGACGCGGCGGGCAACAGCAGTCCGGCGACGACTCCCTTCGATCTGACGATTGAGGGCGGTCTGCCGCCTGCGACGGCGCCGCTGGAAGCCACCGTTGAAGCAGACAGTACGCTGACGCCGATCGTTGACGGCGCTACCACTAACAATGACAGCCCGATCCTGAGCGGCGTCGCCGATCCCAATAGCCTGGTGACGCTCTATGACGGTAACACGGTGTTGGGCAGCGTCACGGCGGATGCCGGCGGCCAGTGGTCCTTCAGGCTCTTTTCTCTCTCTAACGGGCTGCATGTGTTCCTCGCGGTGGCGAACAGCCCGAACGGCAGCACCACCAACGCCGGGCCGCTCACGGTTACCGTGGATACCCTGGCGCCGGACGCGGCGGATAACCTGCAACTCAGCAATAACGAAGGCAGCGCCTCTCTGCCGGTCAGCGCGGGCGGCGCAACCAACGATGCCTCCCCGGTCCTGAGCGGCACCGCTGAGCCAGGCAGTACGGTCACGGTTTCCGATGGCAATACGCTGCTTGGCACCGCCACGGTTAACAGCGACGGAAGCTGGAGCTTTACCTCGCCTACGCTGGCGGAAGGGGCGCACAGCCTGACCACCACCGTCACCGATGCGGCAGGCAATGTCAGCCCGTCCTCCGCGCCGGTAAACTTTACGGTCGATACCATCGCGCCAGCCGCCGCGACCGGGCTGGTCGTGAGCGATAACGCTGGCGACGTTCAAGGACCGCTGACGTCAGGCGCGACCACCGATGACAATACGCCGACCCTGAGCGGTCAGGCGGAAGCGGGCAGCGTGGTCAGCGTCTATGACGGCGATGCGCTGCTGGGCACGGTCACGGCGGGTACCGACGGAAGCTGGAGCCTGACCACCGGCGCGCTGAGCAACGGCGTTCATAGTCTGACGGTGACGGTGACCGACGCGGCGGGCAATATCAGCCCGGCGACCCCGGCGGTGAATCTGAACGTGCAGGCCGACCTGCCGCCTGCGACCACGTCGCTGGAGGCGACCGACGACAGCGGCACCACCCTTGTGGCGCTGGCGGACGGCTCCGCCACGCAGGATGCCACGCCGGTGCTGAGCGGCCTGGCCGCCGCCGGCTCGCTGGTGACGCTCTACAGCGGCGAAACGGCGCTAGGCAGCGTGACGGCGGACGCTAACGGCCAGTGGACCTTTACCCCCGACACGCTGGCGGACGGCACCTATACCTTCCTCGCCACCTTTACCGATGCCGCGGGCAACGTCACGGACTCCGCGCCGCTGACGCTGACCATCGACACCACGCCGCCGGAGGCGGCAACGGGCGTGACCCTGACAGATGCCAGCGGCGATCCGCTTATCAACGGCGTCACGACCAGCACCAGCGCGCCTGTGCTGAGCGGCAGCGCCGAGACGGGCAGCATCGTCACCGTTTCTGACGGCGGCGCTGTACTTGGCTCGACCACGGCGGCAGGCGACGGCAGCTGGAGCTTCACCACCCCGACGCTGACCGAGGGCGATCACAGCCTGACAACCACGGTCACCGATCCGGCGGGCAACAGCAGTCCGGCCAGCGACGCCATTGCGATTACCGTCGATACCTTACCGCCGGCCATCCCGGCTGATGTGTCGCTCAGCAGCAACGTGGGCGACACGCCGGTTCCTGTGGCGTCAGGCGACGCCATCAACGATACCACGCCGGTACTGAGCGGCAGCGCCGAACCGGGCAGCCTGGTCACCGTTTCCGACGGCGATACGCTGCTTGGCTCGGTAACGGTCGGCAGCGACGGCGGCTGGAGCTTTACCACACCGACGCTGGCGGAGGGCGATCATAGCCTGACCGCCGCCGTCACTGACGCAGCGGGCAACAGCAGCGGGCCGTCTGCGCCGCTGCTGGTCACCGTTGATACCACGCCGCCGGTCGCGGCCGCCGATCTGCTGCTGAGCAACGATCAAAGCGGCACGCCGGTCGCCGTAACGGGCGGTATTACTAACGATCCCACGCCGGTGTTGAGCGGCAGCGCTGAGGCGGGCAGCCTGGTGACCGTTTCTGACGGCGATACGGTGCTTGGCTCGGTAACGGTCGGCAGCGACGGCGGCTGGAGCTTCACCACGCCTGCGCTGAGCGAAGGCGACCACAGCCTGACCGCCACCGTCACCGATACGGCGGGCAACAGCAGCCCGGCGACAGAAGCGGTGGCGATTACCATCAGCACCACGCCTCCGGTAGCGGCGGCTAATCTGCTGCTTACCAACGACCAGAGCGGCACGCCGGTGGTATCTGGCGGCGTGACCAACGATGCGACGCCGGTACTGAGCGGCACGGCGGCGGCGAGCAGCGCCATCTCGGTCTACGACGGCGACGCGCTGCTGGGCACCACGACCAGCGACGCGGAGGGTAACTGGAGCTTTACTTCCCCGGCGCTGGACGACGGCGGCCACAGCCTGACGGCGACCGTCACCGATGCCGCCGGTAACGTCAGCGCGCCGACGGAGCCAGTGAGTTTCACCCTCGACACGCTGCCGCCGGTCGCGGCTGCGGAGCTGGCGCTCAGCAACGATCAGAACGGTACGGCGATCGCGGCAGGCGGCATCACCAACGACACCAGTCCGGCGTTGAGCGGCACGGCAGAGCCTGGCGGCATCGTAACCGTCTTTGACGGCGACGCCGCGCTGGGTAGCGCCGCCGTCGATGCCGACGGCAACTGGCGTTTTACGCCAGAAACGCCGCTTGAGGCGGGAGCGCATAGCCTGACCGCCACCGTGACCGATGCGGCGGGCAATACCGGGCCAGCCTCCGATGCCTTTACCTTTACGGTCGATCTCACGCCGCCCGCCGCTGCGGACAACCTGCAAATCAGCAATGACGCCAGCGGTACGCCGGTGGCGATTGCCGCCGGCGGGGCAACCAATGACGCGACGCCGCTGCTAAGCGGCACCGCCGAAGCGGGCAGCACCATTACCGTTTCGGATGGCGATACGGTGCTGGGCAGCGCCACGGTGAACGGCGACGGCAGCTGGAGCTTCAGCGCGCCAGCCCTGAGCGAAGGCGAACACAGTCTGACGGTGGTGGTCACCAACCCGACGGGCAACAGCAGCGCGCCCTCTGAGCCGGTGACCTTTACCGTTGATACCACTGCGCCGACGACGGCGACCGCGCTACAGCTGAGCAGCGACGATAACGGCAATCAGATTGCCGCAGGCGGCGCCACCAACGACACCACGCCGGTGTTAAGCGGCAGCGCCGAAGCGGGCAGCCTCGTCACCCTGTCGGACGGGACCACCGTGCTGGGCAGCGTAACGGCAGGCAGCGACGGCAGCTGGAGCTTTACCTCGCCAGCGCTGGCCGAGGGCGCCCACAGCCTGACCGCCACCGTGACCGATAGCGCGGGCAACAGCAGCGCGCCGTCTGAGCCGTTCGACTTTAACGTCGATCTCACTGCGCCAGTGCTGGCGGATAATTTACAGCTGAGCGACAGCACCGGCACTCTCCTGGTGCCGATTACCGATGGCGGCTTTACCCGCGACACTGCGCCGCAGCTGAACGGCACGGCAGAAGCCAACAGCATTGTCACCATCTATGATGGCGATACCGCGCTGGGCAGCGTCGCCGCTGGCGCGGAAGGCAACTGGAGCTTTATCACGCCCGATCTGGCTAGCGGCGCGCATAGCCTTAGCGTCGTGGTGACCGACCCGGCGGGCAACAGCAGCGGCAATACCCCGACCATCAGCTTTACCGTGGATACCGCTGCGCCTGCCGCCGCGGCCGATCTGCTGCTGACCAATGACGCCAGCGGCGCGGAAATCGGCGACGGCGACCTCACCAGCGACAACACCCCGGTGCTGAGCGGCACGGCAGAAGCGGGCAGCACCGTCACCGTCTATGACGGCGATACGCTGCTGGGCAGCGCCACCGCAGATGATGCGGGCGCATGGCGTTTTGTTTCGCCCGTTTTGAATGACGGCGCGCACAGCCTGAGCGTGACCGTTACCGATGCGGCGGGCAATATCAGCCCGGCCAGCGATGCGATTACCCTCAACGTCGATACCCTGCCGCCTGCCGCCATTACCGGCCTGACGCTGGCGAACATTGCGGATGGCGGCCTGACCAGCATCAACACGCCGGTGGTCAGCGGCGTGGCCGAAGCGGGCACGCTCGTTACCATCGCTGACGGCGATACCGTGCTGGGTTCCGTGACGGCCGCCGACGATGGCAGCTGGAGCTTTACCGCTCCCGCGCTGGATGACGGCAGCCATACGCTGAGCGCGACCGCGACCGACGCGGCGGGCAATATCAGCGCGGCGGCTACGGTCAGCCTGGTGGTGGACGCCACTGCGCCAGCCGCAGCGAACGACGTCAGCCTCAGCAGCGACAACGGCGGCGCGGCGGCGACAATACTGGATGGCGATACCACCAGCGACAGCACGCCGCTGCTGAGCGGCACGGCGGAAGCGGGCGGCGTTGTTAGCGTTTATGACGGCGATACGCTGCTGGGCACCACCACGGTCGGCGCGAATGGTCAGTGGAGCTTTGCGGTCGCCACCCTGACCGACGCGCTTCACAGCCTGAGCGTGACGGTAACGGATGCGGCAGGTAATACCAGCGCCGCCTCAACGCCGATTGACTTTACCGTCGATACCGTTGCGCCGGATGCAACCGTTCTGACGGTCAGCAACGATAGCGGCAGCGCCCTTATCAACGGCGCTACCACCAGCGATAACACGCTATTGCTCACCGGCACCGCTGAAGCCAACAGCCTGGTCACGATCTATGACGGCAACCTGGCCATCGGCTCAATCGTCGCCAGCGACACCGGCGCATGGAGCCTGAGTACGCCAGCGCTGGCGGATGGCGGTCATGCGCTGAGCGCGACGGTCACCGATGAGATCGGTAACGTCAGCGCGCCTTCTGAGTTGTTTACCCTGGTGGTCGATGTCACCCCGCCGGAACCGGCTGGCGATCTGACGCTGCAAACCAGCGGCGGCGCAACGCTGGCGGATGGGGCGATCACCAGCGATAACGCGCCGGCGATCAGCGGCACGGCAGAGGCGAACAGCATTGTGCGTCTCTATGACGGCGAGACACTGCTTGGCTCGGTGGCGGCCGATGCCGGCGGCAGCTGGAGCTTTACGCCCGCCGCGCTTGATGACGGCGTTCATGCGCTGAGCGTGACGGTAAGCGATGCAGCGGGCAACGTCAGCGCCAGCGCGTCGCTGGGATCGATTACCGTTGACACCCTGCCGCCGGACGCGGCGACCTTTGCTATCTATGATACGGCTGGCGCTACGCCGGTGGTTATTGCCGACGGCGGCGACACCGACGATCAAACGCCGGTACTGCGCGGCAACGCCGAAGCGGGCGCCACGGTCAATGTCTACCAGGGCGATACGCTGCTCGGTACGGCCACGGTAAACGAAAACGGCATCTGGCGTTTCGAAACCGGCACCCTTGATGAAGGCACCTATGCCTTCACGGTTTCTGTCACCGACGCGGCGGGTAATACCAGCATCGAAGCCGAGCCGTACACCATCACTATCGATGTCACGCCGCCGCTGGCTATTAGCGATCTGCTGGTGAATGACGATGCGGGCGCGACCACCGGCCCGCTGCTGAGCGGCGCGACTACCGACGACAACACGCCGACGCTGAGCGGAACGGCGGAGCTGGGCAGCATTGTCACCGTCTATGACGGCGCGACGCTGCTGGGCACGGCGGTAACCACGGCGGAGGGAACCTGGAGCTTTACGCCTGCGGCGCTGAGCAACGGACCACACAGCTTTACCCTGACCCAGACGGATGCGGCAGGCAACGTGGGTCCGGTCTCAGAGGCCTTCCTGCTTACCATCGCCAACGGGCTGCCGCCCACCACCAGTACGCTCCAGCTCACGGATGACAACGGCAGTACGCTGGTGGCGCTGACCAACGGCTCGACCACCAACGACGACACGCCCGTACTGAGCGGCGTGGCGACGGAAGGCGACGTCATCTCCATTTATGACGGCGATACCGTGCTGGGGCAGGTTACGGTGGGCGCGAACGGCATATGGAGCTTTACGCCTGAGGCGCTGGCGGAAGGGGCGCACGCCCTCTACATCACCACCCTGGATGCGCAAGGCAATCCGGGGGAAACCTCCGACACCATTAACATCACTGTGGACGTCACTGTTCCGGCCACGGTTGCCGATCTGCTGGTAAGCAATGACGCGGCCGCAACCCCGACAGGCATCGCTAACGGCGGCACCACCAACGACAATACGCCGCTGCTCACTGGCACCACGGAAGCGGGCGCGCTGGTCACCGTGTATGACGGCAACACAGTTATCGGTTCGGCGACGGCGAACGCGGAGGGCGGCTGGAGCTTTAACACGCCGATTCTCACCAACGGCGCTCATGCGCTCAGCGTGACGGTGACGGACATCGCCGGTAACGTCAGCGAGCGCTCGGCGGCGCTCTCCTTTACCGTCGATACCGTAGCGCCAGCCACGGCCACCGGTCTGGTGATCACCAACGACATTACCAGCACGGTGGTGCCGAACGGCGGTTCGACCAACGACAGCTCGCCACTCCTGAGCGGCAACGCCGAGGCGGGCAGCCTGGTTACCCTCTATGACGGTACGACGGCGCTGGGTTCCGTGACGGCAGGCAGCGAGGGAACATGGAGCTTTACCTCTCCTGCGCTGGGTCAGGGCTTGCACAGCCTGTATGCCAGAGTGACGGATGTGGCGGGCAATACCAGCGTCGCCTCGGCGTCGGTGACGGTGACGGTGGATACCATCGCGCCGACGGCCGCGACGCTCAGCGCCAGCAACAACAACGGCGCGACGGCGACGCAGATCCTCAACAACGGTATCACCAACGACAGCACGCCGGCGCTGAACGGAACGGCAGAGGCGGGCGCGCGCGTCACCATTTCTGACGGCACTACCGTGCTGGGCAGCGTGACGGCGGGCAGCAACGGACAGTGGAGCTTTATCACGCCGACGCTGGCCGACGGCGCCCATACCTTGAGCGTGATCGCCACCGATGCGGCAGGCAACAGCAGCGCGCCGACGACGCTGACGCTGACGGTGGCCACTACCGCGCCAGCGCCGGTCGCCGACCTGGCGGTCAGCGATAACGTCGGCGCGATTCAGGGGGCGCTGACCAGCGGAGCCTTTACTGACGACACTACGCCCACCCTGAGCGGCACGGCCAGCGCTGGCAACATCGTTACCCTGTACGACGGCACCACGCTGCTCGGCACGGCAACGGCCGGCGCGGACGGCGCCTGGACCTTCACCACGGGCGCGCTGGCGCAGGGTGAACATACGCTGAACGTGACGGTAACCGACGCGGCGGGCAACGTCAGCCCGGCAACGCCGTTTAACCTGACGGTCGATACCCTTGCTCCGGCGGTGTCAACGCTGGTGGTGACCAACGATGTCGCTGGCGTGGTGGTGCCGAACGGCGGCGCGACCAGCGACAGCACGCCGGTACTGAGCGGCGCGGCGGAAGCGGGCAGCGTCGTTACCCTTTACGACGGCAACGCAACGCTGGGCAGCGTCACCGTGGGCGCAGGCGGCACATGGAGCTTTACGCCAGCGGCGGCGCTCGCCGAGGGCGCGCATTCCCTGAGCGTGACGGTAACGGATGCCGCAGGCAACGTCAGCGGCTCCACCTCTGCCAGCGTGGTTATCGACACCACGGCGCCTGAGGTTACGCTGACGGCAAGTAACAACAACGGCGCTACCCCGGTGGCGATCGCTGGCAACGGCCTGACCAGTGACAGCACGCCGCTGCTCAGCGGCGCGGCGGAAGCGGGCAGCCGCCTCACTATCTCCGACGGCACCACCGTGCTGGGAACGGTGACGGTGGGCAGCAGCGGCCAGTGGAGCTTTATCACGCCGACGCTGGCGGACGGAGCGCATACCCTGAGTGTGACGGCAACCGATGCGGTGGGCAACACCAGCGCGCCCGTGTCGCTGACGCTGACCGTAGACACTGCCCCGCCGGCAGCCGTGACCACGCTGGAGGTCAGGGATAACGTCGGGACGATACAGGGGCTGTTGAGCAATGGCGCGACGACGGACGACAACACTCCGACCCTGAGCGGCACGGCGGAAGCGGGCGCGGTCGTGACCATCTTTGACAATACCACGGCGCTGGGGTCCGTTACGGCGGCCGCGGACGGGACGTGGAGCTTTACTACTGCCGCGCTGAGCAATGGCGTTCATCCGCTGAGCGTGACGGTGCGCGATGCGGCCGGCAATACCAGCGCGCCGTCGGCCACGGTGGCCATTACGGTTGATACGGTCGCGCCGGTAGCATCGACGCTGGTGGTGACCAATGACGTCACCGGTACGGTAGTGGCGAACGGCGGCTCCCTTAACGACAGTACGCCGACCCTGAGCGGCCAGGCAGAGGCGGGCAGTCGCATCACCCTCTATGACGGCACAACCTTGCTGGGCACGGCGACGGCAGGCAGCAGCGGCGCATGGAGCTTTACCACCGGCGTACTGAGTAACGGCACCCATCCGCTGAGCGTAACGGTTACGGATCTGGCGGGTAACGTCAGTAGCGCCACCACGGCCAGCGTCATCGTGGATACGGTTGCGCCTGCGGCGGTAACGGCGCTGGCGCTCAGCAACAACAACGGCAGCACGCCGGTCGCGATCCCCGGCGGCGGTATTACCAACGACAGCACGCCGCTGCTGAGCGGCGCGGGCGAGGCGGGCGCGAGGATCAACGTCTACGATGGCGCGACTCTGCTGGGCACCACCACCGTCGGCAGCAACGGTCAGTGGAGCTTTGTCTCTCCGACCTTAAGTAACGGGGCGCACACCCTGAACGTGATCGCGACCGATGCGGCAGGCAACAGCAGCCCAGGCGCCTCCGTCACGCTGACGGTCGATACCCTGGCGCCAGCGGCCAGTACGCTGGTGATCACCAACGACACGGTGACGCCAAACGTCACGGTGCCGAGCGGCGGGGCGACGCGCGATACCACTCCGGTACTGAGCGGGGTGGCGGAAGCGGGCGCGCTGGTCAGAATCTATGACGGCACAACCCTGCTGGGAAGCGTTACGGCGGGTACGGGCGGCGCGTGGAGCTTTACAACGGCCACGCTGACGCAGGGAACCCATCCGCTGAGCGTGACGGTAACTGATACCGCAGGTAATGTCAGCGCGACGACCTCAGCCAGCGTCATCGTTGACAGTGTGGTGCCAACGGCGGTCAGCGGGCTGGCGATTAACACCGCAGGCACCACGCTGACCGGTACAGGGGAGGCGGGCGCAACCGTCACGGTACGCGATGCGGGCGGCAACGCCATCGGCAGCGGCACCGTGGCGGCGAACGGCAGCTTCTCGGTGGCGCTGACCACGGCGCAAACCACCGGCGCGACGCTGTCGGTGACGCAGGTCGACAGTGCGGGCAACGTTTCGCCTGCCGCCACGGTGCTGGGCGCAATCCGCGTGATCGCGACCAATGATGTGACCGAGGTCGATTACGCTACCCAGACGGGTACCATCACGAACGCCAATACCAGCGCCAGCGGAACTGCGCTGCTGAACGTCAACCTGGGCGGCGCGATTACGCTGGGCGTGTTGCAGAGTGCGGGCGCATATCAGTTCAGCGTCGGCGCGGGCGACACCCGTACCGTGACGCTGCACGCGTCAGCGACCAGCCTGGTCGCGCTGACGTCAACCTATACGCTCTATCTCTATCAGCAGCAGGCGAACGGTACCTGGACGGTGAAATCGACCAACGCCAACTACATCTCCACCTTCCTGACGGTGGGCACGCAGTCAGGCGGTAACGTGACCTACAGCAACCTCGGCACCGGTAACTACGCCGTGCTGCTGGGCACCAGCAGCGGCGTGGGCGTTCTGCCGACGACGACCGTGACCACCACGTCCGATATTACGACGCTGGCGGTGACGGTGGCGGCAAGCGTCACTGGCAATCTGCTGACCAACGACACCAGTTCGGTGGCGGGCACGATACCGACAGGCACGCTGGTCACCACGGTATCAGGCGGCGCAGTGGCAAGCACAGGCAATACGGTGATCAACACCACGTACGGCACCCTGACCATTGATGCCAAAGGAAATTACACCTATGCGCTGAAGGCCGGTCTGGATGCCGACTCGCTGCCTGCCGCCGACGTGTTCACCTATTCGGTGCGCGACGCCAGCGGCGCGGTCACCTCAGCCACCCTGACCGTCGATCTGCATAACGGTCCGGCGACCACGCTGCTGTCGATCAACAGCCTGTTTGCCGAAACCACCGTTGATGACGGCACCACGGCGAGCGGCAGCATCTACGGCGACAGCACGGCAACCCATAGCGGCGCGCTGAGCATCACCAACGAGAGCGGCCAGACCACCGCCGTCAGCAGCAGCGGTATTACGCTGGTGGCGGGCGACTACGGCACCCTGAGCATCTCCGCAGACGGTCACTACACCTACACGCTGAACACAGCCGTGAACGTGCAGGAGATTGCGCATAAAGAGGTGTTCAGCTACAGCCTGGCGGCGGCTGACGGCACCATTACCACCAACAGCTTCACCATTGAGCTGCATCCCACCATCACCGGCACGGCGAGCGCGGATGCGCTGATCAGCAGCGCCTACGACGACACCATCACCGCTGGCGCAGGCACCGATACCCTGGTGTATCACCTGCTGAACAGCGCCGATGCCGTCGGCGGCAACGGGCATGACACCTGGACCGATTTCTCTGTGGCCGACGGCGACAAGATTGACGTCAGCAGTCTGCTGGTGGGCTGGAACGACAGCAGCAACGTCAATGACTTCGTGAAGGTGGACCACACTGCGGACGGCAATACCGTGCTGTCAATTGACCGCGACGGCACCGGAACCGCCTACAGCAGCACGCAGCTGGTCACGCTGGAGGGCGTTAACGTTTCACTGGAGGAGCTACTGCAACAACCGCACCAGAACCCGGCGGCGTAAGCGCCGTTATGTCTGGCAGGGAAGCACTATCGGGCGCAGGGATGCGCCCCTTTCTCTAACTGACGAGTGGAATACGATGGATCGGATGCAATCAAGCGCAATATATCGCCGTTCTTTTACGCGCAGCGTTCTCTGTGCTGGCATCGCTTTTTTTACCTTTTCCTCTCTGGCGGCCGCCAGCGACACCTTGCAGACGGCCAGTCAGATCAACGCAACCGGCCTGGCGCAGCAGCCGGATCTCCCATCCTTAACCGGCGCCAGCGCTGAACCCGCGCTGGCGCGCGTGCCGGAGACGCTGACGGTCAGTCAGGCCGTGCAGCGCGCGATTCAGTGGCATCCCGATATAGCCGAGGCGGTGGGAAAGCTGCGCGAGCAGGCCAGCCAGGTAGACGTGGCTAAGGCGAAATACTATCCACAGGTCAGCGCCGGTATGAACAACGGCTACAGCAACGCCTACAGCGAAAAGGGCTTTAGCCCCTCTTTTGTGCTGTCGGTTTCTCAGATGCTCTACGACTTTGGCAAGGTGAGCAGTTCGGTGCGCTCCGCTGAAGCGGGGGTCGCGCAAGAGCAGGCCAACGTGCTGGTGAGTATTGATACTGTGGCGCACGACGCGGCGGCGGCCTTGATTCAGGTGCAGGGCTATCAGCAGCTGGTGAAAATCGCCCGGCAGCAGCTGACGGCCCTGACGAAAATCGGCGATCTCGCTCGCCAGCGCAACGATGAGGGCGCGGCTTCGCTCTCTGACGCGACGCAAACCGACGCGCGTATCGAAGGCGCGCGCACCACCCTTACGCAGTATCAGGCCAGCCTGAACCGCTGGCGCGCCACCCTGGCCACCTATCTCGGCTGGCCAGTGGTGAAGCAGGTCAGCGACGATTTTCCTGCCGGGCTGATGCGCGCCTGCGAGACGTCTCAGGCGGACGACCGCCTTATCCCGGCGGTGCTTGCCGCCTGGGCGCAGGCCACGCAGGCGCAGGCGAAGCTCGATAACGCCAATGCGCAAATGCTGCCGACCGTATCGCTGGAGCCGCAGGTGACGCACTATCTTAACGACCACTACGCCAACAGCCAGACGCTGGACCGCACGCAATATTCGGCCTGGGTTAAAGTTGAAATGCCGCTCTATCAGGGCGGCGGCTTGACCGCCAGCCGCGACGCGGCCGCCAGCGCGGTCAACGCCGCCAATGCCGCCGTTAACTCCGCGCGCCTCAAGGCGCGTCAGCAGCTGAGCGAATCGCAGAGCGAGTCGCAAAGTCTGGCGCTCAGCCTGGCTATCCAGGCGCGGCAGCAGCGGCTTGGCGAAAAGACCCAGGAACTCTACCAGGACCAGTATCTGCAACTCGGCACGCGTCCGCTGCTCGACGTGCTCAATGCCGAACAGGAAGTGTTCCAGACGCGATTCACGCTCCAGCAAACCATCAGCCAGTTACGCTCGCTACAGCTCGACTGCCTTTACAGCACCGGGCATATGCGCTCAGCCTTTGCCCTGAATAATCAGCGGATCCAGTCCGTGGAGATCCAGCCATGACGCAAATGCAGCTTCCAGACTCGCCTGCGGGCAAGCCCGAACGGGCCGACAGCGGGGTGCCGCTCCAGGGGTGGGCCACCGCGATTATCCTGATCGCCGCGCACTATCGGTTGCCCTGTTCGCCGGGCATGATCCTTGCCGCCAGCGAGTGGCAGGGCAGGCAGACGCGCGATAAAGCGCTGCGTCACCTGGCGCGTCAGGCCGGTCTCTCTCTACAGCTGTATGAAGAGAACAAATGGGAGATTAACCACTGGCGTCTGCCGCTGGCGGTAGAGCTGGCGGACGGTCAGGTGGGGGTTATCACCAGTTTTGACGGCGATGACGAGGTGCGGGTGCACTTCAGCGGCGACGAACAGCCCACGCCGCTGTCGCTGGCGGCGCTGCTGCCGGACATCCGCTTCGCCGCGGCCTTTCGTCCTCTGACCGCGGCGAAAGACAGCCGCGTCGATCGCTATCTGGAGACCATCAAGCCCGACTGGCTGCGCCGTCTGGTGCTGCGCGATCTGCGGCCCTACGGCTATGTCATGCTGGGATCTTTTTTGATCAACCTGCTGGCGCTGGTGGGCATTATCTTCTCTATGCAGGTTTACGATCGGGTGATCCCGGCTCAGTCCTATCCCACCCTCTATGTGCTGTATGGCGGGGTGATCATCTCGGTGATCTTCACCTATATCCTGCGCGTCGGACGCGATCACGTCACCGATCTGCTTGGCAAACGCGCCGATATGCGCGTGTCCGATCGGGTATTCGGTCACGCGCTGCGCCTGCGCAACAGCGCCATTCCGCGCTCCACCGGCACCTTTATTTCCCAGCTGCGCGAGCTGGAGGCGATCCGCGAGATGGTGACGTCGACCACCGTCACCTCTATCGTCGATATGCCGTTTTTCCTGCTGTTTTTGCTGGTTATGGCCATCATTGCGCCGCAGCTGGCGTGGATCGCCCCGGTCGCGGTGATCCTGATGATCCTGCCTGGGCTGCTGAAGCAGAAAACCCTGGCGAAGCTGGCGCATCAGGCGCTGAAAGAGTCGACGCTGCGCAACGCGGTGCTGGTGGAGAGCGTGCAGGGGCTGGAAGACATCAAGCTGATGCAGGCGGAAGACCGCTTTCTGCAACAGTGGAACAGCTATATCCGCATTACCGCGCAGTCCGGCGTGGAGATGCGCAAGGTGATGCACTCGCTGATCAGCTGGGGCGTGACGGTGCAGGGGCTGGTGTATGCCAGCGTGATCGTTATCGGCGCGCCAATGGTGATCAACGGCGACATCACGACCGGCGCGATCGTCGCGGCGTCGCTGCTCTCGTCGCGCATGATCGCTCCTATGGGCACGCTGTGCGGCGTGCTGGCGCGCTGGCAGCAGGTTAAGGCGGCGAAAACCAGCCTCGACGCGCTGATGGCGCTGCCGGTTGAAAACAGCAAGGATGAAACCCGCATTCACGCGCCGGTGCTGTTTGGCCACTATCACTTCAGCGAGGCGATGTTTCGCTACTACAGCGACTCCGCTACCATCGCGCTGCGCATCAAAAGCCTTACCATCAAGCCCGGCGAGCGCGTCGCGGTGCTGGGCCGCAACGGCTCCGGTAAATCGACGCTGTTGCAGGCGATGATTGGCGGCATGGATCTGGCAGGGGGCGAACTGCGGCTCGACAACCTGAGCCTGCCGCATATCGATCTGGCGGACGTGCGGCGCAACGTCGGCCTGATGACGCAGAATGCGCGGCTGTTTCACGGCACGCTGCGCGAGAACCTGACGATGGGCGCGGCGCACGCCAGCGATGAGGCGATCTTTGCCGCGCTGACAGTCAGCGGCGGCGCGGATTTTATCCGTCGTCTGCCGCTCGGTCTCGATCAGCCGGTGATGGAGGGCGGCGTCGGGCTGTCCGGCGGCCAGCGGCAGTCGGTGCTGCTGGCGCGCATGCTGCTGCGCGATCCCAATATTGTGCTGCTGGATGAGCCGACCGCCTCGCTGGACGATCACACCGAAAAAGAGTTTATCGAACGGCTTGGTCAGTGGCTGAACGGCCGCACGCTCGTGGTCGCCACCCACCGCGCCGCCATTCTGGCGCTGGTGGATCGCGTGCTGGTATTAAAAGAGGGGCAGCTGGTGATGGACAGTCCAAAAGAGAGCGCGCTGCCGCCCGCGCGCGCGGCGCTGAATCGTCCGGAGGATCAGGCATGAGCGAGCTGTCAACAAAGCTGCGGCTGGCGGCGCCGGAACGGGAAAGCGCCGAGGATCTCAACGGCGATCTCCACTCGGAAACCTACTACACCGGCGCGGTACGGCTGATAGCGATTAGCGCCGTTCTGCTGCTGGCGGGGCTGATCTGGGCGTGGTTCGGCGTGCTGGATGAGGTCTCGACCGGCACCGGCAAAGTGATCCCCAGCTCGCGCGATCAGGTGCTGAGTTCGCTGGAGGGCGGCATTCTGGCCGAGCTGCACGTGCACGAAGGGGATCGGGTGCAGGCCGGGGAGATCGTGGCGAAGCTCGATCCCACCCGATCCGTCTCCAGCGTCGGCGAGAGCGCGGCCCGCTATCGCGCCGCGCTGGCGGCCAGCGCGCGCCTCTACGCCGAAGTGAACGATCGACCTCTGCGCTTTCCTGATGAGCTAAAGGCCTTTCCCGATCTGATCGCGTCGGAAACCCGGCTCTACACCACCCGACGGGCGCAGCTGAAAGATTCCACCGCGCAGATCCAGCAGTCCCTTGAGCTGGCTAACCGCGAGCTGGCGATTACCCAGCGGCTGGCGAAAACCGGCGCGGCCAGCAGCGTTGAGGTGCTGCGACTCCAGCGCGACCGATCCGATCTGGAGCTGAAACTCACCGATATGCGCTCGCAATATTATGTGCAGGCGCGCGAGGATCTGGCGAAGGCGTCGGCGGAGGCGGACAGCCTGGCGCAAACGGTAAAAGGGCGTGAGGATACCGTTAGCCGACTGACGCTGCGCTCGCCCATGCGCGGCATCGTGAAAAACATCAAGGTGACTACCGTAGGCGGGGTGATCCCGCCTAACGGCGAGCTGATGAATATCGTACCAATGGACGATCGTCTGCTGATCGAGGCGCGCCTGTCGCCGCGCGATATTGCGTTTATTCATCCAGGGCAGAAGGCGCTGGTGAAGATCTCTGCCTATGATTACGCCATATACGGCGGGCTGCATGGGGTGGTGGAGAGCATCTCGCCGGATACTATTCAGGATGAGGTGAAGCCGGAGATTTACTACTACCGCGTCTTTATTCGCACCGACACCGACTATGTGCAGAACAAAGCCGGACGCCGCTTCTCTATCAGCCCTGGTATGGTCTCCACGGTGGACATCAAAACCGGCGAGAAAACCGTGATGGATTATCTGATCAAGCCGTTCAATCGGGCCAAAGAGGCGCTGCGTGAGCGTTAACCTCTGCCGGTTGCTGTTGCGTTTAGACGACCCAGGCCACACTGATTGCAGGCTAAGTCGATCTTCAGGATAATCTTGTCAGATAACGCGTATTCAACTCCCTTCCACGTCGGGCTTAACGACGTGGAGGGGATTTTTTTATCAGGCGATGATTTCCCTGCAACGTGACGCTGGGCGGCGAGAGGCCGCTCAGCGGACAAAGAGGCGATTTATGTACAATACACTGAATAATCAATACGACAACTCACTGGTTTCCAACGCGTTTGGCTTTATGCGTTTTCCAGTGAACTTTCAGCCTTACAGCAGCGACGCCGAGTGGGTGATTACCGGCGTGCCCTTTGACGCCGCCACCTCAGGTCGTCCAGGCAGTCGTTTGGGACCGGGCGCTATTCGCCAGATCTCGACCAATCTGGCCTGGGAAGGCTGTCGCTGGCCGTGGCAGTTCGATCTGCGTCAGCGCCTTAACGTCGTGGACTGCGGCGATCTGGTCTATGCCTTCGGCGATTCGCAGGACCTTTCCGACAAGCTTCAGGCGCATGCGGAAAAACTGCTGGCGAACGGCAAACGTATGCTGACCTTCGGCGGCGACCACTACGTCACGCTGCCGCTGCTGCGCGCCCACGCGAAACATTTCGGCAAGCTGGCGCTGGTGCACTTTGACGCGCATACCGATACCTATTCCAACGGACCGACCTTTGACCACGGCACCATGTTCTTTACCGCGCCGAAAGAGGGGCTGATCGATCCGCAGCATTCGGTGCAGATTGGCATTCGTACCGAGTTCGACAAGAGCCTGGGCTTTAACGTGCTGGATGCGGCGCAGGTGAACGATCGCAGCGTGGATGACATTCTGGCGGAAATTAAGCGCACCGTGGGCGATATGCCGGTCTACCTGACCTTTGACATCGACTGTCTGGACCCGGCGCACGCGCCCGGCACCGGCACGCCGGTTATCGGCGGCCTGACCACCGACAAAGCCACCAAACTGGTGCGCGGCCTGCAAGGGTTGAACATTGTGGGCATGGATCTGGTCGAAGTCGCGCCGGGCTACGATCACGCCGATCTCACCTCGCTGGCCGCGGCGACGCTGGCGCTGGATATGCTGCACGTTCAGGCGGCGAATAAAGGCTAATTATCTAATCAGGGCGCGAACAGGCGCCCGCTTATTTCTGGAGAACATCATGGGATTACTCGATCAGCTTGTAGGGGCGTTAGGCAACGGCAACGGACGCAACACCCTGGGTGAACTGGAAGCGGTATGGCACTGGGTGCAGGAGCAGGGCGGCGTTGAAGCGCTGCTGCAAAAGTTTCAGCAGGGCGGCCTGGGCGAAATTCTGGCTTCCTGGATCGGCAATGGCGGCAACCAGTCGGTGAGCGGCGGAGAGCTGAAATCGGCGTTGGGCGAAGAGGCGTTGCAGTCGCTGGCGCAAAAGCTGGGCACCGATGTGAACGGCGCCTCCGGCACGCTGGCTGAGCTGCTGCCGCAGTTAATCGATCGTCTTTCACCGCAGGGCGAAATCCACCCGCAGGCGGCGCAGAACAATCAGCTCGATCTGGCGTCGCTGGTCGGACAGCTGTTTAAGCGTTAACACCCGGATGAGGCGCGCTGTCACATCACAGCGCGCCTCCGCTTATTTTCCGCCGTCCGCCGCGATGCGCTCGCGAATATGCTGCGCGCGCGCCGCCGAGTCCGGATGGGAATCAAACAGGCTGCTCTGCTGGCCCTGCTGCATTTTCGCCAGTTTCTCGAAGCTGGTGGCCAGACCCATCGGATCGATGCCGCGCTTTTTCAGTAGGTCGTAAGAGTAGTCATCCGCCTGAGACTCCTGCGTTTGCGAGAACTGGGCGTTAACCAGCTGCTCGCCCATATCCCCCAGCTGCGACTGCGACAGCGAGCCGATAATACCGCCAACCGACGAGGCCGCAGTGCGCGCCGCCGTGGTGCCGAATGCCACCTGCATCGCTTTGCGCGTATGGCCCAGCGCCACGTGTCCCATCTCATGGCCCAGCACGCCTTCGACTTCATTGTCATCCATCATATCCATCAGGCCGCTGTAGACGCGGATACAGCCATTCGCCATTGCCCAGGCGTTGACGTCTTTGGTGACGTAAACCTTATAGTTGGCCGGCGTGCCGTTGATATTGTCGCCCAGCGCGGCGGCGATCTTGTTGAGACGCTGCTGGTAGGTGCTGTCCGCAGGCGCAAGCTGATTCTCTTTGTCCATCTGTGCGCAGGATTGATCGCTAAGCTGTTTCACCTGCGCGTCATTGAGGGTATAAGCCTGAAAAGCCTGCGCCCCCGACTGTAGCAGCGCGTTATTGTCCATTCCCTGACAGCCGCTGAGCAGCGCCGCCAGAGAGACTGCAACCATTCCTGGAATCTTCATCGTTAAGTCCCGTACATAACAAGGTAAGAAAAACAGGCACCTGAAAAAAGGCCAGGCGCCGCAACGGATCGGTTATAGCGTGCAGGAGGCGACTGCGCTAGCAGATAATGCCCTAAATGCCAGACGGAACGGCGACAATTAGCACGGCACGCATGTACTTTTGCCCCGATTTTCATGTACATTGATGAGCGACTTTTTTCTTGTTTTGCCTGATAAACCATTAATAACAATGAGTTAAAAAGGTGAATCATTCATCCGACCTGGAGTAGAAAATGCCCTCTCGTAAAGAGCTTGCCAACGCCATTCGCGCGTTAAGTATGGACGCAGTACAGAAAGCCAAATCGGGACATCCGGGGGCCCCGATGGGTATGGCCGATATCGCCGAGGTGCTGTGGCGCGGCTACCTGAACCATAATCCGACCAACCCGCAGTGGGCCGATCGCGATCGCTTCGTGCTGTCTAACGGCCACGGCTCTATGCTGATTTACAGCCTGCTGCACCTCACCGGCTACGATCTGCCGATGAGCGAGCTGCAAAATTTCCGTCAGCTGCACTCAAAAACTCCAGGTCACCCGGAATACGGCTACACCCCAGGCGTTGAAACCACCACCGGTCCGCTGGGCCAGGGGATCGCCAACGCGGTGGGCTTTGCGATCGCCGAGCGCACGCTGGCGGCACAGTTTAACCGTCCGGGTCACGACATCGTCGATCACAACACTTATGTGTTTATGGGCGACGGCTGCATGATGGAAGGGATTTCCCACGAGGTCTGCTCGCTGGCCGGCACGCTGAAGCTGGGCAAACTGGTGGCGTTCTACGACGATAACGGCATCTCTATCGACGGCCATATCGACGGCTGGTTCACCGACGACACCGCAAAACGTTTCGAAGCCTACGGCTGGCACGTGGTGCGCGGCGTGGACGGTCACGATGCGGACGCGATCGCTAAGGCGATTGAAGAGGCGAAAGCGGTCAGCGACAAGCCTTCGCTGCTGATGTGCAAAACCGTGATCGGCTTCGGCTCGCCGAACAAAGCCGGCACCCACGACTCGCACGGCGCGCCGCTGGGCGACGACGAAGTGGCGCTGACGCGTAAACAGCTGGGCTGGGAACACGCGCCTTTCGTTATCCCGTCAGAAATTTACGCCGAGTGGGACGCGAAAGAAGCGGGCAAGGCAAAAGAAGCCAAGTGGGACGAGAAGTTCGCCGCCTACGCGCAGGCTTTCCCGGAGCTGGCCGCCGAGTTCAAACGTCGCGTCAGCAACGAACTGCCGGCTAACTGGCAGGAAGAGTCGCAGAAATTTATCGAACAGCTTCAGGCCAGTCCGGCGAAAATCGCCAGCCGTAAAGCCTCGCAGAACGCCATTGAAGCGTTCGGCAAGCTGCTGCCGGAATATCTGGGCGGTTCTGCCGACCTGGCGCCGAGCAACCTGACCATGTGGTCTGGCTCTAAGCCGATCAACGTTGACCTGGCGGGCAACTATATTCACTACGGCGTGCGCGAATTCGGTATGACCGCTATCGCTAACGGCATCGCGCTGCATGGCGGCTTCCTGCCTTACACCGCGACCTTCCTGATGTTCGTCGAATACGCGCGCAACGCGGCGCGTATGGCGGCGCTGATGAAGATTCGCCAGATCATGGTCTACACCCACGACTCTATCGGTCTGGGCGAAGACGGTCCGACGCACCAGCCGGTCGAGCAGCTGGCCAGCCTGCGCACCACGCCGAACATGAGCACCTGGCGTCCGTGTGACCAGGTTGAATCCGCGGTGGCGTGGAAATACGCTATCGAGCGTAAAGATGGCCCAAGCGCGCTGATCTTCTCGCGTCAGAACCTGGCGCAGCAGGAGCGCACCCCGGAGCAGCTGGCGAATATCGCGCGCGGCGGCTATATCCTGAAAGACTGCGACGGTCAGCCGCAGCTGATCCTGATCGCCACCGGTTCCGAAGTTGAGCTGGCGGTGGCGGCCTGGGACAAGCTGAGCAGCGAAGGCATCAAGGCGCGCGTGGTCTCTATGCCGTCTACCGACGCCTTCGATAAGCAGGATGCGGCCTATCGCGAAGCGGTGCTGCCGAAGGCCGTGGGCGCGCGCGTGGCTATCGAGGCGGGCATCGCTGACTACTGGCAGCGTTATACCGGCCTGCACGGCGCGGTGGTGGGCATGACCACCTTCGGCGAATCTGCCCCGGCAGAGAAGCTGTTTGAGGTGTTTGGCTTTACCGTCGACAACGTTGTCGCGCAGGCGAAAGCGGTACTGTAAGGCGTAAAGGTTCGCCTGCCTGTGCAGGCGAACCAGAAAGGCTACTGCTGCAACAGCGTCGCCTTATGCAGTTGAAACTCCTGACCGGAGGGCGTTGGCGCTTCGGTCTTATTCTGCTCCCAGGGTTTAGATACGCCGTAGAAACGTCCCTGATGATGGACGGCGAGCGAGTCGCATTCCACGGTGCCATCCATAAAGCCTTCGGCATTAATGGCGACTTCCCGGCTGCGGCACAGTCCTTTTAACTCGCCGCTGATTTCAATGCGCTGCGCATAAATCTCCCCGTCAACGCGCCCCTTTTTTTGCACAAAAACGGTTTTCTCGGCGTTAATTTTTCCCGTCACGGTGCCATTAATGTGAATATCGCCCTGGGAGGTGATTTCGCCGTTGATCGCGCAGGTTTCCGGGATGGTGGTGGTGTGATCCGGGGCGACCTTAACCACGGTGGCGACGGAGACGCTCTCTTCGAAGTCATCTTCGAGCGCGGGATCGGGAGCAAACTTCTCGGCGTAGCCGGCATTAAAACCGTTCTCTTTGCGTTTAAACATCATTATTCCTTTATTGAATAGTAATTTCCTGAAAGCTGCCTGGGCGATAAACGTCATCCCCAGCGCCAGCAGCAGCCCGCGATACTGACGAACCATCGCCAGCGTAACGCTCCAGCTAAATACGTAGACCACCAGAGCGAAAGACCAGATAAACCAAAGGTACCAAAGCAGGTTGTAATTCATAGGTTGTCTGTCATAAGGAAGCGCCTGTTACCGCTGTCCGACTGCGCGGCAAGCTACAATGACTCTATGAAACGGAGCCGCGTCAGATGGTCGTTTTATATGCATCCTGAAGTTTTTAGTGTGATCGCCGTCTGATTTTCAGATTCTGATTTGATCTGACGCATTCCAATTTTTAGCGGTTCTATTTATTGTAGCTGAACCGTTTCAGTAGGCGCTGCGACGGCTTTTTTTCAGCTGGCAGACCATGGCAAAAGCGCAATAATTTCCTGTACAAACGTCAACGTCTGGCTCAGGCTAACGCTCCGATTTTGCACTGAATTTATTTGCAGGGGTGATATGACGGTTCGCATTGCCATAAACGGATTTGGCCGCATCGGGCGCAACGTGCTGCGCGCACTCTATGAAACCGGCCGGCGGGCGGAAATCACCGTTGTCGCCATCAATGAGCTGGCGGAAGCCGCGGGAATGGCGCATCTGCTGAAGTATGACACCAGCCATGGCCGCTTCGCTTTTGACGTGCGTCAGGAGCGTGATTTACTCTGTATTGGCGACGATACCCTGCGTATTCTGCATCATGCTGACATCGGGATGCTGCCGTGGCGCGAACTTAACGTCGATATAGTGCTGGACTGCACCGGCGTCTACGGCAGTCGGGCGGACGGCGAGGCGCATTTACAGGCGGGAGCCAAAAAAGTGCTCTTTTCCCATCCCGGCGGTAACGATCTCGACGCCACCGTCGTGTTCGGCGTTAACGAACAGGCTCTTAAACAAACTGACCGCATTGTTTCCAATGCCTCCTGCACCACCAACTGCATTATTCCAGTGATTAAGCTGCTGGATGACGCCTTTGGCATTGAATCCGGCACGGTAACGACCATCCATTCGGCCATGCACGATCAGCAGGTGATCGACGCCTATCACAGCGATCTGCGCCGCACGCGCGCCGCCAGTCAGTCGATTATTCCGGTTGATACCAAACTGGCCGCGGGGATTACGCGCATTTTTCCGAAATTTAACGATCGCTTCGAAGCTATCGCGGTTCGCGTACCAACCATTAACGTGACCGCCATTGATTTAAGCGTCTCGGTGCGGCAGTCGGTAAGGGCCGCAGAGGTTAACGCGCTGCTGCGTCATGCGTCAGAAGGGGCATTTCGTGGTATAGTTGACTATACGGAATTACCGTTAGTCTCAGTAGATTTTAACCACGATCCGCACAGTGCCATTGTGGACGGCACGCAAACGCGGGTCAGCGGTCAGCGCCTGATCAAGACCCTGGTCTGGTGCGACAACGAATGGGGCTTTGCTAACCGAATGCTCGACACGACGTTAGCGATGGCCGCAAGCGGTTTCAGGTAAGGCGCGGTTTGCGCCTGGCAAAACTTATGAGAATCAACGAGAGGGTTCACCATGTCTGTAATTAAGATGTCCGATTTGGATCTGGCTGGTAAGCGCGTTCTGATCCGTGCCGATCTAAACGTACCAGTAAAAGAAGGGAAAGTGACGTCAGACGCACGTATCCGTGCTTCTCTGCCTACCATCGAATCGGCGTTGAAACAGGGCGCGAAAGTGATGGTAACCTCTCACCTGGGTCGTCCGACCGAAGGTGAATACAACGAAGAATTCTCCCTGCTGCCTGTTGTTAACTATCTGAAAGATAAACTGAACGGCACCAACGTTACCCTGGCTAAAGACTACCTCGACGGCGTGGAAGTTGGCGCAGGCGAACTGGTGGTGCTGGAAAACGTTCGCTTCAATAAGGGCGAGAAGAAAGACGACGAAGCGCTGTCGAAGAAATACGCTGCGCTGTGCGACGTGTTCGTTATGGACGCATTTGGTACTGCGCACCGCGCGCAGGCTTCAACTCATGGCGTGGGCAAGTTCGCGCCGATCGCCTGTGCCGGCCCGCTGCTGTCCGCCGAGCTGGAAGCGCTGGGTAAAGTGATGAGCAACCCGGAGCGTCCGCTGGTGGCCGTTGTCGGCGGTTCAAAAGTGTCGACCAAATTCGACGTATTGCAGTCGCTGGTGAAAATCGCTGACACCGTGATCGTCGGTGGCGGTATCGCCAACACCTTCGTGGCGATCGACAACAACGTGGGCAAATCACTCTACGAGCCGGACTTTGTCGAGGCGGCGAAAGGCCTGCGCGATCAGTACGGTATTCCGGTTCCGACCGATTCCCGCGTAGGCACGGAATTCTCTGAAACTGCTCCGGCGACCGTGAAAAAGGTTTCCGAAGTGGCGGATAACGAAGAGATTATGGACTTCGGCGATGAAACCGCGCAGGCGATGGCGAAGCTGCTGAAAGAAGCCAAAACCATTCTGTGGAACGGCCCGGTGGGCGTATTTGAATTCCCGAATTTCCGTAAGGGCACCGAAATCGTGGCTAACGCCATTGCCGACAGCGACGCGTTCTCTGTAGCAGGCGGCGGCGATACCCTGGCGGCTATCGACCTGTTCGGCATCGAAGACAAAATTTCTTACATCTCTACCGGCGGCGGCGCTTTCCTGGAGTTCGTCGAAGGCAAAAAACTGCCTGCGGTCGCCATGCTGGAAGAGCGTGCTAAGCAGTAATCCTTTGGGGGCGACGCCTCGGCGCGTCGCCTGAAGACTTGCCCCGTAGGGCGTTTAAAGCGCTGTCCCTTTTGGGATAGTCGGTCACGAAACAGGACACAATCATGTCTAAAATTTTTGATTTCGTTAAACCCGGCGTTGTCACTGGTGATGACGTTCAGAAGATCTTCCAGGTCGCGAAGGAGAATAAATTCGCGCTGCCAGCGGTAAACTGCGTCGGCACCGACTCCATCAACGCCGTGCTGGAAGCGGCTGCGAAAGTTAAAGCGCCGGTAATCGTGCAGTTCTCTAACGGCGGCGCGGCATTTATCGCGGGTAAAGGCTTTAAAACCGACAAGCCGCAGGGCGCAGCCATTTTTGGCGCCATTTCTGGCGCGCACCACGTTCACCTGATGGCTGAACAGTACGGCGTTCCTGTGATCCTGCACACCGACCACTGCGCGAAGAAACTGCTGCCGTGGATCGACGGTCTGCTGGACGCGGGCGAAGAACACTTCAAGAAAACCGGCAAACCGCTGTTCTCTTCTCATATGATCGATCTCTCTGAAGAGTCGCTGGAAGAAAACATTGAAATTTGCAGCAAGTACCTGGCGCGCATGGACAAACTGGGCATGACGCTGGAGATCGAGCTGGGCGTGACCGGTGGCGAAGAAGATGGCGTGGACAACAGCCACGTTGACGCGTCTGCGCTGTATAGCCAGCCGGAAGACGTTGACTATGCCTACACCGAACTGAGCAAAATCAGCAAGCGTTTCACCATTGCTGCCTCGTTTGGTAACGTGCACGGCGTTTACAAGCCGGGCAACGTTAAGCTGACGCCGACCATTCTGCGCGACTCGCAGAAGTACGTTTGTGAAAAACATGGCCTGCCGCACAACGCGCTGGACTTCGTTTTCCACGGCGGCTCCGGCTCGTCTGCGGCAGAAATCGAAGAGTCCATCAGCTATGGCGTGATCAAGATGAACATCGATACCGATACCCAGTGGGCAACCTGGGACGGTATTTTGCAGTACTACAAAAAGAACGAAGAGTATCTGCAAGGCCAGCTCGGCAACCCGCAGGGTGCCGACAGCCCGAACAAGAAATATTACGATCCGCGCGTCTGGCTGCGTGCGGCGCAAGCCTCAATGGTTGTGCGCCTTGAGCAGGCTTTCAAAGAGCTGAACGCTATCGATCGTCTGTAATCCGCATCGCGGGTAAGCACTCAGGCCAGATCTGTTGATCTGGCCTTTTTTATGCAGCCGCTGCGGTAAATTGCTTAAAATTTCAGCTAATTCAACGCGAATTTGGCATATCATTCCAATGTTGATTACCCTTGTTATCTGGTTTGCCGGAATTTTCTGGCTGTGATTTGACTTTCCCGACAGGGAATTCAACAACAGGGCACTCAAATGGAAGACTTAAATGTCGTAGACGGCATTCACAACGCTGGTGGCTGGCTGGTACGTAATCAGGCGTTGATCCTCAGCTATGCGGTCAATATCGTAGCGGCTATCGTTATCCTTATCCTCGGGATGATCGTTGCGCGCATTATCTCACGCGGCCTTAACCGCGTGCTGGTAGCGCGCCATATCGACAAAACGGTCGCAGATTTTCTTTCAGCGCTGGTACGTTACGGCATTATTGCCTTTACGCTGATCGCTGCGCTGGGTCGCATCGGCGTACAAACCGCCTCGGTGATTGCCGTGCTGGGTGCCGCAGGCCTGGCGGTTGGTCTGGCGCTGCAAGGCTCACTGTCTAATCTGGCAGCAGGCGTACTGCTGGTCACCTTCCGTCCGTTCCGTGCGGGCGAGTTTGTCGACCTCGGCGGCGTAATGGGCACAGTGCTTAACGTACAGATCTTCTCAACCACGCTGAAAAGCGCAGACGGTAAAATCGTCGTAGTGCCAAACGGCAAAATCATTGCGGGCAATATCGTTAACTTTTCCCGCGAGCCGGTGCGTCGCAATGAATTTATTATCGGCGTTGCCTACGAGGCAGATGTTGATGAAGTGATTGCGCTGCTGGAAGAAGTTGTGAAGAACGATCCGCGCGTGCTACAGGACATGGGCGTACAGATCGGTCTCAACGAACTGGCCGCCTCGTCGCTGAACTTCGTGGTGCGCTGCTGGAGCAACAGCGGCGACCTGCAAAACGTCTACTGGGATCTGCTGAAAAACTTCAAGCGGGCGCTGGACGCGAAGGGCATCGGCATTCCTTATCCGCAAATGGATGTACATCTGCATCGCGTCAAAGAGCCTGAAGCCGAAGCGCAAGCGCAGTAAAATCTGCCGGGCGGCATTCCTGCCGCCCGAATTAATCGTTCTAATACCCAATTAAATTTTTCAATTTCATCTAATAATTCCCGCTCTGTATACTCCCCCACATCTCACCGATGTAAGGAAAATTCCGTGTTATCCATGTACTTACAAGGGCTTGCTCTTGGGGCCTCGCTTATTCTGCCGCTGGGACCGCAGAATGCGTTCGTCATGAATCAGGGCGTAAAGCGTCAATACCATTTAATGACGGCTTCACTGTGCTCCCTGAGCGACATCGCCCTGATTTGCGGCGGCATTTTCGGCGGCAGCGCCTTGCTGCGCCAGTCGCCGCTACTGCTGATGCTCATTACCTGGGCTGGCGTGGCCTTTTTGCTGTGGTACGGCTGGAACGCTTTGCGTATCGCTTTCAGCGGCAATGTGGATCTGGCCAGCAACAGCGAGCTAAAGCAGAGCCGCTGGCGCATTATCGCCACCCTGCTGGCGGTTACCTGGCTCAATCCGCACGTCTATATCGATACCTTTGTGGTGCTGGGCAGCCTGGGCAGCCAGCTGCCGACGCAGACGGCGCGCCACTGGTTTGCGTTTGGCACCGTAAGCGCATCGGTCATCTGGTTCTTCGGGCTGGCGCTGATGGCGGCCTGGCTGTCGCCTCGCTTGCGCACCGTCCGGGCGCAGCGGGTGATCAATCTGCTGGTCGGCGCGGTGATGTGGGTTATCGCGGGTCAGCTGGCGCTGCAAGGAATAGCGAATTTCTGATTGAATAGTCTGAAAGCGGCAGAACAGAATAAGCAAAGCGCGCGCTTTTAGGGTATAACACGCTCTCAGCCGTGCATACTATTTCATTCAAGCCTGCGCCTTTGAAGCCGCAGCAAAACAGAGATTTCAAGGAGGACTTTCGTGAAACTGAAAGCACTGGCGCTGGTCGCCATTACAGGCGCGCTGGCGCTGCCGCTAAGCGCCGTAGCCGATGAGCTGCCGAACGGACCGCATGTTGTGACCTCTGGTCAGGCAACGGTTGACGCGCGACCGGATATTGCCACGCTCTCAATCGTGGTCAACGTCTCGTCAAAGGATGCGGCGGATGCGAAAAAACAGGCCGACGATCGCGTTGCTCAGTACTTTGACTTCCTGCAAAAAAATGGCATCGAGAAAAAAGACATCGATGCCGCCAACCTCAGCACGCAGCCGGAGTACGACTACACCAAAGAGGGCAAATCGGTGCTGAAAGGCTACCGTGCGGTGCGTCAGGTGCAGGTTACGCTGCGCCAGCTGGATAAGCTGAATGAGCTGCTGGATGGCGCGCTGAAAAGCGGTCTGAATGAGATCCGTTCGGTCGAGCTGGGCGTGACCAACCCGGAAAGCTATAAGGCGCAGGCGCTGAAGGCGGCGATTGAAAATGCGAAGCAGCAGGCTGCGGCGCTGGCGGAAGGGTTTGATGCGAAGCTGGGTTCGGTCTACAGCATTCGCTATCACGTTGCCAACTATCAGCCGATGCCGATGGCGCGCATGTATAAAGCCGCTGCCCAGTCAGCCGACACCTCTGCACAGCAGACCTATGAGCAGCAGAGCATTCACTTTGACGATCAGGTGGATGTGGTGTTCGACATCAAGCCGAATACGGCTGGCGCACAGTAAACACAAGGGGCGCTCAGCGCCCCTTTTTACTGACGCGCAGACCGTGAGTTCGCCAGGACGCAGGCGGCAAGCGAATGGCAACGCGACGCAGGCGGCACAATGTGCCCCCGGCATAGAGTCCGCCAGCCTGAAGGGTTTGCCTCATCCACGCGCAGCCTGCCAGTTTGTTGGCCGCAATGGGCTGAGCGCAGGGGCGACGCCCGCGCGCGCCGCTGGCTCAGGGCGCGCTATCCAGCCTGCGTTAAGCCGCTAAATCATCCTGCCGCAGCACGCGATGACCGTGAGAAATCAGCGCGTCGGTAACGCGTCGCATCAGGCGGCTCTCCGGCGCAAAGCGGTGCCAGTAGAGCATACGCCGCTGGCACAGGCCGGGGGTTAAATCCAGCAGCTCGCCGCCCGCCAGCTCGCGCTCAATTTGCAGATGCGGGATCATACAGCAGGTCGAACCCTGTCGCGCCAGCTGCACAAAGGCTTCTGACGAGTTGACGATATGGCAGGGCACGCTGCCGGGCGAAAGATCGAAGTTCTGTTGCAGGAAAGCCTGATGCATATCATCAAGGTGGTCGAAAGCGACCGCCGGGGCCTTCAGCAGCGCCGAGCGCGTCACGCCGTTAGGGAAATAGCGCGCGGCGAACTCTGGCGAGGCGACAAACAGGTAGTCGAGCGCGCCAAGCTGATCGACCAGGCAGCTCGGCAGCGGCTGCGGCTGAATACTGACCGCGCCGACCACTTCGCCGCGGCGCAGCCGCTCCTGGGTGCGCGTCTCATCTTCGACCTGCAAATTAAGCCGCACCGGCGAATCTGCCAGCACATCTTTCAGCGCGGGCAGCAGCCAGGTCGCCAGACTGTCGGCGTTGACCGCCAGCGACAGCAGCAGCGGCGTCGTGCCGCCGTTCTCATCGCTCAGCCACTCCTCTTCCAGCAGCTCCACCTGATGCAGCAGAGCCAGCAGCTTCTGGCCTTGCTCGGTGGGGCGCGGCGGCACGGTCCGCACCAGCAGCGGCTGGCCGAAGAGATTTTCCAGCTGTTTAATGCGCTGCGAGACGGCCGACTGGGTGATGCATAATTTCTGGGCGGCGCGCTCGAAGCCGCGTTCGCGAATCACTGCGTCCAGCGCCTGAAGCGTTCGATAATCAGGGCGTTTCATTGTTGTTTTCTCTCCTTCAGGATGGACGTTACTATGCCACAAAAAATTCATCTGACGCGCTTCGCTGCGGATCTTTCCGCGCGCCGCGCCGCAGAACCGCCTTCAGGCGTGGTTTTTTTGCGGGCTGGCTTCCAAAGCGATCATCGCAGCCGAAACAGCCGCGCACTTTCGGCAAACGTTGCTTTATACTACGCCCACTTCGTTGTCGCACAGGTTTTAAACATATCATGACCCAGGATGAACTGAAAAAAGCCGTAGGCTGGGCCGCGCTGAAATACGTGCAGTCGGGCAGCGTGGTCGGGGTGGGTACGGGTTCCACTGCCGCGCACTTTATTGATGCGCTCGCCACGATGAAACATCAGATTGAGGGGGCGGTTTCCAGTTCGGAAGCCTCAACGCTGAAGCTGAAAGCGCTTGGCATTCCGGTTTTCGATCTCAATGAGATCGACGATTTGTCGATCTACGTGGACGGCGCGGATGAGATCAATCCGCATATGCAGATGATCAAAGGCGGCGGGGCGGCTCTGACGCGCGAGAAGATCGTGGCGGCCGTGGCGGATAAGTTCATCTGTATTGCTGACGCCTCCAAAGAGGTGGATGTGCTGGGCCGCTTCCCGCTGCCGGTTGAAGTGATTCCGATGGCGCGCGCCTTTGTCGCGCGCGAGCTGGTGAAGCTCGGCGGCTTGCCGGAGTACCGCCAGCACGTCGTCACCGATAATGGCAACATTATTCTCGACGTGCATAATCTGCGTATTCTCGACCCCATTGAGCTGGAAAAAACCATCAACGCGCTGCCCGGCGTGGTCACCGTTGGACTCTTTGCGGCGCGCGGCGCGGATATTGCGCTGATCGGTACGCCTGACGGCGTGAAAACCATCGAAAAATGATCTGTCCGGCGTGCAGAGCGCGCCGGTTTTTTATTTGCCTGAAACATCTTTTCTGACTTCTGCCAAATTCGGTGACTTATGTCACATAAGCGTCATCGGCAGCAGGTTCATCCTCTGTTCATCGTTCAGCTCCCGATTTTCTGTGGCAATGTGCTGAGCTAAGCCGTCCCCGTGCTGGCAGCAAAGCAAACGGTTGTATTGCCGCAGGCGTAATTTTTGATATTTTGACAGAAGGCGCGCTTATGGCGGCCATTGTTGAAATCACAATAGGGTCGGGGAAATGGCAAAGGTATCACTGGAAAAAGACAAGATTAAGTTCCTGCTGGTGGAAGGCGTACACCAGAGCGCGCTGGAAAATCTGCGGGCGGCAGGGTATACCAACATCGAATTCCACAAAGGCGCGCTGGATGCGGAAGCGCTGAAATCCTCCATTCGCGATGCGCACTTTATCGGCATCCGCTCCCGTACCCAACTCACCGAAGAGATTTTCGCCGCAGCGGAAAAGCTGGTTGCCGTAGGCTGCTTCTGCATCGGCACCAATCAGGTCGATCTCAATGCAGCGGCGACGCGCGGCATCCCGGTGTTCAATGCGCCGTTCTCGAATACCCGGTCGGTTGCTGAACTGGTGATTGGTGAAATGCTGCTGATGCTGCGCGGCATCCCTGAGGCGAACGCCAAAGCGCACCGCGGTATCTGGAACAAAAACGCCGTGGGTTCTTTTGAAGCGCGCGGTAAAAAGCTGGGCATCGTCGGCTACGGTCATATCGGCATGCAGCTTGGCGTGCTGGCTGAGAGCCTGGGGATGCATGTCTTTTTCTACGATATTGAGAACAAGCTGCCGCTGGGCAACGCTACGCAGGTGCGCCACCTTGCCGATCTGCTGAATATGAGCGACGTGGTGAGCCTGCATGTGCCGGAAACGCCCTCTACGCAGGATATGATCGGCGCGCAGGAGCTGGCGCAGATGAAGAAGGGCGCGTTGCTGATCAACGCTTCGCGCGGCACAGTGGTCGATATTCCGGCGCTGTGCGACGCCCTGGCGAGCAAACACCTTTCCGGCGCGGCCATTGACGTCTTCCCGGTGGAACCGGCAACCAATACCGATCCCTTCAGCTCGCCGCTGTGCGAGTTCGACAACGTGATCCTGACGCCGCACATCGGCGGCTCCACCCAGGAAGCGCAGGAGAACATCGGTATTGAAGTGGCGGGCAAACTGGCTAAGTACTCCGATAACGGCTCTACGCTTTCAGCGGTTAACTTCCCGGAAGTGTCGCTGCCGATGCACGGTGCCAGCGCCAGCCGTCTGCTGCACATCCATGAAAACCGTCCGGGCGTGCTGACGGCGATTAACCAGATTTTTGCCGAGCAGGGCATCAACATTGCCGCGCAGTTCCTGCAAACCTCGCCGCTGATGGGCTATGTGGTTATCGACATCGATGCGCCGCAGGATCTGGCGGATAAAGCGTTGCAGCTGATGAAGGCGATTCCGGGCACCATTCGCGCCCGTCTGCTTTACTAATCCGCTAATCAGGCTTCAGGATGATATGTGCCGTCTGCTCTCTCCCGGACGGCACATAATGCTTAAGCCGCTCTCTCACGGCAAAAGCCGCTACTCCCACTGCCAGAGTCGCGACGGCGTCAGCACCGCAGGCAACGGCACATCCCATGCCGCAGCCGGCAAAGAATCCACCTGCTGACAGTCATGCGCCAGACCAACCGGTAAAAAGCCGTGCCGCCGCCAGTGCTGCAAGGTGCGATCGTAAAAGCCGCCGCCCATGCCCAGCCGCTGTCCGGTCTGGTCAAAAGCCACCAGCGGCACCAGCATGACATCCAGTTTATCCAGCGTAATGAGCTGACGAATATCGAGCGGCGGTTCAGGAATGCGCAGCTTGTTCGGCGTGAGCAGCGTGTCGGGCGTGTAGCGCAGAAACAGCAAATGGCCGGCGGCAAAAGGGTGCAGCACCGGCAAATAGACCTGCTTTTTCTGCTGCCAGAGTTTGGCAATCAGCGGACGCGTATTGAGTTCGCCGTCTACCGACAGAAACAGCGCAACATGATTAGCGTTAGCGAGAGGCGCAAAATTAACAGCATGTTCCGCCAGCCGGTCGGCGGCCTGTTCCTGCTGTTCTTCCGTCAGCGCGCGGCGCAAATGGCGCACATGCTGGCGAATAGCGTGTCGATCGAGAGGAGAGGGCTGAGACATAAAAACCCCGCTGATAAGCTGCTGATTGAGCAACTATATCATTCAGCGCGGGGAAGAACAGATGCAGAACGTAAGGAGATCTCCGAGATGCCGCCGCAGGCTGTAACCCTTGAACCCTTGGTTCAAGGTGAATGTGCCGTCGCAACCATCAGGCTTCTCGGACGAACCGAGCATGCTCACAGGTTACAGAGCGCCACACTCTGTTGGTATGAAATATCGGCTCAGGGGACTGGCCCGCTTGCAAACATCTCAGAGAAAATTGACTTCACCGTTACTCTAAAACAGCAACCATAAAGTATTATTCGAATTTCGCACCCTGGCGGTCGGTAATGCGACCCTGCTCAACAAGAGCCTGTTCAATCGTCTGCTGTAGCATACGGATACGTTGTTCCATATTAGCAGCATAATCGCGCGTTTTCACCTTCTCTTGCGCCAGTTCATGGCAGATGTTTAGCGCGGCGATGAACACCAGTTGCTCGGTATTTGTGACTCTAGTGCGAACTTTTAAATCTTGCAACCGTTGATTGAGATCGTCGGCAGCCGCGTTCAGCGCATCTTGCTGTTCAGGCGGACAATTCACTCTCAATGAACGACCAAAAATTTGTATATCTACTGGTTGTGCAGACATGCCACCTTCCTGACTGATTACTTCGCCCGCAGCTCCCTTTACTGTCAATGCGTTGGGAGGCGGGCAACTATATAGACCCGCGAAATAAGATACAACCCCTTTCTGGAAACCCTGAGGCAGCTAGTGGTAGCATAACACGAACTTATTCTGCCAACGACGACGAATCCTTATGTCTTTACAGAACGCAACCCCCGATTACAACGCGCTGGCGTCAGCGCTCTCTCAGCAAGGCGTGGGGATGACGCCAGCAGAAATGCACGGCCTGATCAGCGGCATTCTGTGCGGAGGCAACCAGGACAGCAGCTGGAAAACGCTGGTGCACAACCTGACTAACGAAGGCATGGCGTTTTCGCAAAACCTTGCGACGCCCCTTCAGACGCTGCATGACAGCACCGCCAGTACGCTGGAAGACGAAGGCTTTATGTTTCAGCTGATGCTGCCGGACGACGAAGACATTAGCGTATTCGATCGCGCCGATGCGCTGGCAGGCTGGGTCAATCATTTCCTGCTGGGACTGGGCGTGACCCAGCCGAAGCTGGACAAAGTCACCGGCGAAACCGGCGAAGCGATTGACGACCTGCGTACTATCGCTCAGCTCGGCTATGAAGAAGATGAGGATCAGGATGAGCTGGAGCAGTCGCTGGAAGAGGTGATCGAATATGTGCGCGTCGCGGCGCTGCTGTGCCACGATACCTTTAATCGTCCACAGCCGACCGCCCCCGAAGTGCAAAAACCCACGCTACACTAAGCCAGACATCTCAGGGCGCGGACGCGCCCGTTTTACAGGGAGTGCAAACATGATTTCTCTGGACACTTTCCAGCAGCGTCGTCAGGCGCTGCTGGCAAAAATGGCGCCGGGCAGCGCCGCCTTGATATTCGCCGCGCCGGAAGCGACGCGCAGCAATGACAGCGAATACCCGTTTCGTCAGAACAGCGATTTCTGGTACTTCACCGGCTTTAACGAGCCGCAGGCGCTGCTGGTGCTGATTAAAAGCGACGATACCCATAACCACAGCGTGTTGTTTAATCGGGTTCGCGATCTGACGGCGGAAATCTGGTTTGGACGGCGACTGGGCCAGGAAGCGGCGCCGGAAAAATTAGGCGTCGATCGCGCGCTGCCCTGGGATGATACTGGCGAGCAGCTGCACCTTCTCCTTAACGGACTCGACGTGGTTTACCACGCTCAGGGCGAATATGCCGAAGCGGATGCGCTGGTGTTCGCTGCGCTGGATAAGCTGCGTCGTGGTTTCCGGCAAAATCTCAGCGCGCCCGCGACCCTGACCGACTGGCGTCCCTGGGTTCATGAAATGCGCCTGTTCAAAGGGCCGGAAGAGATTGAGATTCTGCGCCGCGCGGGAAAAATCAGCGCGCTGGCGCACACCCGCGCCATGGAGAGCTGCCGCCCAGGCCTGTTTGAATACCATCTTGAGGGCGAAATCCACTACGTCTTTAACCGTCACGGCGCGCGTTTTCCCTCCTATAACACCATTGTTGGCTCTGGCGAAAACGGCTGCATTCTGCACTACACCGAAAATGAGAGCGAACTGCGCGACGGAGATTTGGTGTTAATCGATGCCGGCTGTGAATTTCACGGCTACGCCGGCGATATTACCCGCACCTTCCCGGTGAATGGCAAGTTTACCGCGCCGCAGCGCGCCGTATACGACATCGTGCTGGCCTCCCTTTATCGGGCGCTGACGCTGTTTCGGCCTGGCGTCAGCATTCGCGAGGTCAATGAGGAAGTGGTGCGCATTATGGTGAGCGGCCTGGTGGATCTGGGCATTCTGCACGGCGAAGTGGACACGCTGATTGCGGAAGAGGCGCACCGTAAGTTCTTTATGCACGGGTTGAGCCACTGGCTCGGTCTGGACGTGCATGACGTCGGCCATTACGGCACGCCTTCGCGCGACCGTATTCTGGAGCCGGGCATGGTGCTGACCGTCGAGCCGGGTCTCTACATAGCGCCGGATGCCGATGTGCCCGTGGAGTATCGGGGCATCGGCATCCGTATCGAAGATGACATTCTTATCACCGAAACGGGCAATGAGAATCTTACCGACAGCGTAGTGAAAGACGCGGATGCCATTGAGGCGCTGATGGCAGCGGCGCAGCAGGCATGAGTATTATCATCGTTGGCGGCGGGATGACTGGCGCAACCCTCGCGCTGGCCATCTCCCATCTGACCCAGGGGCAGCTGCCAGTTACGCTCGTTGAGAACAGCGCGCCCGGCAGCCGCGCCCATCCAGGTTATGACAGCCGCGCTATCGCGCTGGCGGCCGGTACGCGTCAGCAGCTGGCGGATATTGACCTCTGGCGCAGTATTGAAAAGCGCGCCACGCCCATCACCCATATTCACGTTTCCGACCGCGGGCATGCCGGATTCGTTACCCTGAACGCCGATGCTTATCAGATCCCGGCGCTCGGCTACGTCGTTGAGCTTTTCGAGGTCGGGCAGCGGCTGTTTGAGCGGCTGCAAACCGCGCCTGGCGTAACCTTGCGCTGTCCGGCGCGCGTCGCGGCCGCGCAGCGGCTGCCGGACAGCGTGCAGGTGAGGCTGGAGAGCGGCGAACAGCTGGAGGGCACGCTGCTGGTCGCGGCAGACGGCTCGCGCTCTCCGCTTGCCGCCTCGCTCGGCATCCAGTGGCAGCGGGAGGATTATCAGCAGCTGGCGGTGATCGCCAACGTCTCTACCCAGCTGCCGCATCAGGGCCGCGCCTTTGAGCGCTTTACCGAGCATGGTCCGCTGGCGCTGCTGCCAATGTCGGACAATCGCCTGTCGCTGGTATGGTGTCACCCGCTGTCGGCGCGCGAAGCGGTCGAAAGCTGGAGCGACGATGAGTTTCTGGCGCAGCTGCAACGCGCGTTCGGCTGGCGGCTGGGACGCTTTACCCATGCCGGCAGGCGTGAAAGTTATCCGCTGGCGCTGCAAAACGCGACGCAGCAGGTTGCGCATCGGCTGGCGCTGGTGGGCAACGCGGCGCAGACGCTGCACCCTATTGCCGGACAGGGCTTTAATCTGGGACTGCGCGACGTGATGTCGCTGGCGGAAACCCTGGCCGCCGCGCATCGTCAGCAGCAGGATGCGGGCAGCTATGCCGTGCTGCATCACTATCAGCAGCGTCGCCAGCCCGATCGCGACGCCACAATCCGCATCACGGATGGGCTGGTGCGTCTGTTCGCCAATCGTTATGCGCCGCTGGTGGCGGGACGAAATCTGGGGCTGATGGCGATGGATCATCTGCCGTGGCTGCGTAATCAACTGGCCGAGCGCACGCTTGGCTGGGTTAAGCGTTAACTAAGGGGCACCGATGCAAAGTTTTGATGTGGTCATCGCCGGCGGCGGTATGGTTGGACTGGCGGTCGCCTGCGGCTTGCAGGGCAGCGGGCTGCGCGTCGCCGTGCTGGAAAAAACAGCGCCGCCGCAGTTCGACGCCAGCGCTGCGCCGTCGATTCGCGTCTCGGCGATCAACGCCGCCAGCGAGCGGCTGCTGCAAAAGCTTGACGTCTGGCCTGATATTCTGACGCGTCGCGCCAGCGCTTATCACGGCATGGAAGTGTGGGATCGCGACAGTTTCGGCGCGATTCAGTTTGACGATCAGCAGCAGGGGCTGACGCACCTGGGACACATCGTCGAAAATCCGGCGATTCACAGCGCGCTCTGGCAGCGCGCCAGCCGCTGTAGCGACGTCACGCTGATGGCGCCTGCGCAGCTTCAGCAGGTGGCGTTCGGCGAAAATGAAGCCTTTGTCACGCTTCAGGACGGCGCCATGCTTACCGCGCGCCTGCTTATCGCCGCCGACGGCGCCAACTCCTGGCTGCGCAACAAAGCCGATATCCCCTTGACCTTCTGGGATTATGACCATCACGCGCTGGTGGCTAACATTCGCACCGAGCGGCCCCATGAATCGGTGGCGCGCCAGGTCTTTCACGGCGACGGCATTCTGGCGTTTCTGCCGATGCAGGACCCTCACCTCAGCTCGATTGTCTGGTCGCTGTCGCCGCAGGAGGCGAGCCGCCTGGCCAGTATGCCGCAGGCGCTGTTTAACCAGCAGCTTGCCGTTGCCTTTGATATGCGTCTTGGGCTGTGTCAGCTGGAGAGCGAGCGCAAATCCTTTCCGCTGATGGCGCGCTATGCCCGCAATTTTGCGGCGCACCGTCTGGCGCTGGTCGGCGACGCGGCGCATACCATTCATCCTCTGGCAGGGCAGGGCGTCAATCTCGGCTTTATGGACGCCGCGGAACTGACGGGCGAAATCCGTCGTCTGCATCAGCAGGGCAAAGATATTGGACAGCATCTCTACCTGCGCCGTTACGAACGCAGCCGTAAACATAGCGCCGCGCTGATGCTGGCCAGCATGCAGGGCTTTCGCGAGCTGTTCGCCGGCTCCAGTCCGGCGAAAAAGCTGCTGCGCGATCTGGGGCTGAAGCTGGCGGACAGCCTGCCGGGCGTGAAACCCGCTATGCTGCGTCAGGCGATGGGGCTGCATGATATGCCCGACTGGCTCCGCTAAACCCGTTTCGCCTTTTTTAGAGCCAGCGCTGAGCTGGCTTTTTTTATGCCTGCAAGCCGAGGCGCACCAAAAAAGGGCGTCGCTGCACCTCAGACGCGCCTCGTTTGATTTATTCTAATTTCACCCCCTTCTTCGCATTATTTTTATTTATGCGAAGCTGATTTGTCTCTTTTGTCTTTTTAACAATTTGCGTGGCTTTCCTCATTATCTGGCTGGATAGCTGCGCAACAATCCGATTTACTGCGCGATAAATCACAAAATGCTAGTTAATTATGCTATTGGCTTTGCCTGCACCTTAAAAGGCATGCTTCAATTCACCCCTGTACAGCTTATGGTTAAACGCGCTTTTCAATGATAACGTCAGGGAAAAGAGAACGTTTGCGCGGGCTGCCATCGTGACGATGACACCCCAAAACTTACCCGCTTCTGACAGGATGGCTATGACTCAGCAAACCCCTTTGTTTGAACAGCATCAGGCCTGCGGCGCCCGCATGGTGGACTTTCACGGCTGGATGATGCCGCTGCACTATGGCTCGCAGATCGACGAGCACCATGCCGTGCGCCAGGACGCCGGTATGTTTGACGTCTCACATATGACCATCGTCGATTTGCGCGGAGCGCAGACGCGCGATTTCCTGCGCCATCTGCTCGCTAATGATGTCGCCAGACTGACGCAGCCCGGCAAGGCGCTCTACACCGGCATGCTTAACGCCTCTGGTGGCGTCATTGATGATTTGATTGTTTACTTTATGACCGAAGACTTTTTCCGCCTCGTGGTTAACTCGGCGACGCGCGAAAAGGATCTGGCGTGGATCGGCAAGCATGCCGCGGCATACGGCGTGGCGCTGACGGAGCGCGACGACCTGGCGCTGATTGCCGTTCAGGGACCGCAGGCCCAGCAGAAAGCGCAGACGCTGTTCAGCGCCGCGCAGCGCGAAGCGGTAGCCGATATGAAGCCCTTTTTTGGCATAGAGTCCGGCGAGCTGTTTATCGCCACCACAGGGTACACCGGCGAAGCGGGCTATGAGATTGCGCTGCCTGCGACCGAGGCGGCAGATTTCTGGCAGCGCCTGCTCGCGGCGGGCGTGAAGCCTGCGGGGCTGGGCGCGCGCGATACGCTGCGTCTGGAAGCCGGGATGAACCTCTACGGTCAGGAGATGGACGAAGGCGTTTCACCGCTGGCGGCCAATATGGCCTGGACGGTTTGCTGGGAGCCAGAAGATCGTGATTTTATCGGGCGTGAGGCGCTGGAAGCGCAGCGCGAGAGAGGCACGGAAAAACTGGTGGGCCTGATCATGACGGAGAAGGGCGTGCTGCGTCACGGCCAGCCGGTGCGTTTCACCGACGCGCAGGGCCAGCCGCAGCAGGGCGTTATCACCAGCGGCTCTTTCTCGCCGACGCTCGGCTACAGCATTGCGCTGGCGCGCGTGCCGGCCGGTATTGGCGACAGCGCTATCGTTGAGATCCGCCAGCGTGAAATGCCGGTAAAAGTAACCAAACCTGTTTTTGTCCGCGGCGGTAAGCCGGTTCATTAATTTATTTTCAGGAGAAATGGCGATGAGCAATGTGCCGAATGAGTTGAAATACCGTGACAGCCATGAGTGGGTGCGCAAGGAAGCAGACGGCACCTTTACCGTCGGCATCACCGAGCATGCGCAGGAGCTGTTGGGCGATATGGTATTTGTGGACCTGCCTGACGTGGGCAACAGCTACGCCGCAGGCGACGAGTGCGCGGTAGCGGAGTCGGTGAAAGCGGCCTCCGATATTTATGCGCCCGTCAGCGGCGAAATTGTCGCCGTCAATGATCAACTGGGCGACGCGCCGGAGCTGGTCAACAGCGAGCCTTACGCCGCCGGCTGGCTGTTTAAAATTAAACCCAGCGATGAATCTGAACTGGATTCCCTGCTGGATGCGGACGCCTACAGGGCCTCCATTGACGAATAAGCGTTACGGCGGTCAGCCTTTTTGACCGCTTGTTAGTGCCTTGCTATGGCTGAACGCCAGCCCGATTCAGGATTGACTGCTAATGACCCAGACTTTGATCCAGCTCGAACATAACGGTGCCTTTATTGAACGTCATATCGGCCCTTCACCGGAACAACAGGCGCTGATGCTGGAGGCGATTGGCGCCAGCTCGCTGGAGGCCCTGATTAGCGCCATCGTGCCTGCCGACATCCAGCTGCCCGGCCCGCCCGCCGTCGGCGATGCCGCCACCGAGCAGCAGGCGCTGGCCGAGCTGAAAGCGATTGCGGGTCAGAACCAGCGCTACAAATCCTGGATTGGCATGGGCTACAGCGCGGTGGTGACGCCGCCGGTGATCCTGCGCAATATGCTGGAGAATCCCGGCTGGTACACCGCCTATACGCCTTATCAGCCGGAAGTCTCCCAGGGGCGTCTCGAAGCGCTGCTCAACTTCCAGCAGGTCACGCTCGATCTTACCGGACTGGACGTCGCCTCCGCCTCGCTGCTGGATGAAGCCACGGCGGCGGCGGAAGCGATGGCCATGGCGAAGCGCGTCAGCAAGCTGAAAGCCGACAAGTTTTTTATTGCCGATGATATTCATCCCCAGACGCTCGACGTGGTGCGCACCAGGGCAGAAACCTTTGGCTTCGAACTGATTATCGACCGCGCCGACAAGGTGCTGGAGCACGATGCGGTGTTCGGCGTGCTGCTGCAACAGGTGGGCACCACGGGTGAAGCGCACGACTACAGCGCCCTGATCGCCGAACTCAAGCGCCGTAAAATCGTGGTCAGCGTCGCGGCCGATTTTATGGCGCTGGTGCTGTTAGAAGCGCCGGGCAAGCAGGGGGCGGACATTGTTTTCGGCTCAGCGCAGCGCTTTGGCGTGCCGATGGGCTATGGCGGTCCCCACGCCGCTTTTTTCGCCAGCCGCGATGAGCACAAACGTTCCATGCCGGGACGCATTATCGGCGTCTCGCGCGATGCGGCAGGGAATACCGCGCTGCGTATGGCGATGCAAACGCGCGAACAGCATATTCGTCGCGAGAAAGCCAACTCCAATATCTGTACCTCGCAGGTGCTGCTCGCCAATATCGCCGGTCTGTACGCGGTCTATCACGGTCCCAAAGGGCTGAAGCGCATCGCTTCCCGCATTCACCGCCTGACCACCATCCTCGCCGCCGGGCTGCAACATGGCGGGCTGAAGCTACGCCATCGCAGCTGGTTCGATACCCTGACGGTTGAGGTGGCCGACAAGGGCGCAATCCTGAACCGCGCGCTGAGCTTTGGCGTCAACCTGCGCAGCGATATTCACAACGCTGTCGGCATTACGCTGGATGAAACCACCCGTCGCGAAGATGTTCAGACGCTGTTTGCTATCCTGCTGGGCGACCAGCACGGCCTGGACATCGACAAGCTGGACGCCGCTGTGGCGGCTGACAGCCAGGCGATCCCTGCGGCGCAGCAGCGTCAGGGCGACATCCTGACGCATCCGGTTTTCAACCGTCACCACAGCGAAACCGAGATGATGCGCTACATGCACAGTCTGGAGAAAAAGGATCTGGCGCTGAATCAGGCGATGATCCCGCTTGGCTCCTGCACCATGAAGCTCAACGCGGCGGCGGAAATGATCCCCATTACCTGGCCGGAATTTGCTGAGCTGCACCCGTTCTGCCCGGCGGAACAGGCTTCCGGCTACCTGCAAATGATTGGTCAACTGTCGCAGTGGCTGGTGCAGCTCACCGGCTACGATGCGCTCTGCATGCAGCCGAACTCCGGCGCGCAGGGAGAGTATGCCGGCCTGCTGGCCATTCGCCGCTACCATGAAAGCCGTAACGAAGGGGCGCGCAATCTCTGCCTGATCCCCAGCTCCGCGCACGGCACCAACCCGGCTTCGGCGCAGATGGCGGGCATGGACGTGGTGGTGGTCGCCTGTGACAAGCAGGGCAATATCGACCTGGGCGACCTGCGTGAGAAAGCCGCGCAGGCGGGGGAGCATCTCTCCTGCATTATGGTGACCTATCCGTCGACCCACGGCGTGTATGAAGAGACCATCCGCGAGGTGTGCCAGATCGTGCATCAGTACGGCGGCCAGGTTTATCTCGACGGCGCCAATATGAATGCGCAGGTGGGCATCACCACGCCGGGCTATATCGGCGCGGACGTTTCGCATCTCAACCTGCATAAAACCTTCTGTATCCCGCACGGCGGCGGCGGCCCAGGCATGGGACCTATCGGCGTCAAAGCCCACCTCGCGCCTTTTGTGCCGGGGCACAGCGTGGTGCAGATCGACGGCGTACTGACGCAGCAGGGGGCGGTTTCCGCCGCGCCCTTTGGCAGCGCCTCTATTTTGCCGATCAGCTGGATGTATATCCGGATGATGGGAGCGGAGGGACTGAAGCGCGCCAGCCAGGTGGCGATTCTCAACGCCAACTATATCGCCAGCCGCCTGCAATCGGCCTATCCAATCCTCTACGCCGGTCGTGATGGCCGCGTCGCGCACGAATGTATTCTCGACATTCGTCCGCTGAAAGAGCAGACCGGCATCAGTGAGCTGGACATCGCTAAACGTCTGATTGACTACGGCTTCCATGCGCCGACCATGTCTTTCCCGGTGGCGGGCACCCTGATGGTGGAGCCGACCGAGTCGGAGAGCAAAATCGAGCTGGACCGCTTTATCGATGCGATGCTCTCTATCCGCATGGAGATCGACCGCGTCGCCGATGGCGAATGGCCGGCAGAGGATAATCCGCTGGTTAACGCGCCGCATACGCAGATGGAAGCGGTCGGCGAGTGGCATCACCCCTACAGCCGCGAGCTGGCGGTCTTCCCGGCAGGCAGCGACAACAAATACTGGCCGACGGTAAAACGTCTGGATGATGTGTTTGGCGACCGCAATCTGTTCTGCTCCTGTGTGCCGATGAGCGAGTATCAGTAAACGCCGCGCAAGGGTAACAACGAATAACAAGGGCCGCTTATCCGGCCCTTTATTTTACTTCTGGAGAGCGTATGACACTGGCTCTGGTAACTGGCGCAAGCCGGGGAATTGGCCGCGCGACGGCGATTAAGCTGGCGCAGCAGGGCTATCGCGTAGCGGTAAACTATCGCCAGCGCGCCGAAGAGGCGCAGCAGGTGGTGGCGCAGATCCGCGAGCAGGGCGGGGAAGCCTTTGCGGTTCAGGCGGATATTGCCGATGAGGCGCAGGTGGTGGCGCTGTTTCAGCGGCTGGATCAGGAATCGATGCCGCTCGCGGTGCTGGTTAACAATGCCGGTATTCTTTTCACCCAGTGCCGGGTTGAGGAGATCAGCGCTGAGCGGCTGCAGCGCGTCTTCGCCACCAATGTCACCGGTACCTTTCTCTGCTGCCGCGAGGCGGTCAAGCGCATGGGCAAACATCACGGCGGCGCAGGCGGCGCGATTATCAACGTCTCCTCAGCGGCTTCGCGCCTCGGCGCAGCGGGCGAATATGTCGATTATGCCGCGTCGAAAGGGGCGATGGATTCACTGACGAAAGGATTATCGCTGGAAGTGGCGGCGCAGGGCATCCGCGTTAACAGCGTCAGGCCGGGCTTTATCTATACCGACATGCATGCGGACGGCGGCGAACCGGGACGCGTGGATCGCGTGGCGGCCACGGCGGGCGTGATCCCGATGGGACGCGGCGGAGAAGCGGAAGAAGTTGCCGAAGCCATTGTCTGGCTGGCGAGCGAGGCGGCCTCCTATATTACCGGCACCTTTATAGACGCTGCCGGAGGCCGCTAAACAGCAGGCCGCGTCCGCTGCGGCCTCACTGCTTACAGCGTTTCGCCGTTGCTGGCGATCACCTGCTGATACCAGCCGAAGCTTTTTTTACGCGAGCGGGCGAAATCGCCGCTGCCGTCGTCATGCTTATTCACGTGAATAAAGCCGTAGCGCTTATCGTACTGGCCGGTGGTGAACGAGACGCAGTCGATGCAGCCCCAAGGCGTATAGCCCATCAGCGCAACGCCGTCATGCACGACCGCTTTTTTCATCTCAGCGATATGGGCGCGCAGATAGTCAATGCGGTAATCATCTTCAATCAGGCCCTGCGCATTCGGCTGGTCGATGGCGCCGAAGCCGTTTTCGACGATAAACAGCGGTTTCTGATAACGCTCGTACAGCGCGTTGAGCGTATAGCGCAGCCCCACCGGATCGATCTGCCAGCCCCAGTCCGATGCGCCGACGTGCGGGTTTTTCACTACGCCGTCAAAGCCGGTAATGGGATCCTCAACGCCGCTGGCGTCGTGTTTCACCGCGTTGCTCATGTAATAGCTAAAGCCGACGTAATCGGCGCAGCCGTTACGCAGCGTCTCGGCATCATCCGCCGCCATCTCAATCTGGTAGCCTTTGCGCGCCCACTCTTTCAGGGTGTAGGCGGGATACTGACCGCGCATCTGCACGTCGCTGAACACGTAGCGCTGATGCATCGCTTCCTGCGCCAGCATCACATCGTCAGGATGGCACGAGTAGGGATAGATGGGCACCAGGGCGATCATGCAGCCAATCTGCAAGTCCGGGTTAATCTCGTGGCCGAGTTTAACCACCTTCGCGCTGGCGACAAACTGGTGATGCATCACCTGATACATCGCCTCTTCCGGCTTCTCATGGTCGGTAAATATGACGCCGGAGCAGCAGTAACCAAACAGCGGATACTGCCAGTTGCGCTGGTTATTGATTTCGTTAAAGGTCATCCAGTACTTCACTTTGTGCTGATAGCGGCGCAGCACCACGTCGCTAAAGCGCACAAAGAAGTCCACGACTTTGCGGTTATGCCAGCCGCCGTACTGCTTCACCAGGTGGTAGGGCATTTCAAAGTGGGAAAGGGTGATCACCGGCTCGATGCCATATTTCAGCAGCTCGTCGAACAGGTCGTCATAAAATTGCAGGCCCGCCTCGTTCGGCTCCTGCTCGTCGCCGTTGGGGAAGATACGCGTCCAGGCGATAGAGGTGCGAAAACACTTAAAGCCCATCTCAGCAAACAGCGCAACGTCTTCTTTATAGTGAGAATAGAACTCAACGGCCTGATGGTTGGGATAGTTGTTGCCTGGCTGCACGCCGTCGGTAATCACGCGGCTTACGCCGTGCGCGCCGCCGGTCAGCACGTCAGCAATGCTCACGCCTTTGCCGCCCTGATCCCAGCCGCCTTCAACCTGATGCGCCGCCACCGCGCCGCCCCATAAAAAATTGTGCGGAAAGCCTGATTCGTTATGCATATATCCCTCTCAGCGAAGTAAATCTTGTCGCGAGTGTAGCAAAGCAAAATACGAAGTCACGCTATAACACCGGCGCGCCAGCGTAATATGTTACGGCGCAAAAACAGCCTGTTTTATTTAATCAGCAGACGGCCAGTGGCTTCGAGAATATACATAACCGGCACCTGAGTGGTGATGTCGTAATTATCGTTCAGGCGCACCACCGGCACATGATACGCCAGCGTAAAATCGCTCATTTTAGCCAGCGAGCTGTTTTCCGAGTGGGTAATGGCCAGGGTTTTACAGCCGCGCAGGCTAAACTGGCTGGCGAGGCGCAATATTTCCGGCGTTTCGCCCGAAACGGAAAGCAGTATAGCCAGCGTATTTTCATCAAGTCCGCCGCTCACCGGATAATAGGGATCGTCAATATAGTGGCTGAATTTCCCGACGTTAGAGAAAAAGCGCGCGCCATATTTCGCCAGGCTGCCTGAGGTGCCTGCGCCAATAAAGAAAAGCTGTTCGGCCTGATTAATCATGCTGGCGGCGCGAGAGATCAGAGCGCTAAATTCGTCATTATTAATGCTTTTGAAAAAACTCAGCATCTCGCTGACGCCGACGTTGCTCTGCATCGGCTGCGTCTGCTGCTGCGCCAGCCGAAAACGAATACGAAACTCTGACCAGCCGTCGCACTGCATTTTTCGACAGAAGCGCAACACGGTGGTGGTGGAAACGCCGGCGCGCTCCGCCAGTTCGCGGATGGTCATATAGCTGACGCTTTCCGGGTGTCTGATGATGTCGTGATAAACCTGCATTTCCAGATCGTTCAGGCTGGCAAGATCGTGATGAGAGAACATCTGTACGCGCGCTCATTAAGATAAGATCAGCGGGCAGTGTACCAGATTTGCGCGCAGCCCTGGCTGTAACACGCATTCACACAATAATTTGAGCGTACAAGTGTACTCTCAAATTTTTCCTGGCTATGCTGGTGGTCAGAAAAAGTGCACTCAGTTTGATGTTCAGGATGTGACGTTATGAAAAATCGCGTAGTTGCTCCGGGTTACTCGCTTGCTGAAGATATCGCCAACAGCATTAGTCATGGGGTCGGCTGTCTGTTCGGCATTGTGGGGCTGGTGCTGCTGCTGGTGCAGGCGGTAGAGATGCGCGCCACCGCCACGGCCATTACCAGCTATAGCCTGTACGGCGGCAGCATGATCCTGCTGTTTCTCGCCTCGACCCTGTATCACGCTATTCCCCACTACGGCGCCAGGCGCTGGCTGAAAAAGCTTGACCACTGCGCCATCTATCTGCTGATTGCCGGAACCTACACGCCTTTTTTACTGGTGGGGCTGAAGTCGCCGCTGGCGCATGGGCTGATGGTGGTGATCTGGGGGCTGGCGCTGGCGGGCATAATTTTTAAGCTGACGATCGCGCACCGCTTTAAGGCGCTGTCGCTGGTGACCTATCTCTGTATGGGATGGCTGTCGCTTATCGTTATTTATCAGCTGGCGCTGACGCTTTCGGCAGGCGGTCTCTGGCTGCTGGTGGCGGGCGGCGTTATCTATTCGCTTGGCGTGATTTTCTATGTGGCGCGACGCATTCCCTACAATCACGCCATCTGGCACGGCTTTGTGCTGGGCGGCAGCGCCTGTCATTTCTGCGCAATCTATTTCTATGTGATGTAGCCTGCGGCAACCTTTCCCGGCGAAACGGGAAAAGTTGCCGCGCGGCCTTACTCTTCCAGCGTGTAGGGCAGCGGCTTAATCAGCAGACGACCGCCTTCATCGCCTTCGACCCGCAGGACGCTTTCCGGTTCCAGATCGTTGTTCATCACCACCTGAACCCACACCTCGCCATCTTCAAGCTGGACGGCGGTCAACACCGTGCCGGTGCGACGCCAGCGCTCGCCCATTTGCAGCTCCAGCGAATCATTCGCGGCGGGAACCCGGCTTGCCTGACCGGCCAGCCAGTAGAGCGCGCGCTTGTTGGCGCCGCGGAATTTGGCGCGCGCCACCATTTCCTGGCCGGTGTAGCAGCCTTTCTTAAAGCTGATGGCGTCCAGCGCCTGAAGGTTGGTGGCCTGCGGGATCAGCTGCGCTGTGGTCGCCGGTTCAATCACCGGAATGCCCGCCTCAATATCCAGCGTCAGCCACTGTGCGCTGTCGTTCAGCTGCGCGTCGTCGGCCAGCTTCTGCTGAAGCGCCTGCGCCTGTTCGCGCGTGGTGACAATCAGAAAACGCTCTGCGGGCGTGGCGAACCACAGCAGCGAGGTGTCCGCCTGCTGCACCACCGGATGCTCGCTGTCCGGCAATACCGCAAACAGGCTGGTCAGCGCCGCGCGCGCCTGAAAACCAGCTACGCCAAGCAACACCGCGTCATCGTCCGCCGCCAGCGTGACTTTGGAAAATACCGCGTATTTTTTCAGTTCGGTCAGCTGCTGATCGCGCAGCTCGCGACGCACCAGATAGGCGTAACCCTCACCGCGGTGAAACAGACGCAGATTGCTCCACATTTTGCCTTTGGCGTCGCAGTGCGCCGCTGGACGATGCTGATCCGCCGACAGGGCGGCTACGTCCAGCGTGAGCTGGCCTTGCAGATAAGAGGTGCTGTCGGGCCCCTGAACCGACACCAGCGCCCAGCCGTCCAGCGACATCAGGGTTAACGGCAGACGAGAGGCGGCCACAGGCTGGCGCGGCGGTAAGCTAAAAATAGGCATTGGCTGTCCTGATTGAAAAGTGAATCCTGAGTTCAATGTTAAAAGAGCGTACTGGCTTTGCAACAGGTTTACGGGACCAGGCGCACAAATCGCGAGTCGGCTTGCCCATCAGGGGCGGCGGCGTGCGGCCTGTCGCACAGCAGCGCAACGCGCCTCGGCAGGCGCGATAAAACCAGGTTACACTAGCCGCACTGTCTGAACTGCGGAAACAACACATATGGACATTCATGACAAATCACGCATTCACTGGGCCTGCCGTCGCGGCATGCTGGAGCTGGATGTCGCCATCATGCCTTTCTTTAAATACGAATACGATACGCTTAACGATGTTGATAAACAGGCCTTTGTCGCCCTGCTGAAGGCCGACGATCCCGATCTGTTTAACTGGATGATGGATCACGGCGAACCGGCCGATCCGGAGCTGAAGCGTATTATCCGGCTTATTCAGCAGCGCAACCGTGCACGCGGGCCCGTGGCACTGTAAGCTGCGACCTTCGCGTCAGGCGCGTCTTCTGCACGGCGCGTTTGTCGCTGGCGCGCTGGCGATCGTGGCGGGCGCGCCGCTGCCCGCGCTCTGCTGGCTGATAAAAGCGCCGCTGTTATGGCTGATGCTCAGAGAGGGACGCCAGCAGCAGCAGCGACTGGCGCAGCGGCGGGGCCTGCTACAGTGTAAAAACGACGGCAGCTGGCGCTGGCAGGGAGTACGCTGGCGCGTGGCCGCCCCGATTCGCTGGCTGCCAGGCGCGGCGTTGCTGGTGCTGCGCAGTGAAAAGGGACGCGTGCTCCGGCTGTGGCTGTTGCGGGATATGATGCCGCCCGCCCGGTGGCGTCTGTTCCGCGCCTGCTTTCTGCATGGCTAGAGAACGGTTAAACCTGCGCTACAGCAGCGCAGCGGTTTCAGTCAGAATCTGTTCGCACCACTGTTCGATACGCTCATCGGTCACGTCAAACTGATTGACGTCATCCAGCGCCAGGCCGACAAACTGTTTCCCGTCCGCGGTGAGCGGTTTCGGGCTGGTAAATTCATAGCCTTCCAGCGGCCAGTAGCCAATGAATCTTACGCCCATCGGCTGCAACAGCTCATGCAGCATGCCCAGCGCGTCAAGGAACCATTCGCCATAGCCGAGCTGATCGCCCATACCGTAGAGCGCGACGATCTTGTTGCGCAGATTAAGCGTGGGCAGCTGCGGCCAGATCGCCTCCCAGTCTTCCTGCAACTCGCCGAAATCCCAGGTCGGGATGCCTAAAATCAACAAATCGTACTGCTCCATCAGCAGCGGATCGTCATCTTTCACGTTGTGCAGCGTAACCAGCTCAGCGCCAATAAAGTCGCGAATTTTCTCGGCGGCCATTTCGGTATAGCAGGTGCTTGAGCCGTAAAAAAGACCAATTTTCATGCAGATAATGCTCTGAGTAAGACTGACTTTGGCGCAATTGTATCAGAAGCAGGGCGGATTCAGGCATAATGAGCACGATTTCACCTCAAAGCGGGGATACCGTGCAAGACAGCGACCTGACAGAACAGTTTCTGGATGCGCTCTGGATTGAACGCAATCTGGCGCAAAATACCTTGTCCTCCTATCGGCAGGACTTAAAGACGCTGCTCGACTGGCTGACGCATCACGGGCTGACCTTACTGACGCTACAGACGGCGGATTTACAGCAGTTTCTCGCCGAACGGCTGGAGGGCGGCTATAAGGCCAGCAGTTCGGCGCGGCTGCTGAGCGCCATGCGACGCCTGTTTCAGTACCTGTATCGTGAAAAGCTGCGTAGCGACGATCCCAGCACGCTGCTCTCGGCGCCGAAGCTGCCGCAGCGGCTGCCGAAAGATTTGACCGAGGCGCAGGTCGAGCGACTGCTCCAGGCACCGAGCGCCGATATTCCGCTGGAGCTGCGCGATAAGGCTATGCTGGAACTGCTCTACGCCACCGGACTACGCGTCTCTGAGCTGGTCGGGCTGACGCTGAGCGACATCAGCCTGCGTCAGGGAGTGGTGCGCGTTATTGGTAAAGGCAATAAAGAGCGTCTGGTACCCTTAGGCGAAGAGGCCGTTTACTGGCTGGAGCACTATCTGGAGCATGGGCGTCCCTGGCTGCTCAACGGGCAGACGCTGGACGTGATGTTTCCCAGCAGCCGGGCGCAGCAGATGACGCGTCAGACGTTCTGGCACCGCATCAAGCACTATGCCGTACTGGCGGGAATCGACGGCGAGAAGCTGTCGCCGCATGTGCTGCGCCACGCCTTCGCCACCCATTTGTTGAACCACGGCGCCGACCTGCGTGTCGTACAGATGTTGCTGGGACACAGCGATCTCTCTACCACGCAAATTTATACGCATGTCGCGACCGAGCGGCTGCGTCAGTTGCATCAACAGCATCATCCGCGCGCCTGACGTGGATAATAAGGAAAGAAGATGAAGAAATTTATTCTGCTGGCTCTGTTGACGGGCGCTTTCAGCAGTGCAGTTCAGGCCGATGACGGCGCAATCCTGCAATCCCTGAAAAAACTAGGGCTGCAACAGACGGAAATCGTGCCGTCGCCGCTGTCAGGATTCAAGACCGTGCTGACGGAAAGCGGCGTGATTTACGTCAGCGAAGACGGCAAGCATATGATTCAGGGACCGCTTTACGACGTCAGCGGCGCGCAGCCGGTAAACGTCACTAACCAACTGCTCGACAAAAAGGTCGAGGCGCTGGCGTCGCAAATGATTGTTTATAAAGCGGCAAAAGAGCAGCACGTTATTACCGTGTTTACCGACATCACCTGCGGCTACTGCCGCAAGCTGCATGAGCAAATGGCGGACTACAACGCGCTGGGCATTACGGTGCGCTACCTTGCCTTCCCGCGCGAAGGGCTGCACGGCCAGGTGGAAAACGCCATGAAATCCATCTGGTGCGCCGCCGACCGCAATAAAGCCTTTGACGAGGCGATGAAGGGCAATGCGCCGCAGATGAGCGCGCCGGATAGCTGCAAGATCAATCTCGATCAGCACTATAAGCTGGGCATCCTCTACGGCATTCAGGGCACGCCAGCGATCCTGACCGACTCCGGCATGATGATTCCGGGTTATCAGGGACCGCAGGAGCTGAAACAGGTGTTAGATCAGCAGAAGCGCGGTGGCTAATTGGCAGTGATGAAATCTGTAGAACTGCGGCGGCGCGCTATCAGCGTCGAGGATCAACTCCCGGCGGATCTTCCGCCGCTGCTTAAACGTCTCTATCTGCAACGCGGCGTGCGCAGCGCGGCCGAGCTTGAGCGCGGCGCAAAACATCTGCTGCCCTTTACCACCCTCAGCGGGCTGGAGGACGCGGTTGAGCTGCTGCATCAGGCCCTGCTCGACGGGCGGCGCATTATGGTGGTGGGCGACTTTGACGCCGACGGCGCGACCAGTACCGCGCTCACGGTGCTGGCGCTGCGCAGTATGGGCGGCCACAACGTGCAGTATCTGGTGCCTAATCGCTTTGACGACGGCTATGGCCTGAGTCCTGAAGTGGTTGAGCAGGCGCGCGCGCGGGGCGCGCAGCTTATCCTGACGGTGGATAACGGCATCTCTTCGCACAGCGGCGTCGCCTGCGCGCATCAGCACGGTATTCCCGTGCTAATCACCGATCACCATCTGCCAGGCGAAACCCTGCCGGAGGCGGAGGCGATCGTTAACCCCAACCTGAACGACTGCGAGTTTCCGTCGCGCGCGCTGGCGGGCGTTGGCGTGGCCTTCTACCTGATGATGGCGCTGCGCGCCCATCTGCGTCAGCAGGGCTGGTTTGGCGCCACGCGCGCAGAGCCGAATCTGGCAGAGTTGCTGGACCTGGTTGCGCTCGGCACCGTTGCCGACGTGGTGCCGCTCGACGTTAACAATCGCATTCTGGTGTGGCAGGGGCTGAGCCGCATTCGCGCCGGAAAATGCCGTCCGGGCATTCGCGCCCTGCTGGAGATCGCTAATCGCGACGCCCGCCAGCTGGTGGCGAGCGATCTCGGTTTTGCGCTTGGCCCGCGCCTCAATGCGGCGGGACGGCTGGATGATATGTCGGTCGGCGTGGCGCTGCTACTCACCGACGACATTACCCAGGCGCGTATGCTGGCCAGCGAGCTGGATGCGCTGAATCAGACGCGTAAAGAGATCGAGCAGGGGATGCAGAGCGAGGCGCTGGCGCTGTGTCAGCAGCTGGAGCGCCAGCAGACCGAGCTGCCGCTGGGGCTGGCCTTTTATCATCCCGAATGGCATCAGGGCGTGGTCGGCATTCTGGCTTCGCGCCTGAAAGAGCGTTTTTACCGTCCGGTGATCGCTTTTGCGCCAGCGGGTGACGGCACGCTGAAAGGCTCTGGCCGCTCGATCCCCGGCCTGCATCTGCGCGATGCGCTGGAACGACTCGATACGCTCTATCCGGGTCTGATGCTGAAGTTCGGCGGTCACGCTATGGCGGCGGGCCTGTCGCTGGAGGAATCGCGCTTTGACGAGTTTCGTCAGCGCTTCGCCGATCTGCTGGGCGAATGGCTAAGCGAAGAGACGCTGCAAAGCGTGGTCTGGTCAGACGGCGCGTTGCAGCCGGGCGAATTTAGTTTGCACACCGCCGAACTGCTGCGCGAAGCCGGTCCCTGGGGACAAGCCTTCCCGGAGCCAGCTTTCGACGGCAAATTTAAGCTGCTACAGCAGCGTCTGGTCGGAGAGCGCCATTTAAAGGTGATGCTGGAGCCGCTCGGCGGCGGCCCGCTGCTTGACGGCATCGCCTTTAACGTCGATACCACCCTGTGGCCTGACAGCAGCGTTCGTCAGGTCGAGCTGGCCTTTAAGCTGGATATTAACGAATATCGCGGCAATCGATCGGTTCAGCTGATTATCGATAAGATCTGGCCGCTGAATTAGCGCCCGCTTCAGTGGGAGAGCCGCGGCAGCTCTCTCGCTGACAGCCTGGTCATCTCCTCTGCCAGCGCCCCGGCCAGCCTGTGGCGCGCGACTGAAATCCTACAATCTCACGGCTATTTCGGTTAGACTGCTGGGTTTCCATCCCGACATTCAGCGAAAAGAACCGAAAGCCATGTTTGAAATCAATCCGGTTAAAAATCGTATTCAGGACCTCACCGAACGCAGCGACGTTCTTAGGGGGTATCTTTGACTACGATGCCAAGAAAGAACGCCTCGAAGAAGTAAACGCCGAGCTGGAGCAGCCTGACGTCTGGAACGAGCCAGAACGCGCTCAGGCGCTGGGTAAAGAACGCTCGTCACTGGAAGCCATTGTCGACACGCTCGACCAGATGAAGCAGGGCCTTGACGATGTCGAAGGACTGCTGGAGCTGGCGGTGGAAGCCGATGATGAAGAGACCTTCAACGAAGCCGTTACTGAACTCGACGTGCTGGAAACCCGGCTGGGCGAGCTGGAGTTTCGTCGTATGTTCTCTGGCGAATATGACAGCGCCGACTGCTACATCGATTTGCAGGCCGGTTCCGGCGGCACCGAAGCGCAGGACTGGGCCAGCATGCTGCTGCGTATGTATTTGCGCTGGGCTGAAGCCAAAGGCTTCAAGACCGAAATCATTGAAGAATCAGAAGGCGAAGTGGCCGGTCTGAAATCCGCCACCGTGCGCATCTCCGGCGACTACGCGTTTGGCTGGCTGCGTACCGAAACCGGCGTGCATCGCCTGGTGCGCAAGAGTCCGTTTGACTCCGGCGGCCGTCGCCACACCTCGTTCAGTTCGGCGTTTGTTTATCCGGAAGTGGATGACGACATCGACATCGACATCAACCCGGCGGATCTGCGCATTGACGTTTATCGCGCGTCGGGCGCGGGCGGTCAGCACGTTAACCGTACTGAATCAGCCGTGCGTATTACCCATATTCCGACCGGTACCGTTACCCAGTGTCAGAACGACCGCTCACAGCATAAAAACAAAGATCAGGCGATGAAGCAGATGAAGGCGAAGCTGTACGAGCTTGAGATGCAAAAGAAAAATGCTGAGAAGCAGGCGCTGGAAGACAACAAATCCGACATCGGCTGGGGTAGTCAGATTCGTTCCTATGTGCTGGACGATTCCCGCATTAAGGATTTGCGTACCGGGGTTGAAACCCGCAACACTCAGGCGGTGCTGGATGGCGATCTCGACCGTTTTATTGAAGCAAGTTTAAAAGCAGGGTTATAAGGAACCGACATGTCTGAACAACAACCGCAGAGCGCTGATGCCGCCCTTGAGTTAAATAACGAACTAAAAACGCGTCGCGAAAAACTCAGCGCGCTGCGTGAGAACGGCGTGCCGTTTCCTAACGATTTCCGCCGCGACGCCACCTCAGACGCACTGCACGCGCAGTATGACGAGAAGAGCAACGAAGAGCTGGAAGACTTAGGCGTCGAGGTCAGCGTCGCCGGGCGTATGATGACCCGCCGCATTATGGGCAAGGCGTCCTTCGTGACCTTGCAGGACGTAGGCGGCCGCATTCAGCTTTATGTGGCGCGCGACGATCTGGCGGAAGGGATCTACAACGAGCAGTTCAAGAAGTGGGATCTGGGCGATATTCTTGGCGCGCGCGGCAAGCTGTTCAAAACCAAAACCGGCGAACTGTCGATTCACTGTCATGAACTGCGTCTGCTGACCAAAGCGCTGCGTCCGCTGCCGGATAAGTTTCACGGTCTGGCCGATCAGGAAACCCGCTACCGCCAGCGTTACCTTGACCTGATCGCCAACGACGAATCGCGCCACACTTTTAAAGTGCGCTCAAAAATCATGGCTGGCATTCGTCAGTTCATGGTGGGCCGCGACTTTATGGAAGTGGAAACCCCGATGATGCAGGTGATTCCGGGCGGCGCATCGGCGCGTCCCTTTATCACCCATCATAACGCGCTGGATATCGACATGTATCTGCGCATCGCGCCGGAGCTTTACCTGAAGCGTCTGGTGGTTGGCGGCTTCGATCGCGTATTCGAAATCAACCGTAACTTCCGCAACGAAGGCATTTCGCCGCGCCATAACCCTGAGTTCACTATGATGGAACTCTATATGGCCTATGCGGATTACAAAGATCTGATCGAGCTGACCGAAAGCCTGTTCCGCACTCTGGCGCAGGATGTGCTCGGCACCACTAAAGTGCCTTACGGCGACCAGGAGTTTGATTTCGGTAAGCCGTTTGAGCAGCTGACCATGCGCGAAGCGATCAAAAAGTACCGCCCGGAGACCGATCTGGCGGATCTGGATGATTTTGATAAAGCCGTGGCGATTGCGCAGTCGATCGGCATTAAGGTTGAGAAGAGCTGGGGCCTGGGCCGCGTCGTCACCGAGATCTTTGAAGAGACGGCGGAAGCGCATCTGATTCAGCCGACCTTTATCACCGAATACCCGGCAGAAGTGTCGCCGCTGGCGCGCCGCAACGATGAGAACCCGGAAATTACCGACCGCTTTGAGTTCTTTATCGGCGGCCGAGAAATCGGCAACGGCTTCTCCGAGCTGAACGATGCGGAAGATCAGGCAGAGCGTTTCCAGCAGCAGGTTAATGCGAAAGACGCAGGCGACGACGAAGCGATGTTCTATGACGAAGACTACGTTACCGCGCTGGAGCACGGCCTGCCGCCAACGGCCGGTCTGGGCATCGGCATCGACCGTATGGTTATGCTGTTCACCAACAGCCATACTATCCGCGACGTGATCCTGTTCCCGGCGCTGCGCCCCACCGCGAAGTAAACCAAAAAGGCCGGATTCTCCGGCCTTTTTCTTTAGCGCTGAGCGAAGAGGGCGGGAAGGGGGCGATCGCAGACTCACTCAGGACATTCCCGTCGCGGGACCCTTTGCTCTTCGGACGCAACCCGGCGCGCCCAGGGCTGTCAGGACTTCACCACGCCGTTTAACCACGCCTCAAAGCGCGCGTAGGGCACATAAAGCGCGACGTCGCGATACAGGGTTTTCCCGCTCTGATTATCATTAATACGGCTGCTGTAGCCGACAATGACACCTGCAAGGGTATCATCCGAGGCGTTATAGACCGCGCCGCCCGACATGCCTTTCACCACGCCCGCATTCGCCGCAACCACCACGCATTCCGCCTTGTTCCAGCTATTCGCCAGCGACGTATTAATCAGGTTCTCGCCGCTGGAGCTGACCGGCATGGCGCTGATAAAGCTATAGCCGTACAAATTCACCTTGTCGCCGATACGGCTGTTGCGAAAACGCGGCGGCAGATTCGCCTCTGCATTTTTATGGTAGACCACAGCGATATCGCACTCGGGATGCCAGGCCTTAACGCGATACAGCGAAAATTTAGCGACGTGCGCGGCGGTGAGGCTGTACTCGGCCGTCAGCGGAATGGTGGTGCCCATGGTGCCCAGACCCAGCGCGGTAGGAATGCCGGTATAGGTCATATCAACGCGCTTCTGCGCTTCGCTGCTGTACTCATAGTGGCCGACGGAGCAGCCGCTGAGGCAGAGCGCCATTAAAACCATTAGCCGTTGCATTATCTCTCCCCGCTTAAGAATGGCTTCACGCTGTCAGGCAATCCCTTTGGGGTATCGGCAACGCGGAATATTCCTTTATTCGGTTGAATCCGGACAAAAAGCCTCTCTTTTCATAGCGCGACCGGCGGATGACATCAAGCGTCGCGTAGAGCAGGAATACATTAATAAGATTTTATCAGGCGTCTGACGCGCCATTATTGCGTTTGCGGCAAAAGATCCTTTCCGCACGCAGGGTATATGCAAACAGAGGGCTATGATTTAATACTTGCTGTGACGAAGTTCAAATATTTATAACCGTCCACGCCCGGCGTCCGCTGCGGCGTTCACCTGCTTATTTATTGGGAGACTGTGTTATGCCTGTTGCTTTACTGGCGCTGGCGCTGAGTGCGTTTGCGATTGGAACTACCGAGTTCGTCATTATGGGGCTATTGCCTGAGGTGGCGGGCGATTTACAGGTGTCGATTCCGTCGGCAGGCTGGCTAATCAGCGGCTATGCGCTTGGCGTGGCAATAGGCGCACCTATTATGGCGCTGCTCACCGCCAGTCTGCCGCGTAAAAAGACCCTTATCCTGCTGATGGTCATCTTTATCATCGGCAACGTGCTGTGCGCGCTGGCCTACACCTACAACCTGCTGATGATGGCGCGCGTGGTAACCGCACTCTGTCATGGCGCCTTCTTCGGCATCGGCGCGGTCGTGGCGGCGAGCCTGGTGGCCCCGGACCGTCAGGCCTCGGCGGTGGCGCTGATGTTTACCGGACTGACGCTGGCGAACGTGCTGGGCGTGCCGCTCGGCACCTGGTTTGGCCAACTGTTCGGCTGGCGAGCCACCTTCTGGGGCGTGGCGATTATCGGCGTGCTGGCCTTTATCGCGCTGATCGTCAGCCTGCCCACCAATAAAGAAGAGAAGCCCGTGCATCTGGCGAGCGAAATCAGCGCGCTGGCAAACGGCAAACTCTGGCTGTCGCTGCTGATGACGGTGTTCTTCGCTGCGGCGATGTTTGCGCTGTTCAGCTATATCGCCCCGCTGCTGTTGCAGGTAACCGGCATCAGCGCGCGCGGCGTCAGCTGGACGCTGTTCCTGATTGGAGCAGGCCTGACCGTCGGCAATATCCTCGGCGGCAAGCTGGCGGACTGGAAAGTCTCCTTTAGCCTGATCCTGAGCTTTTCGCTGATCGCCCTCTTTTCGCTGCTGTTTAGCTGGACCAGCCACGCGCTGTGGCTGGCAGAGATCACCCTGTTCCTGTGGGCGATGGCGACCTTCGCCACCGTGCCTGGCTTGCAGATCAACGTGGTGCGTCACGGCAAAGAGGCGCCGAACCTGGTTTCCACCCTGAATATTTCCGCGTTTAACGTCGGCAATGCGCTGGGCGCGTGGGTCGGCGGCGCGGTTATCAGTCAGGGCTATGGCCTGACCGCCGTGCCGGTTGCCGCCGCCGCGCTGGCCGCGACAGGCCTGGCGATCTGCCTGATTACTTTCCGTCAGTCGGGCGGCACCACCGCCACCGCGCGCGCCTAAGCCAGCCGCTCGGCGATGCGCTGAGGGAAATCGACCACCTGGGATTGCAGGTGGTCGATAAACGCCGCCGCCAGCGCCGAGTCCGGCCGATGCAGCGGCCGCACCAGGCTAACGGTAAACGGCACCGCGACGCTGAATTTACGCATCACCACGCCGCTGTCGGCATAATCAAGCGCCGTCAGCGGATTCACCACTGAAATGCCGACGCCCGCGCGCACCATGGCGCACACCGACGCCGCGCTGTGCGTCTCCATCACCAGCCTGCGCTCCACGCCATTCTCATGAAACAGCGCATCCAGCAGCTGACGATAGCTGTCGGCGCGCGACAGGCTAACGTAATTCTCTCCGGCAAAATCCTGCGGCGTCAGCACCGCGCGCTGGCACAGCGGATGCTGCTGCGGCAGCACGCAGACCTCATCGCAGGTCAGTAGCGCCAGCCGCTCGGTTCCGGCAGGGGCGTGCTGCGTTTCGGTCAGACCAAGATCGTAGCGCTGTGCCGACAGCCACTCCTCCAGCAGCGGAGACTCCTGCGGGATCATATTCAGGCTAACGTCGGGGTAGCGCTGTAAAAAAGGCTGCACCAGCTGGGGCAGCAGCGACTGCGAGAACACCGGCAGACAGGCGATGGACAGTTCGCCCTGGCGGAACTGACGCAGCCCTTCAGCCGCTTCGACGATGCGATCCAGCCCGTACCACGAACGCTGCACCTCTTCAAACAGACGCAGACCCTGCACGGTTGGCTGAAGCCGGCCGCGCACCCGCGCGAACAGCCGCAAACCCAGCTGCTTCTCCAGCCGCGCCAGCTCGCGGCTGACGGTAGGCTGCGACGTATTCAGCAGCGTAGCCGCCTGCGTCAGATTGCCGCTGGTCATCACCGCGTGAAAAATCTCTATATGTCGCCAGTTAATCTTTGCCATCTGTTGCCATATCCATTTTGCATAGCAGCTATTAAAACAGATATTTTTAAGCATGGCACGGTTCTGGCTTAATAGGCGTAACGACAGGAGAATCCCGATGCCACGCCCTTTAACCGACTCTACTACCGCGCTTAACGCCGATAACCTGCTGCCGCTGGCGCAACAGTACCAGGGCCCGTTCTGGGCCTATGACGCGCAGATTATTCAGCAGCGCATCGCACAACTGCGCGCTTTCGACGTGGTGCGCTTCGCGCAGAAAGCCTGCTCAAACATTCATATTCTGCGCCTGATGCGCGCGGCCGGCGTCAGGGTCGATTCGGTATCGCTGGGCGAAATCGAACGCGCGCTGGCGGCGGGCTATCAGGCAGGCGGCGACGAGATTGTCTTTACCGCCGACGTCTTTGACCGTCCGACGCTGGCGCGTATTGCTGAGCTAAAGGTGCCGGTTAACGCGGGATCGGTGGACATGCTGCATCAGCTGGGCGAGGTCTCGCCGGGCCATGCGGTATGGCTGCGCATCAATCCCGGCTTTGGCCACGGCCACAGCCAGAAAACCAACACCGGCGGCGAGAACAGCAAGCACGGCATCTGGCACAGCGAACTGCCGCTGGCGCTGGCGGCGATCAGGCAATATGGCCTGCGCCTGGTGGGCCTGCATATGCATATCGGCTCCGGCGTCGACTATGGTCACCTGCAACAGGTGTGTGACGCGATGGTGGAGCAGGTCATGGCGCTCGGCCAGGATCTTGAGGCGATATCCGCCGGCGGCGGTCTCTCTATTCCCTATCGCTCTGGCGAAGAGGCGATCGATACCGCGCACTATTTTGGCCTGTGGGACGCCGCGCGCCAGCGTATTGCCGCCCATCTTGGTCATCCGGTCAAACTGGAGATCGAACCGGGCCGTTTTCTGGTGGCCGAATCGGGGGTGCTGGTTTCGCAGGTGCGCGCGGTAAAAGCGATGGGCAGCCGTCATTTTGTGCTGGTGGATGCGGGCTTTAGCGATCTGATGCGCCCGTCGATGTACGGCAGCTATCACCATATTTCGCTGCTGCCGGGGGATGGTCGGGTCGTTGATCCACAGGCGCAGGTGGACAGCGTGGTCGCCGGGCCGCTGTGCGAGTCGGGCGACGTCTTTACTCAGCTGGAAGGCGGTAAGGTTGAAACGCGCGCGCTGCCTGCGGCGCAGGTTGGCGACTACCTGGTGTTTCACGATACCGGCGCCTATGGCGCATCGATGTCGTCGAACTACAACAGCCGCCCGCTGATCCCGGAAGTGCTGTTCGAACAGGGTAAACCGCGTGAAATTCGCCGTGCGCAGACCATTCAGGAGCTGCTGGCGCTAGAGCTGGGCTGATACACGCGATGAAAATCCTTGATTTGCGCGCTGCGCCGCAATACGCCGAACAGATCATCGACTGGCTGTGGCGCGCCTTTGATGCGGACAACAGCCGCGATTTTATGGCCAGCGTAGTGAACAGTTCGCTGCAAGAGGCGGAGTTTCCCGTCACCTTTGTGGCGATCGACCACGAGGGCAGGGCGGCAGGCACGGTGGGCTTCTGGCGCTGCGATCTGATCAGCCGGCAGGATCTCTTTCCCTGGCTCGCCGCGCTCTACGTGGATGAAAGCGCCAGAGGCAGCGGGTTGAGCGCGGCGCTACAGCAGCACGTTATCGCCTGTGCGCAACAGCGCGGCTATCGCCACCTCTGGCTGTGGTCAACCTTCAGCGGCTATTACGAACGCGCGGGCTGGATGCCGGCGGGCGAGGCGCTGGAGTATCCGGATAAAAAGGTCCGGCTTTACCGCCGCGAGATTTAGCCCGGCCCGCTCACGGAATGCCGCCGCACCAGCGTCGGGCTGAACATATTGGTGACTTCGGGCAGCGGCTGCGCGTGAGCCAGCGCCAGCGCCAGTTCGGCGGCCTGCTGCGCCATTGTCACGATGGGATAGCGTACCGTGGTCAGGCGCGGACGCACGTAGCGCGAAACCAGCACATCATCAAAGCCAATCAGCGACATCTCTTCCGGCACGCGCACGCCGTTATCGCTCAGCACCGCCAGCGCGCCGGCCGCCATAGAGTCGTTATAGCAGGCGACGGCGGTAAAGTTGCGGCCGCGTCCCAGCAGCTCGGTCATGGCCTGTTCGCCGCCGGTTTCATCCGGCTCGCCCAGCGCCACCAGACGATCGTTGCAGGGCAGGCCGTGCTCTTTCAGCGCGTCGTAATAGCCCTGAAGGCGATCTTCGGAGTCGGAAATGGGATGGGTCGAGCAGATAAAGGCGATGTTCTGATGACCCTGCTGGATCAGGTGCCGCGTCGCCAGCCAGGCGCCGTAGCGGTCGTCAAGCGCGATGCAGCGCGATTCAAAGCCTTTCAGCAGCCGGTTGAGCAGCACCATGCCCGGCACCTGTTTCATCAACACTTCCAGCTCGGCGTCTGGAATTTTTTTGGCGTGGACCACCAGCGCCGCGCAGCGGTGGCGCATCAGCTGCTCAATCGCCTGACGCTCTTTTTGCTCATTATGGTAACCGTTACCAATCAGCAAAAAGTTACCGGTCTGACCCGCGACTTCATCCACCGCTTTTACCATCGCGCCGAAAAAGGGGTCGGAAACGTCGCCGACCACCAGGCCCAGCGTCTCTGTTGACTGCTGCGCCAGCGCGCGCGCATTGGCGTTGGGGTGATATTGCAGCTCTTCCATTGCCTGGCTAACGGCCTGTCGGGAATTTTCGCTGGCCTTCGGTGAATTATTGATCACGCGGGAAACCGTCGCGACGGATACCCCCGCCAGTCTGGCAACATCCTTAATGGTAGCCATGCGTTGACCTGTTGTAGGGAAAACGTTTACACATGCCAGCAGTGTTACGGAAAACAGCACGCACATCAAGCCAGCAGAATGTCTGCGCCGTCGCAAAAAGGGGCAAAATGACGGGCTTAACCTGGCAGAGGGCCGCATGGTATCCTGTTTTTTTCCTTTACCTGCCATGAAACGAAACCATGAAAAAGCGAGTGCCACATCTGGCGCACTGGGGCGCGTTCACCGCCATTACTGAAAACGATCGTCTGATCGGTTGCGAACCCTTTTTTGCTGACGCCGATCCCTCGCCGATGCTGAACACCATCCCTGAGCTGGTCTACTCCGACAGACGCATTAAGCAGCCGATGGTGCGCCGCTCCTGGCTGAAATCCCGCGAGAACAGCGACCGCACGCTGCGCGGCCGGGAAGATTTCGTCGCCGTCGACTGGGAAACCGCGCTGGATCTGGTGGCGGACGAAAACCGCCGCATCCGCGAACGCTACGGCGCGTCAGGCATTTTCAATGGCTCTTACGGCTGGTCGTCGGCAGGGCGCGTCAACCATGCGCGCACCCTGATCCGTCGTTTTTACTTTCAGGGCGGCGGCGGGGTCGATCAGCAGGGCAACTATAGCTGGGGCGCCGCGCAGTTCTTCCTGCCCTATGTGATTGGCACCTATATGCCGCTGACCGGCCGCGTCACCGACTGGCCGCAGGTGGTGGAACACGCCGACATTTTTGTCGCCTTTGGCGGCCTGGCGTTGAAAAACGCTCAGGTGGCGTCAGGCGGAGCGGGCCAGCATAGCCTGAAGCCGGCGCTGGAGCAGCTGGCGGCCAAAGGCACACCGGTGATCAACATCAGCCCGATGCGCGACGACTGCCCGGCGTTTGTTAACGCCGACTGGATCCCAATTCGCCCCAATACCGACGTGGCGCTTATGCTGGCGCTGGGCTATGAAATCACCCGGCGCAACGCGGTGGATGAGGCGTTTCTCGCCAGCCACTGCACCGGCTGGCCCCAGCTGCGCGCCTACCTGCTGGGCGAAAGCGACGGCGTGGCGAAGACGCCAGGCTGGGCGAGCCGTATCACCGGCATTCCGCCGGAACGCATTGTGCAGCTGGCGGCGCAGCTGGCGGGCAAGCGCAGCTTTATTACCTGTTCCTACTCGGTACAGCGCGCCCATCGCGGCGAGCAGCCCTACTGGATGATGATTGCCCTGTCGTCGATGCTCGGCCAGCCGGGCCTGCCGGGCGCAGGCTTCTCCTTTGGCCACGGCTCCATGAACAGCGTAGGCAATCCGCGTCAGGACGGTCCCGCGCCGCTTATGGCCACGGGTCCGAATCCCTCCGGCCTGTCGATTCCGGTGGCGCGCATCAGCGATATGCTGCTTAATCCCGGCCAGCCCTACACCTTTCAGGGCGAGACGCTGCACTATCCCGATATTCATCTGGTGCACTGGGCGGGCGGCAATCCGTTCCATCACCACCAGCAGCTAAACCGACTGGTGGAAGGCTGGCAGAAGCCGGACACCGTGGTGGTGCAGGATATTGTCTGGACGCCTGCGGCGCAGATGGCGGACATCGTTCTGCCTGCCACCACCACGCTGGAGCGTAACGATATTGGCGGCTCTTCGCGCGACCGCTTTGTGCTGGCGATGCATCAGGCGATCAGGCCGCAGCACCAGGCGCGCAACGACTTCGATATTTTCGCCGATCTGGCCGAACGCCTCGGCTATCGCGACGCCTTTACCGAAAGCCGCAACGAGCGCCAGTGGATCGAGCACCTTTACCAGCAGTGCGCGGTGGCGCACGCGCGCAAAGGCATCGACTTCCCGGAGTTTGCCGAGTTCTGGTCGCGCGGCTTTGTCGAAATCCCGGAGGGCGGCAAGCCCTACGTATTTATGGATGATTTCCGCGCCGACCCTGAGCGCCACCCGATTCAGACCGCCAGCGGTAAAATCGAACTCTTTAGCGAGACCATCGCCAGCTACGGCCTGGCCGATTTCGCCGGGCATCCGGAGTGGCGGGAGCCGCAGGAGTGGCTGGGCGCGCCGCTAAGCGAGCAGTTTCCGCTGCATATGATCTCTATTCAGCCGTCGGATCGTCTGCACAGTCAGCTTGACGCTACGCCCACCGTGCAGGGCAATAAGACCGCCGGACACGAAACCCTCTATATGCATCCGCAGGACGCCGCGCCGCGCGGCCTGGCAGAAGGTGACGTGATTGAGGTGCGCAACGCGCGCGGCGCGATGCTGGCCGGCGTTCGTCTGACCGACGGGCTGACGCCGGGCGTGGTGATTGTCGCCACCGGCGCCTGGTTCGACCCTGGCTTTGGCGCTGAATGGCAGCCGTTCGACCGCGCAGGCAATCCCAATGTGCTGACGCTGGATATTGGCACCTCGTCGCTGACGCAGGGACCCAACGCCATGAGCTGCCTGGTTGAAATTAAAAAACACAGGGTTTGCAAAAACGCTTAATAAACTCATGGCTGGTTACATTTTGCCGGACACTGTTGCGTTTAGGCGATGGCAGCCCTTCTCTCTGCCTTGCTACAGTCAGGGTCCCAGAGGTATTGATGGGTGAACATCAACTGATTTTCTTGATTACACCGACCTGCGCAGATGCGCAGGTTTTTTTTTGCCTGCCGCGCGATTACGAACTGATACACAGTTTTTCTGTTAACCGCCTGACGCTTTCTTTATAACTGCTCGCCTGGATATTTTTTTATTTTTTTCGCAGCGGATTGCTATGCCCCGGATAAAAAAACTACTGGGAAAAGACCAGATCAAAGCCCCTTTTAACCCGTTTCGCTTTCGCCTGATCTGCCTCGGCGTGCTGACCTGCATGGTCATACTGATGGCGCGCATTGCCGATTTGCAGTTCCTCAATCAGCCGATGCTGGAGCATGAGGCGGATCAGCGCTCGCTGCGCACCGTAACGCTGCCCACTAACCGCGGCACCCTGCTGGATCGCAACGGCGAAGCGCTGGCGCTGTCGGTGCCGTCGCGCGACGTGATTGCCGATCCGCTGCGCGTGCTGGAGGCCAATCCCGATTTTTTCAGCGCGAAGTGGGCCTATTTAGCCTCGGCGCTGAATATGCGGCCTGAGCAGATTGCCGCGCAGATCACCGCCAGTCCTAAACGTCGCTTTCTCTATCTGGGTCGCAAAGTCGAGCTGGGCATCGCCAAAGATATTGCCGAACTGCATCTGAAAGGCATCAGCGAAGTTTATGACGACAGCCGCTTCTACCCGATGAGCGAAGCGGCCGCGCCGCTGATCGGCATCGTCGGGGCGGACAATACCGGTCTGAACGGGCTGGAAAAAGGTTATGACAAGCTGCTTCAGGGCGTGCCGGGCAAAGAGGTCTACCGTCAGGACGCCGCGGGCAACATTATCTCGATGCTGAGCTATACGCCGCCCACGCAGCCGCCGACCGTGCAGCTCAGCATCGACAAGTTCGATCAGTACACGCTCTACAGCAAACTGCGCGACGGCGTGCTGCTGAATAAAGCCGACTCAGGCGCCGCGGTGCTGATAAAAATCGACACCGGCGAAATTCTCGGCATGGCCTCGTACCCGTCGTTTAACCCGAACAACTACGACGGCGCGACGCCCGCGCAGATGCGCAATGCGGCCATCAACGACAGCTATGAGCCTGGCTCGACGGTGAAGCCGCTGGTGGTGATGGAGGGGCTGGAGCGCCATCTGGTGCGTCCGGACTCGGTGATCGATACCACTCCCTACAGCGTTAACGGCCACCTGATCCGCGACGTCGGCCACTGGCCGCGCCTGACCATGACCGGCATTTTGCAGAAGTCGAGCGACATCGGCGTTTCCCATATCGCGCTGGCGATGCCTGCCGAAGCGCTGGTCAATACTTATCAGGCGTTTGGACTGGGCAAACCCACCGGACTGGGGCTGACCGGCGAGAGCGTCGGCTATTTCCCGGCGCACCGTCAGCGCTGGGCTGACATTGAACGCGCCACCTTCTCCTTTGGCTACGGCCTGCGCGTGACGCCGCTGCAAATCGCGCGCGAATACGCCACGCTCGGTTCGTTCGGCATTTACCGTCCGCTCTCTATTACCCGCGTGACGCCGCCGGTGCTTGGCAAGCAGGTGGCCAACCCGGAAACGGTAAAAGAGGTGGTGCATATGCTGGAGAGCGACGTCCTGCCGGGCGGAACCGGCGTCAAAGCGGCGGTGCCGGGCTATCGGCTGGCGACTAAAACCGGCACGGCGGAGAAGATGGGTGCCAGCGGCAAGTATGACGGCGGCTATATCAACTATACCGCCGGTATTGCCCCTGCCAGCCATCCGGAAGTGGCGCTGGTGGTGATGATCAACCATCCTACCGCTGGCGACCACTTCGGCGGCTCGGTGGCCGCGCCCATCTTCGGCAATATCATGGGGCCGGTGCTCAAGCATATGAACATCGCCCCGGATGCCATCTATACGAAGGCTTCGGATAAATCTTAGAAAAATCAATGTGTAACCAGGTAGGGGAGTTATTCATACCTGGTTTCATTTCGCCGAACTCCGTTGCGTTTTCGCGCTGTCCTGTCCCGCTTCAGAGTGCGAGGATAGCAGTCCCAGAGGTATTGATCGGTGCGAAAACACGCTGCTCCAGGCAGTGCTATCCGCAAGGATAAACCACCCTGTTCATTGCACCAACCCACGCGGATGCGTGGGTTTTTTTTTATATTTTCGCCATCGCCGATCCTCTTCAGAGGCTGTCGCAGCCGCCTTCTCCTGCGGCAACGCGGCAGTAAAGCCTGATTTTTCTTAACGAAAACCTTACGGTTTTCCGATGGAAAAATAACCGGCACTTCGCGGATAATACGCGGCGCTACGATCCTGGCTCTTAATAACCTTCTGAATTTAGTGGTTTTTTATTTCTTCTTGCTGGCAAAATTTAACAATGACTAAATCGTCCCGTTCCTCACGCGCCCGCTGGTTTAAGTGGCTGCTGTTGTTCCTTCTGCTGGCGATTATCGCCGGCGTTGTCTGGCGTATTCTGCCGACTGGTAAAGGGCAGGGCGGTATGCCGCCAGGCGGGAGAGCAGGCGCGCATGGGGGGCGCGGCGGCCCGCCAGGTATGGCGATGATGGGCGGCGGCGCAACCCTGGTGCACAGCGGCGTCGCCGCCACTGCCGACGTGCCAGTCTACCTTAACGCGCTGGGGACGGTGATCCCTGACGCCAGCGTCACCGTCACCAGCCGCGTCGACGGTCAGCTGGAGAAGGTTTACTTTACCGAAGGGCAAAAAGTCGAGGCGGGTCAGCTGCTGGCGCAAATCGATCCGCGCAGCTTTGAGGCGACGCTGAATCAGTATCAGGCTGAGCTGAGTGAAAATCAGGCGCTGCTGAACAGCGCCGAGCTGACGCTGGCGCGCTACCGCAAACTCTACGCGCAGGACTCGCTGGCGCGGCAGGATCTCGATACGCAAATCGCGACCGTGGGCCAGTATCGCGGCGCGGTCGCCGCCGACCGGGCGCAGATCGCCAGCGCAAAGCTGAACATTGAGTATGCGCGTATTACCGCGCCGATCAGCGGCCGCGTCGGGCTGCGTCAGGTCGATCCAGGCAACATGGTGCAAAGCTCCAGCAGCACCGGGCTGGTGACCATTACCCAGATGCAGCCCGCCGCCGTCACCTTTAGCGTGCCGCAGAGCAACATTCCTGAGCTGATTAAGGCGCTGCATAGCGGCCAGGCGCTGCCTGCGACCGCTTTCGATCAGGACAACAGCACAACGCTGGCGCAGGGCGAGGTGAAGTTCATCAGCAACCAGATCGACACCAGCACCGGCACCGTGGCGCTGAAGGCCACCTTCGCCAATGACGATGAGGCGCTGTACGCCAACCAGTTCGTTAATCTGCGCCTGCAAACCCGCATTCTCAAGGGCGCAACCGTGATCCCTTCTCAGGCGCTTCAGCTGAGCAGCGACGGCAGCTTTGTGTTTGTTATCGGTAAAGACAACACCGTGACGCGCAAAGCCGTGACCGCCGGACCGGCGTTCGGCGACGACCAGCAGGCGATCCTGAAGGGCGTCGAGCCGGGCGATCGTCTGGTTACGGAAGGTATTGATCGCCTGACCAACGGCAGCAAAGTCGCGCTGGCGGATGAGACGCAACCGACCGTCACTGCCGAGGCAAAATGAACCCGTCACGCCTGTTTATCCTGCGTCCGGTCGCTACCATTCTGCTGATGGTGGGCGTGCTGGTCGCCGGCATTTTTGCCTATAAATTTCTCTCTACCTCGGCGCTGCCGCAGGTGGACTATCCGACTATTCAGGTCACTACCCTCTATCCCGGCGCCAGCCCCGATGTGATGGCGTCATCGGTGACGTCGCCGCTGGAGCGGCAGCTGGGACAAATGGCGGGTCTCAGCCAGATGACCTCCACCAGCTCCAGCGGATCTTCAATCGTGACGCTGAAGTTCAGCCTCGATCTGTCGCTCGACGTGGCGGAGCAGGAAGTGCAGGCGGCAATCAACGCGGCGAATAACCTGCTGCCGAACGATCTGCCGAATCCGCCGACCTATAAAAAGGTCAACCCGGCGGACAGCGCGGTGATCACCCTGGCGGCCAGCTCAGAGAATTTGCCGCTGACGCAGGTGCAGGATCTGGTGAATACCCGCGTGGCCCTGAAGCTGTCGCAGATTTCCGGGGTCGGCATGGTAACGCTGGCCGGCGGTCATCAGCCGGCGATCCGCGTGCAGATGAACCCCACCGCGCTGGCCGCGCACAACCTGACGCTGGAAGACGTCAATACGCTGATTAGCAACAGCAACGTTAACGGCTCCAAGGGCGGCTTCGACGGCAAATATCATTCGGTCACCATCGACGCCAACGACCAGCTGCGCACTGCCGATGAATACGGCAACCTGATCCTTACGTATCAGAACGGCGCGGCGCTGCGCCTGAAAGACATCGCCCATATCGAACAGGGACCGGAGAACAGCTTCCAGTCCGCCTGGGCCAATAACAGCCCGGCCATCGTCATCAGCGTACAGCGCCAGCCCGGCGCGAACGTGATTCAGGTGGTGGATAACATCAAGGCCGCGCTGCCGACGCTACAGGCTGCGCTGCCGGACGGCGTGAAGATGACCATTCTTTCTGACCGCACCCAGACCATTCGCGCCTCAATCAGCGATGTGCAGTTCGAGCTGATGCTGTCGATCGCGCTGGTGGTGATGGTGACCTTCCTGTTTCTGCGCAACGTGGCGGCGACGCTGATCCCCAGTGTGGCGGTGCCGCTGTCGCTGGTTGGCACCTTCGGCGTGATGTATCTGGCCGGCTTCAGCCTTAACAACCTGTCGCTGATGGCGCTGACCATCGCCACCGGCTTTGTTATCGACGACGCCATCGTGGTGGTAGAGAACATTTCGCGGCGGCTGGAGGAGGGGGAAACGCCGATGCAGGCGGCGCTGAAAGGCTCGCAGCAGATAGGCTTCACCATTATCTCGCTGACCTTCTCGCTGATTGCCGTGCTGATCCCGCTGCTGTTTATGGGCGATGTGGTTGGACGGCTGTTCCGCGAGTTCGCCATTACCCTGGCCGTCTCGATTCTGGTTTCAATGCTGGTGTCGCTGACGCTGACGCCCATGCTGTGCGCTTATCTGCTGCGCCATATTCCACCGGAGCAGCAGTCACGCTTTGCGCGCAAAGGCGGCGAGATGTTCGATAAGCTGATCCGCGGCTATGACCGACTACTGACCGTCGTGCTTAATCACCAGAAGCTGACGCTGCTGGTGGCGCTGGCGACCTTTGCGCTTACCGCGCTGCTTTATCTGGCGGTGCCGAAAGGCTTCTTTCCGACCCAGGACACCGGACTGATTCAGGGCGTCACGCTGGCGTCGCAGGATGTCTCCTTTAGCGAGATGGCGAAGCGTCAGCAGGCGCTGGCAAAGGTGGTGCTGGCGAATCCGGCCGTGGAGAGCGTGTCGTCCACTATCGGCATTGACGGCAATAATACCAGCCTGAACAGCGGTCGGCTGCAAATCAACCTGAAGTCCTTTGACGCGCGCGATGTCAAGGCCGACGCGGTGATCAAACAGCTTCAGCAGGCAGCGACGCAGGTGGCGGGTATTCAGCTCTATATGCAGCCCGCGCAGGATCTGACGGTTAACGATCAGGTCACGCCGAGCCAGTATCAGTTCTCGCTGGACGACGCCGACAGCGAAAACCTGGTCACCTGGTCGCCGCAGCTGGTGGCGGCGCTGCAAAAGCGGCCAGAGTTTAACGGCGTCGTCAGCAACCTGCAGGATCAAGGCCGCGTCGCCTTTGTCGAGCTGAACCGCGATAAAGCGGCGCGCTACGGCATTACCGCCTCGGACGTTGACACTGCGCTGTATAACGCCTTCGGCCAGCGGCTGGTCTCTACCATTTTCACCCAGTCAAATCAGTATCGCGTGGTGCTTGAAGTTGCACCGCAGTACCAGCAGTCGCCTGCTTCGTTTGAGGATGTGTATCTGGCGCCGTCGACCAGCAGCGACAGTACCAGCACGTCAACCACAACCAGCACGTCATCCACAACCAGCACGTCAACTACAACCAGCGCCTCAACGACGTCCAGTACGACTACAGACAGCAGCAGCAGCGGAATGGTAAAGCTGACCTCTGTCGCCACTATTCATCAGCGCGTCGGTTCGCTGATGCATATGCGTCTGAACCAGTTCCCGGCGGTCATGATCTCTTTCAACCTCAACAGCGGCTACTCGCTGGAGGACGGGCAGAAGGCGATTGCCGAGGTGCAGCGGCAGTTGCAGATGCCGTCGAGCATCACGCTGCGCTATCAGGGCGAAACCTCGGCTTTCCAGAGCGCCACCGGCAATACGCTGTGGCTGATCCTCGCCGCGCTGCTCACTATGTACGTGGTGCTGGGCATTCTCTATGAGAGCTTTATTCATCCGGTGACCATCCTCTCAACGCTGCCGTCGGCGGCGGTCGGCGCGCTGCTGACGCTGCTGCTGGCGGGCAGCGAGTTCAGCCTGATCGCATTGATTGGGGTGATTTTGCTGATCGGCATTGTGAAGAAGAACGCCATTATGATGATCGACTTTGCGCTGGAGGCGGAGAACAAACAGCGCCTCAGCCCGCGCGAGGCGATCCATCAGGCCTGTCTGCTGCGCTTCCGTCCGATACTGATGACCACCATGGCGGCGCTGCTCGGCGCGCTGCCGCTGATGCTGGCATCGGGATCCGGCGCGGAGCTGCGCCAGCCGCTGGGTCTGGTGATTGTCGGCGGCCTGATCGTCAGCCAGGTACTGACGCTCTTCTCCACGCCGGTGATTTATCTGTGGTTTGACGCCATCGCGCAGCGCGGCAACGCCTGGGTAAAACGTCGTCAGCAGCAGACGCGAGGCGAGTCATGAACCTGACACGGCTGTTTATCTTCCGCCCGGTCGCTACGCTGCTGCTGACGCTGGCGATCCTGCTGCTGGGCGCGCTCGGCTATCGGCTGCTGCCGGTCGCGCCGCTGCCGCAGGTCGATTTTCCCACCATTATGGTGAGCGCCAGCCTGGCGGGCGCCAGTCCGGAAACCATGGCGGCCACCGTCGCGACGCCGCTGGAGCGGTCGCTGGGGCAGATTGCCGGTATCACCGAGATGACCTCCAGCAGTTCGCAAGGCTCCTCCAGCATCATTTTGCAGTTCGAGCTGGACCGCGACATTAACGGCGCGGCGCGCGACGTGCAGGCCGCCATTAACGCCTCGCGCAGCCTGCTGCCGAGCAGCATGGAGTCGCTGCCGACCTACCGCAAAGCCAATCCTTCCGACGCGCCCATTGTGATGCTGGCGCTGACCTCCGAGACGCGCACGCCTGGTGAGCTGTACGATCTGGCCGAAAGCAAGATCGAACAGGCGATGGGCCAGGTCAAAGGCGTTGGCGAAGTGTCGCTGATGGGCAGCGCGCTGCCTGCGGTACGTATCGATCTCCAGCCGCAAAAGCTGACGCACTACGGCATTTCGCTGGATACGGTGCGCAGCGCCATCGCCAACAGCACCACCAACCTGCCCAAAGGGATGTTGCAGGGCAGCAGCACGTCGTGGGTGGTGGACAGCAACGGCCAGCTTGATAAAGCGGCGCAGTATCGCGATCTGATCGTCACCTATCAGTCAGGCAAAGCGGTGCGACTGCACGACGTCGCCACCGTCTACGACTCGGTGGAGGATCAGTATCAGGCCGGTTTCCTCAACGCCGCGCCGTCGGTGATGATCGGCATTAAGCGTCAGGCGGGCGCCAATATGCTCGATACCATCGACGCGATTAAGGCGCAGCTGCCCGCGCTGGAGAAAGATCTGCCGGCTGACACCCAGCTGAAAGTGGTGATCGACCGATCGCCCGGCGTGCGCGCCTCGCTCTACGACACCGAGGAGACGCTGCTGATTGCCGTGCTGCTGGTGATCGCCGTGGTGTTTGTCTTCCTGCGCAATCTTCAGGCGGTGGTGATCCCGGCGCTGGCGCTGCCGGTGTCGCTGATCGGCACCTGCGCGGTAATGTACCTGCTCGGCTACAGCCTCGATAACCTGTCGCTGATGGCGCTGATTATCTCTACCGGCTTTGTGGTGGATGATGCGATTGTGGTGCTGGAGAATATTACGCGCCATATCGAAGAAGGCTCAGGACCGGTGCGCGCCGCGGTGCGGGGCGCGCGCGAAGTGAGCTTTACCGTATTGTCGATGACGGTGTCGCTTATCGCCGTGTTTATTCCCATCCTGCTGATGGGCAGCATCGTGGGCCGCCTGTTCCGCGAGTTCGCCGTCACGCTCACCGTGTCGCTGCTGATCTCGATGTTCGTCTCGCTCAGCCTGACGCCGATGCTCTGCTCGCGGCTGCTGAAGCGCAGGCCGCGCGTGACGAAAAGACCGCATCCGGTTTATCAGTTCATTGAGAACCAGCTTAACGCGCTGCTGGCCGCCTATGCGCGCGGGCTTAACTGGGTGATGCGCCACCAGAAGCTGACGATGTGCAGTCTGGCGCTGACCGTGCTGCTGAATCTGTTTCTTTATAGCGTGGTGCAGAAGGGTTTCTTCCCTAATCAGGACACCGGTCTGCTGATGGGCGCGCTGCGCGCCGACCAGAATATTTCGTTTCAGGCGATGAAGCCGAAAATGCTGATGTTCACCAGTATTATCCAGTCCGATCCGGCGGTAGAGAGCGTGATGTCCTCGATGGGCAGCGGCATGTTTGGCTCGCGCAACAGCGCCAACTTCTTTGTGCGGCTAAAAGATTTCAGCCAGCGCGACGCCACCGCCACCGAAGTCGCCAACCGGCTAAGCATGAAAACCAGCCATATCGCCGGCGCGCAGATGTTTCTGATGGCGGCGCAGGATTTGCATATCGGCGGCCGCAGCGCCAACGCCAGCTATCAGTACAGTTTGCAGGCGGACGATCTCGATCTGCTGCGTAGCTGGACGCCGAAAGTGCAGGCGGCGCTGGCGGCGATCCCGCAGCTCAACAGCGTCGACTCCGATTCGCAAACCGGCGGCCAGGAGGTCGTGATCAATATCGATCGCGACCGCGCCACACGGCTCGGCGTTGACGTGCAGATGCTGGATACCCTGCTGAACAACGCCTTTAGCCAGCGCCAGGTCGCCACGCTTTATCACACGCTCAATCAGTATCACGTCGTGATGTCGCTCAACAGCAGCTACACGCGCGATCCGGCGATACTGAATGAGCTGTATGTCATTAACGACAGCGGCGATCGCGTGCCGCTCTCCGCCTTCGCCAGCCTGACAAGCGGCAACGCGCCGCTGTCGGTGGCGCACCAGGGCCAGTCAGCGACCAGCACCATCGCCTTTAACCTCAACGACGGCGTCTCGCTGGAAGAGGCTCAGGGGCTAATCAAGCAGGCGATGGCAAAGCTTGGGCTGCCGTCCACGATTCAGGCTGGCTTTGCCGGGACGGCGGCGGCCTTTTCCCAGCTGACGGCGACGATGCCCTGGCTGATTGTGGCGGCGCTGGCGGCGGTTTATATCGTGCTGGGCGTGCTCTATGAGAGCTATGTGCATCCGTTGACTATTCTCTCAACGCTGCCGTCGGCGGGCGTCGGCGCGCTGCTGCTGCTGCTGCTGACCAATACGCAGCTCACGGTGATTGCGCTTATCGGCATCATCCTGCTGATCGGCATCGTAAAGAAAAACGCCATTATGATGATCGATTTCGCGCTCGACGCCGAGCGTCGTCTTGGCCTGACGCCGCAGCAGGCGATCGTCCAGGCGTGCCTGATGCGTTTTCGCCCCATCATGATGACCACGCTGGCGGCCTTCTTCGGCGCGCTGCCGCTGGCGCTCGGCAGCGGCGGCGACGCCGACCTGCGCAGCCCGCTTGGCATCGCCATTGCGGGCGGGCTGGCGCTCAGCCAGCTGCTGACCCTGTTTACCACGCCGGTGGTCTATCTCTGGTTCGACCGTCTGAGTCGAGCTTCTCAACGTCAGTGGCGTCGTTTGCGCCATGCGGAATCCTGATCGATGAAAAAAGTGTCTCTCATGTTACTGCTGCTGCTCGGCGGCTGCGCTGTTGGTCCCGACTATCAGCGTCCCGCCGCCAGCGTGCCGCTGCGCTATAAAGAAGCCAAAGGCTGGCAGCGCGCCGTGCCGCAGGACGATCAAAGCAAAGGCGAATGGTGGGCGGTTTATCACGACGCCACGCTGAGCAACCTGTTGCGGCAGGTCAGCATCTCTAACCAGAACGTCGCCAGCTACGCCGCGCAGTATCGCGAAGCCCAGGCGCTGGCCGCCCAGTCGCGCGCCGCGCTCTTTCCGTCGCTCGCCTATGACGTCAGCGGAACGCGCAGCGGCACACGCTCCGTCACTACTGGCGCGCGCAGCACCACCAACAGCAACTCGGCGCAGCTGAGCGCCAGCTGGGAGCTGGATTTGTGGGGCAAACTGCGCCGCACGCGCGAGGAGAACAACGCCAGCGCCGAGGCGAGCGCCGCCGAACTGGCCAATGTTACGCTGAGCGCTCAGTCAGAGCTGGCGCAGGACTATTTTCAGCTGCGCATTATGGATGAGAAGATTGCGCTCTATCAGCAGAGCGTTGACGCCTACGCGCGCTATCTGAAGGTGATTGATAACAAATATCAGTCAGGCAGCGAGTCGCGCGCCACGCTGGCGCAGGCGCAGATGCAGCTGGAGAGCGCCCGCGCCTCGGCGCTCGACTATCAGTGGCAGCGCGCCCAGCTGGAGCACGCCATTGCGCTGCTGGTCGGAAAAGCGCCTGCGGAATTTAGCCTGCCGACGGCAAAGCTGAGCGCGACGCTGCCGCCCCCGCCGCACGCGCTGCCTTCGCAGCTGTTACAGCGCCGTCCTGACATCGCCTATGCCGAACGCAACGTCGCGGCGGCTAACGCGGCGGTCGGCGTGGCGATTGCCGGTTACTACCCCGACCTGACGCTGAGCGCCAGCGGCGGCACCAGCGCGTCGGCGCTGCATAATCTCTTTTCGCTGCCTTATCGCGTCTGGTCGCTGGGGCCGGATCTGAGCGGCACGCTGCTCGATTTTGGCGCCACCTCGGCGAAGGTCGATCAGGCGCGCGCCGCCTATGACGCCAGCGTCGCCAGCTACCGTTTATCCGTGCTGACGGCGATGCAGGAAGTCGAGGATGACCTGGTCGAACTCGCTACGCTGAGTAGCGAACTGGACGCGCAGCGGCGCGCGACCGACGCCGCGCGCGAGTCGGCGCGCGTGACGCGCAATCAGTATGAGGCGGGAATGATCGACTACCTCGACGTCGCCACCACCGAGACCAGCAGTCTGAGCGAGCAGCAGAGCCTGCTGACGCTGGAGAGCACGCAGTGGGTCACCAGCGTCGCTCTGATCGCCGCGCTGGGCGGCGGTTATCAAACGGCACAGTAATTCTCGCGCTTGCGCTTGTCGAACGACGTCAGATCCTGCATCGTTAGAAACCTTTTTTAACGGTGCTATGGAGCTGGCATGTTGTTTACATTTTTACGTCTGGTCTGCCGCCTGCTGTGGCGGGTCGAACTGCGTGGCGATACCGCCGCGCTGCACAAGGAAAAAGTGCTGATCGCGCCGAACCATATGTCTTTTCTTGACGGCATACTGCTGGCGCTGTTTCTGCCGGTCAGGCCGGTTTTTGCCGTCTATTCCACCATTAGCGAACAGTGGTATATGCGGCTGGTGAAGCCGCTGATCGACTTTGTGCCGCTCGATCCCACCCGACCCATGTCGATCAAACAGCTGGTGCGGCTGATCGACAGCGGTCGTCCGGTGGTGATCTTCCCGGAAGGGCGCATCACCGTGACCGGCTCGCTGATGAAAATCTACAGCGGCGCGGGATTTGTCGCGGCGAAGTCGCAGGCCAGCGTGGTGCCGATGCGTATTGAGGGCGCGGAGTATTCGCCGTTTGGCCGCCTGGCAGGGGTGTTTAAGCGACGTCTGTTTCCCCGTATTACCCTGACCATTTTGCCTGCTACTCATATTCCGATGCCGGAAGCGAAGCGCGCGCGCGACAGGCGTCAGCTGGCCGGCGAGCATCTGCACCATATTATGATGGAAGCGCGTATGGCGGTGCGCCCGCGCGAAACCCTGTTTGATGCTTTCCTTAACGCCCGCACCCGCTACGGTTTTTTCAAACCCTGTATCGAAGACATTAACTTCAAAGCGGACAGCTATAGCGCGCTGCTGAAAAAAGCGCTTGGCGTCGGGCGCATTCTGGAACGCTACGGCCAGCCGGGCGATATTATCGGCCTGCTGTTGCCCAACGCGACGGTAACGGCGGCGGCGATCCTCGGCGCGTCAATGCGCGGTCGCGTGCCGGCCATGCTCAACTACACCGCGGGCGTGCAGGGGATGCGCGCGGCGCTCGCCGCCTCGCAGGTGAAAACCGTCTTTACCTCGCGCCAGTTTCTGGAGAAGGGCAACCTGTGGCATCTGCCGCAGGGGCTGACAGAGGTCGAGTGGGTCTATCTGGAGGATCTGCGCGACACGGTGACGACCCAGGACAAGCTGTGGATCCTCGGCCATCTGCTGTTTCCGCGCCGCGCGCAGGTGGCGCAGCAGCCGGAAGACGCCGCGATGGTGCTGTTTACTTCGGGTTCGGAAGGCAACCCCAAAGGGGTGGTGCACACCCATAAAAGCCTGCTGGCGAATGTGGAGCAAATCCGCACCGTGGCCGATTTTACCCCGCGCGATAAATTTATGTCGGCGCTGCCGCTGTTTCACGCCTTTGGTCTGACGGTGGGTCTGTTTACCCCGCTGATGACCGGCGCGCAGGTGTTTCTCTATCCCAGCCCGCTGCACTATCGCATTGTGCCGGAGCTGGTTTACGACCGTAACTGCACCGTGCTGTTCGGCACCTCTACCTTTCTCGGCAACTACGCGCGCTTTGCCGCGCCCTATGATTTTGCCCGCCTGCGCTACGTGGTGGCGGGCGCTGAGAAGTTGCAGGAGGCGACGCGCCAGATCTACATGGAAAAGTATGGCATCCGCATCCTGGAGGGCTATGGCGTAACCGAATGCGCGCCGGTGGTGGCGATCAACGTGCCGATGGCGGCGAAGGCGCACACCGTCGGCCGCATTCTGCCGGGGATGGATTCCCGCCTGATGTCAGTCGAGGGGATCGAGCAGGGCGGCAGGCTTCAGCTGCGCGGCCCGAACATTATGAAAGGCTATCTGCGCGTGGAGAAGCCTGGCGTGCTGGAAGCGCCCGCCGCCGATAACGGCGAAGGACAGATGGAGGCGGGCTGGTACGACACCGGCGATATTGTCAGTTTCGATGAAGGCGGTTTCTGCCAGATTCAGGGACGGGCTAAACGCTTCGCCAAGATTGCCGGAGAGATGGTCTCGCTGGAAATCGTGGAGCAGATCGCCCTGAAAGCGTCGCCGGAAAAACAGCATGCGGCCTCGCTGCGCGCCGACGGCAACCGCGGCGAAGCTCTGGTGCTGTTTACCACCGACAGCGCGCTGAAGCGTGACGCGCTGCAAAGCGCCGCCCGCGAGCTGGGCGCGCCGGAGCTGTCGGTTCCGCGCGACATTCGCGTCATGAAAACGCTGCCGATACTGGGCAGCGGCAAGCCGGACTACGTCAGCCTGAAAAAAATGGCGGAAGAGGAGCAATCATGAGCACCCTTAACGCGCAGGACGCCTCGCTGACGTCACGCGGCATGATGGCCGTGATGTGCGCCCAGTTTTTTTCCGCCTTTGGCGATAACGCGCTGCTGTTCGCCACGCTGGCGCTGCTGAAAAGCCAGCTCTATCCCGACTGGAGCCAGCCGGTGATGCAGATGCTGTTTGTCGCGGCCTATATTCTGCTGGCGCCTTTTGTCGGCCAGCTGGCGGACAGCTTCGCCAAGGGGCGCGTGATGATGTTCGCCAACAGCCTGAAGCTGCTGGGGGCGCTGCTGATCTGTTTCGGCTTTAATCCCTTTGCGGGCTATACGCTGGTGGGTATTGGCGCGGCCGCCTATTCGCCGGCCAAATACGGCATTCTCACCGAGCTGACCTCCGGCGAGAAACTGGTGAAGGCTAACGGCATGATGGAAAGCTCGACCATCGCCGCTATCCTGCTCGGCTCGCTGTCAGGCGGCGTGCTGGCCGACTGGAGCCTGCTGGCGGCGCTGGTAGTCTGCGCCATTACTTATGCGATAGCGGTGGCGGCCAATCTGTTTATTCCCAGCCTGCCGGCGGCGCGCGCAGGCCAGAACTGGCGTCTCGGCGCCATGCTGAACCGCTTTTTCCATGCCTGCGCCACGCTATGGCACAACGCGGAGACGCGCTTTTCCCTGCTTGGCACCAGCCTGTTCTGGGGCGCGGGCGTTACGCTGCGTTTTCTGCTGGTGCTGTGGGTGCCGGTCGCGCTGGGTATCAGCGATAACAAAACTCCCACCACGCTCAATGCGATGGTGGCGATTGGCATTGTTATCGGCGCAGGCGCGGCAGCGAAACTGGTGACGCTGGACACGGTGCGCCGCTGTATGCCTGCTGGCGTGCTGATTGGCGTGATGGTGGTGATCTTCTCGATGCAGCACTCGCTGGCGAGCGCGTATCTGCTGCTGATGGTGACGGGCGCGCTGGGCGGCTTCTTTGTGGTGCCGCTCAATGCGCTGTTGCAGGCGCGCGGCAAAGCGAGTGTCGGCGCGGGCAATGCTATCGCGGTGCAGAACTTCGGCGAGAATATCGCCATGCTGGTGATGCTGGGGCTGTATACGCTGGCGGTAAAGGCGGGCGCGCCCGCCGTCACGACCGGTATCAGCTTCGGCGCGCTCTTTGCGCTGGCGATTGCGGTGCTGTGGGTGTGGCGTCCGAAAGCCGCCGCGCGTTAAGCGCGCGGATGCGGGTCGGGCCATAAACCTGGCTCCTCTGCGGGCCGGAAGCCCGACCCGCTACCTGCCGACAGCGCCGCTGCGGCGCGGCAGCGGGATGCGTTTTAGCAGGCCCGCTGGCTCTGGCGCTGTTCAGGTCTCGCCGAGCACTCTCCGCGCTTCGCGCGCCACGTTCTCCATTTCGTCCTGCAACTCCAACAGCTCCGGCTCCAGCGCGTCTATATCGCTGCTCTGGCGCAGGTTCTGCTCCAGCTGACGGCAGAGCTGCTTCATGCGCGGCACGCCGCTGTAGCTGGCGCTGCCGTGCAGTTTGTGAATAATCTCGCGCAGTCCCTGCACATCGTTCGCCACCATAAAAGCATCAATCTTTTCGTGCACTTCCGGCAGGAAATCCAGCAACATTGTCAGCATATCGCGCGCCAGATCGGGTTTGTTCGCGGCCTGACGCAGCGCCAGCTCCCAGTCGAGCGACGGCGAGACCGCCGGCACCGGCGTGGCGATGGTCGGCAGCGCCGGGCTGTAGCGCGCCAGCAGCTGGCTGAGCTTGCCTTCGTCAATCGGCTTCGCCAAATAATCGTTCATACCGGCGTTAATCAGGTGCTCGCGTTCGCCGTCGATGGCGTGGGCGGTGACCGCTACAATCGGCGTACTGGCGTGCAGCGGCATGCCGCGAATGATTTCGCTGGCGCGGATGCCGTCGATGTCCGGCATCTGAATATCCATCAGGATAATATCCAGCGGCTGCTGACGTGCCGCGGCAATCGCCTGCTCAGCGTTATTGCACAGCAGGATGTGCTGCACCTGCTCCTCCAGCAGCGCGCCGATTAACTTCAGGTTGGCGGGGTTATCGTCCACGGCCATAACCCGCAGCGGCAGGCGCGTGCTGTTGGGCAGATCGCTGCGCTGGCGAGTGTGCAGTTCGGCCAGCATCGGCATCAGACGCGTCGTGGAAACCGGTTTGGTGATGCAGCCGTGAATGCCGCGCGCTTTGAGCCGATCCGCCAGCAGCATCATGGCGCTCGGCAGCGCCAGCAGCACGCAGTCGGCGCGGCTGAGCATCGCCTCGATAAAGCTATCCTCCAGCAGCGCCTGCTGCGTGATGTTAACCGGCACGCCCACCAGCAGCAGCGGATAGTGCGGCTCGCTCAGGCCTGCCAGCGTTTTGCTGTACTCCACCTGCAATGGCGTGACGCGCAGCATTTTCAGCGCCGCGTCGGCGGAGGCGTCGTGCGCCTCGACGTAGGCCATACGCGAGCGCGACAGCACATCGAGGGCGCGCGGCAGCGTCGGGGCATTGGGATTAAGATCGAGCTGTATCCGCACCCAGAAGGTCGAGCCTTCATTGATACGGCTGTGGAAGGTAATCTCGCCGCCCATTTCACTCACCAGTTTCTGGGTGATCACCAGACCCAGGCCGGTACCGCCGTGACGACGGGAGATGCTGGCGTCAGCCTGGCGAAACGCCTGAAACAGCTGGCTCTGCTGCTGCTCCGAGATGCCGATGCCGGTATCATGCACCTGAATCTCCAGCTCAACGCGCGTGGCGCTGACCGCGCGCTGCTCGACGCGCAGATCGATGGTGCCGCGCTCGGTAAACTTAATCGCGTTGCCCAGCAGATTGATCAGAATCTGTTGCAGACGCAGCGGATCGCCAATGACATTATCCGGCACGCTGCTGTCGCACAGCACCGTCAGCTCCAGCTCTTTGTCATGCGCCGAGGGGGCCAGCAGCACGATGGTTTCATCCAGCGTGGCGCGCAGCGGGAAAGGGATCGACTCCAGCACCAGCTTGCCCGCCTCCAGCTTAGAGAAGTCCAGCACGTCGTTGATGATGCTGAGCAAATTATTGGCCGAGCGCTCAATGGTGTGCATATAGTCGCGCTGCGCGGTGCCGAGAGGCGTCTTGAGCATCTGGCGGGTAAAGCCGATGACGCCGTTAAGCGGCGTACGCAGCTCATGGGACATATTGGCGAGAAATTCCGATTTAATGCGCGCGGCTTCCTGCGCCCGCTTTTTAGCCAGATCCAGCTCAACGTTCTGGATCTCCAGCTGCTCCAGCGTTTCCCGCAGATCCCAGGTCGCCTGATCGATATTGTGCTGCATCTCTTCATGGTAGGCGGTCAGCGACATCGCCATGGCGTTAATGCCGTTTTTCAACATGCTCAGCTCGCCCAGCATATAGCCCTCCACCCGGCTGTCGAGCTGACCACGGCGGATGCGGTCGACGGTGGTCACCATATTGCGTATCGGGCCGGTGACGTCGCGCATCAGGCGATAGGCGAACAGCATGGCGATACAGAGGCAGAACAGCAGCATCAGGGTAGCGATAAACACCTCTTTATACTGCTGCAAACGCACCGACTGAAGATCCAGCTCAATGGCCACATAGCCCAGCGGATTGCCCGCCGGTTTGTTCACATCCTCAGGCTGCTCGTCTGGCGCGAAGCCTTCCGAGGTGATGGGCGTACGCAGGATCAACAGCGTTCCCTGACGCTCTATGGACACCTCATCGGGCAGCGCGCGAATATCCTCTTTTTGCAGCAGGCTCAGGTTCTGATTGCTATTGGAGGTGACGTAAAGATGATTATCGTTGTCGAACACCGAAATGGCGCGGACAATAGTGGAGTGGCGGCGATGCAGCAGGCTGACCAGTTCGCGGATAGCATCGCGATTGTGCGAGGTCATACTGTATTCGCTGGAGACGGCCAGCGGCTCGATGATATTCGCGCCCGCGTCGACGACCTGTCGTTGCAGTTCGTTATAGCGGTGCACCACAAAAAATGAGCTGAGCAGCAAACCAACCATCAGCGTCGGTGCCAGAATCAAAATCATCATTCGCGCCCGCAGGCTGTATTTCGTCATAATAGTCGCCGGCTTTTGCAAGCCCTTATCCCTGTGCCGCGGTGAGAGCCGCCTGTGCACGCCGAATTTTATTGAGAATGTAGAACACTATGGCGCAATTTTACTCCGCAAAACAGCGCGCGACGACTAAGCAACGCATTATCGTTACCGTGAATGAGCTTGATGCTTTTGGTCAGGGCGTCGCGCGGCATCAGGGCAAGACCCTGTTTATTAGCGGCGCGCTGCCGGACGAGCAGGCGGAAGTGGCGCTGGTAGAGGAGAAACGACAGTACGCGCGCGGCAAAGCAACGCGGCTGTTAAGCCTCAGCCCGGATCGCGTCACGCCGCGCTGTGCGCACTTTTCCCGCTGCGGCGGCTGCCAGCAGCAGCACGCCGCAGAGCCGTTGCAGCAGCGCAGCAAGGCCGCGGCGCTGTCGCGCATGCTGAGCCAGGCCGCGCAGCGCAGCGTGGCGGTGGACGACATTCTTGCAGGTCCGGCCTGGGGCTATCGCCGCCGCGCGCGACTCGGCTTGCAGTGGCAGCCGAAAACGCGCGAGCTGCAAATGGGCTTTCGCCAGGAGGGGAGCAACGATCTGGTGGCGATTCGCGAATGCCCCATTTTGACGCCCGAACTTGAGGCGTTGCTGCTGCCGCTGCGCGACTGCCTGCGCGCGCTGAAGGCCGCCAGCCGGCTGGGACACGTTGAGCTGGTGCTGGCGGATAACGGTCCGCTTATGGTGCTGCGCCATCTTGACCCGCTGCACCCTGACGATCGCGAAAAACTGGAACGTTTTTCGCATGAGCATAGCCTGATGCTGTTTCTTGACGCAGGCGGCGACGCGCTGGAGAACGTCGGCGGCGGCGAGCCTTATTATCACGCCGCGGGCGTGCGGCTGAATTTTAGCCCGCAGGACTTTATTCAGGTCAACGACGCGGTTAATCAGCAGATGGTCGCGCAGGCGATCCGCTGGCTCGATCTGCAACCTGACGATCGCGTGCTGGATCTGTTTTGCGGCATGGGAAACTTTACGATCCCTGTAGGAAAATTCGTACAAAATGCTGTGGGTGTGGAGGGCGTTGCAGCATTAGTGCGGCAGGCAGCGTATAATGCGCAGTTGAATAATCTTAAAAATGTCCGTTTTTTCCAGCACAATCTGGAGGAAGACGTTGCGCGCCAGCCGTGGGCGGCGCAAGGCTTTAACAAGGTATTGCTCGATCCGGCGCGCGCCGGGGCTGCGGGCGTGATGGCGCATGTGGTTAAACTTGCGCCAGAACGCGTGGTCTATGTTTCGTGTAATCCCACAACGCTTGCTCGCGACAGCCAGACATTACTGTCGGCGGGCTACCATCTGGAAAGGGTCGCGATGCTGGATATGTTTCCTCATACCCGTCATCTCGAATCCATGGTGCTGTTCAGCAAAACATAAGCGGCAGGTGATGTCGCTGTGGCAGGAGAGGATATGGTTGCGGTCAGAAGTGCGCATTTAAATACGGCAGGAGAGTTTGCTCTCGATCAGTGGATCGCCAGTCTTGGTATTGCCAACCCGCAATCATGTGAACGCATCGCTGAAACCTGGCGCTACTGCGAGGCTCAGACGCAGGATCATCCCGATCAGGCGCTGCTGCTGTGGCGAGGCATTGAGATGGTGGAGATCCTCTCCATGCTCAGCATGGACATCGAAAGTTCCTGCGCCGCGCTGATCTTCCCGCTGGCCAATGCCGAGGTGGTGAGCGAAGAGAAGCTGAGCGAAACCTTTGGCGACGGCATTGTGACGCTGGTGCACGGCGTGCGCGATATGGACGCGATTCGCCAGCTTAAGGCGATTCATAACGACTCCATGGCCTCCGAACAGGTGGACAACGTTCGCCGTATGCTGCTGGCGATGGTGGAAGACTTCCGCTGTGTGGTGATCAAGCTGGCGGAACGCATCATGAACCTGCGCGAAATGAAAGACGCGCCGGAAGATGAACGCGTGCTGGCGGCTAAAGAGAGCACCAATATTTATGCGCCGCTGGCGAACCGGCTCGGTATCGGCCAGCTGAAGTGGGAGCTGGAGGATTACTGCTTCCGCTATCTGCATCCTGACGAATACAAGCGCATCGCCAAACTGCTGCATGAGCGCCGCATCGACCGCGAACAGTACATCGAGAATTTTGTCGACTCGCTGCGTAAAGAGATGGTGAAAGAGGGCGTGCGCGCCGAGGTGTATGGCCGTCCGAAACATATCTACAGCATCTGGCGTAAGATGCAGAAGAAGTCGCTGGCGTTTGACGAACTCTTTGACGTGCGCGCGGTGCGTATCGTCGCCGAGCGCTTGCAGGATTGCTATGGCGCGCTCGGCATTGTCCATACGCTCTATCGCCATCTGCCTGCCGAGTTCGACGACTACGTGGCGAATCCCAAGCCGAACGGCTATCAGTCGATCCACACCGTGGTGCTGGGACCGAAGGGCAAAACCGTCGAGATCCAGATTCGGACGCGTCAGATGCACGAAGATGCGGAGCTGGGCGTCGCCGCGCACTGGAAATACAAAGAGGGACCGGGCAGCAGCAACGCGCGCGGCGCGTCCGGTCACGAAGAGCGCATTGCCTGGCTGCGTAAGCTGATCGCCTGGCAGGAAGAGATGTCTGACTCTGGCGAAATGCTGGAAGAGGTGCGCAGTCAGGTTTTTGACGATCGCGTCTATGTCTTTACGCCAAAAGGCGACGTGGTGGATTTGCCCGCCGGCTCCACGCCGCTCGACTTTGCCTATCATATTCACAGCGATATCGGCCACCGCTGCATCGGCGCCAAAATCGGCGGCCGCATCGTGCCCTTTACCTATCAGCTACAGATGGGCGATCAGGTAGAGGTCATTACCCAGAAGCAGCCGAATCCCAGCCGCGACTGGCTCAACCCGAACCTCGGCTATATCACCACCAGCCGGGGACGCGCCAAGATCCATAACTGGTTCCGCAAGCAGGATCGCGACAAGAATATCGCCGCAGGCCGCCAGATCCTCGACAGCGAGCTGAACCAGCTGGATATTAGCCTGCGCGAAGCGGAGAAACTGCTACTGCCGCGCTATAACGTCACCTCGCTGGACGAGCTGCTGGCGGCCATCGGCGGCGGCGACATCCGGCTTCACCAGATGGTCAACTTCCTGCAGGCGAAGCTCAATAAACCGAGCGCGGAAGAGGAAGATCGCGAGGCGCTGCGCCAGCTGACGCAGAAGAGCTACTCGCCGCCGTCGCGTAAAGAGAGCGGCCGCGTGGTGGTCGAAGGCGTCGGCAACCTGATGCATCATATTGCGCGCTGCTGCCAGCCGATCCCCGGCGATGATATTGTCGGATTTATTACGCAGGGGCGCGGCATTTCCATCCACCGTGCCGACTGCGACCAGCTGGCCGAGCTGACGTCCCACGCGCCGGAGCGTATCGTCGACGCGGTGTGGGGCGAAAGCTACTCCAGCGGCTATTCGCTGGTGGTGCGCGTCACCGCCAACGATCGCAGCGGGCTGTTGCGCGACGTCACGACGATTCTCGCCAACGAGAAGGTGAATGTGCTGGGCGTCTCCAGCCGCAGCGACACCAAAAAACAGCTGGCGACCATCGATATGGATATTGAAATCTACAATCAGCAGGTACTGGGGCGCGTTCTGTCGCGTCTGAACCAGGTGCCTGACATCATTGACGCCCGACGTCTTCACTGATTTGCGGGATGGGCGTATGCTCATCCCCCGTTTTTCCCCTCCTGCCCGAAAGGATTTGCCATGAACTCTCTCGATCGCCTGCTCACCATTATGCAAACCCTGCGCGATCCGCAGCGCGGCTGCCCGTGGGATCGCGAGCAAACGTTCGCCTCTATTGCGCCCTATACGCTGGAAGAGACCTATGAAGTGCTGGACGCTATTCAGCGCGAAGACTTTGACGATCTGCGCGGCGAGCTGGGCGATCTGCTGTTTCAGGTGGTGTTCTACGCGCAGATGGCCAGCGAGCAGCGGCGCTTTAACTTCGACGACATCTGCAACGCCATCAGCGATAAGCTGGAGCGCCGTCATCCGCATATCTTTGGCGACGCCAGCGTGGCAAGCAGCGCGGAGGTGCTGAAAAACTGGGAGGCGATTAAAGGCGCGGAGCGGGCGGAAAAGGCGCAGCATTCGGCGCTGGATGATATTCCCAGAGCGCTTCCGGCGTTGATGCGCGCCCATAAAATCCAGAAGCGCTGCCATAACGTGGGGTTCGACTGGACCTCAATTGGTCCGGTACTGGATAAAGTGCATGAGGAGATTGACGAGGTGATGCACGAGGCGCAGCAGGCCACCGTCGATCCCCACAAGCTGGAAGAGGAGATCGGCGATTTGCTGTTCGCCACCGTTAACCTGTCGCGCCATCTCGGCAGCAAAGCGGAAACGGCGCTGCAAAAGGCCAACGATAAGTTTGAACGCCGCTTTCGCGCGGTTGAAGCTATTATCGCCGCGCAGGGATTAAGCATGCAGGAGGCGACGCTCGATCAGATGGAAGCCGCCTGGCAGCAGGTGAAAAACGGCGAAAAACGCTGATTATTCCAGCCGTGCGTAATATTTAGCCGGTCACGCTTACTCGATTCAGCCTGAGAAAAAAGTTGTGACCTGCATCAACATTTCCTCGGCCGCTATCCGCTATGTTACCCGCAGCAATGCGTTGGAGGATGGCGGTGATTCATCAATTGTGGCTAGCAGGGGTTTCCGGTATACTGTTTTCCCGTCCTGGTTATTCCACCGTCTTTAAACCTAAACTCTCAGGTTCAGCATGACAACGAATTATATTTTTGTGACCGGCGGGGTCGTTTCCTCTCTGGGTAAAGGCATTGCCGCAGCCTCCCTCGCAGCCATTCTCGAAGCTCGTGGTCTGAATGTGACCATCATGAAGCTGGATCCCTACATCAACGTCGATCCGGGCACCATGAGCCCTACCCAGCACGGTGAAGTCTTCGTCACCGACGACGGGGCCGAAACCGATTTGGATTTAGGTCACTACGAGCGCTTCATCCGCACTAAAATGACGCGCCGCAACAACTTCACCACCGGTCGTATCTACTCTGAAGTGCTGCGCAAAGAGCGTCGCGGCGACTATCTCGGCGCGACCATTCAGGTTATCCCGCATATCACCAACGCCATTAAAGAACGTATTATCGAAGGTGGCGAAGGTCATGACGTCGTTCTGGTGGAGATCGGCGGAACCGTAGGTGATATCGAATCGCTGCCGTTCCTTGAGGCGATTCGCCAGATGGCGGTTGACGTTGGCCGCGAGCACACCATGTATATGCACCTGACGCTGGTGCCTTATATGGCGGCAGCGGGCGAAGTGAAAACCAAACCGACCCAGCACTCGGTGAAAGAGCTGCTCTCTATCGGTATTCAGCCGGACGTGCTGATCTGCCGTTCCGACCGCGCCGTGCCGGCAAACGAACGCGCCAAAATCGCGCTGTTCTGTAACGTGCCGGAAAAAGCGGTCATTTCGCTGAAAGATGTCGACTCTATCTACAAAATCCCTGGCCTGCTGAAATCGCAGGGCCTGGATGACTATATCTGCAAGCGCTTCAACCTCAACGCGCCGGAAGCCAACCTGTCCGAATGGGAGCAGGTGATCTATGAAGAGGCTAATCCGGGCGGCGAAGTCACTATCGGTATGGTCGGCAAATATGTCGAACTGCCGGACGCCTACAAATCCGTTATTGAAGCGCTGAAGCACGGCGGCCTGAAAAATCGCGTCACGGTGAACATCAAGCTGATCGACTCGCAGGACGTCGAGACGCGCGGCGTCGAAATTCTGAAAGATCTGGATGCGATTCTGATCCCCGGCGGCTTCGGCTACCGCGGCGTGGAAGGCAAGCTGATGACCGCGCAGTACGCGCGTGAAAACAACGTGCCGTATCTGGGCATCTGTCTCGGCATGCAGGTCGCGCTGATGGAGTTCGCGCGCAACGTCGCCGGGATGGAAGGCGCCAACTCCACGGAATTTGTGCCAGACTGTAAATACCCGGTGGTGGCGCTAATCACCGAATGGCGCGATGAAAACGGCAATGTGGAACAGCGTACGGAAAGCAGCGATCTGGGCGGCACCATGCGCCTCGGCAGCCAGCAGTGTCAGCTGACGCCGGACAGCAAAGTTCGCCAGCTGTACGGTTCCGATACTATTGTTGAGCGTCATCGCCACCGCTACGAAGTTAACAATCTGCTGCTGAAGCCGATTGAAGCCGCAGGGCTGCGTATTGCCGGACGTTCTGGCGACGATCAGCTGGTTGAGATCATTGAGATCCCGAACCACCCCTGGTTTGTCGCATGTCAGTTCCACCCGGAGTTTACGTCAACACCGCGCGACGGTCATCCGCTGTTCGCCGGCTTTGTTAAGGCCGCGCAGGATCACCAGAAGCGTTTAGCGAAGTAAGTTTCACGAGCAACGCGCGAACTTTTCGCGCGTTGTTTGTCTTAGGATTGACTAACTTGTACTGAGGAAAATCGTAATGGCCAAAATCGTTAAAGTCATCGGTCGCGAAATCATCGACTCCCGCGGCAACCCGACTGTAGAAGCGGAAGTACATCTGGAAGGTGGTTTTGTTGGTCTGGCAGCGGCACCGTCAGGCGCTTCTACCGGTTCACGCGAAGCGCTGGAACTGCGTGACGGCGACAAATCCCGTTTCCTTGGCAAAGGCGTAACTAAAGCAGTTGCTGCGGTTAACGGTCCGATTGCTGACGCGGTAAAAGGCAAAGACGCGAAAGATCAGGCGAACATTGACAAGATCATGATCGACCTGGACGGTACTGAAAACAAATCCAACTTCGGCGCAAACGCCATCCTGGCGGTTTCTCTGGCAGCCGCGAAAGCCGCCGCCGCCTCTAAAGGCCAGCCGCTGTATGAGCACATCGCTGAGCTGAACGGCACCCCAGGCAAATTCTCTATGCCGCTGCCGATGATGAACATCATCAACGGCGGCGAGCACGCCGACAACAACGTCGACATCCAGGAGTTCATGATCCAGCCGGTTGGCGCTTCAACAGTTAAAGAAGCTATCCGCATGGGTTCTGAAGTGTTCCATCACCTGGCGAAAGTGCTGAAGGCGAAAGGCCTGAACACCGCTGTAGGTGACGAAGGCGGCTACGCGCCGAACCTGGGTTCCAACGCCGAAGCGCTGGCCGTTATCGCAGAAGCGGTAAAAGCAGCAGGCTATGAGCTGGGCAAAGACATCACCCTGGCGATGGACTGCGCAGCGTCTGAATTCTACAAAGACGGCAAATACGTGCTGGCTGGCGAAGGCAACAAAGCCTTTACCTCTGAAGAGTTCACTCACTTCCTGGAAGATCTGACCAAACAGTACCCGATCGTCTCTATCGAAGACGGCCTGGACGAGTCAGACTGGAACGGCTTTGCTTACCAGACCAAAGTGCTGGGCGACAAAATCCAGCTGGTGGGCGACGACCTGTTCGTTACCAACACTAAGATTCTGAAAGAAGGTATCGAGAAAGGCATCGCTAACTCCATTCTGATCAAATTCAACCAGATCGGTTCTCTGACCGAAACCCTGGCTGCGATCAAAATGGCCAAAGACGCTGGCTACACCGCGGTGATTTCACACCGTTCAGGTGAAACCGAAGATGCGACCATCGCCGACCTGGCGGTAGGTACCGCAGCAGGCCAGATCAAAACCGGTTCTATGAGCCGTTCTGACCGCGTGGCTAAGTACAACCAGCTGATCCGTATCGAAGAAGCGCTGGGTTCAAAAGCGCCTTTCAACGGTCTGAAAGAAGTAAAAGGCCAGGCGTAATCGCCTGCTGATGCCGTCGCCTGACGGCATATGCCTGAGACAAAGCCCCGCCTTGCGCGGGGCTTTTGTTTTTTTACTGATTCCATTAAAGGATTGATGCAGTTTTTAGAAAGATGATCCTGAGCATTTATCCCGTGTCGCAAAGGTGGCGTTTTGAAATAGTAATGACACACTGAGAATAATAGACAAATAAAACTCCGTATTTGACAACATGTCCTCCATAAAAGATAACGAAGTTAACTTATTAATATGGGCTTGAAATTAAATATGTAGATTCATGAGTATTTAAAGTGTGATTTTAACTCTTATGGTTAATTTTTTACGTCATAATGATTTAAATCATCATTTTTTTATTTTTCCTGACGTAGGTTGAATTCTTTTGTTAACTCAAGGAACGTCAGCTATGGCTCTACCCATTTATCTTTGGATTTACGAGGAAGAGGGCGAGTTACTAAAGGGAAGCGTCGAAGGTTACGGCCGGGAAGGGAGTATTGAAATAGTGGGTATGCAACACGATATTTCTCTGCCTACAGACAATATCAACGGTGCCATTACCGGAGCACACCAGCACGAGGCTTATACTTTCGAAAAACAAATTGACTCATCTTCTCCGCTTTTGTATCGGGCACTTACCACCGGCCGCACTCTGGCAAAAGCGATATTCAAATATTACCGTATTAATTATAACGGGAGCGAAGACAAGTATTTCAAAGTGGTTCTGGATAAAGTGAAAGTATGCCATGTCGTGCCCATTATGTTTAATGTAAGAGATACGGATTTCGAGAGTTACGGGCATATTGAACATGTGGGATTACACTATGAGAAAATTCACTGGAGCTATCTGGATGGAAATATTCAGCATGCTGATTGCTGGAAAGAGTTTAAAATCGCATAAGGAGAGCGATAATGGCCAAATGGATATACAAGCAAAGCACAGGAGAACTGTTTCAGGATGGTAAGTTAATTGAGAAAGGCTATTCTGGTGTGCTTACTAACAAAAATAATCCTGACCGCGAACAGGTTCGAGGCATGGGACCCATTCCACGCGGAATCTGGAAAATAGGCAGCACCGGCACCAGCAAAGGTCCACTTACCATTACGCTAATTCATATCAGCGGCGAAACGTACAACCGAGATATGCGCACTTTCCGTATCCATGGCGAAAAAGTTCACGGCGTTCCCGGCTTTGCCTCTTCAGGCTGTATAATCATGTATCCTCATACGCGCCTGTTGGTGAGCAAGGATCGGGGTGCTTATCTGGAGGTTATACGATGAAGTGGATAGCCACACTCCTTGTGCTGCCTGCCTTTGCACTGGCTACACCCTCGCCTGATACCGCTGCAAAAAACAGTTTAACACCTTCAGACTGGCGATATGTCGCACAAAAGGTAGCGGCAGGTGACGGCGCCTGGCTTGGCGCTGTTCCTGACCTTGCAGTAAAAGCCGATCGTAAACAAGCCGATCAGCTTGAAGAGGCATTAGCTACTGCTCTGCCGATAAATCCCAGGGGCGTTTTAGCGGTTTTACACAGGCTGGACGCAGGCTCCTGGCCTCACATGAGCGGTACGAATATTGTTTGTACGCGGATGGTCGTACAGCCAGGGAAAGCCGCGTCAGAATATTATACTGCTGCGCGCTGGGCCTTGCTTAGTGAGCCTGGCGGGGCCGAATGCCTCTGGAATCTGGAGGGCATTTGGGAAGAAGTGAACCAGCAGAAAAATAACGCTGAATAAGATTTTTTGAAAATTGAAAACTTTGCATGCCAGCCAGCGTAGGCAATATGAGAAGAACCAGAGTTGCTTTCCACTTCGCCTCTTTGCCGCCTGGCAGGCTATGCCAACTGGCAAAGAGCTATTTCTTGCGCACAGAAAAGGCACATCGCGTGGTTGAGCTGCGCGGCAAATCTGCCATAATCAGCGCCCTGTTTTTTACTAGCGAGTCCGTAATGCAATACCCGATTAACGAAATGTTCCAGACGCTCCAGGGAGAGGGATTCTATACCGGCGTTCCGGCCATCTTTATCCGCTTACAGGGATGCCCGGTGGGTTGTAGCTGGTGTGATACCAAACATACCTGGGAGAAGCTGGCCGATCGGGAAACGGCGCTAGGCGATATTCTGGTCAAAACGGTGGAAACGGATGCGTGGGGCAACGCCGATGCGGCGCTGCTGGTTGAGACCATTCAGCGCCAGGGCTGGACGGCGCGTCACGTGGTCATTACCGGCGGCGAACCGGCAATTTACGATCTGCGTCCGCTGACCACGGCCCTGGAAGCGCAAGGCTTTCAGTGCCAGATCGAAACCAGCGGCACCCATGAGGTGCACTGTTCAGAGAACACCTGGGTCACGGTATCGCCAAAGGTGAATATGCGCGGCGGCTATGACGTGCTGGCGCAGGCGCTACAGCGTGCGGATGAGATTAAACATCCGGTGGCGCGCGAGCGTGACGTCGAGGCGCTGGACGCGCTGCTGGCGACGCTTACCGACAGCAAAGCGCGCATTATCGCGCTACAGCCGATCAGCCGCAAAGATGAGGCCACCAGGCTTTGCATCGAAACCTGTATTGCGCGCAACTGGCGTCTTTCGATGCAGACCCACAAGTATCTCAATATCGCCTGACGGAACAGCGCAGGGCGGCGACCGCCGCCCGTTTATCCTTACTGCTTCGCTTTATAAGCGTCAAATGCCTTTTTAATCTCGTTCTTCGCGGCTTCCGCGCTTTCAAACCCGTTGAGTTCGACCTTCTTTCGGCCATCCGGCAGCTGTTTATAAACGCGGAAAAAAGCCTGTAGACGCTCCTGCTCGATCTTGGGCAGATCGCTCAGGCTTTTGATGTCGTCATAGGTCGGATCAATCTTGCTGGTCGGCACCGCGACGATCTTGTCGTCCACTTCACCGCCGTCGATCATCTTCAGGACGCCGATGGCGCGCAGTTTGATCAGCGTGCCGGGCTGCAACGGCGCGCGGGTATAAAAGATCACGTCGAGCGGATCGTTATCGCCGCCCAGCGACTGCGTCAGCGATCCGTAGTTGGCCGGGTAGACGACCGGCATCGACTGAAAGCGATCCGCAACGATAAAACCGGTTTTCGCATCGGTCTCATATTTAATCATGCCGCCAGCCGGAATTTCAGTGACGGCATAGAACGCTTCCGGCAGGTTGTCAGGCTGAGGAAAGTCGAGGACGTTTTGCGCCTGAACGGCGGCGGAGGCGCTAAAAAGCAGCGCCATAGCGGCGATAGACTTAAGGTTCATCGTTGATTCTCTTGCTGTTTAATCAGGAAGAGAACAACGTAGAGAGAGCAGATGACAGGCAGATGACAACGCGCTAAAGAAGCGCGTGCGGGCTGCGCAAACAGCAGCCCTGACGGGATTACCCTTTATAGACGCAGCCAGCGGTACAGGTTTCTTTGATCATGACCGCGCTCAGCTCAGGCAGAAGCGGCTTCATCTCATCCCAAATCCACTTTGCCAGCACTTCGCTGGTGGGATTTTCCAGACCGGGGATGTCATTCAGGTAATGGTGATCGAGGCGCTCATAAAGGGGCTTGAACGCCGCCTTCAGTTCGGCAAAGTCCATTACCCAGCCGGTATGCGCATCCACTTCGCCGGTAATTTCCAGTCGCACCAGAAACGAATGGCCATGCAGGCGACCGCATTTGTGTCCTTCCGGTACATTAGGAAGGTGATGCGCGGCTTCGAACTGGAACTCTTTAAACAGTGTGGTAGACATAATGGTTCTCAGGCTTAAAAACAGAGAAATTCTACCTGAAAAGCAGAATTTTCGCACTCGCATCGCTATAAAGGGGCATTTTCAGGAGAAGCCGAAGAGATTAACTTCTTAAGTAAATGAAAATAAGCGCTTTTCTATACCAGTTTTACTGATTATACCTACCCAAAAAACCACTTAGTCATTTTGGTTATTTATTATGTCGAAGCCGTATTTAATCGTTAATATACGGGCCGGTAACCTACCACTCTTTCCCGCTACTTCACGGTCCGGACTTCAGACACTGGAATTTTTAACGCGATGACGACTCAGGCACCCCCAGGTTCTCTGCTCCCGCTCAACCCGGAGCAACTTGCGCGCTTACAGGCGGCAACGACTGATTTTTCTCCCACCCAGCTGGCGTGGATCTCTGGCTACTTCTGGGGAATGATTAATCAGACGCCCGGCAGCGTGGCAACCAGCGCGCCAGCGGCAGCGGCAGCGGAGATCCCGGCGATTACGCTGATCTCGGCTTCGCAAACCGGCAACGCCCGCCGTGTGGCGGAGCAGCTGCGCGACGATCTTCAGGCGGCAAAGCTGAACGTTAAGCTGGTCAATGCCGGTGATTACAAGTTCAAGCAGATCGCTCAGGAGAAGCTGCTGGTGGTGGTGACCTCCACTCAGGGCGAGGGCGATCCGCCGGAAGAGGCGGTCGCGCTGCATAAATTTCTGATGTCGAAAAAAGCGCCGAAGCTGGACGGCGCCGCGTTTGCGGTGCTGGGCCTCGGCGACACCTCCTATGAATTTTTTAGCAAAGCCGGTAAAGACTTCGACAGCCGCCTGGCTGAGCTGGGCGCAGAGCGCCTGCTGGATCGCGTGGATGCGGATGTGGATTTCGCCGAAGCGGCAGCGAACTGGCGCAGCGCGCTGGTTGAGGTGCTGAAACAGCGCGTGCCGAGCGAAACGCCCGCGCAGGCCGTCGCCACCGCGAGCGGCAGCGTTAACGAAGTGCACAGCAGCCCCTATACCAAAGAGGCTCCCCTGACCGCCAGCTTTGCCGTTAACCAGAAAATTACCGGCCGCAACTCCGATAAAGACGTGCGTCATATTGAGATCGACCTGGGCGATTCCGGTCTGCGCTATCAGCCCGGCGATGCGCTCGGCGTCTGGTATGAAAACGATGCCGCGCTGGTCGAAGAGCTGCTGGGTCTGCTGTGGCTAAAAGGCGATGAGCCGGTACAGATCAACGATGAAACCCTGCCGCTCAGCGACGCGCTGCGAAAGCACTTCGAGCTGACGGTGAACACCGCGCAGATTGTTGAGCAGTATGCCGCGCTGTCGCGCAATGAGACGCTGCTGGCGCTGGTGGGCGACAAGGCGAAGCTGCAACATTACGCGCAGACTTTCCCGATTGTCGATATGGTGCGTAATGCGCCGACCGAACTCAACGCGGAACAGCTGACCTCGCTGCTGCGTCCGCTGACGCCGCGTCTCTACTCTATCGCCTCGTCGCAGGCGGAGAACGAAACCGAAGTGCATATCACCGTGGGCGCGGTGCGCTTCGACATCGACGGCCGCGCTCGCGCAGGCGGCGCCTCCAGCTATCTGGCCGATCGGCTGGAAGAGGATGCGGACATCCGCGTCTTTATCGAGCACAACGACAACTTCCGTCTGCCGACCAACCCCGACGCGCCGGTGATTATGATTGGACCGGGTACCGGCATTGCGCCGTTCCGCGCCTTTATGCAGCAGCGCGACAATGACGGCGCAGGCGGCAAAAACTGGCTGTTCTTCGGCAATCCGCACTTTACCGAAGACTTCCTTTATCAGGTCGAGTGGCAGAAGTACGTTAAAGACGGCCTGCTGACCAATATCGACCTCGCCTGGTCGCGCGACCAGGAACAGAAGGTTTATGTTCAGGACAAAATCCGCGCCAGAGGGGCGGAAGTATGGCGCTGGATTGAAGAGGGCGCCCATATTTATGTCTGCGGCGACGCCAACCGTATGGCGAAAGACGTCGAGCAGGCACTGCTGGATGTGGTGGTCGAACACGGCGCAATGGATCGTGAAACGGCCGACGAATTTTTAAGTGAGCTGCGCATTGAGCGCCGTTATCAGCGAGACGTTTACTAATGAGCGAAAAACACCCTGGACCGCTGGTTGTTGAAGGCAAGCTGGTCGACGCTGAGCGTCTTAAAAAACAGAGCAACTATTTACGCGGCACTATTCTGGAAGACCTTGATGATGGTCTGACCGGCGGATTCAGCGGCGACAACTTCCTGCTGATCCGTTTCCACGGCATGTACCAGCAGGATGACCGCGATATTCGCGCCGAACGCGCCGAGCAGAAGCTGGAGCCGCGCCACGCCATGATGCTGCGCTGCCGTTTGCCGGGCGGCATTATTACGCCGACGCAGTGGCTGGCGATCGATAAGTTCGCCACCGAGAAGACCCTGTACGGCAGCATCCGCCTGACCAACCGTCAGACATTCCAGTTTCACGGCATTCTGAAAAAGAACGTGAAGCCGTCGCATCAAATGCTGCATGAGGTGGGTCTCGACGCGCTGGCGACCGCCAACGATGTGAACCGCAACGTACTCTGCACCTCAAACCCGGTCGAGTCGGAGCTGCATCAGGAAGCTTACGAGTGGGCGAAGAAGATCTCTGAGCATCTGCTGCCGCGCACCCGCGCCTATGCGGAGATCTGGTGGGACAAAGAGAAGGTCGCGACCACCGATGAGGAGCCGATCCTCGGCGAGACCTATCTGCCGCGTAAATTCAAAACCACCGTGGTGATCCCGCCGCATAACGATGTGGATCTGCACGCCAACGATCTTAACTTCATCGCGGTTGCCGAGAAGGGCAAACTGATCGGCTTTAACCTGCTGGTGGGCGGCGGTCTGTCGATTGAGCACGGCAACAAGGCGACCTATGCGCGCACCGCCAGCGAAATCGGCTATCTGCCGCTGAGCAAAACGCTGGAGGTCGCGGCTGCGGTCGTCACCACGCAGCGCGACTGGGGCAACCGTACCGATCGTAAAAACGCCAAGACCAAATACACCCTGGAGCGCGTTGGCGTCGAAACCTTCAAAGCGGAAGTGGAAAAGCGCGCCGGTTTGACCTTCGAACCGATTCGCCCGTATGAATTCACCACGCGCGGCGACCGTATTGGCTGGATTAAGGGTATCGACAATAAGTGGCACCTGACGCTGTTTATTGAAAACGGCCGCCTGCTGGACTATCCGGGGCGTCCGCTGAAGAGCGGCATCGCCGCCATCGCGCGCGTGCATCAGGGCGATTTCCGCCTGACGGCCAACCAGAACCTGATCGTGGCCGGCGTGCCGGAGAGCGAAAAGGCGAAAATTGAGGCGATTGCGCGCGAGCATGGCCTGATGGAGAGCGTCACCGCGCAGCGTGAAAACTCGATGGCGTGCGTAGCCTTTCCAACCTGTCCGCTGGCGATGGCCGAGGCCGAGCGCTTCCTGCCCGACTTCGTCACAAAAGTGGAAGAGATTATGCATCGCCACGGCGTGGGCGAAGAGCACATAGTGTTACGCGTTACCGGTTGTCCCAACGGCTGCGGGCGTGCCATGCTGGCGGAAATCGGACTGGTGGGCAAAGCGCCGGGCCGTTATAACCTGCATATCGGCGGCAACCGCATCGGTACGCGTATTCCGCGCATGTATCGCGAGAACATTACGGAAAGCGAGATCCTCGCCAGCATCGACGAGCTGGTAGGCCGCTGGGCGCAGGAGCGCCTCGGCGATGAAGGCTTCGGCGATTTCACTATCCGCGCAGGCATTATCAAGCCGGTCGTCGATCCGGCACGCGATTTCTGGGATTCGGAGGCAGTATGAGTCAGTTCGACCTCGCAGCACTGAGTGAAATGAACAAAGTTGAGCGCACGCTGGCGCTGGCGGCCACCAATGCGCAGCTGGAGAAGCGCTCGGCGGAGGAGCGCGTCAGCTGGACGCTGGAGAATCTGCCGGGGGCGTTTGTGCTCTCCTCAAGTTTTGGCATTCAGGCGGCGGTGTCGCTGCATCTGGTTACGCGCCAGCAGCCCGATATTCCGGTGATCCTCACCGATACCGGCTACCTGTTCCCCGAAACCTATCGCTTTATTGATGCGCTGACCGACCAGCTTAATCTGAACCTGAAAGTGTTTCGCGCCGAAACCTCGCCAGCCTGGCAGGAAGCGCGCTACGGCAAACTGTGGGAGCAGGGCGTCGAAGGCATTGAGCAGTACAATCAGATTAATAAGGTTGAGCCGATGAACCGCGCCTTGCAGACGCTGGGCGCGCAGACCTGGTTTGCCGGACTGCGTCGCGATCAGTCCGGCAGCCGGGCGAATTTGCCAGTGCTGAATGTGCAGCGCGGCGTGTTTAAAGTGCTGCCGATTATCGACTGGGACAATCGGCAAATTCATCAGTATCTGCAACAGCACAATCTTAAATACCATCCGCTGTGGGATGAGGGCTATTTGTCGGTCGGCGACACTCATACCACGCGTAAATGGGAGCCAGGCATGGCGGAAGAAGAGACGCGCTTCTTCGGTCTGAAGCGCGAGTGCGGACTGCACGAAGGCTAAATAACGGCCGCGCCGTGATAAGCGGCGCGCCTGCGCACTATATTCCCACCAGCGCGGCGAAATCGTCGGTCGCGCGCGTGACGTTCAGCTTTGTCACCTCATAGTTGGCCACCGCGACAAAAGGATCTTCCGCCAGAATGGCATCCAGCCGTGCGCGATCCATCTCTTTTGCCAGCACTATGCCGCCGGTACGCGGGTCCTTACGGCCAGCCGCAATAAACGCCCCCGCGGCGAAATAGCGATCCAGCCACTGAATATGCGGCTCCAGCAGCGCTTCAACCTCTTCAACCGGACGAAAATAACTTAACGAGACGATATACATAGTGATCCTCACACTTTGGGATTGGTCAGTTCGCCCAGCAGCGGCAGCAATACGCTGACGCTGTCGCGCGTGCGTATCGAGATGCGTCCCGGCAGCCAGCGATCCAGATAGCTGAGATTATCACGGTCGGTCTGATGACGCGTGGTGCCCTCCGGGAAGTGCGATGAACGGCTGCGCTGCTGTGCGCCATCCCGGTTGCCCAGCATCCAGTTGCTTGCCGTCACGTCCAGCAGGGGAAAGCCGGCCTTATCAAAGGCATTGATGCCGAGGTAGTCGCGCGCGGCGATTTGATGACTGGCGGCGGGGATGCCGAGCTGCTGCGCCAGGCGCAGCGCGCGTTCGCTGGTCTGCTTGCGCACCGCGCGCGGCGTGTTGATGCCGCTGTTAAAGTAGAGGCGATCGCCCGTAATCAGGCTGTTCAAATCAATTACCAGCAGCGTGTTCTTTTTCTCTTTTTCGCTCATGCGCGCAACATAATCCTGCATGCCGCCCAGCGACGCCTCGCCTGCGCTCAGCGCGACAAAACGAATGCCGTAGTGCAGCGGCCGCTGGCTCAGCTGCTGCGCCAGCTCCAGCATAATGCCCAGTCCGGAGGCGTTATCGTCAACGCCCTGCAAGCGCAGGCCGCCAAGATTATGCTCCGCGTCGCTGCTGCTGAGCGGCGTCCAGGTATCAAGATGCGCCACGATCAGGATCTCCTGCGGGGCGCTTCCCGCGCGAGCGGCAATCACCGAGGTTGCGGTGATCTTGTGCCAGCGTAGCTCGCCGCTCTTTTCACGCCAGCGATAGCCGGTATTAAACTGACGCGTATTACTCTGAAAACCCAGCGCGCTGAACTGCTGCTGGAGATAGTCGGCAGCCATCATTTCGGCCGGACTGCCGCTCATGCGGCCGGGAAAATAGGTGGCGATGTGGCGGAGCTGCTGCTCGGCAAAGTGTCCAGGCGCGACGCTGGCGGCCTGGGCAGGCAGAGCAAAACCGCAACTCAACAGCGCAGCCAGCGCGGTCAGGCGGAGAAAGGCAAACATGCTGTGTTCCTTGTGAGGGCATCCCATAACAAATACGGCAAATTTTTTTCGCTGTTTAGTATGAAACTGTGATCGCCATTAAACAATTTGATTTGCACCGAAAGCCTTGCCAGATCATCTGTTAAGCACATTTTGTTATGACCTTGCCCGGTGCGTTATTCCATTCGGTAACTACTCATTCCAATTCGTAATTTCATCTGCCAGAAGGGCGCAACGTATAGTCGCGTTAAATTACGGTTACAACACTAAGGTTATCGTGGATTATCTGCCTCTTTTCGCCGACCTCAAGGGTCGTCCGGTGCTGGTGGTAGGCGGCGGCGACGTCGCCGCCCGCAAAATCGAACTGCTGCGCCGCGCCTCTGCGCAGGTGCGCGTGGTGTCGCGCGAGCTATGCCCGGAACTCCAGGCGCTGCATCAGGAGCAGCAGATTGAATGGCTGGCTACCGCCTTCGATCCGGCTCAGCTGGATAGCGTGTTCCTGGCGATTGCCGCAACCGACGATAACCTGCTTAACCGTCAGGTTTACGACGAGGCCAATGCCCGTCACCGCCTGGTCAACGTGGTGGACGACCAGCCCAAATGCAGCTTTATCTTTCCCTCGATCGTCGATCGCTCTCCGCTTGTCGTCGCCATTTCCTCCAGCGGCACCGCGCCGGTGCTGGCGCGTATGCTGCGCGAAAAGCTGGAAGCGCTGCTGCCTGCCAGCCTGGGGCAGATGGCGGAAGTGGCGGGCGCGTTTCGCGACAGCGTTAAACAGCGCTTTAGCCGCATGTCCGATCGCCGCCGCTTCTGGGAGCGAGCCTTTAACGGCCTGTTTGCCAGCCAGATGGCGGCGGGCAACATCGAAGAGGCGACGCGCACGCTTCAGCGCGAACTTCAGCAACAGCCGAATCGGGAAGGGGAGATCATTCTGGTCGGCGCCGGACCGGGCGACAGCGGCTTGCTGACGCTGCGAGGCTTGCAGGTTATGCAGCTGGCCGATGTGGTTCTCTATGACCATCTGGTGAGCGACGAGGTGCTGGATCTGGTGCGCCGCGACGCCGATCGCATCTGCGTCGGCAAGCGCGCCGGAGCGCACTCGGTGCCGCAGGAGGAGACCAATCGCCTGCTGGTCGAGCTGGCGCAACAGGGCAAACGCGTGGTGCGCCTGAAAGGCGGCGATCCCTTTATCTTTGGCCGCGGCGGCGAAGAGTTGCAGGCGGCGCAGGAAGCGGGCATTCCGTTTCAGGTGGTGCCTGGCGTAACGGCGGCGGCGGGCGCGACCGCCTATGCCGGTATTCCCCTGACGCATCGCGACCACGCGCAGAGCGTAATGTTTATTACCGGCCACTGCCGCGCCGACGGCGACGGTATCGACTGGCCTTCGCTGGCGCGCGCGCGGCAGACGCTGGCTATTTATATGGGCACGGTAAAAGCCGCAGAGATTAGCGAAGGGCTGATACGGCATGGCCGCGCCGCCGACACGCCGGTGGCGGTGATTGGCCGCGGCACGCGTCAGGATCAGCAGGTGCTGACCGGCACATTAGAACACCTGGAAGCGCTGGCCGCTGCCGCGCCGACGCCAGCGCTGCTGGTTATCGGAGAAGTGGTGAATTTGCACGGGCAACTGGCCTGGTTTCAACATTCTGCACAGCAGGCGACCCGCGAGTCCGCCGTTGTCAATCTGGCTTGAGGAAAAATCATGGACCAAAAAAGACTCACTCATCTGCGTCAGTTAGAGGCGGAAAGCATTCACATCATCCGGGAAGTCGCGGCGGAGTTCAGCAATCCGGTAATGATGTACTCCATCGGGAAAGACTCGTCGGTGATGCTGCACCTGGCGCGCAAGGCCTTTTATCCTGGCACGCTGCCGTTTCCGCTGCTGCACGTCGATACCGGCTGGAAGTTTCGCGAGATGTATGCCTTCCGCGATCGCACAGTCAAGGAGATGGGCGCAGAGCTGCTGGTTCACCGCAACCCGGAAGGCGTGGCGATGGGCATCAACCCCTTCGTACACGGCAGCGCCAAGCATACCGACATTATGAAAACCGAAGGGCTGAAGCAGGCGCTGAACAAATATGGCTTTGACGCCGCATTCGGCGGCGCGCGCCGTGACGAAGAGAAGTCGCGCGCCAAAGAGCGTATCTACTCTTTCCGCGACCGCTTCCACCGCTGGGACCCGAAAAACCAGCGCCCGGAGCTGTGGCACAACTACAACGGCCAGATTAACAAAGGCGAGAGCATCCGCGTCTTCCCGCTGTCGAACTGGACCGAACTGGACATCTGGCAGTACATCTTCCTGGAAAACATTGAGATCGTGCCGCTCTACCTGGCCGCGCCGCGCCCGGTGCTGGAACGCGACGGGATGCTGATGATGGTGGATGACGACCGTATCGATTTACAGCCTGGCGAAGTGATCAAGCAGCGCATGGTGCGTTTCCGTACCCTCGGCTGCTGGCCGCTTACCGGCGCGGTGGAGTCCGAAGCGCAGACGCTGCCGGAAATTATCGAAGAGATGCTGGTCTCGACCACCAGCGAACGCCAGGGCCGCGTGATTGACCGCGATCAGTCCGGTTCGATGGAACTGAAAAAACGTCAGGGTTATTTCTAAGGAGACGCAGATGAATACCGTTATTGCACAACAGATTGCCGATCAGGGCGGCGTGGAAGCCTGGCTGACCGCGCAACAGCATAAAAGTCTGCTGCGTTTTCTTACCTGCGGCAGCGTGGACGACGGCAAAAGCACGCTGATTGGCCGTCTGCTGCACGACACCCGCCAGATTTACGAAGATCAGCTCTCTTCGCTGCACAACGACAGCAAGCGCCACGGCACTCAGGGCGAGAAGCTCGATCTGGCGCTGCTGGTGGACGGTTTGCAGGCCGAGCGCGAGCAGGGCATTACCATCGATGTGGCTTACCGCTACTTCTCTACCGAGAAGCGCAAATTCATCATTGCCGACACGCCGGGACACGAGCAGTACACCCGCAATATGGCGACCGGCGCCTCGACCTGCGATCTGGCGATTCTGCTGATCGATGCGCGTAAAGGCGTGCTGGACCAGACGCGTCGCCACAGCTTTATCTCTACGCTGCTGGGCATTAAGCATCTGGTGGTGGCGATCAATAAGATGGACCTGGTCTCCTACAGCCAGGAGACTTTTGAACAGATTAAACAGGATTACCTCGACTTCGCGGCGCAGCTGCCAGAAGACCTGGATATTCGCTTTGTGCCGATGTCGGCGCTGGAAGGCGACAACGTCGCCACGCCGAGCCAGACCATGCCGTGGTACAGCGGCCCAACGCTGCTCGACGTGCTGGAAACTGTCGAGGTGAAGCGCGTGGTCGATGCGCAGCCGATGCGTTTCCCGGTGCAGTACGTCAACCGTCCTAACCTGGATTTCCGCGGCTATGCGGGCACGCTGGCTTCCGGCGTCGTAAAAGTGGGTCAGCGCGTGAAGGTGCTGCCGTCGGGCGTAGAATCGACCATCGCGCGCATCGTCACCTTTGACGGCGACCTGGACGAAGCTGGCGCAGGCGAAGCCATCACCCTGGTGTTGCAGGATGAGATCGACATCAGTCGGGGCGATCTGCTGGTCAACAGCGACGCCGCGCTGGAAGCGGTGCAGTCCGCGACCGTTGATGTGGTCTGGATGGCGGAACAGCCGCTCCAGCCGGGTCAGAGCTACGATATTAAAATCGCCGGTAAAAAGGCGCGTGGACGCGTGGCGAAGGTCATCCATCAGGTAGAGATCAATACGCTGGAGAAGCGCGCCGCCGAAACGCTGCCGCTAAACGGCATCGGTCTGGTTGAAATGACCTTCGACGAACCTATGGTGCTGGATAAATATCAGCAGAACCCGGTAACCGGCGGCATGATCTTTATCGATCGTCTGAGCAACGTTACCGTGGGCGCGGGCATGATCCATCAGCCGCTGAGCGGCGCCGTGCGGCAGTCTGGCGAGTTCAGCGACTTTGAGCTGGAGCTGAACGCGCTGATCCGTCGTCACTTCCCGCACTGGAACGCGCGCGATCTGCTGGGCGGTGAGTAATGGCGCAGCACGATGACAACGTGGTGTGGCACGACCATCCGGTCACGCGCGAGGCGCGGGAACAGCAGCACGGCCATCAGGGCGCGGTGCTGTGGTTTACCGGCCTGTCCGGCTCCGGTAAGTCTACCGTAGCCGGCGCGCTGGAGCAGGCGCTGCATCAGCTTGGCGTCAGCACCTATCTGCTGGATGGCGATAATGTGCGCCACGGGCTCTGCCGCGATCTGGGCTTTAGCGACGAGGATCGCAAAGAGAATATCCGCCGCGTCGGAGAGGTGGCGAAGCTGATGGTGGATGCCGGGCTGGTGGTGCTCACCGCCTTTATTTCGCCGCACCGCGCCGAACGACAGATGGTGCGCGATCTGCTGCCCGAAGGCCGTTTCATCGAGGTGTTTGTCGATACGCCGCTGGCGGTGTGCGAAGCGCGCGATCCGAAAGGGTTATATAAAAAAGCCCGCGCGGGCGAGCTGCGTAACTTTACCGGCATCGACAGCGTCTACGAGGCGCCCGAGCAGGCGGAAATATGCTTAGCGGGCGAACAATTGGTTACAAAACTGACCGGCCAATTGTTAGACCTGCTGCGCGACCGCGATATTATCGGATCCTGAACAGACAAGCGGCAAATCGCACTGGATTTGCCGCCTCAGCGTCAACAGGATTTTTATGCAGAATGTCACTCCTATGCTGGCCCGCAAAGATGAACGCACTCCGGAAGAGCCTCGCTCTTCGCTGCCGGGCGGCATCATCGGCTTTCTTTCCTACTGGTGCGCGCTGGCGATCCCCTTTCTGTTGTACGGCTCTAACACGCTGTTCTTCTTCCTCTATACCTGGCCGTTTTTCCTCGCGCTGCTGCCGGTGTCGGTGCTGATCGGCATCGTTCTCAGCATGGCGCTGCGCGGTAATCTTCTCTGGACCACGCCTGCCACCGCGCTGGTGGTGGTGTGTCTGTTCTGGCTGCTTTTCTCTTTTTTATCCGGCTGGTAATCGGGCGCGATGTACAAACGCGTCGGCAGGTTACAAAACTTTACCTGCTATGCTGCTCCCCCTCCTAATCAGAATTTGCGCAGACGACCGCGAAAGCGGGCCATTTTCACGGCCGGAGTGGAGTCCTGCCTCAAGTTATGGGATGATTGAGCCGTTTTTCAGGGGGCGGGGATGGGAAAACTGACGTTACTGCTACTGGTATTGCTTGGCTGGCTGCAATATTCGCTATGGCTGGGCAAAAACGGTATTCACGACTATACGCGCGTCAATGACGACGTCGCGGTGCAACAGGCGAATAACGCCAAACTTAAAGCGCGTAACGATCAGCTGTTCGCCGAAATTGACGATCTCAATGGCGGTTCTGAAGCGATCGAAGAACGCGCGCGCAATGAACTGGGCATGATCAAGCCCGGGGAAACTTTCTATCGTCTGGTGCCCGATCAAAACAAACGCAACGCGCAGGCTGCGCAAAACCAACAACGATAACGCATGAACACGCTCTCTCTCACTGCGGAGGTGATCGCCGTCGTGCCCGCTGCCGGTATCGGCAGCCGCATGCAGGCGACATGTCCTAAGCAGTATCTGACTATTGGTCAACACACGCTGCTGGAACACAGCATTGCTCGTCTGTTTTCCCATCCCGCTATCAGGCAGGTCATTGTCGCGCTTAGTCCGGACGACACGCAGTTTGCGTCGCTGCCGCTGGCGCGCGATCCGCGCGTCCTGAGCGTGACGGGCGGGGAGACCCGCGCGGAGTCGGTGCTGGCGGGCCTGCGCGTCGCGCAGGGCGCAGGCTGGGTGCTGGTGCATGACGCGGCGCGCCCTTGTCTGCATCCCGACGATCTTGCCCGGCTGTTACAGGTGCGCGAAACCAGCCATGTCGGCGGTATTCTGGCCGCGCCAGTGCGCGATACCATGAAGCGCGGCGAGCCGGGCATTGCCGCCGTCGCCCACACCGTTGAGCGCGAAGATCTCTGGCACGCGCTGACGCCGCAGTTTTTTCCGCATGCGCTGCTGACTGCCTGTCTGACGCGGGCGCTGGCGGAAGGGGCGACCATTACCGACGAAGCCTCTGCGCTTGAATATTGCGGCTACCATCCACTACTGGTCAGCGGACGCAGTGATAACATCAAAGTCACCCGGCCAGAAGATCTGGCGCTGGCGGCATTTTATTTAACCCAGATTCAGTTAAAGGAGAGCGCATGATGCGTATCGGTCACGGTTTTGACGTTCACGCTTTTGGCGGCGAAGGTCCGCTGGTGATTGGCGGCGTGCGGATTCCATTTGAGCACGGGTTTATTGCCCATTCCGACGGCGACGTGGCGCTGCATGCGCTTACCGACGCGCTGCTCGGCGCGGTGGCGATGGGAGACATTGGCAAGCTGTTCCCGGATACCGATCCGGCTTTCAAGGGCGCAGACAGCCGCGGCCTGCTGCGCGAGGCCTGGCGACGTATCGCAGAGAAAGGCTACCGCATTGGCAATGTCGACGTCACCCTCATCGCCCAGGCACCGAAAATGCTGCCACATGTGCCGCAGATGCGCGTCAATATCGCTGAAGATCTCGGCTGCCATATGGATCAGGTGAACGTGAAGGCGACCACCACCGAGAAGCTGGGCTTTACTGGTCGCGGCGAAGGCATCGCCTGCGAAGCCGTCGCGCTGCTGTTGAAGGCGGACGCAGCATGACGCTGGATAGCCAGGCTTTTCTGCACGGCAAACCCACCGCGCGCGGCGTGATTAAAGCCAATCCGGAAGATTTCGTGGTGGTGGAAGATCTCGGCTATGGCGCTGACGGCGAAGGCGAGCATCTGCTGGTGCGCATCCGTAAAACCGGTGCCAATACCCGCTTTGTCGCAGAGGCGCTGGCGAAATTTCTCGGCGTGCATCAGCGCGATATGAGCTATGCCGGCATGAAAGATCGCCATGCGGTAACCGAGCAGACGCTCTGTTTTCGTATCCCCGGCAATGCGATGCCGGATTTAAGCGGCTTTGCGCTGGAAGGCGTCGAGATCCTTGAGGCGGCGCGTCATAAGCGTAAGCTGCGTACCGGCGCGCTGGCGGGCAACGCGTTTCGCCTGGTGGTGCGTAAGATCAGCGATCGCGACGCGGTGGAAGCGCGGCTGGCCTTGATTCGCGATGCCGGCGCCCCGAACTACTTTGGTACGCAGCGCTTCGGGCGCGGCGGCAATAATCTGACGATGGCGCAGCAGTGGGCGCGCGGCGAAATCACTCTGCGCGACCGCAATAAGCGCAGCCTGATCCTGTCGGCGGCGCGCAGCGCGCTGTTCAACCAGGTTACCAGCGCGCGACTGCTGCAACAGGGATCGCTGAGCCAGGTGATGGCGGGCGATGCGCTACAGCTGACCGGCCGCGGCAGCTGGTTTGTGGCTGCCGCGGATGAGCTGGAGGCGCTGCAAACGCGCGTTGATAATCATGAACTCCGTATTACCGCGCCGCTGCCGGGACGCGGCGAGCCGGGTCCGCAGGCTGAAGCGCTTGCCTTTGAGCAGCAATCTCTGGCGGGCGCAGCAGAATTGGTTACACTGCTTGAGCGAGAGCGCGTTGATGCGGCACGGCGAGCCATGCTGGTCGTGCCGCGCGATCTGAGCTGGAGCTGGTGGGACGACGTAACGCTTGAAATGGCGTTCTGGCTACCGGCGGGCAGTTTCGCCACCAGCGTCATTCGGGAGCTTCTGCAACAGGAAGGTGACGATGCGGATATTGCTGAGTAATGATGACGGAATCCATGCGCCGGGCATTCAGACGCTGGCCAAAGCGCTGCGCCGCATTGCCGACGTGCAGGTCGTCGCGCCCGATCGCAACCGCAGCGGGGCCTCTAATTCCCTGACGCTGGAAACGCCGCTGCGCACCTTTACTCATGATAATGGCGATATCGCGGTGCAGATGGGCACGCCGACGGACTGCGTCTATCTGGGCGTGAATGCGTTAATGCAGCCGCGACCGGACATTGTGGTTTCCGGCATTAACGCCGGTCCCAATCTGGGCGACGATGTTATTTACTCCGGCACCGTGGCGGCGGCGATGGAGGGACGTCATCTGGGACTGCCTGCGCTGGCGGTCTCCCTTAACGGCCAGCAGCACTATGAAACGGCCGCCGCGGTGACCTGCGCGCTTTTGCAGGCGCTGACGCGCGAGCCGCTGCGCACCGGACGTATTCTCAATATTAACGTGCCGGATCTGCCGCTGAGCGAGATAAAAGGCATTCGCGTGACGCGCTGCGGCAGCCGTCATCCCGCCGATCAGGTGATCGCTCAGCAGGATCCGCGCGGCAATACGCTGTACTGGATTGGGCCGCCGGGCGAGAAATTCGATGCGGGTCCCGATACCGATTTCGCCGCTGTGGACCAGGGCTATGTTTCTGTTACCGCGCTGCACGTCGATTTAACCGCCCACGGCGCACAGGATGTGCTTATCGACTGGCTGACGAAGTCGGAGGTCAATCTCGTATGGTAAACCGGCGGATTGACGCGCTGCTGGCGCAGCTGCGTCAGCAGGGCATCCAGGATGAGAACCTGTTAAAGGCTATCGCGGACGTGCCGCGCGAACGTTTTATCGACGAAGCTTTCGAGCATAAAGCCTGGGACAATGTGGCATTGCCTATTGGCTCCGGCCAGACGATCTCGCAGCCCTATATGGTGGCGCGCATGACCGCGCTGCTGGAGCTGCAACCCCATTCCCGCGTACTGGAGATTGGCACAGGATCGGGCTATCAGACCGCTATTCTGGCGCACCTGGTCGACCATGTGTATTCCGTTGAGCGTATTAAGGGCCTTCAGTGGCAGGCGAAGCGTCGCCTGAAACAGCTCGATCTGCACAATGTCTCTACCCGCCACGGCGACGGCTGGCAGGGGTGGCCCGCAAAAGGCCCTTTCGACGCGATCATCGTGACCGCCGCGCCGCCAGAAATTCCGACTGCGCTGATTGCGCAGCTGGATGAAGGCGGCATTATGGTGCTGCCGGTGGGCGACGATCAGCAGGTGCTGAAGCGTCTGCGCCGACAGGGTGGCCATGTAACGGAAGAGAGTATTGAGCCGGTGCGCTTTGTTCCGCTGGTTCAGGGCGATATCGCCTGAGATTCCCTACGTATTTCTTCACAACTGTTTCGTAGCACCATCCTTTTGATCTTGTTACTATCCATTTTCATTGCGTAATACGCAGGCTTCGATGCGCTTTACAGAGCATTGTGCTGGTGTGTTAGCAAAACAGCATTATTCAGGTTTGCCATCACGGGGGAACAATGAGCACGGGAAGCCCAGTATTTCAGTTACGCCGCCTTGCGGCGCTTTCTCTGGTAGGATTTTGGCTGGCAGGCTGTAGTTCAGGCGACAACACACAAGCACCCATTAGCCAGGTTGGAGAGAATAACGGCGGCGGCGGCATGCTTAGCGCGCCAGCTGGCGTTCCTTCGACGCCGGGTCAGGGCGGAATGATTAGCAGCCCGGTAGCTTCTGCGCCGAGCAGCAGCACAATGGTTAGCGGCAATGATAATGTTCAGACGCAAAACGGCCGTATTGTGTACAATCGAAGTTATCAGAATATTCCGAAAGGTAGCTACGCCGGCGAAACCTATACCGTCAAACGCGGCGATACCCTGTTCTATATTGCCTGGATAACCGGCAACGATTTCCGCGATTTGGCCCAGCGCAACAACATTCCGGCCCCGTACGGCCTGAATGTAGGGCAAACGCTACAGGTTGGTAATGGCGCCGGTCAGCCGATTACCGGCGGCAACGCCATTACCGCAGCCGACGCAACCCAGGGCGGCGTTCCGGCCGCGCCGCAAATTAAACCGGCCCCTGTTGCACAGCAACCAGTTATTACGTATTCTGATGATTCGGGTAATTCTTCTGGTGGCAAAATGTTACCGTCGAAGGGGACAAATGTTGCAACGACAACAGTTCCCCCCGTGGTTGCCGCACCGCCTACGGTCAGCAGTACAACGAACAGTTCGACGCCGGTTGGAAGCTGGCGTTGGCCGACCGACGGGAAGATCATCGATAACTTCTCCGCCTCTGAAGGGGGGAATAAAGGAATCGATATCGCTGGTTCGCGCGGACAGCCTGTTGTCGCTACTGCATCAGGAAGGGTAGTGTACGCAGGAAACGCGCTCCGGGGTTACGGCAACCTGATCATCATTAAGCACAATGATGATTATCTGAGTGCCTACGCCCACAACGATACAATGCTGGTCCGGGAACAACAGGAAGTTAAGGCGGGGCAAAAGATCGCTACCATGGGTAGCACCGGAACCAGTTCAGTTAGATTACATTTTGAAATTCGTTACAAGGGGAAATCCGTAAACCCGTTGCGTTATTTACCGCAGCGATAAACCGGCAGAACCCTGCTGTTCTGCCCTGGGATCACGGGTAGGAGCCGCTTATGAGCCAGAATACGCTGAAAGTAAACGAGTTACATGAAGATGCGGAATTCGAGGAGAACGGAGCTGAGGTTTTTGATGAGAAGGCTCTTGTTGAAAACGAACCTGGTGATAACGACGTAGCGGAAGAAGAGTTGTTGTCACAAGGTGCGACGCAGCGCGTTTTGGATGCGACGCAGCTCTATCTCGGGGAGATTGGCTATTCCCCGCTGTTAACGGCAGAGGAAGAAGTGTTCTTCGCTCGCCGTGCATTACGAGGCGATATTCCTTCTCGTCGCCGCATGATTGAAAGTAACTTACGACTGGTGGTGAAGATTGCCCGCCGCTACAGCAATCGTGGTCTCGCGCTGCTTGACCTGATTGAAGAGGGCAATCTCGGATTAATCCGTGCCGTTGAGAAGTTTGACCCAGAGCGTGGGTTCCGTTTCTCAACTTATGCTACCTGGTGGATTCGTCAGACTATTGAACGGGCGATCATGAATCAAACCCGTACCATTCGTCTGCCGATTCACATTGTTAAAGAGCTGAACGTTTATCTGCGCACCGCGCGCGAACTCTCCCACAAGCTCGACCATGAGCCGAGTGCGGAAGAGATTGCGGAGCAGCTGGATAAACCCGTTGATGATGTAAGCCGTATGCTGCGTCTCAACGAGCGCATCACCTCGGTTGATACGCCGCTTGGCGGTGATTCCGAAAAAGCGCTGCTGGACATTCTGGCCGATGAGAAAGACAACGGTCCGGAAGACACCACGCAGGATGACGATATGAAGCAGAGTATCGTTAAGTGGTTGTTCGAACTGAACGCCAAGCAGCGTGAAGTGCTGGCGCGTCGTTTCGGCCTGCTGGGCTATGAAGCGGCAACGCTTGAGGATGTGGGTCGTGAAATCGGCCTGACCCGCGAGCGCGTGCGTCAGATTCAGGTTGAAGGTCTGCGTCGTCTGCGTGAAATTTTGCAGGCGCAGGGTCTCAACATTGAAGCACTGTTTCGTGAGTAATTGACAAGGTTGTAAGTGCAAAAAAAAGCGGTGGCTTATGTCACCGCTTTTTTATTGTCCGTTGTTTCTGTACGGTCGCCTGTGGCGGCAGGCGGAGCGCCTTTACCGCCTGCGACCAGAGGATTACACCAGCGATTTAAGACGGTAAATCCACTCCAGCGCCTGACGCGGCGTCAGCGTGTCGGGATCCAGCGCCTCGATCGCTTCAACGGCTGGCGAGGTCTCTTCCACCAGCAGCGGCAGCTGCGAGCCGTCAACGGTTGACGAGGCCGAATGGTTCGACAGCGTCTCCAGCTCTTTTAGCTTGCTGCGGGCGCGCCTGATGACCTCTTTCGGCACGCCTGCCAGCGCCGCTACGGCCAGACCATAGCTTTTGCTGGCGGCGCCTTCCTGCACGCTGTGCATAAAGGCGATGGTGTCGCCGTGTTCTACCGCGTCGAGATGCACGTTAAACACGCCCTCCATTTTTTCCGGCAGGGTGGTTAGCTCGAAGTAGTGGGTTGCGAACAGCGTCATGGCTTTGATGCGGTTCGCCAGGCTTTCGGCACAGGCCCAGGCCAGCGACAAGCCGTCATAGGTCGAGGTGCCGCGGCCAATTTCATCCATTAGCACCAGGCTATGCTCGGTGGCGTTGTGCAGGATATTGGCGGTTTCCGTCATCTCTACCATAAAGGTTGAGCGGCCGGACGCCAGATCGTCTGCTGCGCCGATACGGGTAAAGATGCGGTCCATCGGGCCGATGACGGCCTCGTCGGCGGGAACGAAGCTGCCGATCCAGGTCATCAGCGCGATCAGCGCAGCCTGACGCATATAGGTGCTTTTACCGCCCATGTTGGGACCCGTGACGATCAGCATGCGACGCTGCGGCGAAAGCAGCAGCGGGTTGGCGATGAACGGCTCTTTTAGCACCTGTTCGACAACCGGATGGCGTCCGCCGGTGATTTTAATGCCGGGTTTGTCCTGTAGTCCTGGACGGCAGTAGTTCAGTGTCCAGGCGCGCTCCGCCAGGTTGCTCAGCACATCCAGCTCGGCGAGCGCGGCGGCGCTTAGCTGGAGCGCCTCAAGATGCGGCAGCAGCTGATCAAACAGCGCCTCATAAAGGCTCTTCTCCAGCGCCAGCGCTTTGCCTTTGGAGGTCAGAACTTTATCCTCGTACTCTTTGAGTTCGGGGATAATATAGCGCTCGGCGTTTTTCAGCGTCTGGCGGCGCACGTAATGAATCGGCACATGGTCGCTCTGCCCGCGGCTGACCTGAATGTAGTAGCCGTGAACGGCGTTAAAGCCCACCTTCAGCGTATCCAGGCCCAGCTTTTCGCGCTCCCGGATCTCCAGCTTGTCCAGATAGTCGCTGGCGCCATCCGCCAGCGCGCGCCACTCGTCCAGCTCGGCGTTATAGCCCGGCGCGATAACGCCGCCGTCGCGGATCAGCACCGGCGGCGCGTCAATGACGGCCGCTTCCAGCAGCTCGCGCAGCTCGGTAAATTCCCCCATGCGCTCGCGCAGGCGGATCAGGGCGCTGGACTCAACATCAGCCAGTATGGCGTTTAGCTCAGGCAGCTGCTGAAAAGCGTGACGCATGCGTGCTAAATCGCGCGGGCGCGCCGTGCGCAGCGCCAGACGCGCCAGAATGCGCTCCAGATCGCCGACCTGGCGCAACACCGGCTGTAGCGTATCGCTCAGAGACTGAAGTTCGGCGATGGCGTCCTGACGCTGAGCGATCGCCTGCGCGTCGCGCAGCGGCATATGGAGCCAGCGCTTGAGCATACGGCTGCCCATTGGCGTAACGGTTCGATCCAGCACCGCGGCCAGGGTGTTCTCAGTACCGCCCGCCAGGTTCTGGGTAATTTCCAGATTACGTCGCGTGGCGGCATCCATAATGATGCTGTCCTGCTGACGATCCATGCTGAGCGAGCGAATATGCGGCAGGCTGGTGCGCTGCGTATCCTTGACGTATTGCAGCAGGCAACCCGCCGCACGCAGCGCCTGATGCGCCTGCTCTACGCCGAAGCCGTTGAGATCGCGGGTGCCGAATTGCAGATTCAGCTGCTGGCGCGCGGTTTCAATCTCGAACTCCCAGAGCGGACGACGACGCAGGCCGCGACGTTGTTCAATCAGCGACATTGCCTGAAGATCTTCCGGGTAGAGCAGCTCAGCGGGATTGGTTCGCTGCAACTCGGCGGCCATGGTTTCACTATCCGCCGGTTCGCTCAGGCGAAAACGGCCGGAGCTGATGTCCAGCGTGGCGTAGCCAAAGCCCTGCGCGCTCTGCACCACGGCGGCCAGCAGGTTATCCTGACGCTCCTGTAGCAGCGCTTCATCGCTGATGGTGCCCGGCGTAACGATACGCACCACTTTACGCTCCACTGGGCCTTTGCTCAGCGCGGGATCGCCGATCTGTTCACAGATGGCCACGGATTCGCCCAGCTGCACCAGCTTCGCCAGATAGCTCTCTACCGCGTGATAGGGCACGCCAGCCATCGGAATCGGTTCGCCCGCCGATGCGCCGCGTTTGGTAAGAGAAATCTCCAGCAGCTGCGAGGCGCGTCTGGCGTCGTCATAAAACAGCTCGTAAAAATCGCCCATGCGGTAAAAGAGCAGGATGTCTGGGTGTTCCGCCTTCAGACGCAGGTACTGCTGCATCATGGGGGTGTGAGCGGTGATGTCCTTATCGACTGACTTATTCATAAATAGTTAGCTCTTAAATCATTCGGTTATGGGGCCAGCCTTGCATCGGACTGCGTGTTCGGGCGGTCGTAAAGGGCGCAGGCCCTGTTAGAGACAGAGAGCATGCACGCATTAATGCAGCCCTGGCTGAAAGAGTAAGTTACGTCTGGCGGCCATTATGAAAAGTTGCAACCTGAACATCAAGACTGCCGCCTTTGGCCCGTCGGGCCGCAACCATTCCGATCGGCCCTCAGCTCCCTGTCTGCCATTGTCGGAGACGGATAAAACAGGGGGCATTGCCCGTGACGTTATCAGGCGGCGGCATAAAAGCCTAACGGAATCCGGCGCGGATGCCAGCCGGTGCGAGATGTTACGCAAAATTTCGTCAGACAAGGTCTTATGCCAGACTGCCGAGCAGCAGAACTTCTCCCGCCAGCGCCAGGCAGGGACCAAAAGGTAAAGGCAGATGCAGCGGACGTTGCCTCACCAGGCGCGCCAGCAGCGCGGCCAGTAGACCAAGGCCGGAGGCGATAAGCAGCAGCAGAGGAAGCGGCTGCCAGCCTAGCCAGCCACCCAGCGCCGCCAGCAATTTGGCATCGCCGCCGCCCAGCCCTTCGCGATGACATAAAACAGAGTAGCCCCAGGCCAGCAGCCGGAACAGGAGATAGCCGCATGTGGCACCGAGGATCGCCTCGGCAGGGCGGCTAAACGGCAGCAGCTGGCAGCTATGAAACAGCAGGCCGAGCCAGAGCAGCGGCAGGGTCAAGGCATCGGGCAGCAGCTGATAATCCAGGTCGATCAGCGTCAGCGCCAGCAAAAAACCGCTGACTAACAGCGCCGCGGCCAGCGCGCCGTTCCACGGCAGCCGCATCGCCAGCAGCACACTTAGCGCCGCGCTGGCCGCTTCGATCGCCGGATAGCGCCAGGAGACGGGCTGGCGGCAGTAGCGGCAGCGGCCGCGCAACAGCAGCCAGCTCAGCAGCGGAATAAGGTCGGACGCAGGCAGGCCTCTCTTGCAGCGCGGGCAGTGAGAGCAGGGGCGCGTCAGCGACAACCGGCGCTGCGGATGCTGCACCATCAGGGGCAGGCGATAGATCACCACATTAAGAAAGCTGCCCACGCAGAGCGACAGCGCGACTATTATCAGCCATGCAACAGGGTTGTGGCTCATCGAGAGTGCCTCCTCTTCCTTGATACCGCCAGCGTCAACGGGCGCGAATAGCAGCACTCTATTCCTGCTCTCTGCGCTGCGCAGAAAAAAAAGCTGTTATCTCCTGTGCTTGCGAGACGATTCTCAGCTAAGTCACCTCGTTACACCGATTATTGCCCGATTTTTCGCGCCCGCTCACAGCATGAGCTGGCGCTATTTTTGCGTTTCGCCCTGTCCAATTTGGGAGCGAATGTTTACCATAATTCGTTACCTTCACTGCATGCTTATGGATTTCAAATGCGTTTCAAGATCACTTTATTTCCGCTTATTGCCTTACTGGCGGCTTGCAGCAGTAAACCTGAGTCCGCGCCGCAGGCGGCTACGCTGGCCGCGCCGAAAGGGGGCTTTCTGCTTGAACAGTCCCACGCCATACAGCCGATGTCAGGCGACTTTGCCGGGAACCCGGCCGCCGAGCAGTTTATCGACCGCATGGTGGAGAAGCATGGATTTGATCGTCAGCAACTGCATGCCGTTATTGGTCAGGCGAAACGACTGGATTACGTGCTGCGCCTGATGGATCGTCAGGCTCCCTCTTATACCCCGCCAGCCGGGCCTAACGGCGCCTGGATCCGCTATCGCAAACAGTTTATTACCCCGGATAACGTGCAGAACGGCGTGGCCTTCTGGAATCAGTATCAGGATGCGCTAACCCGCGCCGAACAGGTTTATGGCGTGCCGCCGGAAATCATCGTCGGCATTATCGGCGTTGAGACGCGCTGGGGCCGCGTGATGGGAAAAACCCGTATTCTCGATGCGCTGGCTACGCTGTCGTTTAATTACCCACGCCGCGCCAGCTATTTCAGCAGCGAGCTGGAAACCTTCCTGCTGATGGCGCGCAACGAAGAGGACGATCCGCTGGATCTGAAAGGCTCCTTCGCCGGCGCTATGGGCTACGGCCAGTTTATGCCTTCCTCTTATCAGCAGTACGCGGTTGATTTTAACGGCGACGGCCACGTCAACCTGTGGGACCCGGTGGATGCGATCGGCAGCGTGGCGCACTACTTCAAAGAGCACGGCTGGCGCAGCGGGGAAGGGGTAGCGGTGCCCGCCAGCGGCCAGGCGCCGCTGCTGGAGAACGGCTTTAAAACCAGCTACACACCGGAAATGCTGGCCGTATCGGGTCTCTCTCCGCAAGGTTCGCTGGACGGCAACACTCAGGTCAGTTTGCTGCGTCTGGATATGGGCACCAGCTATCAGTACTGGTACGGCTTGCCTAACTTCTACGCCATCACGCGCTATAACCACAGCACGCACTACGCGATGGCGGTATGGCAGCTTGGGGTAGCGGTAAGTAAAGCGCGCAGCGGCGCGATGTTCTGATTGCTGTCCTTAATAACTGTAAGGGTATATGATGACGCCCCTCTGGCGTCATCATCATCTCAGTTGTTTCAGGAGCAGTTATGCAATCACTTCCCCCATGTCCTCTTTGTCAGGCTGAATACAGCTGGCAGGATGGCGATAACCTTAACTGTCCCGCCTGCGGCCATATCTGGTCGCTTAGCGAAGGCGATAGCCCTGCGGATCGTCTGGTGGTACGCGACGCTAACGGCAACCTGCTTGAAGATGGCGATACGGTAACGGTAATCAAAGATCTCAAAGTAAAGGGCAGCTCTTCCACGCTCAAAATCGGCACGCGCGTTAAAGGCATCCGTCTGGTCGAGGGCGATCACAATATCGACTGCAAAATTGACGGCTTCGGCCCGATGAAGCTGAAATCAGAATTTGTGAAGCGCGGATAAGCAGGGCGGGCGCATCCTGCGCCCACTCCTTTTTATCATTCAAACAGCTGGTCTATGGACTCACACTGCGCCGCAGTCAGCGCGCCGCCGTAGTTGCGTGACAGGCTGCTCATCGAGTCAAAGCGTCGCGACACCGCTGTCTTAATCGTCGTAACGAAGTCTTCTCCAATGGCGTATATCGCCATCAGCCTGCCGATACGCTGCTGTATACGCGTCAGAGCCGCCAGATCCTGCTCGCGCCACGCCTGCATCGCAGCGGCAAACAGCTCAGGCACAATATTATTCAGACCAGAAATAACGCCTGCGCCGCCTGCCAGCAGGTTCGGCAGCAGATATTCGTCATAGCCGGAGAGCACGGCGAAATCGTCGCGTACTTTCCTGGTCTCCTCAATCAGGGCGCGGTTGTGCGACAGGCAGTCTACGGTATCTTTAATGCCTGCAAAATTGGGCAGTTCGGCTGCCAGCTGGCTGACCAGCGCGGGCGTCAGATCGCAGCCGGTGCGTGCCGGGAAGTTATAGGCGAACCATTTGCCGCCAATCTGCTTATCCAGCTCGCGAAAATAGCTCAGCAGCTGGCGCGGCGTCTGACCATAGTAATAGGGCGGCAGAACCATCACCGCGTCAAAATCGTTTTTCCAGGCCGCTTCGGCCAGCGCCAGCATATCGGGTACGCAGGTGCTGGAGATATTGGCGACGAGGGTGAGCGTCGTAAGCTGGCGCGCCTCGCGAATCAGCAGCAGCCGCTCCTGTTGGGTAAGCGAGGCAAATTCGCCAATGCTGCCCATCAGCAGTAAGGTATCAATACCTGAAACGTTCAGGCGGCTAAAATGGCGGCCCAGCGCATCAATGTCTGGCTGATTGTGGACAGTAAAAGGCGTCACGGATGGACACCACACGCCGGAAAACGGGGGTTGCGAGATCATAGAGGCTCCTGAACGCGGTGAGAAAAATGAAACAATGTTTTAACTTAATGCGCAGCGCTGCTGCTTACCATCTCAGCGCGCAAAAGTGGGCCGCGCATCGCATTTTTCCGCATCGGCATCCCGGCTGGCTAACGCAAGAGGTGACTTATGCAGGACTGGAACCCTCAGCTTTATCGGCAGTTTGAATCTGAAAGAACGCGGCCCGCGCAGGAGCTGCTGTCGCGTATACCCGTAACGGAAGTCGGTTTCGCCACGGATTTAGGCTGTGGTCCCGGCAACAGCACCGAGCTGCTGGCGCGCGCCTGGCCAGACGCCAGCATTTACGGCGTGGACAGTTCAGCCGCGATGCTGGAACAGGCGCGCAGTCGGCTGCCGCAGGGAACCTTTCTCCACCAGGATATTCGTCACTGGCGGGCAGCCGAGCCGCAGCAGGTGATTTATGCCAATGCTTCGCTTCAGTGGCTGGATGATCACGATACCCTGTTACCGCATCTGGTAAAGCAGCTGGACAGCGGCGGCGCGCTGGCCATACAGATGCCGGATAATTTGCAGGAGCCTTCGCACCGTTTGATGCGCGACGTCGCCGCCAGCGCGCCCTGGCGGCAGCGTACCGTCGGGGTTGAACGCTCGCCGCTTATGAGCAGCGAGCGCTACTACGATCTGCTGGTGGAGACAGGTTGTGACGTCGACATCTGGCGCACCACCTATTATCACGTTATGGCAGATGCGCAGGCGATTGTGACCTGGCTGAAAGCCACCGGACTCCGGCCGTTTCTGGCGGCGCTCGATCCCGATGAGCAGACGCGATTTCTTGAGCAGTATCATCAGGCGCTGCAACAGGCTTACCCGACGCGCGCCGACGGTCGCGTTTTGCTGGCTTTCCCGCGTCTTTTTATCGTAGCGATGAAAACGGCGACATCGCCCTGAGAGAAGGAACGCAAAGGCAGCAGGCTGACAGGGCGGTGGGTTGAAAATATCTGCTTTCTCCACCATGTTCTCTTTACTCAGCAGAAAGGATGAGCGTAATGAACGACCAGCAATTACAGCGTTTAAGCGAGGCTGTGGGGGGACGCCTGAAGGCGAAAGGGTGCACGGTAACCTGTGCCGAATCCTGTACGGGCGGCTGGATCGCCAAGGTGTTTACCGACGTCAGCGGCAGTTCGGCCTGGTTTGAACGCGGGTTTGTTACCTATAGTAATGAGGCCAAGCAGGAGCTGGTCGGCGTGTCAGCCGACGCGCTGGCGCAGTATGGCGCGGTGAGCGAAGCTGTTGTGCGCCAGATGGCGCAGGGCGCGCAGCGGGCCGCGCGCGCAGACTATGCGGTGTCGGTCAGCGGTATCGCCGGACCTGACGGCGGCAGCGCGGAAAAACCCGTCGGCACCGTATGGTTTGGCTTTGCCGCGCCGCAGGGCGTCGTAGTGGCGAAAAAGCAGCAATTTCAAGGCGATCGTGAAGCGGTGCGTCGTCAGTCTGTGGCCTTTGCGCTCCAGACATTACAGGACGATTTTTTGGCAAATTAAGCTTGATACTGTATGACTATACAGTATAATTAGCAGCAACAGAAAGCGAGCAGGCATTTGTAGCGTGCTTACCCCCGTATGAGTCAGGAGTAGAAATGGCAATTGACGAAAACAAACAGAAGGCTTTAGCTGCCGCGCTGGGCCAGATTGAAAAGCAATTCGGTAAAGGCTCCATCATGCGCCTGGGTGAAGACCGCTCAATGGACGTAGAGACCATTTCTACCGGTTCGCTTTCGCTGGATATCGCGCTGGGCGCCGGCGGTTTGCCGATGGGCCGTATCGTCGAAATCTATGGTCCGGAATCATCCGGTAAAACCACGCTGACGTTGCAGGTTATCGCCGCCGCGCAGCGCAAGGGCAAAACCTGCGCCTTTATCGATGCTGAACACGCGCTGGATCCGGTTTACGCCAAAAAGCTTGGCGTTGATATCGATAACCTGCTCTGTTCGCAGCCGGATACCGGTGAGCAGGCGCTGGAGATTTGTGATGCGCTGGCACGTTCCGGTGCCGTTGACGTTATCATCGTCGACTCCGTTGCGGCGCTGACGCCGAAAGCGGAAATCGAAGGTGAAATCGGCGACTCTCATATGGGCCTTGCGGCGCGTATGATGAGCCAGGCGATGCGTAAGCTGGCAGGTAACCTGAAGCAGTCTAACACCCTGCTGATCTTTATTAACCAGATCCGTATGAAGATCGGTGTGATGTTCGGTAACCCGGAAACCACTACCGGTGGTAACGCGCTGAAGTTCTATGCGTCTGTCCGTCTTGATATTCGTCGTATCGGCGCAATCAAAGAAGGCGACGAAGTGGTCGGCAGCGAAACCCGCGTGAAAGTGGTGAAGAACAAGATTGCGGCGCCCTTTAAACAGGCTGAGTTCCAGATCATGTACGGCGAAGGCATCAACACCTTCGGCGAACTGGTTGACCTGGGCGTGAAGTACAAGCTGGTGGAAAAAGCCGGTGCCTGGTACAGCTATAACGGCGACAAGATTGGTCAGGGTAAAGCGAATGCCACCAACTTCCTGAAGGAAAACCCGGCGATCGCTAATGAAATCGACCTGAAGCTGCGTGATATGCTGTTGAACAGCGCGGCGGCCGAAGCTGGCGCAGCAGAGGCATCTGCTGACGCGTTAGAAGACGCAGCCAGCGAGACGAACGAAGACTTCTAATCTCGTAACGGGAGTGGGCAACCACTCCCGTTTTTCGTTTTACCCATCCTCTCTTTTTTCCTCCTCGTTCTGTCGCCATAATTCTCTTCTGTTTTAGCAAGGTGAGTCGTATGACTGAACAACCTCAACCCAACGAAATTTCTTTTTCCCGTCTGCTCGACCGCGCGATGCGCATGCTTGCCCAGCGCGATCACAGCGAGGCAGAGCTGAGGCGTAAATTGCAGCAGTCGGTGCAGCGCGCGGCTTTTATTCAGCAAAATGAGCCGGAGATCATCACCGAGGCGCAGTTAGATAAAGCGATCGGCTGGTGTCAGGAAAATGGCTGGCTGAATGAGGCGCGCTTTACCGAGCGATTTATCCAGAGCCGGAGCCGCAAAGGGTATGGACCACAGCGCATTCGACTTGAGCTGGGACAAAAGGGCGTGGCGCGGCCCGAAATCGATAGCGCTATGGAAGCCTGTGAGATTGACTGGGGCCGCTGCGCCGCGGAACTGGCGGAGCGCAAATTCGGCCTGCCTTTGCCGACAGAATGGAAGGCCAAAGCCAAAGTTCAACGCTTTTTGCAGTCAAAAGGCTTTTTCATGGAGGATATTCAAGCCGTTTTCAAAAATTTTGATGACTGAAAGCTGTGCGGGGTTTTACTTCCCTGTGAAGAAAATTTATCTTATTCCCACTTTTTTGTTCCACTGAGCAGAAAGCTGCGTGGACGCGGCTTGTCTGACAGAACGGAACCTTCGTTAGCGTGATTCCAGGATATATATGAGCAAGAGCACTGCTGAGATCCGTCAAGCGTTTCTCGACTTTTTTCATAGCAAGGGACATCAGGTTGTAGCCAGCAGCTCCCTCGTACCGAATAACGATCCGACATTGCTGTTCACCAACGCCGGTATGGTCCAGTTTAAAGATGTATTTCTGGGCCAGGATAAGCGCGACTATTCCCGCGCGACGACGTCGCAGCGCTGCGTGCGCGCCGGTGGCAAGCACAACGATCTGGAGAATGTGGGGTACACCGCACGTCACCACACCTTTTTTGAGATGCTGGGCAACTTCAGCTTTGGCGACTATTTCAAGAAAGAAGCGATTGCTTATGCCTGGGAGCTGTTAACGGGAGAAACCTGGTTTGCTCTGCCGAAAGAGCGTCTGTGGGTCACCGTCTATGAAACCGATGATGAAGCCTATGACATCTGGGCTAATGACATCGGCGTGCCGCGCGAGCGTATTATTCGTATCGGCGATAATAAAGGCAGCGCTTACGCGTCTGATAACTTCTGGCAGATGGGCGATACCGGTCCCTGCGGTCCATGCAGCGAAATTTTCTACGATCACGGCGATCACATCTGGGGCGGACCGCCGGGCAGCCCGGAAGAAGATGGCGATCGCTACATCGAGATCTGGAACATCGTCTTTATGCAGTTCAACCGTCAGCCGGACGGCACCATGCTGCCGCTGCCGAAGCCGTCTGTTGATACCGGGATGGGGCTGGAGCGTATCTCCGCCGTACTGCAACACGTAAATTCCAACTATGAAATCGATCTGTTCGACAAGCTGATCAAAGCCGTTGCCGAAGTGACTGGCGCGACCGATCTCAGCAATAAATCCCTGCGCGTCATCGCCGACCATATTCGTTCCTGCGCCTTCCTCATCGCGGACGGCGTGATTCCGTCCAACGAGAATCGCGGGTACGTGCTGCGTCGCATCATTCGTCGCGCGGTGCGTCACGGCAATATGCTGGGCGCCAAAGAGGCCTTTTTCTTCAGGCTGGTTGCGCCGCTGATAGAGGTGATGGGCGCTGCGGGCGAAGATTTAAAGCGCCAGCAGAGCCAGGTAGAAACGGTGCTTAAAACCGAAGAAGAGCAGTTCGCTAAAACGCTGGAGCGCGGTCTGGCGCTGCTGGACGATGAGCTGGCGAAACTTCAGGGCGATACCCTCGATGGCGAAACCGTTTTCCGTCTTTACGATACCTTCGGCTTCCCGGTTGACCTGACGGCTGACGTTTGCCGCGAGCGCAATCTCAAAATCGACGAAGCGGGCTTTGAGAAGGCGATGGAGCAGCAGCGCCAACGCGCGCGCGAGGCAAGCGGTTTTGGCGCTGACTACAGCAATGTAATCAGTATCGACGCGGCTTCAGCGTTTAAAGGCTATGACCAGCTCGATCTTACCGCTACGGTGAAAGCGCTCTACGTCGACGGCGTTGCTGTCGATAGCGTCGCAGCGGGTCAGGAAGCGGTAGTGGTGCTGGACGAAACGCCATTCTACGGCGAATCCGGCGGTCAGGTCGGCGATACGGGTCTGTTGAAAGGGAAGAATGCTGAATTTAGCGTTCAGGATACACAAAAATATGGTCAGGCTATTGGCCATATCGGTAAGCTGACGGCAGGCCATCTGCGTATCAACGATCGGGTTGAGGCGCAGGTCGATGAAGCGCGCCGCGCGCGTATCCGCTTGAACCACTCCGCCACGCATCTTCTGCATGCGGCGCTGCGTCAGGTTCTCGGCGAGCACGTGGCGCAGAAAGGGTCGCTGGTTAACGATAAATACCTGCGTTTCGACTTCTCACATTTCGAGGCGATGAAACCCCAGGAAATTCATCAGGTCGAAGAGATTGTCAACGCCCAGATTCGACGCAACCTGCCGGTTGAAACCGACGTCATGGACATTGACGCAGCCAAAGGCAAGGGCGCGATGGCGCTGTTCGGCGAGAAATATGATCAGCGTGTGCGCGTGCTGACTATGGGCGATTTCTCTATCGAACTGTGTGGCGGTACGCACGCGGCTCGCACCGGCGACATTGGCCTGTTCCGTATTCTGGCCGAGTCCGGCACGGCCGCAGGCGTACGCCGTATCGAAGCCGTTACTGGCGAAGGTGCGCTGGCGCAGGTTTATGCGCAGAGCAATCAGCTGCACGACATCGCGCAGCTGGTGAAAGCCAACAGCAGTAACCTGAATGATAAGGTACGCGGGCTGGTCGACCATGTTCGTGCGCTGGAGAAAGAGTTACAGCAGCTGCGCGATCAGCAGGCCGCGCAGGAGAGCGCTTCACTGAGCAGCAAGGCTATCGACATCAACGGCGTGAAGCTGCTGGTGAGCGAGCTGAGCAATGTCGAGCCGAAGATGTTGCGCACCATGGTTGACGATCTGAAAAATCAGCTGGGTTCGGCGGTGATTGTGCTGGCGACCGTAGCGGAAGGAAAAGTGTCGTTGATTGCGGGCGTGACCAAAGATCTGACTGACCGCGTAAAAGCGGGCGAGTTAGTGGGCGAGCTGGCGCAGCAGGTTGGCGGTAAAGGCGGCGGACGTCCCGATATGGCGCAGGCTGGCGGTACCGATGCGCAGGCGCTGAAAGGCGCGCTGGCAGGCGTTGAAAGCTGGGTCAGTAACCGCCTGTAATGAAATAGAACAATCCATCGTGAAAAGCGCCAGGGGCTAAGGTTCCGGCGCTTTTTAACACGATGTGCATCAAGTAATAACAAAGTCAGGTCGATGTAGTGTATTTCGGCTAAACTAACTATCAGCAGAATGTATTGGCGTAGCGACGTGCATTGGTGTATTTGTCATAGTCAATGTTCAGCGTTAAATGATGGATAATGCCGGGAGCCCGAACAGGCCCGACTCTTTTAATCTTTCAAGGAGCAAAGAATGCTTATTCTAACTCGTCGAGTTGGTGAAACCCTCATGATTGGCGATGAGGTGACTGTAACGGTGCTGGGAGTGAAAGGTAACCAGGTTCGTATCGGTGTGAACGCGCCGAAAGAGGTCTCAGTGCATCGCGAAGAGATTTATCAGCGCATTCAGGCCGAAAAAACTCAGCAAACGAGTTACTAACGGATTCAGCGCCTCGCAACCTGTTGCGAGGCGCGACCGCTTTCCCGCTTTTTCTGTTTTCTTCTCTGCTGTTCCTCTTGTGTAATTTTCCTCTGTCTCTGACTTTCATTGTTGATAAATCACTCTTTTTGTCGGCAAATTGTTCCAATTGAACGTCATTTGTGCAAACGATCCGATGGCGGGAAAAATTGTTTGACTTATAAGTGCGGGAAAGTAATATGTGCGCCACGCAGTGCCGATGAGCGGAAGCAAAGTTCAGAAGCACAGTTCGTAAGAACGCGTAAGGTGAGGTGGCCGAGAGGCTGAAGGCGCTCCCCTGCTAAGGGAGTATGCGGTCAAAAGCTGCATCCGGGGTTCGAATCCCCGCCTCACCGCCATTTTCCGATGCATCCGTAGCTCAGCTGGATAGAGTACTCGGCTACGAACCGAGCGGTCGGAGGTTCGAATCCTCCCGGATGCACCATCTTTAAGATGCGGAAAAAAAGTAAGTGAAAGAGTCGTTCCTTTCTCGGTGAGTTGTTAGCACCCTGCGTTGTACAAGAATTATCTATGCATCCGTAGCTCAGCTGGATAGAGTACTCGGCTACGAACCGAGCGGTCGGAGGTTCGAATCCTCCCGGATGCACCATATTCCTGTCACTTCCTGGTTGTCTGATTTAATCCCTGTAAAACGATTTCTCAATGCATCCGTAGCTCAGCTGGATAGAGTACTCGGCTACGAACCGAGCGGTCGGAGGTTCGAATCCTCCCGGATGCACCATATCTTGCGATGTGGATAAAAGATTTATCACCCAGGCGCTGTACCCTCTGCAACACGATTTCCCGATGCATCCGTAGCTCAGCTGGATAGAGTACTCGGCTACGAACCGAGCGGTCGGAGGTTCGAATCCTCCCGGATGCACCATCATCTCTCCTGATATTACCTGCTTTCTGAACTGACACCCTGTGCTGTATCTGTATTCTCCGGACGCCTCATTGCCAGCCCGCTTTCGCCAGCTTTATCCTCACCTTACGCTTAACATTCCTGCTTAAGCTAAAACTTAAACTCCCTGAAATTCCCGGCAGTTACACCCGGTTTCGCCCGATCACCTTTTTCTGAAAAGAAAAAATGCTAATGCTTTCAAAGCATTTGCTGTTCATGTCCCCTGGCGACAACCTGTGCACATTACGCTAAAGTAAGTGCACATTTATTGGGTGTCCGGAGTGAGGATGTACGATCAATATGACGCACTGATTTTCGATATGGACGGCACGATTCTGGATAGCGAGCCGACACATCGAAAAGCGTGGCATCAGGTCCTGGGACGATATGGTTTAACGTTAGATGAATCGCAAATGGTGAGTTTCAACGGCGCGCCCACCTGGCGGCTCGCGCAGTTTATTATCGAAACAAACCACTCTTCCCTCGATCCGCATCTGCTTGCCGCAGAGAAAACGACGGCGGTTAAAGCCATGCTGCTGGAGAACGTTAAGCCGCTTCCGTTGATGGAGGTGGTAAAGGCTTATCACGGACGGCGTCCAATGGCGGTTGGCACAGGCAGCGAACACAGCATGGCGGATGCGCTGCTCAGTCAGTTGGGCGTACGTGAGCTTTTCACCGCCGTCGTGGGGGCCGATGACGTAGAACGGCATAAACCCGAACCCGATACCTTTTTACGTTGCGCAGCGCTAATGGGCGTCGATCCGGCGCGCTGTGTCGTGTTTGAAGACGCCGATTTTGGCGTGCAGGCGGCGAGAGCGGCAGGCATGGATGTGGTTGATGTTCGTCTACTGTGAGTGACACGCTGGCGCTTGCTTCCTTGTTCGGCAGTAGTTTTCTCAGCGCGACCCTGTTACCGGGAAGCTCCGAGGCGCTGCTGATTGCGTTACTGGTTGCCAAAAAGGCTTCCGTTTATGGGTTGATTATCGCTGCATCAGTGGGCAATACGCTGGGCGGCTTAACCAATATTTTTCTTGGTCGCCTGCTGCCGTTAAAACAGCAGGGGCGATGGCATGACACAGCAATAACGTGGTTACACCGACTGGGACCTGCTGCGCTGCTGTTGAGCTGGCTGCCGGTGATTGGCGACCTGCTCTGCGTACTGGCAGGCTGGTTGCGCTTTGCCTGGTTTCCGGTCCTGGTGTTTCTCGCCATCGGGAAAACACTGCGTTATATCGTTATCGCGACCGCCACCTTACAGGGCATGCAATGGTGGCATTGATTCGCACAGATTCGAGGCTAGGGTTAACATTATGCTGAACAAAAATAAATTACTGTCCCAGCGGGAGGTTAATGTGATCCCGGACGTATCAAAAGCGCTCTCCTGGCTGGAGGCGCATCCCAATGCCTTGAAAGGTATTGGTCGCGGCATTGAGCGCGAAACGCTGCGCGTTAAGCCAGACGGTCATCTGGCTGAAAGCGGCCATCCTGACTCTCTGGGTTCGGCGCTTAAACATGACTGGATTACAACCGATTTCGCCGAGACGCTGCTGGAGTTTATTACGCCAGTGGATCAAAACATCGACCATATGCTGGCGTTCCTGCGCGATATTCATCGCCATGTCGCCAGAGAGCTGGGCGATGAGCGGATGTGGCCGTTTAGCATGCCTTGTCTGATCGATGACGCTGACCATATTGAGCTGGCGCAGTATGGCAGTTCTAATATTGGCCGCATGAAAACGCTCTATCGACAGGGATTGAAAAATCGCTACGGCGCGCTGATGCAGACGATTTCCGGCATTCATTACAACTTTTCGCTGCCGCTCAGCTTCTGGCAGGAGTGGGCGGACGTTAAAGATGCCGAGAGCGGCAAAGAGACCATTTCCGCAGGCTATCTACGTTTGATCCGCAACTACTACCGTTTTGGCTGGGTTATCCCTTATCTGTTCGGCGCGTCGCCGGCGATTAGCTCCAGCTTTCTGCAAGGGCGCGAAAGCAAACTGCCGTTTGAAACCGATGGTAAAGATTCGCTATGGCTGCCCTATGCCACCTCGCTGCGCCTGAGCGATCTCGGCTATACCAATAAGTCTCAGAGCGGGCTTGGCATTACCTTTAACTCATTAGATGGCTACGTTAAGGCGCTGAAAGCCGCCATTAAAACCCCGTCTGAAGAGTATGCCGCAATGGGCACCAAAGATGCCGACGGTAACTGGCTACAGCTCAACACCAATGTGTTGCAGATCGAGAATGAGCTGTATGCGCCGATTCGTCCGAAGCGCGTGACGCGTTCCGGCGAAGCGCCGTCAGATGCGCTGCTGCGCGGCGGTATCGAATATATTGAAGTACGCTCGCTCGACATCAATCCCTTCTCGGCTATCGGCGTTGATGCTGACCAGGTCCGTTTCCTCGACCTGTTCCTGATCTGGTGTACCCTGGCTGACGCGCCCGAAATGAGCGCCGACGAACTGCTGTGCAGCCGTAAAAACTGGAACCGCGTCGTGCTGGAAGGGCGCAAGCCGAATCAGATGATTTCAGTGGGCTGTAGCGAAACCGAACATTCGCTGGTTGAAGTGGGCAAAGCGCTGTTTGCCGATCTGCATCGCGTGGCTGAAGTGCTCGACAGCAATCAGGGCAGCACGCAATATCAACAGGTTTGCGATCAACTGGTAGCATCCTTTGACGATCCTGAGCTAACCTATTCGGCGCGCATTCTGCATGCCATGAAAGAGAATGGCGTAGCAGGCACCGGCATCGCGCTGGCGGAACAGTATCGACATATGCTGTGTGAAGAGCCGCTGGAAGTGGTGACGGAAGACGATTTTGCGCGTCAGGCGCAAGAGTCGGTTGCGAAGCAGAAGCAGCTGGAAGAGGGCGATACGCTGGATTTCGAAGCTTATCTCGCCGGTCGCGAAGGCTGAAAAAGAAAAAGGCCACATCAATGTGGCCAAATTAACATCTCTGTTGTCAGGGATGATGATAACAAATGCGCGTCTTTCATATATTCAGACGCTGGGCGAACAGAAAAGTTTCATCTTTTATAAAAAAATTTTCAGAACAGGAGGTGACGTATGCCACTACTGGACAGTTTTACCGTTGACCATACCATCATGGCCGCGCCCGCGGTGCGTGTTGCGAAGACCATGAAGACTCCGCATGGCGATACCATCACCGTTTTTGACCTGCGTTTCTGCCGTCCGAACAAAGAGATCCTGACCGAGCGCGGTATTCATACGCTGGAGCATCTGTTTGCAGGCTTTATGCGTAATCATCTGAACGGCGACGGCGTGGAAATCGTTGATATCTCCCCGATGGGATGCCGTACCGGTTTCTATATGAGCCTGATTGGCACACCTGACGAGCAGCGCGTCGCCAGCGCATGGAAAGGGGCAATGGAAGACGTTCTGAAAGTCAAAGATCAGAACCAGATCCCTGAGCTGAACGAGTACCAGTGCGGCAGCTATAAGCTGCACTCGCTGGACGAAGCGCAGCAGATTGCGCGCAACGTGCTGGCGCATGACATTGGCGTCAACCGCAACGAAGATCTGAAACTGCCGCAGGAGAAGTTGCAGGAGCTGCACATCTAGCCGCTGTTTCCGACCGCAAAAAAAACGCCGCATCGCTGCGGCGTTTTTTTATGGGCGGGCGTCAGGAGCCGACGGACGTTTTTAGCGGCGTCTTTGGCGTAATGCGCACCTGCTTCACCATGTTGTCCTGCACATCCAGAATATCAACAGCGTAATTGGAGACTTCAACGCGGGTATTGATCTCCGGGATCTCCTCCAGCGCTTCCAGCAGCATGCCGTTGATGGTGCGCGCTTCCTGCTCCGGCAGATGCCAGTTAAAGGCCTTGTTGATTTCGCGCACGTTGGCGCTGCCTTCAACCAGCACCGAACCGTCATTCTGCGGCATTACCTCTTCCGCCAGCGTAGGCGACATAGAGGTGGTAAAGTCACCGACAATCTCTTCAAGAATATCTTCGATGGTGACCAGACCCTTGATGTCGCCATATTCGTCCACGACCAGACCGACTTTCTTCTTGTTGCGCTGAAATTTCACCAGCTGAATATTTAGCGGCGTTCCCTCCGGCACGTAATAGATCTCATCAGCGGCGCGCAGCAGCGTCTCTTTATTAAACTCTTTTTTCTCGGTCATGGTGCGCCAGGCTTCGCGTACGCGCAGCATGCCGACGCAGTCGTCGAGCGAATCGCGGAACAGCACAATACGGCCGTGCGGCGAATGGCTGAGCTGGCGCATCACCGACTTCCAGTCATCGTTGATATTGATACCGACGATCTCATTGCGCGGCACCATAATGTCATCGACGCTCACCTTTTCCAGATCCAGCACCGACAGCAGCATATCCTGATTACGCCGCGACATCAGGCTACGCGACTCATAAACAATGGTGCGCAGCTCTTCTTTGCTCAGCGCGGCGCTGGTTGCGCTCTCGGTTTTGATGCCGACCATACGCATCAGAAGGCGCGTAATGGTATTAAGCAGCCAGACCAGCGGCGACATAATGATTTGCAGCGGACCGAGCAGCAGGCTGCTGGGAAAGGCGACCCGCTCCGGATAGAGCGCCGCTACGGTTTTCGGCAGCACTTCAGCAAACACCAGCACTACAAAGGTGAGGATGCCGGTGGCAATCGCGACGCCTTCATCGCCGTGCAGACGCATCCCGACAATCGTGGCCAGCGCGGAGGCCAGAATATTGACCAGGTTATTCCCAATCAGCACTAAGCTGAGCAGACGATCGGGGCGACGCAGGAGTTTTTCCACCCGACGCGCCGCGCGACTGCCATTTTTCGCCTGATGGCGCAGCTTATAGCGGTTGAGCGTCATCATGCCGGTTTCCGACCCGGCGAACCAGGCGGAAACCAGTACCATCACGACTAAAATAATGATCAGAGTGGTGGTTGAAACCTGTTCCAACGCAGAACTTCCTTTTGATTAAGACGAGTGAGTAAGCAGGTGCTGTAAGACACGGCTGCCGAAATAGGCCATGGTCAGCAGCAGAGCGCCGCCACAGTTAAACCACACTACCCGACGACCGCGCCAGCCTTCACGATAGTGTCCCCAGAGCAGTACGATATAGACGAACCAGGCAAGAATTGACAGGACCGCTTTATCAACATTTTCAGCGCTGAACAGGTTGTGCATGTAAAACAGCCCGGTACACAGCACCAGCGTCAGCAGCACCACGCCCACCTGGGTAATATGAAACATTTTGCGCTCAATGCTCAGCAGCGGCGGCATATCCTGCGTAAAGGCCAGCTTTTTGTTTTTCAACTGATAGTCGATCCACGCCAGCTGTAGCGCATAAAGCGCGGCGATAATCAGGGTCGCATAGGCAAACAGCGACAGGCCGATGTGGATCATCATTCCCGGCGTGGTTTCAAGATGGGTGATAAACGCATTCGGCACAAAGGTAGCGAACGCCAGGTTAATCAGCGCAAAGCTGTAGACGATCGGCAACAGCAGCCAGCCACGATTGCGCGACGCCACAATAGTCATAATGGCGCAGATAAGCAGGCTGACCAGCGAGCCGATATTGAGCAGGCTGAGGTTCTGCCCGCTGTCGACGGCAAAAATCCGCTGCTGTAGCGCCACGGCGTGCGCGACCAGCGCGACGCAGGCGGAAAGCACCGCCATTCGCCGCCATCCGCTGTTGCGTTTCAACAGGCTGGGAATGATCAGTGCAAGACTCAGAGAGTAGGCAAACAGCGCCAGGAGCGAGAAAACGGACATAGATCCTTACAGGTCAGTCAGATAAAGGAAAAGGGCAGTATAGCGCCAGCGGAAGCCGCCTCCAACCGATCTGAGGCGCAATTGCAGAGATCGTTTTCGCTTCGTGTTATAATCCGCCACATTGTGCCTGTCAGGCGCCTCGCGATTTTTTTGAGTGAGAGACAATGTTTGATAATTTAACCGATCGTTTGTCGCAAACCCTGCGCAATATCAGCGGCCGCGGAAGGCTGACCGAAGACAACATCAAGGACACGCTGCGCGAAGTGCGCATGGCGCTGCTGGAAGCCGACGTCGCGCTGCCGGTGGTGCGTGAGTTCATCAACCGCGTTAAAGAGAGCGCGGTCGGTCAGGACGTTAACAAAAGCCTGACGCCGGGTCAGGAGTTCATCAAAATCGTTCGCAACGAACTGGTTGCGGCGATGGGCGCGGAGAACAACGCGCTGAACCTGGCCGCGCAGCCGCCGGCCGTGGTGTTGATGGCGGGCTTGCAGGGTGCGGGTAAAACGACCAGCGTCGGCAAACTGGGTAAATTCTTGCGCGAAAAGCACAAGAAAAAAGTGCTGGTGGTTTCCGCTGACGTTTATCGCCCGGCGGCGATTAAACAGCTGGAAACGCTGGCGCAGCAGGTAGGCGTCGATTTCTGCCCGTCCGACCTCAGCCAGAAGCCGGTCGACATCGTTAAAAACGCGCTGAAAGAAGCGAAGCTGCAATTCTATGACGTGCTGCTGGTGGATACCGCGGGCCGTTTGCACGTTGACGAAGCGATGATGGACGAGATCAAACAGGTGCATGCCGCGATTAATCCGGTAGAAACCCTGTTTGTCGTTGACGCCATGACCGGCCAGGATGCGGCGAACACGGCGAAAGCCTTTAACGAAGCCTTGCCGCTGACCGGCGTTATCCTGACCAAAGTGGATGGCGATGCGCGCGGCGGCGCGGCGCTGTCGATTCGTCATATCACCGGCAAGCCTATCAAGTTTATGGGCGTCGGCGAGAAAACCGAGGCGCTGGAGCCGTTCTATCCGGATCGTATCGCCTCCCGCATTCTCGGTATGGGCGATGTGCTTTCGCTGATTGAAGACATCGAAAGCAAAGTCGATCGCGAGCAGGCTGAAAAGCTGGCGAAGAAACTAAAAACCGGCGACGGTTTCGACCTGAATGACTTCCTTGAGCAGCTTAAGCAGATGCGCAACATGGGCGGCATGGCGAGCCTGATGGGCAAACTGCCGGGCATGGGTCAGCTGCCGGATAACGTTAAGTCTCAGATGGACGACAAAGTGCTGGTGCGCATGGAAGCGATCATCAACTCCATGACGCGTAAAGAGCGTGAGAAGCCTGAAATTATCAAAGGCTCACGCAAGCGTCGTATCGCCGTTGGCTCTGGCATGCAGGTGCAGGACGTCAACCGTCTGCTTAAGCAGTTTGACGACATGCAGCGCATGATGAAGAAAATGAAGAAGGGCGGTATGGCGAAAATGATGCGCAGTATGAAAGGCATGATGCCGCCAGGATTCCCCGGACGCTAAGTCGTTCGGCAATAAAAGCCCGAAAGGTTGCGCTCGCAGGTTGCTTTTTGCGCCGAAATGAGTAAAATTTTCGGGCTTTTTATACAGCACCCGGGCCCCGTTCCTCGATGGGGCCCGGTTGTTTTATTAACTTAAGAGGATGTTATGGTAACAATTCGTTTGGCACGTCACGGCGCGAAAAAGCGTCCGTTCTATCAGGTCGTCGTTACTGACAGCCGCAATGCACGTAACGGTCGTTTCATCGAGCGCGTAGGCTTCTTCAACCCGATCGCATCTGGTCAGGCTGAAACGCTGCGTCTGGATCTGGACCGCATCGAGCACTGGGTTGGCCAGGGCGCAACGCTTTCCGATCGCGTTAACGCGCTGATCAAAGAAGCAAAAAAAGCAGCTTAATCTGTCACGGTGGTGAGCATGAGCAAAGAACCTGCCGCAAAACCTCCTGTTAAGCCCCTTGTTCTGGGCAAAATGGGCGGAGCATACGGCATTCGTGGCTGGCTCAAAGTGTTTTCCTCCACCGATGCGGCCGAAAGTATCTTTGACTACCAACCCTGGTTTATTCAGCGCGCCGGTAAATGGCAGCAGATTGAACTGGAAAGTTGGCGGCATCACAATCAGGACCTGATCATCAAAGTCAAAGGCATTGACGATCGGGACGCGGCGACCCAGTTGACCAATTGCGAAATCACGGTTGACTCAGCGCAGCTGCCGGAACTGAACGACGGCGACTACTACTGGAAAGACCTTATGGGCTGTCAGGTGGTTAATGTTGACGGTTACGAGATGGGCAAAGTCATTGATTTGATGGAAACCGGCTCGAACGACGTTCTCGTCGTAAAGGCAAACCTGAAAGATGCATTCGGTGTGAAGGAGCGGTTAATACCGTTTCTTGATGAACAGGTTATCAAGAAAGTCGATCTCGCTACTGGCGTCATTGAAGTAGACTGGGATCCTGGTTTTTGATCTCCGAATCGCAAGGTAACGTAACGGCGACAACGATGTGGATTGGTGTTATTAGCCTGTTTCCAGAGATGTTTCGCGCTATTACCGATTACGGGGTAACTGGCCGGGCAGTAAAGAATGGCCTGCTCAGCATCGAGAGCTGGAGTCCTCGCGACTTCGCTCACGACCGGCACCGTACGGTGGACGATCGTCCATACGGCGGCGGACCGGGAATGCTGATGATGGTGCAGCCCTTACGGGATGCAATCCACGCAGCGAAAGCGGCGGCGGGAGAAGGGGCCAGGGTGATCTATCTGTCACCTCAGGGGCGCAAACTCGACCAACAGGGCGTTTGCGAACTGGCGACGCAGCAGAAGTTAATTCTGGTTTGCGGTCGCTATGAAGGTATTGATGAGCGCGTGATTCAGACCGAAATTGACGAAGAATGGTCAATTGGCGATTACGTACTCAGCGGCGGTGAGCTGCCAGCAATGACGATGATTGACTCCGTCGCCCGGTTAATTCCTGGCGTACTGGGCAAACAGGCGTCGGCCGATGAGGATTCGTTCTCGGAGGGTTTGCTGGACTGCCCGCACTATACTCGACCTGAAGTGCTGGAAGGCATGGATGTACCGGCAGTATTACTGTCCGGCAACCATGCAGAGATTCGCCGCTGGCGCCTGAAACAGTCGCTGGGCCGGACCTGGTTAAGAAGACCTGAACTTCTGGAAAACCTGGCTCTGACTGAAGAGCAAGCAAGGTTGTTGAAAGCGTTCCAGCTGGAACATCAGCAACAAAACGATGAGGCGGTTGAGTAATCTCCCGCGACTATCAGTTTACCCAGGATAAGAGATTTAATTATGAGCAACATTATCAAGCAACTTGAACAAGAGCAGATGAAACAGGACGTACCTTCCTTCCGCCCGGGTGATTCCGTGGAAGTGAAAGTATGGGTCGTTGAAGGTTCTAAGAAACGTCTGCAGGCATTCGAGGGCGTGGTTATCGCTATCCGTAACCGCGGTCTGCACTCTGCATTCACTGTTCGTAAGATTTCTAACGGCGAAGGCGTTGAGCGTGTCTTCCAGACTCACTCTCCGGTCATCGACAGCATTTCTGTTAAACGCCGTGGTGCTGTGCGTAAAGCCAAACTGTACTACCTGCGTGAGCGTACTGGTAAGTCAGCTCGTATCAAAGAGCGTCTTAACTAAGGTATCGCTAACGCGACATCTAAAAGTTAATAGCAAACAAGGGGTTGGCGTAATGCCAGCCCCTTTTTTACGCCCGAATTTCAGGGTCGATGAACATGGTAGATAGCCGTATTCACCGGGCCGCTCTCCAGAATAATTAAGCCGTAGCGCATATCGATGAAACGCGCGCCGCATCGTTCAGCTACCGCGCGGCTGGCCGCATTATTTTCCGCTGCAAGAATTTCAATTCTGTCGATGTCCGGTCGCGCAAATCCCGTCTCAAGCAAAAGCGTCACTGCACGGCTGGCCACGCCCTTACGCTGCGCATCGCTGCGCACCCAGTATCCCAGGGCGGCAAATTGCCCAGGCTGGCGGGCAAAACGTATCCCTGCGCCGCCCAGCAGGCGATCCTGATGATCCACAATGACAAACTCTTCTGCTTCTCCCCTCGCTCTTTGCTGCTGTGTGAAGGCGATCCAGCTGGCCGCTTCTTCTGCCTGATAGTCGGCATGCGCCCAGGTCATCCAGGGCAGCAGGGTATCCAGCGAGGCATTGACGGCTTCGGTGAAAGCAGGAATGTCTGTATCAGTGAAAGGACGGAGCTGAACCAGATGAGATAAGCGAGACATAAACAACCTGATCACAAAGAATTTTTATTCAGCTTATCAGGTGAGAAGAAAGAAGGGATAAAAGCTTTTTGTAATTATTAGTTTACACTCTTGGTGAGGCTCCTTGCCTGCTATTATTATTTATATTGTTGGATTTTAACATATTTTTATAGGTTTTCCGGCGCGTGATATTTTTATGGTAATAAAAGTGTACAGGCATGGATTGCTTGTTTTACGTCCTGTGGTAAAGTGTGCCTCATCCTTTCAGAGGATCACTAACCGCATAACGAGGAAAAAAGGATCGTAGCCATGCAAAAAGACGCGCTGAACAATGTCCATATTGCTGATGAACAGATTTTGATTACCCCGGAAGAGCTTAAAGCGAAATTCCCGCTGAATGCCCAGCAGGAAGCGCAGATTGCTGCGTCTCGCCAGACCATTTCCGACATTATCGCCGGCCGCGATCCGCGTCTGCTGGTGGTGTGTGGTCCCTGTTCGATTCATGACACCGAAGCCGCTCTGGATTATGCTCGCCGCCTGAAAGATCTCTCTGAACAGTTGAAGGATCAGCTGTATATCGTTATGCGCGTCTATTTTGAAAAACCCCGCACCACCGTCGGCTGGAAAGGGTTGATCAACGATCCCTATATGAATAACTCCTTTGATATGGAAGCCGGTCTGCACATTGCGCGTCAGCTGCTGGTGAATCTGGTGGAGATGGGACTGCCGCTGGCTACTGAGGCGCTCGATCCTAACAGCCCGCAATACCTCGGCGATCTGTTCAGCTGGTCGGCCATCGGCGCGCGCACCACGGAATCTCAAACCCACCGTGAGATGGCGTCCGGCCTTTCAATGCCTGTAGGTTTCAAGAACGGCACCGACGGGAGTCTGGGCACAGCCATCAACGCGATGCGCGCGGCTGCGATGCCGCACCGTTTCGTGGGGATCAACCAGGCGGGCCAGGTCTGTTTGCTGCAAACGCAGGGCAACCCGGACGGCCATGTCATTCTGCGCGGCGGTAAAGCCCCTAACTACGGGCCGGAAGACGTGGCGCTGTGTGAAAAAGAGATGCTCAAAGCGGGACTGCGTCCGGCCTTGATGATAGATTGCAGCCATGGCAATTCTAACAAAGACTACCGCCGCCAGCCCGGCGTCGCCGAATCGGCGATCGCCCAGATTAAAGATGGCAACCGCTCGATTATTGGCCTGATGCTGGAAAGCCACATCAATGAAGGCAATCAATCATCCGAGCAGCCGCGCAGCGAAATGAAGTATGGCGTTTCCGTTACCGATGCCTGCATTAACTGGGCGAGTACCGAAACGCTGCTGCGCGACATGCATCAGGATCTGCAAGGGGTGCTGTCGGCGCGTCTGTCACACGAGGTGTAATGAGCAATGGTGGCTGAACTGACCGCGCTACGCGATCAAATTGATACTGTCGATAAGGCGTTACTGGATCTGCTGGCGAAGCGGCTGGAGCTGGTAGCGGAGGTGGGTGAAGTTAAGAGCCGTTACGGTCTGCCCATTTATGTGCCTGAGCGTGAGGCGTCAATGCTGGCTTCGCGCCGTAAAGAGGCCGAGGCGCTCGGCGTTCCGCCCGATCTGATCGAAGACATACTGCGGCGCGTGATGCGCGAGTCCTATACCAGCGAGAACGATAAAGGCTTTAAAACGCTTAATCCGGCGCTGCGCCCTGTGGTGATCGTTGGGGGCAAAGGGCAGATGGGCAGCCTGTTTGCGCGTATGCTGACGCTGTCGGGCTATCAGGTGAAATCGCTGGATAAAGATGACTGGGATAGCGCGCCATCGCTGCTGAGCGATGCCGGCATGGTAATTATCAGCGTGCCGATTCATCTGACGGAACAGGTTATCGCGCAGCTTCCGCCGCTGCCGGAAGACTGCATTCTGGTCGATCTGGCATCGGTCAAGAATCGCCCGCTCCAGGCAATGCTGGCGGCCCACAACGGACCCGTGCTTGGTCTGCACCCGATGTTTGGTCCCGACAGCGGCAGCCTGGCGAAGCAGGTGGTGGTCTGGTGCGATGGCCGTCAGCCTGAAGCCTATCAGTGGTTCCTGGAACAGATTCAGGTATGGGGCGCGCGACTGCATCGTATCAGCGCGGTTGAACATGACCAGAACATGGCTTTTATTCAGGCGCTGCGTCATTTCGCCACCTTCGCCTATGGCCTGCATCTGGCGGAAGAGAACGTTAACCTCGATCAGTTGCTGGCGCTCTCCTCGCCGATTTACCGACTGGAGCTGGCGATGGTAGGCCGCCTGTTTGCTCAGGATCCTCAGCTTTACGCGGACATTATTATGTCTTCAGAAAGTAATTTGTCGCTGATTAAACGTTACTACCAGCGTTTTGGCGAGGCCATCACTCTGCTGGAGCAGGGCGACAAGCAGGCGTTTATTGACAGCTTCAACCGGGTAGAGCACTGGTTTGGCGACCACGCTAAACGCTTTATGGTGGAGAGCCGCAGCCTGCTGCGCTCCGCCAACGACAGCCGTCCATAGTAAAACCGGCCGTCGTCAGGGCGCAGACGCAGGTAATGCGTAAAGACCAGCAGACGAGCAACAAAGCATCCCGCGATCAGAATGTCGCGGGTCAGGCTGGCAGTTATAAAGCGACCGGGCGCTGTCACACGCAAGGACATCGGCCCGGTGAGCGAAACGGCATCGGTAGCGATGCCGTTTTTTATTCGCTGCGTGGTTCTACCGCAACCACATTTTCGCTGGGATAGCATCCCAGAACCTTCAGCATACGGGTCAAAGCTTTTAGCTCCTGAAGCGCCTGCTGCATGCTCTCTGATTCCAGGTTACCCTGCACGTCGATATAAAACATCTCTTCCCAGGGATTGCCGTTAATGGGGCGCGATTCCAGCTTACTCATAACCAGATTATGCTGGCGCAGCACCAGCAGCGCTTCAACCAGCGCGCCCGCCTGCTGGCCGGTTGCGAGCAGCAGCGTGGTTTTAGCGGGAACCTGATCCGATACGGCAATGGCTTTGCGCGCCAGCACGATAAAGCGGGTATGGTTCTGCTGCTGATTTGCCAGATTGCGCTCCAGCACCTGCAACTGGTAAAGCTCGCCGCCAGCTTCGCTGCCGAGGGCGGCGGCTTTCGGCGAATTTAACGCCGCGACTTTTTCCATTGCGGCGGCTGTGCTCTCGGTATATTCGATTTTCCAGTGTGGGAAACGGCTAATAAACTGGCTGCACTGCTGGAAGGGCTGTGGATGGCTGTAGACGGTTTCAATCTGTTGCAGGTCGGTGTTGCCCGTTACCAGAACACAGTGATCGATAGGCTGCGTCAGTTCGCCAACAATGGAGAGGCTGGTTTGCTGTAGCAGATCGTAAACGTCATTAATCGAGCCTGAGCTGGTGTTTTCAATCGGCAAAACGGCGTAGTCAGCCTGACCATTTTCGACCTGGCGAATAATGTCATGGAATTTCAGACAGCCGATCTCAACCATATTGTCAAAGTGGCGCGCGGCATAGTGGCGCGCCGCCAGATGCGAGTATGAGCCTTTCGGACCGAGAAACGCAATCCGGGCCGCCAGCGCATGCGCATGGTTAAGGTTTTTCTGCAAAAGAGCCTGCTGCGTCAGGACGGAATCCTCAATAATCTGCTGAAACAGGCGGGTGATGTAATGCGCATCCAGCTGATGTTTCTGCCCAAGCGTAATTAAATGCTCCAGCAGCGCTCGCTCACGTTCGATGTCTCGAATCGGTCGGTGCGTGGATAGTTTGGCTTCGGCAACTTTCACCGCCAGCGCGCGGCGCTCTGCCAGCAGCGTCAACAGCTTTTCATCTACTGCGCTGATCTGGTCGCGCAGCGCCAGTAAAGGATTATCGGGATTCATTAGGCTCACCTGTAAGCTATTCAGTAAAAAAAAAGCCTCCCGGTTGGGAGGCTTTATTGTTCGTCTTCGCTTTCTTTTTCACACGACGAATTGCCTCCCAGTCAGGGGAAGGTAAAAAAGAAAGCGAAGAAGAACGGTAGATTTTTCATGCTGGCGTCCATTTAAAAGCTGAACTGAGAGTACCCGCACTGATTTAAGACTGTCAATAAAAAACGCGCCCGCAGGCGCGTTAGTGAAAACAGGGTGTCAGGTTGCGGGCGTGAAAGCTTTGACGCTGGTCGCTGCCCGACGGGCCTCCGGCTTGTGCTGAACCTTGTTCAGCTGGCGCTCTAGCTTGCCGATGAGGTCATTGATCGCGGTATACATGTCCTCGTGTTTAGCGCTGGCAACCAGGGTGCCGTTTGGCGTGTTAATAGTGGCGTCAGCCACAAATTCTTTTGGCGCTTTGGACAGGACGATGTGCGGATTTATCAGATGAGCTTGCCATTTTTCCAGCTTGGCGAGACGGTCTTCGACATGGTCGCGGATAGCCGCGGTGATTTCCATTTGTTTGCTGGTAATGTTCAGAATCATAGTTTTACCTCTCTGTCATTTCCGTCTTGGTAGGTCCAGAATAACGTGCCCAGCGGTAAAATGTGTGATGTAGATCACGAAAAAATGTCACTTTTTGTCAAGGCCAGTAATTTGCGAGAAAGGGCGAGAAGTCGGCGAAAAGGGCTTGAACCCGGTCAGGCAGAGGCGCATGATAGGCAGGTTAGCCCAGCGGTGAAATTGAGAAATTGTCTGTTTTTCACCCATAAAAAAGCAGCCTTGCGGCTGCTTTTTCATTTCTTCGGCCTGAAGATTAGCTGGCGCTATTGGCGGCGATAATTTTGGCTACCTTATCGGCCTCGGCATTCAGCTGCAAATTCCGGTAGGCGTTTTCCATCAGCGGCAGCGCATCTCTGGTTGCCTGCGTGTCTGGATAATCGCGCATCATACCTTCTACACGGTTAACAACCGCGACATAGGCTTCGCGCTTAGTATAGAATTGCGCCACCGAGAGTTCATATTTCGCCAGGCGATCTTTCAGGTAGACCTGGCGTTTTTGCGCGTCGGCCGCGTACTGGCTGTTCGGGTAGTTGCGTAACAGCTGTGCGAAGTCACGAAAGGCGTCGCGGGCATGCGTAGGATCGCGGTCGGAACGGTCTACGCCGAAAAAGCCCTGTAGCGCAGAGTCGTCCAGCGCCATATCCGTCAGGCCGCGCATATAGATGACGTAATCGATATTAGGATGGGTCGGGTTAAGACGCATGAAACGATCGATTGCGGCCTGCGCCAGTGGCAAATCAGCATTTTTGTAGTAGGCATAGATCAAATCCAGCTGTACCTGCTGAGAATAAGGACCAAAAGGATAACGGTTGTCCAGTGCTTCCAGTTGCTTAATCGCCGCTTTAAAGTTACCGTCCTGGAGCTTTTCCTGAGCAGTAGCGTAGATTTCGGAAGGCGGGCTGTCCGGTACTGTGTCCTTTGAGCTGGAGCAACCCACAAGGGCCAGACTCAGTGTGGCAGCAGCCACCAGATATTTCATACGCGTCATGACGAAATGGTTATCCTCAAATTTGTTATGGCGGAAGCTGTCCGTATAGCTCCCGGTAATGACCAGGTACGATAGCACATTATATTAAACGGCATCGCCGTGAAAACCCAACGTTAACGAAGAAGCTGTATATGGCACAACTAGTTCAACTCACCGCAACGGTCTCCGAAGCGCAACTGGGACAACGCTTAGATCAAACTTTGGCGGAATTGTTCCCTGATTATTCACGCTCGCGCATAAAAGAATGGATTCTGGACCGCCGCGTCAGCGTTAACGACGTTATCGTCGACAAACCCAAAGAGAAAGTTCTGGGCGGCGAGCGGGTCGCGATTAATGCAGAAATCGAAGAAGAGCAGCGCTGGGAAGCGCAAAACATCGCGCTGAATATTGTCTATGAAGATGACGATATTCTGGTGATCAACAAGCCACGCGATCTGGTGGTGCATCCCGGCGCCGGTAACCCAGACGGCACCGTATTGAACGCGCTGCTTTACCATTATCCTGCGATTGCCGACGTACCGCGCGCGGGCATCGTGCATCGACTGGATAAAGATACCACTGGTTTGATGGTGGTCGCGAAAACCGTACCGGCGCAAACGCATCTGGTCGAAACGCTGCAGCTGCGAGAAATCACCCGCGAGTATGAAGCGGTGGCGATTGGCACTATGACGGCGGGCGGCACTGTGGAAGAGCCTATCAGCCGCCACTCAACCAAACGCACCCATATGGCCGTGCACCCGATGGGAAAACCTGCGGTCACGCACTACCGCATCATGGAGCACTTCCGCGCCCATACGCGCCTGCGTTTGCGCCTTGAAACCGGCCGTACCCACCAGATTCGTGTGCATATGTCGCATATTAACCATCCGCTGGTGGGGGATCCGCTCTATGGCGGTCGTCCGCGTCCGCCGAAAGGGGCGTCAGAACAGTTTATTGCGACACTGCGCGCGTTTGACCGTCAGGCGCTGCATGCGACGATGCTGCGCCTCTACCATCCCATTACCGGCATTGAAATGGAGTGGCATGCGCCGCTGCCGCAGGACATGGTCGACCTGATCGACGTATTAAAAGCGGATACCGAAGAGTTCCGCGACCGGCTGGACTGGCTATGAGTTCCATTGTGCCGGACTGGCCCGCGCCCGCGAACGTTGGAGCCTGCTCCACGCTGCGCCACGGCGGGGTGAGCGTCGCTCCCTGGGCGTCGTTCAACCTCGGCGGCCATGTCGGCGACGATCCGGCGCATGTGGCTGCAAACCGGCAACGGCTGGTGGACGAGACCAGCCTGCCGCAGATGCCGCGCTGGCTTGAGCAGGTGCACGGTACGGAAGTGGTTCGGCTGCCTGCCGCGTCTGAGGACGCGCTCCAGGCTGATGCCTGTATCACCTCTGATGCCGGCGTTGTTTGCGCGGTGATGACGGCGGATTGCCTGCCGGTGCTGTTTTGCTCTTATGACGGCAAAGAGGTCGCCGCAGCGCATGCTGGCTGGCGCGGCCTGTGCGCCGGAGTGCTGGAAAACACCCTGGCGCAGTTCGCTTCGCCAGCCAGCCAGATACACGCCTGGCTCGGACCGGCCATCGGCCCTGACGCTTTTGAAGTCGGTAGCGAAGTGCGCGCGGCTTTTATGGTGAAGGATGCCCGCGCGCAGCAGGCGTTTCGTTCCACTGGCGCAAAGTATTTTGCTGACATCTGGCTGCTTGCGCAGCAGCGCTTGCAGGCGGCAGGCGTGACATCGGTAAGCGTAACCCGTCGCTGCACCTTTCATGAAGATGGCGATTTTTTCTCCTTCCGACGCGACGGAACAACCGGGCGTATGGCTTCTTTAATTTGGCTGAGATAACCTTACGCCACAAGACGATCCAGTAGCCGATTTTTTGCTCATGGTACAGGTCATTAACCTTGAAAATTTGAGGGATGACCTCATTTAATCTCCAGTAGCATTTTGACCTGTAATGGGAGGAATCATGCGTCTGGATCGTCTTACCAACAAATTCCAACTGGCCCTTGCCGACGCACAGTCCCTTGCTCTGGGACATGACAACCAGTTTATTGAACCCCTGCATCTGATGAGCGCGCTGCTCAATCAGGAAGGCGGATCCGTTCGTCCTTTATTAGCCTCGGCAGGTGTCGATGTGGCCTCTCTACGCAACGGCGTCGAGCAGGCGATCAGCCGTTTACCTCAGGTAGAAGGCAGCGAAGGGGATGTGCAACCTTCAGCCGATCTGGTCCGCGTGCTTAACCTGTGCGATAAGCTGGCGCAGAAGCGCGGCGATAACTTTATTTCATCTGAACTCTTTGTTCTGGCTGCCCTTGATTCACGCGGTTCCCTGGCCGACCTGCTTAAATCAGCCGGTGCAACCACAGACAAGCTTACCCGAGCGATTGACCAGCTGCGTGGAGGAGACAACGTGAACGATCAAGGGGCTGAAGATCAGCGCCAGGCATTAAAGAAATACACCATCGATCTCACTGAGCGCGCAGAGCAGGGCAAGCTTGACCCGGTGATTGGCCGCGATGAAGAGATTCGCCGCACCATTCAGGTGCTGCAACGCCGAACCAAAAACAACCCGGTGCTGATCGGCGAGCCTGGCGTGGGTAAAACCGCCATTGTCGAAGGTCTGGCGCAGCGCATTATCAACGGCGAAGTTCCGGAAGGGCTGAAAGGCCGCCGCGTACTGGCGCTGGATATGGGCGCGCTGGTGGCGGGCGCCAAATACCGCGGCGAGTTTGAAGAGCGCTTAAAAGGCGTACTCAACGATCTGGCTAAGCAGGAAGGCAACGTCATCCTGTTTATCGACGAGCTGCACACCATGGTGGGTGCCGGTAAAGCCGATGGCGCGATGGATGCGGGCAATATGCTGAAGCCAGCGCTGGCGCGCGGCGAGCTGCACTGCGTCGGCGCAACGACGCTGGATGAGTATCGTCAGTATATAGAGAAAGACGCGGCGCTGGAGCGCCGTTTCCAGAAAGTCTATGTTGCCGAGCCGAGCGTTGAAGATACTATCGCTATCCTGCGCGGTCTGAAAGAGCGCTATGAGTTGCATCACCATGTTCAGATCACCGACCCGGCGATTGTCGCGGCAGCGACTCTGTCGCATCGCTATATTGCCGATCGTCAGCTGCCGGATAAGGCTATCGACCTGATCGACGAGGCGGCTTCCAGCATTCGTCTTCAGATCGACTCTAAGCCGGAGTCGCTGGATCGCCTTGAGCGTCGCATTATTCAGCTGAAGCTGGAACAGCAGGCGTTGAAGAAAGAGTCTGACGACGCCAGCATTAAGCGTCTGGAAATGCTGGAGACCGAACTCGACCAAAAAGAGCGCGAGTACGCAGAGCTGGAAGAGGAGTGGAAAGCGGAAAAGGCCTCGCTCTCCGGTACTCAGAACATCAAGGCGGAGCTGGAGCAGGCGCGTTTGTCGCTGGAACAGGCGCGACGCGTTGGCGATCTGGCGCAAATGTCTGAGCTGCAATATGGCAAAATTCCAGCGCTGGAAAAACAGCTGGCAGCCGCTACGCAGTCTGAAGGTAAAACCATGAAGCTGCTGCGCAACCGCGTAACCGATGTAGAGATCGCCGATGTGCTGGCGCGCTGGACCGGTATTCCGGTGGCGCGCATGATGGAAGGCGAGCGCGACAAGCTTCTGCGTATGGAGCAAGAGCTGCATACTCGCGTTATCGGCCAGGACGAAGCAGTGGAAGCGGTATCGAACGCGATTCGTCGTAGTCGTGCAGGCCTGTCGGATCCCAATCGCCCAATCGGGTCGTTCCTGTTCCTTGGCCCGACCGGCGTGGGTAAAACCGAGCTTTGCAAAGCGCTGGCGAATTTCCTTTTTGACAGCGACGACGCGATGGTGCGTATCGATATGTCAGAATTTATGGAAAAACATTCGGTATCGCGTCTGGTTGGCGCGCCTCCGGGATACGTGGGTTATGAAGAGGGCGGCTATCTGACAGAAGCGGTTCGCCGTCGTCCTTACTCCGTGATCCTGCTGGATGAGGTAGAGAAGGCGCATCCGGATGTGTTTAACATCCTGCTTCAGGTGCTGGACGATGGGCGCCTCACCGATGGGCAAGGTCGCACCGTCGACTTCCGCAATACGGTTGTCATTATGACGTCGAACCTGGGTTCCGATTTGATTCAGGAACGCTTTGGTGAGCTGAACTATGCCGAAATGAAGGATGTGGTGATGAATGTGGTCGGCCATCACTTCCGTCCTGAGTTTGTAAACCGTATCGATGAGGTGGTGGTATTCCATCCGTTAGGCGAGCAGCATATTGCTTCTATCGCGCAGATTCAGCTACAGCGACTCTATAAGCGTCTGGATGAGCGCGGCTACCAGCTGCATATTTCCGACGCGGCGCTGAAGCTGCTGGGCGAAAACGGCTACGACCCCGTGTATGGCGCACGCCCGCTGAAACGTGCGATACAGCAGCAGATTGAAAATCCGCTGGCGCAGCAGATCCTTTCCGGACAGCTGATACCGGGTAAAACCATAGAAATGGATGTTAAAGAGGGCGAAATTGTCGCTCATCAGTAACTGACCAATAGCGAAACGGGCCTTCTGGGCCCGTTTTTTTTGCTCAGCACCCCGATTTCGCCGCATTTTTCAGCGTATCGCCTGGAAAGTAAGCGGTCAGAAAAAAAGTTGAAATTAGCCCTTGTCACCTGAGAAGAACTCCCTATAATGCGCCTCCACTGACACGGCACAACGGCTTACGGGGCGCGGTGTTCAGGAGACTCAGGCAGCTGAGTCGCCGGAGAAAATC
>NZ_RMVG01000012.1 GCF_003813865.1 Candidatus Pantoea deserta
GGTTATTCCCCCCCGAAAAAACCGGGCCGCGGACGGGCACCAGCACAGGATTAAGGCCCCCCCCCAGCGGCGAGGCGCCGCCGATCACCACGGCCAGAATCGCATCCAGCTCCAGCCATAATCCGGCGTTATTGGCGTCTGCGCCGCGAATATCGGCGGTGACAACCACCCCCGCCACGGCCGCGCACAGCCCGCTAATCACATAGGGAGACATCACCACCAGCCAGCCGGTGACGCCTGCATTGCGCGCCGCGCGCAGATTAATGCCCACCGCTTCGATAAACAGACCGAGCGCGGTCTTGCGCGTCAGCAGCCATACCAGCACGGCGACCGCCAGCGTAATCCACACCGGCACCGGCAGCAGCCACAGCGAACCGCTGCCCAGCCAGGCCAGGCTGACGCTGTCGAAGGTCACGATTTGCCCCTGGGTAATCAGCTGGGCAATGCCGCGTCCCGCCACCATCAAAATCAGCGTGGCGACAAAGGGCTGAATACGCAGCAGCGCCACCAGCACGCCGTTCCACAGGCCGCACAGCAGTCCCGCGCCCAGCGCGGAAAAGATCACCACCGTCAGGCTGTGTCCCGCGACCGTCAGCGTGGCGGCGGTCGCTCCGGCAATCGCCATCACCGCGCCTACGGAAAGATCGATGCCGCCGGTGGCGATCACCAGCGTCATTCCGACGGCCAGCAGCGCCACCGGCGCGGCGCGGTTAAGAATATCGATCGGGCTGCCGAACAGGCGGCCATCCTGTAAGTGCACGGCAAAAAAGTTATTCGCCACTAGGCTGTCTACCAGCAGCACCAGAATCAGCGCCGCGATTTGCGGCAGGCCCGGCGGCAGCCGAAATTTACGTCGTTCGGTCTTGGTCATATGGGATTCAAGCATGTTGTGCCCTTCCATCCGCAATGGCGTTAACAATGGACGCCACTGACAGCTGCTCAAGCGGGATCTCCGCGACCTGCTTCAGGTCACGCATAATCAGCACGCGATCGGCATAACCCACCAGCTCCTCCAGTTCAGAGGAGATCACCAGCAGCGCCAGCCCGTCGGCGCACAGTGATTCGATCAGGCGGATGATTTCGGCGTGCGCGCCGACGTCGATGCCGCGCGTCGGTTCATCGAGGATCAGAAACTGCGGTTTTGTCACCAGCCAGCGCGACAGCAGCACCTTTTGCTGGTTGCCGCCGGAAAGCAGCTCAACCGGCTGGTCAGCGTGCGGCGTGCGAATACCGAGGCTTTTGATAAAACGCTCCGCGATGGCCTGCTGCTCGCGACGCTTGATAGGCCGCAGCCAGCCGCGCTGCGCCTGCAACGCAAGGATAATGTTTTCGCGCACCGAGGCCGCGCCGATAATGCCGTCGGTCTTGCGATCTTCCGGACAGAATCCCATGCCAAGACGCGACGCCTTTGCCGGCGAGCGAATAGTCTGGGGTTTGCCCTTGATGGTTGCCGTGCCGCGGTCGGGACGACGAATGCCAAACAGCACTTCCGCGGTTTCGGTACGGCCGGAACCAAGCAGCCCGGCCAGCCCCACCACTTCGCCAGGGCGAACCTCAAGGCTGAAAGGTTCGATGGTGCCCTTTTTGCCGTAGTCACGGAACGAGGCGACCGGCTGATTGCTGCGCAGCGTGCTGCCCTGACGTTGCAGCGCCGTTTCCAGCAGCTCGCGCCCCAGCATCAGCTTGATCAGCTCGATTTGCGGCAGCGTCGCGGTATCGCGCGTGGCAATAAACTGGCCGTTGCGCAGCACCGTAATGCGGTCGGTAATGCGATAGACCTGATCGAGAAAATGGGTGACGAAAATCAGGCTCATGCCTTTGGCTTTAAGCTGCGCCATCAGGGTAAACAGCATATCGACTTCACTGGCGTCGAGGCTGGCGGTCGGCTCATCCAGGATCAAAACCTGTGCCGAGAGATCCACCGCGCGACAGATGGCGATGATCTGCTGCATCGCCACCGAGTAGTGACCCAGCGGACGCGTCACGTCCAGCGCAAAACCATAGTTGCGCATCAGCGCGTCGGCGTCGCGCACCATGCGGCGCCGATCGATCATGCCGAAGCGGCGCGGCTCGCGCCCGATAAATAAATTGTCGGCCACCGACATGTTCGGTAGCAGATTCACTTCCTGATATACCGTACCTATGCCCATCTCTTGCGCGTCGGCGGTGCTGCGCGGCGCGATAGCCTGCCCGTTCAGGGTCAGGGTGCCCGCGTCGCGGCTGTAAACACCGGTCAGCACTTTAATCAGCGTCGATTTTCCGGCGCCGTTTTCGCCCAGCAGCGCCATGATTTCGCCTTTACGTACGCTAAAGGAGACATTATCCAGCGCTTTAACGCCGGGGAAGCCTTTGCTGACGCCGCTGATAGTGAGTAGCGTGTCGTCATTGTGCGTAGTCATCATGTCAGCTCCGCCTCAACAGATAAAAAGCCGCTCGTGAGAGCGGCTCGCGGCTCAGTAGCCCATGCCTTTTTTGGTGTCCAGCTGTGCCTGCGCGTCGGCTGGCAGATATAGTCGGGATTCGGTTCGGGTGATTTTCGGCGGCAGCGTGCCGTCTTTTTTGAATTTCTCCAGCGCGTCGAAAGCAGGACCGGCCATGTTGGGCGTCAGCTCCACGTTGGCGTTGGCTTCGCCCGCCAGCATGGCTTTATAGATGTCCGGCACGCCGTCGATAGAGCCAGTAAGAATATCTTTGCCCGGTTTGAGTCCGGCTTCCTTGATCGCCTGAATCGCCCCGATCGCCATATCGTCGTTATGCGCATAGACCATGCAGATGTTCTTGCCGTTATTTTCCGCCTTGATAAAGCTCTCCATAACCTCTTTACCTTTGCTGCGGGTAAAGTCACCGGACTGCGAACGCACGACTTTGATGTTCGGATGACCGGCGATAGCTTCGGCAAAGCCTTTTTTACGGTCGATGGCGACGCTGGCGCCGACGGTGCCCTGTAGCTCCACAACGTTACACTTCTTGTCGCCGACGGTTTTCACCAGCCAGTCGCCAATCAGTTTTCCTTCCAGTACGTTGTCCGCCGTCACCACGGTCATATAAAGCGATTTGTCTTTTACGACGATGGCGCGATCAAGCAGGAAAACCGGAATCTTAGCGTCTTTGGCCTCTTCCAGTACCGGCTCCCAGCCCGTCTGCACTACCGGCGCGATAAAAATGGCATCGACGCCCTGGGCGATAAAGGAACGCACGGCCTTGATCTGGTTTTCCTGTTTTTGCTGGCCGTCGGCGATTTTCAGCGTGATGCCGCGCTTCGCTGCTTCACTTTTCGCCACGTTGGTTTCCGCTGAGCGCCAGCCGGATTCAGAGCCAACCTGAGAGAAGCCGACCGTCAGGTCTGCGGCCATGACCGGCGCGGCGAGCGCGGCGCTGACCAGGCTGGTCAAAAGTAAACGTTTCCACATAGATTGCACTCCTCTGAAGGGCGTTTGCGAGTAAGGGTAAAGAGCCTGTTTAGCCTGGCGTAAAACCGGCGCAATTAGGGCGACGCGCTTCACAAAACGGTTCAAATTAAAGGAGTTACGTGCAGATCCGGCAGGTCAGGCATACAAGCGGCATGGACAAAATAACTGTGGAATTTTGGCGCTGTGGTTAAATAAATGTAATAAAGAGAATCGCTTATGAAATCTGCATTTGAAAGCGATTACAATTTTAGGCAAACATTGGTCATTCTCTCGCAGTCCGTATCAGATAATAAATTTGTGATTATCCGCACAGTCGCCGAAGCGCGCCGGGCTGGCGGCCGGGGACAGGCGTAACAGGGGTAAATCCGAATAAACTCAACGCTTTTTATTGCACGTCTTTCTCTACCGATAAGGTAAACCTGCGCAGTTAATAACGGTTTATTCGCCTGGCGCAGGCTATTTTCGCCAGCGTTTATTGCAAAAAAACCGCAATCGCGTCTTGCGCAGCAGCCAGCGGCGTAGTCAGGGCTGACAGGGCTTTTCAGCGCCCGTATCAGGGCGATGCCAGATGAAAAAAAGCGCAAAACGTGCCTTTTTAACCCACTGGTCGCCATTACTGGAAAATTTAAATATTATTTAGGATAAGCCACTGGACAGAAAATGCCGGCTCCCTATACTGGGCGCTCCCCTGTTCTCTTCATTTATGACAATCATGACTGCGCAAGATTACCTGCTCAAATTTCGCAAAGTAAATAACCTGGAAAGCCTCGAAAAACTCTACGACCATCTTAACTATTCGCTCACCGATAACAGGGAACTTATCAATATGTATCGTGCTGCGGATCACCGTCGCGCCGAACTCGCCTCCGGCGGCAGGCTCTACGATCTGGGCTGCGTCCCCAAAACCGTATGGCATTACGTGGTCTGATCTTCCCTCCTCTTCACCTTTTCTGCGTGAGCGGGCGCGGGCCGACGTGTTATCCTCTACCGCTTTTCTCGTCGCAACAGGAACACTGCAATGAATAAACCGGTAACCGCACCGCGTCTTGGCGGATGGCTGCTCGTCCCGCTCGCCTGGCTGATTATGACCATGCTGACCAGCGCTCTGCTGCTGGCCATGTACCTCAGCCCGCTGTTCAACCCTGAATGGCGCGCCACCCTGTTTTCATACCAGGGGTTACTGGTCACCAACTGGGTCGTTTCGCTGCTGACCGCGCTGGCCGTCTGGCTTTACAGCCTGTGGGTTTGCTGGATGTTCTGTAAGCGCTCGCGCCGGTTGCCGCGCCACTACATTATCTGGTTGCTGGTCACGCTGCTGCTGGCGCTTAAAACCTTCGCTTTTACCCCTGTGGCCGATGGCAAAGCGGTCCAGACGCTGCTGCTGACGCTGCTCGCCGCCGCAGTTTTCGTGCCCTACTTCAAACGGTCGCAGCGCGTGAAAACCACCTTTATCCAGCCGTAACGCCGCGAGTTTAGACAATAATTTAATTCTGAGTGCGAAACCGCTTTCTGCTTCTTGCACAGTGGTTGAGATAGCGTCACAGATCACAGATAATAGGTCGCTTTCCGAATTAATGGCGAAAAAATGACCGATTATCTCTTGCTGTTTGTAGGTACAGTGCTGGTAAATAACTTCGTTCTGGTGAAGTTTCTCGGCCTGTGTCCCTTTATGGGCGTTTCCAAAAAACTGGAGACGGCGATTGGCATGGGTCTCGCTACCACCTTTGTGATTACGCTGGCGTCGATTTGTGCCTGGCTGGTTAACCACCTGATTCTGGTGCCCCTTGACCTGGTTTATCTGCGTACAATGGCCTATATCCTGGTGATCGCCGTGGTGGTGCAGTTCACCGAAATGGTGGTACGCAAAACCAGCCCCTCGCTTTATCGTCTGCTCGGCATTTTTCTGCCGTTGATTACCACGAACTGCGCGGTCCTTGGCGTCCCGCTGCTGAGCGTCAATCTTAATCACACCTTTTTACAGGCGGCCATCTACGGCTTTAGCGCCTCACTCGGCTTCTCGCTGGTCATGGTGCTGTTTGCCGGTATGCGTGAGCGACTGGTGCTCGCCAATGTTCCCGCCCCCTTTAAAGGTTCCTCTATCGCGCTGGTCACGGCTGGTCTGATGGCGCTGGCATTTATGGGCTTTAGCGGTCTGGTGAAATTCTGATGACGGCGATCTGGATTGCAATTATTGTTTTGAGCGCGCTGAGCCTGGTGTTCGGCGCGCTGCTGGGCTATGCCTCGCGCCGCTTTGAGGTCGAAGAAGATCCCATTGTCGAGCAGATCGACGAACTGCTGCCGCAAAGCCAGTGCGGACAGTGCGGCTACCCCGGCTGTCGTCCCTATGCCGACGCGGTGGGAAACCACGGCGAGGCTATCAATAAATGCGCGCCCGGCGGCGAGCAAACCATGCTGAAACTGGCGGCGCTGCTGAACGTCGATCCGCAGCCGATTGACGGCGATGAGACGGCGAAAGAGCCGGTGCGTACCGTAGCCTGGATTGATGAAGCGAACTGCATCGGCTGCACCAAATGTATTCAGGCCTGTCCGGTCGACGCTATCGTCGGCGCAACGCGCGCCATGCACACCGTACTGAGCGACGTCTGCACAGGCTGTGATCTCTGCGTCGCCCCCTGTCCTACCGACTGCATCGAAATGCGTCCAGTGGCTACCACCACCGCTAACTGGAAGTGGGACCTCAATACCATTCCTGTACGGGTGATCCCGGTAGAAAGTCATGCTTAATCTGTTGAATATCTTTCGTAAAGAGAAGCTGTGGGATTTCGAGGGCGGCATCCATCCGCCGGAAATGAAAACCCAGTCCAACGGCACGCCGCTTAGCCAGCTGCCGCTGCCGGATCGGTTTATCATTCCGCTGAAGCAGCATATCGGCCATGAGGGTGAAATTTGCGTCGCCCCTGGCGATCGCGTACTGCGCGGCCAGCCGCTGACCTTTGGCAATGGCCGCATGCTGCCGGTGCACGCGCCAACCTCCGGCACCATCGACGCCATTGCGCAGCATATGACTGCGCATCCGTCGGGGCTGTCAGAGCTGTGCATTTTTATGTCGCCGGATGGTGAAGACCGCTGGACCACGCTGGTCCCGATGGCCGATTACCGTCAGCGCGAACGCAGCGAGATTGTGCAGCGTATCCATGACGCAGGCGTTGCAGGCCTGGGCGGCGCGGGCTTCCCGACCGGCACCAAGCTGCGCGGCGGACTGCGCGGCGTCAACACCCTGATCATCAACGCGGCGGAGTGCGAACCCTATATCACCGCTGACGATCGTCTGATGCAGGATTATGCCGCCGAAGTGCTGGAAGGCAGCCGCATCCTTGCCTGGGTGCTTCAGGCCGAGCGCGTGCTGATCGGCATCGAAGACAACAAACCGGAAGCTATTGCCGCGCTGAAACAGGCGCTGGGCGGCGAACGGGACCTGCAAATTCGCGTGATCCCCACGAAATATCCGTCCGGCGGCGCGAAACAGCTGACCAAAATTTTGACCGGTCTGGAAGTGCCGCACGGCGGCCGCTCCACCGATATTGGCGTGCTGATGCAGAACGTAGGCACGGCCTGGGCGGTGAAGCGCGCCGTTATCAACGGCGAACCGCTTACCGAACGCGTCGTGACCTTAACCGGCGAGGCGATTGCACAGCCGCGCAACGTCTGGGGCCGCATCGGCACCCCCATCAGCCATCTGCTGCGCCATGCAGGCTTTACCCCGGCGGCGCGACAGATGGTGATTATGGGCGGCCCGCTGATGGGCTTTACCCTGCCGTCGCTTGACGTGCCGGTGGTGAAAATCACCAACTGCATCCTCGCGCCCTCCGCCAGCGAGATGGGCAACAGTGAGGAAGAGCAGTCCTGTATTCGCTGCTCCGCCTGCGCAGACGCCTGTCCGGCGAAGCTGCTGCCGCAGCAGCTTTACTGGTTCAGCCAGGGCGGCGACCACGACAAAGCGCGCGCCCATCATATTGACGACTGTATTGAGTGCGGCGCCTGCGCCTGGGTATGTCCGAGCAATATTCCGCTGGTGCAGTACTATCGCCAGGAAAAGGCCGAGCTGCGCGCCATCGATCTTGAGGCTAAACGTACCGCCGAGGCAAAAGCGCGTTTTGAGGCGCGCCAGGCGCGTCTGGAACGGGAAAAACTGGCGCGCGAAGCCAAACATGAGCAGGCTAAACAGCGCGTCGCCCGTAATGATGAAGGCGAACTGGCTGCTGCGCGCGAGCGCGTAATGGCCAGACGACAGGCCGCAGGCGAAGTCGATCCTGCCGTAGAAGAAGCGCAACGCCAGGCGCGTCATGCCCAGGCGCATCTGCGTCAGGCCGAAGCGCAGGCGGAAACGCAGGCCCTGAGCCGTCAGGCAGAAGATCCGCGCAAGGCAGCAGTAGAAGCGGCGATTGCCCGCGCCAAAGCGAAGAAAATCACGCAGAGCGACGCGCCGCAGCCTGACGCCGCGGCCGACGCTGTCGATCCGCGCAAGGCAGCAGTTGAAGCGGCGATTGCCCGCGCCAAAGCGAAGAAAGCCGCGCAGAGCGACGCGCCGCAGCCTGACGCCGCGGCAGAGACCGTTGATCCGCGCAAGGCCGCGGTCGAAGCCGCGATTGCCCGCGCCAAAGCGAAGAAAGCCACGCAGAGCGACGCGCTGCAGCCTGACGCTGAGGCCGACGCCGTCGATCCGCGCAAGGCCGCGGTCGAAGCCGCGATTGCCCGCGCCAAAGCGAAGAAAGCCGCGCAGAGCGACGCGCCGCAGCCTGATGCTGAGGCCGACGCCGTCGATCCGCGCAAGGCCGCGGTTGAAGCGGCGATTGCCCGCGCCAAAGCGAAGAAAGCCGCCGCTGCGCAGGCCGCAGCCGGTACGCTGACCGAAGAGGTTCAGCCGGTTGAGGACGTACCGCCGGTCGATCCGCGCAAAGCGGCGGTGGAAGCCGCAATTGCCCGTGCCAAAGCGAAAAAAGCCGCTGCCGCGCAAGAGTCAGAAAAGGACGTCGTGACCCCCGACGTTGAACACAGTGATGCGCGTCCGTCGGATGACGCGCGCAAGGCAGCCGTCGCTGCCGCTATCGCCAGGGCTAAAGCGCGTAAAGCGCAGACGCCGTCGACGTTTGAGGAATAAATGGCTTTTCGTATCGCAAGTTCTCCCTATACCCATAACCACCGCAGCACCGGCAATATTATGCTGCTGGTGGTGCTGGCGGCCGTGCCCGGCTTCGCCGCCCAGTGCTATTTTTTCGGCTACGGCAGCCTGTTGCAGGTTGTGCTGGCCGTCCTGACCGCCTGGCTGGCGGAAGCCGCGATTCTGCGTCTGCGCAAAGCGCCGGTCGTGCCTAATCTGGCGGATAACTCCGCGCTGCTGACCGCCGTGCTGCTCGGCATCAGTTTACCGCCGCTGGCGCCCTGGTGGCTGGTGGTGATTGGCACCGTTTTCGCCATTATCATTGCCAAACAGCTGTACGGCGGACTGGGACAAAACCCCTTTAATCCGGCGATGGTCGGCTATGTGGTGCTGCTGATCTCCTTCCCGGTACAGATGACCAGCTGGCTGCCGCCCGATGCGCTCCAGGCGATAAAACCCGGCCTGACTGACTCGCTGAGCATGATTTTCACCGGCCACACCCTGGCGGGCGACACCATGCAACAGCTGCAAATCGGCGCAGACGGCATTAGCCAGGCGACGCCGCTGGATAATTTCAAAACTGGCCTGCGCGCCGGTCACAGCGCGGAACAGCTGCTGGCGCAGCCGATTTATACCGGCATCCTGGCGGGTCTTGGCTGGCAGTGGATCAACGTCGGCTATCTGGCGGGCGGATTGTTTCTGCTGTGGAAGAACGCGATTCGCTGGCATATTCCGGCGGCGATGCTGCTCTCGCTGGCCTTTTGCGCCACGCTGGGCTGGCTGATTGCGCCCGACAGCCTGAATACCCCGCTTATCCACCTTTTCTCCGGCGCAACGATGCTCGGCGCGTTCTTTATTGCTACCGACCCGGTTACCGCTTCGACGACTAACCGTGGCCGCCTGCTCTACGGCGCGCTGATTGGCCTGCTGGTATGGTTGATCCGCAGCTTTGGCGGCTACCCGGACGGCGTCGCCTTTGCGGTGCTGCTGGCCAATATTTGCGTTCCGCTGATCGATTACTACACCCAGCCGCGCGTTTACGGCCATCGTAAGGAGTAATCGATGTTTGAAACTATTCGCAAGAATGCCGTTACGCTGGCGCTGTTCGCCGTAGTGACCACAGGCTTAACCGCCGTGGTGAACTACGTGACTAAACCGACGATTGCGCATCAGACGGCGCTGAATCAGAAAAATTTGCTGGATCAGGTTGTTCCGGTAGAAATGTACGATAATCAGATTCAGCGCGAATGTTACCTTGTCACCGATCCGGCGCTGGGAAACGCGACGGCGCACCATCTCTATCTGGCGCGCAAAGGCGATAACCCCGTCGCGGCGGCGCTTGAGACCACCGCGCCGGACGGCTACTCCGGCGCGATTCAAATGCTGGTAGGCGCGGATTTCCACGGCAAAGTGCTGGGCGTGCGCGTGATTGAACATCATGAGACGCCCGGTCTCGGCGATAAGATCGAACTGCGCATTTCTGACTGGATTAACAGTTTTAACGGCAAAGTGGTCCACGGCGCAGACGATAAAGCCTTTGCGGTAAAGAAAGACGGTGGTGAATTTGACCAGTTTACCGGCGCAACTATTACGCCGCGCGCGGTGGTTAACGCCACTAAACGTACTGCGTTACTGATTGAAACCCTGAGCGGCAGACTTGCCTCGCTGCCGGAATGTGGAGACGCAAATGAGTGAAGCGAAAAATTTGCTGGTTGGCGGCCTGTGGAAAAACAACTCGGCGCTGGTACAGCTGCTGGGACTCTGCCCGCTGCTGGCTGTGACCTCAACGGCCACCAATGCGCTGGGCCTCGGTCTGGCCACTACGCTGGTGCTGACGATTACCAACAGCGCGATTTCCGCGTCGCGTCGCTGGGTGCCGTCGGAGATCCGTATTCCTATCTACGTGATGATCATCGCTTCGGTGGTGAGCTGCGTGCAGATGTTGATCAACGCCTACGCCTATGGCCTGTATGAGTCGCTCGGCATTTTCATTCCGCTGATCGTGACCAACTGTATCGTGGTGGGTCGCGCCGAAGCCGTGGCATCCAAAAGCAGTATTCCCCTTTCCGCGCTGGATGGCTTCGCTATCGGCATGGGCGCGACCTGCGCAATGGTTACGCTCGGTTCAATCCGCGAACTGATCGGCAGCGGCACCCTGTTTAACGGCGCGGATCAGCTGCTTGGCCCCTGGGCGAAAGCGCTGCGCATCGAAGTGGTGCATTTTGACTCGCCGATGCTGCTGGCGATGCTGCCGCCGGGCGCCTTTATTGGTCTGGGTATGCTGCTGGCCCTGAAATATCTTATTGACCAGAAAACGAAGCAGCGCGCGGCTCGTCGCGCCGAAGAAGCGGCCGCCGCCGGGCTGCATGAGCATGCCGGGAAGGCAGTGTGAACCAGACGAAACGCGTTGAAATCCTCAGTCGGCTGCGGGATAACAACCCGCATCCCACCACTGAACTTAACTTCAGCTCGCCGTTTGAGCTGTTGATCGCGGTGCTGCTGTCAGCGCAGGCTACCGACGTCAGCGTCAACAAAGCCACGGCAAAGCTCTATCCTGTAGCGAACACGCCTGCCGCCATGCTGGCGCTGGGCGTCGAGGGTGTAAAGGAACATATCAAGACCATTGGGCTGTTTAACAGCAAAGCCGAAAACGTGATCAAAACCTGCCGCATTTTACTGGAGCGGCACGGCGGCGAAGTGCCGGAAGATCGCGCCGCGCTGGAAGCCTTGCCGGGCGTGGGCCGTAAAACCGCCAACGTGGTGTTGAATACCGCTTTTGGCTGGCCGACTATCGCCGTGGATACCCATATTTTTCGCGTCAGCAACCGCACCCGCTTTGCCCCAGGAAAGAATGTGGAAGAAGTTGAGGAAAAACTGCTGAAGGTGGTGCCAAAGTCGTTCAAGGTCGATTGTCATCACTGGCTGATCCTGCACGGACGCTATACCTGCGTGGCGCGCAAGCCGCGCTGCGGCGCCTGCCTGATTGAAGATCTGTGCGAATATCCGGATAAAACGGAAATATAGCAGGCGCGCGAGCGCCCGTTATTTTATCTCAGGCTCTCAGCGCCGCCTGAAGCCAGGCAATCACCAGCGGCGAGTTTTTGTTCAGCAACGCGGCGCGCTCTGACTGAAACAGCGTCGCCACAAAGAAAGGGTGATCGGTCAGCTCTATGCCGCGCACGTCACCCGCCTCATCCCAGGAGGTAATGCGCAGATTTTTACCTTCCAGCGCCTCGCTAAAGTCGGGATTAACGCCGAAATTACAGTGGTAACCCTCGTCGCCTGACTGCGCGCCATAGGCTGCGGCTATCCGCGATCCCGGCGCGAACCTGACGACGCCTCGCTGCTCCACCAGCGAGCAGCTTAACGGCGCGATCACCATACGTCCGCCTTTATCCGTTTCTGCATGACTGGCGTCGTGCCAGCCCAGCACGTTACGCGCGTACTCAATGACCGCATACTGAAACCCGCCGCAGGATCCCAGCAGCGGTTTATGATGCTCTCGCGCCCAGCGAAGCGTGGCAAACACCGCCTCGTCATTGACGTAAGGACTGCCCGGCACCACCCAGATGGCGTCGCTGCCGCGCACGGCGCTAAGATCGGCAAGCTCGTTTGTCGGCAGCCAGTTGACGTTAACGTTAATATCCAGATGCGTTGCGGCGCGCCTGATAGCCAGAGGAATAGCCTGGTGGGCGACCGCCGTCGCGCGATAATCACCGACCAGCGCCAGGTTTAAAGAAGCTGCCATAATAACGTCCTGTAAGGGAGAAGCTGACAGGCTAACGGAGTGTAAAATCTTTGTCGAGACGGTAAAAATCGTAATTCTTATTCGTCAGGTCCGGGCATTTATTCACAGTGCTGTCACAAGATTTACAGCCCCCTCAGGCTAAATTTCACGCGGAGGCTTGCCAGACCCTGCGATCAGTCAGCTAGTCCACACGGCACGCGGCTTTCCCTTTTTTCACACGCTGAATTAATGCCTTAGGGATCAGAGTGTTCTGCTGACTGACGCTGCTAAACACAATCTGACGAACTATTATGCAAATCAACTAACAAAACCATGCATTATGAAATAAAAGTCTGTACAAATAATTATCAACAACACCATTTGCTGTCTTAATCGCCAGAGGCAGCTTATCTGGTTATTGTCGTGCTCTGAGCATGAAAAACAAACGTTTGTTCTGTTATAATCTTTCTTATTGAAATTTAAATCCGACCGTTTAGCAGGGTTAAGTTTTTAAACCTTACATAACCCAGGCTTTTCAGCATTCAAAAAATCCTTGCCCTGATGCGCGTAATCAGCCACATTAGGCCCCGCTTTTCCCTACTAATAACAATGTCGCGCATGGAAACCTGACATGACGCGGACTTATTTCCTGTCATAAAACAGGGTACGAGAAAAACAGAGGTACAAGTGTCAACTGCAAACAAACACACTGATGAGGCCACCAGCCTCAATGCGTTCAAACAGCCGAAGGCGTTCTACCTGATCTTCTCAATCGAGTTATGGGAACGTTTCGGTTTTTACGGCCTTCAGGCCATCATGGCTGTTTATCTTGTTAAACAGCTGGGCATGTCGGAAGCAGACTCCATCACCCTGTTCGCCTCTTTTAGCGCGCTGGTCTATGGCCTGGTGGCTATCGGCGGCTGGCTCGGCGATAAGGTGCTGGGCACCAAACGGGTGATTGTTCTGGGCGTGCTGGTGCTGGCGCTGGGATATGCGCTGGTCGCGTTCTCCGGACATCACGTCGGCACGGTCTACGTAGGTATGGCGACCATCGCGGTGGGTAGCGGACTGTTTAAAGCTAACCCCTCTTCTCTGCTCTCTACCTGCTATGAAAAAAACGACCCGCGCATCGACGGCGCTTTCACTATGTTTTATATGTCCATTAACGTCGGTTCGCTGTTTTCTATGATGCTGACCCCGTGGCTGGCGGCAAAATATGGCTGGAGCGTGGCGTTTTCGCTGTCGGTTGTCGGTCTGATCATTACCCTGCTGAACTTCCTGTTCTGCAAGGGCCTGGTCAAAAACTACGGTTCGAAACCCGACTTTGCCCCGCTTCAGGTGCGCAAACTGCTGATGACCCTGGCTGGCGTGGTCGTACTGGTCGCGGTTGCCGCCTGGCTGCTGCACCATCAGACCATTGCGCGCATTACGCTGGGCGTGGTCGCGCTGGGCATTATCTTTATCTTCGCTAAAGAGGCGTTTTCGCTGCATGGCGCGGCGCGTCGCAAAATGATTGTGGCGTTCCTGCTGATGGTTGAAGCCATTGTCTTCTTCGTCCTCTATATGCAGATGCCGACGTCGCTGAACTTCTTTGCCATTCGCAACGTAGAGCACAGCATTCTGGGCATTGCTTTTGAGCCGGAGCAGTTCCAGGCGCTTAACCCGTTCTGGATTATGCTGGCCAGTCCGCTGCTGGCGGCGGTCTATAACAAGCTGGGCGACAAGCTGCCGATGCCGTTTAAATTCGCTATCGGCATGGTGCTGTGTTCAGCCGCGTTTCTGGTGCTGCCGCTGGGTGCGAAGTTCGCTTCTGATGCCGGTATCGTTTCGGTTAACTGGCTGATTCTGAGCTATGCGTTGCAGTCTGTCGGCGAGCTGATGATCTCCGGTCTTGGCCTGGCGATGGTGGCGCAGCTGGTGCCACAGCGTCTGATGGGCTTTATTATGGGTTCATGGTTCCTGACCACGGCTGGCGCGGCGATGATTGCCGGTAAAGTCGCCGGTCTGATGGCCGTACCGGAAAATGTCACCGACCCGCTCGCTTCGCTCAGCGTTTACAGCCGCGTGTTCCAGCAGATTGGTATCGTAACCGGCGTTATTGCCGTGCTGATGCTGATCACCGCTCCTCTGCTGAACCGCATGGCGCAGTCTTCACAGCCTGCGCTGAAAAAATCTCAGGCCTGACCGTTCTCAGGCTGACAGCCGGGCTTTCCGCCCGGCTTTTTTTTACTCTTTTTCGGACCAGACGCAACGCATGATCATTATCACTGGCAAATCGGCGGCGACACATTAAGCTGCAATGATCCTGTCGCAATCCGGAGGTCCGTCATGAAACTCTTCTGTAAAGCGGGAGCCTGCTCTCTTTCGCCGCATATCGTTCTGCGCGAATGCGGGCTGGATTTCACTCAGGTCAACGTCGACCTGAAGCAAAAAGTCACCGAATGCAGCGAAGATTACCTGCAAATCAATCCCAAAGGTCAGGTGCCTGCGCTTGAGCTGGACGATGGCACAATCCTGACCGAAGGGGTGGCGATTGTGCAGTACCTGGCGGATCTAAAACCCGATCGTCATTTGCTGGCCCCGGTTGGCAGCCTGACGCGCTATCACACGCTGGAGTGGCTCAGCTTTATCAGCAGCGAGCTGCATAAAACCTTTGCGCCGCTGTTAAAATCCGATACGCCTGAAGAGTATAAACGCGCGCTGCGTGACCGGCTGACGCACCAGTTCCGCTATGTCGATACAGCGCTTCAGGACAAGCAGTGGCTGATGGGGCTGCGCTTTAGCGTGGCGGACGCCTATCTTTATGTGATGGTGCGCTGGGCGCAGGCGCTCAAACTGGATTTAGATGGGCTGTCGGCGCTGGAGGCCTGGTTTCAGCGAACGTCGCAGCGACCGGCGGTGCAGGCGGCGCTGAAAGCGGAAGGTCTGGCGTAAAAACGGGGCCGATGCCAGTCGGCCCTGAAAGGTTACAGCCGTTCAGCGCCAAAGTGCTGGGTCGGCTGCGCGATAGCGTCCTGCGCAGCCACCAGCTGCAATTCATACTCGCCCATCGCGTGGGTTTTCAGCATCACTTCGTACACCGCAGCGGTGACGTGTTCAAGCGCGCTTTGCAGATCTTTGCCGTGCAGCAGGTTGACCAGCAGCAGACCGCTGGTGAGATCGCCTACGCCCACCGGCTGACGCACGCCGAAGTCCACCAGCGGACGACTGATATGCCAGGCTTCCTCCGCCGTCACCAGCAGCATCTCAAAACGATCGCTGCGGCGACCGGCGCGCGCCAGATGTTTTACCAGCACCACCCGAGGTCCCTGCGCAATCAGCACGCGCGCCGCCGCCATCGCCTCTTCCACGCTGGCCACGCTCCGCTCGCTGAGCATCTCCAGCTCCAGCAGGTTCGGCGCGATAATGTCGCTGGCAGGCATGGCGTATTTACAGTGGTACTCGGCGACGCCAGGGGCGACGATACAGCCTTTTTCCGGATGGCCCATTACCGGATCGCAAAAGAACCAGGCGTCTGGATTGGCGGCTTTAACCATGCGTACAATCTCAAGGATCTGTTCGCCCTGCTCGGCCGACCCCAGATAGCCGCTCAGCACCGCATCGCAGGTCTTCAGCCGATCGATGTCATGGATGCCCTTCACGATGTCCGTCAGATGCGTCGCGGGCATAACGGTGCCGGTCCAGTGGCCGTACTGCGTATGATTGGAGAACTGGACGGTATTAAGCGGCCAGACATTGGCGCCCATGCGCCGCATCGGAAATTCGGCGGCGGCATTGCCTGCGTGACCAAAGACGACGTGTGACTGAATTGCCAGAATATTTTTCATTATGTTTGGTACTGCCTTACCCTTGCCTGCTAAAAAAAGGGCCGGAAACCGGCCCTGAAATGCTTACTGCCAGACAACCAGGCAGTAGTGTTTTTTACCGCGGCGCAGCAGCGTGTAGCGGCCAAAGAGTTTGTCATTCTCGCTGAAGCGGTACTCGGCGTCAGACTGTTTCTCGCCGTTAACGGTCACCGCGTTGGAGCCAATCATGGTGCGCGCCTGACCGCGTGACGGAACCAGTTCGGCATTGACCAGCGCCTGTTGCAGATCCTCTTCCGCGCCAAGCTGAATAGTGGGCATACCGTCCTGCGCCAGCTGTTCAAAGTCCGCTTCGGTCATGTCGCTCAGCGCGCCGGAGAAGAGGCTTTCTGTAATGCGCTTCGCCGCCGCCAGGCCGGCGTCGCCGTGCACCAGTCGCGTAACGTTCTCGGCCAGCACATACTGCGCGCGCGGCGCTTTGCCGCTGTTCTTGTCTTCTTCTTCCAGCGCATTGATCTCGTCAATGCTCAGGAAGGTGAAGAATTTCAGGAAGCGATAGACATCGGCGTCCGCCGTGTTGATCCAGAACTGATAGAACTTGTACGGGCTGGTTTTTTTCGCATCCAGCCATACCGCGCCGCCTTCTGTTTTACCGAATTTGGTGCCGTCGGATTTGGTGATCAGCGGAACCGTCAGGCCGAAGACCTGATTCTGATAGAGACGACGCGTCAGGTCGATGCCGGAGGTAATGTTGCCCCACTGATCGGAGCCGCCAATCTGCAACGTCACGCCGTGACGCTTGTTCAGCTCGGCGAAGTCAAAGCCCTGCAACAGGTTGTAAGAGAACTCGGTAAAAGAGATCCCCTGATCGTCACGGTTCAGACGCTGTTTCACCGCTTCTTTGTTAATCATCTGATTAACGGAGAAGTGTTTGCCAATATCGCGCAGGAACGTCAGCACGTTCATCCCGCCGAACCAGTCGTAGTTATTGGCCGCGATCGCGCTGTTGTCGCCACAGTTGAAATCCAGGAAAGGCGCCACCTGCTTGCGGATCTTTTCGACCCACTCGCTGACGGTGTCGCTGGTATTGAGTTTACGTTCTGCTGCTTTAAAGCTGGGATCGCCAATCAGACCGGTGGCTCCACCCACCAGCGCGACCGGCTTGTGTCCGGCATCCTGAAAACGTTTCAGGCAGAGCAGCGGCACCAGATGGCCCAAATGCAAGCTGTCAGCGGTCGGATCGAAGCCGCAATAGAGAGAAATCGGCCCCTGCGCCAGTCGCTCTGCTAACGCTTCTTCGTCCGTTACCTGGGCGATTAAGCCCCTTTCCTGCAATTGTTGTATCAGGTTACTGCTGGTCATCACTGACTCCAAATTGATCAGACTGCACCTATGCTGGTACACAGCTTTCCGCTGAGATGCGGAAGAAAAAAATGAGGGCTATAGCATAAAGCGCTGGCGACGGTTGTGCCAGCGCTGAGAGAGGTGAAAAACGCTGTTTTAAGGCGCTAACCGGTCGATTTTCCAGCCGTTGTTGTCGCGCTGGTAAAGAAAGCGGTCATGCAGACGATGTTCGCCGCCCTGCCAGAACTCCATCGTGTGGAATTTAACGCGATAGCCGCCCCAGAAGCTGGGCAGCGGCACTTCGCCCTGCTGGAATTTTTGTTTAAGCTCGAGAAACTTGCCTTCCAGCACGCCGCGCGCCGAGATACGACTCGACTGCCGTGACACCCAGGCCCCAATCTGACTGTCGCGCGGGCGGCTGTGGAAATATTTCAGCACCTCAAGCGGCGAAAGCTTCTCAACTTCGCCCAGCACCATCACCTGCCGCTCCAGAAAATGCCACGGAAAGTGCAGCGAGATGCGCGGATTAGTCGCCAGATGTTGCGCCTTGCGGCTACCCAGGTTGGTATAAAATACCATCCCGTCGTCGTCATAGTGCTTTAGCAGGACGATGCGCTGGTATGGCTGCCCCTGCTCATCCACCGTCGCCACCGTCATCGCGGTGGGATCGGGCAGCTGCGCATCACAGGCCTGGCGCAGCCAGGTTTCAAACAGCGCCAGCGGCTGGTCTGGCAGATCCTTACGGCGCAGCCCGCCACGCGTATATTCGCGGCGCAGGCTGGCGATCTCTTGCAGTGTAAAACTTGTGCTCATGGGCTTTACTCAAAGTGAACAGACTGACTGTCTGACTGAAGCTCGCAGTCGTTAATAACGATTTTATCATCGCGTTCAATAAAGGCGCTTTCGCCTTTAGACCAGAATACATATTTCCCGTCGCTGTAGCGCGCGCCTGATGCCGACATCGCCCGTTTCAGCGTTAACGGCTGGCCGTCCAGAATAAAGCTGACCTGCTCGCTGGCGTTGTCGAGCGTGACGGTCAGCGGCAGCGTCCCGCAGCGGTAGTGCAGCGTTTGCGGGCGCTCAGCCTGTTTATTCACCAAACCGCACCCTGCCAGCAGCAGCACGGTCGCAAAGGGTAACGCCTTTTTCATTATGATTCTCCTTAGGGTCAGTAGAGCAAATTGGCCGGATAGATGGCGCCGATAACGCTTTTTTCCCGCGCGCCGGTCACGGCGGGAAGGTTGCCAGGCAGGCCGGAAAGCGTGCGGCTGGCAAGCCAGGCAAAGGCCAGCGCCTCCATATCATCGCCGCGAATGCCTGCCGTGTCGGTACTGGCTACTTCGGTGCCGGGCAGCAGCGCGGCAAGGCGCGACATCAGCAGCGGGTTACGCCCGCCGCCGCCGCACACCAGCAGCCGATCGCACCCGTCATGAAGCTGTACCTGATGCGCAATGGTAACGGCGCTCAGCTCGGTCAGTGTCGCCTGCACATCCTGCGGCGGCAGACCAGGAAAGTGTTGCAGATGGCGTTCGATCCAGCCGAGATTAAAGTATTCGCGCCCGGTACTTTTCGGCGGCGGCAGCGCGAACCAGGGATCGCGCAGCATCTGCTCCAGCAGCGCGGGCGCCAGGCTGCCGCTGCGCGCCCAGCGCGCGTCTTCATCAAAGGGTTTGCCCTGCTGACGCCAGATCCAGGCGTCAATCAGCATATTGCCCGGCCCGGTATCGAAGCCGCGGACGGGCTGGCCGGGCAGCAGTAAAGAGAGATTGGCGATGCCGCCGATATTCAACACCATGCGGCGCTCTACCGCATCCATCAGCAGCGCCTGATGAAACGCCGGAACCAGCGGCGCGCCCTGTCCGCCCAGTGCCATATCGCGCCGGCGAAAATCCCCGACGACCGTGATACCGGTCGCCGCCGCAATCTGGTTATTGTCGCCGATTTGCAGGGTATTCGGCGCGGCGCTCTGCGGTTCGTGCCAGACGGTCTGTCCATGACAGCCAATGGCGACAATATCGGCAGGCTCCAGCGCTTCGCGCCGCATTAAGGTGTTAACCGCCTCGGCGAATAGCTGGCCGAGACGCGTATCCAGCTGCCCCAGCTGGGAGAGCGTCAGCCTTTGTCCCTGACAAATAGCGAGGATTTGCTGGCGCAGTTCGTCTGGCATCGGATGGCAGTAGCTGGCCTGTTGGGCCACCATATTTTCATCAATGGCGGCCAGCACCACATCCACGCCATCCAGGCTAGTGCCCGACATCACGCCGATATAACGTCCTGATTTCATTTCTGGTCCTTACGCTGTGGAGGAGGTGCGAATCACTGATGATAAGTCTGGCAAATTCCCTCGCCGGATTCGACGGTTACCTGATCTTTTTTGCCAGAATTTGCGCAACCAGTAACTTTGTGCAACTTTTTTTGCTGCCTGATTGAATTATTATTGACCCTCGTTAGTCTATGCTTCGCTTTAGGGTGTTTTACTCAGACTAAGATTAATTTGCGATGTGTCTTATACTGTTTGCAGGATTTGGCGATACAGATGGCGCATTGCATAAGAAAGGAGTGACAAATGATTAAGCGTTTCGTTGCGGTCGCACTGGCTGGCATTACGCTGGCAGGATGCACAAACACCAGCTCGCTGTCAGGCGATACCTACAGCGCCAGCGAGGCTAAACAGATTCAAAGCGTCTCATACGGTACGCTGGTTTCTGTTCGTCCGGTTAAAATTCAGGGCGGTGATGAGAATAATGTCATTGGCGCTATCGGCGGCGCCGTGCTGGGCGGTTTTATTGGTAATACGATCGGCGGCGGCTCCGGACGCAGTCTGGCTACCGCAGGCGGCGCTATTGCTGGCGGCCTGGCTGGCCAGGGCGTTCAGGGCGCGATCAATAAAACCGATGGCGTTGAGCTGGAAATCCGCAAAGACGACGGCAATACCATTATGGTGGTGCAAAAGCAGGCTGCGACCCGCTTCTCTGTGGGACAGCGCGTCGCGCTGGCGTCAAACGGCAGCCAGATTACCGTTTCACCGCGCTAATTTCGCGCAAGAAAACCGACGCCATGGCGTCGGTTTTTTATTTCTCGCGATTCTGTAGCTCAAGAATGTTTTTTTCCAGGCGAGCAACCAGCGTGACCATCTGATTGATCTCTTCCCGACTAATACCCGCAAGAATGTCGTCGCGCGTCGCGTCGATAACGTTCTCTACCTGTTCAATGATCGGCTCCGCCTGCTGCGTCAGCTTAATGCGCTTGGCGCGGCGATCGTTCGCGCAGGTTGAGCGGGTGATTAAGCCTTTCTCTTCCAGCTGATCCAGCGTGCGCACCAGCGACGGCTGCTCTATGCCGATCGCCTTCGCCAGCTGAATTTGCGACTGTTCCGGCGGCAGTTGATGAATATTATGTAACGTAACCCAGTGCGTCTGCGTAAGCTCAAGCGGCTTAAGGCGCTGATCGATCAGCGCGCGCCAGATGCGCACCAGCCGAGACAAATCCGTTCCAAGGGGCGTATCCATTTCATCTCCTTATAATTAGCTTGCTAGCTATCAAGCCAGATTTTACACTATTCTGCGAGTTTAAAGGACAAATTACAAACCCCCAGGCGAAGCCGCAACGGTTCATCTACGCTTTTTGAGACCATTGCCTGGGGTTATATCAGGAGGATGCGACTTGGCCCATGTCAGTTACCCTACCGCTCACCCTCTCACCGATCTGGTGTTTGGGGCGTCGCTGTTTTTCCCGCCGCTGTTTAAAGCGGTTTTGCTCGGCTTCTTTTTCTGGCTGATTATTCACCCGCTGCTGCGCGGCTGGATTTACTCCGGCGAGGTATGGCACCCCACGCTGCTGGATCTGTCGCTGTTTGTCCTGTGCGTCACCGTCGCGCTTTTTCTGCTGGGTCAGGGATACGCATAATGAAATTTAACGCAGTGAAATATTTTTCGACGCTGATTGTCTTTTCGGCCGCCCTGCTGGCAGGCTGGTGGATGTGGAATTATTACATGCAGTCTCCCTGGACGCGCGACGGTAAAGTACGCGCCGAGCTGGTGCAGATCACGCCACAGATCTCCGCCCGCATTCTGCGCGTCGCAGTGAAGGATAATCAGTTTGTGCATAAAGGCGACACGCTGCTGCTGCTTGATACGGTGCCCTGGCAAATCGCGCTGGATAATGCCGAAGCGCAGCTGGCTAAGGTGCAGGCCGAGCTGGCGCAAGCGCAGCATGAACTGCGGCGGCGAGCGAGCCTGCCGCGCAGCGTGATTTCCGCTGAAGATCTTGATGCCGCGCGCCTCAATGCCGAGTCGATGGCGGCCAGCGCCAAAGCCGCCGAGGCGGCGCGCGACCGCGCGCGCTGGGATCGAGAGCAAACCACGGTGGTGGCGCCCGCCGATGGCTGGATTAGCAATCTGACGCTGAGAGCCGGGGATTACGCGACGGCAGGCACCCCGCTTTTCGCTCTGGTGGACAGCCGTTCTTATTACGTGATGGGCTACTTTGAGGAGACCAAACTGCGCCATATTCGCCCCGGCGCGCCCGCGCACATTGTGCTCTACAGCAATGGCGCTCAGCTACAGGGCGAGGTCGAAAGCATTGGGCGCGCCATCTACGATCAAAGCATCGACAGCGACAGCGGGCTGGTGCCGGACATCAAGCCAAATGTACCCTGGGTGCGGCTGGCGCAGCGCGTGCCGGTGCGCATTCGCTTAGCCGCCATCCCTGACGATGTGCCGCTGGTGGCGGGCACCACCTGCACCATCAGTATTGAACCCTGAGCGCCTGATGAACCTGAACTGGCTGGCATGGGATAGCCTGCCGTGGATAAAAGCAACGGCGAACCAGTGGCGCTACGCGCTGCGAAACGCTATCGCCATGTGCCTGGCGCTCAGCATCGCCTACGCGCTTGACCTGGACGAACCCTACTGGGCCATGACGTCAGCGGCGGTAATCAGCTTTCCTACCGTGGGCGGCGCGATCGGCAAAAGCCTGGGACGTATCGCAGGCAGCCTGCTGGGCGCCGCCGCCGCGCTGCTCATCGCCGGGCATACGCTTAACGATCCCTGGCTGTTTACCTTTTTTATCGCCGGCTGGCTGGCCTTTTGCACCGGCATCGCCAACCATTACCAGAATAATGTGGCCTATGCCTTTTCGCTGGCAGGCTACACTGCGGCCATTATTGTCTTCAGCAGCGTCGATCTCACTGACGCCACCGATCTCTGGACGCTGACACAGGCGCGGGTGTGCGAAGTGATTTCCGGCATTCTCTGCGCCGGATTTATGATGATGGTGTTGCCCAGTACATCGGACGGCGACGCGCTGATCGACTCGCTGCAAAAGATGCACGCGCGCCTGCTGGAGCATGCCGGGCTACTGCTGCAACCTGATTCCGGCGATCGGGTGCGCACCGCGCATGAAGCCGTCATCAGCCAGATCCTGACCATGAACCTGCTGCGTATCCAGGCCTTCTGGAGCCATTACCGCTTTCGTCGCCATAACAACGTGCTTAATTATGTGCTGCATCAGCAGCTGCGCCTGACCAGCGTGCTCTCCAGCCTGCGACGTATGCTGCTCAACTGGCCAGATGCGCCTCAGCCGCTTTATGACGCCATCAATGCCTTAATGCAGGAGCTGGCCAGCGCGCACTGTGACAAATACCGCCTGGCGCAGATTTTGCGCAGCATTACGCCCGCCGCCGACGGCGACTTTCGCCAGCGCGCCTTTTGCCAGCGCCTGCGCTATTTCTGCTGGATGTACCTCAACGTCAGCCGCTGGATCCGCCTGATCGCCCGCGCCGATGCGGATACCCGTTTTCAGCCGCCGCGCGTGCCGTCGCTGGCGCGCGAAAGCGACAGCGCCGAGGCGGGATGGAGCGCGCTGCGTACCTTTTGCGTTATCGTGCTGGGCTGCGCGTTCTGGATTAACACGCAGTGGTCTTCCGGCGCGGCGGCGCTGACGCTTACCGCTATCGCCTGCGTGCTCTACTCCTCAGCGCCCTCGCCGAGCGGCAGCGTCTCTCTGCTGCTGAAAACGCTGCTGTGGCTGTCGCTGTTCAGCTTTGTGATGAAGTTCGGCCTGATGGTGCAGATCTCTCAGCTGTGGCAGTTTTTGCTGCTGCTGTTTCCGCTATTGATTACGTTGCAGCTGTTTAAACTCCAGCAAAAGCAGCGCGCCGCGCTGTGGGGACAGTTTATTGTCTTTATGGGGTCCTTTATCGCGGTGACCAATCCGCCGAGCTGGGATTACGCCGACTTTCTCAATGACAATATCGCTAAAGTCTGCGGCGTGATGCTCGCATGGCTGGCGTTTCAGATCCTGCGGCCCAGTTCCGATGCGCGCCGCAGTCGTCGCCATATTCGCGCGCTGCGTCTGGCTTTTCTCGATCAGCTTCGCCGCCGTCCGCGCCTCAGCGAGAGCCGCTTTGAGTCGCAGATTTATCATCGCATCAGTCTGCTGGGCAGCAGCCGCGATGAACAGGCGCGCCTCTGGCTGCTGCGCTGGGGCGTGGTGCTGTTGAACTGCTCGCATATTGTCTGGCAGCTGCGCGACTGGCAGCCCGCCTCGGCAAGGCTGGCGCAGGCGCGCGAAACCAGCCTGAAAGATTTGCAGCGTATTATGAGCGCGCGCGGCGTGCGCCACGGCTCGCTCGATCAGTCGCTGACGGCGCTGGATGAAACCATCCGCCAGCTGGCGGCGGAGAGCAGCACAGAAGCCAACACCCTGGCCGGCATACTGTGGCGTTTACGCTGTTCGCTGGCGCAGCTAAAACAGGCGGTGCCCGATTAATTATTTGCAGTATTGCAGCTGCTGGCGCGCAAAATCGGCCTGGAGCTGCGTCAGGGTTTTACGCTGCTCGAATCGCGTTTTATCGTTCGGCGTCATGGGTTCAATGACCAGCGCGCGTTCCTCCGGCGAGTAGATAAAACGCCGACGGATGTCGCTGCCGGTAAAGCTTTTGCCAGTAATACTGCCGCAGACCATCGTCATGGTGGAGTGAAACACCGCAGCCTCGGCAAAGTTAGTCTCGGTAGCGCTGCGCAGCACAAACTGGCAGCCCTTCTCTTCAAGCTTTTTACGCGTCCCGCGGCTGAGCCGCTCGCGTCCTTTCGCAATATCCTCACACTCGCCGCGTGCCGGACTGGCATCAATGGTGCGCTGGAGCTGGCGTCCCGTTTCGGTCATGAGTTGGGTGTCATTGGGTTGATCGCAGCCTGTCAGCAGCAGACAAAACAGCAGCGCACCTGTTTTCTTCATTCCTTTCTCCTTTGACCGCACCCGCTGAAAGTGCCAATAATCAGTATCATAGGCGGTAAATCATCAGGAGAATATAACCAGGAGATAAACTAAATGATATTAAAACGGCTCCCGTCAGGAGCCGTTGAAACGCTGAGGTTAAATCACACCGCAGGCATAGCGTCCGCCGCCGCCGCCCAGCGGCTGCGGATGATCGGCATGGTTATCGCCGCCGATATGCACCATTAACGCCTTGCCTTTGATGGCGTCCAGCGACTGAAGACGCGGGGCCAGCACCGGATAGGCGGCGTTGCCTTTATCATCGACATAGATCGCCGGCAAATCGCCCAGGTGGCCTTCTCCGTAAGGACCAAGATGCTTACCGGTTTTTTGCGGATCGAGATGCCCGCCTGCTGCCCCGGCCGCCACCGTTTTGCCTTCAGAGACGCCAGGCTCGCAGCTGCCGTTGGCGTGCACATGAAAACCGTGAACGCCCGGCGTTAGCCCCTTGAGTTTGGGCGTAAATTGCAGGCCATACTTTGTCTGCTGAATATCAACGGTGCCGATCGCCTCTCCGATGCCCTCGGCGCTCACTTTATGCAGCGTGACCTCTTCAGCCAGCGCATGACTGGCAATGCCGCCGCTTACCAGGAATAAACAGGCCAGAATCGATTTTTTCATTATTGCCTCTTATCTCGCTCTTTCAGGTTTGATAAGCCTGGCCGTAATTCATCGATTCTGCCCCGTTTTGACACAGTTTTACGCTTCAGGGCACGTCATACCCTAGCGCCGCCTTACGAATGCGGAACCACTGCTGACGGTTTAGCTGAATGCGCAGCGCTCCTGCCGCATCGCTGATACGCGCAGGGTTTCCAGAGCCGATAATCGGCAGCGGCCGACTGGGCAGCGCCAGCACCCAGGCGTAAACGACCTGCGCCAGACTGGCGGCCCCGGTCTCACGACGCACGTTTTCCAGCTCATCGCGCAGCGGCTGATAGTGCGGGTCGTTAAACAGCTCGCCGCCGCCAAGGCAAGACCAGGCCATCGGGCGCAGGCGCATCTGCTGACACTGATCGAGCGTGCCGTCCAGAATAACGTTTTGCTGTATCGGCGAGATCTCGACCTGGTTAGTCACCAGAGTAAAAGGCAGGCGCGACTGAAGCAGCGTAAACTGGGAGGGCGTGAAGTTCGATACGCCGAAGTGCAGCACTTTGCCGCTCTGATGCAGCGCCAGGAAGGCCTCGGCGACCTCATCGGCATTCATCAGCGGATCGGGACGATGGATCAGCAGCAGATCGAGGCGATCGGTGGCGAAATGGCGCAGCGAGTTTTCCGCGCTCTGCACGATATGCGTTTGGTCAGTGATGTAATGGCCAATATGGTGTTCGGGCTTTGCACGGGTGGCGATACCGCATTTGGTCACGATTTGCAGCCTGTCACGCAGGCCAGGCGACAGCTTCAGCGCCTCGCCGAAGGCGGCCTCACAGCGATAATCGCCATAGATGTCGGCGTGATCGACCGTGGTGATCCCTTCTGAGAGATGAGTTTCAATAAAGCTGACGCACTGCTGCGGCGTCATGTTCCAGTCCATTAAACGCCAGTACCCCATAATTAATGGAGAGAAGTCTGGACCCTGTGGCGAAAGGCTTTGCGGCTGTAGCATAGGTAATCCCTGCGAGTAGGCGTTAGACGATGTCAGGGAGTATAACGAAAAGACGTTAAAACAGGGATGGCTGCTGCGGATCGGGATCGGCATCCTGTTTTTGCTGGCGCAGCATACGCAGGCGTCGCTGATGGCAGAGACGCAGCACTTCACGCTTCTGCGCATCGCTGAATGACATCCACTGAAAGCGTTCATCACGGCTGCGCAGGCAGCCGATGCAATAGCCGCGGGTATCCACCTGACAGATGCCGCGACAGGGGCTGGGTACCGGGAAAAACTCAAGTTGCTCTGCCACAACCACTCCAGAATGACGATTCTTTTTTAAAGATAGCGCACTCTGTACATCTTTCCCCGTTACAAACGTCTTAGATCGCGCAATCTGGCTAACAGGCTTCACAAAATGATCATATCTTTGTAATGTTTAGCTTTCGTTAAGGTTTGCTTCAGCATAAATCCTTATGCTTTGCGAATCACTTACGCCCTGCTCTGGATAATCATGCTGGCAAAAACGTTACGCTGTCACGAAAATGTTTTCACTCTTTGCGTTTCACTCTTTTTTGCCGTGGTGCTGAACGGGCAGTTTTTAGTTCGCGCCTGGGAGCGCATCCCCTATACGTCGCTGCATGATTATGCGTTTGCCGTTAGCCTTCCCGTAGTGCTGAGCGCCGCCTTTCTGTTGATATTTAATCTTATCGCCTGGCCTTACCTGCGCAAGCCGCTGCTGGCGCTGCTGATCTTGTCGAGCGCGGCGGCAAACTATTTTATGTTTAGCTTCGGCACGATCATCGACACCAATATGGTGCAGAACGTGTTTGAAACCGATCTTCAGGAATCCATCGCGCTGGTAAGCCGTAACGCCATTATCTGGGTCATGCTAATGGGCGTAGTGCCAACCCTTATTATGGTATCGGTGCGCGTTACGCGCCGCAGCCTGTGGCGCAACCTGGCTTACCGCGCGCTGTTCATGGCGGCGTCGCTGGGCGTTATCCTTCTGATGGCGGTGCTGTTTTATAAAGATTACGCATCATTGATCCGCAATAACAAAGGACTGGTCAAAATGGTGACGCCCGCCAATATTGTCAGCGGCGTAGGTCACTATGTTAACGATCGCTGGCTGAAAGGCAGTCAGGCATGGGTCCATATCGGCCAGGACGCCCATAAAGGGCCAGCGATCGCCGCTGAGCAGAAAAAAACGCTGGTGGTGCTGGTGGTCGGCGAAACCGCGCGCGCGGAAAACTTTTCGCTGGGCGGCTATGCTCGCGAGACCAATCCTCAGCTTAAAAAGCAAAATGTTATCTACTATCCGCAGGCAACGTCGTGCGGCACAGAAACCGCCATCTCGGTGCCCTGTATGTTTTCAAATATGCCGCGCGCCCATTACGACGCTAATCTGGCGCATCATCAGGACGGCGTGCTGGATATTCTTGCCCGCGCAGGCATCAGCGTGCTGTGGCGCGAGAACGACGGCGGCTGCAAAGGCGCCTGCGATCGGGTGCCGCATACCGATATGACCCAATGGAAGTTAAGCGACTATTGTCAGGATGGCTCCTGCCTGGATGACGTCTTGCTGCACCGACTGGACAACTATACGGCAGGCCTGAATAACGACGGCCTTATTGTTCTGCATCAGATGGGCAGCCACGGTCCCGCCTATTATCGCCGCTATCCGCCGCAGTTTCGTCAGTTTACCCCAACCTGCGACAGCAATCAGATTCAGGACTGCGATCACCAGGCGCTGGTGAATACCTACGACAATTCCCTGCTGTACAGCGACGATATGATCAGCCGCACCATCGATAAGCTAAAAGGCCTTAGCAACCGTTTTAACGTGGCGCTGATCTATCTCTCCGATCATGGCGAATCGCTGGGCGAGCACGGTATGTACCTTCACGGCGCGCCTTATCTCTTTGCCCCTTCGCAGCAAACGCATATTCCGCTGCTGCTCTGGATGTCGGCGGATTACGCCCGCGCTTACGGCATCAGCGAATCCTGTTTACGCCAGCAGGCTCCTGTCGCAGAGGTCTCGCAGGACAATCTTTTCCATACGCTGCTGGGCATGTTTGATGTGCAAACCACAGAGTATCAGGCGCCGCTGGATATGATCAGAACGTGCCGCAAAACCGGTTAACGTTTGCATTCGACCAGTCGGTCTACTACCTTAACCGCCATGAACAAAACGCTACAACGCAATGAAACCCGCGAACATCTGCTTGCCACCGGCGAGCAGCTTTGCCTGCAACGCGGCTTCACCGGAATGGGCCTGAGCGAACTGCTGGCGCAGGCGGACGTGCCTAAAGGCTCGTTCTACTACTATTTCCGCTCGAAAGAGGCGTTTGGCGTGGCGTTGCTTGAGCGCTATTTTGCGCAGCATTATCAGCAGGTCAGTGCGCAGCTGCTGCACGGCGAAGGGACGGCGCGGCAGCGTCTTTTGGCGCACTTCCGCTCGGCGGAACGCCTTTTTAGCGAGCAAGGCCATATTGTCGGCTGCCTCGCGGTGAAGCTTTCTGCCGAAGTGTGCGACCTGTCTGAGCCCATGCGCGATGCGCTTCAGCACGGCGCGAGCCGCGTGATTGCCGCCTATGCGCTGACGCTGGAGACGGCCCGGCAGGAGGAAAAGCTGTCGCTGCCTTTTGCACCGCAGGAGATGGCGAAAGTCATCTATATTTTATGGCTGGGCGCCAGCCTGCAAAGTAAGATTTCCCGTGAACCGCAGCCGCTGCGCCTGGCATTAACCACGATCGAACAGTGGCTTCATCTCCACTGATTTTTAAAAACGCATTTTATAGCCGACCGGTCTACTACAGGAGTTGTTATGGCGAGTACCCAGCTGTTTAGCCCGCTTAAAGTAGGTGCGATTACCGTACCTAACCGCGTATTTATGGCGCCTCTGACGCGCCTGCGCAGCATCGAACCCGGCGACATCCCAACCCCGCTAATGGGCGAATATTATCGCCAGCGCGCCAGCGCCGGCCTGATTATCACCGAGGCAACGCAGGTCTCGTTCCAGGCGAAAGGCTATGCCGGCGCGCCGGGATTACATACCCAGCAGCAGATTGCCGCCTGGAAAGAGATTAACGCAGGCATTCACGAAGCGGGCGGTCATAGCGCCGTTCAGCTGTGGCATACCGGACGCATTTCACACCGCAGCGTCCAGCCGGACGGCCAGCCGCCGGTTGCGCCTTCCGCCCTTCCCGCTGGCACACGCACGTCGCTGCGCGCCGAAGATGGCAGCGTCTATCGTGAAGAGACGTCAACGCCGCGCGAGCTTAGCGTCGCGGAGATTCATCAGATCGTAGCGGACTTTGGCCAGGCGGCCGCCAACGCGCACGAAGCCGATTTCGATCTGCTGGAGCTGCATTCGGCGCACGGCTATCTGATGCATCAGTTCCTTGCGCCGGGTTCTAATCAGCGCACCGACGAGTACGGCGGCAGCATCGAGAAGCGCGGCCGCTTCGCGCTGGAAGTGGTGGACGCCGCTATTGCCAACTGGTCCGCCGACCGTATCGGCATTCGCGTTTCACCGATTGGCAGCTTCCAGAATCTGGACAACGGTCCCGATGAGGAAAAGGCGGCGCTGTGGTATATCGGCGAGCTGGCGAAGCGCAACATCGCCTACCTGCACCTTTCCGAGCCTGACTGGGCGGGCGGCAAGCCTTACAGCGACGCCTTCCGGGAAAAAGTGCGCAGCCTGTTTCCTGGCGTCATCATCGGCGCGGGCGCCTACAGCGTTGAAAAAGCGGATGACCTGATTGCGCGCGGACTCATCGACGCCGTGGCTTTTGGCCGTGACTTTATCGCCAACCCGGATCTGGTGGCGCGTCTGCAACAGGACGCCCCGCTTAATCCGCAGCGCCCGGAGAGCTTCTACGGCGGCGGCGCGGAAGGCTACACCGACTACCCCACGCTCTGAACACCACGCTGGCGCGACGGCGGTTACGCCAGCGGCCGTTTTTTGCTATTTTCATCGCTATACTTAGCGTGTGCGTCATCAAAAGATGGCGATTTAATAAAAGAGGATGTTATGCGTTTACTTCACACCATGGTTCGCGTTGGCGATCTGCAACGCTCTATCGATTTCTATACTCGTGTTCTCGGCATGCGCGTGCTGCGCCAGAGTGAAAATACCGAATACAAATATACGCTGGCATTCGTAGGCTATACCGAAGAGAGTGAAGGCGCGGTTATCGAACTGACCTACAACTGGGGCGTAGACAGCTACGATATGGGCAACGCTTACGGTCACATCGCGCTGGGCGTCGATGACGTGGCGGCCACCTGCGACCGCATTCGCAACGCGGGCGGCAAGGTGACGCGCGAAGCCGGTCCGGTAAAAGGCGGCTCAACCATTATCGCGTTTGTGGAAGATCCAGACGGCTACAAGATCGAGCTGATCGAAAACAAACATGCGGGTCACGGCCTCGGCAACTAAGTTTGCTGCTTCAGTCTGCTGATGTCGGCAGGCTGAAGCCCTCCCTTCTGCTGCACCCTCTCTTTTTTTTTGCCATAATGCGCGCTGCCTAATTCCTGCTATGAGATGCTGATGTCTGAAACGAACTCCCTGAACGCGCTTAATCAACGTTTCCGAGGTTTCTATCCTGTGGTGATCGATGTCGAAACCGCAGGCTTCAACGCGCAGACCGATGCGCTGCTGGAGATTGCCGCCACCACGCTGAAAATGGATGAAGACGGCTGGCTGCACCGTGACCAGACGCTGCACTTCAACGTTGAGCCTTTCGAGGGCGCCCTGCTGCACCCCGAAGCGCTGGCGTTTACCGGCATCGACCCCAGCAACCCGCTGCGCGGCGCGGTTAGCGAGTACGAGGCATTGCACGCCATTTTTAAGATGGTGCGCAAAGGCATTAAAGATCACAGCTGTAATCGCGCCATTATGGTGGCGCATAATGCCACCTTCGATTTGAATTTTATGATGGCTGCCGCCGGACGAGCCGGGCTAAAGCGCAACCCTTTCCATCCGTTCGCCACCTTTGATACCGCCGCGCTAAGCGGGCTGGTGCTGGGACAGACGGTGCTGGCGAAGGCCTGCAAAGCGGCGGGTATGGATTTTGACAGCACCCAGGCCCACTCGGCGCTTTACGACACAGAGCAGACGGCAACGCTGTTTTGTGAACTGGTTAACCGCTGGAAGCGTCTGGGCGGCTGGCCGCTGCCCGTTGTGAATGCGGACGATCAGGATGAGGCCGCGTCGGCGCAGGCCTGAAGGCTTCCGCGCTAAGCTGGCGCGCCATGCCGCGCCAGTACTGCCGCGCCGCCGTTGCGGCCTGCTCGCCATAAGGCGCGAGACAGGACAAGGCGTCGCTTACGCGGACAGCTTCGCCTTCAGACCGCTGGCAGTAAAAAGGCCGACTTGCGTCGGCCTTTTTGTTTATTCCGCTTCTTTGTGCTTCTCTGCGGTCTCTTTGATCAGCGACTGCAACTCGCCGCGCTGAAACATCTCGACGATGATGTCGCACCCGCCTACCAGCTCACCGTCAACCCACAGCTGCGGGAAGGTCGGCCAGTTGGCGTATTTCGGCAGCTCGGCGCGAATATCAGGGTTCTGCAGAATATCCACGTAAGCAAAACGCTCACCACAGGCAGAAAGCGCCTGTACCGCCTGCGCAGAGAAGCCGCAGCTTGGCAGCTTCGGAGAACCTTTCATGTACAGCAGGATCGGGTTTTCTGCGATCTGGCGCTGAATTTTTTCTACAGTACTCATAATTGCCTTCCTTAATTCCCTACTTCGTGTTTGTTTATTGTAGCGACTTCGCCCCGCCCCTGAAAACGACAATTTCTCGCGAGCCGGGCAAAAACGCCATGTTTGTTAAATTCTTCTGTAAAGATCTGATTTTTTCTGACGATAATCAACATCAGGGTTGTTCATAACTGGTAATACTTTTGCTGCTATAACCCGCTGAAATTGTTTATTTTAAACCCAACTGCAACCCTGTAACAGTTTAATAGAAAAATGGCTTAACTTTTGAAAAAAACCTGGCTTAGAATGGCCCCGGCGCTGATCCCCGATCAGATTTTTCTAACCTCGTTACGGCCAGTCGTCGTAACCGCTAACCCTGTAACCGGACTATGCGTTTACTGATTACGCTTTTCATATTAGCTTTTGCGCAGCTGTTTCTGAACGTCGCGTCGGCTTCGCCGCAGACGCCGGTCAATGCCAGTCTGCATAAAGAGGAGAAAAAGAGCGCGCGCGAAGACGAGCGGCGCAAGCGTCGGCCAGTGAAAACCAGCGCAAAGAAATCGCGTCTCTCACCTGTTCAAAAACTCAAACAGAAAAAACAGCAGAAGATTGAAACCGCGTCCCTTTCTCGTCCCACCAGCAAAAAGAAAACATCCGCGAAGACCTTACGCAAGCGTTATGGGCATCAGCGCACGCTGAGCAAGGCAAAAGCCGCAACAGCGCCGCTCGATGAAGCCGATGACGGCACCACCATTAAATTAAGCAAGACCCATCGCCTGCGCTACCAGAAGGCGCGTGAAACGGCGATGACCAAGTTGATGGGTCAGCTGGGCAAGCCCTATCAGTGGGGCGGCAGCTCGCCTCATACCGGCTTCGACTGTAGCGGCCTGGTGTGGTACGCCTATAAGGATTTAGTGAAGTTCCGCATCCCGCGTACCGCCAACGAAATGTATCATCTGCGCGATGCCGCGCCGATTAAGCGCGAATCGCTGGAGAAAGGCGACCTGGTGTTTTTCCGCATTAACGGGCGCGGCACGGCGGACCACGTCGGCGTCTACCTCGGCAACGGCAAATTCATCCAGTCGCCGCGTACCGGAAAAGATATTCAGATCAGCGCGCTGTCGGAAGATTACTGGCAGCGCCACTATATCGGCGCGCGTCGCATGATGACGCCGAAAACCATTCGCTAACGCGCAAACGACAAACCGGGGCATCGCCCCGGTTTTTTTTATCACGCCTTATCAGTGCATGACGGCAGTCAGGCCAAAGGCCACAATCATCAGCAGCGCCGCACCCGTCGTCATTAACGCCAGTTTCAAATCAGTACTCATCGCTTCTCCTTATCCACACAATTGTCAGGGTCTTAGCGGATTTTCCCATAGTCAGCGGTAAAAATCTCGTTTTATCCCGCAAGCCTTGCTAAAATCCCCGCCTTTGTTGCGCAACTGGCGCAACGTCGGTTCCGTTCGCGCGCAACTGTCTCTGTAATTTCCTGCCTGGCGACTCTTTTCCCGACCAAAAACGCAGCAAATTAACAGCAATTATTCTTAGCGGACGCAAACGTTTAACATTATGCTTATCAGCCAGTTATTGATAGGCGCTGGAGTCTCTTTTTCATGGCAACAATCAAAGATGTCGCGAAGCGCGCAGGCGTTTCGACGACGACGGTTTCTCACGTAATCAATAAGACGCGCTTCGTTGCGGAAGAGACGCGCAACGCCGTCTGGCAGGCCATTCAGGAGTTACACTATTCGCCCAGCGCGGTAGCCCGTAGCCTGAAGGTCAACCACACCAAAACGCTGGGTCTGCTGGCCACCTCCAGCGAAGCGCCCTATTTCGCGGAAATTATTGAGGCGGTTGAGCACCACTGCTTTGAGCGAGGCTATACCCTTATTCTCGGCAACGCGCATAACGATCTGCAAAAGCAGCGGGCCTATCTGTCGATGATGGCGCAGAAGCGCGTCGATGGTTTGCTGGTGATGTGCTCCGAATATCCTGACGACCTGCTGAAAATGCTGGAAGAGAACCGCAATATTCCGATGGTGGTGATGGACTGGGGCGAATCGCGCGGCGATTTCACCGATACCGTGCTGGATAATGCTTTCCAGGGCGGCTATCTGGCAGGACGTTACCTGATTGAGCGCGGCCATCGCGATATTGGCGCGATTCCCGGTCAGCTGGAGCGCAATACCGGCGGCGGTCGCCACGCTGGTTTCTTAAAAGCGCTGGAAGAGGCAGGCATTACGCTGCGCGCCGAGTGGATCGTTCAGGGCGACTTTGAGCCGGAATCGGGCTATCAGGCAATGCAGCAGATATTGCAGCAGAAGCAGCGCCCGACCGCGGTCTTCTGCGGCGGCGACATTATGGCGATGGGCGCTATCTGCGCTGCCGACGAGATGGGACTGCGCGTACCGCAGGATATTTCGGTGATCGGCTATGACAATGTGCGCAACGCGCGCTACTTTACCCCGGCGCTGACCACGGTCCATCAGCCTAAAGCGCAGCTGGGCGAGAAAGCGCTGGAAATGCTGCTTGATCGTATCACCAGCAAGCGCGAAGAGTCGCAGACCATTGAAGTCCATCCCACGCTGATTGAACGTCGTTCGGTCGGCGACGGCCCGTTCCGCGACTATCGTCGCTAATCCTCGCTTAGCCACTCCTGATTCAGCGTTTGCGCATCGCCCAGATAGCTAAGCAGCCAGCTTAGCGCAGGAGATGCGCGATCTTCTGACCAGCTGACACAGCAGGGGCTGTCGGGAAAGCTCACCGGCAGCCTCAGTTCCGCCAGATCGCCTCTGTCCAGCAGCGGACGCGCCAGGTGGCCCGGCATCATCGCGACGCATAATCCGTCCAGCACGCAGACCAGCCCGGCCTGCCAGTCCGGCACCACCAGACGCCGCTGGTTATCCAGCGTCCAGGTCATACGACGCGGCAGCGCCCGCGACGTATCCTCCAGCACCAGCGACGGCCAGGCGCGCAGGGCGTCGTCGTCAAGCTGCGCCTGTTGCGTAAGCGGGTGATGGCGCGCCACTACACAGCGCCAGTTCAGCGCGCCCATATCGCGAAACGTAAAGCGGCCGCCGACCGGAATGGCCTGGGTTGCGCCTATCGCCACGTCGACGCGTCCGTCGGCCAGTGCGTCCCAGACGCCGTTGAAAACTTCATAGCTGATATGCAGTTCCATATCGGGAAAATGACGGTAGAAGTCGTTCACCAGCTGGCGGCTGCGCGGCAGCTTCACAATGCGATCGACTGCGATACTGAGCTGCCCGCGCCAGCCGTTTGCCAGCTGCTGACACTGCCTGCGCGTCGCGAGCATTTTTTTGATAACCTCTCGCCCTTCACGCACAAAATGTTCGCCTGCGGCGGTGAGAGCGACCTCGCGATGCTGCCGTTCGAACAGCGGCACCGCCAGCCAGGTTTCCAGCTGGCGCACCGTATAGCTGACGGCAGAAGGCACGCGATGCAGCTCCTGCGCGGCGGCGCTAAAGCTGCCGGTGCGCGCCACGGCGTCTACCACCTCAAGCGCATATTCAGACCACATCATTTTTCCTTTCAAAATTTTTCACAGCTATCTGCAAATTTTAGCGTTTCACAGCCTGAGGCGCACCCTTTTACACTTTGCGGCGTTTACTATGACTACTAACGATGAGAATGCGTAAAACCATGCTGTCTTCAAAAGGATTCCTGCCCTATCTCGCCTTGCTGAGTATGCTCGGCTTTCTGGCGACGGATATGTACCTGCCCGCGTTCGGCGCGATGCAGGCCAGCTTCGCCACCTCTCCCGGCGTTATCAGCGCCAGTATGAGCCTGTTCCTGGCCGGCTTTGCTGTCGGGCAGCTTTTCTGGGGTCCTCTGTCCGATCGCATTGGCCGTAAGCCTGTGTTGCTGATGGGGCTGGGGCTGTTTGCCCTCGGCTGCGCGGGTATGCTGTGGGTGGAGAATGTGGCACTGATGCTGGCGCTGCGCTTTGTACAGGCCGTTGGCGTTTGCGCCGCCGCTGTCAGCTGGCAGGCGCTGGTGGTCGATCGCTACTCAGGCTCCCACGCCAATAAAGTCTTCGCGACCATTATGCCGCTGGTTGCGCTCTCTCCCGCGCTGGCGCCTCTGCTCGGCGCCTGGCTCATCAGCCATTTTCACTGGCGTTCGATTTTTCTGGTGCTGACGCTGACCGGCGTCGCGCTGATGCTGGTGACGCTGCGGTTGCCCGCCAGCCGGGCGACGGCGAAACAGGATGGCGAGCAGCCTGGCTTCTTTACCCTGTTGCGCTCCGGCGTCTATAGCGGCAACGTGCTGATTTATGCCGCCTGCTCCGCCAGCTTTTTTGCCTGGCTAACCGGCTCGCCATTTATTCTCGCCGACGCGGGCCTGACGCCGGCGGACATCGGACTGAGCTATATTCCGCAAACCATCGCCTTTTTACTGGGCGGATTCGGCTGCCGCGCGCTGCTGAACCGCTTATCCGGCGCGCAGCTGCTGCCCTGGCTGTTAACGCTGTATAGTCTGAGCGTGGCAACGCTGTTTGCCGTAGCGCTGGCGGAAAGTCACAGCCTGATCGCCCTGCTTCTGCCGTTCTGCGGCATGGCGCTGGCAAACGGCGCAATCTATCCCATCGTCGTGTCAAACGCGCTGCTGCCCTTTCCCCACGCGACCGGAAAAGCCGCAGCGCTGCAAAACACCTTGCAGCTGGGTCTCTGCTTTATCGCCAGTCTGGCGGTTTCAGCAGGTTTACAACTGCCGCTGCTGATGACTACGCTGATTATGGCCGTGACGATTCTTCTGGCAGCAGCGGGCTTCTTCTGGCAGCGCCGCGCCAGCGCACAAACGGATATTGTCCGCACCTGCACTCCCTGCCAGGATAATCACTAAGGCAACTTTTATAGTTAGCCGCCTAACAATAAGTCGTTGAATATTGACCTGGTTGAGCATATACTCATCCAGGTCAATAAATCTGCAACAAATCAACAACATAATTGCATTATTTTTAGGCGAAGTTTATCGCCCGGATGGTGTCTGCGCGCACTCTCTCTCCCGTTGTGGCAGACAAAGATTTTCAGATTCAATCCTCTGTAAAACGTCGGATGTCAGGCGCACGGAGCAATCCGTGACTTTTCTCACAACCCCTGGGAAATTGGCTATTCTTTTTCTCAGGTTCAACGCGGACAGGTGATGGAGAAGCTATGAGTTCATCGTGCATAGAAGAAGTGAGCCTTGAAGAAAACCACTGGTATCGCATTGTCCACGAAATGCTGGAAAAAGCGGACATCGAAATCAACGGCAGCCGCCCCTGGGATGTTCAGGTTAAACACCCTGATTTTTTTAAGCGTGTGATTCAGGAAGGCTCACTTGGTCTGGGTGAAGCTTATATGGATGGCTGGTGGAATTGCGAGCGGCTGGATATGTTTTTCCATCGCGTGCTGAAGCACAAGCTGGATCAACAGTTGCCGCACCATTTCAAAGACACGCTGCGCATAGCGGCGGCGCGTCTGACCAACCTCCAGTCGAAAAAACGCGCGTGGATAGTGGGCAAAGAGCATTACGATCTGGGTAACGACCTGTTCACGCTGATGCTCGATCCCTATATGCAGTACTCCTGCGGCTACTGGAAAGAAGCCGACACGCTGGAGCAGGCGCAGGAAGCCAAGCTGGATATGATCTGTCGCAAACTGCAACTTGAACCAGGCATGACGCTGCTGGACATCGGCTGCGGCTGGGGCGGGCTTGCGGCCTACGCGGCGCGTCACTATGGCGCCATCGTCCACGGCGTGACCATTTCGGCCGAGCAGCAAAAGCTGGCGCAGCAGCGCTGCGAGGGGCTTAACGTCACTATCCTGTTGCAGGATTACCGCGATCTCGACCAGCAGTTTGACCGTATCGTTTCAGTGGGTATGTTCGAACACGTCGGTCCGAAAAACTACGCCACCTATTTCGACGTTGTCGATCGCAATCTGAAGCCGGACGGTTTGTTTTTACTGCACACCATCGGCGCCATTCGCACCGATATGAACGTGGATCCCTGGATCAATAAATATATCTTCCCGAACGGCTGCCTGCCTTCGGTACGTCATATCGCCGACGCCAGCGAGTCTCACTTTATCCTCGAAGACTGGCATAATTTCGGCGCGGACTATGACACCACGCTGATGGCCTGGTTTGAGCGCTTTACTCAGGCCTGGCCGGAGCTGGCGGAGAAGTATGGCGAACGTTTCAAACGCATGTTTAGCTACTATCTGAATGCCTGCGCCGGCGCCTTTCGCGCGCGCGATATTCAGCTGTGGCAGGTGGTATTCAGTCGGGGCGTGGAAGGCGGGCTGCGCGTGGCGCGCTAACCCCCTGAGCAGATGAATAAGGCGCGCAGAGCGCCTTTTTTTATGCTTATTCCGCGTCGTTGCCGAGCGCGGCCGCGGCGGCCGCCTCGCGCTGCGCCAGCACGCGCTCGACGGTGTCCACTATCGCCTGGGTATGGGGATCGATCTCAATATTGACGCGGTGACCCAGTTTTTTTGCCCCCAGCGTGGTGCGCTCAAGGGTTTCGGGGATTAAATAGACGCAAAATTTGCTTTTCGTCACGTCGCCGACGGTCAGACTTATGCCGTCAATGCCCACAAAACCTTTATGCAGAATATATTTCATCTGCTCCGGGTCCTGAATTTTAAACCACACCTCGCGGTTATTTTCTGACTGAATAATTTTGCAGATTTCCGCAGTGGTCATAATATGGCCAGACATCAGGTGACCGCCGATCTCATCGCTGAATTTCGCCGCTCGCTCAATATTGACGATGTCGCCTTCTTGCAGGTCGCCTAAATTGGTCACGCGCAGCGTTTCTTTGATCAGGTCAAAACTGACGCGATTGCCTTCAATGGCGGTTACGGTCAGGCAGCAGCCGTTATGGGCGACCGATGCGCCCAGCGCCAGACCGGGCAGCAGCTCTTCCGGCAGCTCCGCTACGTGGGTGCGGAACAGCTCTTTCTCTTCAATGGACACAATCTTTGCGGTGCCCTGCACAATTCCAGTAAACATAGTTTTGGCCTCTGCGAAGTTTGTCCTAGCTTATCACAGCTTAGCGCGTGAATTTTATTTACGCGTCGCCCCGGCTTCGGGGCGGTAATATAACGCACAGCGTGACAAAACTTGGTGAATGTCGTTAATCCCGCTACACTAACCGCGCATTTCTCCGGGATCTTTCCCCTTTCTTTTTTTGACAGGTGTTAACGTGCAGAAGTATTTAACAGAAGCGCGTCAATTGCTTGCCCTTGCGATTCCGGTCATCCTCGCTCAGGTGGCGCAGACCGCAATGGGATTTGTGGATACCATAATGGCCGGCGCGGTTAGCGCCACGGATATGGCCGCCGTCGCAGTCGGCACCTCTATCTGGCTTCCGGCCATTCTGTTTGGTCATGGTCTCCTGCTTGCATTGACGCCCACCGTTGCGCAACTCAACGGCTCAGGCCGCCGCGAACGCATTGCCGAACAGGTCCGGCAGGCTTACTGGCTGGCATTTTTCGTCGCGGTTTTAATTATGGTGGTGCTGTGGAATGCCGGCTACGCCATTCGCGCCATGCACGATATTGACGAGCAGCTGGCGCTAAAGGCGGAAGGCTATCTTCGCGCCCTGCTGTGGGGCGCGCCTGGCTACCTGTTCTTTCAGGTGATGCGCAACCAGTGTGAAGGATTGTCGAAAACCAAACCGGGCATGGTAATGGGCTTTATTGGCCTGCTGGTCAATATCCCCCTGAACTGGATCTTTATTTACGGTCACTTCGGCATGCCCGCGCTGGGCGGCGTAGGCTGCGGCGTGGCGACCGGATCGGTTTACTGGGTGATGTTCCTGGTGATGCGCCTGTGGGTGCGCCGCATGGGTAGCATGCGCGACATCCGCATGACGAATCGCTGGTCGCCACCGTCACGCGCGGTTTTACAGCGCCTGGTGTCGCTTGGACTGCCGGTCGCGCTGGCGCTGTTCTTTGAAGTGACGCTGTTTGCCGTCGTCGCGCTGATGGTTTCGCCGCTGGGCATTGTTGACGTCGCGGGCCATCAGATCGCCCTTAACTTTAGCTCGCTGATGTTTGTGCTGCCGCTGTCATTAGGCGTCGCGACCACTATTCGCGTAGGCTATCGTCTGGGACAGGGTTCGGCCGAGCAGGCGCGCGTCGCCGCCTGGACCGCGCAGGGGGTCGGTCTCTGTATGGTGGCGATCACGGCGCTGTTTACCGTCGCCTTCCGCCACCAAATCGCCTTGCTCTACAACAACAATCCTGAGGTGGTGGCGCTGGCGGCGCAGCTGATGCTGCTGGCGGCCATTTATCAGTTCTCTGATTCCATTCAGGTTATTGGCAGCGGCATTTTGCGAGGTTATAAAGATACGCGCTCTATTTTCTTTATTACCTTTATTGCCTACTGGATTCTGGGACTGCCCAGCGGCTATGTGCTGGCGCTGACCGACTGGGTCGTGCCGCGCATGGGACCAGCGGGCTTCTGGTGCGGATTTATCATCGGCCTGACGTCGGCGGCGGTGATGATGCTGTGGCGCATTCGTCGACTGCAACAGCTGCCTGCGCAGGTGATCCTTGCGCGCGCCGCGCGCTAGCAGGCCGTTGCGCAGAAAAGCGCCGTTGCGCGCAGAAGCTAAAACGCTATCCCCGTCTGTTGCGCACCGATACGCACCTCATCTTTGAGGTGCGTTCCCGTCCACAGCGCGCGATGCAAAACGCCTGCGGCGCGCAGGGGCTGACGAATCGCCAGTCCCTTGGGTCTGTTTCTGCCGCGACGCGACCGCGCAAGCCGCTCGGATGGCTCAGCAAGGGTCTGTTACGCCTAAAAAAACGACGCATAGCACAGTTGATGGTCAGTCGGCATGAAAAAAGCGTTTTTCCCCTTGCCAGCGCTGCGGCCTGTCGTTAATATTCGTCCCCGCTGTCGCCCTGACAGCGTGTTGCGCTCTTAGCTCAGTTGGTTAGAGCACCACCTTGACATGGTGGGGGTCGATGGTTCGAGTCCATTAGAGCGCACCAAGTGCGTCCGTAGCTCAGTTGGTTAGAGCACCACCTTGACATGGTGGGGGTCGGTGGTTCGAGTCCACTCGGACGCACCAGTTTTCTCAATGCGTTCTTAGCTCAGTTGGTTAGAGCACCACCTTGACATGGTGGGGGTCGATGGTTCGAGTCCATTAGAACGCACCACTCTTCTGTTTTACTTCCTTGCGCAACTTCACTTTTTATTGATCTCTGTCGCGTCCGATTCTGCTTTTTAATTGGTTTTCGCATACTTAGCGACTATACTGTGCTCCGTTGTTCCACTTGAAAGGTTTCAGCGCTGCGTGCTTATGGCAATAACTCAAACTCTTTGCGCAACACGCCATTGTCGGTTTCCAGACGTAACCGCACAACTTCCCTGCACGCTCAGCCCGCGTCACCTATCCTTACTCTGTACCGTCCGTTGCTCAATCAACCAGAATTTTCATTTCGATGCCGTGTCATCGAATCCCAACCTTTATCATCCATCACAACTTACAGATAACCTGTCATGAAAAAGACCAAGATCGTTTGTACTATCGGGCCGAAAACCGAATCAGAAGAGATGCTGACTCAACTGCTGGAAGCCGGCATGAACGTTATGCGCCTCAACTTCTCGCACGGCGACTATGCCGAGCACGGCCAGCGCATTGCCAACATGCGCGCAGTGCTGCAGAAAACCGGTCGTCAGGCAGCCATCCTGCTGGATACCAAAGGTCCGGAAATCCGCACCATGAAACTGGAAGGCGGTAATGACGTTTCGCTGAAAGCGGGACAGACCTTTACCTTCACCACCGATCAGAGCGTGATTGGTAACAGCGAGCGCGTCGCGGTCACCTATCCTGGCTTTACGCAAGATCTGAAAATCGGCAACACCGTGCTGGTGGATGACGGTCTGCTGGGCATGGAAGTCACGGAAGTGACGGAAAATACCGTGGTCTGCACCGTCCTGAACAACGGCGACCTGGGTGAAAACAAAGGGGTTAACCTGCCGGGCGTCTCTATCCAGCTTCCGGCGCTGGCGGAAAAAGACAAGCGCGACCTGATTTTCGGCTGCGAGCAGGGCGTGGACTTTGTCGCCGCCTCCTTTATCCGCAAGCGTTCCGACGTACTGGAGATTCGTGAGCACCTGAAAGCCCACGGCGGCGAAAATATCCAGATCATCTCCAAGATCGAGAACCAGGAAGGCCTGAATAACTTCGACGAGATCCTCGACGCCTCTGACGGCATTATGGTGGCGCGCGGCGATCTGGGCGTTGAAATCCCGGTTGAAGAGGTTATCTTCGCGCAGAAGATGATGATCAAGAAGTGCAACAAGGCGCGCAAGGTGGTTATCACCGCCACCCAGATGCTCGACTCTATGATCAAAAACCCGCGCCCTACCCGTGCAGAAGCGGGCGACGTGGCCAACGCCATCCTGGACGGCACCGATGCGGTTATGCTTTCCGGCGAGAGCGCCAAAGGGAAATATCCGCTGGAGTCAGTCACCATTATGGCGACCATCTGCGAGCGTACCGATCGCGTGATGAAATCGCGCATCGACACGCTGGAAGACTCTCGCAAGCTGCGCATCACCGAAGCCGTGTGTCGCGGCGCGGTTGAAACCGCGGAAAAACTGGAAGCGCCGCTGATTGTCGTCGCCACCGAAGGCGGTAAGTCGGCCAAGTCCGTGCGTAAGTACTTCCCGGACGCCACCATCCTGGCGCTGACCACCAATGAGACCACCGCGCGTCAGCTGATCCTGAGCAAAGGGATCGAAACGCGCGTGGTGAATGAAATCGCCTCTACTGACGATTTCTATCGCATCGGTAAGGAAATGGCGCTGGAAAGCGGCTATGCGCAAAAAGGCGATGTCGTGGTGATGGTGTCGGGCGCATTAGTACCAAGCGGTACCACAAATACCGCCTCTGTTCACGTCATTTAATTACGACAACCTTTTATTTAAAAGCGCCGTTAACGGCGCTTTTTTTATTCCGCCACTAATACAAATTCAAAAAATTTCCAATCGAAATTAACTATTCAATATCCTCTGAAATTAAGGTTAATCCGATTAAATCTCTCTGTTTTCGCTAAATATTTTTATCATCTTCGGTTAAGCGCTGCTTCTTTGAGCGAACGATCAAGTTTAAGCATGTTCTCATCAAAAATTTATTCTCAACTTAAAAAGCTTTGTGTAATACTTGTAACGCTACATGGAGATTAACTCAATCTAGAGGGTATAAATAATGAATCGTACTAAACTGGTACTGGGCGCGGTAATCCTGGGTTCAACTCTGCTGGCTGGTTGCTCAAGCAACGCTAAAATCGACCAGCTGTCTTCAGACGTTCAGACTCTGAACGCGAAAGTTGACCAGCTGAGCAACGACGTGAACGCAATCCGTTCTGACGTTCAGGCTGCTAAAGATGACGCAGCTCGTGCTAACCAGCGTCTGGACAACCAGGCTCACTCTTACCGTAAGTAAGAGTTTTGGTTTGAAAAATGGCACCCTTGTGGTGCCATTTTTTTTGTCCTGATTTCTCTCTTTTACGGCGTGTTCGCTGTCGCCTCTTCTGCCGACGTTACCGGCGCCTGAGCGCCCTGCTGCGACGCCAGCGTCGCGTCCTCCACCGGTTGCCCGCGCGATACCAGCACCGGCATGCCAGAGCGGCGTTTCAGCGCGGCCTTGATCAGGTCGCTGTCGCTTTCCGGACTCTTAATAAACTTTTTCAGCGCGTCGCTGAGCGCTAGCGGCATGGTTTGCGGATCGTCTTTATCGTTGCGCGACAGCGGCTGATGCACCTCGATATAGCGCTTTCCATCAGGCTCGACGGCGTACTTCACCGGCTGGTTGATAACCTGCACGCGGGTGCCTTTCGGCACGCTGTTGAACAGCGCTTCGATGTCCTGCGGGCGCAGACGAATACAGCCGGAGCTGACGCGCATACCAATGCCAAAATCGGCGTTGGTGCCGTGGATAAGGTAGTTGCCGCTGCCGCGCGCCAGACGCAGCGCAAACAGCCCCATTGGGTTTTCCGGACCGGCAGGCACCACGGCCGGCAGGGTCACGCCATCTTTGGCATAGCGCTTGCGGATATTCGGCGTGGGCGTCCAGGTCGGGTTAGGGATTTTCTGGCTGATACTGGTCACCATAACCGGTGTGGCGGCCCCCAGCTGACCAATGCCGATGGGATAAACGATAACCTTGTCTTCGCCTTTGGGATAATAGTAGAGGCGCAGTTCGGCCAGATTCACCACAATCCCCTCTCGCGGCGTATCCGGCAGCAGCATCTGCTGCGGCACCACCAGCTGCGTCCCGGCTTTCGGCAGCCACGGATCCGTGCCTGGATTCGCTTCCAGCATGCTGAGCAGACCAATCTGGTATTTAGCGGCAATAGCTTCTAAAGGACGTTTGTCATCGGGAACGGTGGTTAACTGATTTTCGCCGATAAGGCGGCTTTCTGCGGGCGGGAGCGGATATTCCGTGGAAAAAGCAGGTGCGGCGAGTCCAACGCTCAGCAGCAACGCACCGGCAAAACGTAAGGCTGATTTCATGCAATCTTCTCTTTCAGATAAAAAAACAGACGCCTGTTGGCGTCTGTTAGTTTAACTCAGAGGAGATTTTGAGCGTTATGGCGAATTGACCGAATCATTGCCTCAAGGCCCTGCGACCGCGACGGCGTCAAATGCTGAGTCAGCGCCAGTTCAGCGAACCAGTGGCGCACGTCCAGCGCGACAATATCCGCAGCCGTCAGGTTTTGATAGAGACTAAACACGACGGCAATCAAGCCCTTAACGATTGCGGCATCGCTGTCGCCTTCGAAAGCGATAGTGCCGTCGGCCTGCGGCGTCATTCTGATCCACACCTGACTCTGGCAGCCGGAGATGACATTTTCCGGCTGGTGCAGGCTTTCGGATGATTCTGGAAGTTTTGCGCCCAGTTCAATAATGTAGAGATACTTCTCTTCCCAGTTAGCGCAACGATTAAAGTTGCGCACCAGTTTTTCTTTCTCTGGCAAATTTGCCATGACTGACTCCTGAACTCTGCTCAACCGCCCAGCAGACGATGAATACGGGTCAAACCTGCCGCCAGACGGTCGGCCTCTTCTTCGCTGTTGTAGAAAGCGAAAGAAGCGCGGCACATCGCCGGTACCGCGAAATGACGCATCAGCGGCATCGCGCAATGGTGACCGGTGCGGATGGCAATACCGTATTGATCGAGGAAGCTGCCTACGTCGTAAGCATGATGCTTGCCCAGGTTAAAAGCGATGACGCCCGCGCGATCCTGTGGGCCATAGATCACCAGATCCGGCACCGAAGCGAGTTTGTCGAGCGCGTAGCGCATTAACGACTGTTCACGCTGCTGGATGACGTCCAGGCCGATCTCCTCCACGTAACGCAGCGCCGCACCGAATCCAATAATGCCGCCGGTATTAGGCGTGCCTGCTTCGAAACGCCAGGGCGCTTTGTTCCAGGTGGTGCCGGTAGGCAACATGACCTGATCGATCATGGAGCCGCCCCCTTCCCACGGCGGCATCTCGTCGAGCAGCGTTTTGCGTCCGTAAAGGATGCCGACGCCGTTCGGGCCGTAGAGTTTATGGCTGGAGAACACATAGAAATCGCAGTCGATGTCCCGCACGTCAACGCGACCGTGCATCACCGCCTGCGCGCCGTCCACCAGCGTCACCAGACCGGCCGCTTTCGCCTGCGCCACCAGCGCTTTTACCGGGTTTACGGTGCCGAGCACGTTTGAGACGTGCGTCACCGCCAGCAGGCGCGTGCGGCTGTCAATGAGTCCCGCCAGCGCCTCAACGGCCAGCTCGCCCCGATCGTTCAGCGGCAGCACGCGGATTTCCGCGCCGGTGCGCTGGGCGACCATCTGCCACGGCACGATATTAGCGTGGTGCTCCATCTCGGTAATGATCAGGTTGTCGCCGGCTTTCAGCTGGCTTGCGCCCCAGCTGTTCGCCACCAGGTTAATACCCTCGGTGGTGCCTTTGACAAACACGATCTCTTCAGGCGAAGAAGCATTAAGAAAACGCGCCGCCTGAAGGCGGACGTCTTCCATATCGGTAGTGGCCTGCGCGCTCAGGCTATGAATACCACGATGCACGGCGGCGTAGCCGTGCTGGTAAAAGTGGCTTTCGGCGTTAATGACCGCCAGCGGACGTTGAGCGCTGGCCGCGCTGTCAAGGTAGGCCAGCGGATGACCGTTGACCTCACGCTTCAGGATCGGGAAGTCGGCCCTGATACGTTCGAGATCGAAGTTCATCATGAGGCATCTCCAGGGAAACGCGCCGCGATGCGTTGCAGAACGGCCTGACGCAGCGTCTCATCGTCCAGCGCTTCGGTCAGCTCGGCCGCGAAGGCATGAATGATCATCTGCTGTGCAGCGTCCTCTGCAATACCGCGCGAGCGCAGGTAGAACATCTGCTCATCATCAATACGGCCAACCGTTGCGCCGTGGCTACACTTGACGTCGTCAGCGTAGATTTCCAGCTGCGGCTTGGTATCCACTTCCGCAAGACGACCCAGCAACAGGTTGTTGTTGGTCATCTGACCGTCGGTTTTCAGCGCATGCTGCGCCACGTTGATGTGGCCGTTAAACACCGCGCGGCCTTTGTCACGCGAGATGGTTTTATGCAGCTGACGGCTCAGGCAGTAGCCTTTGTTGTGTTCCAGATAGCTGCGGGTGTCCGCCACTTCCGAACCCATCGGCAGCACCAGGCTATTCAGCGACAGCTGGCTGTTTTCGCCGTTAAGCTGCACGCTGGTGTTGTGACGCGACAGGCCCGCGCCCAGCAGGAAGCTGGTGCTGCTTACCTGGGCATCGCGGCCGATCACAATGTCATTATGGGCGAAGTGATAGCTGCTGCTCTCTTCAAACGCCAGTTTGACATGCGTCAGCTGAGCGTTGTCGCCAACGGCAAAGGTAAAGCGCGCGCCGGTAAAGTGCTGCGCGCCGTTTAGCGTCACGTAGTGCTCGATCACCTGCGCCTGCGCGCTCTCTTCCAGCTCGAAGTGGTGGCGATGATGCACGGTGTTGAGGGCATCGGCCTGACCGCTGGTGATATGCAGCAGATAGAGCGGACGCGCTGCCGCTTTGCCGCGCGCCAGACGCACAAAGGCCACCTCTTCCGCCAGGCTCTCGGTCAGGTGCAGAAACACCTCCGGCTGAACCGACGCCGGCAGCGGACGACGCTCGGCGGCGCGGCTGAGCTGCACGCTAAATAATTCGGTATCCGCCGTGCTCAGCGCGGGCTGAAACTGGCCATCCACAAATACCAGGCGAATGGCGTCCAGCGGCAGCGCCAGCGCGTCAACCTGCGCCTGATCCAGCGTCTGGGTGTGCGGCAGCACGAACTGATGGGCGAACAGCCCATCAAGCGCGGTGTATTTCCAGTTCTCATGCTTACGCGTCGGCAGACCGACGCGCATCAGCTGTTGCCAGTGCTGCTGAGCCTGCAACGAGCGTGTTTCGCCGCGCGATTCGAACAGGTGATGCCACTGTTGCAGGGCGTTATCACTCTTCGTCGGTAAGCCAGCCATAGCCTTGCTCCTCCAGCTGTTTCACCAGGGTAAAGTCGCCGGATTTCACGATTTTACCTTTGTACAGCACATGCACGAAGTCCGGCTTGATGTAGTCCAGAATACGCTGATAGTGGGTCACGATAATAAAGGCGCGCTTGTCGTCGCGCAGGCTGTTAACGCCTTCCGCCACGATTTTCAGCGCATCGATGTCGAGACCGGAGTCGGTTTCATCAAGAATGCACAGTTCCGGCTCCAGCGCCGCCATTTGCAGGATGTCGTTACGTTTCTTTTCGCCGCCGGAGAAGCCGACGTTGACCGAACGGGTCAGCAGATCTTCCGGCATTTTCAGCAGGTGGATTTTATCTTCGATAAAGTCCTGGAAATCGAAACGGTCCAGCTCATCTTTACCGCGATACTTGCGCACCGCGTTTACTGCGGTTTGCAGGAAAAACTGGTTGCTGACGCCAGGGATCTCAACCGGATACTGGAACGCCATGAAAATGCCTTCGCCAGCGCGATCTTCCGGGTCCAGCTCCAGCAGATCTTTGCCTTTGAAGCTGACGGAGCCGCCGGTGATTTCATAATCTTCGCGACCAGCCAGCGTTGCCGAGAGCGTACTTTTGCCTGAGCCGTTAGGACCCATAATGGCATGGACTTCGCCCGGCTTCACTTCGAGGTTAAGACCGCGCAAAATCTCTTTATCTTCAACGCTAACCTGTAAATCTTTAATGCTTAACATACTCTTTCCTTCACATTGCTTCCGGCAACGCGTGTGACGGCATCAGCCCACACTGTGCTCAAGGCTGATGGCTAACAGTTTTTGTGCTTCCACGGCAAATTCCAGCGGCAGCTCAGAGAAAACATCTTTACAGAAGCCGTTAACGATCATGGAGATCGCGTCTTCTTCGCTGATTCCGCGCTGAAGGCAGTAGAACAGCTGATCTTCGCCGATGCGCGAGGTGGTCGCCTCATGCTCCAGCTGGGCGGTGTTGTTGCGCGTTTCCACATAGGGGAAGGTATGCGCGCCGCAGTCCGGACCGATCAGCATCGAGTCACACTGCGTAAAGTTACGGGCGTTGGTGGCGGTCGGCATGATTTTTACCAGACCACGATAGGTGTTCTGGCTCTTACCGGCCGAGATGCCCTTCGAGATAATGGTCGATTTGGTATTTTTGCCGATGTGAATCATCTTGGTGCCGGTATCGGCCTGCTGACGGCCGCTGGTCAGGGCGACCGAGTAAAATTCGCCGATAGAGTTATCGCCGCGCAGGATGCAGCTTGGATATTTCCAGGTAATGGCGGAGCCGGTCTCGGACTGCGTCCAGGACATTTTGCTGTTCTCGCCTTCACACAACGCGCGCTTGGTCACGAAGTTAAGGATGCCGCCCTCGCCTTCGCCGCCCGGGAACCAGTTCTGCACGGTAGAATATTTAACTTCCGCGTTTTTGTGGATGATCACTTCCACCACCGCCGCGTGCAGCTGATAGCTGTCGCGCACCGGCGCAGAACAGCCTTCGATATAGCTGACATAGCTGTCTTCGTCGGCAATCAGGATAGTGCGCTCAAACTGACCGGTTTTCGCCGCGTTGATGCGGAAATAGGTCGACAGCTCCATCGGGCAGCGCACCCCTTTCGGGATGTACACAAAGGTGCCGTCAGAGGCAACCGCAGAGTTCAGCGCCGCGAAGAAGTTGTCGTTAGCCGGCACCACGGTGCCCAGATACTGCTGCACCAGCTCAGGATGTTCCTGAATGGCTTCGCCGAACGAACAGAAAATAATGCCCTGTTCCGCCAGCTTGCTGCGGTAGGTAGTCGCGACGGAAACCGAGTCGAAAATCGCATCGACCGCCACTTCGCGCCCTTCGCGGACCGGTACGCCGAGCTGATCGAAGGCTTTTTCCACTTCCTGCGTCAGATAGTTATTCGTCTCTTCCACGCCCGAAGACTGCAACGCGCCTGGCTCTGAAGCGCAGCTGTCGTCGCAGTTGCCGCAGGACGGGGCCGAATAGTAGCTGTAATCCTGATAATCCAGTTTGTCATAGTGCGCTTTCAGCCAGTGCGGCTCTTCCATTTCGAGCCAGGCGCGAAAGGCTTTAAGACGAAACTCCAGCATCCACTCTGGCTCGTTACGCTTAGCCGAGATCGCGCGCACCACATCTTCGTTGATGCCGTGCGCCATTTCGTCGGTTTGCAACTGGGTAAAGAAGCCCTCTTTATAATTGAGCTTGCCTTCCCACATTTGTACATCGTCAGATGCTTCGCTGTGTCGTGACATATTTCACTTACTCGACGCCAAAGCTTTCACCGCACCCGCAGGCGTGCTGAGCTTTAGGGTTATTAAATTTAAAGATCTGGTTCAGGCCTTCGCGGACATAATCCACTTCGGTGCCGTCAATAAAGGGCATCGCCTGAAGCGGCACATAGAGCGTTGCGCCGTTATGTGTAAATTGCAGATCGTCATCGGCAGGCTCTTTCACCAAATCCATGACATAACCAAAACCGGCGCAGCCGGATTGTTTCACCCCCAGGTGCAGGCCTTTAACTTCAGGGTCCTGCGCGACCAGAGTCAGAATTTGCTTTGCGGCGGAATCAGTCAGCGTGACTCCTTTCCAGATGAAGTCATCAGGAGAGAAGGTTGCTGCATTTACAGATGCCATGTTGATACCTCGTAAGTCCGGACCTTTTCAGGCTATCCCTCTATGGTAAGGATCTGGGCGATCACTTCAACCTCTTGTTTTGCAGGGATAATCATCTCGTGCTGTTTTTTACTGCTGCTTTATTAAGCATAGCTGCTTCACAGCCCTTTGCGGCAGGGCTGCGCGCGCGGAACCCTGTAGCCTAACTTGTTAAAATTACGTAAAAAATTTTTCAGCCAGTTATTAATAATTTCCTATTGATAGGTTACGCCTTTATCTTGCGCGCCAGGATTGTTCTTACCGATTTTATTAACAGGCTAAGTAAATCATGTAAATTTTTTACCTGACCGATTGCAATCCCGACCCAGTTGAATATGATAATTATTATCATTATCAACCTGAGGTGTCTCCGTGGCGCTTTCCGTCTCCGCCTGGTTACAGCATAAAATCGACGACTATAAATTCGCGATACGCGATCTCACTGTCGATTTTTATATGGCTCAGGCAAAGCTCGACCGGGCAGACTGTTCCATTCATCAGCTGCGTCAGTTTAACGACACCTGTCTGGATATGGCGGAAGTTTGCCAAATCAACGGAGACGATCAGAGCTATCTGCACGCTCTGGGCAGACTACACCATCGCCTGATGCAGGAGATGGGCAACAGCAAACGCGATCGCCTGTTCCGCCTTCAGGCCTGCCAGCTGGCGCGCCTGTCCCTTACCCGCCTGTGCCATCAGCTGGCGCTGGTCGGAGAGTGGGATAAAGCGACCGCGTTGCAAAGCGACTTCATGCGTCACGCGGGCTGGATATTCTAATCCAGCCGCGCTGTGACGTCGCGCGCAATTTTAGGGGATTAATTCCAGCAGCGCCTGTAACGGATGGCGCATGCCGTTGCCTTCTACCCTCTTTACCTGGCTGCGGCAGGAAAAACCCGTCGCCAGGCAGCGCTGACGCGGCAGCTTTTGCAGCTGCGGATGCCATGACAGCGCGTAAATGCCCAGCGAGTTATCAAGGTTTTTGCTTTCGTGCCCGTAGGTGCCCGCCATGCCGCAGCAGCCGACGTTAATGTTTTCCAGCTTCGCGCCAAAGCGGGAGAAGATGTCCTGCCACTGCCCTGGCGCGCCCGGCAGCGCCGTCACCTCGGTGCAGTGCGCAAACAGATACCAGCTTTCGCCGCCCTGCTGCTGCACGTTACGCGCGCTGACCACATCGCGCAGCCACTCATGCACCAGCTGCACATGAAAATCGCCGCGCCTGTCGCCGAGCGTCTGCTTATATTCGTCGCGATAGCAGAGCACCGTCGCGGGATCGACGCCCACCATCGGCATTCCCAGCTTCGCCACGCGATTAAGGAAGTCCGCCGTTTTGCCTGCGGTGCGCGCGAAGCGCTGTAGGAAGCCCTTCACGTGCTGCGCCTTACCGTTAGGCATAAAAGGCAACAGCACCGGACGCAGACCCAGCTTTTCGATCAGGCGAATAAAATCGGTAATCAGCCGCGCCTCATAGAAACTGGTAAAGGGATCCTGCACCACCAGCACCGTTCCGGCGCGCTGCTCGGCGCTCAGCGCCTCCAGCTTCTCCAGCGTCATACTCATCGCCGGATGGCCGCTCAGCTCCTGTTTCAGCGACGGCGACGACAGCAGCGGAAGATCCACCATGCCGATATGGTTTTTGCTCAGCTCGCGCATCCACGGCTGTTTTAGGAAGAAATTAAAGGTCCTGGGGGCCTTTGCCATCAGCGGCGCATAGCTTTCCACCGCCGCGACCAGGTGGTCGCTGACCGGACGCAGATAGCGCGTATGGTAAAGCTGTAAAAAGCGCGCGCGGAAGTCCGGCACGTCAATCTTTATCGGGCACTGGGTCGAACAGGCTTTACAGGCCAGACAGCCGGACATCGCCTCATGCACCTCGTGAGAGAAGTCATATTCCCCTTTGCTGGCGTGCCAGCTGTTACGCATGCGGCCGATCAGGGCGCGCAGCGAAAGCTGATTTTCCGGCAGCTGCCGCTCCAGCTGGAGCGGATCGACGCCCTGCTCCGCCAGCAGACGCAGCCACTCGCGCGTCAGGGTGGCGCGTCCTTTTGGCGAATGAATGCGGTTGCGGGTAATCTTCATTGACGGGCACATCGGGCTGCGCGCGTCAAAGTTGAAACAGAGACCGTTGCCGTTGCACTCCATCGCGCCGCGCCAGTCGCTGCGCACCGTCAGCGGGATCTGGCGGTCATAGCTGCCGCGCTTCACGGCATCGACCTGCATCATCGGCTCATTGCTGCCTGTCGGCGTACAGATTTTGCCAGGGTTCATGCGATTAGCGGGATCGAACGCCGCCTTAATGTTGCGCAGTTCACCGAACAGGGTTTCACCAAAAAACGCCGGGCTGTACTGGGCGCGAAAGCCTTTGCCATGCTCGCCCCACAGCAGTCCGCCGTAGCGCGCGGTGAGCGCCACCACCTCGTCCGAAAGCGTTTTCATCAGCATCTCTTGCTGCGGATCGCACATATCGAGCGCCGGACGCACATGCAGCACGCCTGCATCCACGTGGCCAAACATGCCGTAGCTCAGACCGTGGCTATCGAGCAGCGCGCGAAACTCAACGATGTAGTCGGCAAGGTTTTCCGGCGGCACGGCGGTATCTTCCACAAAAGGAATCGGTTTGGCGCGGCCTTTGGCGTTGCCCAGCAACCCTACCGCCTTTTTACGCATGTTATAGATGCGCTCAATGCCGTCGAGATCCTGACACAGCTGATAGCCGATAACGCCGCCCTCGCGCTGCGCCATCAGGCTATCCAGCCGCGCGCAGAGCGCGCTTACCTGCTGCTCAATCAGCGCGCCGTCGTCGCCAGCAAACTCCACGATGTTCAGGCCGAGCATCTCCTGATCCGGCACATCGGTAATCAGCTCGCGCACCGAGTGCCAGACAATGTCTTCCCGCGCCAGGTTCAGCACTTTTGAGTCTACGGTTTCAACCGACAGCGCTCTGGCCTCCACCATCAGCGGCGCGTTGCGCAGAGCAGAATCGAACGAGTCGTACTTGATATTCACCAGGCGGCGCACTTTCGGGATCGGCGTAATGTCGAGCCGCGCCTCGGTGATAAACGCCAGCGTGCCTTCCGCGCCGCACAGAATGCGCGTCAGATCGAAAGTCTGCATGTCGTCGCTAAACACATGACGCAGGTCGTAACCGGTCAGGAAGCGGTTAAGCTTTGGAAATTTTTCCAGTATCAGCGCGCGCTGTTCACGGCATCGCGTCAGCACCTGCTGGTAGATGCGTCCTTCCGGCGTCGGCGTCTGCGCCAGGGTTTCCGCCAGCGCCGTGGCCATCGGCCGGGTATCGAGAATATCGCCGCCGAGCAAGACCGCGCGTAGCCCCAGCACGTGGTCCGAGGTTTTCCCGTAGACCAGCGAACCCTGACCAGAGGCGTCCGTATTGATCATCCCGCCCAGCGTGGCGCGGTTGCTGGTGGACAGCTCTGGCGAAAAGAAGAAGCCGTAAGGCTTAAGCCACGCGTTAAGCTGATCCTTAACGACGCCCGCCTCGACGCGCACCCAGCCCTGCTCAGGGTTAATCTCCAGGATACGGTTCATATGGCGCGACATGTCCACCACAATGCCCTGATTCAGCGACTGGCCATTGGTGCCGGTACCGCCGCCGCGCGGCGTAAAGATCAGCTCTCTGAATCGTTCCTCGCCCGCTACGCGCGCGATCAGCGCCACATCAGCAGTGGAACGGGGAAACAGCACCGCATCCGGCAACAGCTGATAAATACTGTTATCGGTGGACATTAACAGGCGGTCGGCATAGCTGGTGGCGGTGTCGCCGGTGAAACCCTGCGCTTGTAGCGCTTCAAGGAATGTCAGCACCCGCTGAACAAGGCCAGGCGCCTGAGAAATCTGTGGGATCATTGTTGTAAGACCAGGATGTTGTATACGTTTGCGTTGTCTTTATTTGTCTGAACGCTCCGTTTTAACACATTTTTATGCCGCTGGCTGTTTTTTCAGAATGGGGAAAAACCCCTTCTTAATGCTCTGTTTAATGCCGGCAAAATAGCTCATCATTAGGTCGGGCCTGTTTGCCCTTTAATGAAGGATTATTTGAGGTCGTTATCAGTTATGAAAAATCTGCACCGCACCACGGATTTGCCGCAGATGCTGTTTACGCTGATGTTTATCTTATTGATGATCGTCGCCTGCATCTGGATAGTACAGCCTTTTATTTTAGGGTTTGCCTGGGCGAGTATGGTGGTCATTGCTACCTGGCCGCTGATGCTGCGCGTGCAGCGACTGCTCTGGAACCGGCGCTCGCTGGCGGTCATCGTCATGACGCTGCTGCTGCTGCTGCTGTTTATTATTCCGACCACGCTGCTGGTTAACAGCCTGATTGACAACAGCGCGCCCGTGATCGCCTGGGCGACTCAGGGCCATATGGAGATGCCGAAGCTGCTGTGGCTCAACGATGTTCCGGCGATTGGCGATAAACTCTTCTCCAGCTACCACAAACTGATTGCGGGCGGCGGCTCCGCCGTTATGGCCAAGCTGCAACCCTACGTTGGCCGCACCACCGGCTTTTTTGTGGCGCAGGCGGGCCATTTTGGCCGACTGATGATCCATCTGGGCGTGATGCTGCTGTTCAGCGCGCTGCTGTTCTGGCGCGGCGAGCAGGCGGCGCAGGGGATCCGCCATTTCGCTTTTCGCATGGCGGGTCGTCGCGGCGACGCCACGGTGCTGCTGGCCGGTCAGGCTATTCGCGCCGTCGCGCTGGGCGTGGTGGTAACGGCGCTGGTACAGGGCGTGTTAGGCGGCATCGGACTGGCGCTCTCCGGCATTCCCTACGCCACGCTGCTCACCGTGCTGATGATCCTCTGCTGTCTGGTACAAATCGGGCCACTTATCGTGCTGGTTCCTGCTATTGTCTGGCTCTACTGGAGCGGCGACACCACCTGGGGCACGGTGCTGCTGATCTGGAGCTGCGTGGTCGGCACGCTGGATAACGTGCTGCGTCCGGTGCTGATTAGAATGGGTGCCGATCTGCCGATGATTTTGATCCTTTCAGGCGTTATCGGCGGACTGGTAGCCTTTGGCCTGATTGGCCTGTTTATCGGTCCCGTCGTGCTGGCAGTCTCCTATCGACTGGTTTCCGTCTGGATGCATGAGGCGCCGGCGCCTTCGGACGATCCGGCGAGCGTGGTGGATATTTTGTCTGACCACGATGACGAGCATTTGCCTTCCTGAAGCAGGCGTAAGGGCAGTTAACTGCCCTGATTCATTTTCGTCACGTAAATATTTTTTTTCATTAGCAGCTTTTAAGAAAAAACGCAGATTTCGGCCATGAGGCCGCATATCTGCGGCGAATAGTTTATTTTTCACACTGTATTGCCTGACTTTTCCCATAAAAGACGTGACAAAAGTTTACTGGCTTTAAACTAATAAGAGGATTCTTAAAGACTCAGAGCGGCGCGGTGAATAACATGATTCCATAGTTTGAAATCAACCCACTGATTTTTAAACAACCTTTTTCCCCTGAGTAAAGTGAAGAATTGCTGTGTGTAGTCTTTGCCCATCCCCTGTGATGGGCTTTTTTTTTGGCCGAAGAAAAGTAAAAAGGCCAGCAAAGCTGGCCTCTGTATGACTATTTTCTCTGTGAAATCATGCGGTTTTGCTTAACTCCGCCAGCGATAGCCAGGTTTCCACCACGGTATCCGGGTTGAGTGACAGGCTGTCGATGCCCTCTTCCATTAGCCAGGCTGCAAAGTCCTGATGGTCGGAAGGTCCCTGCCCGCAGATACCGACATATTTTCCCTGCTTCTTCGCCGCCTGAATCGCCATCGACAGCAGCGCCTTGACCGCGTCGTTGCGCTCGTCAAACAGGGCGGAGACCACGCCAGAGTCGCGGTCCAGGCCCAGCGCGAGCTGTGTCATGTCGTTCGATCCAATAGAGAAGCCGTCAAAGTGCGCCAGGAACTGCTCGGCCAGCAGGGCGTTGGAGGGGATTTCGCACATCATAATCACCTTCAGCCCGTTTTCGCCGCGCTTCAGCCCCTGACGCGCCAGCTCATCGACCACCGCCTCCGCCTGCGCCACGGTACGCACGAAGGGGATCATGATTTCGACGTTGGTGAGTCCCATTTCATTGCGAACACGCTTAACCGCCTCACACTCCAGCGCGAAGCAGTCACGGAAGCTGTCCGCGACATAGCGGCCGGCGCCGCGGAAGCCCAGCATTGGGTTCTCTTCTTCCGGCTCGTAACGCTCGCCGCCGACTAAATTGGCGTACTCATTCGATTTAAAGTCCGAAAGGCGCACAATCACACGTTTTGGCGCAAAGGCGGCTCCCAGCGTAGCGATCCCCTCCGTCAGGCGGGCGATATAGAATTCAACCGGATCGTCAAAGCCCTTCATCATGGCGCGAATCTGCTGTTGCAGCTCCGGCGTTTGCTGCTCGAACTCCAGCAGCGCTTTGGGATGCACGCCAATCATGCGGTTGATAATAAACTCCAGCCGCGCCAGGCCTACGCCTTCGTTTGGCAGGCAGGCGAAGTCGAACGCGCGATCGGGATTGCCCACGTTCATCATGATTTTCAGCGGGAGCGCGGGCATCTCATCCACCTGCGAACTGGTGACTTCGAAATCCAGCAGATCGCTATAGACGTAGCCGGTATCGCCTTCCGCGCAGGAGACGGTCACGTTATTGCCATCTTTCAGACGTTCCGTCGCGTCGCCGCAGCCTACTACCGCCGGGATCCCCAGCTCGCGCGCGATAATCGCCGCGTGGCAGGTGCGGCCGCCGCGGTTGGTGACGATTGCCGAGGCTTTTTTCATGATCGGTTCCCAGTCCGGGTCGGTCATATCGGTAACCAGCACGTCGCCTTTCTCAATACGGTTCATCTCGCTGATGTCGTGAATCACCTTCACTTCGCCTGCGCCAATGCGATGGCCGATAGCGCGCCCTTCCACCACCACGTTGCCTTTGCCTTGCAGGTTATAGCGCTCCATCACCTGACCGTTGGAACGCACGGTTTCCGGACGCGCCTGAACGATAAACAGTTTTCCGGTATGGCCGTCTTTGGCCCATTCGATATCCATCGGGCGTTGGTAATGCTGTTCGATCAGCACCGCCTGCCGCGCCAGCGCCTGCACCTCTTCATCAGTCAGCGAGAAACGGTCGCGCTCGCTTTCCGGCACATCCTCAATCCGCACCTGTTCGCCGTGAGACTGCGAGTCGGCGTAGACCATCCGCACTTTTTTCGATCCCATATTACGGCGCACGATAGCCGGGCGGTTAGCCGCCAGCGTCGGCTTATGGACATAGAACTCATCGGGGTTGACCGCGCCCTGCACGACCATCTCTCCCAGGCCAAACGCCGAGGTGATAAACACCACCTGATCAAAGCCGGACTCGGTATCGATGGTGAACATCACGCCTGACGACGCCAGATCGGAGCGCACCATGCGCTGCACGCCCGCCGACAGCGCGACGCCGCGATGGTCATAGCCCTGATGCACGCGGTAGGAGATAGCGCGATCGTTGAACAGCGAGGCGTAAACGTGCTTCACGGCGATAATCACCGCGTCATAGCCCTGCACGTTAAGGAAGGTCTCCTGTTGACCGGCGAAGGAGGCATCCGGCATATCTTCCGCCGTGGCGGAGGAGCGCACGGCGAACGACGCTTCCGCATCGTCGGAAGAGAGCTGCTCGTAAGCCTCGCGAATAGCCGTTTCCAGCTCTGGCTGGAACGGGGTATCCACGACCCACTGACGGATCTGCTTACCGGCTTTCGCCAGTTCATCAACGTCATCAACATTGGTCTTGTCCAGTAAATCGTAAATGCGCTGGTTAAGGCCGCTCTGATCGAGGAACTGATTAAAGGCATAAGAGGTCGTCGCATAGCCGTTGGGCACGGAAACGCCCAGCGACGACAAATTAGTAATCATTTCACCCAGAGAGGCATTCTTTCCTCCCACGCGATCGACATCATGCATGCCAAGCTGGTTATACCAGAGCACTAACGGCTGTTCGCCTGTAATGGACATCGGGATTATCCTTTTAAGAATGAATGGGCACATGGAACATTTTGCTATTCGCAAAATTAGCCTGGCACAATGGCGAAATAATAACTAAGTGTTGAATCGTTAAAGCGCCAACTGGCGAGCAAATTAGGAATTGTTCTGATAATTACCCGCTGTTGCGCAAAGCGGCTATTTTTCGCTAACTCTCTGATGCCGCTGCGTTTGATTAGATTTCAGCAGCTTAGCAAGCATTTCCTGTTGCGCAACAAACCGCAGGCCTATTTCTCCTGGCGACACGGCAGAGGAGGCAACCGATAAAGTAAAACCACATTTCATTATTTCACGGCTGCGTTTCCGCTGCCGCCGTCCGTAAAAATAGAAAGTTCACATTATTTAAATATGGATTTTTTATTTTGTTCATACTGGCGGCCTAAAGCTGCTAACGTAATTGCTGTCCCTGTCTGCGAAAGGTAAATATTCATGAGTAGCGAAAGAAGCGTATTTTATATCTCAGACGGCACCGCGATTACGGCGGAAGTGCTGGGCCATGCAGTGCTGTCGCAGTTCCCTGTCGCCATCAACAGTCTTACGCTGCCTTTTGTCGAAAATGTGCAGCGCGCTCAGGCAGTTAAGGCGCAAATTAACGCCCTCTACCAGAAAAGCGGCGTACGCCCGCTGGTCTTCTTTTCCATCGTCACGCCGGAAGTCCGTGACATCATTATGCAGAGCGAGGGATTTTGTCAGGATATTGTGCAGGCGCTGGTGGCCCCTTTGCAGGAAGAGCTGGGGCTGGCGCCCGCGCCGGTGGCGCATCGGACGCACGGGCTGGACGCCAGCAATCTGGGTAAATATGACGCGCGCATCGCCGCCATTGATTACACCCTTGCTCACGATGACGGCATCTCGCTGCGAGGTCTGGAAGATGCGCAGGTGATCCTGCTGGGCGTGTCGCGCTGCGGTAAAACCCCCACCAGCCTCTACCTGGCGATGCAGTTTGGCATCCGCGCGGCCAACTACCCTTTTATCGCCGACGATATGGACAACCTGAAGCTGCCCGCCGCGCTGCGCCCGTTTCAGCATAAGCTGTTTGGTTTAACCATCGATCCCGAACGTCTCGCCGCCATCCGCCAGGAGCGCGCGGAAAATACCCGTTACGCCTCAATGCGCCAGTGTCGGCTGGAAGTAGGCGAAGTCGAAGCGCTGTTTCGTACCCACCAGATCCGCTATCTCAACAGCACTAACTACTCTGTTGAGGAGATCGCCACCAAAATTCTCGACATTATGGGCCTGACGCGCCGTATGTACTGAGCCGCTGACGGCAGCCTGATGTAAAGCGCCGCTGCCGTCAGAAAAAATTTCATTTCAGTTTATAGGGTTGCATTCGAAGGCTAATAATTTATTGTGAGCATCATCACTTCCCGGTATGTCACCGTTGCGAAGAAAAAGCTTTCGAGATCCTCATGAATAAAACAGATGAACTGCGTACGGCACGCATCGGCAGCCTGATCACCCCTGCCGCGCTGGCGGCAGACCACCCGCTCTCCGATGACGTTGCGAACGTTGTCACCCAGGCGCGCCAGCGCATCTCCCGCATCCTGACCGGCGAAGACGCGCGTCTGCTGGTGATAACAGGTCCTTGCTCGTTGCACGATCCGCGCGCGGCGCTCGACTATGCGCAGCGCCTGAATGCGCTGCGCACGCGCTACGCCGATCGCCTTGAGATTGTGATGCGCACCTATTTCGAGAAGCCGCGTACCGTGGTGGGCTGGAAAGGTCTGATCTCCGATCCCGATCTGGACGGCAGTTTCGACGTCAATCGCGGTATCGGTCTGGCGCGCCGGATACTGCTGGACATCAACCGCCTCGGCCTACCCACCGCGACCGAATTTCTCGATATGGTTACCGGTCAGTTTATCGCCGATCTGATCAGCTGGGGCGCCATTGGCGCGCGCACCACCGAAAGTCAGATCCATCGCGAAATGGCCTCCGCGCTCTCCTGTCCGGTAGGCTTTAAAAACGGCACCGACGGCAACGTTCGCATCGCAGTCGATGCGATTCGCGCGTCACGCGCCAGCCATATGTTTTTGTCGCCCGATAAGAACGGTCAGATGACGATTTATCAGACCAGCGGCAATCCTCACGGCCATGTGATCCTGCGCGGCGGCAAAGCGCCCAACTACCATGCAGAGGACGTAGCGGCGGCGGCGGCCAGCCTGCGCGAATTTAATCTGCCGGAACAGCTGGTGATTGACTTCAGCCACGGCAACTGCCTGAAGCAGCATCGCCGGCAGATGGACGTGGCTGCTGATGTGGCGCAGCAAATCCGCGCCGGATCGCGCGCGGTAGCGGGCGTCATGATTGAAAGCTTTATCGAAGAGGGAAATCAGAAGGTAGTGGCGGGTGAGCCGCTGGTGTACGGCCAGTCGATTACCGATCCCTGCCTCGGCTGGCAGCAAAGCGAAACCGTGCTGTCACTGCTGGCCGAGGCGGTAGAGAGTCGCTTTTAACCCGTTAGCTGGAGCAGCTTACCTCCAGCGTTTTCCCCCAGTCCGGCGGCCGCTGACGGTATTCTGCGGCCGTCTCGTCGCTAAAGGGCTGTTGCAGCGCCTGATGCAGCCGCGCCAGCGCCCCGCTTTCGCCCTTTTCCGCCTCCTCAATGGCCTGCTGCGCCAGATAGTTGCGCAGCACCACGGCCGGGTTAGCGGTTTTCATACGCTGCTGGCGCTCCGCATCGCTAATGCCTTCCTGCAGCAGACGCGTCCGGTAGCGCTGATACCAGCCGTCAAACGCCTCGCGATCCATAAACTCATCGCGCAGCGGTGAGCGCGCCTCCTGCTGCTGGGTGTCGCTAAGCAGGCGGAATGTCAGGGTATAGTCGCTGCGCTCCTGGGTCATCAGCGACAGCAGATCGACCAGCAGCGCGTTATCCCCGCTGTCAGCCTGCGTAAAGCCCAGCTTCGCGCGCATCCGCTCTCCCCACTCCCGCATCAGCTCCGGCTCGTAGCGGCTTAACGCCTGTTTGAGTTGCTCAACGCTGAGCAGGCCGGACAGGGCGTGCGCCAGCCGGTTCAGGTTCCACAGGCCGATCATCGGCTGATTCTCAAAGCTGTAGCGTCCCTGATAGTCGCTGTGGTTGCAGATAAAGCCGGGCTGATAATCGTCCAGGAAGCCATAAGGGCCGTAATCGATGGTCAGCCCCAGCAGCGACATGTTATCGGTATTCATGACCCCGTGGGTGAAGCCGACGCTTTGCCACTGAGCGATCAGCCGCGCGGTGCGCTCCACGATGTCCGTAAACCATAAAAGATACTTATCCGCCTCGTTGACCAGGTGCGGCCAGTGGTGACGCAGAGCGTAGTCCGCCAGCTGCTGCACTTTGTCCTGCTGCTGGCTATAGAAGAAGTGTTCGAAATGGCCGAAGCGCAGATGGCTTTCGGCGATGCGCATCAGGGTCGCCCCGCGTTCAGGGGTTTCGCGATAGACCGGCTCGTCGCTGATGGCAATAGTTAACGCGCGCGTACTGGGGATGCCCAGATGAAACAGCGCCTCAGACGCCAGAAACTCTCGCACCGTAGAACGGATTACCGCTCGGCCATCGCCCATGCGCGAATAAGGCGTCAGTCCCGCGCCTTTCAGATGCCAGTCTACCTTGCTCTGCTCGGAGAGGCGCTGTTCGCCCAGCAAAATGCCGCGGCCGTCGCCAAGCTGTCCGGCCCAGACGCCAAACTGATGTCCGCTGTACACCTGCGCCAGCGGCTCCATGCCCGGCAGCAACGCGGCGCCGTGCCAGACGCCGTGACCTTCACCGCTAAAAAGCGCCGAATCGACGCCCAGCGTCTGCGCCAGCGGCGCATTGTGGTAAAACAGACGGCCACCCTTGAGCGCGGCAGGCGCCTGTGGGGTATAGAAACCCGGCAGTTCGCGCTGCCAGCTATTATCAAACAACATAAACTCTCCCGAGCGGCAGCCAGGTAAGATCGTGGCCGTCGTCGTTGTGAAAAACCGGATGTCGGGGCATCCCGCCGCAAAGGCGCTACTGCGGGACACCGCCAAGTATAGTGGCGGGAAATCAATTGCAACAGGCGGACTTAATCAGGCGCGCAGCACGGACTGACGATCAGCCTGCTCAGCGCCTCGGCTCTGACCGGCGGAAAGAGCGCTCCCTGAATCAGCACCTCAGGCAGAAAAGCGACTTTTTCCAGCAGCGCGTTATCGTCGATACCGCTAATTACCAGCTGCTGCGTATGGCCGCCGATGTTATCGATAATGCTCTGAATAAAGGGCTGAAAAGAGGCGCGTTTCGCCAGCGACTGAATAAACTGCTTGTCCAGTTTAATGCAGTCGAACAGATTATCGTACACGGCGCGGGTCGAGGATTTACCCGCGCCGAAATGGGATAATGATAAACGGAACTGTTGTTTTAGCGTAGAAATAAGCGCGTCATTAATTCCGTTAAAAAGCTGCGGAAACGTTTCGCTGAGGTCCAGTAATAAAAAAGGCAGCTGCTTTATTTTCCGCATCAGTAATTCACTGGCCAGCAGGGTATGCGCCAGATTTTCATCAATGCGCATTAAAGCCAGAACATGATTTTTCTCAAAAAAGTCGCGGTGCTGTTCCAGCAGGGTAATCTGAATTTGCAGCAGTCGGAGCTGCTGCATTTCGTCGAGCTGCGGCAACAGCAAATCCTGCGGCAAAGTCACAGGCGCAGTATCGTGTATGAACTGACTGACCAGCTCAACCGCTATCACCTGTCCGCTTAATGTGCAGACAGGATGAAACCAAATTTCCGACCGATAGTCGGCAGATAAATGAACTTTCATTTTTACAGCCAGATAAAGTGGCAACTGGCGCATCGTATATCATCAAAATCGGGCAGGCAATAGTAGCAAACGCGAGAAGACATGGACATCTTTGCCGTTAAATTTTGCTTTGCCCGCTGCGTCAGATCCCTAAGCCAAATAACGGTGGCGCCTGTAATTTCCACCAGGAAATTAAACCCGCTCGTTATTGATATCGATATTTTTACGCGACGTAAAGTACCATTTTAAATAACAGTTTAACGCGCGAGAAATGCGCTGATGCTATTTACATCGCCTGCGCGAAAAAGGCGCGTTAATTTGCCTTAAATACGTCGCGCCTGCCAGAATGCCTTGCGCCAGTACACATTATCCAGCGAGGAGCGAATCACGCCCTGGCTGGTGGAGGCATGAATAAAGGCGTTGTCGCTGTCGTAGATACCTACATGCAGGCCATTTTCGCCCGCGCCCGTTTTGAAAAACACCAGATCGCCGGGTTGCAGGTCATCCTTGCTGATACGGGTGCCAATATCGCTCTGCGCCCGCGTGCTACGCGGCAGCTGCAAATCAAATTTGTCGCGCATGGTGAGGTAAACAAAACCGGAGCAGTCAACGCCGCCGCGGCTCATGCCGCCGTAGCGGTAAGGAGTGCCGCGCCACTGGCCCAGCTGATCGTTGAGCTGGGCGACGACCATAATGGAATCCGCCAGCCGACCGTTCACCGGCGGCGCGCGATGGCTGCTGCATCCCGCCAGTATTAGCACCAGTAAAATCACGCCAGTCCGCATTCGCGCACCTTCTCCGTTAATCGCAACGGCATCACTCTATCCTCAGCCGCGCAGCCTGGCAAGACAGGACCTTCAGGGCTGGGCCATCAGCAGCGGACGACCGTCCAGCTCCAGCTGGCGGAAGGGAATCGCATATACCTCGCTCAGGCGCGACGGCGTCAGCACCGCCGCCGCGTCGCCCTGCGCAAGCACGCGACCCTGCGCCATCAGCCAGACGCTGTCGGCATGACAGAGCGTATGGTTAAGATCGTGACTGCTGGCGATAACGCACACGCCTGCCTGGCACAGATCAACGATCAGGCTCTGCACAGCATGCTGCTGGGCGATATCCAGCCCGGTCATGGGTTCGTCCAGTATGAGCATTTTGCCCTGCGGATTAAGAGCAGGATCGATCTGGGCAATCACCGCTGCCAGCCTGACGCGCTGCCACTCTCCGCCCGAGAGCTGCGACAGCGGCTGCGTCAGTTTGTGCAGCAACTGCAGCCTCTCCAGCAGCGCGGTCAGCCGCCCGTCCGACGCGGAGTCGTTCAGATGTAAGCGCAAATAGTGATAGACCGGCATCAGGCCTGGCGGCATCTGCTGCGGCAGCCAGGCGCGCACCCGCGCCAGCGCCTGACCGCGCCACTTGTGCAGCGGACGATCCAGTAGCCTGATCTCCCCTTCTCCTGCCAGCATGCCCGCCATCAGCGCCAGCAGGCTGCTTTTGCCAGCCCCGTTTGGCCCGACCAGGTGCAACAGCGTACCCGCCGCCACGCTGGCCGAGAAAGAGGCCAGCCGTCCTGCGACGGCGGCGTCTTTAAGGCTGATGACCATTTACTGCGTCAGCGCCTGCTGAATGCTCTGCTGGATTACCGCATCGTCCGGCGTCATATCCGGCGCGAAGCGTTTTACCACATTGCCGTGACGGTCGATGAGGAATTTTTCAAAGTTCCATAAAATATCGCCCGGCGCTTTCGGCGCGCGGCCCTTGCTCACCTGACGCTCATAGAAGCCGCTGCCTTCTGGTCGTATCGCTTCTGGCTGCGCGGCAACCAGCTGGGCATAGAGCGGATGGCGCGCCGGGCCGTTGACGTCGCCCTTCGCCAGCAGCGGAAAGCTCACGCCATAGGTGGTGCTGCAAAAGGTTTTGATCTCTTCGTTGCTGCCCGGCTCCTGCTCAAGGAACTGGTTGCAGGGAAAACCGATTACGCTGAAGCCCTGCGCCTGATACCGCTGCTGAAGCGATTCCAGCTGTTCATATTGCGGCGTAAGGCCACATCTGGACGCCACGTTGACCACCAGCAGCACCTTGCCCTGCCAGTTTTGCAGCGTCGTGTTGTCGCCGTCGATCGTCACCAGTTCAGTTTGATAAAGGCTCATAAAAGTTTCCTGTAGTGGATGCAGACAAGCCAGCCGCAGCTAGCGCGAAGATTTGATCAATAGTGCAATAAACAGCGGCGCGCCCAGCGTCGCCGTCACGACGCCTATCGGCAGCTCCGCCGACGTCAGCGCCAGACGCGCGATAATGTCGGCGGCCAGCAGGACGCCCGCGCCCGCCAGCGCCGACGCGGGCAGCAGATAGCGGTGATCGCTGATGCCGCTCAGCCGTAGCAGATGAGGGATCACCAGTCCGACAAAGCCAATCGCCCCGGCCATCGCCACGCTAACGCCCACCAGCCAGCCCATCGCCAGCACCAGAATATTACGCCAGAAAAAGAGTGACAGGCCGAGCTGCTGCGCAGAGGTTTCGCCCAGCGCCAGCAGGTTAAGAACGCGAGCCGTAGCGATCAGCCCCGCCGTTACCGGCAGCAGCGCCAGCATCATCCAGCCATAACGCCAGTCGATGCCGCTGAAGCCGCCCATCATCCAGTACATCAGCTGACGCAGATCGAGGCTGGAGCTGAAATAGACCGCCCACGTCATGATGGCGCTGCAAATAATGCCCAGCGCCACGCCGGTAAGCAGAAGCCGCGTCACAGAGAGCTGGCGATGGGCAAAATGCAGCAGGATAAGGGTAATCAGCAGCGCGCCCGCCATCGCCGCCAGGCTAAGACTCCACAGCGAGCCGCTGCCGGTCAGCACGCCCAGCACCAGGCCGATGCCCGCGCCGTTAGAGACGCCGAGCAGCCCTGGCTCCGCCAGCGGATTCGTAAACAGCGCCTGCATCACCACGCCGCACACCGCCAGCGCCGCGCCCACCAGCAATACGGCCAGCGTGCGCGGCAGGCGCAGCTGCCAGACAAACAGCCGACCGCTGTCGCTCAGCCACTGCGACGGGGCGATCCAGCTGTCGCCTGCGCACAGACTAAGGAGAGTTAACGCCAGCAGGATAAGGCTCAACGTCAGCAGCCAGCGTCGGCTGCGGCGATCCGCCTGATGAGTAAGCTGCTCCAGCAGGGACATAAATGAGGATTCGCTGAGAAAACAGAGATTTGATTGTAGAGAGATTAGCGGAAAAAGAAAGGCTGGCGTACGCGGCGCCAGTGAGCGCCGCAGATTGCGTTACTCGTGTCTGTCGCGCGGCGCAACCGTATCGCGTTCGGGCTGTCCCTGCGGCCCGGCATGCGATGCCTGAGCACGCTTCGCCACCGTCCGATGATTTTCAGGACGCTGCGCCTGCCAGCCGTTACCGTTCCAGTAGCCGTGCGGCCCTTTCAGTCCGGCGCTACGCCCATGGTGCGCATTCCACCACGTTGCCGAACGCCACTCGAAACCGTCCCAGTAGCTGCCGTGGCGGTCGCGATCGCCGATATGATGCTCTGCGCCCGGCGCCTGGCTATGCTGCGGGGCGGCTGCGTTCGCCAGCAGCGGCGCGGCGGACAAAATGCTCAACAGTAATACGATTTTTTTCACTCAGGAGACCTCTGGTTATCTGTCGGCGCAGTTATAACAAAAGCGACTCAGACGTCACTATCAGCGCGGGCCGATTTGCGCCCTTTTTGCCAGATGCTTACAGAAAGCTGACACTGTGAAGCGAACAAGGAGAAAGAAATAACTGGCAAACAACATCAGGCGCGCAGCCAGATAGCCCTGACAGCTTCGCAAACAAAGAGTCGGATACCTGCGTATCCCGGCGGGCGGCGCCTGACGTATCGCCGCATCGACGGCGGACCTGATGAGAAGCAGCGCTGCCAGGGCGACTCCTCGTCACGGCCCGATTCACAGGGGCCTCGCAGAAGCCAGACAGATGAGACAGCGCATCGGGTCTGGCCACGCGCCGGTCTCTGTTGAAGTGGACTGATTTATGGATAAGCCTGACCGCGAAATGCGGCGCCGACGGTAGGGGGAAATGAAAAAGGCCGCGTAAGCGGCCTTTTTAGAACACTGAAATCGGTCAGTCGTTATCTTTCGGAGAAGCATTTTCGACACGGCTTTTCAGCTTCTGACCCGGGCGGAACGTCACCACGCGGCGCGCGGTGATTGGAATATCTTCCCCCGTTTTTGGATTCCTGCCTGGGCGCTGATTCTTGTCGCGCAGGTCGAAATTACCAAACCCAGACAGTTTTACCTGTTCACCATTTTCCAGAGCGCGGCGAACCTCTTCAAAAAACAGCTCCACCAGCTCTTTCGCGTCGCGTTTGCTCAGCCCCAGCTTTTCAAACAGGTACTCTGACATTTCAGCTTTTGTAAGCGCCATAGGTTCAATCCCTCAAGGTTGCCTGGAATCGCTCTTTTAATGCCGCAACACATTTGCCAACGGTCGCGGCAATCTCCTCTTCTTCGAGTGTCCGGCTGGTATCCTGCAAAATCAGGCTGATGGCGAGGCTCTTGAAACCCTCTTCAACACCCTTACCGCGGTACACGTCAAACAAGTTTACGCCAACTACCTGATTTACGCCAACTTTCTTACACTCGGCGATGATATCTGCTGCGGGGACGTTTTCAGCCACCACAACGGCGATATCGCGACGGTTCGCCGGGAAGCGTGAAATCTCGCGCGCATCAGGCAGGACGCGGTCTGCGACCTTATTCCAAAGCAGTTCAAAGACTAAGGTGCGACCGTTGAGATCCAGCTTACGTTCCAGCTCAGGATGAACCACCCCGATAAATCCGATTCGTTCGTCATGCAAATAAATTGCCGCGCTTTGTCCGGGGTGCAGCGCCGGATTTGCTTCAGCGCGGAAACGGATATCGTCCAGTTTGCCGGTCAAATCGAGCAGAGATTCTAAATCACCTTTTAAATCATAGAAGTCAACCGTCTGGCGCGCCAGATCCCAGTGCTCTTCATAGCGGTTGCCGCTAAGGACGCCTGCCAGCATAAGATCCTGGCGAATGCCTAAATCCGCCTGGGTATCAGGGACAAAGCGCAGACCGCTCTCAAACAGGCGAACGCGGCTCTGCTGACGGTTCTGGTTATAGACCACGGCGCTCAGCAGGCCAGTCCACAGCGACAGGCGCATCGCCGACATATCGCTGGAGATTGGGCTTGGCAGGATCAGCGCCTCTTCGCCCGGATGCAGCAGCTGCTGGATTTTCGGGTCGACAAAGCTATAGGTGATGGCTTCCTGATAGCCTTTATCCACCAGCAGATTTTTGACGCGCTTCAGGCTCAGGTCCGCTTCGCGATGCTGAGTCATTTCCAGTCCCGCCTGTACCGGCACGTCTGGAATATTGTTGTAGCCGTAGACGCGAGCCACCTCTTCGATCAGGTCCTCTTCGATCGCCATATCGAAGCGCCAGCTCGGCGCCACGGCTTTCCACTCGCCCTGTGCTGTCGTCACCTCGCAGCCCAGACGCGTCAGAATCGCGGTAACCTGCTCGTCGGGCACTACATGGCCAATCAGGCGATCCAGCTTTTCACGGCGCAGCGTAATGGTCGCGCGCTGCGGCAGCGACGCTTCATGAGTCTGATCGATAACCGGACCCGCCTCGCCGCCGCAGATTTCCAGCAGCAGCTGGGTGGCGCGCTCGATCGCTTTATGCTGTAACGCCGGATCGACGCCGCGCTCGTAGCGGTGCGACGCATCCGTATGCAGGCCGTGACGGCGCGCGCGGCCGGTAATGGCCAGCGGATCGAACCAGGCGCACTCGAACAGAATGTTTTGCGTGGTCTCATTGACGCCGGAGTGTTCGCCGCCGAAGATGCCGCCCATGGCCAGCGCGTTGTGGTGATCGGCGATCACCAGCGTATCGCTGTTCAGCTTCGCTTCGCTGCCGTCGAGCAGCGTCAGGGTTTCGCCCTCTTTAGCCATGCGCACCACGATACCGCCATTGATGCGGTCGAGGTCAAAGGCGTGCATGGGCTGACCCAGCTCAAGCAGCACGTAGTTGGTGATGTCCACCACCGGATCGATAGAACGGATACCGCAGCGGCGCAGTTTTTCACGCATCCACAGCGGGGTCGCCGCGCTGACGTTGATGCCTTTGACCACGCGGCCCAGATAGCGCGGGCAGGCGTCGGTGGCATCCACGCGAATCGGGAAGGTGTCGCTGATGGTCGCGGCAACCGGCTCGATGGTCGGCTCAGCGAGCGGCAGACCATTAAGTACGGCCACGTCGCGGGCGATACCGATAATGCCGAGGCAGTCGGCGCGGTTCGGCGTGACGCTGATCTCAATGGTGTTGTCGTCCAGCTTCAGATAATCGCGGATGTCGGCGCCAACAGGCGCATCGGCCGGCAGCTCGATAATGCCGCTGTGATCGTCGGAAATCCCCAGCTCGGAGAAAGAGCAGAGCATGCCTTCAGACGGCTCGCCGCGCAGCTTTGCCGCTTTGATTTTGAAATCGCCCGGCAGCACCGCGCCCACGGTCGCCACGGCGACTTTCAGGCCCTGACGGCAGTTTGGCGCGCCGCAGACGATGTCCAGCAGGCGATCGCCGCCGGTGTTAATTTTGGTGACGCGCAGTTTATCGGCGTTCGGGTGCTGGCCGCACTCAACGACTTCGCCGACCACCACGCCGTGAAACGCGCCGGCAACCGGATCGACGCCGTCCACTTCCAGACCGGCCATGGTGATCTGTTCAGACAGCGCCGCGCTGTCGAGAGCTGGGTTTACCCATTCGCGTAACCAGAGTTCACTGAATTTCATTGGATAACCTGCCCTTATTTAAATTGTTTGAGGAAACGTAAATCATTTTCGAAGAAGGCGCGCAGATCGGTCACGCCGTAGCGCAGCATGGTGAGACGCTCCATCCCCATACCAAACGCAAAACCGGAGTAGATTTCTGGATCGATACCGACATTGCGCAGCACATTCGGATGCACCATGCCGCAGCCCAGTACCTCCAGCCACTTGCCGTTTTTGCCCATCACGTCAACTTCTGCGGAAGGCTCCGTGAAAGGGAAATAGGAGGGACGGAAGCGGACCTGCAAATCTTCTTCGAAGAAATTGCGCAGGAAATCGTGCAGCGTGCCTTTGAGGTTGGTAAAGCTGATGTTTTTATCGACGATCAGCCCTTCCATCTGATGGAACATCGGGGTGTGGGTCTGATCGTAATCGTTACGATAGACGCGGCCTGGCGCGATGATGCGAATCGGCGGCTGCTGATTTTTCATGGTGCGGATCTGCACGCCAGAGGTCTGGGTGCGCAGCAGACGCGTTGCGTCGAACCAGAAGGTATCGTGATCGGCGCGCGCCGGGTGATGGCCCGGAATATTCAGCGCGTCGAAGTTATGGTAATCATCTTCGATTTCCGGACCGGTCACCACGGCAAAACCCAGTTCGCCGAAGAAATTCTCAATTCGGTCGATGGTGCGCGTCACCGGATGCAGGCCGCCGTTTTCAATGCGGCGTCCCGGCAGGGAGACATCAATGGTCTCTGCGGCCAGACGGGCGTTCAGCGCGGCGGATTCCAGCGTCTCTTTGCGGGCGTTAAGACGCTCCTGCACCTGCTGCTTCGCCTCGTTAATTACCGCGCCGGCAGCCGGACGCTCTTCCGGCGGCAGCTCGCGCAGCGTGGTCATCAACTGCGTCAGGTGTCCTTTTTTACCCGTGTATTCGACGCGCACCGCGTCAAGGGTGGCGATATCCGTCGCCTCGTCGATAGCGGCCGTGGCGCGGGCCACCAGTTCTGCGAGTTGGGACATGGTTTCCTCTTCTTCCAGTCAGGCTGGTCAGTTCTCGTTGGGACATTGCTGTCATGCTTCGCCAGAAACACAAAAGCCTCCACGAGGGAGGCTTTCGGCGCGATTTTTCGTTTCTTTTCTATGCGCTAAAGCCCCTGAGTGTCAGGCGCTAAAGTAAAAAAAGAAACGGAAAATAGCAGCATTCATGCTTGCGTTACCTTGATTTGATACAGAGGGCACTATTGAAAAGCCCGGCGGTGAAAATGTCAATCTTTTGCTTGAGTTACAGGCAATAAAAAAGGGAGCAAGCTCCCTTTTCTATCTGGCTTACGCCAGAGCTGATTTCGCTTTTTCAACCAGTGCGGTGAACGCCACTTTGTCGAATACAGCGATGTCGGCCAGGATCTTACGGTCAATTTCAATGGACGCTTTTTTCAGGCCATTGATGAAACGGCTGTAAGAGATGCCGTTCTGACGCGCTGCTGCGTTAATACGCGCAATCCACAGCTGACGGAACTGACGCTTACGCTGACGACGGTCGCGGTAAGCATACTGACCAGCTTTGATAACAGCCTGGAAGGCAACGCGGTATACACGTGAACGTGCACCGTAGTAGCCTTTAGCTTGTTTTAAGATTTTTTTGTGACGTGCGCGAGCAATTACACCACGTTTTACGCGAGCCATGTTAGCTCTCCTGTATCAATATTCTGTGATGCCCTTATTCCCTGCTTATTACAGAGCCTTCGGGGCAGATTTATAAAAAAGTTAACTTATGCGTACGGCAGGCAGGCAATAACCAGACCCAGATCGCCTTTAGACACCAGACCTTTCGGACGCAGGTGACGTTTACGCTTAGTTGATTTTTTAGTCAGAATATGACGCAGGTTCGCGTGCTTACGCTTGAAGCCGCCAGAAGCGGTCTTCTTGAAGCGCTTAGCCGCGCCACGTACAGTTTTAATCTTTGGCATTTTAAAAATATCCACTTCGCATTGTTAATAAAACGAATCAGACAGGCGAACAAAGGGCCGCACAGCGCGAACGCTGCGCGGTCATTGTTACTTGAAAGCCTACTGTTTCTTCTTAGGAGCGAGCACCATAATCATCTGGCGGCCTTCGATCTTCGATGGGAAGGATTCGACTACTGCCAGTTCATTCAGATCTTCTTTCACGCGGTTAAGCACTTCAATACCGATCTGTTGGTGCGCCATCTCACGACCGCGGAAACGCAGCGTGATTTTGGCTTTATCGCCCTCTTCCAGAAAACGAATCAGGCTGCGGAGTTTTACCTGATAGTCGCCTTCATCGGTACCAGGACGGAATTTAATTTCCTTAACCTGGATAACTTTCTGCTTCTTCTTCTGTTCCTTAGAAGATTTGCTTTTTTCATAAAGGAACTTGCCGTAATCCATAATACGGCACACCGGCGGTTCGGCGTTTGGGCTGATTTCTACTAAATCAACACCTGCTTCTTCAGCTTTTTCAATAGCTTCGCGAAGACTGACAATACCAATCTGTTCGCCATCCACGCCAGTTAAGCGTACTTCAGTGGCACGGATTTCACCGTTGATACGATTCGGACGCGTCGGTTGTACTCGTTTTCCGCCTTTAATAACCTTATTCCTCTAATTGGTGAAGATTGCGGCTGCGAATCTCTTGTTGCAGCTTCTCAACAAACACATCGACATCCATCGTCCCGAGGTCTTTACCACGGCGGGTGCGAACGGCCACTTTGCCAGCTTCCACCTCTTTGTCACCGCAGACCAGCATATAAGGGACGCGACGTAATGTGTGCTCGCGGATTTTAAAGCCTATCTTCTCGTTTCTCAAGTCTGCTTTCACACGAATGCCAGCATTCTGCAATTTGCGTGTCAACATGTCGACATATTCTGCCTGTCCGTCAGTGATATTCATCACCACCGCCTGCATCGGCGCCAGCCACGTCGGGAAGAAACCGGCGAACTCTTCGGTCAGGATGCCGATAAAGCGCTCCATGGAACCAAGAATCGCGCGGTGAATCATCACCGGGGTCTGACGGTCGTTGTTTTCACCCACGTAGGTGGCGTCCAGACGTTTTGGCAGGGAAAAGTCTAGCTGAACTGTGCCGCACTGCCAGGCACGGTCAAGACAGTCATACAGGGTAAATTCAATTTTCGGGCCATAGAATGCCCCTTCTCCCGGCTGAAATTCAAACGGAATATCGTTTTCATTCAGCGCGGCAGCCAAATCTTCTTCGGCGCGATCCCACATCTCATCGGTGCCGATACGCTTCTCCGGACGCGTGGAGAGCTTCACCACGATCTTTTCAAAGCCAAAGGTGCTGTACATGTCATAAACCATGCGGATACAGCTGTTTACCTCGTCGCGCACCTGGTCTTCGGTACAGAAGACGTGGGCGTCATCCTGAGTAAAGCCGCGCACGCGCATCAGGCCGTGCAGCGCGCCTGAAGGCTCGTTGCGGTGACAGCTGCCGAACTCGGCCATGCGCAGCGGCAGGTCGCGGTAGGACTTCAGACCCTGATTGAAGATCTGAACGTGGCCCGGACAGTTCATCGGCTTGATGCAGTATTCACGGTTCTCGGATGAGGTGGTGAACATCGCTTCTTTATAGTTTTCCCAGTGCCCGGTTTTTTCCCACAGGACGCGGTCCATCATAAAGGGACCTTTCACTTCCTGGTACTGGTACTCTTTTAGCTTGCTGCGCACGAACACTTCCAGTTCACGGAAGATGGTCCAGCCGTCATTATGCCAGAAAACCATGCCCGGCGCTTCTTCCTGCATATGATACAGGTCGAGCTGCTTGCCGATTTTACGGTGATCGCGCTTCGCCGCCTCTTCCAGGCGCTGTAAATAGGCGTTGAGCTGCTTTTTATCCGCCCACGCGGTGCCGTAGATACGCTGCAACATCTTGTTGTTGCTGTCGCCGCGCCAGTAAGCGCCGGCGATTTTTTGCAGCTTAAAGTGGTGGCAGAAACGCATATTCGGTACGTGCGGACCACGGCACATATCGATGTATTCTTCATGATGATACAAGCCAGGACGATCGTCGTGGCTGATGTTCTCATCCAGAATCGTAATTTTGTAGCTCTCGCCGCGCTCGGCAAACACATCTCGCGCCTGCTGCCAGCTTACGACTTTCTTCACAACGTCGTAGTTGGTTTCGGCCAGCTGGTGCATACGTTTTTCCAGCGCGTCAATATCTTCCTGCGTCAGGGTATGGTCAAGATCGACGTCATAATAGAAGCCGTTATCGATAACCGGACCGATCGCCATTTTGGTATTAGGCCACAGCTGTTTAATCGCATGTCCCAGCAGATGCGCGCAGGAGTGGCGAATAATTTCCAGGCCCGCGTCATCTTTGGCGGTGATGATGGCGACAGAAGCATCTTCGGTGATGGGATCGACCGCATCGACGAGCTGTCCGTTGACGCGTCCGGCGATGCAGGCTTTCGCCAGTCCCGGACCGATGTCCAGCGCGATGTCCATCACGCTAACGGCGCGGTCATAAGCGCGCTGGCTGCCATCAGGAAGAGTAATTACAGGCATTTCATATCCTTAATTGCAGTGGTAAGCCACACGAAAGCTTACATACAACATTGAGTAAAGGTGATTGCCTGGCGTAATGTCAGACCCACATTGTCGGAATGACGCCAGGAACAGAGTGCGCCGCAGATAATAACAGCTTTAAGGCGTGAGCAAAACCCGCTGCAATTTTGCTAAGTCGAGGATCGGACAAAAAAAACCGCAGCAGCGCTGCGGTCGGAATAGCTCGAGCCGAACGGCTTACATTGCGTAGGTCAGCATAATGCTGGTGCGCGTATCGGTACGGTCTGGCGCAGACTCTGGCGGATTGTTATTCCAGGTCACGTTATAGGCCAGCTTCAGCGCGAAGTGGTCATTGATGCCCACCTGCAAACCGGTTTCGGAGTTGATGGTGGTATCTTCACCAAAGCTGCTCAGCACCGAGACGCCCTGGATAAACTTGGTATTATCCGTCAGCTGCCACTGGTAGCTCAGCGCGCCGTAGCCCAGCGCGCGCGTTTCGCTGCCGCCGTCGTGGAAATCGTCATAGCGAACGCCCGGACCAAATTCAGCACGCAGCGAATGGATGGGACCATTCAGAATCTGACGACCATAACCCGCCGTCAGCACATCGCGTGAATCGTAGCCGTTGAAACGGTCGCTTAACCAGCTCGCCTGACCGAACAGGTAGTCAAAGCTGTTGAGGTTATAGCGCGTACGGCCGCCGATATTGTAGGTCTCCGCCGAACGTTCATCGTTGGAAGAGGTGTTGGCTGCGTTACCCCACAGGCTGTACGCCATAGAGGTCTGATACCACGTCATATTGGTTTGCGCCGTCAGCGACGAGCTTTTGGTGTTACCCGTTTGCGCCAGGTAACCAGCCGATGCGCTTCCATCAAACGGTTTTTTGGCCGTTGAAGGATCGTCCATTGCGGTAAAAACGGTGTTGTCCGCCAATGCCTGGTGGCAAAACGCGCCGGCGGAAAGCAAAAGAACAGCAGAGAGCTTGTTAAGCACTTTCATTTATTGTGACCCGTACGACAGTTTAAAAAAAGGGAGAGTTTGAAGACTTTTGCGAGCCAGGCAATGCAATTTACGGTAAGTATTGTAAAAAAGTATTAACCCGCTGTTATCAGGCTGTTCTGGCGCTATCCCGCTTGATTATTGGGAGTAATCTCATTAACGACGAGCCTCGTCTGAGGGTGGCATCCAAAAAGCGGCGCAGTTACTACAAAATTTTTCCAGCCAGTCCTTAAGAGGCTTTACCCGCGTTTACATTTATGCATAGGCAAATAGCATCATTATCCTGTTCATTATTCGCGCATTTTTTTACCATGGTCTACGCTGTGCTCAGTTATGGCGTGCAGAGAAGAAAAAATGAGCGACGATCTGAAACGTTACATTGTCACTTTCCGCTATCAGGAATCCGGTCTTAGCGATATTCAGCGGCTGAACAGCGCCATGGTGGCAGCCGGTTTCACCACCACGCTAAGCGACGATGAGGGCAAGGCGCACGATCTGGGTACCAACAGTTTTGGTCTGATCAGCGCCCTGTCGCAGGAGGAGTTGCAACAGCAGGCCATAGCGGCAGGCGAAAGCGTGCTGCACCAGAAACCTGAGGTCAGCGTGACGACGCTGGAGGCGTTCCTGCGCGATGCCTCTCAGTGATCATCCGTTCCGGTAAGCTGTGCGCGAGCGCGGGTTTTACGGGGTGGCGACGCGATATAATCGCTGTTGTGCCGCGTTAAATGCGCACTGAGACCGCAGCCTGGCAGGTAATAGAGAGGATAGCCCATGTGGACCGCCATAAGTCGTCTGTTAAGCGAGCAGTTAGGTAACGCTGAGATAACCCATCGCCAGGAACTGCCCGGCGGTGATGTGCATCCCGCCTGGCATATTCGCTATGGCGAACACGACGTCTTCGTCAAGTGCAACAGCCGCGAGATGCTCACCCTGTTTACCTGGGAAGCCGATCAGCTGGCGCTGCTGGCGCGAACGCAAAGCGTGCGCGTGCCTGAGGTCTACGGCGTCGGCCACCACCGCGATCAGAGCTTTTTATTACTGGAATACATCGCGCCGCAGCCGCTGGACGCCGACAACGCCTTTCAACTGGGTCAACAGCTGGCCCGCCTGCATCAGTGGAGCGAGCAGGCGCAGTTCGGCCTCGACTTCGACAATAACATCACCACCACGCCGCAACCCAATAGCTGGCTACGGCGCTGGTCCGTTTTCTTTGCAGAGCAGCGTATCGGCTGGCAGCTTCAGCTTGCCGAAGAGAAAGGCATTACCTATGGCGACACCGAGACGATTGTCAGCTGCGTGCAGCGCGCGCTGGCCTCGCATCACCCGCAGCCTTCGCTGCTGCACGGCGATCTCTGGCCTGCTAACTGCGCCGGAAGCGCCGAGGGGCCGTGGATTTTCGATCCCGCCTGCTACTGGGGCGATCGCGAATGCGATCTGGCCATGCTGAGCTGGTTTCCTGATTTGCCGCGTCAGATTTACGAGGGCTATCAGGCGGTCTGGCCGCTGCCGGACGGCTTTTCGCAGCGCCAGCCGGTGTATCAGCTCTATTACCTGCTTAACCGCGCTAACGTCTTCGGCGGCAGCTGGTTAAGCGAGGCAAAATTCGCCGTCGAGCGGCTGCTGCATGAAGACGCGCTGGCGCAGCGTCAGGCCAGACCGGCCTGACGTTTTACAGAAAGCCCAGCAGCGACAGCACGAAATAGCCGGCGACGGCAATCACCACCGGCAGCACGTAAAGCGGAAAGATTTGCAAAAACAGCGTGTGGTTCGGCACGCGGATCTTCTCTTCCAGCTGCTGCCGCGTGCGCCCTTCACCGCCTTTGGCCTGCTCAAGAATCAGCTGATCCTCAATGCCCTCTTTGATGTGGCGCGCCTGACGCGCCATCCGCGAGCCAGATGACTCCAGCGCCAGACCGACAAAGATCAGAATGTAGACGATCCAGAAACCGATATTCATCTGACCATTAAACTCCGGAACCGGCGAATGCTGCCAGAAAAAGCCAAGAAACGGCGTATTGAAGCGGATCATATCGACGATGACGTGGACGAAGTCGAGCATCACGGCATCAATGCCTGGCTGCTTTTCGCTGTGTCTGAACATAAAGCTCAGCACTGAAATTACCGTCGACAGCAGAGCGAGCAAAAAAATCGCCCAGCCAGCCACTCGCTTAAGGATGGCGATGCGGCCAGCCTGTTGATAAGTCATGGTATCTCCTGTACCTGAATCCAGTTTGCAGTCAGTCTACCTGCCCGCGGCATTTATTTCCTGAAAAAAGCGCAGCTTTCGCCGCGCGCGCCAGCCCATGATAAGGTAGCGCAAATTCAACAAGGAGCCAGCCGATGAGTTATACCCGCCCTGTTTACGCCGCCCTGTTTGATATGGATGGTCTGATCATAGACTCCGAGCCGCTGTGGGATCAGGCTGAAATGGATATTTTCGCCACGCTGAACGTCGACCTGTCGCGCCGTCATGAGTTGCCGGACACGCTGGGCCTGCGTATCGATCAGGTGGTGCGCATGTGGTACGAAACGCTGCCCTGGTCAGGTCCCACCCAGCAAGAGGTAACCGAGCGCATTATCGCCCGCGCGCTGACGCTGATCGAGGCGCAGCGTCCGCTGTTGCCCGGCGTTAAGCAGGCGTTGCAGCTGTGTCGCCAGCTGGGGCTGAAAACCGGCCTGGTCTCGGCTTCGCCGCTGATGATGCTGGAGCGCGTGCTGGCGCTGTTCGACCTGCGCGGCGATTTCGACGTGCTGATTTCCGCCGAGGCGCTGCCCTACAGCAAACCGCATCCGCAGGTTTACCTGAATGCCGCCGAGCGGCTGGGCATCGATCCGCTCAACTGCGTCACGCTGGAAGACTCCTTCAACGGCATGATCGCCACGAAAGCGGCGCGGATGCGCTCTATTGTGGTTCCCCCTGCCGGCTTGCGCAGCGACGCGCGCTGGTCGCTGGCGAATGTCAAACTGGACGATCTGACGCAGCTGACCGCCGCACATTTGCTGGGCTAACCGCTGACCCGCCGCTGGCGGGTTGTTTTTATCTGTTGATCGCCTTCTCAAAAAAATAAAACAACGTTTCATTTTTATTGAATTGATCGTCCACTCCTCCTAAGATGCCCCTCAGACGCCCTGCGGGGCACGCGTAGCTGACTTCGCCAGAGAGGATCAAGATGGACGTTCGTCAAAGCATTCACAGTGAACATGCTAAACAGCTCGATACCGACGCGCTGCGCCGTGAATTTCTTATCGAGGAAATTTTTGCCGCCGACCGCTATACCCTGACCTACAGCCATATCGACCGCATTATCATCGGCGGCGTCATGCCGGTGGCGACCAGCGTGGCCTTCGGCAACGAGATGGGCAAACAGCTTGGCGTGAGTTACTTCCTTGAACGCCGCGAGCTGGGCGTCATTAATATCGGCGGTCCGGGTACGGTTGAGGTTGACGGCAAGGTATGGGAAATCGGCAACGAAGAGGCGCTTTATGTCGGTAAAGGCGCGCAACAGCTCGTCTTCCGCAGCAATGATGCTTCCCGTCCGGCGAAGTTCTACTTCAACAGCGCGCCCGCCCATAGCCGCTTCCCCGATAAAAAGATCGGCAAAGAGGACGCGGTGCGCACCACGCTGGGCGATGCGGCAACCTCCAACCGCCGCACCATTAACAAATATCTGGTGCCGGACGTCCTGCCAACCTGCCAGCTAACCATGGGCCTGACCCGTCTGGATGAGGGCAACCTGTGGAACACCATGCCTTGCCACACTCATGAACGCCGGATGGAAGTCTACTTCTACTTCGATATGAGTCCGGACAGCGCGGTATTTCACATGATGGGCCAGCCGCAGGAGACGCGACATTTGCTGGTGCATAACGAACAGGCGGTCATCTCGCCCAGCTGGTCGATTCATGCCGGTGTCGGCACTCAACGCTACACCTTTATCTGGGGCATGGTCGGCGAGAATCAGGTATTCGACGACATGGATCATGTCAACATTCGCGATCTGCGCTAACAAAGGAGGCGCTCTCATGATACTCAACGCATTTAATCTGGAAGGCAAAATCGCGCTGGTCACCGGCTGTAATACCGGGCTGGGTCAGGGTATGGCGCTGGGACTGGCCCAGGCCGGTTGCGACATCGTCGGCGTTAACCGCGACGATCCCACGGAAACGCAGCAGCGCATCGAAGCGCTTGGCCGCCGCTTCTGGTCTTTACAGGCGGATTTAATCCGTACGGAAGAAGTGCCTGGCGTAGTGGAACAGGCCGTCGCGGCCGCCGGAAAAATCGATATTCTGGTCAACAACGCCGGAATTATTCGCCGCGAGGATGCGCTCAACTTTAGCGAGCAGGACTGGGACGATGTGATGAACATCAACAGCAAAAGCGTGTTTTTCCTGTCGCAGCACGTTGCGCGCCAGTTTATCTCTCAGGGCAACGGCGGCAAAATCATCAATATTGCCTCGATGCTGTCGTTCCAGGGCGGTATTCGCGTGCCCTCCTATACCGCATCGAAAAGCGCCGTAATGGGTCTGACGCGCCTGATGGCGAATGAATGGGCGAAACACGGCATCAATGTCAACGCCATCGCGCCAGGCTATATGGCGACCAATAATACCGAGCAGCTGCGCAGCGATGAGGGTCGCAGCGCGGAAATTCTGGGACGTATTCCCGCCGCGCGCTGGGGCGTACCGGAAGATATGATGGGACCTGTCGTGTTCCTGGCCTCTTCCGCCTCTGACTATGTGAACGGCTATACGCTGGCCGTTGACGGCGGCTGGCTGGCCCGCTAACCGCTTCACGGCGGCGCGACGCCGCCGTGAGCCTGTCCCGCCAGTAGAGGTTCGTCTTCGCCTCACTGTTACTTGTCTGCCTGACCCGCCGTTATGCCTTCCCTGATTCGCCTTTCCTTCTCCTCCTCGCTCGCCGTTACGCCTCCGCCAGGCTCCGTGCCTCTCTTTTCGGATCAGCCACGCGCTGCAACGCTACGGCCTTTTGCTCAGGTTTCGCTTATAAAAATTCACGCTTCGTTACAGCGTCACAACTTCTCATTTACTGGATAAATCCCTATACTGGATGCATCGACAGTTTGCACCCAGGTTTTATCATGACGGGCGAAGGCCACGTAATTTTTGCTATTGCCAGCGCGATTTTTGCTAAGCGTGCGGAGCTGACCCCGGTGCTGGCGCAGGCCGACTGGTGGCACCTTATTTCCTCCGCGCTGCTTACCTGCCTGCTGCCCGACATTGACCATCCTAAATCTACCCTGGGTCAGCGCCTGAAGTGGGTGTCCGTCCCCATTGCGCGGGCCTTTGGCCATCGGGGCTTTACCCATAGTCTGCTGGCCGTCGCCGCCGGCCTGTGGCTGTTTCAGATCAACGTGCCAGAAGACTGGCTGCTGCCCGCCGACGTTTTGCAGGGTATGACATTGGGGTATCTGAGTCATATCGTGGCGGATATGCTGACGCCTGCTGGCGTTCCCCTGCTATGGCCGTGCCGCTGGCGCTTTCGCCTGCCGATCCTGAGAAGCCAGAAAGGCAACCAGCTTGAACGCACCCTCTGCCTCGCCCTGGTGGGATATGCGCTCTGGTTCCCCCCCGGCGCGCCCTCTTTTGGTGCGCAGGGATGGCCCTCTCAGCTGTTTGATACGCTGCAAAATGGCGTATCCCGCCTGATTTCTGCGCAAAAAGCACATTAAAACAGCAGAAATCGCTGTCTGGTTATAAGCCATTCCATTTGAATATAAGTAGGCGTTCCAGCTAACTGCTAACATGCGGAACTTAATTCGTCTGTCACATTATCTGGCGTGACGGCAGCCTGCGCTCTGCCGGACGCTTTCACTGGAGTCAACATGGATCTACCTCTGATTCTTAACCTCGTGGCCTTCGTCGCGCTGCTGCTGTTGCTGTCGCGCCTCGGCCGCCAAAGCTGGAGCCTGTCAAAAAAGGTACTGGTCGGTCTGGTGATCGGCGTGCTGTTCGGGCTGGCGCTGCAAGCCATCTACGGCGCGCAGAGCGAGGTGCTAAAAACCTCTGTTAGCTGGTTTAATATTGTCGGCAACGGCTACGTACAGCTGCTGCAAATGATCGTTATGCCGCTGGTCTTCGCCTCGATTCTCAGCGCCGTGGCGCGCCTGCACAATGCGTCATCGCTGGGGAAAATCAGCCTGCTGACCATTGGCGTGCTGCTGGTGACCACCGCTGTCTCGGCACTGGTTGGCGTTTTCGTTACCGGTCTGTTTCATCTCAGCGCCGAAGGTCTGGTGCAGGGCGCGCAGGAGAGCGCGCGTCTGGCGGCCATTCAGAGTAACTATGCGGGCAAAGTCGCCGATCTGACCGTGCCGCAGCTGCTGCTCTCTTTTGTGCCGAAAAACCCCTTTGCCGATCTGACCGGCGCTAATCCAACCTCCATTATCAGCGTGGTTATCTTTGCCGCGTTCCTCGGCGTGGCGGCGCTACAGCTGCTGAAAGATGATGAAGTCAAGGGACAGCGCGTGCTGGTGGCGATTGATACGCTGCAATCCTGGGTCATGAAGCTGGTGCGTCTGATCATGAAGCTGACGCCGTACGGCGTGCTGGCGCTGATGACCAAAGTGGTGGCCGGTTCTAACCTGCAAGACATCATCAAGCTGGGCGGTTTTGTCGTGGCGTCTTACCTGGGCCTGGCGATTATGTTCGCCGTGCACGCGCTGCTGCTGTCGGTAAACGGCATCAACCCGCTGCGTTTCTTCCGCAAAGTCTGGCCGGTGATTACCTTTGCCTTTACCAGCCGCTCCAGCGCCGCGAGTATTCCGCTGAACGTAGAGACCCAGACGCGTCGCCTCGGTGTTCCAGAGTCCATTGCCAGCTTCTCAGCCTCTTTCGGCGCGACCATAGGTCAGAACGGCTGCGCAGGTCTCTATCCCACTATGCTGGCGGTCATGGTTGCGCCAACCGTGGGCATTAACCCGTTCGATCCGGTGTGGATTGCGACGCTGGTGGGTATCGTCACGCTGAGCTCGGCCGGTGTTGCAGGCGTCGGCGGCGGCGCGACCTTTGCCGCGCTGATTGTGCTGCCCGCGATGGGCCTGCCGGTCACGCTGGTGGCGCTGCTGATCTCCATTGAACCGCTGATCGATATGGGACGCACCGCGCTGAACGTTAACGGTTCGATGACCGCCGGTTCCCTGACCAGCCGCTGGCTGGGTATGACCGACAAAAGCGTGCTGGACAGCGACGAACACGCCGAGCTGGCACACCGCTAAGCCCCTTTTTTTAGCGACGAAAACCGGACCCTTGCGTCCGGTTTTTTTATGCCAGCCTTTTCTGTAGGCTCACGATTATGGCGACGGCGTTAAGGAAGCGTTAAGCGTGGTAAAGAGAGGAAAAAGTGGCCCGTCTGTGCTTGTTTTCCCCCCTGAAAAGGAGAATGCTGCGGGCAGTTATCGCAGGAGAACCTTCATGAAAAAAGTTATCGCCTCACTGCTGGCGCTAACGCTGTTATCGCCAGCTATTGTTTCTGCCCATCCCGGCGGCTGGGGTCCAGGGCCAGCACCGCACTGGGACGGCCATGGTCGCGGCTGGGGTGGCCCTGGGCCGCTGCGTTTTCTGCCCGAAGCCGCAACCGCGGTTTTAATCGGCGGCCTTACCTACTATCTGCTCAACGGCGCCTACTATCAGCGTCAGGGGGAAAATTACGTCGTGGTGCAGCCGCCAGCTGAACCCGACGGCGCGATGCGCGCACTGGACTTTAACGGTCGCCGTTTCTACGTGCAGGAAGGTCACTACTATCAGCGTGACATTAACGGCGAGTACATTGAGGTGCCGCGTCCGGCCGGATTGTAAAACGCGGACGCCGGCGTCAGAAAGAAAACGGCCCGTCTGTGACGGGCCGTTTTTTTATTCGGTTTGGCTGAGGCTTACTGAGCAGCCTGCGGATCGGTGTCGTACTCTTTACAGCTCTGGAAGCCGTAGTTCATAACACGGCCTGTATCGTTGTAGCTGACGAAGTAGGTCTGCGGCTTGCCGTCACGCTCGCCCAGCACGTAGGTCTGGCAGGTGCCGCGTGCGTGGACCATCGTAATCTCGGTTGACGCCGGGCCAGCAATCTGGCGCACCTGTTCACGCGTCATGCCTTTTTTCACATCCTTAACTACCGGCTTGCTCACGTAGCTTTCCGCACGATCGTAAGCCGTACAACCAGACAGTGCGGCCAGCGTCAGCGCCGCAGCGATACAACCCATTGCTTTTTTCATCTTGTTGTTCCTCATTTTATTATCCATGTAAGCATAAGCCTGGAATAGAAATGCAGATTAATCAACTTTATGGCGCACTTTAGGCCGAGTCTGAAGTGTCAGATTTTCGTAAAAGGGCTGTGCATATCCCGATCGGCCCGTATAATCCTGCGCGAGAATCTGCTCGCCTGAACGGCGTTTCCGGAGATGAAATGTATAGACAGCGCGAGGCCCGCTAACCTTGCCGCCAGGATAACCGTCCCGCGATCGCGCGGCGCGGCTTTTCTCAGTCAGCCTGGCGCGCGACCAGCCTGACCGTCGAACGCATCCATACGCCTTTTAGAAACCGATGATCCCCCACTCAGTAACCCCTTCAGAGGACGAATGACACCTGCAAGCAATAATCGACTGGTCTATGCCATTACGCTGGGCCTGCTGGCGGCGCTTGGCCCGCTTTGTATCGATCTCTATCTTCCCGCGCTGCCTGAACTGGCGCAGGATCTCAACACCTCTACCGCCACGGCCCAGCTTAGCCTTACCGCCGGCCTGCTCGGACTGGGCGCCGGACAGCTGCTGTTTGGCCCGATGAGCGATAAATTTGGCCGTCTGCGCCCGCTGACGCTTTCGTTAATCCTGCTGTTTATCGCCTCAATCGGCTGCGCGCTGGCGCAAAACATTGACCAGCTGCTTCTGGCGCGGCTGTTCGAGGGGCTGGCTGGCGCTGGCGGCGCGGTACTGTCGCGCGCGGTGGCGCGCGATATGTATAGCGGTCATGAGCTGACGCGTTTCTTCGCCCTGCTGATGCTGGTTAACGGGCTGGCCCCCATCGGCGCGCCGGTACTCGGCGGCGTGCTGATGACGCTGCTGAACTGGCGCGGCATCTTTGTGGTGCTGGGGGCGACCGCGCTGCTGCTGACCCTGCTGGCGCGCTGGAAGCTGCATGAAACGCTACCGCCTGAACGCCGCAGCCAGGGGTCGGTATTTTCCGCCTGGGCAGCCCTGGGTCAGGTGATCGTTCACCGTCCTTTTATGGGCTTCTGTCTCACCCAGGCGTTTATGATGTCGGGCATGTTCGCCTACATTGGCGCATCCCCTTTCGTGCTACAGCAGATCTATGGGCTGTCGCCGCAGGCGTTTAGTTTCTGCTTTGCCGCTAACGGCATCGGCCTGGTAATCGCCTCGCAGACCAGCGCGCGTCTCTGCCCGCTGTGGGGCGAATATCGCGTGCTGAAAGGCGGTCTGACGCTGGCCTTTGTCGCCTCCAGCCTGCTACTGCTGGCAGGGATCGTCGCCGCGCCGCTGCCGATGGTGCTGGTCGCCCTGTTCTTTACCATTGCCAGCAACGGCGTAATTGCCACAACCGCCTCGTCGCTGGCGATGCAGAGCCAGGGCCATCGCGCCGGCAGCGCATCCGCGGTGATCGGAGTCTGTATGTTTTCGTTTGGCGCGCTCTCGGTGCCGATCACGGGGCTGGGCGGCACCTCGCTGCTCAGCATGACCGGCACCATCTTCGGCTGCTTTATGCTGGCAATCCTGATGTTTATCTTCCTGGCGCAGAAGCCCGCGCCTCGCGCATAAACTGCCTGATATCGCAACAGTTAACCGGAAACAACTGGCGCTTTGGCTTGTTGTTTTCGCCGAGGCGCGTTAGCTTTAATGGATGGTTCGCACAGGCCGACAGGCCACTGACTTGGGAGAAATTCATGTCACTGCAACAGGAAATCATTACAGCACTCGGCGTTAACCCGGTTATCGACGCGCAGCAGGAAATTCGCCGCAGCGTGGATTTCCTTAAGAGCTACCTGAAGCGCCATCCGTTCCTGAAGACGCTGGTGCTCGGCATCAGCGGCGGTCAGGACTCCACGCTGGCAGGCAAACTGTCGCAGCTGGCCATCAGCGAACTGCGCGAGGAGACCGGCGATAAAGCTTATACCTTTATCGCCGTTCGTTTGCCCTACGGCGTGCAGTCGGACGAACAGGACTGTCAGGACGCGCTGGCGTTTATCCAGCCGGATCGCTCGCTGGCGGTGAATATCAAAGAGTCCGTGCTGGCCAGTGAGCGCGCGCTGCGAGACGCCGGTATCGAACTGTCTGACTTTGTGCGCGGCAACGAAAAAGCGCGCGAGCGTATGAAGGCGCAGTACAGCATCGCCGGTATGACGCAGGGCGTGGTGGTCGGCACCGATCACGCGGCAGAGGCGGTGACCGGCTTCTTCACCAAGTATGGCGACGGCGGCACCGATATTAACCCCCTGTTCCGCCTGAACAAACGTCAGGGCAAACTGCTGCTGAAAACCCTGGGCTGCCCGGAGCACCTCTACCTGAAACGTCCGACGGCGGATCTGGAAGATGATCGTCCTGGGCTGGAGGATGAGGTGGCGCTCGGCGTGACCTATGAAATGATCGACGACTATCTGGAAGGCAAAAGCGTCGCGCCGGAAACAGCGAAGATCATTGAGAACTGGTATCTGAAGACCGAACACAAGCGTCGCCCGCCAATTACCGTGTTTGACGACTTCTGGAAATAACGCCTTTTTCCCCTGCCGTCCGGCAGGGGAAACTTTTCTGCTCCGCTGTTCACTGATTAACCCGCTGGCGAAAGCCTGAACAGACTGATATGCTGTATGAATACACAGTTACAGGAGTCTGTTTTGGTTCGACGTGCTGCTACGCACCGCCTTGAATTTGACGCGGCTGCCATCTACGAATATCCCGAACATCTGCGCGAATGGCTGGAAGGTTTGCCAAACCAGCCGGGCGTCTACACCTTTCACGGTGACAGCGAGACGCTGCCGCTCTATATCGGGAAAAGCATTAACCTGCGCTCGCGGGTGATGTCCCACTTCCGCACGCCGGAAGAGGCGCGCATGCTGCGTCAGGCGCGGCGCGTCAGCTGGATCCCCACCGCTGGCGATCTGGGCGCGCTGCTGCTGGAAGCGCAGATGATCAAAACGCAGCAGCCGCTGTTTAACAAGCGCCTGCGTAAAAATCGCCAGCTCTGCTCCATCCAGTTCGCCGACGGCAAGCCCGACGTGGTTTACGCGCGCGACGTGGATTTTTCTCACTCCCCCAATCTGTTCGGCCTGTATCGCAGCCGCCATAAGGCGCTGGAAACGCTGAAATATCTCGCCGATGAGCATCAGCTCTGCCACGGCCTGCTGGGGCTGGAAAAGCTGAGCGCCAACCGCCCCTGTTTTCGCGCGGCGCTGCGGCGCTGCGCGGGCGCCTGCTGTGGTCGCGAGTCGGTAGATGACCATCAGGCACGCCTGCTGGAGGCGCTGGAGAGCGTTCGCGTGGTGTGCTGGCCGTGGCAGGGACCGGTGGCGCTGATTGAAGAAGGGAAACTGATGACGCAGATCCACGTGATCGACCACTGGTTCTATCTTGGCTCGGTGAACGATATGGATGAGGCGCGCAGACTCAAGCGCGCGCCGAGCGGCTTCGACCATGACGGCTATAAAATCCTCTGCCGGCCGCTGCTGTCTGGCCACTATCCTGTCGAACCGCTATAAAAAAAACCGCCGACGCTGCCCAGCGGTTTTACGCATGCTGGACAACGTCGGCGGTCTTATGACCTGTAGTCAGAGAGATTATTCAGCCGGCGGCGGCGCCATTTTCCCGTCGCGCGGACCTTTCTCAGTCAGATGCTTTTCAAAATTAGCGTTGTACTGCTTTTTCTGCTCTGGCGTCAGCACGTTGTAGATCTTGTTTTGGGTTTCCATCATCGCGACCGCGCGCTCTTTCGCGTTGGCGGTCATCTTCTCTGCCTGCGCCTCGGCTTTGGCACGGTCAAAGCTGTCGGCGGCCACGATCGCATGGTCAGCGCGGCGCTCTTCCAGCGACGGACGTTTAAAATCTTTATGGCTCTCTTTCATGATGTCGCGGATCTGGGTTTTCTGCGCATCAGTCAGGTTCAGCCCCTGGAACATCATGTTCATACCGTGGTGCATTGGCGGTTTATGCATTGGCTTTTCGCTGCCGGCTGGCGGTGGCGTCAGGTTATCGGCCGCTGCATGGACCGCGCTTGCCGCACCGAACGCCAGGGTTGAAGCCAGAAGAAGGGAAGTCAGTTTACGCATAATAGTGTCCTTATCATTCAGTTAATGACGACAGCAGCCTGTCGTGTCTTCGAGAGCAAGATTACGCTGCTGAATGTCAATCACTCAGAGACTGAGTAAAGCCGTGAAAGCATAAAAGACAAAAATCCGGCAATCATGAAGAGAATAAGAAGAATTGCGTGAGGAATTGCAAAAGAGTATGAATCTAAAGCGGATTTGGCAGAAATTAAGGAGGAGTGTAAGGGTTACGACAGCAAAGCGGAAGAAAAATCCTGCCCTTCACTGCCGTTTTTTTACTGCGGCGGCACGTCAGTCTGCGCATCCTCTCTGACCAGCATCAGACCGGCGCGCAATCCAGGCGCGACGGCGGGATTGGGGAACAACACATACTCCCGCGCCTGCTGCACAACGTAACGCGTCTCGCCATCCTCAGCCAGCAGCGCCCCCTGCGGAAAGGCGGTAAAGTTGCGCGTCTCCGCGTCCATATGCAGCCTGAACTGCTCGCTCAGGCGGGTGATCTGCTGCGCCACCCGATAGCGGCGCGGCGCGCTCTGCGCCTGGGGCAAAGGCTCACCGCTCAGCAGCGCCGCCAGCGCCTGCTGCGCGGCGGCAAACTGCGTCAGATCGTTAGCGCCGAACGGCAGCGCTTTTCCCAGCTCCAGCGTGCAGCTGGCCGCGCTAAAGTGCGCGCAGCTGAAGTGAGTAAAGGTGCCGCCGGGCGCGGTATGAAACACCAGCGCCTCCAGTCCCGCCGCCGTCAGCCAGTCAATGAAATCCTCTGGCCAGGGCTGCGCGTTAAGCGGCAGCACGCCAAAGCGCGTATGCCAGGAACCGCGGATAGCGGTGTGCAAATCAAGGTGCCAGCGCGGCTGATCTTTCCGGCACGACTGAAGCCAGAAGGTTTCAACTGCCTGTTCCAGTCGCAGCGCGCGCCGCGCCTCGTCGCAGTCGTCGATCTGCTGCCAGCGGCCGCCAAACAGCCGGTTAACGTCATGGCGCAAGTAGCGCTTTCCGGCGCGCAGCGCCGCCGGATTGCCCAGAATGGCCAGAACGCGCTGGCGCAGCGGTTTCTCCCCGCGCAGTAGCGCGCCGACCTGGGCATTCATCATCTCCACCGGCGCGGTTTCATTGCCATGAATACCCGCCGACAGCACCAGCGCCTGCTGCGGCTCGCTTTTAGGCTCAAGCTGCAAAATGCCGTGGTCGAGCCACTGCCAGCGTAGAAAAGGGGTATCGCCGCGCTGGATGCGCGGCGCTTCGCCTGACAACGTTTGCTGAAGAAAATCCTGCATCGTTACTCCCGTCTGCGATAAAAGTGGCGCTGGCTATTGCTGGAACGCGTAGACGCTGCCTAAATCCAGCAGGCGAGTCAGTTCATCCAGCGCCTCGCGTCCTTCTGTTAACAGCTGCGGATCGGCCAGATCCGCCTGGGTCAGCCGATCGCGATAGTGGCGATCGACCCAGGCGTTCAGCGTGGCGAACAGACGATCGTTCATTATCACCGCCGGATTCAGCGCCTGCCGCTCCTGCGGCGTCAGCACAACGCGCAGGCGCAGACAGGCCGGGCCGCCGCCGTTGTGCATGCTTTCGCGCAGGTCAAAGCTTACCAGCTCGCCTATCGGACCGCCCTGCTCCACCAGCTCGCTGAGGTAGCGCCAGACGCCGGGGTGCTGACGCGACTCTTCCGGCAGCACCAGCAGCATAGTGCCGTCATCGCGACTCAGCAGCTGGCTGTTAAACAGATAGGTGTTGACCGCGTCTGCCACCGACACGCGGGCTTCAGGCACTTCAATCGCCGTAAAACCCGGCACCCGCTGTTTCAGCGTCGCCAGCAGCGCAGGCTGATCGACAAACGCCTGCTGATGGCAGAACAGCACCTCGCGGTTGCTGACCGCGATCACGTCGTTATGAAATACGCCCTGATCGATAACCTGCGGATTCTGCTGGGCGAACAGCGTCTGACCGCTGTCGAGCTGATGCAGCCGCGCTACTGCCTGACTGGCCTGAAGCGTCTGTCTGGCAGGATAGCGTCCCGGCGCGATGCCGCCGTTGTCGTCGCGCCCGTAAACAAAGAGTTGCAGGCTGCGATCGCCATACTCCGCGCCCAGCCGGTTATGATTCGCCGCTCCTTCGTCGCCAAACAGCGCGACCTGCGGCAGCGCATCATGCACCGTGAAATGCTGCGGATCGCGGAAGATGGCGCGCAGCAGCCGGGCCGTTTGCGGCGCTTCCATGGCGCGATGGAACTTATTATTCAGGTTTGCCACGGTGAAGTGCACCCGGCCATCGGCGCTATCGGCCGAGGGTGAGACCGTCGCGGCGTTTGCCACCCACATGGCTGACGCCGAGCTGACCGCCGACAGCAGCGCAGGCGAGGATGTCGCCGCCTGCGCCAGCACCTGTTCATCGCTGCCGCTAAAGCCCAGCTGACGCAGCAGCGGCAGATTAGGCCGCTCATGCGGCGGAATAACGCCCTGGACAAATCCTCTGTCCGCCAGCGCCTTCATTTTGAGCAGCCCCTGTTTTGCCGCCAGACGCGGGTTTGAGGGCTGATGCTGGTTGCGCGTTGAGGCCTCGTTGCCGAACGACAATCCGGCATAGTGGTGCGTCAGGCCAACCAGGCCGTCGAAGTTTGCTTCAATCGCTTTCATCGCTGCTCCTCGCGCGGTGAGAAATCAAGCCCAGGCGACAGCGTAGCGGGCAGCGTCAGGTCGGGTGTCTCCAGCGACGCCATCGGCCAGGCGCAGTAATCCGCCGCGTACCAGGCGCTGGCGCGGTGATTGCCGGAGGCGCCGATGCCGCCGAAGGGCGCGCTGCTCGCCGCGCCGGTCAGCGGTTTATTCCAGTTAACGATACCGGCGCGCGCCTCCAGCAGCAGCTGGTCAAACTGCGCGCGCGACGGCGAGATTAGGCCGCACGACAGGCCGTAGCGCGTATTGTTGGCGATGGTTATCGCCTCATCAAAGCTGTCGTAGCGCACCACATTCAGCAGCGGGCCAAACACCTCTTCATCCGGCAGCTCGCTGACCTGCGTCACCTCAATAATGCCCGGCGTCAGCAGCGCGCTGCTGCGCTGCGGCCAGCGCATCTCAAGCAGCACCTTGCCGCCAAGCGCAATGCGCTGCTGCCAGGCCTGATAAATTTTCTCCGCCGCGCCAGGAGAGATCACGCTGCCCATAAAGGGCTGCGGCTGCGCATTCCACGCGGCGGGCTGAAGACGCGCGCTGACGTCTACCAGACGCTGTAAAAAGGCGTCGCCTGCGGCGCCGCGCCTGACCAGCAAACGGCGGGCGCAGGTGCAGCGCTGGCCGGCGGTGATAAAGGCGGACTGAACCGCAATATGCACTGCGGCGTCAATATCAGCCGGGTCCTCTACAATCAGCGCGTTATTGCCGCCCATCTCCAGCGCCAGCATTTTCTCTGGCTGACCGGCAAACTGACGATGGAGCTGATAGCCCGTGCCTGCGCTGCCGGTAAACAGCACGCCGTCAATCTGCGCCTCGGCTGCCAGCGCCTGCCCGGTTTCGCGCGCGCCCTGCAACAGAGCCAGCACGCCGCGCGGCAGGCCGGACTCCAGCCACAGCCGCGCGGTTTTCTCTGCCGTCAGCGGCGTCAGCTCGCTGGGTTTAAACAGCACGCAGTTGCCTGCCAGCAGCGCAGGCACAATATGCCCGTTGGGCAAATGACCGGGGAAATTATAGGGTCCGAACACCGCCAGCACGCCGTGCGGGCGATGGCGCAGCGAGCTTTCCCCTTCGTGCTGCTCACCGGTGCGCGTGTGGTGGGCTTTGATCGAGATACCTACCTTGTTGATCATCGCCTGCACCTCGGTCAGCGCCTCCCAGCGCGGCTTGCCGGTTTCGGCGGCGATGGTTTCCGCCAGCTCTGTTTTGTGCTCTTCCAGCAGCGCGGCAAAGCGCTCCACCAGCGCCTGGCGCTCGACAAAGGAGCGACGCGCCCAGTCGGGAAACGCCTTACGGGCCGCCGTCGCCGCCTCTGCGATCTGTTCGGCGGTGGCGGCCGCGCCTTGCCACAATGTCTCGCCCGTAACCGGATCGGTTTTACTCAGCGCCTCGCCGCGGCCTGCCAGCCACGCGCCGTTGATCATCTGCGTCATGCTTTTTTCTCCTCACCGCCCAGCGTCACGATGCGCAGGCTGTCGCCCGGCTGAATCTGTAGCGCGCTGAGCTGCGCCTCATTAAGGACCACGTCGTGCTGTTCGATACGTGCGGGCAGCAGCGCGACGCGAAAATGGTGATAGTTCAGATTAGCCACCAGACAGAGCGGCGCGTGCGGGTCAGGCTCGCCGAGTACGGCGCTGCGCACATGGCTTTTGCGGATGGCGCGGATGTCGTCGATCTCGCACTCCAGCGTCGGCCCGCCGTCGAAGATGTCGATATAGTTGCGATAACGGAAGCCTTCCGCCTCCAGCACCGCGCGCGCGGGCGCGGTTTTCTCATGCACCTGGCCGATGACCGCCTTCGCCTCTGGCGACAGATAGTCGATATAGAGCGGATGCTTCGGCATCAGTTCGGCGATAAAGGCTTTCTGACCGGTGCCGCTGAGAAAATCGGCTTTGCGGAACTCCATAGAGAAGAAGCGGCTGCCGACGCTGTCCCAGAATGGCGAACGGCCCTCGTCGTCGCTTACGCCGCGCATCTCCGCCACGACGCGATCCATAAACAGATGGCGAAAGTTAGCCATAAACAGAAAGCGCGATTTTGACAGCAGATAACCGTTTTTGCCGTCGCGATAGTCGGGGTCGAGAAACAGCGTGCATAGCTCGCTGCTGCCGGTGTGATCGTTGCTCAGCGACAGCGTAGGCAGCGCCGCATAGACATTAAGCTCTTTCGAGGCGTGCACCTGGGTGCCCACGCGGAAATTGTACCAGGGTTCCTGGAGTCCAACCGCCACCTCAATGGCGCAGATGCCCACGGCACGGTTGTCTTCGCTGTCTGCCAGCACAAAGACATAGCCCTGTTCGGCGCGCGGCAGCACCCCCTGCCAGGTTTGCAGCGATCGCTCAATGCGCGCCTGTAGCGTCGGGCTGTCAACCGGCAGCGAGGTTAAGCCGCCGCCGGTTTTGCCTGCCAGCACCATTAGCTGCGCCAGGTCGTCATGTTCAACAGGGCGAATGATCATCATGATGTCGATCCTCGCGCCAGATGTTCACAGGCAACGGCGAAGCGCGCCATGCCGGTTTTGACCTCTTGCTCGCTGATATTCAGCGCGGGCGCGAAACGCACCACGTTCGCTCCGGCAATCAGGACCATAACGCCCTGTTCGGCGGCGGCCAGATTGAACTGTTTCGCCTTACCGGCATAATCCTCGTTGAGCACCGCGCCGATCAGTAATCCCAGGCCGCGCACCTCTTTAAACAGATGCAGCCGCTGGTTAATCTCCTCCAGCGCGTCGACAATCCACTGATGACGCTCGGCCACTCCCGCCAGCATCGCGGGCTGATTGATCAGCTCCAGCACTTTGCCCCCCACCGCGCCCGCCAGCGGGTTGCCGCCGTAGGTTGTGCCGTGGGTGCCGACATTCATTACCTGCGCCAGGTCTTCACGCGTCAGCATCGCGCCGATGGGGAAACCGCCGCCCAGCGCCTTCGCCGTGGTCAGCACGTCCGGCGTCACGCCATAGTGCATATAGGCATAGAGCGATCCCGTCCGCCCTACGCCGCTCTGTACCTCATCAAATATCAGCAGCGCCTGATGTCTGTCGCACAGCTCGCGCAGGCCGCGTAAGAAGGCGGGATCGGCTGGCAGCACGCCGCCTTCCCCCTGAATCGGCTCAACGATCACCGCACAGGTGCTGTCATCAATCAGCTGGGCAGCGGCTTCCAGATCGTTATATGGGGTATGGCGAATATTGGGCGGCAGCGGCGCAAAATCTTTTGAATAGGCGGGCTGGCCGCCTGCTGAGACGGTAAACAGCGTGCGTCCGTGAAAGGCGTTATTAAACGCCACGATACCGCTTTTATGCTCGCCAAAACGGTCATGCGCAGTTTTACGCGCCAGTTTTAGCGCCGCCTCGTTGGCTTCAGCGCCGGAATTGCAGAAGAAGACGCGGTCAGCGAAGGTTGCATCAATCAACTGTTTCGCCAGGCGTAAAATCGGCTCATTGGTATAGCCATTGCCGGTATGCCACAATCGGGCCGCCTGCTCCGTCAGCGCCTGTTGCAGGTCTGGATGAGCATGTCCCAGCGCATTAACCGCGATGCCGCCAGCAAAATCGATATACTCTTTTCCGTTTTGATCCCACAGCGTCGATCCGGACGCGCGTACTGGCACAAAGCTCGCTGGCGCATAGACCGGCACCATCCATTGATCGAAATCGTGACGCGAAACATGCAGTGACATAACTCTTTCTCCTGCCTTCCCGCCCGGCGCGCCGGTGAGTAAAGCGAATGTTTTAAATTTGTGAAATCAGGGTAAACGCAGCCCTACTGTAGATTGCAGCTTATGTGCCAGCCAAGTGATTAAATGCATAAATGAGATTCGATAACGCAAAATCAATAACTTAAATATGACTACTATTCAGTTAAAGTGCATATATAGTGAATAATTTTGATTGCGCCGCGCCTGCGCCGCAGGATCGACAGAAAAGTTATGCAGTTGCCAGAGTAAATATTGCTTTTGTGATCTCTCTTAATTTTTATGGCCAGATTCGGGCAAAAGGCGCACCACAAGCGTGCATCGCGCACGCTAATCGGGCATCAGATCTGCAAAGGAAAAACAATAAAGAGGTAATTTGCGCTGTCAGCCAGCTAATCACAGCGGCGAAGCAAAGACGCGCGGCACCGTTATTGATGATTATTTAGCCAGGAAGAAGAAATAAATATCAGCCATTCCACTATTATTGCTGACGTTATTATCAGGAAGGAAATAGCATTATTTCAAAGCATGAAAAATTTGTAAGCAGGCTAATGGTTAAAGCCTTAACCTGTTCCCCTTCTTTGAACATTTCCGGTTAAGCTTGATTTTCATTCGGGATTAGCTAGCAAACAAAATCCATAATAACCTTCATAAAACGCGCCTGCCGACATCCATAAAAATCATTAGAATTCATACATTTGCAAAGAATATTATCTTTAAGCGAAAAATAGCAAATAAAATCAGGCAGCGGCATAAAGATGAAAAAACGTACAGATTAACGTAATACAACCAATAAGAAACAAATTGTTACACTTATTGCACTAGGTCAGATTATCCTTTTGTGTCATTTTTCTTTCACCCCGACCAACGGGGAATAATAACAAACACAAACAGGTTAAATATAAATGATGAAGCGCTCTTTACTGGCGGCAGTAATGTCGTCCCTGCTCGGAATGTCTGTCGCTCAGGCAGCAGAAATTTATAATAAAGATGGCAATAAACTTGACCTCGTCGGGAAAATTAACGTTTCGCATCTGTTTTCAGATGACAGCAGTAATGATGGCGATGTCTCCTCCTATACCCGCCTGGGCTTTAAAGGCGAAACGAAGATTACCGATCGGCTAACCGGCTATGGTTTCTGGCAGTATCAGTACAGCCTGCGTAACTCCGAAGGCAGCGACGCCCAGACCGGCAACCGCACCCGCCTCGGCTACGCTGGCCTGAAATTTGGCGACGCTGGCTCGCTGGACTATGGCCGCAACTACGGTCTGGTTTACGATGCGCTGGCCTACACCGATATGCTGCCCTACTTCGGCGGCGACTCAGGCTATACCGACGCGTTTCTGGCGGGCCGCTCCACCGGCGTGCTGACCTGGCGTAATAAAGACTTCTTTGGTCTGGTGAAAGGTCTCAACCTGGCGGCGCAGTACGAAGGTAAAAACGAGCGTGCCGGCAACACCGACGCCGTGCGCCGCTCAAACGGCGACGGCTATGCGCTCTCCGCCAGCTATGACTTTGATTTTGGTCTGAGCTTCAGCGGCGCTTTTGCCAGCCTGGATCGTACCGAGACGCAGAACGCAGCCGCGCGCGGCGACGGCGAGAAAGCGCAGCACTGGGCGACGGCGGTGAAATATGATGCTAACCAGATCTATCTGGCGGCGATGTATGGTGAAACCCTGAACGCTACGCCGATCAGCGGCGGCTTTGCCAACAAAGCGCAGAACTTTGAAGCCGTGGCGCAGTATCAGTTCCTGAACGGTATTCGCCCGTCAGTGGGCTACGTCTCTTCGAAGGGTAAAGAGATTGAAAATATCGGCGACGCGGACATCGTGAAATATGTTTCCGCCGGCGTGACCTATTACTTTAACAAGAATATGTCGACCTATGCCGAATACAAGATCAACCTGCTCGATGACAATAACCCGCTGGGTCTGAAGACCGACGACATTGCTGCCGTCGGCCTGATCTACCAGTTCTGATTCGATTTACCCTCACTCCGCGCCCGGTCGGTGTCAGCCGGGCGCGCAAGGCCGCGCGAGCGGCCTTTTTTACTGGCGACTGGCAGCCAGGTCCCGCGTCGGTCAGGTCAGACGATAGCGCAAATCCGGGCGCAGCGGCGTGGGCAACGTCTCCTCTTCTCCCGCCATTTCCCGCAGGCTGATCTCAATATTGGTGCAGATAGCGTCCATCGGCAGATGGTTGTTCTGATAGCCAAAAGGCATCTCCAGCTCTTCTGCCAGCGTATCCAGCGACAGAAAGGTGTAGGAGATAAACATGGATACCAGCGGCGTCATGTAGTGCAGGTCGGGCGCCAGAGCAAACGGCAGCAGCGTACAGAACAGGTAGACAGTGCGGTGCAGCAACAGACCGTAGGCGAAAGGCACCGGCATACTGGCCAGACGTTCGCAGCCGCCCAGTACGGCCGCCAGCTGATTCAGGCTTTCGTCGATATTACTCCATACCAGATCGCTGATTTTGCCCTGCCGCCGCTGATCCGCCAGCCAGTGTGACAGCTGCAAGTGCAGCATATTGGTGGGGGAACGGCGCGACAGCACCCACTCGGCATCGTCGCCCAGCAGACGCTGGAGGTCGGCGCGCGCATCGCTGCGGCGCAGCTGATGCTTCAGGCTGTAGCAGAACGCCAGCAGCAGCGCCTGAATGCGCGGCGCATCCTCCGGAAACAGCGCCAGCACCTGACGCTGTAGCGTGCGGCAGGCGATCAGCAGCGCGCCGAAAAAGTGGCGCGCCTCGCTGAAGCGCGCAAAGCAGACGCTGTTGCGAAAGCCGAGGAATACCGCTATCGATACGCCCAGCAGGCTAAAAGGCGCCAGCGTCAGCTTAATGCCGAGCGTCTCGTACCAGTTGAGCAGCCAGAGCGCAAGCAGCGACATCAGCAGATTGAGAAACAAGCGAAACGAAATAACAGGCAGCACTGAGCCGTGCCAGGCAAACAAACGAACGAACCAATGGCGATGGGGACGAACGATCATGATGTGCAGGTGACAAGGGATTTTGCGGCGATTCTGCGTCTTTCTCCTGCCGCTTGCCAGCGAAAAATTGTGACAATTGTCACAATTAATCGCGGAGGGCGCAGCGGCGGACGGCGAATGACGGACGGCTAATCTCTCATGCTGCCGCAGCGGGCAATCATCGTCGAAATGGTGGCTTTCGTCTCAGGATGGTTCGGGCCGTAATAGAACTGAGCGCTGGTCTGCCCGGCGCTAAAGTGGCCCACTTCAACCCAGGCGACCACCTCTGATTGCGCATTGAGCAGATTAAAGCGGTGCGAGCCGTCCGGCAGAGGATCGTCAGGCTGCAACAGGTGGCGCTGACTGGCTGCCACGCCTTCAAGACACTGCTCGACGCGATAGCGATGGCCGGAAAAATAGCCCGTGGTGGTTTCGGGATGCAGTGTAACCTGCCCGACATCGACGCAGCCGCTCAACACGCAGGCGGCGAGTAACAGGGAAAAGCTTTTCATTAATCAGCGACGCTCCATTTACCGTGGTAACCAGCCGACAGCATAGCCGCCCTCTGCTAACGCCTTAATCAACGGCCGTTAAGGGCGCCATCAAATCAAAACGCTCGCTTTCCTGCGGCGCGTCAAGACCCATTGGCGGCTGCACCTTGAGAGTGATCCAGTTAGAAGTGACGCGCTGCTGCTTTTCATCCTCCAGCGTGACCGACAGCCGGTATTCGTTGCTGGCGCCCGGCGAATCATCCCAGGCAGGGACAATCAGGCTCCAGCCCTGCGGCTGATTATTGTCGGCGGGCGGCGTCAGGCTGAGCGCCTGGGTATCGCCCTGCCAGCTTACCGCCTTAATCGGGTTACTGTGGCGAATTTGCAGCTTCAGCGGCAGGCTCTCCCCTGGCGTCAGCTGCCAGGGGGGCGTCGCAAGAAACACCGACAGGGTTTTGCGCTGGCGAAACGCCAGCACCGGCGTATCCGAGCGCGTGACGCGGTCGTAGCGGCTGCCGCGCAGCGAGCGCGCTTCGGCAACATTATCGGCCTCCAGCTGTTTGCTCAGCGCCACGCCAAAACGGTAGTTCAGTTTGAGTCCCAGCTGATCCTGAGTCTCGCCCGCACTGCTGGTTTTGTGGGTGGCGGAGAGCGTCACCAGCGGCACCGGAGTATAGGAGACGCCCAGCGACAGCGCGGAGGGATTATGATAGCGGTTGCCGCTGTGGAACAGATCGACATTGTTGCCAAGATACTGCTCCCAGCTCATCGAAACGCCCAGCTGGCGATAAAAGGGCAAATAGCTCTGCGTCGTGATGTCATAGCCGCGCGCCATACGCTGCTGCTGCGTATCGCTGCTGTTCTTCCAGCCGCCAAGCGGATGATAATAGTTGGCGGAAAAGCGCAGATTCTCATTCCAGGCTTCGGTACCCAGCGAGGCGCGCTGCTGGCCTATGGCAAAGCTGCGATCGATAAAAGCGTTGTAGCCCAGCAGCCAGTCTGGCGTCACCCAGCGCTGCCCCAGCCCGATATTCCCCACCAGCCCGTCGCTGGTATCATGTATTCCCGCCTGGCTAAAGGTGAGATAGCTTTGCTCATCGGCCAGGGTACTAAACAGATCGCCGCCGGTGCCGGTAAAATTGCCCTGCATATCGACCATTAAATCCAGCTGCGCGTTGCCGTAAGGGGACAGCAGCGACTGCCCTTCGCTCTCTACGCGGCTGGCGACCTCATCGCGAAAATGATTAAACGCCCACACGCCCGCCTGCTGACCAAAAGAGGTCGCGTTGTCCGCATTCTGGCTGGCCTCGCCGATGCTTTTCGCAATGCTCGCCAGGCGTTTATTCCATTCATCGTCGTCACTGGCATTGCCCAGCGACGGCAGCGCCTCCAGCTGCTGCTGAAAGCGCCCGGGATCGTCAAACGGAGCATCGGCCACGGCAGCGGTAAACGCCTGTGCCGCAGGTACAGCCGAAAAGATCGCCATCGCGACCAGACGGATAAGAGAAACCTGACGGGTAGAGCAAGAAAAAAGCATAGCGACTTAACGGTTTTCTGGGCTGATTAACGAGACCTGTCTCACAAAACGTAATAGCGTAACTTTAACACATGGGGATTTATTTGCAGAGAAAGCGGAATAAACTGAGGGATAACAGGAGGAAAAAAGCTGGATAAACAGCATGCTATCCAGCCGTATGCAGACGATCAGGAGAAGATCAGTCCCCCGTCGACGTTAATGGTCTGCCCGGTAATATAGCGCGCATCCTCAGAGGCGAGAAACGCCACCAGCCCGGCAACGTCTTCCGGCTTGCCGGCGCGCTTCAGCGGAATATTCTGCACCCACTCCGCCATCAGCTCGCCCTTGCCATATTTTTTCTCATCAGTGCTGAGGATCTCTCCCCACACCCGATCGTTGTAATCCCACATCTCGCTTTCGATAATGCCGGGACAGAAGGCGTTAACGGTGATATGCCAGGGCGCCAGCTCCAGCGCCAGGCTCTGGGTAATACCGATAACGCCCATCTTGCTCGCCGCATAGTGCGGGGTATAGATAAACCCCTGACGCCCCTGCCCCGACGAGGTGTTAATCAGGCTGCCGCGGTTCTGCCTCACCATATATTTCGCCGCCTCGCGACAGCAGAGCCAGACGCCGGTGGTATTGACCGCCAGCACCTTTTCAAAGTCGGCTTTCGGCATGGCGTCGAAGCGATCGATGGTGATCACCCCTGCGTTCTGGATCGACACATCAATGCGGCCAAAACGGTCAAACGCCTGCTGATAAAGCTGCTGCACCGCGGCTTCATCGGTGACGTCCGCCTGTAAGGCCAGAATATCGCTGCCATAGGTCGTTTTCAGCGCCTCGGCGGTGTCAAACACCCGCTCGGCGTTGGAGACCATCACCAGGTTCGCGCCGTCGCGCGCAAAGCGCTCGGCGATGCCGGCCCCGATGCCGCGACAGGCGCCGGTGATCACTACGGTTTGTCCTTGAAAATAACGCGTCATGTTACCCTCCGCTTATCCATGACTGACTTCAGATACGGATGCCGGCTGCTGCTTTTTTTCATGGCGACGCAACAGCACCACTTTACTTTGCAAACGCTGCTGGAACTGGTCGATGACGACTGCGGTAACGATAACCAGCCCTTTGATCACCATCTGCCAGAAATCGCTGACGCCCATCATTACCATGCCGTCGGCCAGAAATACGATGACAAAGGCCCCGATAATCGATCCGGAAACGCGACCGCGTCCCCCTGCCAGCGCCGTGCCGCCCAGCACCGTTGCGCCGATGGCGTCCATCTCGAACATATTGCCGGTCATGGGGTGCGCGGTTTGCAACTGTGACGCGACCACCAGCCCGACCAGCCCGGCGCACAGGCCGGAGAAGGCGTAGACAAAGATTTTCACCTTGACGATAGGAACGCCGGCCAGCCGGGCGGCGGACTCATTGCCGCCGGTGGCGTAGATGTAGCGTCCCAGCGGCGTTTTGCGCGTCAGATAGAGACCCAGCAGCAGAAAGCCCACCATCAGCCAGATCGGCAGATAGACGCCCAGCAGCGTCCCGGAACCGAGAAAGGCGAATCCGGTGTTGCCCAGCGCCGGCATACCGACCAGGTTGGCGTAGGTGCTGCCATCGTTAAACAGCAGCGCCGCGCCGCGCGCCACGTACATCATGCCGAGCGTACAGATAAAGGGAGCCACGCCGAGCCGGGTAATCACCGTGCCGTTAATCAGCCCAATGATCACGCCGAACAGCGCCACGGCGAGGATCACCTCCGGCACGTTAAGAAACAGGATATTGCCGTTCCACAGCGGTACGCCGCTGGTGAGCAGCGCGCCCGCCACCATGCCGCAGATGCCAGCCACCGCGCCAACCGACAGATCGATGCCTCCGGTAAGGATTACCAGCGTCATGCCGATCGCCAGAAGCCCGGTAATGGCGACGTGCTGCGTCATGATCAGCAGGTTCGACGGCGTAAGGAAGTTAGGCACCATCACGCTGAAAAAGCCGATCACGATCAGCAGGGCGATAAAGGTGCGCGCTTTCAGCAGGTACATATAAAGCAGGTATTTTTGGTTCATCGTCTCTCCAGCAGGCGACTATTTTCGCCCGGTAGCGGCTAGTCATGCGGCGTTGAGGCCGTAATCAGTTTTTCGCGCGTCGCCTCAGCGCGGGTCAGATCGGCGGTGATGCGCCCGTCGGCCATCACCAGCACGCGGTCCGCCAGCGCCATCACCTCATCCAGTTCAGATGAGGAGAACATCACCGCCAGCCCCTGCTGCGCCAGATTGCCAATCAGGTGATAAACGTCGGTTTTCGCGCCGACGTCGATGCCGCGCGTCGGCTCATCCAGCAGCACCACCTGCGGCCCGGTCATCAACGCCTTGCCCAGCACCACCTTCTGCTGGTTGCCGCCGCTCAGCGAGGTAATCGGCAGCTCGGCGTCGCTGACTTTGATCGCCAGGTGCTGGATCATCTCCTCGACGCGCCGCTGCTCTTTCGCCGGATGCAACAGGCGCAGCGCACGGCGGAAACCGCGCAGGCTAAGGTCGGTCAGCGTCATGTTGGCGGTGATCGACATCAGCTGCACCACGCCTTCGCCCTGCCGATCTTCCGGCACCAGGGTGATGCCGCGTTTCAGACGCTGCTGGAAGCTGCACCGCTCCAGCGCGCTGCCCGCCAGCCGCACCTTGCCCGACTGGCAGTGCATCAGACCGATCAGGCCCTTAAACAGCTCGGTGCGCCCGGCGCCCAGCAGGCCGTAAATGCCGATGACCTCGCCTTTGCGCAGCGAAAAAGTGACGTCGTTCAGCCGATAGCCGCCGTTCTGATGCAGCGCGGTCAGGCCTTCGACCTCCAACACCTTGTCGCCCTGCGGCGCCGCCTGATAGTCAAAGTGCTTTTTCTTGTCGCCGACCATCTGTTCGATAATCCAGGGCACGCTGGCGTCGCGCACCTCGCGTTCGCTGATAAAGCGTCCGTCGCGGAAGATAGTGATGTGGTCGCCAATCTCCATCAGCTCTTCCAGCCGGTGCGAGATATAGATAATGGTGACGCCGCGCCGCTTCAGCTGCTCGATCACGTTGAACAACACCTTTACTTCCGACTGGCTGAGGGCGCTGGTCGGTTCGTCCATGATCAGCACGCGCGTGTCTTTAGAGAGCGCCCGCGCAATCTCCACCAGCTGCTGATGTCCGATGCCCAGCTCGCCGAGCGGCGCATAGGGATCGACATCCAGCTCCAGCCGTTCGAGCAGGGATTTCGCCAGCGCGTACTGGTATTTCTCGTTGATCACCCCGCGCTGAAAGAACTCGTTAGCGATAAAGATGTTGTCCATCACGTTCATATTGGGAAACAGGTTCAGCTCCTGGAAAATAATGCTGATGCCCTGCTTTTCCGCCTGATGAGTCGATGAAAGCGACACCGGCTGCCCGTCAAGCAGGATCTCCCCGCTGGAGGGCGTCTCTACGCCGGCCAGCATCTTCATCATGGTGGATTTACCCGCGCCGTTTTCGCCAATCAGCACGTTGACCTTGTTGCGATAGACGCGATAGTTGACCTGATCCAGCGCTGTCACGCCGGGATAGACGCGCGACAGGTTGCGCGTTTCAATAATCACGTTGCTGGCGACGTCAGGTTGTGGATTGTGCATAGCCGCTCCTTACTGCCGCGCGATAGCGACAGGCGTCACGTTCGGGATCTGCTGCGGCACATCCCAGCTGCTGAATACGCCCGACAGCTGCACCTTGTCGCCGATTTTCGGCTTAAAGGCGGTCATCATGTCGGAAGCCTGCTGATTGATGGCGCGACCATAGTCGCCAAACAACACCTGATCGTTGAAGTCCTGATAGCTTGCGCCCTTAAAGGCGTCGCGCAGCGCGGTGCCGGGAATAATCGGACCGGTTTGCACCGTCACGTTGTCGCCAGAAGCGTCTTTCACCGTCATGCGACCGTTGCGAGAGGTGGTGTTCACCGCCGTCACTTCGCCGCTGATGCTGACGCTAAAGATGCAGGGGTTTTCCGCCTGGCTGCGATAGCCCAGCGCGCGACAGGCGCTGTCGAAATCCTTCGCGGCCTGGAGCGCCTTGAGCAGTTCGGCAGCGGGTTTCGCATCGTGCTGCACCTGCGGCACCAGCTGCTCGCGCCAGGTCTGGGCGATATTGGCCATTTTGGGATTAGGCGGATTCTTCAGGTCGGCCAGCTCCTGCTGCGACACAATACGGCAACCGCTGAGCGCTATCACGGGAAGCAGAAGCCAGAGTCGTCTGTCCATTCGATTCTCCTGACGTCCGCCGCACGCGGACGTCGCTGCGATTAATTACGACTTAAAGTTGAAGTCCTGGACGCCGCTGGCGTTATCCGGCGTGATCAAAATGCCGCGGAACATCACGCGCTGCTTCGCCGGTTTTGTGCCTTTCTGAATAAAGTTATCCAGGTCGGTTACGCCCTGCGCCGCGATGGCCTGCGCCTGAAGCATGACCGTGGCCTTCAGCGTTCCGGCTTTCACCGCGTCGCGCTCGTCGTTGCTGCCGTCGATACCGACCACAGTGACGTCATCGCGCCCCGCCGCCTTCAGCGCGGCAATCGCGCCCAGCGCCACCGGACCATTACCGCAGATCACCCCTTTCACGTCGGGATGCGCCTGCAAGATGCTGTCCATAATGCGTTTACCGTCGATCAGCGTGCCTTTAGCGTCCTGGCGCGCCACGCTCTGCATATCGGGATACTGATCCAGCACCTGGTGGAATGATTTAGAACGCGTAACGCAGTTGTTGTCTGCCAGGTTACAGGTCAGCTCGGCGTATTTGCCCTTTTCGCCCATCTTCTCCACGAATACGGTGGCGACGTCCGACCCGGCCTGGAAGTTGTTATGGGTAATCTGCTCCAGCGCCACGTCGTCGACCGGGATCTCGCGGTTAATCAGCACCACCGGAATACCGGCGTCTTTGGCTTTTTTAATAGCGGCGACGCTGGCGGTTGAGTCGGCGTTGTCGAGGATGATGCCCTGCACTTTTTTACCGATAGCGGCGTCGATCAGCTCGCTCTGCTTCTTCACATCCTCGCCGTGCGACAGCACTGTGGTTTTGTAACCAAGCGCCTGCGCCTTAAGGTTGGCGCCTTTGGCCTCCGACGCGTAATAGGGGTTATCCAGCGAGTTAACGAGGATCATGATGGTGCCTTTCTCTGCCGCGAAAGCCGCGCTGGAGAAGAGACCGGCGGCGATCGCCGAGCACAGCAGGGAGCGAATTTTCATGGTGATGTTCTCTCTTTTATGGGTAGGGTCGTGACGCTTTACGGGTGTGGTGTTGCATTACCAGATGGTGAAGCCCCCATCAATCATCAGGTCGGCGCCGGTGATCATGTCGCTGCCGTTACTGGCGAAAAACAGCACGGCGGCGGCAATTTCATCGGTGTAGGCGAAACGTCCTAAGGGGATCAGTTTTTTCATCTGCTCGCCCTTCTCGCCGCGCCAGGCTTTTTCGCCCATCGGCGTCAGCACCACGGTCGGCGACAGGGTATTGACGTTGATGCGGTGCGGCGCAAACTCTTTCGCCATCACTTTGGTCATGCCAAGCAGGCCGGCTTTGGCAGAGGTATAGGCCACATGGTTGTCGATGGCGACAGAGGCGGCCTGCGAAGCGATGTTGATAATTTTGCCGCCGTTGCCCGCCGCGATCATATGCCTGCCCGCCGCCTGAGAGCAGAGGAAAGGTCCGGTCAGGTTGACGGCAATCTGTTTTTGCCATTCGGCAAAGTCGGTTTCCAGCACCGGCTGGAGCATGACATAGCCCGCGCAGTTGACCAGAATGTCGATCTGGCCGTAGTGGCGCACCACCTGCTCGAACGCCTGCTCTACCGAAGCGGGATCGGTGACGTCGCACTGCACAAAGAGCGCGCTGCCCTCGTCAAAGCCGTCGCGCAGGCTGGCCACCTTGTCCGCCTCGAACGGCGGGTAGAGCAGCGCCAGGCGCGCGCCTTTCGCCAGCAGCATCTCATTGCTCGCCATCGCGATACCGCCCAGCCCGCCGGTCACCACCGCCACTTTGCCGCCTAGATCCATATTGCTGTTGACGCCGTAGCGCAGATTTACGTCATATTCGCTGCTCATTCTTTTCTCCTGTGTGTGACTGGCGGCCCGCCTCTGTCAGGAGGGATTTTTACGGGCTTCAGCGCAAAGGTTCATTTTCGAACAAAAATATAAGCTATCGAATCGCAATGGTATGTGGGTGAGATCAAATTTCATACACCTCGCTGAAATTATTTTTATCCCCTTGTTTTCGCATATAATCGTCGTTAACCCCTGTCTCAGCTATGGACAAAGGCGCTAAGTTGCCCTTGTGCAAACAATGACATAGCTCGCTATCGTTTTCGTTCGAAAATAAAAAGGCCGCCGCACCATCTCGCATTCACGAAAAGTGCGGGGTAAACTCAGCGACAGGCATCACTTCGCCGGAAATGGCCGTGGATGAAAAGAGGGAGCATTTCGATTGAAAAGCAAAATTGAGCAGCTTGCCGATATGCAGCAGCGCCGCGATAAAATTCTGGAGATGATCCGCGAAGACGGAACGGTGACGGTTAAGGCGCTGACCGAGGCCTTCGGCCTGACCGAGGCGACCATCCGAACCGATCTCAGAATGCTGCAAAAGCAGGGGTTTGTGCAGCGCTACCACGGCGGCGCCACGCTGATGACCGGTAAGCAAAATACCGGCGCGCTGCTGCTGGAGCGACAAACGCACCTGGAAGAGAAAGAGGCGATTGGTCGTCTGGCGGCGCAGCATATCGAAAATGGCGACACGGTGATTTTCGATTCAGGCACCACCACCACGGCCATTGCCGAAGCTATCGGTCATATTCGCCGCCTGTCGGTGGTGACCACGGCGGTCAATATCGCGCTGAAGCTCGGCGGTGAGCCGGGCATTAATATTTTGCTGACCGGCGGCACCTTTAAATTCCCGACGCTCTCCACCTCTGGCGAAAAAGCAGCGAACTTCTTTGAAAACGTGCTGGCAGAGAAACTGTTTCTCGCCACCGCCTGCATTTCTCCGCGGCTGGGACTGAGCTTCCCCAGCGAAACGGACATCAAAGTTAAGATGGCGATGATTAACTCCGCCAGTACCGTGTATGTGGTGGCGGATTCCAGCAAAATCGACAAGGTATCGATGTTTGCGCTGCCCTGCGACTGGAGCCATATTCACTATCTGATCACCGACGACGGCATCAGCCCGGCGCAGATCGCCGCCTTTGAGGCGCTGGGCGTCAGGGTGCTGGTGGCGTCGCTTTCACAGGCGCAGCGTCGGGCGGTTTAAGCCTGCGCGACGGCGTCTGCCCGCTGCCCCACCGGGGCGTAACGCACCACCTCGCCCACGATCAGCAGCGACGGCGAGACCGGCTGCTGCTGCGCCACCGTCTGCGCCAGTCCGGCCAGCGAGGTGATCAATACGCGCTGCTCCGGCCGCGTCCCGTTCTCGATAATCGCCACCGGCGTATCCGCCGCGCGGCCCTGCTGCTGAAGCTGAGCGGCGATCGACGCGCTCCAGCGCAGCCCCATATAAAACACCAGCGTCTGGCTGGGGTCAGCATAAGCCCGGTCGGTCAGCTGCGGCTCCCCCGCTCTGCCGTGCCCGGTAATCAGGCGTAGCGATTGCGCGCAGTCGCGGTGCGTCAGCGGGATGCCGCTGGCCGCCGCGCAGCCCACCGCGGCCGTAATGCCCGGCACCACCTCGCAGCGCACCTGCGCCTGGCGCAGAAAGGCCAGCTCTTCGCCGCCGCGGCCGAAGATAAAGGGATCGCCGCCTTTCAGGCGCACCACTTCGCGTCCGCCGCGCGCCAGATCCGCCAGTAGCTGATTAATCTCTTGCTGCTTCAGACCGTGCTGGCCAGGCTGTTTGCCTACATCGATGCACAGCGCCGCCGCCGGCACCTCCGCCATCACCGCCTCGCTCACCAGCCGGTCATAGACCACCACCTCCGCCTGGCGCAGCAGCCGCAGCGCTTTGACCGTCAGCAGCTCCACATCGCCTGGCCCTGCGCCCACCAGCCAGACGCGCCCCGTTTTGCTGCCCGTTGACAGCAGCTTATCCAGTGAATCGATGGCATGGGCCATAAGGATCTCCGTTACGCCGTGACCGGCGTGAGTAGCAGTTGTTTAAGTTCAGGGAGACAGGAGCCGCAGTTGGTGCCGCATCTGAGCGCCGCCCCCAGCGCCGCAGGCGAGGCGCAGCCCTGCGCAATGGCCTGTTTAATCGCCATTTCGCCCACGCCGTAGCAGCTACAGATAATGCGGCCGGGCGCGCTGCCCTGCGCGGCGCGGCCCGCCAGCAGGGCGAAGCGTCCGGCGGCATCCGTCGGCGGTTCGCGGAACGCGGCGGTGATAAAGGCGTGGTCGAGCATCGGCCAGCGCGCCGCGGCGTAAAAGGCCAGCTGTAGCTCGCCGTCGCGCCATGCCAGCAGCCGGTACTCGCCCCTGGCGCCCTGCGCCTGCTGGCACTGCATCCCCTGCGTCGCCAGCTGCGCCTCCGCCCAGTCGCGCGCGGCGCCGTCGCCTGCCAGCGTCAGCCGCTGCGCGCCCTGCTGTGGCGCGCGCGCCCAGTATTGAACGTCTGCCGGAGGATGGATGGCGCGCTGCCACAGCCAGCCCTGCCAGCGGGTACGCAATGGCTGGATGCGCACCGGGGTCTGTTTAAAGGCGGGCTGCGCGGAAACCGGACAGCCGCGCGCCTTGACCAGCGCATCAACATGACTCTGCGACGCAAACTGGCGGCTCCAGTGCATCGGCGCAAACAGCTCATCCAGACGCATACCGCTGTCGAGACGCACGCGCGCCGCCAGCCAGCCCAGCTCTGACTGCACCCGCGCCAGATCGCCGCTGGCCAGCCCCAGTCTCTGCGCCGTAACGGGATGCAGCGCCACAAAGGGTTCATCGATATGCTGCATCAGCCGCGGCACCTCGCCGGTGCGCGTCATGGTATGCCACTGATCGCGAATGCGTCCGCTGTTCATCAGCAGCGGATACGCCTCGCTGACCTGCGCGGCGGCAGGCGCGGCGCCGGGGATCAGGCGCGCTTTGCCGTCAGCGTGGAAGAAGCGACGATCGCCGAACAGCCGGGCGCAGCCCTGGGGAAAGCGCGCGTTGACGGGCCACTGCACCGGCGTCAGCCGATCCCACTGCTGGTTGCTGAGCTGCGCCAGCCCGCTGATGTCAAAAGCGCGCTGCCTGTTATTTTCGAAACCGGAGAGCGCCGCATGCTCGCGAAATATTTCCGCCGGGTGCTGCCAGCCAAACGCGTCGCCGAAGCCGAGCCGCTGCGCGACCTGCGCCAGCAGCCACCAGTCCGGCTTCGCCTCGCCGGGCGGCGGGATAAAGGCGCGCTGGCGCGAAATGCGCCGTTCCGAGTTGGTTACGGTGCCGTTTTTTTCGCCCCAGCCGGTCGCGGGCAGCAGAATATCGGCGACCGCCGTGGTATCGGTGTTCGCCGTCACCTCAGAGACGATGACCAGCGGACAGGCGGCCAGCGCCTGGATGACGCGGTTGCCCTCCGGCATCGACACTGCCGGACTGGTGCCCAGTATCCACACCGCTTTTACCTCGCCGCGGGCCACCGCCTCAAACAGCGGCACGGCGGTCAGGCCGGGCTGGCGCGCTATCGTTGGACTCTGCCAGAAGCGCTGAAGGCGATCGCACTCCGCCTCGCTGAAACCCATATGCGCCGCCAGCTGGGTTGCCAGTCCGCCCACTTCCCGGCCTCCCATCGCATTAGGCTGGCCGGTCAGCGAAAAGGGTCCGCAGCCCGCGCGCCCTGTCTTGCCGCTCAGCAGATGGGCGTTAATGATGGCGTTATTGTTGTCGCTGCCGGCAGCCGACTGGTTAATGCCCATGCACCACAGCGTCAGCACGCGATCGCGCTGGCTGAACAGCTGATAAAATTCTGCCAGCCGCTCGCTGTCCAGCTCGCAGGCGTCCGCCGCGCGCGCCAGCGTCCAGGGCCGCGCGGCCGTTAGCGTCTCCTCCACCCCGTTCAGATGCGGCAGCATGGTGTCGTCGATGCCGTCGTGCTGCGCCAGCCAGTTCAGCAGGCCGCTGAACAGCGCGCCATCGCTGCCCGGCCGCAGCGGCAGGTGCAGATCCGCCAGGTCGGCGCTGGCGGTGCGGCGCGGATCGATCACCACCACGCGCATTGCCGGGCGCTGCTGCTTCGCCTGCACCAGCCGCTGATAGGCCACCGGGTGCGTCCAGGCGGCGTTGGAGCCGACCAGCACCACCAGATCCGCCTCGGTGAAATCCTCATAGCAGCAGGGCACCGCGTCCGCGCCAAAAGCGCGCTTGTAGCCCATCACCGCCGAGGCCATGCAGAGCCTGGAGTTGGTATCGATATTGGCGACGCCGAGATAGCCTTTCATCAGTTTGTTGGCAACGTAGTAATCTTCGGTGAGCAGCTGGCCGGAGGCGTAGATCGCCACCGCGCCGGGACCGTGCTGGTCGATAATGGCGCGCAGCCGGGCGGCGGCGCTGTCCAGCGCGTCGCTGAGCGCCGCGCGTTTGCCGTCAACCTGCGCCGCCAGCAGCCGTCCGCTGCTGTGCAGAGTGTCGCCCAGCGCCGCGCCCTTGACGCACAGCCGCCCAAAGCTGGCCGGATGGGTCGCGTCGCCGGTGATGCCGCCGTCGGGCTGCACGCTGACGCCGCAGCCCACGCCGCAGTAAGGACAGGTGGTTTTCATGATGCCTCCGCCATCAGATTCAGCGGCCGGTTTGCCACCCAGATACGCCCTGCCTCCAGCTTCACCGGCCAGCAGCGCAGCCGGTGCTGCGGATCATCCAGGCTCTGCCCGTCGCGCAGGCGCACACGCTGTTTATACAGCGGTGAAATCACCACCGGTTCGCCCGCAACGTCGCCGAGTATGCCGCGCGACAGCACGCTGACGTCGCTGCCCGGCTCGCGATCTTCCAGCGCATAGAGTTCATCTCCGAAGCGGAACAGCGCGATGCGCTCGCTGCCGAGGCGCGCGCCGATGCCCGCCTGCGGCGGTATCGCCTCCAGCTCGCACAGCATGTTCCAGGGGTCGGCGGGCAGCTGCAACAGCGGAATGCGCCCCCGCGCCGCGGGCTGGCGCTGGTCGCGTATCCGCGCGTAGTGCAGCGTCTCGTCGGGCTGCTCGCTGTTGAGCGTGGGGGTAAACAGCGCGCGGCGCGACGGATCGGCCAGCGTGGTTTGCCATTCGCACTGGTAGCGGTCAACCACAAGCTGCATCTCGGCCTCCAGCGCCGCCGCAAGGCCAAGGCTGTCCTCGATCACCACCTGACGCAGATAGTCGAGACCGCCTTGCAGGTTATCCATCCAGACGCTGGTGCGCTGTAAACGGTCAGCGGTACGCACGTAGAACATCAGAATACGATCGACATAGCGGATCAGCGTGTCGCTGTCGAGATCGCTGGCGAAGAGATCGGCGTGGCGCGGCTTCATGCCGCCATTGCCGCAGACGTAGAGGTTCCAGCCCTTCTCGGTGGCGATAACGCCAATGTCTTTGCTCTGCGCTTCGGCGCACTCGCGCGTGCAGCCTGATACCGCCATTTTAATCTTGTGCGGCGCGCGCAGCCCTTTGTAGCGATGCTCCAGCGCGATGGCGAACGCGGTGGAGTCCTGTACGCCGTAGCGACACCAGCTGGAACCGACGCAGGATTTTACCGTGCGCAGCGATTTCCCATAGGCGTGGCCGGTCTCAAACCCTGCCGCCAGCAGCCGCTCCCAGATGTCAGGCAGCTGCTCAAGGCGCGCGCCGAACAGGTCGATGCGCTGGCCGCCAGTGATTTTGGTGTAGAGATCGTAACGGGCCGCCACTTCGCCAATGGCGATCAGCCCCTGCGGCGTAATCTCCCCGCCCGGCACGCGCGGCACCACGGAATAGGTGCCATCTTTCTGGATATTGGCGAAGTAGCGGTCGTTGGTGTCCTGTAGCGGCAGATGCGCGGGTTTCAGCAGATAGTCATTCCAGCAGGAGGCGAGCAGCGAGGCCGCCAGCGGCTTGCACACCTCGCAGCCGTGGCCGCGTCCGTGCGCCGCCAGCAGCGCGTCCCAGCTGGTGATCTCGCCGACGCGGATCAGGTGGTAAAGCTCCTGGCGCGACCAGGGGAAGTGTTCGCAGATGTCTTTTTTTACCTCGACGCCGAGGTCCGCCAGCTGAAGCTCCATGACCTGTTTCACCAGCGCCGAGCAGCCGCCGCAGCCGGTGGCCGCCCGCGTGCACTGTTTCACCGCCGCCATATCGCCGCAGCCGCCGCGCACCGCCGCGCAGATGTCGCCCTTGCTGACGTTGTGGCAGGAGCAGAGCTGCGCGCTCTCCGGCAGCGCCGCCACGCCCAGCGCCCTGGCCGGCGCGCCCGCCAGCGCGGGCAGGATCAGGCTTTCCGGCGCGTCAGGCAGCGCCATCTGGTTGAGCATCATTTGCAGCAGCGTGCTGTAGTCGCCGCTGTCGCCTACCAGTACGCCGCCAAGCAGGGTTTTGCCCTCGCCGCACACCACGATCTTTTTGTAAATGCCTTTGGGTTCATCGGTCCAGTAGTAGCTCTGACTGCCTGGCGTACGGCCATGGGCATCGCCAAAGGAGGCCACCTCGACGCCCAGCAGCTTGAGTCGGGTGCTCATATCCGCGCCGCTAAAGGCGCTGCTCTCCGCGGCGAAATGGCCAGCCAGCACGCGCGCCATGTGATAGCCCGGCGCGACCAGGCCGAAGATCTGTCCGTTCCACAGCGCGCACTCGCCGATGGCGTAAATATCTCCGTCGCTGGTCTGGCAAAAATCGTTGATCGCTATGCCGCCGCGCGGTCCGAGGGTCAGTCCCGCCTGCTGCGCCAGCTCATCTCGCGGGCGGATGCCCGCCGAAAACAGCAGCAGATCGGCATTCAGCGTGGCGCCGTCGGCAAAGTGCAGCGTCAGGCTGCCATCCGCCTCGCGGACAATCGCCTGCGTCTGTTTTGCGGTATGCACCTGCACGCCCAGCGCGTCGATTTTATGCCGCAGCATCTGCGCCCCGCCGTCGTCGAGCTGAACCGCCATCAGACGCGGCGCAAACTCCACGACATGCGTCTCCAGCCCAAGCTGACGCAGCGCGTTGGCGGCCTCAAGTCCCAGCAGGCCGCCGCCGATCACCACGCCTCGACGGCTATGGCGCGCGCGCGCGGCGATCGCGTCGAGATCGTCCAGCGTGCGATAGACAAAACAGTGGGGGTCATCGTGGCCGGGAATGGGCGGAACAAAGGCGCGCGAGCCGGTGGCGAGCACCAGTTTATCCCACGCCAGCTCGTCGCCGCGGCTGTCGCGCAGGCTGCGCTGCTGGCGATCGATAGCCACCACCCGACAGCCGCTGCGCAGTTCAATGCCGTGCGCGGCAAAAAAGTTTTCGCTGACCAGCGACAGATCGGCGGCGCTTTTGCCGTCAAACCAGGCAGAGAGGTGCACGCGGTCGTAGGCGGGCTGCTGCTCTTCGCCATAGACCACAATGTGATAGTGCTGATGCAGCTCGCGTGCCACCAGCTGTTCGAGAAAATGGTGGCTGACCATGCCGTGACCGATCACGGCTAATACCGGTTTACTCATCATCGGACTTCCTCCAGCCAGCGGCTGCGATTCGGGTTCATCATTAAAAAGGGTGTGTACATCCGCGCGCTCGCCCGCCTGTAGCCGGGCCAGCAGCGGCGCGGCCTGCTGACAGTCGCCATAAAGCAAAACGCCGCGCAGGCGGCCGTCGCGCAGAAACAGGCGGCGGTAGTCGCCAGAAAGCGGATCGAAGCTGACGCAGCTCTCGCCTTCGCCGATGTCGCCCGCGCTGAACAGCGAGATGCCGCTCACCTTAAGGCGCGTGCCAACGTCCTCCGCGTGAAAATCCGCTACCGGGCAACCAGCCAGCTGCGCCGCCAGCACCTCTGCCTGCGCCAGACAGGGGGCAAGCAGACCAAAGGTTTCGCCGCTGATTTCGCAGCACTCGCCCAGCGCGTAGACGTCCGGCAGCGCGCTGCGCAGCTGGCGATCCACCAGGATACCGCGCCGACAGGGCACCCCTGCGCTGGCCGCGACGGCGATCTCCGGCTCGACGCCGGTGGCGATAACGACCTGCGCGGCGGGCAGCGTGCGGCCATCGGCAAGCTGAACGTAGCCGTCAGCGATCGCCGCCAGCCCGCTGTTGAGTTCGATGCGCAGGCCGCGCGCGCCGAGCTGCGCACGCAGCAGCGCGCCGGCCTGCGCATCCAGCTGGCGATCCAGCAGCCAGGCTTTAGCATGCAGCAGCGTGACGTCGCGCCCGCGAGCGCACAGCGCGGCGGCGGCCTCGATGCCAAGAAAACCGCCGCCCAGCACCACCACCGCTCCGCTTCCCGCCAGCAGCGCATCAACGTCCTGCTTTGTGCGGAAGCTGACAACCTGCGGCCGGTCGATGCCGGCGATGGCCGGTAAACGCGGCCGCGATCCGCAGGCGAACACCAGTCGATCCCACGCCAGCGTGCGCCGGTCGGTGTGCAGCAGGCGCGGCGCCAGATCGACGCGCCGCACGCTTTCGCCTTCCCACAGCGTGACGCCGTGGCGCGCGTAGCCGTCGTGCGTCGGGATCAGCGTCTCCTCGAAGCGTTTCTCTCCGGCCAGCACCGGCGACAGCAGCACGCGGTTGTAGTTGCCCTGCGGCTCGCGTCCGATCACCGTGATGGCATAACGATCCGGCGCGAGGCGCAGCAGGCTCTCCACCAGACGCATCCCCGCCATGCCGTTGCCCACCACCAGCAGTCGTTGCTTCATATGCCGCTCCTCAGGCTGCCGTGGTCTGTTTTTCATAGAGGAAGTGCAGGATCTGCTGACGCAGATGGTGATAGCGCGCATCGTCCGCCAGCGCGACGCGCGAACGCGGTCTGGCGAGATCGACATCAAGGATCGCGCCCACTTTCGCCGCCGGACCGTTGGTCATCATCAGCACGCGATCGGAGAGCAGCACCGCCTCGTCAACGTCGTGCGTAATCAGCACGATGGTGGTATTCAGCTCCTGCTGGATGCGCATTACGCTGTCCTGCAAATGGGCGCGCGTCAGGGCGTCAAGCGCGCCGAACGGCTCGTCGAGCAGTAGCACGCGCGGCTTCATCGCCAGCGCGCGCGCAATGCCGACGCGCTGCTTCATGCCGCCGGAGATTTCGCCGGGACGCTTGTGCATCGCGTGGCTCATCTGCACGCGGTTCAGGTTGTGCTCAATCCACTCGCTCATTTCGGCTTTGCTCATCTTGCCGCGAAACACCTGCTGCACCGCCAGCTCCACGTTCTGCCAGGCGGTGAGCCAGGGCAGCAGCGAGTGATTTTGAAACACCACCGCGCGCTCCGGGCCAGGCCCGGCGATTTCGCGGTTATCGCACAGCAGCACGCCGCTGCTCGGCGCGGTCAGCCCGGCAATCAGATTGAGCAGCGTTGATTTGCCGCAGCCGGAGTGGCCAATCAGGCTAAGGGTTTCCCCTTCATGAATATCAAAGGAGACATTATCCAGCGCGAGAAAGTCGCCGCCCGCGGCGGCGAAACGCTGGCTTACCTGCTGAACGCGAATAATGGGTGACATAGCGACTCCTTATTTATCCCAGGCAAAACGGCGGGCCAGCAGCATCAGGCCCTGCTCCAGCAACAGTCCCACCACGCCGATGATCAGAATGGCGATCAGGATGTTTTCCACATTGAGGTTGTTCCACTCGTTCCAGATCCAGAAGCCGATACCGAGACCGCCGGTGAGCATTTCCGCGGCGACAATCACCAGCCAGGCGATGCCAATCGAGAGGCGAACCCCGGTCAGCACCGCGGGCAGCACGGCGGGAAACAGGATGCGGCGCATAACCGTCCACTCCGAGAGTTGCAGCACGCGCGCCACGTTAAGGTAGTCCTGAGGAATGCGCTGTACGCCCTCAGCGGTGTTGATCACCATCGGCCAGATGGAACAGATAAAAATGGTCCAGCTGGAGGCTGGCTCCGCGCGCTGAAACAGCAGCAGGCCAATCGGCAGCCAGGCGAGCGGGCTGACCGGGCGCAGCAGCGCAATAATCGGGCTGAACATGCGCGAGACAAAGGTGAAGCGCCCCAGCAAAAAGCCCGCAGGAATACCCACCAGCGCCGCCAGGCCGAATCCCGTGGCGACGCGCTGTAGCGACGCGAGAACGTTCCAGCCGATCCCCTGATCGTTGGGTCCGGCGTTATAAAAGGGATCGGCGAACAGCGTCAGCGCCGCCTGCCAGGTGGCCCAGGGCGTCGGGAAGCCGCTGCTCCACAGCGCGGCGATCTGCCACACCAGCAGCATCAGCAGGCCGCCGCACAGCGCCGGGATCAGCCGCTGCATCAGCGGGCGAAGGCGCGCCGGACGCACGGCGCTTTTCGGGGTGATGTCGAGGGTCACGACGGTGCCTGGCTCAACGGCCGCGGGCACCCTAACCTGAGCTGCTTTTTTCATCTCTGCCTCACTTAACGTTTCATGGCGAAGCTGGCGGCATAGGCGGCAGGATTGCTGCCGTCCCAGGTTTTGCCGTCAGTCAGGATGCTGCTGCGCATGTCGCTTTGCGGCAGCGCGACGTCGCCGACGGCGCTGGCCGCCTGGCGGTAGATGTCGATACGGTTGATCTGGCGCGCCACCGCCAGGTAGTCAGGCTCGGCGCTGAGCAGGCCCCAGCGCTTCATCTGCGTCAGGAACCACATGCCGTCAGAGAGCCAGGGAAAACTCACCGCGCCGTCGCGAAAGAAGCGCATCGGGTGAGCATCCTGCCAGCTGCTGCCGAGACCGTTCTGGTACTGACCGAGCATGCGCCCTTCCAGCGTCTCGACCCGGGTGTTGATCCAGGCGCGCTGCGCCAGCACGGCGGCGGTTTCGCGGCGATTATCGTCAGAGGCGTCGATCCAGCGCGCCGCCTCCAGCACCGCCGCGGTCAGCGCGCGGGCGCTGTTGGGGTAGCGCGTAACCCACTCGGCGCGGGTGGCGAGGATTTTTTCCGGATGATCCGGCCAGATCTGCTGCGAGGTGGCTGCGGTGAAGCCGATGTTGTCGCTGATGGCGCGCTGGTTCCAGGGTTCGCCCACGCAGAAGCCGCTCATATTGCCGATTTTCATATTCATCACCATCTGCGGCGGCGGCACGACGACGGTGCGCACGTCATCAAAGGGATGGATGCCCGCCTCGGCCAGCCAGTAGTAGAGCCACATGGCATGCGTGCTGGTGGGAAAGGTGTGCGCAAAGGTAAAGCTGCCTTTGGGCTGGGCCGCCACCGCCTGTTTCAGGCTGGCGGCATCGGTGACGCCCTGCGCTTTTAACTGGCTGGAGAGGGTGATCGCCTGGCCATTGTTATTCAGCGTCATCAGGTTCGCCATGTCGTGCTGCGGCCCCGCCACGCCCAGTTGCAGGCCGTAAATCATGCCGTACAGCGCATGCGCGGCGTCCAGCTCGCCCGCGGTGAGCTTGTCGCGCACCGCCGCCCAGCTCGCCTCTTTGCTCGGCTGGAGGGTCAGGCCATATTTTTTGTCAAAACCTTTTACCGCCGCCATGACCACGGGCGCGCAGTCGGTAAGCGGAATAAAGCCCACGCGCAGACTGGCCTTCTCCGGCGCGTCGGAGCCGGCGGCCCAGACGGCGTTGCGGAGTCCCGGCAGCAGCCAGGCTCCGCCGACGGCGGCGCTGGCGAGTAACAGTTTGCGCCGTGAGGCGGAAAAAGAGGTCTGGCTCATCGCTGGCTTCCTGAAAAAAGAGAATAAAAAAAGGCGTCCGACCGACATGCCTGCGCATGCGGATGGACGCCTTTATCCAAAGCACTGTTTCACCGCCGTTGGCGAAAGAAGTGCGAATACCCTGAAGATACAGCAAGGAGCGTGCCAGGTTATCCAGGCCGCTGTGCCGCGCATTCTGACGCAGCTAAGCCAGTCGGCTGCACTTTGCTAACGCAATGCGCGCACAGCCATTGTGCAGCTACCTCTCAGGAGGTAGTCGCTAAAAATCGCGCAAAACTGCGCGAGGACACCCCCGGCCCGCTCAGGTCAGAGCCCGTCGCCGCAGAGGCGGTGCGGCCGGTTCCCGGCCCGCCTTAGCGCGGCGCAGGCGGCTGCGACATAGCCGCGACCGCCAGCACCGCCTGGGCAATATCGATAGTGCGTTTGTTCTGGTTCATGGCGCTTTTGCGCAGCGCCTGCCATGCGCTCTGCTCATCGTAACCGTGCTGCTGCATCAGCCAGGCTTTCGCCTGTTCGATGGCGCGTCGCTCGTTCAGGCTGGCGCGCATCGTCGCCAGCTCTTCAGCCTGGCGCTGTAAGCGCTGCGCCTGTTCGCGCACCAGCGACAGCACCGAACGCCCAAGCTGATGCGCCAGCCCGTCGCTGTGCAGCGCGGTGGCTTCCCCCGCCAGCCAGTCGGCGCCCGCAATATAGAGGCTGAAGCTGTTATCGGCCGCCAGCGTCGGCTGTGCGGCCTGGCTTTGCGCATCGCGTATCGCCTGCTCACAGCGGGCCATCAGCGTCGCGGTCAGGCGATCCTCCAGGCTTTTCATCTGATCGATACGCGCGCTGAGCAAGGTAAACCAGCGCAGCGTGCCCGACTCCTCTGCGCGCTCAAGGGTGCAGGCGATACGCCGCAGCCGCTCGACTTCGCGGCTGGCGGGTGCAAAAGCCTGCCAGCGCGCCTGCGCATCGGCGTCGGCAAACTGGCTAAAGGTGGCAAAACTTTTCTCCTGCGCGGCGATCAGCGCCACCATGCGCTGACGCTGCGCCTCGCTGAAATAGCCGGCCGCAAAGCCCGCCGAGCCGGTGGCCCGCTCCTGACCCGCCAGCTCTTTGCCCTGCATAAAGCTGAACAGCGCGATCAGCGCGCGGGAAATATCGGGATGGCTGGCGGTGTCGGCCGCCTCAAACACCAGATTGAGCAGGGTGCGAATGATCTGGTCAAAGGCCTGCATCGTCTGCGCCTGGTCGCTCTCTCCCGCCAGCAGCCGATGGCGCAGCGCGGGCAGCGCCGCCAGCGCCTGTAGCGCGGCGGCAATCAAATTGCAGAAGCGGCTGTCGCCCGCATGAGCCGTCGCCGGCGGCAGCGCCTCAATAAAGCGCTGCGAGGCGATGCCGACATCCTGTTCGCGCGCGTCGCGCTCCTGGACGAACAGCCGTCCCTGCGAGCAGATCCAGATATTGCTGGCGCCGCGCTCGCGCTGAAGCTGATGGATTAACTCACTCAGCGCCGCAATCAGCTGGCCGGTGTGCAGCAGCCGTTGCAGACTGGCAATGTCGCTGTCGCGCGATGCCTGTAGATACGCCAGCGCGTCGGTCATAGTGTCCTCTCTGTGCCCTGAGCCGTTTTATCAGGCAAAATAAGCAAAAGCCGTGCCGTTTTCAGCAAAGAGTGTGATTGCCCTCACCCGGATATTCTGAAAAATAGCGTCTGAGCGGGAGATCCTCGAGAGGCGTACGCGGCAGGAGAAATTAAAAAAATTTAATAATTTCCTATTAGTGGTAGTGCATGACAGAATAGCCTTCCTCTTAGTTCATCAGGTTATGACGCGAATTAATAAATTTGTTTTAACTGTGCTAAACAGCGGCTTTTTTTGTCATTTTTACGCAACGCGTTTTGCGGCGGCTAGCATGGCTTCATAGTGAGCGCAATGTTTTGAAATCTTAAAAGTCTTAGGTAGACTTAACGTCGTATTATGCTGATGTAATTTTTCTGTTTTTTTTTAGCTGCTGCTGTGAACGCATGATGCCGCGCGCAGGTCATCGCGAGATGAAGAAAGCCCCGTATCATGCAGTTACTCTGATGAAATCGAGGAACATGGTGAAAAAGAGTCTTACGTTGATGCTGCTGGCGATATTGACCCTGGCAGGCTGTAAAGCCCCGCCGCCGTCTGTCACCGATGACACGCTGGTCACCAGCGAAGTCAATGGCGTTAAGTTAGTTCATCGTCATGCCGTCGCCGCGCCTGCCGAGTTCACGCCGATCAATGAGAGCTGGCGCGCGCTCTATGCGGCGTCGGTAATGACCACGCCGGATTACGGCGGCAAAATCGTGCGTTATCTGGAAAACGGTAAGCCCTTTATCGTGCTGGGCAGCGTCGAAAATCACTGGCTGGCGATTGCCGATCAGCCTGACGGCCCGCTGATTGGCTATGTTCCGCTGAAGGCCGGCGTCGAAAGCAGCCGCTACGAGGCAACGCTGCGCAGCGACCGCCCTCGCCCGCGCGGTAAAAATAAGCAGGTCTGCGTCGACGTGGGCGGCGCCAGCAAGGCGTGCCGCACCAACGATACCGCGACCTGGATCTTAGACTGATAATGAAATCTGGCGCATATTGCCTGTATGTAATCCCTGAGCTCGCCACTCAGGGATTTGTTCTTGTCTGGAAGAATCCCCGTTAATGAATCAGGAATCGCAGGCCTCTGAGGTTAACGCCTCGGGCAACGATAATCTTTTATTGCAGGCTGCGGCGCCGCTGCTTAACGCTGTGGTGCAACTCCGTCAGGCGGTCACGCATGACGATCCGGCTGGCCTGCGCCAGTCGCTGATTGATGAAATCCGCCAGTTCGAACAGCGCTGCAAGCAGGCCGGACTGCCGTTTGAGACCATCATCGGCGCGCGCTACTGTCTGTGCAGCGCGCTGGACGAGGCTGCCGCGCAGACGCCATGGGGCACGCGCGGCGTCTGGTCCGGCAACGGTATGCTGGTGACCTTCCATAACGAAAGCTGGGGCGGCGAAAAGGTGTTTCAGCTGCTGTCGCGCATTTCACAAAGTCCCGCTCAGCACCTCTGGCTGCTGGAGGTGGTGCACTACTGTTTACTGCTCGGCTACGAGGGACGCTATCGCGGCAGCGACAGCGGGCGCGTACAGTGCGACGCCATTCGCAAACGCCTGGCGAAACTGATTGACGAGACGCGCGCGCCGCTCGGCGGGAGCGCAAAACCGCTGGTGGAGGTGCATCCGCTGGTGAGCAGCGTCTCGCGCCCGATGATCCCGCTGTGGGCATGCGCCACCGTGGCCGCGCTGATTGCCTGCCTGCTCTATAGCGCCCTTAACTGGCGGCTGGGCAATGATGCCGAACCGCTGCTGCGCGCGATTTATCAGACGCCGCTGCCGCAGATCACCGTTGGCCGCCGCCCCTCTTCGCCTCAGGCGCTGCTGGATCTGCGCCAGCGGCTGAACGATGTTATCGCCGCGGGTCAGCTCGAAGTCAGCGACGGCGCCTTTGGCAGTAAGGTCATTATTCCCGCCGACAAGCTCTTCGCCGAACAGGGCACCGCGATTAATCCGGTCGGCCGCGCGCTGCTGGCGCGCGTCGCCACCGCCATGAAAAACGTCAAAGGCTCGGTGCTGGTGTCGGTGTTTACCGACGATCGCCCCGTAGACAACAGCCGTTTCGCCTCCAGCTATGAATTTTCGTTTGCCCGCGCCCGTGCGGTCACCCAGCTGTTACAGACGCAGCTTGCTGACGGCCACGCTATTCGCTCGGAAGGGCGCGGCGACAGCGACCCGCTGCTGCCCAACGACAGCAGCGAAAACCGGACCCGTAATCGTCGCGTCGAAATCACCCTGTTCGCCGCGCCGGAAACGCTCAGTAATCATCAGGGAGTTCAGTAATGCGCGCCTCCTTACGCCCTGTTTTGACGCATCGCCTGCTGTGGAGCTTTATCGGCGTCACCGCGTTGAGCTGTTTGATCTGGATCCTCGGCCCGCTGTGGAGCTGGGGCGAAACCCGTCCGCTGGAGCCGGCGCTGCCGCGTCAGCTAACGGTGGGCCTGCTGTTTTTCGTCTGGGTATTGTTTCAGTTTATTCCGTCGCTTTATCGCGCCTGGTTCAACAGCAAGCTGCTGACGAATTTACAGCAGAGCAGCCCGGAAGATCTCTCTGACCGCCAGGCTACGGAAGAGCTGCTGACCCAGCGCTTTAGCGAAGCGCTGGGTCAGCTAAAGCGCACGCCCTTTAACCGCAACAGCAACAGCCGCTGGCTGGCGCGTTTTCAGTCCAACTACCTTTATCAGCTGCCCTGGTATCTGGTGATGGGCGCGCCGGGCGCGGGTAAAACCACCGCGCTGCTCAACGCCGGACTCGATTTTCCGCTGACCGACAGCGTCGGCAAGACGGCCATTCGCGGCGTCGGCGGCACGCGCCACTGCGACTGGTGGTTTACCGATCGCGCGGTGCTGATCGACACCGCCGGACGCTATACCCTTCAGGAGAGCCAGCGCGCGCGCGATGCGGGCGAGTGGCGCAGCTTTATCAACCTGCTGAAGCGCTACCGCACACGCCAGCCTATTAACGGCGTGATTATGACGCTCAGCGTGGCCGATCTGCTGAGCGAATCCGCCGAGACGCGTTTCGCTCAGGCGAACGCCATGCGCAGCCGCATGAGCGAACTGCATCAGCAGACCGGCATTCACTTTCCGGTCTACGTTATGGTCACCAAAACGGACCTGCTGAAAGGCTTTATGGGCTATTTCGGCGCGCTGGAGAAGCGGCAGCGCGACGCGGTGTGGGGCTTTACGTTTCCCTGGGAGCCGGCTAAATCGCACAAAGATGAGTGGCATCGCAGCTTCAACCAGCAGTTTCATCGCCTGGAGCAGCAGCTGCAACAGCAGCTCGGCCATAAGATGGCGCAGGAGCGCGATCTCAGCCAGCGCGCCGACTGCTTTCTCTTTCCGCAGGAGTTCGCCTCGCTGCGGCCGCTGCTCAATGAGTATCTCGACGTGGTGTTCTCCAGCCAGCAGGAGCCGGTGGCCTGGAGCGCGCGTGGACTCTTTTTTACCAGCGGCACCCAGGAGGGGCTGCCCTTCGACCGCATCATGGGCGAGCTGAGCCGTAAGCTCCAGCTGCCTCAGACGAGCGGCCAGACGATTGCCGCCTGGGACAGCGTCAACCGCAATAGTCCGATACCCGGCAATAAAGGTCAGAGCTTTTTTATCCGCGACCTGCTCAGCGATCTGGTGTTTCGCGAGAGCGGTCTGGCGGGCAGCAACCGCCGCTGGGAGTACCGGAATCAGCTGTTTCACTGGATTGGCTATGGCGTGCTGGCGGGTGGGCTGGCCATTGCCTCCGGCCTGTGGCTGATCAGCTTTTTCCAGAATCAGCGCTACCTGAGCCAGGTCGCGGATCGCATACCGGCGATTGCCGCCCAGAGTCAGCAGGTTATTCATCAGCCGGCTGATAATATTTTTGACCTGCTTCCCTTTTTAAACAATCTGGTGAAGCTGCCGCTTTCAGACCATTTTTCCCTTGATAATCCGCCAGTTACTATGCGCGCTGGACTCTATCGCGGCAATCAGGTCAGCGATGCGGCCTGGGCGCTTTATCAAAATGCGCTAAAGTCTTTGCTATTACCGCGCGTGGCGCAGCAGATCACTAACCTGCTGCGTAACGACCGGGGCGAGGATAATGAATACAGCCGCAACGCGCTGCGCGCCTATCAGATGCTCTATCAGCCGCGCAATTATGACGGCGAGTTTTTACGCGCCTGGCTGATGCAGAATTTACAGCGTTCGCTGCCGGAAAACGTCAGCGCGCGCGATCTTCAGCAGCTTGACTGGCATCTCAGCCAGCTGCTGGATCAGCAGATTCAGTCTTCGCCCTATGCGCGCGACAATGCGCTGATGATGCGCAAACTTGCGGAAAATCTGAAAAATGCAGGTCGTGAGAGCCGCGCGCTGGTTGTGATGCCCGCCGCCGATGCACAGCGATTGACCACGCATAGCAAGTAATGATGAGGTGAGTATGGCTGCGAGCGTTGTGCCCGGCTGGTACGGAAAGCTGCCCTCAACCGGCGACTTTTTGCGTTACCGGTTGAGTGAGAAACATATCGCGCCCTGGACCCACTGGTTTCAACAGGGGCTGATGAGCTGGCACAGCCAGGAGCAGGCCACCACCAGCTGGTTTCTCCAGGCGCCGGTGTGGAACTTTGTGCTGCCGGTGACGCCCGGCGTGCAGCAGGTGCAAATGGGCTGTCTGATGCCGTCGTGCGATCGCGTCGGCCGCGCCTGGCCTCTGCTGGCGCTGCGCACCTTTTCGCTCAGCCAGTGGCATCCGGCGCAGCTCGCCATATCCGGCGACTGGTTTCAGGATGTGGGGGTCACGCTCTGGCGAGCGGTGCAGGTGCAGAGTATGGCCGCGCAGCTGGAGCAGCAGCTTCATCTGCTGCCGCCGCTGCTGGTGCCGGAGAAGCAGCATTCGGACATTATGGACGTCATTGGCTTCAGCGATCTGCCCTGCACCCTGAGCTGGCGCGAAGTGGCGGACCGTTTCGATCCGCAGCAGCATATCAGCTACTGGTGGACGAATCGCTGCGACGGTTTTGCCCATGCGACCCACAAGCACAGCGGCAACCTGACGGCGCAACTGTTTTCACTACTTTTTAACCCGGCGGCAGGTACTCAGCCGGGACGTAACGGCCTCTATCCGCCCATGTTCGAATAACGGCGTTGCGTTTGCCCATCAGATACGGGATGACTCATGCAATTTACCATTGTGCAGTGCAATACGGATGTTCCGGTAAAAACCGTGGCGTTTCAGCCGCCCGGCGGCACCATTGGCCGCAGCCAGGATAACGATCTGGTTCTGCCGGACGAGTCGCGCGCCATTTCGCGCTTGCAGGCGCTGGTACACCTTTCTGCCGAGGGCGAGTGCCGCCTGACCAACCAGGGCAGCGTGACCGCCGTGGTGCACAACGGCGTCACCCTGCCGCGTGGGGTACAGGTTCAGCTGCAACATGGCGATGCGCTGCAAATTGGCGACTATCAGCTTGCCGTGGAAGATCCGGCGCGCGCCGACGCGGTCAGAGACGATCCGCTGGCGCTGTTCGTCGAGGAGAGGCTGGAGCAGAGCGACCCGCTGGGCCTGCTTGACGCTGAACCCGCAGAACATCCCTCCTCCGCCACGCCTCCGCCGTCACGTCACAGCGATGCGCGGCTGGCGATCGATCCGCAGCAAAGCGAGTCGCCGCGTCTGACGGGCGCGGCTCTGGCGGATCAGGAGAAGCTGATTGCCGCGCTGCTGGAGGGCATGGGGCTGAACAATGGTCATGCGACGCCGATCGATGAAGAGCAGATGCGCGTGACGGGCCGGATGCTGAGCCTGTTTTCACAGGGCACGGTGGCGCTGCTGTCATCGCGGCAGATTCTTAAGCGCGGCGTGAAGGCGGATATGACCATGATCCTGAACGAGGCGAATAACCCGTTTAAGATCCTGCCCTCCGGTAAAACCGTGCTGATGCAGATGTACCAGAGCCAGATGCCGGGCTTTATGCCGCCGGAACAGGCGGTGCGCGACGCGCTGGTGGATTTGCAGGCGCATCAGCTCGGCATGATCGCCGGTATTCGCGCCATTATCGCCGCCATGCTGCAATCCTTTAATCCGCAGCGTCTGGAAGAGCAGGCGCGCAGCGAAGGCGTCCTGCCGACCCTCCCCTTTTCCATCGCCCGAAAAGCCGCGCTCTGGGACTATTTTATGCGTAACTATCAGCGCACCGCCGGCGAGATCGAGGACGATTTCCATACCCTGTTCGGCGAAGCCTTTTTGCACGCCTATGACGTGGAAGTTAACCAGTACAAAGATTCGCAAACCCGGACGGACGAAGCATGAAGATTGAATTTGCCAGCCGCTGCCAGCAGGGGCTGCGCGATGAGAATCAGGACCGTACCGGCGCCGAAGTCAGCGAGGATAAAGCCTGTTTTGTGGTCTGCGACGGCGTGGCGGGCTTGCCCGGCGGCGATCGCGCGGCACAGCTGGTGCGCGACACTCTGCTGGCCGAACTGCACGAACAGCCGCAGCTGACGCCGGAGAATACCCACGCGGCGATTGAACGCTGCCGCGCCGCGCTGCATCAGGAGCAGCGGCAGCGTCCTGAGGCCGCGCGGATGAGCACCACCCTGGCCGCGCTGTTTATTGACCGCACGCAGCAGCGCGCCTGGTGGGCGCATGCCGGTGACAGCCGGGTGTATCATTTCCGTCACGGTACGCTGTTTGACGTCACGCGCGATCACAGCCTGGCGCAGCAGCTTAAAGATGCAGGCTATGAAAATACCGGCATTAACAGTAATTTACTCTATAATGCGCTCGGCGCGACGCCGGCGCGTCCGGTGACTTTCTCCGCCGAACTGGCGCTGGAAGATGGCGATGCGTTTCTGGTCTGCACCGACGGGTTTTGGCTTAACCTGACCACTAAAGAGATGGAGCAGGCGCTGCGCATGGTCAACGCCTGTGAAGAGTGGCTCGCGCTCATGGAAAAAGCGGTCAGTCAGCAGGTGAAAAAGGATAATCTCAGCGCGCTGTCGGTATGGATCGGCGAACCTCAGGACGCCACGTTGCTTTATTCTGCGGCGGATTCGGCACGCTTTTTGCCGCCCCGCTCTTGATACCAAGGATCCTTATGAAATTGTGGTTGTCCGGCATTGCGACCTTGCTTATCGCCTTTAGCGCGCAGGCCGAAAATTATCGCGTGGTCTATTCTCCCAGCCTGGCGCTGGAAGTCTATATTGACGATGTGAAAAGCAAGGCGCCTGACGACTGGTGCAAAGAGACGCTGCCGCTGCGCATCGTTTCGGGTAAAAGCACCGACTCGGCGGTGCTGACCACCTTTTTGCCGCGCGTCGGCACGCTGCTGGCTAACCAGTGCGGCACGCTGGACGAGCTGCCCTGGCAGATGACTAGTAAAGAGGGCGGCGTGCTGGCCAGCGGCAGCGCCAGCAAGCTGCAAAACTGGCGGCCCATCGTGATGGCTGACGCGACGGCCAGCGCCAGCGCGGCCAATGCGGCGCCGCTCGATCTGTCGCGCCCGGCTAACAGCGCGCCGCTGCAACACTTTGACCTGCCAGGCGGCTGTCGTTTCCGCACCGCCTGGGATGCCGCAGGGACGTCGCTGTTCGTTCCTGACAGCGCCAGAACGGCCTGCCCGCACGACGGCTGGCTGGAGGGCAAAAGCGAGATAGTCTTAGCCAGCAAGGGGAAGAGCACGCCTCTGTCAGTGACCTTTTATCAGGGCTACCCCATCGCGAATCTGGCGATCTCCGGCAATTCGCTGGAGGTGGTCGCCGCGAATAAAGAGCGCATGATCGTCACGCGCGCCGATGCGGCCGACAGCTGGCTGGTGTTGCCCTTTGACGAGGCAAGCCACGTCTGGCGCTTTACCGGCGCGCTGCTGGTGAAAATGGATAAAAATACGGCGCAGCAGGATCCTGACGCCGTGAAATCGCGAGTGGAAACGTTGCGCGGTCTTTGGGGACCGCAGTTTATGCCACAGCAAAAAGTGAATGTGTTACTGATCGACACCCTGCACGCCGATTTGGTTGATCCGGCGATTGGTGCGTGGCGTAACATCAATTAATTACCGCGCAGCCTGGCGATCAGGCGGTGTTCAGAGAGTTCACTATGTCGGCAAATGATAATCAGAAAACGATGCCCAACGCGCTCCCGGCGGGATACCGTTTTAATGAGTTTGAGATCCAGGAAGTGATTGGCGGCGGCGGCTTTGGCATCGTTTACCGCGCCTGGGATCATCAGCTCGAACGCACGATTGCGATTAAAGAGTATATGCCGGTGTCGCTGGCGGTACGCGCAGAGGATCTGTCGCTGGAACTGCGCGGCGAGCGTTACCAGAAGCTGTTTAACGCAGGCTTAACCAGCTTTATTCAGGAGGCGCGGTTACTGGCGCGCTTTAATCATCCCGGCCTGCTGCACGTTCTGCGCTTCTGGGAACAGAACGGCACCGCCTATATGGGCACGCTCTACTACAGCGGCATGACGCTGAAAGAGTGGCAGCTTACCAGCCCGGATGCCGTCAATGAGGCCTGGATCCGTCGCCTGCTGCCGCCGTTGTTCGGCGCGATTAATACCATCCATCAGGCCGGCTATCTGCATCGCGATATTTCTCTGGATAATATCCAGATTCAGGAAAACCAGCTGCCGGTGCTGCTCGACTTTGGCTCGGCGCGCAAAGAGATCGGCAACCTGTCGGATGAAACCGAAATCATGCTGAAGCCCGGCTTCGCCCCCATCGAGCAGTACAGCGAGGAGGGTGAAAACGAACAGGGTCCCTGGACCGATATCTATGCCCTCGGCGCGGTGCTGCACAGTCTGATTACCAGCAATCCTCCGCCCGTCAGCGTGGTGCGCTGCATTGAGGATAACTATCAGCCGCTGGTCGAGCGCAAGCCCGAAGGTTACTCTCTGCCGCTGCTGCACGCGGTAGACTGCGCGCTGGCGATGAAGCCCGCCGATCGTCCGCAGTCGATCGACGCCTTTGCCGCGCTGATCGATTTGCCGGTCAGCGACGTGGAGGCGGTGGTAAACCGTCTGCAGGCGCCGCCGGAGCCGCTGCCCGCGCCGGTTGAGGAAGAAGAGAGCGTCGCGCCCGCGCCCGTGGTGATGGCGGTCAATCACGCCTCGCCCAGCGTGGAGCCGGTTACGCCGCGCAACGTGCGCCGGCTGTCGCCCGGCCTGATTGCGCTGGCGGCGGTGGCGCTGCTGGCGGTGGCGATTGTCACCTGGCTGGCGAACCGGCGCGCCGCGCTGCCTGAGAATGGCGCGCCCGTCACGGCTGCGGACTCGTCGGTCAGCCCGGCGTCTCCCCCGGCGACGACTCCTGCCGCGCTGGCGACGGTCTATCTCAAGCTGGAACAGGGCGCCAACGTGGTGCTGAACGGCCAGCCTGTAGAGGTTAAAACCGGCAACAACGGCTTTGCCGCGCTGAATCTGGCTGCGGGTCAGTATCGTATTGAGGTGCATTCAGGCACCAGTATGCGTGCGCAGTCGCTGGTGATTGATAAGCCGGGCACCTGGCTGCTGAATCCAGGCAACTAAGCGGGTTTGCGGCGTGGGCTGGCACGCCGCAAAAGTTTATTATCCCTGCGCGCAGCGCACGCCAGCCTGTAGCGCGCGTACCTGATGCGCCAGCCTGCTCAGGCTCTCCTCTTCCATTCCGCGCTTCGCCAGCTCCTGCTCAAGCGAAAAAAGGTACTGGGCGTTACTGCCCAGCGGGCCGCTTGCCGCCGCGATCAATGGCGCGATGGCGTCCGGACACGAATCAGATTCATAGAGGGGGTGACGCGGATCCATAATAAACGCCAGCGCGGTCACGCTTCGTCCATCTTCGAGCGTCAGCGCGCACCAGGTCGGCAGATAACAGCCGGTGATCATTTCCCGCTTCCACAGAAGCTCCAGTTCTTCCTGTAGACGCCTCTCCGGCAGGCGAAACGCCAGACCGCTGGTCGATCCGCCCTCTTTCAACGCCAGCATCCGCCCCGGCAGCGACGCCGTGCCACGTCCGGCGATCAGGCGCAGGCAGAAGGCGCGATGCCAGCCTTCCAGCGTACCGGCCGCCACTTCATCCGCTTCAAAAATTGGGTTCCACATCAGCGACCCATAGCCAAAAATCCATACCGGACTCTGGTCAGGACGGCAGGCCAGCGTGGCCGCCAGCGAGGCTGCGCGCTGCTCGCAGCTCCAGAGCAGCGACTCTTCGATATCGCCAAATGACGTTTTACAGTCTGCTTTTAATAAAAATTCTCGGGTTAACAACGTCACCTCCTGACTTCAGCAACATCCTGTCCGTAATCTCTCCCTTCGTTAACGCAATCTGGGCGCGACAAGATTAGCCGCAGCGTTAAACGACAGTATGCATTTTTTGCAGCGCTTTCAAGCGCCAGGGGCTGAGGGCAAATGAAAAAATGCGCGGCGTAAAGGTCAGGCGGCTGGCCTTTACGCCCGGAGGTTACTTTTTAGGATGCCACTTGTCGTCGTCACCCTTTTCGTACTCTTTTTTCACCGCTGCCCAGGCGACCTTATGGGCGACCTCTTCCTGGGATTCGTCGCCGCGCCGCTCATCCTTGTCTTTGTATTGATCCCAGGCGCTGTTGAACGCCTTTTGATAGATCGCCTGCGCATGCGGCGGAAGCACATGTTTAACGCTGTCTGGCAGCGCATCACGATTTTTATACGGCATGATTTCTCCTGCGTTAAAAGCCCAGTTAAAGCCTGGCTTAAGCGACAAAATTTACAAGCCCGGATTTCATCAGAGCCTGACTTGTTATTCGCATGAAGCCTGCAAAAGGCGCGCTCTATCTGACATTTTCCTGTTTTTAATCGCAGGAAATATGCTAATTAATGCAGGATAACAAACTGAATATAATGCTATAAATTCTGATAACCTCTTTTTTTGCTGCGAATAGCTGTTTTAGCTTCGAAAGTAAAGTGCGGTAAATTTTCCGCCAGCGGGCTGGTGAAAAGTTACACTGTTTAATGTAATAAAAGTCCTACACTTTTGTGAAATCCCGCTTGGGTTTCGCCTGTGCTTTTTTTCTGAAGAGGATGGTGAATGACCACACACGAAAAAACACGTCACAAAGAGTTCTCGCTGGTACTGCCTCTCGCCGCCCTCGGCGTTCTGTTTTTCTTTGGCGGGCAGAACACGCTGCCGGTGGTGATCGGCATCAATCTGCTGGCGCTGGTGGCTATTCTCAGCAGCGCCTTCAGCGTGGTGCGCCATGCCGACGTGCTGGCGCATCGACTGGGTGAGCCTTATGGCTCGCTGATCCTGAGCCTGTCCGTGGTGATCCTGGAGGTCAGCCTGATCTCTGCGCTGATGGCGACCGGCGACGCCGCGCCCGCGCTGATGCGCGATACGCTCTACTCCATTATTATGATTGTGACCGGCGGGCTGGTCGGATTCTCGCTGCTGCTGGGCGGCCGCAAGTTCGCCACTCAGTATGTGAACCTGGCCGGGGTAAAACAGTATCTGATCGCTATTTTCCCGCTGGCGATTCTGGTGCTGGTGTTTCCCAATGCGCTGCCGGGCGGCAACTTCACTACAACCCAGGCGCTGCTGATCGCGGCCATTTCAGCGGCGATGTATGGCGTCTTCCTGCTGATCCAGACCCGCACGCATCAGAACCTGTTCGTCTACGAGCATGAAGATGACAGCGACGATGGCGATCCGCACCACGGCAAGCCCTCAGCGCACAGCAGCGTCTGGCATACCGTCTGGCTGTTGGTGCATCTGATCGCGGTTATCAGCGTAACCAAAATGAACGCCAATACCCTGGAGCATCTGCTGTCGGAGTTTAACGCCCCTGCGCAGTTTACGGGTTTCCTCGTGGCGCTGCTGATTCTGTCGCCGGAAGGCCTGGGCGCGCTGAAGGCGGTGCTGATGAATCAGGTCCAGCGCGCCATGAATCTGTTTTTCGGCTCGGTGCTGGCGACGATTTCACTGACCGTTCCCGCCGTCACCATTATCGCCACGCTGACCGACCAGCAGCTGGTGTTTGGCCTGGAGCCGCCGCAGATGGTGATCATGTCAGCGGTGCTGATCCTGTGCCATATTTCATTTTCGACCGGCCGCACCAACGTACTGAACGGCGCCGCGCACCTGGCGCTGTTCGCCGGTTATCTGCTGACCATTATGCTGTAGCCTGGCGAACAAGGCTCTACAGCGCCCCGCCTCCGCCGCAACCCCAAAAAAAAAGAGCGATTTCTCGCTCTTTTTTATTGCGCGCTATAAGGCGTCGCTTACTTGCTGGTATCCAGCTCCGGGAAGCTCTTCACCAGATCGTCGATAGCCTTCATCTGCACCAGGAACGGCTCAAGTTTATCGAGCGGCAGCGCGGACGGACCGTCGCATTTAGCATTATCCGGATCCGGATGCGCTTCGATAAACAGACCGGCGATGCCGACCGCCATACCGGCGCGCGCCAGCTCGCCCACCTGCGCGCGACGGCCGCCTGAAGCCGCGCCGAACGGATCGCGCGTCTGCAACGCGTGGGTCACGTCGAAAATCACCGGGCTGTTGTTGGTGACTTTCTTCATCACGTTGAAGCCGAGCATATCGACAACCAGGTTGTCATAGCCGAAGTTACTGCCGCGATCGCACAGAATCACTTTATCGTTGCCGCCTTCAGCGAACTTATCGACGATATTGCCCATCTGCCCAGGGCTGACGAACTGCGGTTTTTTCACGTTGATCACCGCGCCGGTTTTCGCCATGGCTTCAACCAGGTCGGTCTGACGCGCCAGGAAGGCAGGCAGCTGGATGACGTCAACCACGTCGGCCACCGGCTGCGCCTGCGCCGCCTCGTGCACGTCGGTGATGATTTTCACGCCGAAGGTCTCTTTCAGCGCCTGGAAAATCTTCATGCCCTCTTCGAGTCCGGGACCGCGATAGGATTTAATGGAAGAGCGGTTCGCCTTGTCAAACGAGGCTTTGAACACGTACGGGATGCCGAGCTTATCGGTAATTTTTACGTAGTGTTCGCAAATACGCATGGCGAGATCGCGCGATTCCAGCACGTTCATGCCGCCAAACAGCACAAATGGCAGATCGTTAGCGACCTTGATGTCACCAATAGTAACGACTTTCTGAGTCATGCCCTTTCCTTAACTGTGGGGTGCGCTTAGTGCAGCGTCACCTGTTTCTGTTCAATTGCGTGGATTTGTACTTTGATCATTTCGCTGACCGGATCTTCAGGACAGTGCTCAACGAAGTAGGTAAGATCGTTTAACGCAATATGATCGCACTCCAGCTGAGCATAGATCAAACCGCGATCGCGAATTTCATAGGGGTCATCGGGATCGATCTGCAACAGCACCTGACTCACGCCCAGCGCCAGCTCCATCTGTTTCTCTTCCATCAGCGCCGCCTTCATGGTGTCGAGCATCTTGCGCATGACGCTGATGGTCTTCGCCTCTTCCAGATCGTCGTCATACAGCTTCGCCGTCGGGCTGATATTGCCCTTCAGCCAGACTTCCAGCGTATGGGTATCCAGGGTGTCGCCGTTGAACGGATTGATCAGCCACATTTCGCCATCAATCCAGTCTGCGCGCAGGATAAGCTGCGTCGGGAAGATCACCGGCATCAGCGGGATCTCCAGCTCATGCGCGATATGCAGCAGAATAACGCCCAGCGAGACCGCCGTGCCCTGCCGGGTTTTCAGCACCTTATCCAGCCACAGCGCGTCGGAAAGGTTGTAGATGCCGCTGGCGCCGCCGAAGCCCCACTGGCGGTAAAACAGCTCCAGCAGCTTCTCCAGTTGCAGATCGGCATCCTGTTCGCCGCTGACATAGTTGCGCGCTTCGTCGACCAGCGCGGCCAGCTGCTCCTGAACGGACGAGGCGGGAAAATCGGCTCGAATAGCGAGCGTCGCACCAATCACCGCTTCGCACAGCGGCGTCTGATTAAAATCTAATTGTTCTGTGGAGGTCATACTATCCCCAATAACGGCATTTTGGTCACCGCCAGCTTAATCACTGTCACCAGTGCGATCAGCGCAACCAGGAAAGCAATCCAGCGCGTGCGGCTGGTACGCGGGCGACGACTTAATGCCACGGAACCTAAGGCGATGTAGATAATAACGCCTAAAAGCTTCTCCGTCAGCCAGCTTCCTTGCGGCGAGAATGGGTAAAAGTGCGTAATGAGCACCAGAAGCACGCCGGTAAGCAGTAAAAAAGTGTCGTTAACGTGCGGCGTAATGCGTACCCAGCGGCGTTGCAGCAGCGAGGAGCCGCTGCGCAGCCAGTAAAAACGCACGATAAAAAGCGCGATGCTGATAAATACCGTCAGCAGGTGCAGCTGTTTGATAAGGGGATAATAAGCGGCCATGATGCGTCCTTTTTAAAATGGGGTCTGACCGAGCGTGACGCGCGGATTGCCGCCGTAATCATTCACGGTCGCGACCTGAAGAAAACCTTGCTGCTGCATAAGCGCGCGCACCGCCGCGTCCTGCTGCCAGCCATGCTCCAGCAGCAGCCAGCCGCCGGGCGTCAGCCACTGGGGCGCACAGGCGATCAGCAGGCGCAAATCCGCCAGGCCGGCATCGTCCGCCACCAGCGCGCTCAGGGGTTCAAAACGCACATCGCCCTGCGACAGATGCTGGTCGCTGGCGTCGATATAGGGCGGATTGCTGACGATAACGTCAAAGCGGGCGGCGGGCAGCGCATCGAACCAGTGGCTCAGCACGAAGGTGGCGTTGGCAATGCCTAGCCGTTCGGCGTTGCTTTGCGCCAGCGCGACAGCCGCCGCAATGCGATCGACGCCCAGCACCGTGCAGTCGGGCCGCTCGCTTGCCAGCGCCAGCGCGATGGCTCCCGTGCCGGTGCCGAGATCGAGAATGCGCGCCGGGGCGGCGGGCAGGCGCGCCAGCGTCTCTTCCACCAGCACCTCTGTATCGGGCCGGGGGATGAGCGTCGCATCGGAAACGCGCAGCGGCAGCGACCAGAATTCGCGCTCGCCGGTAAGGTGGGCCACCGGCTCGCCGCGCACGCGGCGCGCCAGCAGCGCGTCGAGTTGCGCCTGCTGTTCAGGCAGCAGCTCGGTTTCGTCGAACGCCACCAGCCAGCTACGTGATTTGCCGGTCACAAACCCCAGCAGGATCTCTGCGTCGCGCTTCGGGCTGTCGCCGCCTTGTAAGGCAGCGACGGCCTGCTTTAGCCAGCGTCGATAATCCATTACTCCTGACCAGCCAGTGCTGCCAGCTGATCGGCCTGATACTCCTGCACAATCGGCTCGATCAGGTTATCGAGTTTGCCTTCCATGGTTTCATCAAGGCGATAGATCGTCAGGTTGATGCGATGGTCGGTCACGCGGCCCTGCGGGAAATTGTAGGTGCGGATGCGATCGGAACGGTCGCCGCTGCCCAGCAGGTTGCGGCGCGTACTGGCTTCCGCCTCGTGGCGCTTCGCCATTTCCGCCGCGTGGATGCGCGCGCCCAGCACCGCCAGCGCTTTGGCTTTGTTTTTGTGCTGCGAACGCTCATCCTGACACTCCACCACAATGCCGGTCGGCAGGTGAGTAATGCGGATAGCGGAGTCGGTGGTGTTAACGTGCTGGCCGCCTGCGCCGGAGGAGCGGAACGTATCGATTTTCAGATCGGACGGATTGATGTCCGGCAGCTCGGCTTCGGGCAGCTCCGGCATCACCGCCACGGTACAGGCCGAAGTGTGAATGCGGCCCTGGGATTCGGTCTCCGGTACGCGCTGCACGCGGTGACCGCCCGATTCGAATTTCAGTCGCCCATAGGCGCCTTCGCCGGTGACGCGGGCGATAACTTCTTTATAGCCGCCGTGTTCGCCCTCGTTGGCGCTGACGATCTCCACGCGCCAGCGGCGCGCTTCAGCATAGCGGCTGTACATACGAAACAGGTCGCCCGCGAAAATTGCCGCTTCATCGCCGCCGGTGCCGGCGCGCACTTCGATAAAGCAGGCGCGTTCGTCATCCGGATCTTTCGGCAGCAGCAGAACCTGCAACTGCTGCTCCAGCCGCTCGCTCGCTTCGCGCGCCTGCTGAAGCTCTTCCTGCGCCATCTCGCGCATCTCTGCGTCGTCCAGCATCAGCTGGGCGGTTTCGATGTCATCCTGCGTTTGCTGCCACGCGCGGAAACATTGGGTAACGTCAGTTAACTGGGCGTATTCGCGCGACAGCGCGCGGAAGCGGTCCTGATCGGCGATAACGCTGGCATCGCCCAGCATCGCTTCCACTTCTTCGTGGCGCTCCTGTAGCGCTTCCAGTTTGGCAACAATAGAGGTTTTCATGTCGTGATGGGATTCTCGTCACAGAGGGCAACAGCCCCGCAGTCTACTCAAGACCGAGGCTGTCGCGAAGCAATTGCAGGCGTTCAGTGTCGCCGTCGCGGGCGGCCTGCTGCAAAGATTTAGTTGGGGCGTGAATCAAACGGTTAGTCAGCTTATGCGCCAGCTCCTGCAATACCTTCTGCGGATCGGCGCCCTGCTGTAGCGAGGCCAGCGCGCGCGCTTCAAGATCGGCACGCACGCTTTCGGCCTGGGTACGGTATTCGCGAATGGTCTCGACCGCGCTCTGCGCGCGCAGCCAGGACATAAATTCGCCGCTCTCCTGCACCACGATGCTCTCAGCCTGCACGGCGGCGGCTTTACGCTGCGCCATGTTTTGCTCGATGATCGCCTGCAAATCGTCAACGCTGTAGAGATAGGCGTTAGGCAGCTTGCCGACTTCCGGCTCGACGTCGCGCGGCACGGCGATATCCACCAGCAGCACCGGCTTGTTGCGGCGCGCTTTCAGCGCGCGCTCCATCATGCCTTTGCCGATAATCGGCAGCGGACTGGCGGTCGACGAAATAACAATATCGGCGTCCGCCAGACGCGCATCGATGTCCGCCAGGCCGATAACCTCCGCGCCCACCTCTTCCGCCAGCCGCTCGGCGCGCTCGCGCGTGCGGTTAGCGATAATCAGCTTCTGCACTTTATGCTCGCGCAGATGGCGCGCCACCAGCTCAATGGTTTCGCCTGCGCCGACTAGCAGCACATTCACAGAGGAGAGCGATTCAAAGATCTGGCGCGCCAGCGTACAGGCGGCGAAGGCTACCGATACCGCGCTGGCGCCGATTTCGGTTTCAGTGCGCACCCGTTTGGCGACAGAGAAGGTCTTCTGGAACATACGCTCCAGCTCGCTGCTGAGCGCATGGCCGCGCTGCGAGTCGGCGAAGGCTTTTTTCACCTGGCCTAAGATTTGCGGTTCGCCCAGCACCAGCGAGTCAAGCCCGCTCGCCACGCGCATTAAGTGGCTCACCGCCGCATTATCCTGATGCCAGTAAAGACTTTGACGCACGTCCTCTTCATTGAGATGGTGGTAATCACACAGCCAGCGCACCAGGCGCTCCTGCAAATCCGCCTGCTGCTCGACGCTAAGGTAGAGTTCAGTGCGGTTGCAGGTTGAGAGAACCACGCCGCTCTGCACCATCGGCTGGGAAAGCAGGCTGTCAAGCGCCTGTTCCAGCACGTCCGGCCCAAACGCAACGCGTTCACGCAGGGCGACAGGTGCAGTTTTATGATTGATTCCGAGAGCGAGCAGCGTCATGGCGATAAAAGGTTGGGTTGTCCCAATAATGTCAGGGTTTTGTGAGGCGCATTCTACAAGATGCGGCAGATCATGAAAAGCCATACAAAGGCTATGACTGTAATAAGATTAAACTGATCGTGCGCATTTTTCCTGAAAACAGGATTGACGGTTTATAAGCGTGTCGCTAGCGTTATCTGTTACGAATTAAAAACGTGTCTGAGGAGATGACCACGTTATGACCTTTTCACCCCGCACTATGCTGCGCCTTTTGCCGCTGGCCAGCGCCCTGCTGACCGCCTGCGCCGTTAATCAACCGCAAGGCCCGGGACCGGCCACCACCGCGCCGCAGTGGCAGCAGCATCAGCAGGAGGTGGCGAAAGTCACCCACTATCAGACGCGCGGCGCCTTTGCCTACCTGTCCGACAAGCAGAAGGTCTATGCTCGCTTTAACTGGCAGCAGACCGCGCCGGATCGCTATCGTCTGCTGCTTACCAACCCGCTGGGCAGCACTGAGCTTCAGCTCGATGCGCAGGGTCAGACCGTGCAGCTGGTGGATAACAAAGGCAAACGCTACGTCAGCAACGATGCGGAGAAGATGATTGCTCAGCTGACCGGCATGGACATTCCGCTGGCCAACCTGCGTCAGTGGATGATGGGCCTGCCGGGCGACGCCACCGACTATCAGCTCAACGGCAACTATCAGCTGAAGAGTCTGAACTACAGCCGCGACGGTCAGCAGTGGCAGGTAAATATTCAGGACTACGACAGCAAGGTTACGCCAGCGCTGCCGGCGAATCTGGAACTGCGCGAAGGCGATCAGCGCATCAAGCTGCGTATGGATAGCTGGACGCTGCAATGATCACCTCCTGGCCCGCTCCGGCAAAGCTTAACCTGTTTCTCTATATCACCGGCCGTCGCGCAGACGGCTACCATAATCTGCAAACCCTGTTTCAGTTCCTCGACTACGGCGATACGCTGCACATCACGCCCGACAACAGCGGATGCATTGCGCTGACCACGCCGGTTGAAGGGGTCGCCCATGACGACAACCTCATCGTGCGCGCGGCGCAGCTGCTGCGCCAGGCGGCGCAGGCGCAACAGAGTTTGCCTGCCGACGCGGGCGCGCAGATCGCCATTGAAAAAAAATTGCCGATGGGCGGCGGGCTGGGCGGCGGCTCTTCGAACGCCGCCACGGTGCTGGTGGCGCTGAACCACCTGTGGCGCACCGGTCTCTCCCCTGACGCGCTGGCCGAACTTGGCATTCAGCTCGGCGCAGACGTGCCGGTCTTTGTCAGAGGTTTCGCCGCTTTCGCTCAGGGCGTCGGCGAAGAGTTGCAGCCCGCCGATCCGGCGGAAAAATGGTATCTGGTGGCGCATCCTGGGGTAAGCATTCCAACGCCGCTGGTGTTTAACGATCCGCAGCTTACGCGCGATACGCCAGCCCGCTCGCTGGAGGCGCTTTTAGCCGCTCCCTTTTATAATGATTGTGAGGCCGTGGTAAGAAAACGTTTTCGCGAGGTTGATGAGCTTGTTTCCTGGCTGCTAGAATACGCGCCGTCGCGCCTGACTGGCACTGGCGCTTGCGTGTTTGCTGAATTTGACACCGAGTCGGCCGCTCGTCAGGTGCTGGAACTCGCCCCGAAATGGGTATGCGGATTTGTCGCGCGAGGCGTTAACGTCTCGCCTCTGCATCGCACCCTTTCCGGGCTGTAAGCGCATGTGTGACAGTGTCACCCTGTTCCAGACGCTGCACCTTGTGCACTAATACACCCGTATGAACATGCGTAGCGGTATGCGCCGGTTACCGTTACGCCGTTCATTCTCTGGACGCCAAGCCTGAGGTTCTTCTCGTGCCTGATATGAAGCTATTTGCTGGTAACGCCACCCCGGAACTAGCACAACGTATTGCCAACCGCCTTTACACCAGCCTCGGAGACGCCGCAGTGGGCCGTTTCAGCGATGGCGAAGTGAGCGTACAAATTAACGAAAATGTACGCGGTGGCGATATTTTCATCATCCAGTCCACCTGTGCTCCCACCAATGATAATCTGATGGAACTGGTTGTGATGGTCGACGCGCTGCGTCGAGCTTCTGCTGGTCGTATTACTGCGGTTATTCCCTACTTCGGCTATGCCCGTCAGGACCGCCGCGTGCGCTCCGCGCGCGTGCCGATCACCGCAAAAGTGGTCGCGGATTTCCTTTCCAGCGTTGGCGTTGATCGCGTTCTGACGGTCGACCTTCACGCCGAGCAAATCCAGGGCTTCTTTGACGTCCCGGTTGATAACGTTTTCGGCAGCCCTATTCTGCTGGAAGATATGCTGCAAATTGGTCTGGAAAACCCGATTGTGGTTTCCCCGGACATCGGCGGCGTCGTGCGCGCTCGCGCCATCGCCAAGCTGCTTAACGATACCGATATGGCTATCATCGATAAACGTCGTCCGCGCGCTAACGTTTCTCAGGTGATGCATATTATCGGCGACGTGGCAGGCCGCGACTGCGTGCTGGTCGACGATATGATCGATACCGGCGGCACGCTGTGCAAAGCAGCCGAAGCGCTGAAAGAGCGCGGCGCAAAACGCGTTTTCGCCTACGCCACCCACCCGATCTTCTCCGGCAATGCGGTAGAGAATCTGCGTAAATCGGTCATCGATCAGGTTATCGTTTGCGATACCATCCCGCTGTCCGAGGAGATGAAATCGCTGCCGAACGTGCGTACCCTGACGCTGTCCGGCATGCTGGCCGAAGCAATCCGCCGTATCAGTAATGAAGAGTCTATCTCGGCGATGTTCGAGCATTAATCTTCTCTCCAGACCGGGCCTCGCGCCCGGTTTTTTATTCAGGCCGCGCTAATCTGCTAATTAACCCCTCTTGCCCGCTGATATTTCCTCAATCACTTTTTTAGCCAGCCGGTAAGCTGCTGTTTTATTCCGCCTGATGGCAAGGCTTTAGCCGACAGGCATCCGCCGCTCTTTTACAGCCCACTTTCAGGCGAGAAATCTGGCCACGATGAACCTCGACACCTACACGCTGTTTATTTGTGAGCTTTATGTGCTGGGGTTCCTGAGCATTATTATGCTGTTTGCCTGGACAGGAGCGCAGCTTGACCGGGTGCTGGGCTACACCACGCTGGCGCTAATCGCGACGCTGATAGCCGTTTTTCTCAGCAGCCTGCGCAGCCGAGGTCTGCTGTTTTTGCCGGTCGTGGTGGGCAACTGCGTTATGATGCTGGCCTACGGCGCGCTGCTCAACGCCTTCCGCACCTTCTGCCTGCGTCCGGTGGGTTTCGCCTGGCTGCCTGGCGCCGCTGCCTGGGCGCTGCTCTGCCTTATTCCCGATTTCTATCACTCTATGCCTCAGCGCGTGCTGGTTCTCTGCCTGCTTTGCGCCCTCTATACCGCGGCGCTGATCCGGCTGCTGTGGCAGGTGCGCGCGTCGCTGACGGTCACATTCTGGCCCGCTCAGCTGCTGCTGTGGATCCATCTGCTGTTTCATCTCGCGCGAATTTTTCTTGATAACGCGATGCCGACGCCGCAGCCTGGCGCCATCGGCGGATCGAGTTTTTCCGTCTGGGTGATACTGGAATCGATTCTGTTTGTTATCGGCCTGACTTTTACCATTATGGCGATGGTTAATGAACGCACGCAGATAAGGTACAAACAGGCTTCGCTGCACGATCCGCTGACCAGCGTCTGGAACCGTCGCGCCCTGTTTAGTCAGGCAGAAAAACTGATCGCGCGCTGTCAGCGTCAACAGCAGCCTTGTACCGCCATACTGTTCGATCTGGATCACTTTAAAAGTATCAACGACCGCTTCGGCCATTTGCTGGGTGACAGGGTGTTACAGGATTTTTGCGCGGTGGCGATGCCCAGACTGCCCGCGCACGGCGTGTTTGCTCGCCTGGGCGGCGAAGAGTTTGCGGCAATTCTGCCCGCCGACGCGCGTGCGGCCCATCAGATTTGCGAAGATATTCGCCTGGCCACGCTGGCGTCGTTACCAGACGACATCGCCTATTCGGTGAGTATCGGTTTTGCCACCTCCAGCGCCTCGGCATCGACGCTGGAAAGCCTGCTGGCGCTGGCCGATGAAGCGCTGTATCGCGCCAAAGCCAGCGGCCGCAACTGTACCGAGCAGTATCAGCTTAGTGCTGCGAGTGATGAGAAGCTCGACGGCAGCGTTTATCGTAATGACGATGCCAGAAGTAACGATCTTCGATCTTTTCACGTCCGCTGACGCGCGCCCCGGCCAGCCATAGCAGCGCGCCGATAAAAATGCCTAAAATCGCGCCCTGCGCCAGCAGCGACGGCAGTTGAATAGTGGGGAGCTGGTTGATAACAGAGAAGCCGAGACCGGCCAGCATGACGATCATACCGACTATCATCAGCGCATTGCCTGTTGTCCGACAGTGTTGATGCTTCATAAGTCACCTCCATCCATATGAGTAAGTCAATCAAACCGCACATAATGTTAACTCGTCATAAGTTTAGGCAATGGCCCGAACACAATTTGCGTCCAGGATCACACAACGGCAACAAAGACTGACGCAACTTTACGAGCAGCGTTTTGATTTAAATAACAAAATAATTAATCACCAGACGTAACTTTCCCTTTTAGCGCCGTTTGTTCTCTTCTCAGGCACGCAGTACACTAACGCCCTTTCAACACCTGAGCAGGATAATCATCGTGAGCAGCATTAAACTGATTGTAGGGCTGGCTAACCCTGGCGCTGAATACGCAGCGACGCGTCATAACGCGGGCGCCTGGTTTGTAGATTTGCTGGCGGAGCGTCACAATCAGTCGTTAAAGGAAGAGGCGAAATTTTTCGGCTATACCGCGCGCATTTCTCTGGCGGGCGAAGATGTGCGGCTGTTGGTTCCCACTACCTTTATGAACCTTAGCGGTAAAGCCGTAGCGGCCATGGCGACCTTTTTCCGCATTACGCCTGAAGAGATTCTGGTGGCGCACGATGAGCTGGATTTGCCGCCAGGCGTGGCGAAATTCAAACAGGGCGGCGGTCACGGCGGACATAACGGCCTGAAAGACATCATCAGCAAACTGGGCAACAATAATAACTTTCACCGTTTGCGCATTGGCATTGGTCATCCGGGCGACCGCAATAAGGTAACGGGCTTTGTGCTCGGCAGGCCGCCTGCCAGCGAACAGAAGCTGATTGACGACGCCATTGACGAGGCGGCGCGCTGTACCGAAGTCTGGCTGAAAGAGGATCGCCTGAAGGCGATGAACCGGCTGCATGCGTTCAAGGCAAGCTAAACGCCCTGCCTGCGCCAATTGTGTGTATAATGCGCCAACTTTTTTTCGTTTCCGGCAATGCCTGACGCAGGCGTTGCACCTCAAGTTAGAAGGGTAACCAACCATGGGATTTAAATGCGGTATCGTGGGCCTGCCGAACGTCGGTAAATCCACCCTGTTCAACGCGCTGACAAAAGCGGGCATCGAAGCGGCTAACTTCCCCTTCTGCACCATTGAGCCTAACACTGGCGTGGTGCCTATGCCGGATCCGCGTCTTGATCAGCTGGCGGAGATCGTCAAGCCGCAGCGTCTGGTGCCGACCACCATGGAGTTCGTTGATATTGCGGGCCTGGTCAAGGGCGCGTCAAAAGGCGAAGGTCTGGGCAACCAGTTCCTGACCAATATCCGTGAAACCGAAGCCATCGGCCACGTTGTACGCTGCTTTGAGAATGAAAATATTATCCACGTCGCGGGTAAAGTGAACCCGGCGGAAGATATTGACGTGATCAACACCGAACTGGCGCTTTCCGATCTGGAAACCTGTGAGCGCGCCATTCAGCGCGTGCAGAAAAAAGCCAAAGGCGGCGATAAAGACGCGAAAGCCGAGCTGGCCGCGCTGGAGAAATGTCTGCCTCATCTGGAAAACGCCGGTATGCTGCGCGCCCTGGAGCTGGATGCGGAAGAGAAAGCGGCGATTCGCTACCTGAGCTTCCTGACGCTGAAGCCGACCATGTACATCGCCAACGTCAATGAAGACGGCTTTGAAAACAATCCTTACCTCGATCAGGTGCGCGCGATTGCGGAAGCTGAAGGCTCTGTGGTGGTGCCGGTCTGTGCGGCGGTGGAATCCGATATTGCCGAGCTGGACGATGAAGAGCGTGACGAGTTTATGGCCGAGCTGGGTCTGGAAGAGCCGGGTCTGAACCGCGTTATCCGTGCCGGTTATGCGCTGCTTAACCTGCAAACCTACTTCACCGCCGGGGTGAAAGAGGTTCGCGCCTGGACGATTCCGGTTGGCGCGACGGCGCCGCAGGCGGCAGGTAAAATCCATACCGACTTCGAGAAAGGCTTTATTCGCGCCCAGACTATCGCGTTTGATGACTTTGTCGCTTATAAGGGCGAGCAAGGCGCGAAGGAAGCCGGCAAGATGCGTTCTGAAGGCAAAGAGTACGTGGTGAAAGACGGCGACGTGATGAACTTTTTGTTTAACGTCTGACAGTCTTTTCCTGGCTCCCAGTCTCTTCTGAGGGCCGCCCTGTCCCATAAAATCCACGCGCCTGCGTGGATTTTTCTTTTACCGGACCTCAAAAATCGCCACCCGACGTTGACCCTGCCCCTGTGCGCACGACGCGCAAAAAGGTTACGCCGCATACCCCCTGACACAGGCGCTGTCCTGGCAGCCCGCAGTCCCGCCTGACTCAGGTAAAAAACCAGCCGGCGGAATAGTGCTCGCAGATAAATTTGACGAAAACCTTCACCTTCGGGCTTTGCAGGCGACGTGACGTATGCAGAACCCACAGCTCGGTTAGCGTGTCTGCTTCTCCCCAGCTGACCAGCTCGCCTGTTTCCAGCTGACGGCTGACAATGGACTGCGGAAGCATAGCCGCCCCAGCCCCGGCCATCACGGCATCCCGCACGGTAAGCAGCGAAGAGAGCCGCATCACGGGCTGGGGAGCAAAGCAGCGCTGCCCCTTCAGAACGCGCCAGGTTTCGCCTTCAGAGAAGGTGGACATCACCACCGCCGGGATCGCTGGCGGCGACTCCGCAGAACCGATCGGCCTCTCCAGTGCGGGCACCGCCACCAGCACCAGCCGGTCTCTGGCAAAACAGCGGCCCACCAGCGCGCTGTTAACAGGCGGATTAATACGAATAGCCACGTCAAACTGCTCGTCCACCAGATCGGCCAGACGGTTCTCTGAGAGGGTTTCAACGCGAATGTCAGGATAGCGAAGGCGAAACTCTGCTAACAGCCGCCCCAGCGCCAGCTGCGAAAACAGCAAGGGAGCGGTAACGCGCAGCCATCCCGCAGGCTTTGCGGCGTTCTCCCGCGCCGACAGGGCCGCCTCGTCTATCTCCTGTATAGGTCCGGCGGTACGCAACAGCAGGCGTTCGCCCGCCTCGGTGACATGCAGCCTGTGGCCTCCCCGTTCAATCAGGCGCACGCCCACTGCCTCTTCCAGTTCGGCCAGCCGGCGTGAAAGCGTCGCTTTTGGTTTCCCGCTGGCGCGGCTGGCTGCGCCAATGCCGCCACAGGACGCAATAAGGTGAAAGTCTTTAAGGGCGTTGATGTCCATTAGCTGTCTCATTTATGGAACAGGTTATCCCAATAATAGCGTCTTCGAATGGAATATGGATCGGTATAGAGTCTTCTCACACCCACCCAGACAAGACGGAGTAAACATCATGACTATTCTCATTACCGGCGCCACTGGCCGTGTCGGTCGCCACGTTGTTGACCAGCTCAACCGCCGCGGAGTCAGCTTCCGCGTTATGTCCCGCGACCCTGCCAGGGCTGGCTTTGCCGAGAGTGTGGACGTGGTTAAAGGCGATTTTCTGGATATTGACGCCCTGCGTTCCGCCCTCAGTGGTATCCGAACGCTGTTCTTACTGAGCGCGGTGACGGCCGACGAATATACGCAGACGCTGATCGCCCTCAATATTGCCCGTGACACTGGCGTCGAGCGGGTAGTTTATCTTTCTGTTTTTGGCGCCGATGCGTCGGTTAATGTGCCTCACTTCGCTGTGAAATACGGTGCCGAACGCATGCTGAAAGAGATGGATTTTAGCGCTACCCTGCTGCGTCCGACCTACTTCATCGACAATGAGAGCATGATCAAGGATGTCATTATCAATCACGGCGTTTATCCGATGCCGATTGGCGGCACTGGACTGGCGATGGTCGATACACGCGACATTGCTGAGGTAGCGGCGATTGAACTGATACGTCGCGATCGGGCAGCGGAAAAGCTGCCTGTCGAGACCATTAACCTTGTTGGTCCCGATACGCTGACCGGAGAAGACGCCGCCGCGCTCTGGAGCGAGGTGCTGGGACGTCAGGTCATCTATGGCGGCGATAACCCGGATGCCTTTGAGGCAAATATGGCGACGTCTATGCCCCGATGGATGGCCTATGAAATGCGCCTGATGGCTGAGCGTTACGTCAGAGATGGCATGCTGCCGCAGGAGGGCGACAGAGAACGGCTGGTCTCGCTGCTTGGCCGCCCTCTTCACACCTACCGCGATTTCATTACCACGCTGGCGGGTCAGACAGCTTGACGGACGGAGCGCGGGCGCAGCAACACACTACGCCCGCCGCGCCTTCCCGATGCCGCCCTCATCAGATCTTTATCAACCCCCCTCGCTTCAGATGAAACAAGCGGATGACAAATTCCGCGCGGCGCGCCGTGCGGCGGCGTCATACTGACTGGCGATATTACGCACGCCTGTGATTTGATAAGGATGGCGTAACGAGCAAAGAACCGATGGCAGAGAATCAAGCGCCGCATCGGCGATTTCAACCTGACGTACTTGCCCCACACCGGCGCTGCGCCAGTAATGAAAGACATCTTAAGTATGCTGTAACTAACTGGGCGCTGCGCAATTTCACCGCTGTCAGGGCGGCAGCCCGCTGCCATCCGCCTTAACGCCCGGCTTATCAGGCGGGCGTTACCCCAGCCTGCGAAAAAGAGGCCGCTGGCCGCAACGCTGGCGCGGCCCTTTTTGCTAAACCTCTTTGCAAACCCGCCCAGAAAGGGATAATAGCCCACCCCTGACTGCTGAAGGCCAGACGATGCGCGACACCCTGCAAAGCACCCTGCCCCGCAAAAAACATATGAAGCTGAGCACGCTGGCCACACTGATGACGGGCGCGGTCGTCACCTTCGTGCTGCTCAGCGTCCATCTGATCTACTTTTTCCAGATTGGTCACGCCACCCGCGCCCAGCTGGAGGATAAGGCGATGGCCGTGGCGCGCACGCTGGCTGACGTCCCCGATATTCAGCAGGCGCTGAGCGGTTCGCCGGATGCGAATATTATCCAGCCCATCGCGCGCGCCGCTCAGCAGCACAATAACCTGCTGTTTGTGGTGGTGACCAATATGCAGACCATCCGCTATTCGCACCTTAATCCGGCGCTGATCGGACAGAAGTTTATCGGCGATGATATTCTTCCTGCCCTTCAGGGCAAAGAGAACGTCTCGGTGAACCGCGGCGCGCTGGCTGAAGCGCTGCGCGTCTTTACGCCGGTGTATAACGCTCAGCATCAGCAGATTGGCGTGGTCTCAATCGGCATCTCGCTGGAAGCGGTCAGCGATCAGATCAGCCAGAGCCGCTGGAGCATTATCTGGACCATCCTGATCGGCGCGCTGGCCGGCACCCTGGGTACGCTGGCGCTGGTCAAAACCCTGAAGCGGATTCTGTTCGGCCTTGAACCCTGGGAAATTTCTTCACTGTTTGAACAGCGTCAGGCCATCCTGCATTCGCTCAAAGAGGGGGTGATTGCCGTCGACGCCCATGCCGAAGTGTCGCTCATCAATGAAGCCGCACGGAAATTGCTGACGGATAGCGCCACCAACAGCATGGACGAAACCAGCGTTATTCACGCTCAGCTGCTGGAGACGCTGCGCTCCGGACGCGCGCGGCGCGATGAAGAGCTGGAGATTAACGGCCATATTCTGTTGAGCAATACCGTGCCGGTCTACAGCCAGCAGCGGCTAATCGGCGCCGTCTGCACCTTCAGGGATAAAACTGAAATCAGCCAGCTGCTCCAGCGCCTGAGCGGCATGGTAAACTACGTTGACGCGCTGCGAGAGCGCTCGCATGAATTTATGAACAAGCTGCACGTCATTCTTGGCCTGCTGCACATGAAAAACTATGCGCAGGTCGAAGCCTACATCCTGAAGACTGCCAACAACTACCAGACGGAGATCGGCTCCCTGCTCGACAAGATTAAATCGCCGGTGATTGCCGGGTTTCTGCTGAGTAAAATTAATCGCGCGTCTGACAGCGGCCATCGCCTGACGCTGAGCGACGCCAGCTTCTTGCCTGACATCGGCAATGAGCAGCAGATTGCCGTGCTGATTACCGTGCTGGGCAATCTGATCGAAAACGCGCTTGACGCTATGGGTGAGGAAACCAACGGCGATATTCACGTTATGCTGCACTATCAGAACGGCTGGCTGGCGTGCGAGGTCAGCGATGACGGCCCTGGCATTCCGGCCCAGACCCTGGATGCTATCTTTGAAAAAGGCTTTTCGACGAAAGGCGAAGATCGCGGCGTCGGGCTGTATCTGCTGAAGCAGCAGACAGAGAGCCTCGGCGGCAGCGTCAGCGTAGAGTCAGAACCCGGCGTGTTTACCCAATTTTTTGTACAACTTCCCTGGGATGGAGGCAATAAAACCGCATGATCAATGTGTTAGTGGTCGATGATGACGCCATGGTCGCCGAGCTGAATCGCGTGTATGTCGGGCAGGTGCCGGGCTTCCACTGCATCGGCACGGCCTCTACGCTACAGCAGGCGAAAGAGATGATTGTACACGGCGAACCTGCCGTGGATCTGGTGCTGCTGGATATCTACCTACAGCACGAAAACGGGCTGGACCTGCTGCCGGAGCTGCGCGAGGCGAAGCAGCCTGTTGAGGTGATTATCATCTCCTCCGCTGCCGATGCGGCCACGATTAAAACCTCGCTGCACTATGGCGTGGTGGATTATCTGATTAAGCCTTTCCAGTTTCCACGCTTCGAAGAGGCGCTGACCAACTGGCGGCAAAAAAAATCGCTGATGGACAACCACCTTTACTATCAGCAGGCAGAGGTCGATCAGCTTATCCACGGCAATCCGCCGACCAGTAACGACAACAAGCGGCTGCCGAAGGGGTTAACGCCGCAGACGCTGCGCACGCTGTGTCAGTGGATCGACGCCCATCCAGGCAGTGAGTTTTCCACTGACGAGCTGGCGGCCGAAGTGAATATTTCCCGCGTCTCCTGCCGGAAATACCTGATCTGGCTGGCGCAAATCAATATTCTGTTTACCAGTATTCATTATGGCGCAACCGGCCGACCGGTGTATCGCTACCGCTTGCAGCCCGAATATCATTCGCTGCTCAGGCAGTACTGTCAGTAATCAGCCGGTAGCGGTCGTCGAGCAGGCGGAAAGCGAACTGGCGTGAAGAAGAGCAGATAACCTCGGCGTCGCGCGTGACAAAGATCGCCTCAATGTGCGGCAGCGCGCGCAGCGCGCTAAGGCTTTTCTCGACGCCCAGCCCATAGAGCAGCGTGGTGTAGATGTCGCCGTCCAGCGAGCGATCGGAAATCACCGTCACGCTGAGTAGCTCGTTATCCAGCGGATAACCGCTGCGCGCGTCGAGGATATGGTGATAACAGCGCCCGTCGCGTTCGAAATAGCGCTCATACACGCCAGAGGTCACCACGGATTTGCCGACGACCTCAATTACCCCGATAAGCTCGTCGGCGCGCCCAAAGGGCGTTTTTAAACCCACGGACCAGCCTGCCGTATGCGGCGGCGCGCCAAGCGTCTGTACATTGCCGCCCAGGTTGATTAATGCCCTCTCCACCTGCTGATGGCGCAAAAAACCGCGCACCACATCGGCAATATAGCCTTTGGCGATAGCGCCCAGATCGATCTCCATGCCGGGCTGACGCAGAAACACGCTGAGCCGCGCCGGATCCAGCTCGACATTATGCGGGTCGGTCAGTGCCATTAGCCGGTTCAGTTCATCGGCTGGCGGCACGCTGTTGCCCTGAAACCCGATTTTCCAGCGCTTTACCAGCGGGCCGATGGTGAAATTAAACAAACTGTCCGGCAGCAGGCTCACCTGATGCGCGCAGGCGATCAAATCGAACACTTCGCGGCTGACGCTGACGGCGTTCTGGCCTGCGGCGTGATTGATCGCCATCACTTCAGAGTGGGCGCGATTGACCGTCAGAATATTTTCCTGATGGCGAATCAGACGAAACACCTGCGCGGCCAGGGTGGGATTGTTGTCAAACAGCTTAAGAAGAATGGGCGATCCCATTAACACGGCGGACCAGGCATACACGCCTTCATCAGTTGACATAGGGGTCTCCGCTATTGGGTTAAAAAAAGCGGCACCTGATATTCAGGTGCCGCTGTCTCAGTCAGCGCGCGAGGGCGAAAGATAACGTCGCACCTTCCGCGTTATCTGTCTAGCTGCGGGCCAGCGCCGCCGCATGACGACCGGCAAGAATGCCGAAGATAATAATATCCGCTACCGCATTGCCGCCGATGCGGTTCGCGCCGTGGATGCCGCCAACTACCTCGCCCGCCGCCCATGCGCCGCGAATCACCTGTTTGTTGCTGTCGAGCACCGCCGTGTCCGGGTTAATGGTAACGCCGCCCATGGTGTGATGCACGCCAGGCGCCACGCGAATGGCATAAAAAGGTCCCTGATTGAGCGGATGGCGCAGCGCGGTGGTGCGGCCAAAGTCGCTGTCTTTCTGGTTCACGACAAAATCGTTATAGCGGGCCAGCGTCTCTTCCAGCGTGGTGTGTTCCATATTGAGCTTCACCGCCAGCTCGCCCGCCGTCGGCGCGCTGATCACAAACCCTTTGGCGATATACTCGTCCGCCGCTTTGTTGTTCTGCCGCACCTGTTCGTCAAACACGACCCAGGCGCTTTTCTCTGGCAGAGCGATAATCTCCGCTGAAACTTTGTCGCGGGTCTCCATCTCGTTAAAGAAACGCTTGCCCGCCTGCGACACCAGGATAGCGCCGCCGCCGCGAATGGACTCGGAAATCAGATAGGACGTGGTCTGTTCGACGGTCGGGTGGATCTGAATTTCACTCATATCCACGGTATCCGCGCCCAGTTTTTGCAGCATGGCGATACCGCTGCCGGTCGCGCCCTTATGGTTGGTGGTCACAAAGCCATCCAGCTCAGGACGGTATTTCACCACCATTTCGCGGTTGGCGCTAAAGCCGCCGGTGGCCACGATCACGCTTTTCGCATAGAGGATGCGGCTGTCATAGTACTCATCCACCACCTTCACGCCGGTGACCGCGCCGTTTTCAGACAGGATCTCCTCTACGGAAGTGTCAAGCAGCACCTCAATGTTGCGCTTGTTGATATTTTTCACCAGGCCGCTGATCAGGTAGCCGCCGACCGCTGAGCGATCCGCCGGACGGTGCGTTCTGTCGATGCTCATGCCGCCGGTAATGGTGATGTCGTTCAGCTCGATGCCGTGATCGGCCAGCCAGTCGATCGCCTCCGGCGCCAGCTCGACAAATTCCCGCAGCAGCACCGGGTTATTTTTATTTTTCCCGCCTTTCAGCGTTTCCTGATAGAACAGCTCTTTGCTGTCCTTGATGCCTTTCATCGCCTGGAAGCGGGTTTCCGCCGCGTTCATGCCGACGGACGCCTTGATAGTGTTACCGCCGATGGTCGGCATTTTTTCGATAATCACCACGCGCGCGCCTTCGTCATGCGCCTGAATCGCCGCCGCCAGGCCTGCGCCGCCGCTGCCGATCACCACCACGTCGTAGTTCTGCGGCGCGGACGGGTTGCCGCCCTCTTCAATCACATACTCTTTGCTGGAGGTGGAGAGCGCGCGCGATACCGCTTTTTTCAGCGCCTCGCTCTGCGTGGTCGCGCCGGTAATCGCGTCAACGTGAGGACTGTTGGCTACCAGCATGCGGTTACGCAGGCTTTCAAAGGTGGCGGTGAAATCGACGTCCAGCGTGTCGTCCGGCACCATTGAGATGTCGGTAATACGGTCGGTATCCAGCGTGACGTTGATTTTCAGCTTCAGCGCTTCCGCTTCGACTTTCTCCTGATAGACGCCGGCCTTGTATTTGCGGCCCGGCGCGCTGACTTCGCGGATCATTGCGTCCACCAGCGAGAAGCGCCACAGCGGTTCAGGGATCATCAGGGCTTCGCGCTGGGTGCTGTCGATAAACAGATCGAGGTGCTCGTTATTCAGCACGCGATCCGCCCAGTCCGGATAGGCGATACAGGCTTTGCCAATCGCCACCAGATCATAGCCGTGCTCCAGCGCCGTCTCGGCGTCGGATTTATTCACTACGCCGCCCACGCCGATCACCGGCACTTTCGCCAGGCGTTCGGAACGCTGCGCGATATATTTATCGATCAGCGGCGTGGGATCCTGCGTATCCACGATAGAGGGGCGCAGCAGCTGACCTACAGAGAAGTGCACGTAATCCAGTCCGCGCTCCGCCAGTTTCTCCAGCAGGTAGAGCGTGTCGGCAAAACGAATGCCGGGCACTTCAATCTCTTCTGGCGAGAAGCGGTAGCCGATAATAAAGGTGTTGTGCGCGATGCGCTCCGCCATTTTATGGGCGATGTCCAGCACGGCCAGCGGGAAACGCGCCCGGTTTTCGCGGCTGCCGCCCCACTTGTCGTCGCGCTGGTTGGAGTTGGGAGAGTAGAACTGCTGGATAAGATAGGTGTTTGCGCCGTGCAGCTCTACGCCGTCAAAGCCCGCCTTAATCGCGCGGTTCACCGCGTCGCCGAATTTGGTGATCATCACTTCGACTTCGTCAGCCGTCAGCGCCTGCGGCTGAGTCGCGCCTTCTCGCGGCGCGGCGATAGCGCTCGGGCCCACCGGCGTTTTGCCCCCGATCAGCTCTGGCTCCACCATGCGGCCGCCGTGGTAAATTTGCAGGATAGCCGTGGAGCCCTGCGATTTGATGGCGTCGGCAATTCTCGCCAGGCCGGGGATTTTGTTGTCGCTGTCGATAGCGATCGCCCCTGGAAAAGCCGGGCCTTTGGCATCGATAAAACAGCATTCGACGATGACCGTACCCAGTGTACCGGCGCGTGCGCGATAATATTCCACCAGTTCGCTGGTAACCGTACCGTCATAAAAGCCCGTGCAGGTGGTCATGGGGGCCATGACCAGACGATTTTTTAATACGGCCCCATTGGGCAAAGTGAGGGGATTTAAAAGCGGGGTGCGAGTGTTCATCTGGATTAACTCCGAAAATTAAAAGCTGAGAAATCTTTGCGGACGGGGTTTCCTGGTGATTATTCAAA
>NZ_RMVG01000013.1 GCF_003813865.1 Candidatus Pantoea deserta
TTCTGTAAATCATCTTAATTTCGCAGCCAGAATCTTCTTAGCGACACGATTGTCAATTAAAAGAAATAAAAACAAAAAAAATGCGCAACACACTCTTTGATCTGGATCAAAATTTACTATTATGACAGGCGCATCATATAGCGAAATTGCAAAAGTTTATTTAATAAGGTCACGACGATGAGACATTATTCAATAAGGTTTTGCTGAGCGTTCTCCGGCGCGCGAATAATCAACCGCGCCTCAACAAAGCCTGAATAGTTTCCTTTTAACTTGCAGACCACACTATGAACATGAAAACGACGCTGAAAGACGCTGCGCAAACCGCGCCCGTCCCGCCGCCGGGACAACATAAACGCTGGCTGATGCTGGCTCTTCCCATTCTCGTTACCGTGCTGTTGCTGCTGGTGCCGACGCCTGCGGGGCTGGAGCCTTACGCCTGGCACTTCTTCGCCATTTTCGTCGGCGTCATTGTCGGTCTTATCTTTGAGCCGCTGCCGGGCGCAGTGATCGGCCTTACCGGCGTGGTGGTCATCGCGCTGTTCAGCCAGTTCGTGCTGTTCAGCCCCGCTGAGCTGGCTAAGCCGGGCTTTAAGGTCGCCTCCGAAGCCTTTAAATGGGGCGTGAGCGGCTTCGGCAACTCCACCGTCTGGCTGATTTTCGGCGCCTTTATGTTCGCCGCAGGCTACGATAAAACCCAGTTTGGCCGCCGTCTGGCGCTGATCCTGGTGAAATATCTGGGCCGCCGCAGCCTGACGCTCGGCTACGCCATTACCTTCGCCGATCTGCTGCTGGCGCCCTTTACCCCGTCCAACACCGCGCGCAGCGGCGGCACTATCTACCCGATTATCGCCAACCTGCCGCCGCTGTACGGTTCTAAACCTAATGACCCCAGCGCGCGCCGTATCGGCTCCTACCTGATGTGGGTCGCGATCACCGCCGCCTGTATCACCAGCTCAATGTTCCTGTCGGCGCTGGCCCCGAACCTGCTGGCGCTGGCGCTGGTAAAAAATATTATCGGCTTCGATATTTCCTGGGGGATGTGGTTTATCGCCTTTCTGCCGCTCGGCGTGCTGTTGATTTTAACCATGCCGCTGCTGGCTTACTGGCTCTATCCGCCTGAAGTGAAGGTGAACGATGAAGTGCCGCGCTGGGCCACGGCCGAACTGCAAAAGTTAGGCAAGCTGTCGCGCAATGAAATCCTGCTGCTGATTTTTGTGGTCTGTGCCCTGCTGATGTGGATTTTCGCCACCTCATGGATTGAACCGGCGATGGCCGCCCTGCTGGTTATCGTGCTGATGCTCTGGACCGGCGTGCTGAACTGGAATGACATTACCAGCAATAAAGCCGCGTGGAATACCTTTGCCTGGTTCGCCACCCTGGTGGCGCTGGCGGACGGGCTGGCGCGCGTGGGCTTTATCGCCTGGCTGGGTAAAGAAGGCGGAATGCTGTTGCAGGGTTACGATCCGCAAATTTCCGCCGTGGTGCTGCTGATCGCGTTCTATCTGCTGCACTATCTGTTTGCCAGCACCACGGCGCACACCACCGCCCTGCTGCCCGCGATGCTGACTATCGCCGCCGCTATCCCAGGCATCAACATGCCCGTGTTCTGTCTGATGCTCTGTACGTCGCTCGGCGTGATGGGGATCATTACCCCTTACGGCACTGGCCCTAGTCCGATTTACTATGGCAGCGGCTATCTGCCCACTAAAGACTACTGGCGTCTTGGCACCATCTTCGGCATGTTGTTCCTGGCGCTGCTGATGCTGGTCGCCTATCCATGGATGGAAATGCTCTATTAAATCAGGCGACGAACCAGGTTAATAAAGTGTAAAATCTTTTCCCTTCTGCTTACGTCGGCCGCGTTCCGCGCGGCTGACGAAATAAAAACCAACAATATTTGCCGCTGTTAATCGCGCGTCAGGCGCGCCAGCGACGCAGTATTAAGTGAGCCGAGATGTCAAACAAACCTTTCTACTATCAAGATCCGTTTCCGCTGTCCCACGATGATACCCAATACTATCTGCTGACCCGCGAGCACGTCTCCGTCGCCAGCTTCGAAGGTCAGGACGTCCTCAAGGTCGAGCCGCAAGCGCTGACGCTGATGGCGCAGCAGGCATTTCACGACGCCTCCTTTATGCTGCGCCCGGCGCACCAGCAGCAGGTCGCCTCTATCCTCGCGGACGATGAGGCCAGCGAAAACGATAAATATGTTGCGCTTCAGTTCCTGCGTAACTCGGAAATCGCCGCCAAAGGCGTGCTGCCCACCTGTCAGGACACCGGCACGGCGATTATTATGGGCAAAAAAGGGCAGCGCGTCTGGACCGGCGGCGGTGACGAAGCCGCGCTGTCGAAAGGCGTCTACAACACCTTTATCGAAGACAATCTGCGCTACTCGCAGAACGCCGCGCTGGATATGTATCGCGAAGTGAACACCGGCACCAACCTTCCCGCGCAGATCGATCTCTACAGCACCGACGGCGATGAATATAAGTTTCTCTGCATTGCTAAAGGCGGCGGCTCCGCGAACAAAACCTATCTCTATCAGGAGACCAAAGCGCTGCTTGCGCCCGGCAAGCTGAAAAACTACCTGGTGGATAAGATGATGTCGCTGGGTACGGCGGCCTGTCCGCCCTACCACATCGCCTTTGTCATCGGCGGCACCTCGGCAGAGAGCACGCTGAAAACCGTGAAGCTGGCCTCAACGCACTACTATGACGCTTTGCCAACCGAAGGCAACGAGCATGGTCAGGCCTTCCGCGACGTGGCGCTGGAGCAGGAGCTGCTGGAAGCGGCGCAGCAGCTCGGCCTGGGCGCGCAGTTTGGCGGCAAATATTTCGCGCACGATATTCGCGTCGTGCGTCTGCCGCGTCACGGCGCATCCTGTCCGGTGGGCATGGGCGTCTCCTGCTCTGCCGACCGCAATATCAAAGCGAAAATCAACCGCGACGGTATCTGGATTGAGAAGCTGGAAGATAACCCGGCGCAGTATATTCCCGAAACGCTGCGTCAGCAGGGCGAAGGCGACGTGGTCAGCGTCGATCTGAACCGTCCGATGAGCGACATCCTGGCGCAGCTCTCCGCTTATCCGGTCTCGACGCGCCTGTCGCTGAGCGGCACCATTATCGTGGCGCGCGACATCGCCCACGCGAAGCTGAAAGAGCGTATCGACAATGGCGAAGGGCTGCCGCAGTACGTGAAAGATCACCCGATCTACTATGCCGGTCCAGCGAAAACGCCGGCGGGCTATGCTTCTGGTTCGCTGGGTCCGACTACGGCGGGCCGCATGGATTCCTATGTCGATCTGTTGCAGTCGCACGGCGGCAGCATGATTATGCTGGCGAAAGGCAACCGCAGCCAGCAGGTAACGGATGCCTGTCATAAACACGGCGGTTTCTACCTCGGCAGCATTGGTGGTCCGGCGGCCGTACTGGCGCAGCAGAGCATTAAAAAGCTGGAGTGCGTGGAATATGCTGAGCTGGGTATGGAAGCGATCTGGAAGATTGAAGTGGAGAATTTCCCGGCGTTTATCCTGGTGGATGACAAGGGCAACGACTTCTTTAAGCAGATCCAGGACAGCACCTGCGCACGCTGCGTGAAATAGCACCTCAGGCGCGCCCTGTCGATAAGGCGCCTGCGCGAATGGCTGAGTCCAGTCGCAAAGGCGCTTAACGCTTCTCGTCCTGCGACATCACTGTTGCGGGACGTTTTGCTTTTCAGGCCCGGCTATTGGCGTTGTAAACGGACTCGCCGTCCTGAATGAGCCGAATGTGAAATTGCGGCGGGTTACCAGAAACGAGGCGTCTCTGGCGTAGGACACGCCTCTGCCGCGAGCAGCCGCTCGGTTTCATCGCTGTCCAGCCGGTAAGCCGTCTGACGGCCCGGCAGGTTAACGGCAATAATGCTGTTCTCCAGCCCGTCCAGCACCTCATCATGTTCAGTCAGTACGTTATAGAACTCGTTCATCAACATTCCTTATTCAGTTCGGCCTCTGGCCCGTCAGGAACCACCGTCCTGACCATGCCACAGCAATCTTACGCTGTCATGACAGTAAACAATGGGTCGAAAAAACGCTAAATACGCCGGGATAAATATGAAACAAAAACGGCGTGTTGCCCAGCGCGCAACACGCCGACCGCCGCAGAATCAGAAGAAACCGAGCGGCTGCACGCTATAGCTCACCAGCAGGTTTTTGGTCTGCTGATAGTGGTCCAGCATCATTTTATGCGTTTCACGCCCAATACCCGATTTCTTGTAGCCGCCAAAGGCGGCGTGCGCCGGATAGAGGTGATAACAGTTTGTCCAGACGCGCCCGGCCTTAATGGCGCGCCCTACCCGATAGGCGCGGTTAATGTCGCGCGTCCAGACGCCTGCGCCCAACCCATAAATAGAGTCATTGGCGATGGCGATCGCTTCCGCTTCATCTTTAAAGGTGGTGATGCCGATAACCGGCCCAAAAATCTCCTCCTGGAAGACGCGCATGCTGTTATTGCCCTTCAGCAGGGTGGGCTGAATGTAGTAGCCGCTGGCGAGATGCCCCTCCAGTTTCTCTACGCCGCCCCCGGTCAGCACCTCTGCGCCCTCCTGCTGGGCAATCTCCAGATAGGAGAGGATTTTGTCGAACTGCTGCTGCGACGCCTGCGCGCCCACCATCGTCTCGCTGTCCATGGGATCGCCGCGTTTGATGGTTTTAATGCGCTTCATGACCGCCGCCATGAAAGGCTCAAAGATCGACTCCTGCACCAGCGCGCGCGACGGACAGGTGCAGACTTCGCCCTGATTCAGGAAGCCGAGCACCAGACCTTCGGCGGCCTTGTCGATAAAGCTCTCTTCCGCCTGCATGATGTCTTCAAAAAAGATATTCGGCGATTTGCCGCCCAGCTCGACGGTCGAGGGGATCAGGCTTTTCGCCGCCAGCTCCAGAATATGGCCTCCGGTCGCGGTCGAGCCGGTAAAGGCGACTTTGGCGATGCCCGAATGCGACGCCAGCGCTTCGCCCGCCTCTTTACCGTAGCCATGAACCACGTTCACCACGCCCGGCGGCAGCAGATCCTTAATCAGCTCGATAAACAGCGTAATACTCAGCGGCGTCTGCTCAGCCGGTTTCAGCACCACGCAGTTTCCTGCTCCCAGCGCCGGCGCCAGCTTCCAGGCCGCCATCAGCAGCGGGAAGTTCCACGGGATAATCTGTGCCACCACACCCAGCGGCTCATGAAAATGGTAGGCGGCGGTAAACTCATCAATCTCGGCAGCGGTGCCCTCCTGCGCGCGGACGCAGCCCGCAAAGTAGCGGAAGTGATCCACCGCCAGCGGCATATCAGCGGCCAGGGTTTCCCGTACCGGCTTGCCGTTATCCCAGGTCTCATTCACCGCCAGATATTCGAGGTTTTGCTCCAGCCGATCAGCAATTTTCAGCAATACCAGCGCCCGCTGCTGCGGCGAGGTTTTGCCCCAGCTGTCGGCGGCAGCCTGCGCGGCCGCGACGGCGTTATCCACGTCCGCCTGGTCAGAGCGCGGAAACTCGCCGGCAACCGAGCCGTTAACCGGCGAGGTGTTAGTGAAGTAGTTCCCGTTCACCGGCGTAACAAACTCACCGTTGATAAAGTTGCCATAACGCTGTTGTAGCTGGATCAGAGAACCCTGTTCTCCGGGAGGGGCATAACGCATGGTGAATCTCCTTATGGGCCAGGAAATGAAACATCATTGAAACTTGTCATTAACAATGAATGAACAAACCAAGCCTGTCAGATGTTGCTGTCGGAAACTGTGACCGCCGCAGAGGAAAAGCGCGCCGCGCGCGCCCACAGATAATTCTGAGAATATGCCGGGAGGCGAAACCTCCCGCGAGAGAAGGGTCAATACAGAAGGTTATCAACAGGAGAGTGACATGCTGGCTTCGGCTTTTACCCTTATGCGCGCAAAAGCAGACTTTATTCACCAGTTTATTCGCCATCCGCGCAAGATGGGCAGTGTTACGCCCTCTTCGGCGACGCTGTGCCGCGCCATGAGCGACAGCGTTTGCTGGAACAGCGCTCTGCGCGTGGCCGAACTCGGCGCAGGAGACGGCGTGCTGACGCGTCATCTGCTGGAACGCATGCTGCCGCAGGCGCAGCTGGATGTGTTTGAGATCAACGCTCAGCTGGCCGATAAACTACGCGCGCGGGAGGATGCGCGCATGCAGGTGCTGACCTGTTCCGCTGAATACCTGAACGGCGAGTATGACGCGATTTTTTCTGGCTTGCCGCTGCTTTCGCTGCCGCCTGCGCTGCGCGACCGCATTCTGCGCGCGGTATTTAACGCCATCGGCGAAGACGGCGTGTTTATCCAGTTTCAGTACACCTCGGCCACCCAGCCCGACCTGTCGCGCTACTTTATCTGGCAGCGGCAGCGGGTGCTGAAAAATCTGCCGCCCGCCTGGGTCTATCGCTGCACGCGATCCTATGCGCCCTGAGCCTGCTTCGCCTGCGGGCGCGTCTGCTGCCAGAAGGCCACCAGCAGCTGTCGCGCCCAGTCGGTGCCCTCTACCTCCGCCACGCTGCTGTCGCGGCTCTCCGGCGGCAGGCAGGCCAGCATAATGCGACGTGAGAACTCTGGATGAAACTGCACCGACAGGGCATGCGGCGAGTAGCGCAGGATCTGGCAGCCATCTTTATCAGAGGTAGCCAGCACCTGCGCCTGCGGCGGCGGCGTAATCACGGACTGGCGGTGCGACAGCCAGGCGCTGAACCGCGCGGGCAACGTCGCCAGCAGCCCGTCGCGCTGCGCCTGCTCTTCGCACACCACCGGCAGCAGGCCGCGCTCCCAGCCGTTGGGATTATCTTCCACCTTTCCCCCCAGCGCGTAAGCCATTAGCTGATGACCGTAGCACACGCCCAGCAGCGGCAATCGGGCGTCGATGGCCGCGCGCACCCAGGCGGCGCTGCGCTCGCTCCACTCTGCATGATCGGTCACCATCGCCCAGGAGCCGCTGAGAATGGCGCCGCTGATCTGGTCAAACTGCGGCAGAGATTCGCCCAGGTGGGGCCGTACAATCACATATTCATCTGGTTGCAGGTCAAGCGCGTCGATAAACCAGCGCGGCTGCTCGCCAATGCGTTCAACAACGGCAGCAGGCGGAACTTCTAACTGAATCAGAGCAAGAGGTAAGGCAGAAGTGAGAGTCATACCGAATCGAATCCTTGGCAGATGAACGTTTCGGTGAACCAGTCTGACAGCAAAGCGGCAGCTTGTCTTATGATTTTCCCGCCGCGGTCATAACAGAAAAATATTTATCGCCGCCTGTCGGCAGCGCCCTGCTTCATGCCATCATTAGGGCGTGGCGAAAAATAAAAGCGAAGGATGTGACTGTGGCGTTGCGGCATTTTTTTCTGGTGTTAATGGTGGTGTCCATCTGGGCATTTAATAACGTCGCGGTGAAGTGGGGATTACTGGAGCTGCCGCCGCTGTTTCTGACCTGGATGCGCTTTGTGGTTGTCGCCATCGTGCTGATCCCCTTTTGTCGTATCACGCGTCAGCAGCTCCCCTGGCTTATCGCGCTGGCGTTTACCTTTGGTTTTATGCACTTTTCGCTGCTGTTTGTCGGGATGCGCTACACCGACGCCGGAACCGGCGCGATTGTGGTACAGCTGGGCACGCCCATTGCCATGCTGCTGGCGATGGCGGTGCTGAAAGAGCGGTTAAAGGCAATCCAGCTGGTCGGCATCGCCATTTCGCTGTGCGGCGTGGCGGTGCTGTCAGGCAGCCCGACCATTCCGTCCTGGTGGGTGCTGCTGATTTTACTCTGTAGCGCCACCGGCTGGGCGGTGAGTAATCTGATCGTGAAGAAATCGCCGCCGATTAATCCGCTGGCGATGACCGGCTGGATCGCTTTTCTGGCGGTGCCGATCGTCGGTCTCTCTACCTTTGTGATGGAGTCACATCAGTTTTACGCCCTGAGCCAGGCGGGATGGCGCGGCTGGTTTGGCATTCTTTACAGCGCGCTCGCCTCCTCTATTGTCGCCTATACCCTCTGGTACGGGCTGCTGAAGAAGTACAACGTTAATCTGATTATGCCCTACTCGCTGCTGACGCCGGTTCTGTCGGTGCTGATGGGAATTGTAGTGCTCGGCGACAGTCTCAACAGTTTTAAAATTATCGGAGCCTCGCTGGTGGTGTGCGGCACGGCGATCGCGGTGATCAATCTGCGCAGCCTGCGCATGCACGCCCGCTTTCCGCGTCTGCGCCGCCGCTGAAAAAGCGGTGCTATGCTTCAGAGACATTCTTTTCTGGAGAGCCATTATGGATTATCAGCGCGCCGCGTCGCTGTGGCAGCAGCTGTGGCAAGGATTGCGTGGCCCTGGCGACGCAACCGCCCCACCCACCTTTCTCGATCGGGCCGCCTTTGTCTCCGCCTTTGCCGTCAGCGAGCTGGCGGCCGCCAGCACCGCCCTGGCGACGCGCGCCGCGGCGGATTTTATCGGTTCCGACCAGCCCGTCAGCGTTAACGTACGCCTGGCTTCGCGCTGGTTTCAGTCGAGCTTTATGCCGCATAACCGCCCTGCGCCGGCGCTCTGGGACGCTTTTGCCGGTGATTACCGCAGCGCAGACGGCTGGATCCGGCTCCACACTAATGCGCCTCACCATCGGGCCGCGATGACGCGCGTGCTGGGTCAGCCGCGTGACCGCGACGCGCTGGCGCAGCAGGTTGCGCGCTGGCAGGCTGAGGCGCTGGAGCAGGCGGTGATCGACGCTGGCGGCTGTGCCGCGCGCATGCGCAGCGAGTCAGAGTGGCGCGCGCATCCTCAGGGCCAGGCCGTAAGCAACGAGCCGCTGATTAGCTGGCAGCCAACTCTGAACGGCGACACGGTAAGCTGGCCAGTGCCCACGGCCCGACCGCTGCTCGGCGTGCGCGTGCTGGATCTGACGCGGGTCATTGCCGGACCCGTCGCCACCCGTTTTCTCGCCAGCCTGGGGGCGCAGGTGCTGCGCATCGATCCGCCCGACTGGGATGAGCCGTCGCTGAATGAAGAGATGAACTGCGGCAAACGACGCGCCGTGGTGGATGTTAAAACGGCGGCAGGCCGCGACCGGCTGCGCCAGCTGCTGCAACAGGCTGATGTGCTGGTGCATGGCTATCGCGCCGACGCGCTGGAACGGCTGGGGTTTGACGCCGAATCTCGTGCGCGCCTGTCGCCCGGCCTGGTCGATATCGGCCTGAACGCCTGGGGCTGGCAGGGTCCCTGGCGCAACCGGCGCGGCTTCGACAGTCTGGTACAGATGGCGTGCGGCATTGCGCACAGCGGCATGACCTGGTCTGGTCGGGATACGCCGACACCGCTGCCGGTGCAGGCGCTGGATCACGCCACCGGCTATCTGATGGCCGCCGCCGCGCTGGAGGGGCTGCGCCAGCGGCGCGCAACGGGCTACGGCGTACAGGCGCGGCTGTCGCTGGCGCGCACGGCGCTGTTGTTGCAGCAGCATCCTGTCAGCGACGCGCCGTTGTCAGCCGGTATCAGCGCGCACAGGCAGGATACGCTGTCGACGACGGAGCTTACCCCCTGGGGCATTGGCGAACGACTGCGCGCCGCCGCCCGCCTGCCGGGCACGCCGCAGCTGTGCGCCACGCCGGGTTGCCAGCCAGGCACGCATCCGGCGCGCTGGTAGAAAAAGATGCAGCCAGCATGCCCGGCCCGGCTGAAAGCCGTAGGCTTAGTTAAAGCGGTAAGCTTAGTTAAAGCCGTAGGCTTAGTTAAAGCGGTAGGCTTAGTTAAAGCCGTAGGCTTAGTTAAAACCGTAGGCTTAACTAAAGCGCCAGGCTTAGCCAAAGCGCCAGCTTAGCCAAAGCGCCAGCCTGGCTAGTGCGCCAGGCTTAGCCGTTGTCCTCTGCCGCCTCGTTCAGTTCATCCCACATCGCCTGAATAGCCTCACGGCTCAGCGCCGCCAGCGTGCGATAGAAAGCCGTGGCGGCATGCGCCTCGACTTTACCCAGAAACGCGCCGCACCAGGGGAGCAGATACTCATCGAACAGCGCGAACTGCGCCGCGCTCTCATCCTCTGCCGACTGATCTTCCAGCCATGAGGCCGCCAGCATCAGCACGCCGAAATGGTCGGCCGGCGCGTCGCTGAGCGGCATTCCGCGTGACGACAAAAAGGCGCGCACCTCGGCTTCCGGCTTGCCCTGCGGCCACTGCGACGCATAAGGCGGCACGCGGCAGTCAGGACCCACGAACAGCGCATTGTAGTCCGCCGCCAGCGCCTGGGGATCGCTGTTCTGTTGCAGACGCTGCAACAGTTCATCCTGCTCCAGCGGCCATTGCGCGCTGAGTTTGCCCTCACGCAGCAGCGTAAACAGCGGAACCAGCAGAGGATCCTGCGGCTGACGATTAAACAGGGAGCCGATCACGCGGCACAGGATAGAGAACTCGTTCATGCACTATTCCAGAGGCAAAGGGTTAAAAGTCCGCCAGTTCGGCAATCTGCTTGCCGGTGCGCTGCTCCAGAAAATCAAGCAGGCGGCGCGGCGTGACATTTAACACGCGATCTTCCGGAAAATCCACTTCGCGCGTAATACGCAGGCAGTGCGCGAAGTCTCCCAGCGTAAAAGCGGTATGGGAATCAGAGCCAAACGCCAGCCTGCCGCCCGCGTCGCGTACGGCTTCGGCAATGGCGCGGCAGTTGGGTTCGCTGCCGGGACGGGAGGTGGTAAAGGAGGAGTTGTTGATTTCCAGCGCGACGTTATAGTGCGCTGCCGCCTCGGCAATGGCGCGGATGTCTACCGGGAACTTCGGGTTGCCCGGATGGCTAATAATATGCGCGACGCCGTTGGCCATAGTGGCGATCATGGCGTCGGTGTGATGGGTCTTATCCCGCGGCGCGTAAACCGGCTCGTGGAAACCGGCGATGATCAGATCCAGCGAGGGGAGCATGGGACCGGAACAGTCGATCTCCCCCTGCTGATTTTTGATATTGGCTTCAATGCCGCGCAGAATGCCGACGCCGTCGATCACGCGCGGCCAGATTTTCATATTAACGAAATGCCAGTAGTGCGGCGCGTCGGCCATATCAGGGCCATGATCGGTGATGGCAAATAGCTTAATGCCGTTTTTTTTCGCCTGGGCTACATAGTCATGCAGCGTGCTGTAGGCGTGCGTACTGGCGACGGTGTGCATATGTAAATCAACCGGATACATCATTTTCTCCTTAGCGCCGCCCGCACCGGGCGGAAAATACATGGGCTGTGACTATCAGTAACCACGCTGTCGGTCAACGCAGCCCGCTGGCTGCCTGCCCGCTTCCAGATCCTGAATTCCCTGGGCAATCGCGTCCATCGCGTTATCCACCAGCGTTAATGCGGCAATATGCGGCGTTACGGTGACGCGCGGATGACGCCACAGCGGATTGTCCTGCGGCAGCGGCTCCTGCTGGAAGACATCCAGCGCCGCCGCGCGCAGCTGGCCGCTATTCAGCGCCGCCAGCAAATCGGCCTCGACGACCTGCGCGCCGCGCGCCATATTGAGAAAGCAGGCGCCCTGCGGCAGCTGGCTCAGGGTCCGGGCATCAAACAGGTTTGTGGTTTGCGGCGTCGTCGGCAGCAGATTAATTACCACCTGCGTGCCGCGCAAAAAATCATCCAGCGCTTCAGGCCCGGCAAAACAGGCCACATCCGCAATCTGCTTTGGCGAACGGCTCCAGACGCGCAGCGGAAACTGCCAGGGCTTCAGCGCCTCCACCACGCTCAGCCCCAGCACGCCGGCCCCCATGACGCCCACGCTGAACGCTTCGCGCGCGACCGGCTGAAGCGGCTGCCACTGCGCCTGCTGCTGCTGTTGCCGGTAGTCGTCAAAGCGACGATACCAGCCGAGCACGCAGCAGACCGCATACTCCTGCATCTGCTGCGCCATGCCGTTGTCTTCGAGACGGATCAGCGGCACCGACGGTGCCAGCATCTCCGGATAGCGCGCCAGCTGGGCGAGAATATCGTCCACGCCCGCGCCCATGGCAAAGACCCCGCGCAGAGTGGGACGATTTATCAGCATGTCGCGCGGCGGCTGACGCACAATCGCGTAGTCGGCAGGCGCGTCGTCGCCCGGCTGCCAGCGGCGCACGCGCGCCTGGGGAAAGCGGCGCTGCATGCCTTCCAGCCAGATGCTGCCGTCCTGCGACGGGTGATACCAGATAATATCCATGTCGTGTTCCCTTTTTTTGCCCCCAGCCTCCGGTAAAAGCAGCCTGAGGGCAAGGAAAATCCCCTTACTGTCGTCATGCTCAGCACCACTCTGCTTCACATTTCCGCTGCGTCGTCGCGCCATGCTGCCAGATTAGGACTAAAGTTGTTCGAGTGGTCAATGCGTTACGCGCGGCCGCCTTTCGGACAAGGAGAAAAACCGATGAAGAAAACTGTCGTTACCGCGCCTGTCGGGCGTCAGGGAGTCGCGCCAGTGGTGCTGACTCTGCTGCTGAGTTTACCTGCCCTGGCGGCGCATGCGGATGATAATACCCGTATGCTCAGCAACCAGCCGCAGCCGCCGGATGTGCGCCTCGGACCGCTATTTAACGCGGTGCAGCAGGCAAAATTTTATCCCGACCAGAAGACCTTCGCCGACGCCGTGCCTAAATACGATCCGGCGTCCATTCTGGCGGACTGGCAGATGCAGAAAAACCAGCGAAACTTCGACCTGAAGCGTTTCGTCGCCAGCAATTTCACCCTGCCGGCGGCCGGGGAAAAATATGTGCCGCCCGCCGGTCAGAGCCTGCGCGCGCATATTGACGGCCTGTGGCCGGTGCTGACGCGCACGGCCAACAGCGCCGGACGCTATGATTCGCTGCTGCCGCTGCCGAAACCCTATGTGGTGCCCGGCGGCCGTTTCCGCGAGGTCTACTACTGGGACAGCTATTTCACCATGCTCGGTCTGGCCGAGAGCGGCCACTGGGATCGCGTGCAGGATATGGTGGATAACTTTGCCTGGGAGCTGGATACCTACGGCCATATTCCCAACGGCAACCGCAGCTACTATCTCAGCCGCTCCCAGCCGCCGTTCTTTAGCCTGATGGTCGATCTGCTGGCTACGCATCAGGGCGACGCCGCCTATACCAGGTACCTGCCTCAGCTGCAAAAAGAGTATGACTACTGGATGGCGGACAGCGACACGGTCCCTGCTGGCCAGGCGACAAAGCGCGTGATCAAGCTGGCGGACGGCACCCTGCTCAACCGCTACTGGGACGCGCGCGACGTGCCGCGCACCGAATCCTGGATGGATGATGTCAATACGGCGAAGAAAGCGCCGCAGCGTGATAAAAACGAGCTGTACCGCGAACTGCGCGCCGGTGCGGCCTCTGGCTGGGATTTCAGTTCACGCTGGTTCAGCGACGCGCACAATCTGGCGTCGATTCGCACCACCCAGCTGGCCCCGGTCGATCTCAACAGCCTGCTGTTCCATCTGGAGCAGACGCTCGCCAACGCGTACCGCCTCGACAAACAGCAGGATAAGGCGAAGCAGTTCGCCGACCTGGCGGAGAAGCGTCAGGCCGCAGTCAATCGCTATCTGTGGGATGAGAAACAGGGCTGGTACGCCGACTACGACATCAAAACGCATCAGGCCAGTCCGCATCTGACGGCGGCGGCGCTGTTCCCGCTCTATATGCAGCTCGCCAGCGACAAACAGGCCGATCGCACCGCGGCCGCAGTGGAAAAGCAGCTGCTAAAAGCCGGCGGCCTGCTGACCACCACGGTGAACAACGGTCAGCAGTGGGACGCGCCTAACGGCTGGGCGCCGCTACAGTGGGTGGCGGTAGAAGGCCTGGATCGCTACAACAAGCCTCAGCTGGCGCAGCAGGTTGGCCTGCGTTTCCTGCAAAACGTGCAGACCACCTATGATAAAGAGCACAAGCTGGTAGAGAAGTATGTGGTCGACGGGCCGAATCTCGGCGGCGGCGGCGGTGGCGAATACCCGCTTCAGGACGGCTTCGGCTGGACCAACGGCGTAACACTGATGCTGCTCGATAAGTACTGCCCGAAAGATAAAACCTGTAACAGCGTGCAGGATATTCCTCAGGCTACAGCAGCCGCTAAATAACGCTTTACCTCAACGGGGCGGCGCGCGTCGCCCTTTTTTATCTCTTTTTAACCTCCTGCCCTCTAACAAACCTTGAAACACTTTTCACATATTGATAATAATTCTCACTCTGATAGTGAGAACCTTTATCATACTCGTGCCGCCAGCAAGGGCGCACTGAACAAGGACAGGATATGACATTGCCGTTTACCCCTCATCGCTGCGCGCTGCTGTGCGCGCTGGCGATCGCTCAGCCCGCTGCCAGCCTGGCGGCCGAGACGCTGGTGGTCACCGCCGCGCCGCAGGAAGATGCTGAAAGCCCCACGCAGGGCTATGTGGCGACCACCAGCGCGGGCGCCACCAAAAGCGACCGTCCGCTGGTCACCACCCCGCAGTCGGTCTCAGTGATTACCCGCCAGCAGATGGATGATCAGGGGGCTATCGATCTCAATCAGGTGCTGAACTATACGCCTGGCGTTTTCACCAACTTCGGCGGCGCGGCGACGCGTTACGACACCGTGTCGCTGCGTGGCTTCCACGGCGGCGATGTGGATAACACCTTTCTCGACGGCCTGCGCCTGATGAGCGACGGCGGCAGCTACAACATTTTACAGGTCGATCCCTGGTTTCTGGAGCGCGTTGACGTGATCAAAGGTCCCTCTTCCGCCCTCTATGGCCAGACGGTGCCGGGCGGACTGGTGAACCAGACCACGCGTCGCCCGCAGTTTAGCGAGGCGGGACACTTCCGGCTGTCGGCGGGCAATCACGCCACCAGCGGCGCAGCCTTCGACTATACCAACGCGATTAACACCGAGTGGGCGTTTCGCCTGACCGGCATGACGCGCAACAGCGACACGCAGTACGACCATACGCGCGAAGAGAAGTATGCCCTGATGCCGCAGCTGATGTGGCAGCCGAGCGAAGATACCCAGCTGCTGCTGCGCGCCTATCTGCAAAAAGATCCGTCGGGCGGCTATCACGGCTCGGTGCCGGGTGACGGCGCGCTCTACGCCCATAATGGCGCAAAGCTCAGTACCGGCTTTTACGACGGCGATCCGTCGCTGGATCAGTTTAAGCGCCGCGAACAAATCTACAGCTATGATTTTCGCCACCGTTTCAATGACGTCTGGTCTTTTGCCTCAACCGGCAGCTATAGCCATTCCACTACCGATCTCGATCAGGTCTATCAGATCGGCTGGCAGGCCGCCGACAGTGCTGTGCTGAACCGCTACTACTCTGGCGAACGCTCTTCTCTTTCGGCCTGGGCGACGGATAACCGCATCACGGCGGAGTTTGCCACCGGTGAGCTGGAACACCGGCTGTCGCTGGGCGCGGAGTATCACCGCTATAAAAACGCGTTAACCGACGCGGGCGGCGAGGCCAGCGCGCTCAACGCCGCGACGGGCGAAGCGCTCGGCCCAATGCCGGACTATAGCTGGACGCAGGAGACGCGCCGCTACTATCAGACCGGCGTCTATGTGCAGGATGAGATGGTGTGGGATCGCTGGCATCTGGATCTCTCTGGCCGTTACGATCGCATTGTCGCCGACAACAGCGGCACGGCGCGCCGTCAGGATGACCACGTCAGCGGGCGCGCGGCGCTGCTCTACGCCTTCGATAACGGCGTTTCGCCCTATGTGAGCTATAGCCAGGCCATTACCCCTACCGCGCTTACTGGCGCAGACGGTAATCTGCTTCAGCCAACCACCGCAGAGCAGTATGAGACGGGCATCAAATATCAGCCGGTCGGCACGCGCGATCTCTATACCCTGGCGCTTTACGATCTGACGCAGAAGAATGTCGCCACGCGCAATATTATTGACGCGACCTATTCGCCTACGGGCAAAGTGCATTCACAGGGGATTGAGCTGGAGGCGCGTAACCAGCTGACACCAAGACTGAGCACGGTGGCGGGCTATACCCTCAACCATCTGCGCTATAAGGAGACAGTCGACGGCAACGACGGACATACGCCTTACGTCACGCCCAACAGTTTCGCTTCACTGTGGGGACACTATCAGTTTGATGGCGGCATCAGCGCTGGCGCAGGCGTACGCTATATCGGCAAACAGTGGGCGGATAATGAAAACACGCGCCGCGTACCCTCGGTGACGCTGTTCGACGCCTCGGTGCGCGCCGATCTGGGCGTCTGGCAACCCAGTCTGCGCGGCGCATGGCTTCAGGTCAGCGCCAATAACCTGACCGACCGTCACTATGTCGCGGCCTGCTATGGCACCGGATATTGTTACTGGGGGGCGGAACGCTCATTGCTGGTAACGGCGGGCTATGATTTTTAAGCTATAACGTAAAACGGGACGACAGTGTCGTCCCGTTGAGGTTCTTGCGCTGAGTGTATCAGCTACGCACTTTGCGGTAGATAAACAGCACGACAATAGCGCCAATAACTGCGACGACAAAGCTGCCGAAGTTGAAGCCGTCTACCCGACCAAAGCCAAACAGCGTACTGATCCAGCCGCCGACCACCGCACCTACGATACCCAGAATGACGGTTACGATAAAACCGCCGCCATCCCGACCCGGCATGATCCATTTAGCGAGAATACCGGCGATTAAACCAAAGATGATCCATGAGAGAATGCCCATCAACTACTCCTTCCTTTTGCGTTTAGGTTGTGACCGCCTGATTAATCAGGAGAATTACAGGAATAAGTATAGACAGGAAATTTTACAATGGTGGTTAAACGAGGACAAAAATTGGCGTTAAGGCGTAAAGCTTCCACGTAAACCGCCGATAACGGTGAGAGAATAAAGGATCGACGAACAGCAAATTTGCCCTTTTTGGAGCCAGGAAGTGAAAGAAGCCGACAACGAACAGTATCTCAAACGCGGCACGCTGGCCGTATTAGGCGTGATGAAGGATCTGCTGCGTTATCAGACGCCCCTGATGGTGTCGTTTTCGCGCGGCCAGTTTATCAGCCGCCTGCTGGACGCCGATGAAGCGCGTATTGTTTTCGATCTCGGCAGCAACAACCTCGACAACGACGCTATTCTCTCCTGCGATGATGCCAGCATCTCTGCGGAAACCCATGGCGCTAAGGTTGAATTCAGTCTCGACGCGCTGGAGAGAACCACCTTCGACGGCCTGCCGGCCTTTAGCGCGCCGCTGCCCGCCCTGCTGTGGCAAATTCAGCGCCGCGAATTTTTCCGCATCTGTGCGCCGCTGGAGCCGACCTTTTACTGTCACAGCGAATGGCCCAACGGCAAGAAAGTGCGTTTTCGCCTTCAGGATCTGTCACTGGGCGGCGTCGGCGTGCTGGTGGACGAGCCGCTGCCTGAGGGACTGAACAGCGGCGATAAATTTGAAAAACTGCGCGTCGAGCTGGGCGAGTATGGCCAGTTTGAGGTCAGCGGGCAGCTGTTGCATATCGGCGAACGCAGCGTGATCAGCAGCAAAAACGAAACGCGCGTGACGCCGCGTCTCAGCTTCCGCTTTACCCGGATGCAGCCGGTGCAGGAGCGCCAGCTTCAGCAGGTCATTTTCGCGCTTGAGCGTCTGGCGCGCGATAAAGCCAGTCGTTTTCAGTAACTCTTCAGTGATATGCGCGGCCTTCTCGCGCATCCAGGCTATGCTTCTCCTTGCTCTCTTTTTTAAACCGGCTCCCAGCAAGGAGAATCTCCCCAATGGAAAACTGGCTTTCGTCTGGCTATTTTCAACGTCTTTTTCTTCATGAAACCTTCTGGATCAATAGCGCTATCGTGATAGCAGGCACGCTGGCGATCTACTGGCTGCTGCGCAGCGCCATCCGTTTTATCTCCAGCCGCATCGCGCGCTACAGCGAACAGCGGCACGTGCGCTTTACCGCCATCCTGGTGGAAATACTGCGCAGCACCAGCCAGCTGCTGCTGCTGATTTTTTCGCTGCTGCTCGCCCTGCGCTTTGTCGATGTTCCCGCCAGCTGGCGCGCCTTTATTTCCCACGGCTGGTTCCTGGCGCTGGCGGTGCAGCTGGCGATGTGGATTGACTGCGGCATCCGGCTCTGGCTGCATAGTCTGCTGCGCGATCCGCTGCACGTTCGCAATCCCGTCACCACCGTGATCCTCGGCATTCTGCTGCGCGTGGTGGTGTGGGTCATGATGCTGCTCGCCATCCTGTCGAACATGGGCATCAACATTACCGCGCTGGTCGCCAGTCTCGGCGTGGGCGGTATCGCCATTGCTCTGGCGATTCAGACGGTGCTGAGCGACGTCTTCGCCTCGCTGGCCATTGGCTTTGATAAGCCTTTCGAGCACGGCGATTTTATCGTGTTTGGCGATATTGCCGGCTCTATCGAGCATATTGGTCTGAAAACCACGCGCCTGCGCAGTCTGAGCGGCGAGCAGATTGTCTGTTCGAATACCATTCTGCTACAGCAGACCATCCATAACTACAAGCGCATGCAGCAGCGCCGCATCGTGTTTCGTTTTGGTCTGAGCTACGGCACGCCTTCTGCCCAGGTGCGCGAAGTGAGCCAGCAGGTAAAAACCATTATCGAAGGCATTGAGATGACCCGCTTCGACCGCGCGCATTTCTTCGCTTTTGAAGACTCAAAGCTGACCTTTGAGGTAGTCTATTTCGTCCTCGACGCCGACTACAACAAATATATGGATATTCAGCAGGAGATTAACCTGCAGCTGATGGCGGCGCTGGAGCAGCGCGATATTCGTTTCGCCTTCCCGATTCGTCAGGTGGAGTTTAGCGGCGGCCGGATTCCGCCAGTAGAGATGCTGCGAGCGGAGAACGATGAAGAAGAGGCGCGCCGCGCCTAGTCTGGCAGGCTGCGGCGCGTTGCGTTTCGCGCGGGGTCAGGGACGTTTCGCCTGATGGCAAAGAGAGCATGCGGACTCCCTGTGCCTTGTCGCGGGCCGTCTCTGGCTGGCGACGCTTTGCCGTGCGGGCGCCTGGGCTTTTACGACGCTTTGTTCTGCTGATGTCTTATCGCGCCAGCATTCAGGCCGGCTGAAACCGGCAGCGTGCCACCGCTTCGATCCAGCCCTGATAATTCTCCCGCATGGCCTGCGCCCGCTCGGCGCGCGGCTCCACGCGCGTGCCGCCCTGTAATGCCTGCATCTCGCTGCCCTGCCGCCACCAGCCGAGCACTTTGCCCGCGAGCAGCGCCGCGCCCAGCGCCGACACCTCTGCCGTGGGCGCGCGCAGCAGCGGCCGCTGCAACACGTCCGCCTGTAGTTGCATCAGCCAGTCGTTGGCGGTGGCGCTGCCGTCAACGCAGAGCGCCGACAGCCGCTGGCCGCTGGCCTGCTCCATAGCAAAAAACACGTCGGCGATCTGATAGACGATCGACTCCAGCGCCACGCGCGCCAGCACGGCAGGCGTGGCGGCATCGGTCAGCCCACACACCATGCCGCGCGCTTTGAGATCCCACCACGGCGCGCCCAGGCCTGACAGCGCCGGGACAAAATAGATGCCCTGATGATGTTCAGTGGTCTGCGCCAGCGCGGTCAGCTCGCGCGGATCGCTGATGCCGAGCATCTTGCCCAGCCAGGCCGCGCCAGAGCCGGTATGGGTAATATTGCCTTCAAAAGCGAAGCGCAGTTCGCCGTCGTGCCAGGCCACCGTGGTGCTGAGTCCGTTGTCGGTCAGCAGCGGCGTCGCCATGGACATCATCAGCGAGGAGCCGGTGCCGTAGGTCGCCTTTACCACCTCTTCGTCGCCGCGCCGCTGCGCCTGAAGCGCCGCATGCGAATCGCCGATGCGCGCCAGGATCGGCGTGCCCGGCAGCAGGCCGGGAATATCGTCGATCGCCACCGCGCCCTGCTCGCTGGCCGAGGGCGCAATAACGGGCAGCGCAGCGCGCGGCAGCTGAAACAGCCGCAGCAGCTCGTCGTCCCAGCTGTTGCTGTGCAGGCTGTAGAGCTGAGTGCGCGCTGCGTTGGCGTGATCGGTCACGAACACCTCGCCCGCGCTGAGCTGCCAGCTCAGCCAGCTGTCCACCGTGCCGATGCACAGTTCGCCGGCGGCCGCGCGCGCCGCGCCGTCCGGGATCCCGGCCAGCATGCCGGTGAGTTTGGCCGCCGGGAACATCGGATCGACCGCCAGACCGGTCAGGCCGGTAATGCGCGTGGCGTTGCCTGCGGCGCGCAGATCGCGACAAAAGGCTTCAGAACGGCGATCCTGCCAGCTGACCAGCGGCGTCAGAGGTTTGCCGTCGCGCCGCTGCCAGATCAGCACCGACTCGCGCTGGTTGCTGATGGCCACCGCCGCGACGCGCGCGCCATCGCACTGCGTCAGGCAGTCCGTCACCGCCTGTTTTACCGCCTGCCAGATCGCCAGGGGGTCCTGCTCCGCCAGCCCCGGCTGCGGATGCGACAGCGTCAGCGGCTGGCTGCCGCGCGCGACGACGCTGCCCTGACGATTGACGGCTATCGCTTTGGCATTAGTCGTGCCTTCGTCGATCGCCAGAATAAGGGCGTCTTCCATTATCAGGCTCCCGTGCAGATGCGTACTGCGCTGTTAACCACGCTCGCGGCGTCAATACCGTGACGGGCGCGGGTAGAGGCGCGATCGCCCGCGATAGCGTACTGCCCATCCGGAATGCCCAGCCGCAGCAGCGGAATGCCGCAGCCGCCCTCGGCCAGCACCTCTGCCACCAGGCTGCCGACGCCGCCGTTGACGTTGTGCTCTTCTACCGTGATGACCGCTGGATAGTGATGTAACAGGTTGCGCAGCTGTTGGGTATCGCAAGGTCTGATGGATGGAACGCCGATCACACCGGCTGAGATCCCTTTTTCAGCCAGTTGCTCCGCCGCGTGAACGATCTCATGCACCGTCGATCCCATCGCCACCAGCGCAATATCTTTTCCTTCGCGCAGCTGGTCGATTTTGCCCGGTTCGAAGCGGTAGTTTTCGTCGTGCAGCTGCGGCAGATCTTTGCCATCAAGACGGATATAGACCGGGCCGACGTGCTCAAGGGCGTAGTCAATAATCTGACGGCACTCCAGCGGACAGGAGGGGGCATAAATTTCGATATTGCCGAAGCCGCGCATTACCGCGATGTCGTCAATGCTGTGGTGGGTGCTGGCAAGCGGGCCGTAGCTGGCACCGGCGTTGAGACCAAACAGCTTGACGTTGGTATTGTTGTAGCAGACGTCAACTTTGACCTGCTCGTTGGCGCGCGAAATCAGGAACGGCGCAGCGTTACAGGTGACGGCGATCTTACCGCCCAGCGCCAGACCGGCGGCGGTGCCGACCAGCGTTTGCTCGGCGATGCCCACATTAACCAGCCGATCGGGAAACGCCTTAATAAAGGGAGAGATTTTGGCGGTTGAGGTGGAGTCCGCCACCACCGGCACCAGATCGACGCCGCGATTTACCGCGTCGATAAACGCGTCCACCATGACGTTAGCTAAGTGTTGCGCATTACTCATCTTTCAGTTCCTCCAGGGCCAGTTCAATCTCTTCGCCTTTCGGCACGCGGTGGTGCCACTCCGCCTTACTCTGAATAAAGGAGATGCCATACCCTTTCTCGGTATGGGCTACGATCACCTGCGGCTTACCGTTCTGCGGCAGGCTCTCGATGGTATTCACGATCTGCGCCATGTCGTTGCCGTTGCACTCGGTGACCTCAAGGCCAAAGGCGCGCCATTTCTCCGGCAGCGGATCGGTGTTCATGATGTCGCGTGTCGCGCCCGCCAGTTGCAGTTTGTTCTTGTCGTTAATGATGATCAGGTTATCAAGACCATAATGAGCCGCGACCAGCGCCGCCTCCCAGTTGCTGCCCTCCGCCAGCTCGCCGTCGCCGGTCACCACGAAAATGCGTCGCTTGCTGCCATCTTTTTTCGCCGCCAGCGCCAGTCCTACCGCCACCGGCAGGCCGTGGCCGAGCGCGCCGGTATTCAGCTCGACGCCCGGCGTTTTCTGCCGCACCGGATGGCCTGGCAGATGCGAATCTGAGTGCTGATAGGTCGCCAGCCAGTCGGCAGGAAAATAGCCCGCTTCGGCCAGCACGCAGTAATATCCGCCCACCGCATGGCCCTTCGACTGGATATAGATGTCGCGCTGCGGGTCGTCGATGCGATCCGGCGCGCAGTTCAGAATGCGAAAGTAAAGCGCGGTGACAATGTCCGCCTGCGACAGATCGGCTCCGGTATGGCCGCCCGCCGGGCTGCCCGCGTTTAGCTGAATAATGCGGCGGCGCACGGCGCGCGCCTTACGCTGTAATTCGTCGACCGGAAGTTTGAAAGGATTCATACAACACCTCTGAATTTAAAATCATGATCGAATATATATTCATACTGAGTAAAAAAAGGGGTGCAGCAAAGGTGGATGCCTGCACCTCAACCGATTAAGTCTTTGACGGCTCGCCCTCCTCGATCAGCGCCTTCTGCGCCACCACCGCCGCTTTCTGCTGCATGCGGTTCTGCATCTGGTCAATGATGACGGCGATAATAATGACGATGCCCTTGATCACCATCTGCCAGAATTCACTGACGCCCATCATAATCAGGCCGTCGGCGAGAAAGCCGATAACAAATGCGCCCACCAGCGTGCCGAGAATGGTGCCGCGGCCGCCTGCCAGCGACGTTCCCCCCAGTACCACCGCCGCGATGGCGTTCATTTCAAAGGAGGTGCCGTTCGCCGGATGGCTGGCCACCAGCTGCGACGACACCACGATGCCCGCAATCGCCGCGCAGAAGCCGGAAAGGGTATAAACCCAAATCTTCACCTGTTTGACCTTCACCCCGGACAGCTCGGCGGCGCGTTCGTTGTCGCCAATGGCGTAGACCTGACGGCCAAACGGCAGGCGGCGCGCGACATAGGCGATCGCGATGGCCAGCACGATCATCATCCAGATAGCGTATGGCAGGCCAAGCAGCGACCCGGCGCCGATGCGGTCAAAACCGGTATTGCCGAGCAGCGGATTGCCCTGAAGTCCGGGGAAGGTCTCGCCGCCGGAGGTCAGCATCGCCGCGCCGCGCAGGATATACATGGTGCCGAGCGTGCAGATAAAGGGGGCGACGTTGTAGCGCGTGATAATCCAGCCGTTGGCCGCGCCGATAATCCCGCCCACCAGCAATACCAGCGGCACAATCACCCAGACGCTGGGAAAGATGGCGATGCCGAACATCGGCAAAACGATCCCTTTGGTGATCAGCCAGCCGGCAATCATGCCGCACAGCCCCAGGGTTGCGCCGATAGAGAGGTCGATACCGGCGGTAATGATCACAAAGGTGATGCCCAGCGCCAGAAAGGCGTTAATCGCGATGTGTTTCACCATAATCACCAGACTGCCCGGCGCGAGAAAGTCCGGCACGGTAAGCGCGAAAAAGCCTACGATTAAAAACAGCGCGATAAAGGTGCGCAGCTTCAGCAGCAGCAGAATAATGCTCTCGCGCGAGTTGAACGCCTTCGCCGGTCTTCCCGCCATCGTCATAGCGTTGTTGCCTTTCATGCTCAGAACCCCTGTGCGCTTGCTTTGACCAGCGCTGACTCTTCCGCGTCACCGCGCATCATGTCAGCCGTAAGTTTGCCGCCCGACATCACCAGAATGCGGTCGGCTACCGCCATGATCTCTTTTAAATCTGAGGTGGAGAACAGCACCGCAATGCCCTGCTCCGACAGCCGCACCATCATGCGGAACACCTCGGCCTTCGCGCCGACGTCAATGCCGCGGCTCGGCTCGTCCAGCAGCAGCAGGCGCGGACTGGTCAGCAGCGAGCGGCCAATCACCACTTTCTGCTGATTGCCGCCGCTCAGCGCGCTGATGGCGACCTCCGGCGAGGAGATTTTGATCGCCAGATTGCCCACGGTTTGCGTAACCGCCTCCTGCTCCTGCTGCTGCGCGATGGCGAAACGTCCCGACAGGCGGCGCCACAGGCTGGCGATGGTGAGGTTGCTGGACACCGAAGACGCCGGGAAAATCCCGGCGCGCTTGCGATCCTCCGGCACCAGGCTCATGCCCATACGGATGCGCTCGGCGGGCGGCAACCGCGTCGGCACCGGTTTGCTGTCGAGCCAGACCTTGCCGAGATAGCTGCGCTCGCTGCCGAGCAGGCATTCAAACAGCTCGGTGCGCCCCGCGCCCATCAGCCCGTAGATGCCGACAATCTCACCGGCGCGCACGTTAAAGGTAACGTCGTCAACCAGCGTATTGCCGTTGGGACTGACGCAGGTGAGATGCTCCACTTCCAGCACCGCCGCGCCAAAGGCGCGTCCGTCGGGCAGGAAGTTGCTCATCGGCTCGCTGCCGAGCATTTCCCGCACGATCCAGGGCACGTCGATGTCGCTGACCCTGGCCTCCGCCTGAAAGCGGCCGTCGCGCAGAATGGTAATCATGTCGCCAATCGCCATCAGTTCTTCGAGGCGATGGGAGATGTAGATAATAGAGACCCCCTGACGCGTCAGTTCACGGATGACGCGGAACAGCACTTCTACCTCGGTTTTACTCAGCGCCGAGGTGGGTTCGTCGAGGATCAATATATCGGCGTCTTCCGCCAGCGCCCTGGCAATCTCCACCAGCTGCTGTTGACCCACCTTGAGATTGCCGACCAGCTCTTTCGGCGAGATGGGCTGATCGAGGCGCGCCATCAGCGCGGCGGCGCGCCGCTCCTGTTCGGCTTCATTAATGGGCATAATGCCGCGTTGCAGCTCGCGGCCGAGAAAGATGTTTTCCGCCACCGACAGGTTTTCAAACAGGTTTAGCTCCTGATGCACCATGCCGATGCCCAGCTTCGCGGCGGCGCGCGTGCTGTTCAACACCACTTTTTCGCCGTTAAGAAACAGCTCGCCGCTGGTCGGCTGCTGTACGCCTGCGAGGATTTTCATCAGGGTCGATTTGCCTGCGCCGTTTTCGCCGATGATCACGTTGACCTTGCCGCGCCAGACGCGGTAGTCGACGCTGTCCAGCGCCAGCGTGCCGGGAAACAGCATAGAGACACCGTGCGCGCTCAGGATGATGTCGTCGCTCATGGCGTCGCCCCCTGCTTCAGCTCGACCGCCATCACGTCGTTAACCACGCCATGACCCATCTCTACCGCCAGCAGCGCCTGCGCCGGTTTGCCTACCCAGCTCGCGTCAACGGCGGGCAGCTGCTGCACCGCATGGCGGTTCAGCGCGCGGGTCAGCTGCGCGTACTGCACCTGATTGGTAAACTCTTCAAAGCGGACCCCCGCCGCATCGCGCAGCGCGTTGCTGCGGATCACCGGCCCCAGGTTCACTTTTACCGGCTTGCCGTTCAGGGTCAGCGTCAGAGAGCGCTCGCGCTGATTGCTGTCGTCCAGCGCCGCAACCGTGCCGCTGGCGCGCACAAAGACGCTTTCGCTGCCGCCTGCCCTGACCGTGCTGCTTTTGGTTTCCATATCCGCCCAGCTCATCGCGTGCTGGTGCGCGGTGTCGAGCACCCGGCTTTGCCAGCTCGATTCGGCAATCTGCTGCGGCGTCTGATTGCTGTAGCTCGGTTTCGCATGGGGATCTTTCGGCATGATCGGATTGCCGCTGGCGTCCAGATCCACCACGGTACAGCCGCCTGTTGTCAACGTCAGGATGACGATCAGCACAGCGCTTATCCGACTCATGCCGCCTCCGCTTACTTCGCCAGGTTGAAGTTTTTCAGCTTCGCCGCGTTGCTGTCGTCAATCAGCACGCAGTCCATCAGCTGTTTCTCTTCTTTCTGCGCTTTGCCGTTTTTCAGGTAGTAGTCCGCCTGCTCCACGGCCATCTGCGCCTGCGCCCAGCCCGGCTGTAGCACCGTCGCTTTGATATTGCCTTTATTGATAATGGAATCGCGGGTGTAGTCGCTGCCGTCGAAGCCCACCACGATGACGTTGGTTTTGCCCGCCGCCTTGAGCGCGGCCTCTGCGCCCAGCGCCATGGTGTCGTTACCCGAAATCACGCCGACAATATTCGGGTTGCGCTGCAAAATGGTTTCCATACGGCTGAACGCTTCGGTCTGGCTCCAGTTCGCGCTCTGCTGCGCCACCATCTTCATATCGGGGTAGTCATCCAGCACGTCGTGGTAGCCCTGCGAACGCACCCCTGCGTTGGTGTCTGACTCTTTGCCCAGCAGTTCGACGTAAGTGCCTTTACCGTTGAGCAATTTGGCGAATTTCTCTGCGCCAAGCTGCGCGCCCTGATAGTTGTTCGATACGATCTGCGCCACGGCGACGCCGGTCTTATTGATTTCGCGGTCGATAAGGAAGGTGGGAATACCGGCGTCTTTCGCTTTCTGCACCGGGCCGACAGTGGCGTCCGCCCCGGCGTTGTCGAGGATTATCGCCTTCGCTTTACGCGCAATGGCGGTTTCGATCAGCTGGTTCTGTTTGTTAACGTCATCGTCGTGGGAAGCCACCAGCGTGGTGTAGCCGAGCGCTTTGGCTTTTTCCTGCGCGCCGTCGGCTTCCGCTTTAAAAAACGGGTTATCGTGCGAAGGGGTAATAATCGCCAGCAGGCCTTTATCGGCGGCGAGCGTCGCGGCTGAGAGCGTCATCAGTGAAGCCAGTAGGGTAATTTTGACGAGAGGTAGGTTCATCAGTTATTCTCCGCTTGAATAAATATTCAATTGCGATTTTATATTCATTATGACTATGCACCTGCTCCGGCCGGGCGCGCAACCCGGATTGTTTAAAAAGCGAAAAGGATCACAAAATGTCCTGCGTTGTGATTTGCGGCATCCTGGTTAACAATACCAGGCCGATACAGAGAGGAAGGATGAATGGCGAAACAGGATGAGCAACGGCTGATGGTGAAGATTGCTACGCTTTACTACAGCGAAGGGATGAAACAGTCAGAGATCGCACAGCTGCTGAAATTGTCGCAGTCGTTTGTCTCGCGCATTCTTAACCGCAGCGTGAAAGAAGGCGTGGTGAAGATCAGCGTCGTTCCCCCCGCCAATGTCTTCCCGGCGCTGGAGAAGGCGATCGAACAGACCTACGGGCTGCCGCAGGCGATTGTGGTAGACGTGGCGGAATCCGCCTCATCGCAGCAGATTAAACAGGCCATTGGCTCGGCGGCGGCGCACTATCTGGAAACCCGCCTGCGCGCCGACGAGCTGATCGGCATCTCCTCCTGGAGCGGCACCATTCGCGCGATGGTGGATGCGCTGCATCCGCTAAACGTGCCCTGTAAAGGGGTGATCCAGCTGCTGGGCGGCGTGGGGGCCAATGGCAACGTGCAGGCCACCATTCTGACGCAGAACCTGGCGGCCCTGCTTAACTGCTCCTGCTGGCTGCTGCCGTCGCAGTCGATTGAGCACTCGGTGCAGGATCGTCAGCGATTAGCCGCCAACCCCGACGTGGCGGAGGTGCTGGAGAAGTTTGAACAGGTGGATCTGGCGATTGTCGGCATTGGCGACCTGGAGCCATCGGCGCTACTGCGCAACTCCGGCAACTATTACGATGAAGAGATGCTGCGCACGCTGGCCCAGCGCGGCGCGGTCGGCGACATCTGCCTGCACTACTTCGACGCGCAGGGCCAGCCGGTGCTGCGTCCGGAAGAAGATCCGGTGATCGGTATGGAACTGAGCCAGGTGCGGCAGTGCCCGCAGGTCGTGGCGCTGGCGGGCGGCAAAGAGAAAGCGCACGCCATTCGCGGCGCACTGCGCGGCGGCTACGTCAACGTGTTGATTGTGGATTACCCCACCGCGCGTCTGCTGGTGGAGTAAGGGTTAAATGGTGCGGTACGCCGTGGTGACTTTCCACAGATAACGCGGGGCCTGCGCGGCCGGATGTTTGTTCTGGACGTGCTGGTAAAATTCGTCCGGCGACATGGCGTTAATCATGGCGATCGCCCGATCGCGGTCGCGGGAGAAGGTGCGCAGCAGCGCGCCCGCGCCATTGGCGTAAGAGACGATGGTGGCGTAGCGCAGCGTCAGCGGATCGCGGATGCCTGACAGCGCCGACTCTTGCAGGATTTTGAGATAGGCGGTGCCAATATCGATATTTTTCGCCGGATCGCGCAGCTCGGCCGTCGAGGGCTGGCCGCGACGTCCCTGCGCGCGATAAACCTCCCGGCCCGCCGTCGAGGCTTTAATCTGCATCAGGCCGACCGCGTTAGAGCGGCTGACCACGCCAGGATTGCCGCCCGATTCGACAGTAATAATGGCGCTGATCAGCTTCTCATCAACGCCATAATGACTGGCGGCATCTTCGGTGAACATCGCCCAGGCCGCATTGATATTTGACGGCGGCGCCTGGGTTAACGGCGTGTTTCGCTGTTTAACAATCTGTTTTGGCGGTTCGCTGGCGCAGCCTGCCAGCAGCAGTGCAGAGAGGGCAAGGTATCGAAATTTCACCAATTATTCATCCTGATGCAATAGGGTCGCAGGCTATCATACCTGGCGCGCGCGGCAGCAAAATTACCGTTTATCCTAATTGCGCAAAAAAGCGCGCGGCGCAGTGACTTCCGTCGCGCTTTTCGTCATCATCGGCCAGATAATCGCCCGCTAACCGCAGGAATAGCTTTATGATTTCGCGTTCTTTTCATCTTGTTTCGCCCTCCGGATATTGCCATAACCAGCCCGCTGCCTGGCGCGGCGTTGAGCGGCTGCGCGCCGCAGGCCATCAGGTTAATAATCTGGAGACGATTACCCGCCGCTTTCAGCGCTTCGCCGGGACGGATGCGGAACGGCTGGCCGAGCTGAATCAGCTGGCGCAGCTGGAATCCCTGCCCGACATCGTGCTGGCGGTACGCGGCGGCTACGGCGCCAGCCGACTGCTGGCGCAGATTGACTATGTGGCGCTACAGCGTCGTCTGCTTAACCAGCCGCTGGCCCTGTGCGGCCACAGCGACTTTACCGCCGTTCAGCTTGCGCTGCTGGCGCAGACCGGCCTGATCACGTTTAGCGCGCCGATGCTGGCGGGAAATTTCGGCGCAGAGACGCTCTCTGACTTTACCCAACGGCATTTCTGGCAGGCGCTGACTTCGCCCACCGTCCATGTGGACTGGCGCAGCGAAACGCCAGACAGCGGCAGCTGGCAGGGTACGCTGTGGGGCGGCAACCTGGCGATGATCTGCTCGCTGATCGGCACCCCCTGGCTGCCGCAGTTTGAGGACGGCATTCTGGTGATCGAGGACGTGAATGAGCATCCGTTCCGCATTGAGCGCATGCTGATTCAGCTACAGCAGAGCGGCATTCTGGCGCGGCAGCGCGCTATAATTACCGGTAGCTTTACCAGTACCGCGCTGAGCGACTATGACAATGGGTTTGATTTCTCCAGCGTCTGGCGCTACCTGCGCGAAACAACGGGCCTGCCGGTCATCACCGATCTGGCTTTTGGCCACGACGCGGATACCGTCACGCTGCCGCTCGGCGCGCGCGCGCAGCTGCGCGTGGCGAATCATCAGGCCGAGCTACAGGCCACTGGCCATCCCATTTTGCCTGGGCAATAAGCCGCTGTCAGGGAGATCGCCATTGAAGCCGCTGTATGACGATTTGTGGATCTCCACGCCTGAATTTCCGGCGGAAGATGCCGTTAATGATTTAATGATGCACGGCTTTATGCTGCGCCACCCGCGCGGCAATCTGCTGATTGGCCGCGTGGAGCATCCGCTCGATCTGGAGATACTGGCCGATGAGGGCGGCGTGATCCGCCACTATCTTACCCACTGGCATGAGGCCGCGCCCGGCGCCGTCGCGATTCAGCAGCGTTTTAACAGCGCGCTTTACTGCCACAGCCGCTCGCTGGGTCCGGTTAGTCGCATACTGGAGCCAGACGATACCTTTACCCATCAGGAAGTGCATTTCGGCGATTTCCATCTGCTGCCGACGCCGGGCCATACGCCGGGCAGCAGCAGCTTTCTTTATGCGTCGCCGCTGGGACGCACCTACCTTTTTGTCGGCGATACCCTGACGCGCGATCACCACCGCTGGATCACCGTGCTGGTGCCGGAAAGCAACCCTCACGAGCTGCAACAGTCGCTGGAGTTCTACCGCACGCTGCGGCCCGATGTGGTATTGATGAGCACCACGCGCGGGCATCTTCCGTGGGTGGAGGTGACGCTGCAAAGCTGGCTGGCGGCCATTGACGAGGCGGAGCAGCAGCCGCTGGATATGCGCCAGCAGCCGCTGTTTTGATTACAGTGTTTTGCTGAGATAGTGGCGCTGATGGTGACGCGGGTAGTTATCCAGACTGAAGCGCAGAGAGTAGCCTGACTTTTCGTAGAACGGCCGCGCCTGAAAGCTGGCGGTATCGACCTGCGCATAGCAACAGCCGCGCCGACGCGCCTCCTCTTCGGCCGCTTTTATCAGCCTGCTGCCCACGCCCTGCCCGCGCAGCTCGTCGCTGACCCACAGCATATCGATGCGTAGCCAGTTGCCAGCGGTCGAGCCGGTCAGCCCCGCCCGTTTTTTGCCCTGCTCATCGGTAACGAAGACGCCGATGGCTTTAATCTCATCGATATTAATAAAACGGCTGTTGAAAGCATTCAGGCCAAGGCGCACCTCATCCAGATCATGATGCGTAACGGTGTCTGTAACCTCTAGTTGCATAAACTCTCCGGCTAAGATCGGTCAGGAGTGGGGATGGTCGCGATCGTCATAAGGCTCAAGGGACAGTTGATCGACATCGCGCGTTTCGCTGCGGCTACAGGGTAACAGCCGGTCGCTGTCGTGGTAAACGAAGAAGGTTTCTTCATTCGCTTTATTAATGACCAGCTGGTCGCCGTTTCGAAAACGGGTAATGGAAACCTTATCGCCGCCGTCCAGGCGGGTACGCTGCTGTCCGGCAGCGATCTGGAAATGGCGTTGCGGCCAGCTCAGGGTGCTCAGACCATACTGCGCGCGGGAGATGGTCATGGTCGGTCGGCCTGGACAGGTGATCTGGAACTGGGTATCGCTCCAGGCGGGCGCGATACAGCTGCTCAGTAAGCCAAGGGTAAAAAGTGTGGCCTTCATTAGCGGCTCCGTGAAAGTGATGCTCTGATTTAATTAACTATTTTCAGGGTACCACATCGCACGACAGGAAAAAGCGCAACGACCCGCGCAAGGCGGGTCGAAGTGTGTCAAAAACTGTCGTCAGTTGCCGACTTCGGACATATCTTTAATAGTGTCGCGATTAATCTGCTGCTCTTTACCGTAGACATCTTTGTAGGTGATCATACCGGTATCGTCATCTACTTTGGGCTTGCCCTGCGCCACTATGGTGCGACCGTCAGTGGTGTGCAGAACGTGGTCGTTGGCGCAGCCAGCCAGCAGCAGGCCCAAAGTGAAGGTTCCAGCCAGCATCAGCGTTTTTTTCATATGTCCTCCTTGTGTGGGTTCGCTTTAGGTTTAGCACAGCCTGGGGAAAGCGAAACCAGGAACAGGTTGAAAACGCATTGATTCCTAAAGGAGAGTATATGAACCGGCAAGACGCCCTGTTTCAGCGTCTGGCGCAGTCGCCGTTTCGCCGCCGTTTTCACTTAGGCGTAAAAGAGCGCGACTATTGCCTGGCTAAAGGTCCTGAGGTTATTGATCGGCACGCGGCCGATTTTGTTGCGCAGCGGCTGGCGCCGGCGGAACCGAAAAACGACGGCAAGCAGACGCCGATGCGCGGTCATCCGGTCTTTATCGCCCAGCATGCTACGGCAACCTGCTGTCGCGGCTGTCTGGCAAAGTGGCACGGGATTGCGGCTCATCAGCCGTTGAGTGAAGCCGAGCAGGCCTGGATTGTCGAGGTGATCCATCGCTGGCTGGTCGGTGAAATGAACCGGTAAATGTCCGGCGTCGCCTGTCGCCACGCCGGACGGAAGATTAGTCTGCCGCGACCTCTGCGGCGATCAGCATCAGCGCCAGCGAGGCGCTTTCCGTATCGAATGCCTGCATGACGTCGCGAATTGCGCCCACGCAGGCCATCACCTGTTGCTTCTTTTCCGCCTCAAGCTTCTCAATCGCATGACGGATAATCATTAGACTCGCTTCTTCTTCTTTCATAACATTCCCCCTGAATCGCCAAATTTATGCGCAAAGATGGCAAGAATACCTTTAATGTGCTACTCAAGTCACCCTCTGGCACATGCAGAGCTTAACTATTAATCAAATACCAAATGGGAAGCCGCGCCAGACCTGCTATGATCACAATAGCCGGAACGTAATACGTCAAAATTAGCGCCACGACATTCTCAGGGACAGAAGCAGGTACAGGATATGTTGCGACTCACCTTACTGATTATCATTACGCTGCTCGCGGGCTGCGCCTCAGGTCCCAAAGGGGTAGACTGCCCCGGCGAGGTCAGCACTATCTACGGTCAGCCTATGGGCCAGACGCAGGCGACAATTTTTGACCTCGTTAACGCCTTCACCGTCAGCCGCGACGGCGTCCGCGTAGAGAGTGGGACACTCCACTCGCTGAATCGTTTCAAATATGTGCCCTCTTCTGTTACTGCGGAAGGCTATTATGCGCAGCGGCTGTCAGATAAGCAGTTCCGCCTGATTAATCCGCATCAGGACACCATGATTACCTGGACCTGTCCTTAGGCGTGCGTCCCGCCGCCAGATCGTTTATTGTCAGGGGCTTGTCAGACAGCAGGCTAAGCTCCTATGGAAAAGCGACTGGATAACAACGGCTACATTGATTTTCCCTTTCCCGCCACGCGCAACGAAGACGGCTCGCTTAATCCGTGCGGAATCGATCTGACGTTGCAGACAGAGCGCATTGATGAGATTGCCGTGCTGGCGCTGTCGGCGAACCTGCGTCGTTTGCTGGAAGAGGTGAATTTACAGGATGGGCTGTTTATGACGCTGGCCTGCGACTGGCAGCAGCGCGCGGATGCGGTATGCGGCTTTATTGACGTCGCCTTTCGTCCTGACGTCGCCGTGGCGCAGCAGGAGACGCTGGCGCTGGATCAGGCCTTTGCGCGCTATCTGCGCGAACAGGCAGCGCAGCACGCGATGGAAACCGATGCGCTACTGAACTATGCCCGCGGCGTGCTCGACTGGGGCTGGTCGCCGCTGCGCCAGCGCCAACGCGAGTATGAAAAGGTGACGGTGATGTACTACTGTCAGCAGCGTGACGAGGCGGAGTGGTGCCTCGACCACCTGCGGCATTTTCTGGTGAGCTGGTATCCCGCCTGCCGCCAGGAGCTGAGGGTATCTCAGGCGTAATGCGATCGGCGCGCTGCCCCGGCGTCAGGGTTTTACCAGACGAATAGCGTGCTCAAGCATACGCTGTTCATCGCGCTCGCTGTGAGAGCGATGCTGGCGCGCACGCTTCAGCAGGCCGGTAATCTCTTCCCGTTTTGTCTCGTGGCCCGATTCCGCCAGCACCACCACCGCATCGCCAATCACGCGACAGACTTCATCATAATCATCTTCGTTTAATACATCGCGCTTCATGGCTCCTCCTGTCTGGAAATCGGTTGTTAAAAAGCGTATCCAGAAACAGTAGTCATGATTAACAGGCCCTGCAAACCCTGCGACAGGGAAAGCCGGGGCCTGCGGCGGCGCGCCTGCGATCAACGCCGCGATAAATATTCACGTACTCGCTGTCGCCTCAGCCTCCCTGACAGTCGTGTCGGCAAGCGCGCCACCACAGAGAGCGGTGTGTCGCTCTCTGTGCATTAGCGCATCCCTGCCTTCTGATGCTCGTGTCGTTGTTAACGGCAATATCATTTTCCTGTGTGTGTTGCCCACCCGGCTGAATAGCTATCTGCCCGGTCTGCCATGTTTTCCCATCAGGAGCCGATGAAACAGATGGTAATGATTTTTCGCCAGGCGCTGAGAAGGACGCCAGACTGGCCTGCGCGCCAGGCTCTCACCCTGCGCCAGCCCTGCGATACGCGCCGCTGCGCAGTCGTCGGCGGGCGCGCCAGAGAGTCGCGCGCCGGTTACTCCGCGTCGGTTATGCAGCGATAAAAGGTAACAAAATCGTAAGTATCCAGCATATCCGTTGGGCTTTGCTACGCTTTACAGAGTGCTAACCCAAAGGAGACGAACTATGTCAGGAAAAATCGAAGATACCGTTAAAGAAGTTGCCGGTGCCGCTGAGCAGCAGTGGGGCGAAGCCACCGATTCACCGCGTCATCGCGTGCGCGGCGCTGCGCGTCGTTATACAAACCAGGCGTCCTATGCTGCGCGCGACGCGGCGGACTGCATTAAAGATCAGGTTCAGTCAAATCCCCTGGCTGGACTGGCCGTTGCCGGCGCCGTCGGCGTGGTAATCGGCTTCCTGCTGGGACGTAAGTAATCCCGCGCGCCTCCCTGCGTGATGCCGGGAGGCTTGAAAGGGACGCCCGTCCCTTTCTGCTTTATTTCGGCTGTCGCCGCAAAATCGCCATACGGCCCTCCAGCGTCCGCGCGATCGCCTTCTGCCGATAAGGCGTAAGCTTGCGCCACTCCTGCGCCTCTTTGCGGGTGCGCCCACAGCCTTCGCACCAGCCGCTTTTCCCCTCAAATACACATAAATCGATACAGGGAGATTTTACCGCCATAACGTCGCCTCTTAATCTGTTTGCACTGGCCACAGTCTGCTTTTTAGTCGCTTGCAAAGCAGCAAAATGCGCTCTATGCTTCGCCTCAATATACTATACCCCAGTATAGATAATAAGAGAGGATTTATGGCGCATACCCAAAAAAACCAGAAGAGTTTGCTGACCCGCGTTCGGCGCATCAAAGGTCAGGCGGCATCGCTGGAAACGGCGCTGGAATCGGGCGAGGAGTGTCTGAAAGTCTTGCAACAGGTGGCAGCGGTACGCGGCGCGGTCAACGGCCTGATGAGCGAATTACTGGAAGGCCATATTCGCGAACACCTGATGAATGGCCATGCCACGGCGCAGGAGCGCAGCGACGACCTGGAAGACATCGTGGCGGTGATCCGCTCTTATCTTAAATAGACAGGCTGGAACGGCTCTGACGGGCAGGTTCAGTCACAGGTGAGAAAAAATGCTCTGGCTTATCTCAAAATATGCGATTACCGCGTTTATGGTGGTGTTGATCTCAGAAACGGCCAGGCGCAGCGATCGCCTGGGCGGCCTGATTGCCGCGCTGCCGCTGGTCACCGTGCTGGTGCTGATCTGGATGAAGCTGGAGGGGCAGACGCAGGAGAAGATCGCCGCTCATGCCTGGTATACCTTCTGGTATGTGGTGCCCACGCTGCCGATGTTTATCCTGTTTCCTTATTTGTACCAGCGCACCGGCTTCTGGCCGACGCTGGGCCTCTCCTGCGTCATTACCGTTGCGCTATTTGTGCTGTGGGCATTGCTGCTAAAACGCTTTGGCATTGCGCTGATGTAGACGCGCGGCGGCTGGCTACAGCCGCTGCTGACGATCGCTTTTCTCTAGCGTCATCAGCGCCGGAATGCTGATCAGCGCCGTCGCCACCACATACCAGGCAGGAATATCCAGATTACCGGTTTGCTTCATTAGTCCGGTAATAATCAGCCCGGCGCAGCCGGAGAACAGCGCGTTTGACAGCGAATAGGCCAGCCCCAGGCCGGTGTAGCGCACCTGGGTGGGAAACATTTCGGCCAGCATGGCGGGTCCCGGCCCCGCCAGCAGACCGACAATGCCGCCGGCAATAAATACCACCAGCGCGCTGACCGCCAGCGAGGTCGTTTCGCCCTGCAATATTTTCAGCAGCGGAAAAGCCAGCAGCAGCAGTAACAGGCTGGCGGTCACCATCACGCGCCGCCGCCCAACTTTATCGCTGAGCCAGCCCGCGGGCAGAATGGTGGCGGCAAACCCCAGGTTCGAGATCACCGCGATCAGCAGCGCCTGATTAAAGCCGGTATGCAGCGCCAACTGCAAATACGTTGGCATGATCACCAGACAGGTGTAGCCCGCCGCCGACCAGAGCATCACGCGCGCGATGGCCAGCAGGATAGTTTTTACCGTCTGGCTGACGCTGGCGCGCGGCGGTTGCGGCTGCTGATGCTGGCGGATAAAACTCGGCGTCTCCTCCATGCTCAGACGCAGCCACAGCGCAATCAGCCCCAGCGGCAGCGCCAGCAGAAAGGGAATCCGCCAGCCCCAGCTCAGCATCGCCCCGGCGCTCAACAGCCCGGAGAGCAGCGCCACCACCCCTGCCCCTGCCAGCAGCCCCAGCGCCACGGTAAAAGATTGCCATGCGCCGTAAAGGCCGCGCTTGCCCGGCGGCGCAAACTCGGTCATCAGCGACACCGCGCCGCCATATTCGCCGCCCGCGAACAGCCCTTGCAGAATGCGCAGCCCGGTCAGGATCAGCGGCGCGGCGATGCCCAGCGTCGCCTGGGTCGGCACCAGGCCGATCAGCGTGGTCGCCAGCGTCATCAGCAGCAATACCGCAATCAGCGTGGGCTTGCGTCCGGTACGGTCGCCGATGCGGCCAAAAATAATCGCCCCAAGCGGGCGAAAAAAGAAGGCGATAGCGAAAGAGGCGTACGTCAGGATCAGGCTGCTGAGCGCCGATGCGCCCTCAAGCTGAAAAAAATTGTGCGCGATCAGGGTGGCGAGAAAGCCGTAAACGGCAAACTCATACCACTCGATAAAATTGCCGACCGAACCGGCAATCAGCGCGCGTCGCTGGCGCTGCGCCAGCAGTTGAGGATTTTCCACAGGCGTATCCTTTATGACGGGCCGCGTAATGGAGCTAAGTATAGAATTGGGTCGCGCGTTCGACCTTAGCGCGCAACAACGCGACGCGGTTTCTCCATGCGGAACCCCAGCCCGATCAGCCGACCAAAGACAAAGCGCAAAAACGGCCATTTGCGCAGAATGCGCGGCATCGGGTTTTTACCGCCCGTAGCGGAGCCTTTGCGGCTCATTTTGATTTGCAGAAACTGGGTCGCGACGGTGGGAAACTGGCGGCGCTTCTGCACGCGCGCCAGATCGCGCAGGCTTACCCTGCCGCGCCGCAGCGGCACGGTAAGATAATTAGCGGCAGCCACCGCATCCTGAATCGCCAGGTTGACCCCTACGCCGCCGACAGGCGACATGGCATGCGCCGCATCGCCGATACACAGCAGGCCGGGCTTCATCCACTTCGTCAGTCGGTCGATGCGAATCGACAGCAGCCGGATCTGCGACCAGTCGCTTATGGTTTCCAGCCGTTCGGCGTTAAAGGGCGCTACGCTGGCGATGCGCTGTTTTAGCGCGTCCAGTCCGGCGTGCTGCAACGCCTCAAACTCCCCTTTCTGAATGGTAAAGCCGCACTGCCAGTAATCGCCGCGGTCGATGAGGATAAAATTATTGCGCGGCCCGCTGTGGCCGGTGCCCAGCGCCGGATCCTCCGGCTGCTTATCCAGTCGGAACCAGATCACGTCGCGCGGCATGCCAAACGAGCGCCCCGTCAGCCCCGCTTTTTCTCTGACGGCGGAATGCCGACCGTCCGCGCCGATCACCAGCTTTGCGCGCACGCTAAGCGTTTCCCCGTTATGCTGCGCAGTCACGCCGCATACCTGGCCCTGTTCCACAATCAGATCGCTGAGCGCCGTCGAGGTTAATAGCCTGAAGCCGGGAAAGGTTGCGCACTCGCTGGCAAGGAAATTGAGGAAGTCCCACTGCGGCATAAAGGCGATAAAGCGGCAGCGCACCGGCAGGCGCGAAAAATCCGCCATCGTGACCTGTTCGCCGCCCATGTCCGCCTGCAATTTTTCAGCGCGCTGATGCGGCAGCGACAGCAGCCTGTCGAGCAGCCCCAGATGATGCATCACCTCCAGCGTTGAGGGATGAATGGTATCGCCGCGAAAATCGCGCAGAAAATCGCCATGTTTTTCCATGACCACGACCTGCAGGCCGGCACGCGCCAGCAGATAGGCGGTCATCAGGCCAGCCGGGCCGCCGCCGACAATGCAGCAGTCAACGGACAGAGCGGTTTCAGACATAAAGCCTCCTTAGTTATCGCCAGACAGTCCAGCTGTCAGCCATAAAATACAGCCTGGTTGCCGGGATTTTGCCGTCTGGCTTGAACGATCCCGTCTGGCTGCCAGGCTTAAAGATAACGTCAACTACCCACATTAAGGAGAGAGCATGTCGAGATTTACAGGAAAAGTCGTCGTTGTTACCGGAGCGGGATCGGGCATTGGTCAGGCGACGGCGCAGCAGTTTTCCCGTGAAGGCGCTGCGGTGGTGCTGGTCGGCAGAACAGAGCAAAAACTGGAAAATACCCTTAAGCTGCTGACGGCAGGCGACCATCTGGTCGCGCCCTGCGATGTCGCGGACGCGGACCAGGTTAAGGCGCTGCGCGATCGCGTGGCAGAGAAATATGGTCGCGTCGACGTGCTGGTCAATAACGCGGGCAGCGTGGTGCAGGGCCTTATCCACGAGGTGCAGCCGGACGACTGGCATAAGCTGATGAAGGTCGATCTGGATGGCGTTTACTACTGCATCCACTATTTTATGCCGGATCTGCTTAACACCAGAGGCAACGTGGTGAATATCTCGTCGGTCTCTGGTCTGGGCGGCGACTGGGGCATGAGCGTCTATAACGCGGCCAAAGGCGCGGTCACCAACTTTACCCGTTCGCTGGCGCTGGACTACGGCGCCGACGGCGTGCGCGTTAACGCCATCTGCCCCGGTTTCACCTTTACCGATCTGACCGAGGATATGAAAGAGGATAAGGCGCTGCTGGAGCGCTTCAACGACCGTATCGCGCTGCGCCGCGCCGGTCAGCCGGAGGATATCGCCAGTGCCGTGCTGTTTATCGCCAGCGACGACGCGCGCTATATCACCGGGGTTAACCTGCCGGTCGACGGCGGTCTCACCGCCTCTAACGGTCAGCCTAAACAGGCGTAACGCCGAGGAGAAAACATGAACCAGGATTATCTGATTTTTGGCGCTGGCTACCACGGCGAGGTAAAAAGCTTCGAGGCCGGCCAGGTCGAGGTGCAGGTTGAGATCAAAGCGCCGGAGGAGACCGAGAGCAGCACCTCGCCCAGCCGGGAAGCGCTGCAACAGTATACGCTGCCGGTTACCGTTATCGCCGTAGACGGCAAACGCTATAACGTGGCGACGGAAGGCCACCCCAGCGAGGATGAGGTCAAAGAAGCGGTCGAGCGCTGGCAGCCGCAGCCGATCCAGACTGACGAACTGCTGTAACCCGTCAAGGCGCGGCATCACTCCGATGCCGCTGCCGCAGCCTGCTGCATCTCCACCAGCACCAGCGGACACTTCTTTACTTTGCAGGCGTGGCTGTAGGCCAGCGCGCACACCGAACAGAGATCGCCTTCCGACTCATATTCATACTCTGTGAAATAACGGACGCCAGCGCGCTGAGACTGCGCGGCGCGGAATGACGCTTCAGCCAGAATCACATCCAGCTCACGGAAGGTCAGCGCGGAGGGATTATGAAATCCCACTTTGATTCGATAGATAGCCATAAAGGGATTATTCACGCACGGAACGCGGGGAGCCAGACGATAATAGTATTTGGTGTGATAGCTGCGGATTATCAGCAAGATAACCCGCAGCCTGATTTATGCGGCGTCGCTCGCGGTCGCCTTCTCTGTTTCGCCAAAGCGCTCGCGCATCAGCGTCTCGATCTGCTCCAGCGATTTGCCGCGCGTTTCCGGCAGCATGGTGGCGACAAACGCCAGCGATGCCACGTTAATCACGGCAAAGATAAAGAAGGTGCTATTGCCCGCCACCGACAGCAGCGGCGGGAAGGCGAAGGCCACCGCCGCGTTGCAGATCCACTGAAACGACACCGCGGCCCCGGTCAGCACGCCGCGCACCTTCATCGGGAACAGCTCTGACATCAGCAGCCAGTAAACCGGTGAGATGCACATCTGCATAAAGAACAGGAACAGCATAATGCAGCCGAGCGCCAGCAGGCTCTGCGTCATGTTTTGCGGCATAAAGACCAGCACCGAACCCAGCGCCAGCTGCGCGGCGATCACCACGCAAAGCCCGGTGATCAGCATGGCGCGACGGCCAAAACGCCCGACCGCGCGAATCCCGGCCATCACCGCCAGCACCGACACTACGCCGTTGCCGATGGTCGCGGCAATCGAGGCGCTGGTGCCCATGCCGGTAGTTTTCAGAATAATCGGGGTATAGTACATAAAGGCGTTGACGCCGGTGAACTGGATAACAATCCCCATGCCCGCGCCCAGCAGCAGCAGGCGTACCACCCATTTCTCGCGCAGCAGCTCGCCGGCCGAAGGCCCGCGCTCGGCTTCGCGCGCCTGCTTGCGCATCGCCGCCATCTCTTTGCGCACCTCGCGCGGCGTTTCACGCAGCCGCTTCATAATGCGCATCGCCTCTTTGACGCGCCCTTCCGCCACCAGCCAGTGCGGCGAAGCGGGAACGAAGAAGGTGCCGATAAACAGCAGCGCGCCGGGGATCATCGCCAGCGCCAGCATATAGCGCCACATTTTCGGATCGTGCAGCAGGTAGCTCATCAGCGCGCTGACCACGTAGGCCAGCAGCTGGCCGGAGACGATCATCAGCTCGTTGCGGCTGACCAGCGGCGCGCGATGGCGCGGCCCGGCAATTTCCGCAATAAATACCGGTACGGTAGAGGAGCCGCCGCCGACCGCAATGCCCAGCAGCAGGCGCATGGCGACCATCACCTCAACGTCAGGCGCGACGGCGGTGCCGATAGCGCCCGCCACAAACAGCAGCGCCAGACTGCGCAGGGTAATGCGGCGACCAAAACGGTCCGAGACATAGCCGCTGAGAAAGGCCCCCACCGCCGCGCCGAAAATCAGCGAAGAGGTGACCAGTCCTTCGGTAAACGGCGTTAAATCCAGGCCGCCCTGATCGGGCGACAGCGTCATATAGGGCAGCGCGCCGGAGATAATACCGGTGTCATAGCCAAAGGCCAGCGCGCCCATCGTGGCGACCAGCACCACAAAAAACAGTCGCTGGCGAACGGTATCTGCCGAGGGTGCGCTGCTGTCGGTTGCTTCAGGTTTAGTCTGCTCCACATTCACTCCATGAGGTTTAACACCCTGAATTTGCGCATAATTTCGCCAACCCAGGCAAGAGTAACAAGTATAGATGCACTTTTTAATTTGTGACGGCGATCACCTGATTTTCCCGCTGAACGCCGTCAGACCCGCGCGACGCCGCTCCGGCAACTCTGCCAGCGTGGACTATGATTGATTTTCGTATGGCGTCGTACTGAGCCAGTCGCGGTCAAAACGCAGGCTGGCGCGGCAGACCAGCCCTCACCGCCGACGGCGTTCCATACGGGTTTCCGTCTCACCTTTTGCCATCTGCATCGCCGCCCCTGTAGCGCGCGGTGTGGTTTATCGATCACATTTGATTCAGACGAGGTCATTGAATGGAGTCAGCATCATTTACCAAAAGCTGGGGCGCTGAATACGTCGCCAGCGATGCCGTTCGCTTTCGTCTCTGGGCTACCGGTCAAAACAGCGTCAGCCTGCGTCTTAATGGTCAGGATACGAGGATGAGTCCTGCGGAAGATGGCTGGTTCGAACTGCTCTCAACCGGGGTCGCGCCCGGCAGCGAATATAACTTTGTGCTGGCCGACGGCACGGTGGTGCCGGACCCTGCCTCGCGCGCGCAAAAAGATGAAGTGAATGGCCCGTCGCTGGTGGTCGATCCCGCGCACTATGTCTGGCAACATCAAGACTGGCGGGGACGCCCCTGGGAAGAGAGCGTGGTGTATGAGCTGCATATTGGCACCTTTACGCCGGAGGGCACCTTCCAGGCGGCGACAGAAAAGCTGCCTTACCTCGCGGAGCTGGGCATTACCATGATCGAGGTGCTGCCGGTTTCCCAGTTCGGCGGCAATCGCGGCTGGGGATATGACGGCGTGCTGCTCTATGCGCCGCACGCCGCCTATGGCACCCCGGATGACTTTAAAGCCTTTATCGATGCCGCCCACGGCCACGGCCTGTCGGTGGTGCTGGATATTGTGCTGAACCACTTTGGGCCGGAAGGCAACTACCTGCCGCTGCTGTCGCCGGACTTTTTCCATAAAGAGCGCGTTACGCCCTGGGGCGCCGGCATCGCCTACGACGTCGACGCCGCGCGTCGCTATATCGTTGAGGCGCCGCTGTTCTGGCTCAAGGAGTATCGCCTCGACGGGCTGCGCTTTGACGCCATCGATCAGATCGAAGACAGCTCAGAGAAACATGCGCTGATTGAGATTGCCGAACGCATTCGCGCGGAGATCGTCGATCGGCCCGTTCATCTCACCACCGAAGACAGCCGCAACGTGATTTTCCTTCATCCGCGCGACGAACAGGGCGGCACGCCGCTGTTTAGCGGTGAATGGAACGACGACTTTCACAACGCCATCCACGTTTTCGCTACGGGTGAAACCCACGCCTATTACCAGGATTTTACCCCGCATCCGGAAAAACATGTCGCGCGCGTGCTGGCCGAAGGCTTTGCCTATCAGGGAGAGGTATCGCCTCACAGCGGCGAGGCGCGCGGCGTCGACAGCCGCGGTCAGCCGCCTGCGGCCTTTGTTGATTTTATTCAGAACCACGATCAGGTCGGCAACCGCGCGCTGGGCGAACGGCTGATTTCGCTGATCGGCGCGGAGCGTAATAAGGTGCTGCTCGCCACCCTGCTGCTGTCGCCCCATATTCCGCTGCTGTTTATGGGCGAAGAGTATGGCGAAACCCACCCTTTCCTTTTCTTTACCGATTTCCACGGCGATCTGGCGAAAGCGGTGCGCGAAGGTCGCGCGAAGGAGTTTGCCGGTCATGCCGGGCATGAGGGCGAAAGCGTGCCGGATCCCAACGCCGAAGAGACCTTTACCCGCTCGAAGCTCGACTGGCAGAAGCCGCAGAGCGAGGAAGGCCGCGCGTGGCTGGCGCTGTCGCGCAAGCTGCTGGCGCTGCGTCAGCAATATATCGTGCCGCTGCTGGCGTCGGCAGGCGGCCACAGCGGCACGGTAGAGCACAGCGCGGAGGGCTTTATTCAGGTGAGCTGGCGTTTTCCTGCCGGTACCCTGTCGCTGGCGCTTAATCTCGGCGAGACGACGCGTCCCCTTCCTGAACAGCCCGGCGAGACGCTGTTCGCCTGGCCGGAAAACAGCCGCGACTTACCGCAAAACGCCGTTATCGTGCGCCTGGCGCAGGGAGACACGCAATGAGTATTCCAGCCTCAACTTATCGCATCCAGTTTCGCAACGGCATGACGTTCGACCGCGCGGCGGCGCTGGTGCCCTATATCAAACGGCTTGGCATCAGCCACCTCTACGCCTCGCCGATTTTCACCGCCACCCGCGGCTCCACCCACGGCTATGATGTCACCGACGCCAATGAGATCGATCCCGCTATCGGCGGCCGCGCCGGCTTCGACCGGCTGGTCGAGACGCTGAAGCAGGCAGGCCTTGAGCTGATTATCGACATCGTCCCGAACCATATGGCCGCCTCGCTGGAGAACGCCTGGTGGCGCGACGTGATTGAGCACGGCGAGCAGAGTCGCTACGCGCGCTACTTCGACATCGACTGGTCGCGCCGCCTGACGCTGCCTTTCTTAGGCGATACTTTCGAAGCTGTACTGGAAAACGGCGAGATCGCCGTTAAGGCCGATCCAGAGAGCGGCAAACCGGCGTTTGCCTACTACGACAGCTTCTATCCGCTGTCGCCGCAGAGCTGGCAGGGACAGGAGGCCGACGTGCTGGCGCTGACGGATAAGGCGCAAATCGCCGCGCTGCACGATCGCCAGCCATGGCGGCTGATGTCGTGGCGCGATGCGCCGCGCGATCTCTCCTATCGCCGCTTTTTTGAAATTACCGGTCTGGCGGGCGTGCGGGTAGAGGACCCGGACGTCTTCGCCGCCAGCCATCGGCTGATTCTGGAGCTGGTGCATTCCGGCGCGGTCAGCGGCCTGCGCGTGGATCACGTCGATGGCCTGGCCGATCCCAAAGGCTATCTGGAGCAGCTGCGCCAGCAGGCGGGTCCGGCGTGCTACATCACCGTAGAGAAAATTCTTGGCGCAGACGAGCAGCTTCCGGCCGACTGGCCGGTTTCCGGCACCACCGGCTATGAGTTTATCGCCTCGCTCTCTGACGCGCTGGTAGACGGCCGCCAGATTGCCGCGCTGCGTCAGGCTTATGATCAGGCCATCGGCGAGCCGGTGGATATGCGCGCCGAGCTGCGCGCCGCCAAACTGCTTATGGCGGATAAAAACTTCGAGGGCGAATTTACCACGCTGCTGATGCTGGCGAACGGCATGGCCAGCGCCTCTGGAGCGACGCTGCCGGAGCGCGATCTGCGCGCCGCGCTGCGCGAGCTGCTGGTCGCCTTCCCGGTTTACCGCAGCTACGGCACCCCGGCGGGTATGCCGCAGGAAGGCGCGGCGCTGCTCCAGCGCGTGGCCGAGACGGTACGCCATGACGCGCCAGACCTGCAACCTGCGGCGCTGGATTTCCTGCTGCGCATTCTTAACGGCGAACTGGCGCCGCAGCTGGCGCACGATGCCGCAACCTTCCGCACCCGCTTCCAGCAGCTGACCGGCCCGCTGATGGCGAAGTCGGTGGAAGATACGCTGTTTTTCCGTCAGCACGCGGCGCTGGCGCTCAATGAAGTCGGCGCAGAGCCGCTGCCGCGCGCCTTTTCGCTGGCGCGTTTTCATGACGAGATGCAGACGCGCCTTGAACGTCAGCCGGACGGCCTGAGCAGCACCTCGACGCACGATACCAAGCGCGGCGAAGATGCGCGCGCGCGCCTCTATACCCTGACCGAAGCCCCGGAGCGCTGGGCGGAGAACGTCGCCCGCTGGCAGCAGATGAACCGCGATGCGGTGGTAGCGCTCAGCGAGGGTCCCGCGCCAGAACCGGCCGTGGAGTGGATGCTTTATCAGGCGCTGGCGGGCGTCTGGCCAGCGTCCGGCGCGCCAGACGCTGAGGATCTGGCCGCGACAGAACCGCGCTTTATCGGCTTTGTCGAGAAAGCCCTGCGCGAGGCCAAGCTGCGCACCAACTGGGCCGACGGCGATGACGCCTATGAACAGGCGGTGCTCGACTATGCGCGTCGTCTGCTCTCTCCGGCTAACGCCGAATTTATCGCGGATTTTAACCAGGCGCTGCTGCCCTTTATCGCCGCCGGTCTGATTAATTCCCTCAGCCAGACGGTGATTAAGCTCACCGCGCCAGGCGTCCCCGATATTTATCAGGGCAGCGAAGCGCTGAACTTTAGTCTGGTCGATCCGGACAACCGCCTTGAGCCGGACTTTGCCGCGCTACAGCAGATGCTGGAGGTAACCGGCGACTTCGCCGCGCCGGAAAGCTGGCAAAGCGGGCAGCTCAAGCAGCAGGTTATCGCCACCCTGCTGCCGCTGCGCCAGCAGTATCCCGCGCTGTTTCGCCACGGCGACTATCTGCCGCTGGTGGTTAACGGCAATGAAGCCTCCCATGCGGTCGCCTTTGCGCGCGCTGACGAGGAGCACGCGCTGATTGTCGTGGTGCCGCGCCTGGCCTTTGCCCGCCAGCGCTACAGCGAAGGCACCGCCATTACGCTGAAAGAGCCGCTGGCGCAGCGCCGCTATCGCCATCTTTTCACAGGAGAAATGTGTGACCTGACCGACCGGCTGAGCCTGGCCGCGCTCAACAGCGGCGCGCCGCTGGTGCTGATCAGCGCCTGACAGAAAAAAAACATGTCATTCATCGCGTGGTTTGTGGATAGCATTTTACTGAATGGAGAGAGATAAATGTCTGAGGGTAAACAGGTTGAAATTACAGCGGGTTCAGGCCATCAGCTGGGGGCTAACTACGATGGCGAAGGGGTTAACTTCGCGCTTTTTTCCGCCCACGCCGAGCGCGTGGAGCTTTGTCTGTTTGATGAGAGCGGCCAGCACGAGATCGCCCGACTCGATCTGCCGGAGTTCACGCATGAAGTGTGGCACGGTTATGTGCCAGGCCTGAAGCCCGGCGCGCTGTACGGCTATCGCGTTCATGGCCCTTACGATCCGGAAAACGGCCACCGCTTTAATCCGAATAAGCTGTTGATCGATCCCTATGCGCGCGAACTGGCAGGCAATATTGAGTGGAACGAGGCGCATTTCGCCTACGATCTGCTGCATGAAGATAAAGACTTAACCTTTGATACCCGCGACAGCGCGCCCTTTATGCCCAAGTGCCGCGTTATCGATCCGAACGCGTTTGACTGGCAGGACAACAACCGTCCCGTTATTCCCTGGCCGAATGCGGTGATCTACGAGACGCATGTCAAGGGCTTTACCCAGCTTAACCCGGCGCTGCCGGAGGCGCTGCGCGGCACCTATGAAGGCATGGGGCATAAAGCCACGGTCGACTACATTAAGAGCCTGGGCATTACCTCGGTCGAGCTGCTGCCGGTGCACTGGTTTCCGGACGATCAGCACCTGCTCGACAAAGGACTGAAAAATTTCTGGGGCTACAACTCCATCGGCTTTTTTGCGCCAGCGCCGCGCTACTACGGGCCGCGCGGCATTCAGGGCTTCCGCGATATGGTGCGCGCCTTTCACGACGCCGGTATCGAGGTGATCCTCGACGTGGTGTACAACCATACGGCGGAAGGCAATGAACTGGGTCCGACGCTGTCGTTTAAGGGCATCGATAACTTCTCCTACTACCGTACCCTGCCCGATCAGCACCGCTATTACATCAACGACACCGGCACCGGCAACACGGTCAATACGTCGCATCCGCGCGTGCTGCAGATGGTGATGGATTCGCTGCGCTACTGGGCCGAATCGATGCATATCGACGGCTTCCGCTTCGACCTGGGCACCATTCTTGGCCGCGAGCCTGAGGGCTTTGATCAGCGCGGCGGCTTTTTCGACGCCATGATGCAGGATCCGGTGCTGTCGAAGCTAAAACTGATCGGCGAGCCGTGGGACATCGGTCCCGGCGGCTATCAGGTGGGCGGTTTCCCGCCGGGCTGGGCCGAGTGGAACGATAAGTATCGCGATACGGTGCGCGAATACTGGAAAGGCGATAACGTCTCGACCGATTTCGCCGCCCGCCTGCTTGGCTCTGGCGACCTCTACGATCAGCGTGGCCGCCGTCCCTGGGCGAGCGTCAACTTTATTACCGCCCATGACGGCTTTACGCTAAACGATCTGGTGTCGTACAACGAGAAACACAACGCGGATAACGGCGAGGATAACAACGACGGGCACAACGATAACCGCTCGTATAACTATGGCGCGGAAGGCCCGACCGAGGATGAAGGCATCAACGCGGTGCGCGAGCGCCAGAAGCGTAATTTCCTCGCGACGCTGTTCTTCTCGCACGGTACGCCAATGCTGCTGGCCGGCGACGAGTTCGGGCGCAGCCAGTTGGGTAACAATAACGGCTACTGTCAGGACAGCGAGATCTCCTGGGTGCACTGGGAGAATCTGCCTGCAAGCGCAGAGGCGCTGCGCGAGTTCACACGCCATATTATTCGCCTGCGCGCGGAGCAGCCGCTGTTGCGTCGGGAAAACTGGCGCGACGGGATGGAAATTAAGTGGTTCAACGCCGGCGGCGGCTTCCAGCAGGCGGAGCAGTGGGAAGAAGGCTCCACGCTGGGCGTCTATATCGGCCGGCCGGATCTGCAAACTGAGGAGGGCATCTGGCACGACGTGCTGATGCTGATTAATCCCTTTGAAGGTACGGTGCCCTTCCGCATCCCGCAGTTTGGTGAGGGAGGCTGGGTGCTGGAGCTGACCACCTCCGACAATGATAACTGCGGGCTGGTCATCACTAAAGAGAAGGATTTTGAGCTGGAAGGCCGCAGTCTCGCCCTGTTCCGACGCCCCTGAGTCCGTTGTCTGACGGTTAAATGCCGCGCCTGTTGTTTCATCAGGCGCGGTATTTTTTGACCTGCCTTAACGGCAGATACCGGCGAAAAACCGGCTTTTTATGTGACGTACATCACATTTCAGCACAAGCTGTTAAATTGTACAACCAGGTTTAAACCTGTACAAAAATAACTTTTTTCCCCTTTGCCGTTAAGCTATTAGGTAATCTTTTATTAGGAAACAGTTATTTCTCAACCTAATTAGCCATAAGTTTCATCCAGAATGTCACATTGCAAAATATGACATCACCTTACATAGTTGAAGCGTATTAGATTCTTTTTAATTCTTGTTTCTTTTTTATAGAGAGGAATTGGTATGACTCAACGACGTGGTGGTGCAGGCAATTTTGCCGCTAATCCAGAAAGGGCGCGCGAGGCAGGAAAAAAAGGCGGCCAGATGAGCAGCGGCAATTTCAAATATAACCGGGAACGCGCGGTAGAAGCTGGTCGGGTCGGCGGCAAGCTCAGCCGCCGCTCAGCTGCGGAAAAGAGTCCCAGTTAATCGTCAAAAACAGCCGGGAAGCTATTCCCGGCTGTTTGCAGAAAAAAACACGCGTTCGATCCCTTTCCTGAAAAATAGTGAGCTGCGGCATTACGCATTTATCATAGCCACCTGCCCGACCTTCAATCTCTTATTTTTCTCTTCTGCCTTCCAGGTCAATTTTATTACCTCTGAACTCTGCCAGAAAAAAAATCGAAACCAGTCTATTGCTGTTATATTTCAAAAAAAAGTTACCGCTTCGTTTTATTTCGCGCCGGGACTTCTGTGGGCAAAAATAACCTCTGCTACCGTGCCGTTTTTGCGCGTCTCCGACTCCAGCACGCGATTCAATACGCTGACATAGTCCATGACCAGTCCCGGCGTCCACGTCATGCCTTCGGCTCTGCTGCGGATCAGGCTCAGCAGCCAGAAGTCGGGATTCAGCAGCGCCTCATAGCCATGCGTGCCCAGCAGCCCTTCAGTGGCGACATCCAGCGCCTGCATCACGCTGGTTGAGCAGTTGCGCGAAGTCAGGTTGTAGCGGCAGTCCTGACCGTGCCTTGCCCAGTAGTGGCTCAGCGCCTGCTGGTTATAGCGGCGCAGCGACAGCCGCTTATCCGGCAGGCACCAGGTTTTCACCTCGCGGGCGAACGAGCGCTGATGAAAACCCGCCACGTCGTTCTCTTCGCGCGCATGCAGCATGCGTAAAAAGCCGCTGAGGTTACAGGTCATATCCTCGACCGGATAGAGACTGACATAGAGGCTGTCGCCCATCTCCAGCGCGGTATGGCCGGTCGACACCTGGCCGCGATGATCGATCGCCGCGACCCAGCGGTCAAACCAGGGGCGACGACCGGCGACGTTGCCGGATCCCAGCGGCGTCCAGATATAAATCGTGAGCGGCGTGCTGACCGGCTCCCCGGCATAAGGCGGGTGCAAATAATCGAAGCCGTGCGGCCTGCGCAGCCCTTTGCGGGTAAACAGCGGCAGCGCCGCGACGCTGGTGTTGGGCGGCAGCGCGCGAATTTGCCACGCCATCTGTAACAGAGAAAATGCCCAGCCCAGCAGCAGAACGGCAAATCCCAGCGGGATGGTGACGCGATGAGGCAGCGGCCAGTCGCTGACAATCAGCAGGCTAAACAGCCACTCTGCGCCGCCGATCGCCAGCTTGTATTGCCAGCGACGACAGCGCATCAGGCTACAGGAGATAATGCGGAAGCCGCCGTCAAAGATAAAGGCGATGGCGAACAGCCAGGCCAGACTGAGACCTTTCACCTGAGGCGCAGCCAGCATCATCGCCCCCAGCACGATCAGCGATAACGCCTTGAGCTTTGCTCGCCAGCCGCCGGATGCCACGACGCGCGCACGCCAGGCCTGCATTAGCCCTTCGACGCTCAGGAAGATGCCCAGCAGGCAGAGAGGAATCAACAGCGTGCTGTGATCCAGCATATCCAGCACAATGCCTGCGCTGGCCGCGATACAGAGCAAGCCGGTAAGCAGCAGCCACGGCCAGCTGGCGCGCAGCGCCGGGCCGCCCATTAATAAAAAAAGCAATCGCAACAAAGCCGTACGCCCCTGTCAAAATGCTCAACGCCTGATTTGTCTTGTTGGATGCCGTGCGGCAAGGGATGTTCCTTTTCCGGCAGGCCATATCCTTATCGTTGAAGGTCGGTTGAATCAGTGAGCGAAGCGTACGAGAGAAAGATTAATTTTCGCTTAATGCGCGGGATAAAAAACGGCCTGAAGCCGGGGAACGCTTCAGGCCGGACGGTTAGTTGCCGCGGTAGGTCGAATAGCCGTAAGGACTCAGCAGCAGCGGAATGTGGTAGTGCTGGTTACTGTTATCGAGCGTAAAGATCACCGGGATCTCCGGGAAAAAGGTTTTCTGTTTTACGCCAGCGTAATAGTCGCCGGTTTTAAACACCACTTTATAAACGCCCTGCTCCGCCTGTTTTCCTGCGGGATACAAGGCACCGATCCTGCCGTTAGCGTCGGTCACGCCCGTTGCCAGCTTTACCCAGTTGCCGTTTTGATTCTGATCCAGCTCCACCGCCACGCCAGGCGTCGGGATGCCGGTTTGTAAATTCAGTACGTGCACGCTGATCGCGTTTTTCATCGCCGCAGGTTCAGCGGCGGAGGCAGAGAAAGCACAGGCCAGAACGGCGGCACCACAGATCGCTAATACACTTTTCATAAGTCATCCTTTTTTATGTTGACGCCATCAGCCTAAACCAGCCGCTGCGTCATGGCGCAACTTCATCCTGCGTATCTGAAATTTCTGAGAAGCGCGTTACTCCGCCCCGCTATCGCGTGAATAACACAAAGGGTTTTATAGCCTGTACGCAACGGCCGGGCGGCCCGCTTTCCCGGCACGCTTTTTTAATTTTCATGCCGCGCGGCGGTTATGGTAATTTAACACTAAACAGGCTATTAATTTTATCCATGACGCGACCCAAATCATCTTCTGCTCCCGCCAGAGAACGAGGCAGACCCAGAGCCTTCGATACGGAAAAAGCCCTTGATGACGCCATGATCGTGTTCCGGCAAAAAGGTTTTCACGCCTCGTCGGTCACCGATCTCAGCGAAGCGATGGGTCTTACCGCAGGCAGCATCTACAAGGCGTTCAAAGACAAGCGCACACTGTTTTTGCGCGTGTTTGAGCGCTATATCTCGATACGCAACAGCGATCTGCGCGGCCGTCTTGAGCACTGTGCTGACGGCAGAGCGCGCATCGCGGAACTGTTGCAGTTTTATCTCGACTCTGCCGAAGAGATTGAAGGACGTCGCGGCTGTCTGGTCGTCGGCAGCACCGTTGAGCTACAAAACCTTGACCAGGATCTTTCAGAACTGGTGCGGCAGGCGGTGCTTCGCAACCGTAATTTTCTTGTCTCGCTGGTGCAACAGGGCCAGCAAGACGGGTCTGTTTCCGCGCGGCTGGATGCTGAAACCGCAGCCGGCGTGCTGTTATGCGTTGCCTTCGGCATGCGTGTGCTGGGTAAAGTTCAGGATGTGACTAATGGCGCGGAAACGATTAATATGCTTCTCGGTATCCTGGACCAGGGTGCTTGCCCTATTAGGAAATAACTGTTTCCTAATACCTCCTGCACAGGTCGCTTTACCTGAAGCGACAGGTTCCTCTGTGCTCTTTCAGGTCGAACAGTCATAAAAAAGTGCGTTTACACATGACTTGTATTTTGTCTTTAGCCCGTTTCAGGAGGCACATTGAAGCACGATGACGCTGCTGATAGCGATGAAATTTACGCGCTGCTTGGCCGGGTAGTCGCGCAAATTTTGCAGCCTGGCGAGGCGCTTCCTTTGCAGGAAATTATCGGCGCGCTGTATCGAACAGGTCAGCGGTCCGGCGACCCAGCGATACAGGCAGCGTGCGAACGCGCCATGCGTTTGCTGGCCAGCAAATTACACTGATCTCTTTCGCGGCGGCAATGGTTCAGTTCAGCGTGGCGCTAATCCATTCGGTAAGCCTCGCCGGTGTGCGGTAAATTAATTTTATTTCATGCTTTTTTTAGTACCGGATCAGCCGCGTGCGCCCCCGCCTGTTTGCGGGAAGAATTTTTATAACCTGTTGTTATTATTTGCGTTGCCGCAAAGAGCAAAAACCAGACAAATGCGGGCAGTTAATCCTGTACAAGCATAAAAAAATTGTATAACTTTAACGCTGACTTCACTGACCATATTTTAATCACGCTGATACTTAAGGGTTGCTTATGCGCCAGACCGACACCACCTCAACAACAGCCAGTGATATTGCCCATTACTTTAGCCAGGCCACGCTTCCTACCGAGCAAGAGACCTTAGGCCAGATTGTGGTGGAGATCCTGCGCGCGGGAAACCCGCTCAGCAGAAAAACGTTATGCGCGAAACTGCTCGCCCGCCTGGAGATGGCGACTTGCCCAGAAGAGCAACAGCATTACCAGAAATTAATCGGCCTGCTATTTGGGCGCTAAAATTAATTGTATGTCGGCCATTGCTTTCAGCGTGTTACCGCAGCATGATTCACCACAGAGCCGGTAAGACAGAGTCACTGCCGCAGGCCGTCCTGTTCCCGCGGCTGGCTTCCACCCAGGCTGCCCGGCCAGCAGGCAAATACTGTTTTTAGAGATGCGGGTATGCACAGAAGTAAACTTGAAAAACTTACGGACTATGTGACGGGCGAAGCCGTTGCCTGGCTGCTTAAGCAAAATGCGCCGGTATCAGGCGCATCGCTGGCGAATCGTCTCAGCGCCATGGCGGCGAAGGAAACCAACCGCGATCGCCAGCAGGCTCTCGCGCTGGCGCTGGCGGAAGTCCGCACAGAGCTTCCTTCCGCCCGTGCCGTCGCTGAGCCGCCCCGGCGCAGCGGTAGCGAGTCGGTATCAGCCGGGGCGAAAAAGCACTGAGCGCGCGCCACCGCTGAGGGACAGCTTATCTGACGATCGGCAGATCGGAAAAACGGGTGGTATAAGCGGGCGACAACATCTCGCGCTTCATCGCCCAGGGCTTATCAATCCCCTGCCCGGCAAACCAGAGCGTTCCCCTGCCATCCTGATTAATACGGTCAACCACCTGCATCAGGGCCTCGCTGTTAGCGCGCGGTCCGCACGGATCGAAGAGCTGTAGCTGCGCCACGCCCTGGCTAAAAAAATCGCCCAGCATGACGCCTGCTTTCATATAACGATAGCCGTCCAGCCAGATACGATCTAACGCCTCTGTCGCTACACGAACAATATCGCGGGTATCACTGGACGGCGTCAGCAGTTGACCCGACGCCTGGTTGCCATAGTAGGTCTCGTTCGCGGCGTGCGGACTGGTTTTCACAAACACGCCGATTTGGCGACAGAACTGCTTTTCCTGGCGCAGCTTTTCAGCCGCACGCTCGGCGTACTGGCAGACCGCCTGCCTTACCTGCTGGTAATCGGTGATGCGCGTGCTAAACGAGCGTGAGCAGACGATCTGCTGCTTTGCTGACGCCACCTCTTCAAGCGCCAGGCAGGACTCGCCGCGCAGTTCGCGCACCGTGCGCTCCAGCACAACGTTAAAGTGTTTGCGTATCACCCAGGTTGAGCTTTCGGCCAGCTGTAGCGCGTTTTCAATGCCCATCTGGCGCAGCTTTTTGCTGATGCGCCCGCCGACGCCCCACACCTCTTCTACCGGCGCCAGCGCCATCAGCTTACGCTGTCGTTCAGGAGACGACAGATCGACGACCCCTTTTGTCGCGCGATATTTTTTCGCCGCGTAGTTGGCCAGCTTAGCCAGCGTTTTCGTCGGGCCAATGCCGACGCCTACCCTGAGGTGAGTCTCTCGCCATACGCGATCCTGAACGGCATAGCCAAATGCCTCAAGCGGCTGACAGAAACTCACGCCGCTCAGGTTAAGAAACGCTTCATCGATGCTGTAGATCTCAACCGCAGGCGACATCGCCTCCAGCGTCGTGATGACCCGGTCGCTCATATCGGCATAGAGCGTATAGTTGGAACTGAATACCTGAACTCTGTGTCTGCGCACTATCTCTTTCAGCTTAAAGAAGGGCGCGCCCATGCTGATGCCGAGCATTTTGGCTTCGTCACTGCGGGCAATCACGCAACCGTCGTTGTTAGACAGCACGACAATAGGCACGCCCTTTAGATCGGGACGAAAAACTCTTTCGCAGCTGGCATAGAAACTGTTTACATCCACTAGCGCATACATATCAGTGCGTCGATTTAATGACGTAGGTCACCACGCCGAAGACTTCCAGCGCTTCGGGCGTGTTAATGGGTATCGGGCTGTGTTTGCTGTTGGCGGGCACCAGTAAAACAGAGGGGTGTAGACGGAGTTGTTTAATCGTAAATTCGCCGTCAAGGGCCGCCACGATAATATCGCCATGTTTCGCCCGCAGAGAGCAGTCAACCACAATCATATCCCCTTCGCAGATCCCTGCTTCAATCATGGAGTCGCCGCTGACCCTGAGAAAGTAGGTCGCGCTGGGATGCTGCACCATTAAATCGTTGAGATCGATTCGCTTCTCAATATAGTCCTGAGCCGGTGAGGGAAATCCACAGGGCACGCGCTCGGCGTAAAGCGGTAAAGGCAACAGATCGCGGACTTCCGCAGGGCGATATAACTTCATGAGAGAGACTCCTTTTATCCTGTACTGTATATAAATACAGTAATATCAAACTCATGATTTAATCAAGGCGCAGCGCGGAGGAAAATGTTGAAACTACTGACGCTGAAGGAATTATTTTTTGTAAGCGTGCGGCGTCAAAGACGGATTTGAGCAAAATATCGACTTAATTCAAACTGATATGGTGATAATCTCGCCACATAAAAGGGAGCTGACACAAGACCTTTCCCTTTGTTTTTCGCGCCGTTCCGACGCCTTTATCGCCTGTTACTGGTCTTGCCGGCCCGCATCAGGAAACGCAGCTTTTTCTTCAGGCGTCGTAACCCTTTTTACGCTAAAGGCGCATTTTTTATCGTTCAGTCACCTTAACCGGCGCGGTTGATTGTCGGTATGCGTTAATCCCGTTACACCTCGCCTGTTTTAACAAAGATAAATTTTTTTTACGTCTTCAAGGTAAATATTCAGGAAAAGATAAGGAAATAGACTTTAATAAAAAAGGAGTACAGGGTGAAAATTAGAGGTCTAACAATACGAGAGTCAGGTAATTATTTATTTTAAATAGCTGGCGCCGTGTTTTTACTATGTTATGATGAAAATGAATTCTGAGCCAAAGCCTCCACCAGAGATATTGCTCTACGAGTCTTTCTTTTCTCTATATGACTTCCCCTGCTATGCGGGGGCATTTTTTATTTCCCTGTTCTGCACGCCGATTTTCCGCTCAAATATCAGACTTACCTTTCCGCGCCGATAAAGGATGGCTGTGCGACGATGTCATTTTTCCCGGCCGCGTCTGGTTTACAGATAATTCTGAGCACGCCTTTACCGTCATAAAAAGGTAATAAATTCAGGCTGTCCTGTTACATAGACTGCTAATGGTTCGACCTCTAATTTTATTTTTCCGCCGTTGGCAGGAAAAATTCCGCAGGCCTGGCTATTTTTAACTGGCTCAATAATGAAATCCATATCTGTTATTGAGCGGCTGTTACTCCAACCCCTTGCCCCCTTTTGGGGGCTTTTTTTATCGCCCTTGACGGTTTTTTCCGCAAAGGCGATCAGGGTTACTCATGCCGCCCTGCTGGAGCAGAAAACAGAGCGCAAGCCTGTGAGCCATTCCGCAGCGGTCGCGGCAGCGGCGCTTGCAAACACGCGCCCGGCAATGCTACTCATGCGGCAGCTGCGCTTCTTCGCGCTGGCGCGCACTGTGGAGGCGTTTACGCCCCGCATTTATTTTAGGTAGCCAGGCTGAAAACTGGTCAACGAGTCGATGAGCCTCTGCTTCATTATCGGCATAACAGATAAATATCCGGCTTTTTGCATTACTGTTTTCGTCAATAGCGTAAATTTCAAAATCCGCCCCATATTTGCTGTATATAATGGACGTAAAAAATATCTTTTCCCAGTACTCAATCCTGGTTTGAAACTGCTTATAATTCACTTGATTCACCTGATTATCATTACCGCATCTACCTAAAACCCGGTCGCGCCCGCGCATTATAATTGATACAAAGTGGCAAACCAGTGATTAAAAGAGTCATTCGCGTGGGCCTGACGCCCTTTCCCGCCAATACATTTGATTTAAATCAAATAAGCATCGATTTACACGCGACCCGACAGCTAAGCAGCCGCTTATGCTGCATTAAAGGAACTTTTTAAGTGAAAAAAATAACAGTAATAAGGTAAAAAAGAGGCGGTTATATCATTTTTTAATTACGGCTTCGCTTTATTTTTCGCGCGTAATACCGCTCCGCTATTATCAAATTCGTTATCTGTTTCTGCCGCCGCCTGATCCCTTAATGGTGAATGCAACCGGCAAAAGCGCGCGCGCTGTCGGGTATAAGCATAAGCCGCTGGCTTAGGGGTTATCCGGTTCATCAGTGTGCGCAGGCGGCAACAGCCTGTCGCTAATAATTTTATACGACATACGTTTAAACCAGGCGGAGGTTACCGGAACAGAGACCTGAGGTCGGTACCAGCCAAACTGTGATAAATAGTACCAGACCTGCGGCGGATCGTTTCCCGCCTGAACCCAATAGAAACCATCTTGCATACGCGGCTCGATCAGCTAACGCTGTGTGAAAGGCGACCATGAATGCCTGGAAATGGACCGCGATTTAACTGCCGCCCATGAGGGTTTCCCGGCATTCATGACACTGTACCCTGAGTGCTAAATAGTAGCATTTTTTATCAGCTGCGCAGGAAAATTAACAGCCAGATAACTATTTCCACTAACGCCTAAACAGATTTGATAAATTTTTATAACTAATAATCAATGAGTCTGATTTACAAAAACAGGAAAAAGCGGCACGAATAAACCGCTATTTTCTGACAAAAAAAACCTCGCCATAAAGCGAGGTTAGCGTTAAAGGCAGCGCGCGCGACAATTATTCTTCGCGCTGTAAAAGGCAGCGGTAAATAAGCCCACCCGCACAGCCGCCGGCAATCGGCGCCAGCCAGAAGAGCCAAAGCTGCTGTATGGCCCAGGTGCCCTGGAACAGCGCGACGGCCGTACTGCGCGCCGGGTTTACCGAGGTATTGGTCACCGGAATGCTGATAAGGTGGATCAGCGTCAGCGCCAGACCAATGGCAATGGGCGCGAAGCCTGCGGGCGCCTTTTTGTCCGTCGCGCCCATGATCACCAGCAGGAAGAATGCCGTCAGCAGCAGTTCAATAATAACCGCTGATTGCAGCGAATAACCGCCAGGGGAGTGCTCGCCGAAGCCATTGGCGGCAAAGCCGCTGGCGGTCACATCAAACCCGGCTTTACCGCTGGCAATAAGGTAGAGCGCAGCGCCTGCGGCAATGCCGCCGATAACCTGAGCGAGGATATAAGGCATAACGGCTCTGGCAGAAAAGCGCCCGCCCGCCCACAGGCCTAAGGTAACGGCCGGATTAAAGTGTCCGCCGGAGATATGCCCCACCGCATAGGCCATGGTTAAAACCGTCAGACCGAACGCGAAAGCCACGCCGGTAAAACCAATTCCCAATTGCGGATAAGCCGCAGCGAGGACCGCGCTTCCACAACCACCGAATACCAGCCAGAAAGTGCCGAAAAATTCAGCGGCAGTTTTTCTTAACATTTCTTCTTCCTTTAAATCTACTAAAGGTCAATGAGGTGCATAATATGCAAGTCTGTCGACGTTAATGGAATGGAGAGCAAGGTGAGGTAGTCTGGCGTATAACCGGTTTGCCTGCGTTACTGACCAGCGATGCCGTCATCTGACTCAACGGCATCGATATTACAGGCGCAAAAAAAAACCCTGAATCAACAGGGCGAGTTTTTAATACCAATAATAAGAATTACATTTTGATGACGTTGTTTGAGCCGGGTCGCTTAACAACATACCGGACCGATTGTAATTAATAATAAGCGGGCTTTTGTGATCTATATCATTTTAAAAAACAGAACAAAAAGGTTTAGCCCATAAAAATAGCATGTATGTTGCACTGTTATTAATTATGGCATTTTCATGTGAATATAAATTTCAGAACGTTTTCTTATTTTTATTATTTATGTAAAAAGAGCGTAACCGCGTCAGGCAAAGAGAGCATTTCTTTTTCTTCAGGGATAAAAAAACCGGCATCAGCCTGACGCTGATGCCGGTTGCGGCGATGTCAGCCTGTTACATATTTTCGATAATAGCGTCGCCAAACTCTGAACATTTCAGCAGTTTAGCGCCGTCCATCAGACGCTCGAAGTCATAAGTCACAGTTTTATTGGCGATTGCGCCTTCCATGCCTTTAACAATCAGGTCTGCCGCTTCGAACCACTGCATGTGGCGCAGCATCATTTCCGCAGAGAGAATAACGGAACCTGGGTTCACTTTATCCTGGCCAGCATATTTCGGCGCAGTACCGTGAGTCGCTTCAAACAGCGCGCATTCGTCGCCGATGTTAGCGCCCGGCGCGATACCGATGCCGCCAACCTGCGCAGCCAGGGCGTCAGAGATGTAGTCGCCGTTCAGGTTCATACAGGCGATAACGTCGTACTCTGCCGGACGCAGCAGGATCTGTTGCAGGAACGCATCGGCAATCACATCTTTAACAATGATCTCTTTACCGGTGTTCGGGTTCTTGATCTTCATCCAGGGACCGCCGTCCACCAGCTCAGCGCCAAACTCCTCTTTCGCCAGCTGGTAGCCCCAGTCTTTGAACGCGCCTTCGGTGAACTTCATGATGTTGCCTTTGTGCACCAGCGTCAGAGAGTCGCGGTCGTTGGTGATCGCATACTCAATCGCAGCGCGCACCAGACGTTTGGTCCCCTCTTCCGAACACGGCTTCACGCCGATGCCGCAGTCCTGCGGGAAGCGAATTTTCTTCACACCCATTTCGTCGCGCAGGAATTTGATCACTTTGTCAGCGTCGGCAGAACCGGCTTTCCACTCGATACCCGCGTAAATGTCTTCGGAGTTTTCACGGAAGATCACCATATCGGTATCTTCAGGACGTTTAACCGGGCTAGGAGTGCCTTTGTAGTAGCGCACCGGACGCAGGCAGACGTAAAGGTCCAGCTCCTGACGCAGCGCAACGTTCAGTGAACGAATACCGCCGCCAACCGGGGTAGTCAGCGGGCCTTTAATGGCAACGCGGTACTCTTTGATCAGGTCGAGGGTTTCCTGCGGCAGCCAGACATCCTGGCCGTAAAGTTCAACTGATTTTTCGCCGGTGTAAATCTCCATCCAGGAGATTTTGCGCTCACCGTTGTAGGCTTTCTTCACAGCGGCATCAACCACCTTCAGCATCACCGGAGAAACGTCAACGCCGATACCGTCACCTTCGATGTAAGGAATGATCGGGTTATTAGGTACGTTGAGCTTGCCCTGATCCAGGGTGATTTTTTGACCTTCCGCCGGAACAACTACTTTGCTTTCCATTAACCTCTCCTGGGCGTTTTGTTAATAAATTGTAAGATGTGACGTCATGATACTTGAATATTTACGCCGCGCCAATCGTCGCTGTTTCGCGTTATAATGCGCCGATTGTCACCGACTGCAAAGCTCATGCGAAAAAGTTCCCAGCAAATTCACCAGCATAAACGCCCTGACCGCGCGCAGCGCGGCGCTCAGCGTAATCCGCCGCGCCCCCGCGGGCCGCGGCGCGTCATATTATTTAACAAACCATTCGATGTTCTGCCACAGTTTAGCGATGAGGCCGGCCGCCAGACGCTAAAGGATTTTGTCCCGATCGGCGATGTGTACGCCGCAGGCCGTCTGGACCGCGACAGCGAAGGCCTGATGGTGCTGACCAACGACGGCGCGCTTCAGGCCGCGCTGACTCAGCCGGGTAAGCGTACCGGTAAAATCTACTATGTTCAGGTTGAGGGCGAACCGCAGGAGAGCGATCTTGCGGCGCTGCGTCATGGGGTTAATCTGAAAGATGGCCCTACGCTGCCGGCGGGCGTCGAAAAGGTCGCTGAACCCGCCTGGCTCTGGCCGCGCCAGCCGCCGATTCGCGAACGTAAGGCGATACCCACCAGCTGGCTAAAAATCACCCTTCACGAAGGCCGCAACCGCCAGGTGCGCCGCATGACGGCGCATATCGGCTACCCGACGCTGCGTTTGATCCGCTATGCCATGGGCGAGTACCGGCTGGATGGATTAGCGCCGGGCGAATGGCGCGAAATCGACGCGTCGGCCTGAAAATGTTCACTTTTTCGATAACGTCAGGTTAACCATTCGGGAGAATAGATGTTTAAACCTCATGTCACCGTGGCCTGTATCGTCCAGGCTGAAGGCGAACTGTTAGTGGTAGAAGAGCGCGTTAACGGTCGCGCCACCTGGAACCAGCCTGCTGGTCATCTTGAAGCAGACGAGACCCTGCTCGAAGCGGCACGCCGCGAGCTGCGCGAGGAGACCGGCATTGACTGCCCGCCCGACTATTTTCTCGGCGTACAGCAGTGGATCGCGCCGGATAACACGCCTTTTGTGCGTTTTCTGTTTGGCGTCGATCTGCCGGAAAAGCGTCCCACCGCGCCGCAGGACAGCGACATCGACTGCTGCTGGTGGTGTACGCCGCAGCAGATTATCGCGGCAGATAACCTGCGTTCGCCGCTGGTTGCCGAAAGCGTCAGGCTGTGGCGCCAGGGCGCGCGCTATCCGCTGCACCTGATTGCGCCGTTCCAGTGGCCGTTTCATGAGGGTGCGCGCCACGCCGACGCGTGATAGAATATGCCGCCTGTTTTTTTATCGTAATCAAGAGTGCGTCATGTCTGACAACAGCCAGAAAAAAGTGATCGTCGGTATGTCCGGCGGCGTCGATTCTTCCGTATCCGCCTGGCTACTGCAACAGCAGGGCTATCAGGTAGAAGGCCTGTTCATGAAGAACTGGGAGGAAGACGACGGCGAGGAGTATTGTACCGCCGCGGACGATCTGGCGGATGCGCAGGCAGTCTGCGACAAGCTCGGCATCAAACTGCACAAAATCAACTTTGCGGCAGAGTACTGGGATAACGTTTTTGAGCACTTCCTTGAGGAGTACAAAGCGGGCCGCACGCCCAATCCCGATATTCTCTGCAATAAAGAGATCAAATTTAAAGCCTTCCTGGAGTTTGCGGCGGAAGATCTCGGCGCGGACTATATCGCTACCGGCCACTACGTGCGACGCGCGGACGTCGACGGCAAAAGCCAGCTGCTGCGCGGTCTCGACGGCAACAAAGATCAGAGCTATTTCCTCTATACGCTGAGCCACGAGCAGATCGCCCAGAGCCTGTTCCCGGTCGGCGAGCTGGAGAAGCCCGAGGTGCGCCGCATCGCCGAAGAGCTGGATCTCATCACCGCGAAGAAAAAAGATTCTACCGGCATCTGCTTTATCGGCGAACGCAAATTCCGCGACTTCCTTGGCCGCTATCTGCCCGCGCAGCCGGGCGAGATCGAGACCGTTGACGGTCAGGTGGTCGGCGAGCATCAGGGGCTGATGTACCACACGCTGGGTCAGCGTAAAGGGCTGGGCATTGGCGGGCTGAAAGAGAGCAACGACGATCCCTGGTACGTGGTCGATAAAGATGTGGCGCGCAATCGTCTGATTGTGGCCCAGGGCGGCGACCATCCGCGTCTGATGTCGGTGGGCCTTATCGCCCAGCAGCTCCACTGGGTCGACCGTCAGCCGATCGCTGCCCCGCTGCGCTGCACGGTGAAAACCCGCTATCGCCAGACCGATATTCCCTGCGAAGTGATCCCGCACGGCGAGGATCGTATCGAAGTGCGTTTTGACGCGCCGGTTGCGGCGGTCACGCCGGGCCAGTCCGCCGTTTTCTACCTCGGCGATCGCTGCCTTGGCGGCGGTATTATTGAAGAGCGCCTGCCGCTGATTGCAGATTAAGTCGGCCCTGCTGACGCGTAGACAGGAGTAACCGTGGCTAAAAATTATTACGACATCACGCTGGCGCTGGCGGGTATCTGCCAGGCGGCGCATCTGGTCCAGCAGCTGGCGCATCAGGGCCAGTGCCAGCCGGAAGCCCTTGAGGTTTCGCTGCGTAGCGTGATCGATCTTAACCCCGCCTCTACGCTGGCGGTGTTCGGCAACGATGAATCCCATCTGCGCCTCGGACTGGAAACGCTGATGGCGGTGCTCAACAGCGGCAGCCGTCAGGGCGCAGGCGCGGAGCTGACGCGCTATACGCTGAGCATGATGGTGCTGGAGCGCAAGCTGAGCGCCAGTAAAACCGCGCTGGCGACGCTGGCGCAGCGCATTAGCCAGCTCGACCGTCAGCTGGCGCACTATGAGCCAGGCTCGGAAACTATTACCAGCGCCATGGCCGGCATCTATGTCGATGTGATCAGCCCGCTCGGCCCACGTATTCAGGTGACCGGCTCCCCCACCGTCTTACAGAATCCCGTGTTGCAGAGCCGGGTTCGCGCCGCGCTGCTGGCGGGCATTCGCGCCGCCGTGCTGTGGCAGCAGGTCGGCGGCGGCCGCTTTCAGCTGATGTTCTCGCGCCAGCGTCTGCTGCGCGAGGCGAAAACCATTTTATCCCGGCTCCCTCTGGCTTACTGAGCCGGAAAGCCATACTGTTAACGATTCAGGAGTTGCACTGATGGAATTATCCTCTCTGACCGCCGTTTCACCTGTCGATGGTCGTTACGGCGATAAAGTCAGCCCGCTACGCGCCATTTTCAGCGAATTCGGTTTGCTGAAATTCCGCGTTGAGGTTGAAGTACGCTGGTTACAAAAACTGGCGGCCACCGCAGAGATCAAGGAAGTTCCTGCATTTGATGGCGACGCAAACGCTTTCCTTGACGCGATTGTGGCAAATTTCAGCGAAGAAGACGCGACGCGCATCAAAACCATTGAACGCACCACTAATCATGATGTGAAAGCAGTGGAATACTTTCTGAAAGAGAAAGTGGAAAACGTCCCGGCGCTGCACGCCGTGTCTGAATTTATCCACTTCGCCTGTACCTCTGAAGATATTAATAACCTGTCTCATGCGCTGATGCTGGAAACCGCGCGTCGCGACGTGATCCTGCCCTACTGGCAGCAGCTTATTGATGCGGTAAAACGCCTGGCGCACGAATACCGCGACATTCCTCTGCTGTCGCGCACCCACGGCCAGCCGGCCACGCCCTCGACGATGGGCAAAGAGATGGCTAACGTCGCCTACCGCATGGAGCGCCAGCAGCGTCAGCTGAGCAAGATTGAGATTCTGGGCAAGATCAACGGCGCGGTAGGCAACTATAACGCCCATATCGCCGCCTACCCTGAGGTCGACTGGCACCAGCTGAGCGAGCAGTTCGTGACCTCGCTGGGCATTACCTGGAACCCCTACACCACCCAGATCGAGCCGCACGACTATATTGCCGAGCTGTTTGACTGTATGGCGCGCTTTAACACCATCCTGATCGACTTCGATCGCGACATCTGGGGTTACATCGCCCTGAACCATTTCAAACAAAAAACCATTGCAGGCGAAATCGGCTCTTCTACTATGCCGCACAAGGTTAACCCGATTGACTTCGAAAACTCCGAAGGCAACCTGGGCCTGGCGAACGCCGTCATGCAGCATCTGGCGAGCAAGCTGCCGGTATCACGCTGGCAGCGCGACCTCACCGACTCTACCGTGCTGCGCAACCTCGGCGTGGGCGTCGGTTATGCGCTGATCGCCTATCAGGCGACGCTGAAAGGCGTATCTAAGCTGGAAGTGAACCGCGACCGCCTGCTGGACGAGCTGGATCACAACTGGGAAGTGCTGGCCGAGCCGATTCAGACCGTGATGCGCCGCTACGGCATTGAAAAGCCTTACGAGAAGCTGAAAGAGCTGACGCGCGGCAAGCGCGTCGATGCGGCAGGCATGCAAACCTTTATCGACAGCCTGGCGCTGCCGGAAGAGGAAAAAACGCGCCTGAAACAGATGACGCCGGCTAACTATCTGGGCCGCGCGATTCAGATGGTTGACGATCTGAAATAAGGGGATTTCGCAGGCGGGTTCAGGCCCGTCTGCGTTAACCTTTTGTTTAAATGATTTTGCGTATACTTTATCTCTACTGAATGTTCTGAATAATTAAGGACAAGCCATGCGTGTTTTGGTTGTGGAAGATAATGCTCTGTTACGCCATCATCTCGCCGTTCAACTGCGTGAAATGGGTCATCAGGTCGATGCCGCTGAGGACGCAAAGGAAGCCGACTATTTTTTGCAGGAGCATTTGCCGGACATCGCGCTGGTTGATCTTGGCCTGCCGGATGAAGACGGCATGTCGCTGATCCGCCGCTGGCGCGGCCAGTCGGTGCGTCAGCCTATTCTGGTGCTGACCGCCCGCGAAGGCTGGCAGGCCAAAGTCGAGGCGCTGGAAGCCGGCGCCGATGACTACGTGACAAAACCTTTCCATATTGAAGAAGTGGCCGCGCGTCTACAGGCGCTGATGCGCCGCAACAGCGGACACGCCTCGCAGATCATCGATATGACGCCCTTCCAGGTCGATCTGTCGCGCCGCGAACTCACTATCCACGACCAGCCGGTCAAGCTGACCGCCTTTGAATACACCATCGTGGAAACCCTGATCCGCAACGCCGGTAAAGTGGTCAGCAAAGACTCGCTGATGCTACAGCTCTACCCCGATGCCGAGCTGCGTGAAAGCCATACCATTGATGTGCTGATGGGACGGTTGCGTAAGAAAATTCAGGCGCTGCATACGGATGAGGTGATCACAACCGTACGTGGGCAGGGATACCGTTTCGACATCTGATGAAGTGGTTTACACGCTATCGCCCGCTTTCGCTGCGCGCCCGCTTTTTGCTGGCCTGTTCGGCTATTGTGCTGTTTCTCTCGCTGTCATACGGCATGGTGGCCGTTATCGGCTATGTCGTCAGCTTCGACAAGAATACCTACCGCGTTATGCGCGGCGAAAGTAATCTGTTTTTTACGCTGGCGCAGTGGCAAAACAACCAGCTGACGATTGCGCAGCCAGAGCGCATGACGCTGAATTTCCCGACGCTGGTGTTTATTTACGATGAGCAGGGCAAGCTGCTGTGGCAACAGCGCGACGTGCCTGAAATCCGCGCGAAAATTCAGCCTGAGTGGCTGCTGAAGCCTGACTTCTATGAGATCGACACCAGCAACCGCACCAGCGCCGTCGCCATTGGCAACGATCTGTCGGCGCAAAAACGGCTGCACGCCATCGATAATGACAGCAACGATACCTTTACCCACTCGGTGGCCGTCAACCGCTACGACGCCACCACCAACCTGCCTGCGTTAACCATCGTGGTCGTGGATTCGATCCCGCAGGAACTTCAGCATTCCGATGTGGTGTGGTCATGGTTCAGCTATGTGCTGGCGGCCAACCTGATTCTGGTAATCCCCTTACTGTGGCTGGCGGCGCACTGGAGCCTGCGTCCGATTGGACGTCTTGCCACGCAGATACGCGAGCTGGAAACCAACCAGCGTGAGAACCTCGACGACTCGCCGCCGCAGGAGCTGCGCAGCCTGGTGCGCAATCTTAATTTGCTGTTGAGCAACGAACGGCAGCGCTATACCCGCTATCGCACTACCCTTTCCGACCTGACGCACAGCCTGAAGACGCCGCTGGCGGTCCTGCAAAGCACGCTGCGTTCGCTGCGCAACAGCAAAGAGGTCACGATAGAACAGGCCGAGCCGGTGATGCTGGAGCAGATCAGCCGCATTTCGCAGCAGATCGGCTACTATCTGCATCGCGCCACCATGCAGGCGGACCACAACCCCCTGCTGCGCGATCTGCACCCGGTTTCCGCGCTGCTCGACAGCCTCTGCTCCGCGCTCAATAAGGTGTATCAGCACAAAGGCGTAGAGATTACGCTGGACGTTTCTCCGGAAGTCACCTTTATCGGCGACAAGAACGACTTTATGGAAGTGCTGGGCAACGTGCTGGATAACGCCTGTAAATATTGTCTGGAGTTTATCGAAGTCAGCGCGCGCCAGACCGATCAGGCGCTGCATCTGTTTATTGATGATGACGGTCCGGGCATTCCCGAAAGCAAACGCGACCTGGTGTTTGTACGCGGACAGCGCGCCGATACGCTGCGTCCCGGCCAGGGCCTGGGCCTTGCCGTCGTGGTCGATATTCTGGAGCAGTATGAGGGCCAGGTGATTGCTACATCCAGTCCGTTGGGGGGGGCGCGCATGGAAGTTATCTTCCGACGCCAGGAAGTCGAACATCGCCGCGAGTAGAAAGGCGCGCGGGCTGTTATACTTGCCTGCATTTACCGCCCCATGTGGAACCACTCTATGGACTATCAGCTCGATCTTAACTGGCCCGACTTTATTCAGCGCTACTGGCAAAAACGCCCGGTGCTGCTCAAACGCGGATTTAAAAACTTTATTGACCCTATCTCTCCTGACGAGCTGGCCGGGCTGGCAATGGAAAACGAGGTGGACAGCCGCCTGGTGAGCCATAACAACGGTAAATGGCAGGTGAGCCACGGCCCGTTTGAAAGCTTCGATCATCTCGGTGAAAATAACTGGTCGCTGCTGGTACAGGCGGTCAACCACTGGCATGAGCCGTCGGCGGCGCTGATGCGTCCGTTCCGTTTTCTGCCGGACTGGCGCATTGACGACCTGATGATTTCATTCGCCGTACCGGGCGGCGGCGTGGGTCCGCACTTCGATCAGTACGACGTCTTTATTATTCAGGGCACCGGCCGCCGCCGCTGGCGCGTCGGGGAAAAAGTGCCGATGAAGCAGCACTGCCCGCATCCCGACCTGCTCCAGGTGGAGCCGTTTGACGCCATCATCGATGAAGAGATGGAGCCGGGCGATATTCTCTATATTCCACCGGGCTTTCCCCATGAAGGCTATTCGCTGGAAAACGCCATCAACTACTCAGTGGGTTTCCGCGCGCCCAGCGGCCGCGAACTGATCAGCGGTTTCGCTGATTACGTGCTGGCGCGCGAACTGGGCAGCTATCGCTACAGCGACCCTGACGTGCCCGCGCGCGACTGCCCGTCGCAAATCCTGCCGGAGGAGCTGGAAGGCATTCGCAAGGTCATGCAGGACGTTATCGATCAGCCAGAGCATTTCGCTAACTGGTTCGGCGAATTTATTTCTCAGTCTCGTCATGAGCTGGACGTGGCGCCGCCGGAACCGCCCTATCAGCCTGATGAGATCTACGATGCGCTGCAACAGGGCGATACGCTGTCGCGTCTGGGCGGCCTGCGCGTGCTGACTATCGGCGAGGCGGTCTATGTTAACGGCGAGCGCGTCGAGTGTTCACAGCCGGCAGTGTTGACAGCGCTGGCGCACCGCCATCAGCTAAGCCTTGAGGATTTCGGTGAGGCGCTGGATGATCCGTCGCTGCTGGCGCAGCTGGCCGCGCTGGTTAACGCCGGATACTGGTATTTCGGCGACGCTGAGTAAGCAACATAAAACGCTCCCTGACGGGAGCGTTGACCACTGTACCCAGGCGCCTGCTCACCCTGAGGCGGGCGCGCGTTTTACGCCTTTTTCTCTGCGGCCAGTGCCGCCAGCCGCACGATCACATCAACCGCCTGCGCCATGATATTGAGCGAGGCGAACTCATGTTTGCCGTGATAGTTATAGCCGCCGGTAAAGATGTTCGGGCACGGCAGTCCCTTCCACGACAGGGCTGAGCCATCCGTGCCGCCGCGGATCGGCTTCACCTTTGGCTCGATGCCGCAGTCGCGCATGGCCTGTAGCGCCAGTTCGATAATATGCGGATGCGGCTCCACCTTCTCACGCATATTGCGATAGCTGTTGCTGATCTCTACCGTCACTGAGCAGTCTTTATGCAAACCGGCGTTAATACGCTCCGCGATCGCCGTCAGCACCTGCTTACGCTGCTCAAACGATGCCGTGTCGAAATCGCGAATAATGTACTGCAACTCGGCGTGCTCTACTGTGCCCTTCATCTGGTGCAGATGGTAAAAGCCTTCGTAGCCGTCAGTAAACTGCGGGCGCTCTTTCGCCGGAACTTCCGCATGGAAGGCGGTCGCCACGTCCAGCGCGTTCACCATGACGCCTTTTGCCGAGCCGGGATGCACATTATTGCCCACAATCTTCACCACCGCTGACGCAGCGTTAAAGTTCTCATACTCAAATTCGCCCAGATCGCTACCGTCCACGGTATAAGCCCAGTCGGCGGCAAACCCTTCCACATCGAAATGAGAGGTGCCGCGTCCGATCTCTTCATCCGGGGTAAAGGCTACGCGAATAGCGCCGTGCGGAATATCGCCTTTAGCGAGGCGCGCCATCGCCGTCATGATTTCAGCAATGCCGGCCTTATCGTCAGCGCCGAGCAGCGTCTTACCGTCGGTCGTGATCAGGGTATGGCCGGTCAGCTTATGCAGGATGGGGAACATCACCGGCGACAGCACCTCTTCACCCGTGCCCAGCGCAATATCGCCGCCGCGATAGTGCTCAATAATCTGCGGATTGACATTTTTCGCCGTAAAGTCAGGCGAGGTATCCATATGGGAGATAAAGCCGATCACCGGCGTCGGCCAGTCGACATTAGCGGGCAGCGTGCCCATTACACAGCAGTGATCGCTGAGGGATACGTCAACAAAACCCAGCGCAATCAGCTCTTCCTGCAACTTGCGCGCCAGCGTCCACTGCCCTTCACTGCTCGGCACCTGACGCGCCTGCGGTTTAGCCTGCGTCTCTATCGCCACATAACTTAGAAAACGTTCAAGTAACTGGTCCATATGCCATCCTTCAAAGAAGCAGACTGTTATTATCAACAGCCGTATCCGACGCGTGTTGCGTCATATCATTATCTGACAGGTTAACCTGCGCTGCGCGATTGCAGAAGCGATGAAGGAAAAAAACCAGGGGCTGCATCAAAAGGCGCATTTATCGCAGGCGGTATCATGCGCAGGGTCGCGCGTTATACGCTCTTTTCACCGTCAAAACATGGCATTGCCATGATTTTCAGGTATCATCGCGCCCTCTCGCTGGCAGGCCGTTACCAACGGCTATGCTGTAACCTGTTCGACCTCATTACCAACTGAGTGACTAAAATGACGCAAACACGCGCGCAGCAGGCGCTGGTTACGCTTTCTGGCATCAGTAAAGCTTTCGACGGCAAGTCCATTATCAGCGACTTTAACCTGACTATCGGACACGGAGAATTTATTACTCTGCTCGGTCCGTCAGGCTGCGGCAAAACCACTATTCTGCGGCTGATCGCCGGGCTGGAAGAGGTCGACAGCGGCCGCGTGATGCTGGATGACAATGACATCACCGATACCCCCGCCGAGCACCGCCACGTTAATACCGTATTCCAGAGCTACGCGCTCTTTCCGCACATGTCGGTGTTTGAAAACGTGGCCTTTGGCCTGCGCATGCAGAAAACTCCGCATGCCGAGATCGCCGCGCGCGTCAGCGAGGCGCTGGCGATGGTGCAGCTGGAAACCTTTGCCGATCGCCGTCCGCATCAGCTGTCCGGCGGTCAACAGCAGCGCGTCGCCATCGCGCGCGCGGTGGTGAATCGCCCCAAAGTGCTGCTGCTCGATGAGTCGCTTTCGGCGCTGGATTACAAGCTGCGCAAACAGATGCAGAACGAATTAAAAGCGCTCCAGCGCAAGCTCGGCATTACCTTTATTTTCGTCACCCACGATCAGGAAGAGGCGCTGACCATGTCAGATCGCATCGTGGTCATGCGCGACGGCAAGATTGAGCAGGACGGCACGCCGCGCGAAATCTATGAAGAGCCGAAAAATCTGTTTGTAGCGCGCTTTATCGGCGAAATAAACGTCTTTGACGCCGACGTGCTCGACATCCGCGATGCGCCGCGCCTGCGCGCGCGCGTGGAGGGTCGGGAATGCGATATTCATTGCTCCTTCCCGGCGAGCGTCGGCGATCGCCTGCACGTTCTGCTGCGACCGGAAGATCTGCGCGTTGACGAAGTGCACAGCGACCAGGCGGTGGAAGGGTTAATCGGCTACGTGCGCGAGCGCAACTATAAGGGCATGACGCTGGAATCTACCGTGGAGCTGGAAAACGGCAAGCTGGTCACGGTAAGCGAGTTCTTTAATGAAGACGATCCCGACTTCGATCACTCGCTTAATCAGAAAATGGCGGTGAACTGGGTGCCCAGCTGGGAGGTGGTGCTGCCGTATGAAACTGATGCGTAATCGTTTCCAGAAAGGCGTCACGGCGCTAATCGTCGGCTGGCTGACGCTGTTTGTGCTGCTGCCAAACCTGATGATTTTTATCACCAGCTTTCTGACGCGCGACGACGCGCGCTTCGTGCGCGGCGTATTTACGTTCAGTAACTATACGCGGCTGCTCGATCCCCTCTACGGCGAAGTGCTGCTGCACTCGCTGAATATGGCGGTTATCGCCACGCTTAGCTGCTTGCTGCTGGGCTATCCCTTCGCCTGGTGCCTGACAAAACTGCCGGCGCGCCTGCGCCCGCTGATGCTGTTTCTGCTGATTGTGCCCTTCTGGACCAATTCGCTGATCCGCATTTACGGGCTGAAAATTTTTCTCAGCACGCGCGGCTGGCTGAATGACTTTTTATTGTGGCTGGGCGTCATCGAGTCGCCTTTTCGCATTATGTACACGCCGCAGGCGGTGATCCTCGGCCTGATCTATATCCTGCTGCCCTTTATGGTGCTGCCGCTCTACTCCAGCCTGGAAAAGCTGGATCGCGCCTGTCTGGAAGCCGCACGCGACCTGGGCGCCGGTAAAGCGCAGACCTTCTTTCGCATTATCCTGCCGCTCACCATGCCCGGCATCGCTGCGGGCTGTCTGCTGGTGCTTATCCCGGCGATGGGGCTGTTCTATGTGGCCGATCTGATGGGCGGCGCAAAGAATTTGCTGATCGGCAACGTGATTAAGAGCCAGTTCCTGACGATTCGCGACTGGCCGTTCGGCGCGGCCACCAGCATTGTCATGACGCTGCTGATGGGCCTGATGCTGCTGTTTTACTGGCGCGCCGCGCGCCTGCTGAACAAAAAGGTGGAGCTGGAATGATGACGCGCCTGCTACGCGGCGGCTTTATGGCCGTGATCTACGCCTGGTTTTATATCCCTATCGTCATCCTGATCGTCAACTCGTTTAACGCGTCGCGCTTTGGCATCAACTGGCAGGGTTTCAGCACGCAGTGGTACAGCCTGCTGATGAACAACGACAGCCTGATTCAGGCCGCGCAGCACTCGCTGATGATGGGCGTGCTCTCCGCCAGCTGCGCGACGCTTATCGGCTCGCTCACCGCGGTCGCCCTCTACCGCTATCGCTTTCGCGGCAAACCCTTCGTTAGCGGCATGCTGTTCGTGGTAATGATGTCGCCGGATATTGTCATGGCGATTTCGCTGCTGGTGCTGTTTATGCTGCTGGGCATTTCGCTCGGCTTCTGGTCGCTGCTCTTTTCGCATATTACGTTCTGCCTGCCCTTTGTGGCGATCACCGTCTATTCGCGGCTAAAGGGCTTTGACGTGCGCATGCTGGAGGCCGCGAAAGACCTGGGCGCCAGCGAAACCACCATTCTGCGCAAAATTATTCTGCCGCTGGCGATGCCTGCGGTGGCGGCGGGCTGGCTGCTGAGCTTTACCCTGTCGATGGATGACGTGGTGGTCTCTTCTTTCGTGACCGGTCCGACCTTTGAGATTTTGCCTTTGAAGATCTATTCGATGGTCAAGGTCGGCGTCTCGCCGGAGGTAAATGCGCTGGCGACGATTTTACTGCTGCTGTCGCTGCTGTTGGTCGGCGTTAGCCAGCTGTTGCTCCGTGATAAAACCAAATAGAGGATTGATGATGAAGAAATGGTCTCACTGGCTGGCGGCTGGGGCGCTGGCGCTGAGCATGCAGAGCGCGCAGGCTGATAGCAGCAATACGCTCTACTTCTACAACTGGACGGAATATGTGCCGCCGGGGCTGCTGGAGCAATTCACCAAAGAGACCGGCATCAAGGTGATTTACTCTACCTACGAGTCCAACGAAAGCATGTACGCCAAACTGAAGACCTGGAAAGAGGGCGCGTACGATCTGGTGGTGCCTTCCACCTACTTTGTCGCCAAAATGCGCAATGAAGGGATGCTGCAAAAAATTGACAAGACGCAGCTGAGCAACTTCCATAACCTCGATCCCAGTCTGCTGAACAAGCCGTTTGATCCGAACAATGACTACTCTATTCCCTATATCTGGGGCGCAACGGCGATTGGCGTCAATACCGATGTGGTAGACGCGAAGTCGGTGCAGAGCTGGGCCGATCTGTGGAAGCCGGAGTATAAGCAAAGCCTGCTGCTGACCGATGACGCGCGTGAAGTGTTCCAGATGGCGCTGCGCAAGCTAGGACTTTCCGGCAACACGCGCGATCCAAAAGAGATCAATGCCGCCTTTGAAGAGCTGAAAAAGCTGATGCCAAACGTGCTGGCCTTTAACTCCGATAACCCCGGCAATCCCTATATGGAAGGCGAAGTCAATCTGGGTATGATCTGGAACGGTTCCGCTTACGTCGCGCGCCAGGCGGGCACGCCGCTTGAGGTGGTGTGGCCGAAAGAAGGCGGCATTTTCTGGATGGATAACCTGGCGATCCCGGCGAACGCGAAAAACAAGGCGGGCGCGCTGAAACTGATTAACTTCCTGCTGCGTCCGGACGTGGCGGCGAAAGTCGCGGAAACCATTGGCTATCCGACGCCGAACCTCGCCGCCAGGGCGCTGCTGCCGAAAGCGGTGGCGAACGATCCGTCGCTCTACCCTTCCGCCGAGGTGATCAACAACGGCGAATGGCAAAACGACGTCGGCGACGCCAGCGTGCTGTATGAGACGCTGTTCCAGAAGTTAAAGGCAGGCCGGTAAAAAGCAGCCGTAACGGCTAAAGGCGGATTAGCTACTAAGAAGCCGCAGCAAAGTTTAACCGCGGGTGACAGGGAGCGGGGAGCAAAGCGTCCCGCGACAGAGACAAAAACGCCGAGGCGTTTTTAGACAACGCAGCGCGTTGGCCCGTTTACGGGCGCACCTCAGGGACGAGGTGCGTATCCGCGCGGGACGAGCTGGCAGGGATACCGTTTTTGCGTCTTTGCGATCGGGCCTTGTCGCCCGCGTTACGTCCCTGTCCTGCAGCGATAGTTTTTTGATTTTCTACTTATACAAACTGCGCAAAAAACCATCCACAAACTGCGGTACTTCCTGGCTCGCCAGACCGTAGTGACGCTCGGCAAACTCATTGCCCACCTGGCTCGGCTCCAGATTCAGCTCCACGGTATGCGCGCCCTGAAGTTTGGCCTCATGCACAAATCCTGCGGCCGGATAAACATGGCCGGAGGTGCCGATGGCGATAAACAGATCCGCCTTTTCCAGCGCGTGGTAGATCTCTTCCATGCCGATGGGCATCTCGCCGAACCACACCACGTGCGGGCGCAGCGGCGCGGGAAACTGACAGCAGGTGCAGCGATCGTCCGTGGTGATATCCTTATCCCAGCTGATGACCTGGCCGCTGCTGGTGCAGCGCGCCTTCAGCAGCTCGCCATGCATATGCAGCACGCGGGTATTGCCTGCGCGCTCGTGCAGATTATCAATGTTCTGCGTCACCAGCAGAAAGTTTTCGCCCAGCACCTGTTCCAGCTCGGCCAGCGCTTTGTGCGCGGCGTTAGGCTGAATGTCGCTGGACTGCAACGCCCGACGGCGCTGATTGTAAAAACGCTGCACCAGTTCGGGATCGCGGCGGTAGCCTTCCGGCGTCGCCACATCTTCCACCCGATGTTCTTCCCACAGGCCATCGGCAGCGCGAAAGGTCTGGATGCCCGATTCGGCTGAGATCCCCGCGCCGGTCAGCACCACCACAAAGGGCTGCGGATGGGCCGCCAGTTCCGCCTGACGATCGCGCTCAAAAATACGCTGGCGAAAACGCTGATGTACCTTGCGACGGGTCTTTCTGTAGCGGGCGAGCCGCAAGCGTCGACGCGGTGTGCGCATAAAAACTCCTTGTGGGCGATGTCAGTCGCGCCAGAAAACTCAGGTGTAGCGGCCACGCGTGACAGCGCGATGCCGCCTTTTTTACTGACCGCTCAGCACGCGGGCCGGATCGATACGGCTGGCGCGTCGCGCCGGATACCAGCTCGCCAGCAGGCTAAGCACGATGGCCGTCAGCAACACCGAGAAGACATCCAGCCAGTGCAGCTCAGACGGCAGAAAGTCGATAAAATAAATATCCCCCGCCAGCAAATGATGGCCGGTCAGCGATTCTAACCCGCGCACCAGCGAGGTCAGATTCAGCGCCACCAGCACGCCGATAACGACGCCGCTGACGCTGCCAAGCAGCCCCGCCAGCAAGCCGTACCAGATGAAAATGGCGCGGATTAGCCCGTCTTTAGCGCCAAGCGTGCGCAGCACCGCGATGTCGCTGCTCTTCTCTTTTACCGCCATTACCAGCGTCGAGACGATATTGAAACAGGCTACGCCAATCACCAGCACCATCGCCAGATACATAATGGCGCGGATCATCTGAATATCACGATACATATAGCCGAAAGTGCCGATCCAGCTGCGAATATAGACATAGGCGTGGGTGGCTTCGCCCGCGTCGCGCACCAGCTTCACCGCCTGAAACGGGTCTTTCATCTTGAGCGCGATGCCCGTGACACTGTCACCCATATCCAGATAGCTTTGCGCGTCGGCCAGCGGCACCAGCGCCAGACTATGGTCCAGCATACCGCTCAGCTGCAGGATGCCGCTAACCTGAAGGCGGACTCGCTTCGGCTGTAGCAGCTTAGTGCCGCCATCATTGTTGGGGATCATGATGGTGATCCAGCTGCCCTGCTTTACGTTCAGCGCGCGGGCGATGCCGCCGCCTAAAATAATCTGCTGCTTGCCCGCTGCGAAGCGGGACCAGGCGTCACCCTCGACAAACTGCGGCAGCGCGCTCAGGCGCGGCTCCTGCGCCGGATCGACGCCTTTTACCTGCAACGCTTGCAGCTTCGCGCCGCTCTCGATCAGGCCGGTAAAATTCACATAGGGCGCGGCGGCGGCAATGCCGGGCACCTGCTCTACCGGCGCAATCAGCGATTGCCAGTTGCGGAAAGGCTGGTTGACCGCCTCGATCTCACCGTGCGGCACCACCGCCAGAATGCGGTTATTCAGCTCGCGCTCGAAGCCGTTCATCGCGCTCAGGCCGATAATTAATACCGCCACGCCCAGCGCGATACCCAGCGTCGAGATCACAGAAATCAGCGATACCATGCCGCCGCCACGGCGGCCGCGGCTGAAGCGCAGCCCTAACAACAGGGATAACGACGAACCCATTACAGCGCTCCTGCTAAGGTCACCTGCTCGCTTAACTGACCATCGCGCATCTCCATCTGGCGCGACAGGCGTTTCGCCAGGTGCAGATCGTGCGTGACGACCAGAAAGGCGGTGCCCTGACGAACATTCAGCTCGCCCAGCAGCTCAAAAATGGCGTCGGCGTTACGCGCGTCAAGGTTGCCGGTTGGCTCATCCGCCATCACCAGGCGCGGACGGTTCACCAGCGCGCGCGCGATGGAGACGCGCTGGCGCTCGCCGCCCGACAGCTCTGAAGGACGATGATGGGCGCGTTTTTCCAGTCCAACCGCAGCCAGCATTTCGCGCGCGCGCTGCTGCGCCTCGCCCTTGCCGGTTTTGCCAATCAGCAGCGGCATCGCCACGTTTTCCAGCGCGTTAAAGTCGGGCAGCAGGTGGTGAAACTGATAGATAAAGCCCAGCTCGCGGTTACGCAGCGCGGCTTTAGCCGAGGAGGACATGGCGTTCAGCGACTGTCCGTCAAACACCACATCGCCGGAGGTCGGCGCGTCCAGACCGCCCAGCAGATGCAGCAGCGTACTCTTACCTGAGCCGGAACTGCCGACAATCGCCATCAGCTCGCCGGGTTGCAGGCTAAAGGTGACGTTGCGCAGCACGTCAGTCTGCACGCTGCCTTCCTGATAGCGTTTGCACAGCTCGCGGCACTGCAACAAAGGGGTGTTACTCATAACGTAAAGCCTCAGCGGGTTGAACGGCGGCGGCGCGCCAGGAAGGATAAAGCGTCGACAGCAGCGCAACGACCATTGCCGTTACGGCAATAGTCACCACCTGCCAGACATTAATGTCGACCGGCAGCGCCGCGCCATCAAGAAACAGGCCGATAACCGGCATCAGATTATTGAGCTGGCTGGCGAGCAGCACGCCCAGCAGCGTCCCCAGCAGCGCGCCGATAATACCGGCGCTGGCGCCCTGCACCATAAATACCGCCACAATCTGACGACGGGTCAATCCCTGGGTTTGCAGGATCGCCACCTCGCCCTGCTTCTCCATGATCAGCAGGCCAAGCGAAGTAATGATATTGAAGGCGGCAACGGCAACGATCAGGCTGAGCAGCAGCCCCATCATATTTTTCTCCATGCGCACCGCCTGGAACAGGTCGCCTTTGCGCTCGCGCCAGTCTTTCCATACCAGTCCGCCCGGCAGGGCTTGCTGGCTCAGCGTATCGACATCCAGCGGTTTATCCAGCCACAGCCGCCAGCCGGTAACATTGCCTGCCGGATAGCGCATCAGGCGCGAGGCGTCCTGCTGGTTAACCAGAATCTGGTAGCCGTCCACTTCGCTGTTGGCGGCGTAGGTGCCCGCGACGGTAAACAGACGCTGGCTCGGCACGCGGCCCATCGGGGTAAACTGACTGACCGACGGCACCATCAGCCGCAGTTCGTCGCCGCGCTTAACGCCAAGCTGCGAGGCCAGCTGTTCGCCCAGAATGACGTTGTACTGACCCGATTGCAGCAGGCTCTGCGGCGTATTGACTAAAAACGGCGTCAGCGGATCCTGCTGGTCAGGTTGAATGCCCAGCATCACGCCGACTGACACGTTGTGCGCGCTTTGCAATACCACGTCTGAGGTGGTGAGCGGCTCAACGCGGCTGACGCCCTGAAGATGAAGGCTGCTGACAGGCTGCTGCTGCGGATTAATGCTGCCTTTGTCGCTGGTGACCAGCGCCTGCGGCATTAATCCGAGAATATTGCCCTCCAGCTCGCGCTCAAAACCGTTCATCACGGACAGCACAGTGACAAGAGCGAGCACGCCGAGCGTGATGCCGATAGTGGAGAGCCAGGAAACGAAGCGACCAAAGCGATCCGATGCTCGCCCGCGCATATAGCGCAGGCCGATAAATAGCGCGACAGGTTGATACATGTATTCCGTCTTGGCAGTTGCCTTAAAGTAGACCAGTGATGATAAAGGAGGCGTTCGGTTTATGAAACCTCTAACCCTCTGAGTACGCGGCAAAGTATGGCCGATTTTTGTAAAAAGGGACGACTACGGCGTTGCTCATCGATCCGGGGCATAGACTACACTTAAGAACGGAGTCACGACCAGGTTCATCAGGCGCTGGAGTCTACACCATGTTCAAATATCCCAAAGGCAGTATTGTGAAGCATAAATCGGGAGAGATTAAAGGCGAGATTGTTAACGTTTTTGAACAGGGAGACTCGCCGACCGGTTACTACGTTAAGTGGGACGATGGCAACCACAGCTACCATCTGGAAACAGATTTAAGCTGGGCGAATATCGATCGTCCGCGTATGCACTACACCCAACCGTCCGTTAAATAACTCGGCCACCGCGCAAAGGAAAAACCGTCGCAGCAGGTGATCGCCAGGACGTTATGTGGAATCATGACGCCCTGGAAAAAATGGAGAGAACCACAAGATCCCATGTCCGAACAGACCCGCTATGCCCTGCCCGTTAACCCCGGCGATCGTCGCCAGCTCGGCCAGCTGATCGGTGCCGCACACGCGGTAGAGTGCGCCAGCATTACCGAGCGCCACGCTGGTCCGGTGCTAATGATCACTCCCGATATGCAAACCGCGCTGCGTTTGCTGGATGAAATCCGCCAGTTTACCGATCTGCCCGTCAGTCATCTCGCCGACTGGGAAACGCTGCCTTACGACAGCTTTTCGCCGCATCAGGATATTATTTCGGCGCGCCTTTCAACCCTTTATCAGCTGCCGACCATGACGCGCGGCATGCTGATTATGCCGGTGAACACCCTGATGCAGCGCGTCTGTCCCCATGCTTATCTGCACGGCCATGCGCTGGTGATGAAGCAGGGACAAAACCTGTCGCGCGACCGCCTGCGCGATCAGCTGGAGCAGGCGGGCTATCGTCACGTCGACCAGGTGATGGAGCATGGCGAGTACGCCACGCGCGGCGCCCTGCTCGACCTCTTCCCGATGGGCAGCGAGCAGCCCTATCGCATCGACTTTTTCGATGACGAAATCGACAGCCTGCGTCTGTTTGACGTCGACAGTCAGCGCACGCTGGAGGCGGTCCCGGCGATCAACTTACTGCCTGCGCATGAATTTCCCACCGATAAGGCGGCGATTGAGCTGTTCCGCACCCGCTGGCGCGAACTGTTCGATGTGCGCCGCGAGCCGGAGCATATCTACCAGCAGGTCAGCAAAGGCACCCTGCCTGCCGGGATTGAGTACTGGCAGCCGCTGTTTTTCGAACAGGAACTGCCGACGCTGTTCAGCTATCTGCCCGACAACACGCTGATTGTTAACTGTGGCGACCTGAGCGGCAGCGCGGATCGTTTCTGGCAGGATGTGGAGGCGCGCTATGAAAACCGCCGCGTCGATCCGATGCGTCCGCTGCTGACGCCCGCCACCCTTTGGCTGCGTCCGGACGCGCTGCTGAGCGAGCTAAACCACTGGCCGCGCGTGCAGATGACCAACGAGGTGCTGCCGGAAAAAGCGGCCAATACCAATCTTGGCTATCAGCCGCTGCCCGATATTGCCGTGCAGGCGCAGGCCAAAGCACCGCTGGATCCGCTGCGCCAGTTTCTGGACGCGTTTAGCGGTCAGGTTACCTTCTCAGTAGAGAGCGAAGGCCGTCGCGAAAGCTTGCAGGAGTTGCTGGCGCGCATCAAACTGCGTCCGCAGACGGTGCAACGATTCGATCAGGCTGAAGAACGCTTTACGCTGATGATCGGCGCCAGCGAACGCGGCTTTGTCGACACCCTGCGCGAACGCGCCCTGATTTGCGAAAGCGATCTGCTGGGCGAGCGCGTCAGCCGTCGCCGTCAGGATACGCGCCGCACTATCAATCCTGATATTTTGATCCGCAACCTGGCGGAGCTGACGCCCGGTCAGCCGGTGGTTCATCTGGAACACGGCGTGGGCCGCTATATCGGCCTGACCACGCTGGAAGCCGGCGGCATCATGGCGGAGTACCTGATGCTCTCCTATGCCAACGACGCCAAACTCTATGTGCCGGTTTCCTCGCTGCATCTGATTAGCCGCTATGCCGGTGGCGCAGATGAAAATGCGCCGCTGCACAAACTGGGCAGCGACGCCTGGTCGCGCGCGCGCCAGAAAGCGGCGGAAAAAGTGCGCGACGTCGCCGCCGAGCTGCTGGATATTTACGCTCAGCGCGCGGCTAAAGCCGGCTACGCGTTTAAACACGATCGCGAGCAGTACCAGCTGTTCTGCGAAAGCTTCCCGTTTGAAACCACGCCCGATCAGGCCCAGGCCATCAACGCGGTGCTGAGCGATATGTGCCAGCCGCTGGCGATGGATCGTCTGGTGTGCGGCGACGTCGGCTTTGGTAAAACCGAAGTGGCGATGCGCGCCGCCTTCCTCGCGGTCGAAAACCACAAACAGGTTGCGGTGCTGGTGCCGACCACGCTGCTGGCGCAGCAGCACTACGACAACTTCCGCGATCGCTTTGCCAACTGGCCGGTGCGCATTGAGATGCTGTCGCGCTTCCGCAGCGCGAAAGAACAGGCGCAGGTGCTGCAGGAGGCGAGCGAAGGCAAGGTTGATATTCTTATCGGCACCCACAAGCTGCTGATGAGCGATCTGAAGTGGCACGATTTAGGGCTGCTGATCGTCGATGAGGAACACCGTTTCGGCGTGCGCCACAAAGAGCGGATCAAGGCGATGCGTGCGGACGTGGATATTCTGACGCTGACCGCAACGCCGATCCCGCGCACCCTGAATATGGCCATGAGCGGCATGCGCGATCTGTCGATCATTGCCACGCCGCCTGCGCGTCGTCTGGCGGTGAAAACCTTTGTGCGCGAGTATGACAACCTGGTGGTGCGCGAGGCCATTCTGCGTGAAGTGCTGCGCGGCGGCCAGGTTTACTACCTCTACAACGACGTCGAGAACATCGAAAAGGCGGCGCAGCGGCTGGCGGAGCTGGTGCCGGAAGCGCGTATCGCCATCGGGCACGGCCAGATGCGCGAGCGCGACCTTGAGCGGGTGATGAATGACTTCCACCACCAGCGCTTCAATGTGCTGGTGTGCACCACCATCATTGAGACCGGCATCGATATTCCTACCGCCAATACGATTATTATCGAGCGCGCCGACCATTTCGGTCTGGCTCAGCTGCACCAGCTGCGCGGACGCGTAGGCCGGTCGCATCACCAGGCCTACGCCTGGCTGCTGACGCCGCATCCGAAGGCGATGACGACCGATGCGCAGAAGCGTCTGGAGGCGATCGCCTCGCTGGAGGATCTCGGCGCGGGCTTTGCGCTGGCGACCCATGACCTGGAGATCCGCGGCGCGGGCGAGCTGCTGGGCGAAGAGCAGAGCGGCCAGATGGAGACGCTGGGCTTCTCGCTCTACATGGAGCTGCTGGAGAACGCGGTGGATGCGCTGAAGGCCGGTCGCGAGCCGTCGCTGGAAGATCTCACCAGCAACCAGACCGAGATCGAACTGCGCATGCCCGCCCTGCTGCCGGAAGACTTTATTCCTGACGTCAATACGCGCCTGTCGCTCTATAAGCGTATCGCCAGCGCTGAGGGTGAAGAGGAGTTGCAGGAGCTGAAGGTCGAGATGATCGATCGCTTCGGCATGCTGCCGGACGCGGCGCGCAATCTGCTGGATGTCGCGGCGCTACGCCTGGTGGCGCGCAGTTTTGGTATCCGCAAGATTGAAGCCAGCGATAAAGGCGGCTTCTTTGAATTTGCGCCGCAAAACAGCGTCGATCCCGCCTGGCTGATTAGTCTGTTGCAGAAAGATCCCCAGCAGTGGAAGCTGGACGGTCCGACACGGCTGCGCTTCACGCGCGATCTGACGGAGCGCAAGCTACGCATGGAATGGGTGCAGAGCTTTATGGCCCAGCTGCGCGAGAATCGTGTTTAATCTGCCTGTCGCCTGAAACGTCTCCCGCCCGTCGGGAGACGTTTTCTCCGTTACTTCAGCCCCATCGCACTACGCAGCGTAAAGAAGAGATCGGTCTGATCGGTTAACCCTACGACATTCGCGGCATAAGGACCATAGGCCGCAATGCGCAGCTGCGTTCCGGTATGGCCCTGTGAATCGGTATCCGAGTTGCCGTAGCTGAGGGTCATGATCGCGTTGTCTTTGGTGTTTAACGCCTGCGTCAGGCCTGGCGCTGCCGTGCCGTTAGCAATGATCTGGCTGCTGTGGGCGTGATCCGCTGTCACCACCACCAGCGTGTTGCCCTCTTCACGGGCAAAAGCCAGCGCCTGCTGAACGGCTTCGTCGAGATCCACCGTTTCGCCAGTCTGACCGCACGGGTTCGCTGCGTGATCTTCTTTATCAATAGAAGCGCCTTCAACCTGTAAGAAGAAGCCGTTCTGGTTGGTTTTCAGCAGGTCTATCGCTTTGGCCGTCATCTGCGCCAGCGTTGGCGTGGCGACCGGGCGATCTTTATTTATCTCGCAGGTCACCGCGGGCCGATCGATGTTGCCGTGATAGCTTGCCTTCGGCCCTTTCCAGCGCACGGGCATATTTCCCTCCGCAAAGAGACCGAGCAGCGGTTGCCGATCGTTCGCGGCGCTAACCGCATTCAGCTCCTGCCAGTCGCTGACCAGCCGGTAGCCCCGCGCCTCTGCCTGCTCGCGCAGGGTTTTGCCCTGGTATTCGCCCGCTTTCGCCACTTCATTAAAAGATTTGGCTCCGCCGCCCAGCACGACGTCAGCGCGGGTTTGCAGGATTTGTTCGCTGATCGATCCCCGACCGCCCTGCTCCAGCGCATTGCTGGCGCACAGTTCGCTGGTTTTCTCCGGGCCGTAGCATTTGCGGCTGGTGACATGCGCCATCAGCGCAGCGGGCGTGGCATCCTGTATTTCAGCTGTTGAGACGTTGCCGGTCGCTTTACCTGCCGCTTTGGCGATCTCCAGCAGGGTTTGCTGATCCTTGCCGTTAACATCGACGCCGATAGCGCCGTTATAGGTTTTGGTGCCGGTGGCCCAGGCGGTCGCGGAAGCGGCAGAATCCGTTACGTAGTCAGGCTTATGGGTTTTCTTGTCCAGGGAGTAGTGGGTGTACTGCCCCGTCAGCGGCAGCGCGTCAATGCCTTTAAAGAAGCCGCCCGCGCCCTCCGCCAGGTTACGCGCGGCGGTGATCTCTGAATCGCCCATGCCGTCGCCAATCAGCAGAATGACATTTTTCGCCGTGGTGTTGCGCAGCGACGCCTTCAGCGCCTCTGTTTGATCGCCGGTCAGGCGACGCGCGCCGCCGTGCTGGGTAATATCACCGGTAGCGGCGCGCGTGTACGCGCCATCAGCGGCTGTGCTGGCCGTTTCCGCGCTAACGGAAAGGCTTATCAGCGAGGCCAGCAGCGAAAAAGTAAAAAAGCGCATCGGTTTCATCTTGTGTTCCCTTATTAGCAAAATTTACCAGAAGTTTCAGGCGTTAAGTCTGTGATGCTTTGGTGACATTTTTGTGGCTGGCGGATTTCGTTTTAATGACAATCGAAGCGAAATGCGCAGAGATAAAACGATTCGAACAGAGCTTAAGCGGATAGAAGAAAAGAGAAAAATAGTGCTTGACCCTTTCAGGGCGACTCCCTATAGTAGCGCCCCGTTGACCCAGCAAGGTCAGCGAACAAAATGTGGTGAGGTGTCCGAGTGGCTGAAGGAGCACGCCTGGAAAGTGTGTATACGGCAACGTATCGGGGGTTCGAATCCCCCCCTCACCGCCATCATTTCAGAGAAGAGCCTGAACGAAAGTTCAGGCTTTTTTCGTTCATATTCTCCGATGAGGGGGGGTATGAGAACCCCCGCCGGGTTCGACAGCAGGCGCAGCCTGCTGGACAGCGGAGCCTGCGACGCTGCCCGCAGGGCGAGCGCAGCGAGTCAGTCCCCCCCTCACCGCCATAGATTCCAGAAAAATGCCTGAACTTACGTTCAGGCATTTTTTTTCATATTCTCCGATGAGGGGGGTATGAGAACCCCCGCCGGGTTCGACAGCAGGCGCAGCCTGCTGGACAGCGGAGCCTGCGACGCTGCCCGCAGGGCGAGCGCAGCGAGTCAATCCCCCTCACCGCCATCATTTCAGAGAAGAGCCTGAACGAAAGTTCAGGCTTTTTTCGTTCATATTCTCCGATGAGGGGGGTATGAGAACCCCCGCTGGGGTTCGACAGCAGGCGCAGCCTGCTGGACAGCGGAGCCTGCGACGCTGCCCGCAGGGTTAACTGGTTGCACAACAAAAGAAAAGCTCGCCGAAGCGAGCTTTTATTAAAAGAAAGCCTTTAATCTGAATTCTTCATCAAGAAAAGGATCAGATCTTTAAGAATGGAAATTCCACCATAAAAACAAAAAAGAATCACCATAAATCGAGCAATCTCGTATGGTATAAATGCCATCCATCCATTAGGGAACAAATTAACAGAGGTTAACGCCATACCTGCCAGAAATATGCCCGGTATAATACAGGCTCCCTTAACCCTTTTTGCTCTACCATGTGCACGTTCCGATTCCGACATGATTACTCCCCGAACCGCCGCCATTGCCATTACCCCCAGAAAAACATTGCCCGGTGAAAGCCCCTAAGACAGCGCCCTTAATTGCGTTAGGTAATGAAGGGGCTCCAGCTAAAGCGCCGGCAACAATACTAACGGCACAAGAATTATCTCTCAATATGGAAAGAAGATCTAACCCATTGGACTGAGTGCCAACAAAACCGCCACCTTGACCACCATACGTGGGATGTCCTGTATTGAACGTATGGCTATTGAAGGATTCATAAGCACTGTTAGCATTTGCGCCCGCAACCATATTTAATTGCGCTCTACTCAAAATTCCCCTATTTGAATCTCCTGAATGTGCTTTGTTGAAATCAAAACCGGCAGCGCTGCCTTTTTTATATCACCATCGTGTCTAGCGTTCAAAAAAAAATAATTAATTCAAAATAGCCAAATATCTATTTGAAAAAAAATAATAATTACCTGTGCTATTTCCTGACAACCTCAAAAAATAACAATTATTTCCATTCATCTGGCAAAAAATGACAAAATATCGCGACATCAATCACATAAAAATAAAGAAATTTTGGATTTTTTTAAAGTTAACAATTTATTTACGTGGATTTTAGCTCTCGCCTGAGTAAGAGAACACTGCCCCCTCGCCGCTATTATGTCAATGACTCCGCCTCTCACTCCGCCATAAAAAAACCCGGCTTGCGCCGGGTTTTGCTTGCTACACAGACCTACTCAATCATCCATACGCATGCAGGGTGCGCTGACAAAGCGCCGAGCGCACACAGTCATCTTTGCCGAAGCGTACAATGCCGACCATCTCGTCCTCTTCGAATCGCGCCAGCGCGTCCGCAAGACCGGAAGGCACCCCAGCGGGCAAGTCGCACTGGGTAATATCACCGTTAACAATCACCGTGACGTTTTCGCCAAGGCGCGTCAAAAACATTTTCATCTGAGCCGCGGTCACGTTTTGTGCCTCGTCGAGGATCACCACCGCATTTTCGAAGGTACGACCGCGCATATAGGCGAAAGGCGCAATTTCGACCTTGCCGATTTCGGGTCGCAGACAGTACTGCATAAAGGAAGCGCCAAGACGTTTAACCAGAACGTCGTAGACCGGCCGGAAATACGGGGCGAATTTTTCTGAGATGTCCCCAGGCAGGAACCCCAGATCTTCATCGGCCTGTAACACCGGTCGTGTGACGATAATCCTGTCGATGTCCTTATGTATCAGGGCCTCTGCCGCTTTCGCGGCGCTGATCCAGGTTTTACCACATCCGGCCTCACCGGTTGCAAAGATCAGCTGTTTCGTTTCTATGGCCTGGAGATAGTGCGCCTGAGCGTCATTTCTGGCGGCGATCGGCGAACGGTCGCGAATATCACGCGCCATCCCGATTGCATCCAGCCCACCCATCTGCACCAGCGAAGTGACCGATTCTTCTTCACGCTGACGATGACTACGAGAGTCATTACGAAGCACCCTTCTGGCTTCACGACGCGCTTTGATCACTGCTTTCTGTCTTCCCATAGTCGCACCTTACAGTTGGTTTCATTTCCCGCGTTGGGCCGATGCCCGCCACGATTAACTGAACGCTTTAGAGGTTTGATTGGCTTCCTTTTGAGCCATGACGTGCCGTTGATAAAGATGTGCTGCCGCACCGAGGCGCAACCGCACACCGGTAAAATGGAGGAAAGAAAACTATTTACGAAAGAAGAGGAAGCTGCCGAGGGTATCTTACCCCTCGCCGACGAGTGCGAAACTTGAAGTGAAACTTTTTGTCCTGTACAGGACGTTCCCATGCGCGACTCCAGTCTGCTAACCAACACGCTTATCCATTAAACTGCACTAATTTTAACAGATTTGGCAACAATAATTTTACGCTTCGTCGAGGAAACAGACAATGACGCAGCGCAGGCCGTCAACCGCAAAGAGATTTATTATGGCGATCAACGGATTGCATTGTTCCCCCCGCGGAAAAAATATTTTTTAATGGGGACAAAATTACGCCGCCATTGCGGCGGCGTGAATCAAATCAGGCTTCCAGCAGCGGCTGACCCAGATAGTGGCTGGCGTCAGGAACGCCCGGTAAAACAAAGAAGTAGCCGCCGCCAATCGGGCGGACATACTCCTCCAGCGCTTCGCCGTTGAGCCGTTTCTGTACGGTGATAAAGCCCTTTTCCAGATCGTGCTGATAACACACAAACAGCAGCCCCATATCCAGCTGCCCCGATGCGGTTACCCCCGCCGAATAGCTGTAGCCACGGCGCAGCATCAGGCTGCTCTCTGTCTCGCGTGTGCGCGGATTGGCGAGGCGAATGTGCGCATCAAGGGCGATCACCTCGCCGTTGGGATCGCTGCTGTAGTCCGGCTCATCGTGCTCGTGCCGCATACCAAGCGGCGCGCCGCTCAGCTTGTCACGCCCAAAAATGGTTTGCTGCTCCTTGAGAGGCGTGCGGTCCCACATCTCAACGCGAAAACGAATAATCCGTGCCGCCTGATAGCAGCCATTGCGCGCCCACGCTGGTTCCTGCTGATCCGCCGTAACCCATAGCAGTTTGTCCATCAGCGCCTTGTTCTGGGTATCAGGATTAGCCGTGCCGTCCTTAAAGCCCAGCAGATTGATCGGCGTCTCTTTACCCCGGCTGCGCGCGGCGTGATCGGCGATAAAGCCCTCGCGTCGCCAGCGTACGCCAAGCAGATCGGGCGTGTGTTTGACGATGTCGCGCAGCGCGTGAATGACCGTATCCTGCGTATTGGCGCAGATTTGCAGCAGCAGATCGCCGTGACACTGCGCCGCATCCAGCGAATCGTTGGGAAAACGCGTCATGTTCTGTAGCCGCTTCGGCTTCAGCGCCTGAAGGCCAAAACGGTCATCAAACAGCGCTGCGCCCACCGACACGGTAATGGTGAGATTATCCGGCGCGATATCCGCGCCCAGAATACCCGAATCCATCGGCGGCAGCTGCGGGTTGGCAACAGACGGCGCGGGTCCGCCTGTTGTCAGAAAGGCGATGCGCGCGGTAAGCAGTTGAAACAGACGCACCAGCCCGGCTTTATCGCTGGCCAGCACATCAAACGCCACCAGCATCATCGATGCCTGCTGCGGTGTGATAATGCCGGCCTGATGCTGACCGTAAAAAGGTTGCACCTGCTGACGCGCATCGGGCGCCACCGTTCCGGGCGCGAAACTGTCAGCCGAGGCATGAAACGGACAACCGCCGCTCAGGGCGGCCGCGCCGCCCAGCATACCTAATCCCTTTAACAGGCGTCGCCGCGCAGGCTGCGCCTCGTCCCGTGGGTTACTCATATCAATCCAGTCCTAACGTGCCGCGCAGCATTGAGAGATCTTCCGCCAGCGCGGTAATCGGGCCTTTAAGCGCATTACGATCCGCGCTGGTCAGCTTTTCGTAGGAAGCGAATCCCTCCCCGATGCGATATTTAGCAAGAATGGCGTCCACTTTTTTAAAGTTGGCATCGATCTTCGTCAGCAGCTGCGGGTTTGCCTGCTGAAGCTGAGGGCGCAGCAGCTCTACAATCTTCTGCGCGCCGTCGATGTTCGCCTGGAAGTCCCACAGATCGGTACGGCTGTAGCGATCCTCTTCGCCGGAAATTTTGCTGGAAGCCACCTCTTCAATCAGGCCTGCTGCGCCGCCCACCACTTTTACCGGCGGGAAGGCCAGTTCGCTGATACGCGTTTGCAGCTCCTGCACATCGCGGTTGAGCTGGGTTGCGTAGCCTTCCATGCCTTTGGTGTTGTTGTCGCCGAACAGGGCTTTCTCAAGGCGATGGAAACCGGTGAATTTGGGATCTTCCGCCTTCTGCTCGTAATCATCCTCACGCGCATCAATGCTGCCGTCGAGGTCGGAGAAGAGTTCAGCGATAGGTTCAATGCGCTCGTAGTGCTGGCGCGTCGGCGCGTAGAGCGCCTTGGCTTTTTCAATGTCGCCCGCTTTCACCGCATGGGTAAAGGCCTCCGTTCCCGCCACCAGCTGCGCGACTTCCTGCATAACGTAAGCTTTATAGTCCGTAATCGGGCCAGCGAGCGTCATAATGCCGGGCTTATCGCTTTTAGCGGCTGATGCACCGTCGCCTGCAACCGTGAGTTTGCCCTTTGGATTGCTCAGCAGGCCGCAGGTCATCTCATACTCGCCCGCCTCAAGATTCGCGGTCAGCTTCTGGCTGAAGCCCGGCGCGATATTCTCGCGCTCTTCCACCACCAGCACGCCCTTGAGAATTTCCCACTCCAGCGCTTTCTGACTGCTGTTTTTAATCAGGAACTGCGTTTTGCCCGGTTTAACCGTCAGCTGCATCGGCTCACACTGTTTGTCCGTAACGTTAATGCTGACCTGCGGAATATCGGCAGCCGCAGCGGTTGCCGACAGCGTCAGCAGAGAAGCCAGCAGCGTGGTGCGGCGAAAGCGAATCGTCATAATGGTGTCCCTGTTACATAGAGAGTTGGCGCGTCGGGCGCGCAGGCATAACAAACAGCAGCAGTGCCGGGATAAGATAGAGGCAATAGACCGTGACTTCGCTGACGCTTGGCGTCTCCTGATAGCCCAGTACGCCCTCCAGCAGCGTGCCAAACAGCGAATGGGTAGAGAGCACATTGCTCAGGTCAAAGGCAATCTGCTGAAAATGATTCCAGAGTCCGGCTTCATGGAAAGCGCGGATCGCGCCCGCCGCCAGTCCGGCGGCGACAAAAAGAATAAACAGGCTGGTCCAGCGGAAAAAGTGCGCCATATTGAGCCGCACGCCCCCCCAGTAAAGCAGCATGCCCAGCGCCACGGCGGTCGCCAGTCCCAGCACGGCGCCGACGGGCGGCGCATAGCCGACATCCTGCGTAAAGGCGGCCAGCAAAAAGAACACCGACTCCAGCCCTTCACGCGCCACGGCAAGGAAGACCATCACCACCAGCGCCAGTCCGCCGCGACCGGAACGACTGAGCGCCTGATCGACGGCCTGCTCCAGCTGCACGCGAATATTGCGCGCCACTTTGCGCATCCAGAACACCATGGAGGTCAGAATCGCCACGGCGATCACCGCCACAATGCCTTCAAACAGCTCTTGCTGCTTCTGCGGAAACTCGCCGGTGGTCTGGTTGATAAAAACGCCGAGGGCAAGGCAGAGCGCGGCGGCGATAAAAACCCCCGCCCACAGCGCAGGAAACCACTGCGTTCGTCCGGTGCGCTTCAGGTAACTGGCGATAAGACTGACGATGAGCGCTGCTTCAAGACCTTCGCGCAGCATAATAAGAAAGGGAACAAACATCGCCGACCTCTTGAATGTTAAGCAGCGTCAATCACGGGTAAAGTTAAGTAAAATACGAACGATACCGATTATCATTATCGCCAGTTAAAAAACAAGTAATCTGTGGAAATTATTTCACGTCAATTTCGGCATAAAAAAAGCCCGCTTTCGAGGATAAAAGCGGGCCTGATAGCTTAACGCGTTTATTTTGTTAAATATTCCGCTTCAGCGGCGTCAAAGCGCTGCTGCGCTGCGGCAGACGGCTCACGGCCAAGCAGACTGAACACGATAATCGCGATGCTGGCGAAAGCGAAGCCAGGGATGATTTCATAGAGATCCAGCCAGCCATACTGCTTCCAGATAAGCACGGTGGCCGCGCCGATAATCATGCCCGCCAGCGCGCCGTTGCGCGTCATACGCTTCCAGCAGACACCAAACAGCACCACTGGTCCGAAAGCGGCGCCAAAACCGGCCCAGGCGTAGCTCACCAGTCCCAGCACGCGGTTATCCGGATTCGAGGCCAGCGCAATAGAAACCAGCGCCACCAGCAGCACCATAGCGCGACCAAACCAGACCAGCTCAGTCTGGCTGGCGTTTTTGCGCAGGAAGCCCTTATAGAGATCCTCAGTGAGTGCGCTGGAGCAGACCAGTAGCTGACAGCTCAGCGTTGACATCACTGCCGCCAGGATAGCCGACAGCAGAATCCCGGCGATCCAGGGGTTAAACAGAATACGCGCCAGCTCGATAAACACGCGCTCGCCGTTACCGCTGACCCCAGCCGCCTGTTCCGGGTGATTCTGGAAGTAGGCGATGCCAAAGAAGCCGACTGCGACCGCGCCCGCCAGACACAACACCATCCACGCCATGCCGATACGGCGCGCGGTACGGATTGAGCGGTGAGAATCGGCGGCCATAAAGCGCGCCAGAATATGCGGCTGACCAAAATAGCCCAGCCCCCAGCCAAGCAGCGAAATCACCGCGACGAAGTTCAGCCCCTTCAGCATATTGAGGTTCTCAAGACTTTTCGCTTCGATGACCGCCAGCGAGTCATTCAGCCCGCCGACCGCGACAATCACGATCACCGGCGTCAGGATCAGGGCAAAAATCATCAGGCTGGCCTGCACGGTATCGGTCCAGCTCACCGCCAGGAAACCGCCTACCAGCGTATAGAGAATGGTGGCCGCCGCCCCGGCCCACAGCGCCGTTTCGTAGCTCATGCCAAAGGTGCTTTCGAACAGTCGCGCGCCCGCCACTACGCCCGACGCGCAGTAGATGGTGAAGAAGATCAGGATAACCAGCGCGGAGATCACGCGCAGAATTTTACTTTTGTCTTCGAAGCGGCTGGTAAAGAAGTCCGGCAGGGTTAAGGCATTATCATGATGCTCGGTCTGTACGCGCAGACGTCCCGCCACAATCTTCCAGTTCAGCCAGGCGCCAATGGTCAGGCCAATGGCGATCCAGCTTTCAGAAATACCAGAGAGGAAAATCGCGCCGGGCAGGCCCATCAGCAGCCAGCCGCTCATATCTGACGCGCCCGCTGAAAGCGCGGTGACTACACTGCCGAGACTACGTCCACCCAGAATATAATCATCGAAATTCTTCGTAGAACGGTAAGCCACAAACCCTATTAGCACCATCCCAAGGATATAAATTACAAACGTCACCAGCATTGGTGTGCTTACACTCATTCGTCTCTCCACTTTATAATTGATTTCCCAAGAGAAACCGTACCCTGCTGCCTTACCGGAACGGGGTAAAGCAACAGTTTTTTTTCATATTCAGGCGCTCGACATTTCCTGAGGCGCGGTATCCTGCCGGAAAGGTGCGGCGCGCACAATGGATTTAACACAAGCATCACAGCGATTTCACCTGTTAATGGCTAAATTTTGTCAACAGGTTGCACTCGCTCACAGTTCACAAGTTGCACCTCCGCAAACCCTCCTGAATGCAGCAAGTTAGCGCTATGACATTCTGGCGAGATTCTTGCAGCAAGTTCCATGCCGTCTTTTTTATCGTTAACAAATTAATCATTAAAAAGGCTGCAACACGGGTCACACTTAACACGGTTGCACAAAGTTGCAACATCAGTAATAGTGCTGCCCACGCAGTAAGATACCGACACAGGAGCAGAGACGTCATGGGCACGACTACCATGGGGGTGAAGCTGGATGAAGCCACCCGCGAACGCATTAAACTGGCGGCGCAACGCATTGACCGCACCCCGCACTGGCTGATTAAGCAGGCTATTTTCAACTATCTTGGCCAGCTGGAAAGCGGCGATGCGCTGCCGGAGATCCCGCTGGCGGCGGGCGCGCTGGCGGAGTCTGACGAGCTGACGCCGGAAGAGCCCCATCAGCCCTTTCTCGACTTTGCCGAGCATATTCTGCCGCAGTCGGTAACGCGCGCGGCGATTACAGCCGCCTGGCGTCGTCCGGAGACGGACGCCGTGCCGATGCTGCTGGAGCAGGCGCGACTGCCTGCTCCGCTGGCGGAGAAAACGCACCAGCTCGCCTGGCAGCTGGCCGACAAGCTGCGGCACCAGAAAGGGGCAACCGGACGCGCCGGAATGGTGCAAAGCCTGCTCCAGGAGTTCTCGCTCTCTTCGCAGGAAGGCGTTGCGCTGATGTGTCTGGCCGAAGCGCTGCTGCGTATTCCTGATAAGCCGACACGCGACGCGCTTATCCGCGACAAAATCAGCAACGGCAACTGGCAGTCGCATCTGGGCCGCAGCCCTTCCCTGTTTGTTAACGCCGCGACCTGGGGACTGCTGTTTACCGGGCGTCTGGTCTCGACCCACAACGAAGCCAACCTGTCGCGTTCGCTGAACCGCATTATCGGCAAGAGCGGCGAGCCGCTGATCCGTAAAGGCGTCGATATGGCTATGCGTCTGATGGGCGAGCAGTTCGTCACCGGCGAAACTATCGCCGAGGCGCTGGCGAACGCGCGCAAGCTGGAAGAGAAAGGCTTTCGCTACTCCTACGATATGCTGGGCGAAGCGGCGTTGACCGCCAGCGACGCCAGAGCCTATCTGGTCTCCTATCAGCAGGCGATCCACGCCATCGGCAAGGCCTCGAACGGCCGCGGCATTTATGAAGGACCAGGCATCTCCATTAAGCTCTCTGCGCTGCATCCGCGCTACAGCCGCGCCCAGTACGATCGCGTGATGGAAGAGCTTTACCCGATTCTGAAATCCCTGACGCTGCTGGCGCGTTCATACGACATCGGCATTAATATCGACGCCGAAGAGGCCGACCGGCTGGAGCTGTCGCTCGACCTGCTGGAAAAACTCTGCTTCGAGCCAGAACTGGAAGGCTGGAACGGCATCGGCTTCGTTATTCAGGCCTATATGAAGCGCTGCCCCTTTGTGATTGATTCCTTGATCGACCTGGCCCAGCGCAGCCGCCGTCGCCTGATGATCCGCCTGGTGAAAGGCGCCTACTGGGACAGCGAAATCAAGCGCGCCCAGGTTGAGGGACTGGAAGGCTATCCGGTCTATACCCGTAAGGTTTACACCGACATCTCCTATCTCGCCTGCGCGCGCAAGCTGCTGGCGGTGCCAAACCTGATCTATCCGCAGTTCGCAACGCACAACGCCCATACGCTGGCGGCGATCTATCAGCTGGCAGGCAATAACTACTATCCGGGACAGTACGAGTTCCAGTGCCTGCACGGCATGGGCGAACCGCTGTATGAACAGGTGGTAGGCAAAGTGGCTGACGGCAAGCTAAACCGTCCGTGCCGTATCTATGCGCCGGTCGGCACCCATGAAACCCTGCTGGCCTATCTGGTGCGTCGCCTGCTGGAAAACGGCGCCAACACCTCTTTTGTTAACCGCATCGCCGATACCTCGCTGCCGATTGATGAGCTGGTGGCGGACCCGGTGACAGCCGTAGAGAAACTGGGCGCGAGCGAAGGCGCTATCGGTCTGCCGCATCCCAAAATTCCGCTGCCGCGCGATCTCTATGGCGCGGGACGCAGCAACTCCGCCGGTATCGATATGGCCAACGAGCATCGCCTGGCGTCGCTCTCCAGCGCCCTGCTCAGCAGCGCAGCGCAGCCGTGGCTGGCGCAGCCGATCATTGAGGGCGAACTGGGCGAAGGCGAAACCCGCCCGGTGCTCAACCCGGCCGCCCCAGGCGACGTTGTCGGTCAGGTGCGCGAAGCCAGCGAAGCGGAAGTGTCGCTGGCGCTGGATGCCGCCGTCAGCGCCGGTCCGATCTGGTTTGCCACGCCGCCGGACGAGCGCGCGGCTATCCTCGATCGCGCCGCGCAGCATATGGAAGACGGTATGCAGCAGCTGATCGGGATTCTGGTGCGCGAAGCGGGCAAAACCTACAACAACGCCATCGCCGAAGTGCGTGAAGCGGTGGATTTCCTGCGCTACTACGCGGGCATGGTGCGCGATGACTTCGATAACGAAACCCATCGTCCGCTCGGTCCGGTGGTGTGCATCAGCCCGTGGAACTTTCCGCTGGCGATCTTCACAGGTCAGATTGCCGCCGCGCTGGCGGCAGGCAACAGCGTACTGGCTAAACCGGCGGAACAGACTCCGCTGATCGCCGCGCAGGCGGTACAAATTCTGCTGGATGCCGGCGTGCCGTCGGGCGTGCTGCAACTGCTGCCTGGCAATGGCGAAACCGTTGGCGCGCAGCTTACCCGCGATCCGCGCGTGCGCGGCGTCATGTTTACCGGCTCTACCGCCGTCGCCACGCTGTTGCAGCGTAACCTGGCCGGCCGCCTCGATCCCCAGGGCCGTCCGACGCCGCTGATCGCGGAAACCGGCGGCCTGAATGCAATGATCGTCGACTCGTCGGCGCTGACCGAGCAGGTTGTGGTCGATATTCTCGCCTCCGCCTTCGACAGCGCTGGCCAGCGCTGCTCGGCGCTGCGCCTGCTCTGTATTCAGGAAGACGTAGCGGACCATACGCTGAAGATGCTGCGCGGCGCGATGGCCGAATGCCGCATGGGCAACCCGGAGCGTCTCTCTACCGATATTGGCCCGGTGATTGACGCCGAGGCGAAAGCCAATATCGAGCGCCATATTCAGGCGATGCGTAATAAAGGCAATACCGTGTATCAGGCGGTGCAGGAAAATCCGCAGGACAGCGCAGAGTGGCAGAGCGGCACCTTTATCAAGCCGACGCTGATCGAGCTAAATCAGGTCAGCGATCTCGATAAAGAGATTTTCGGTCCGGTGCTGCACGTGGTGCGCTTCGCGCGTCATGCCCTGCCGCAGCTGATTGAGCAGATCAACGCAGGCGGCTATGGCCTGACGCTGGGCGTGCACACCCGTATCGACGAGACCATTGCGCAGGTAACGGCGAACGCTAAAGTCGGCAACCTCTACGTTAACCGCAATATGGTGGGCGCGGTGGTCGGCGTGCAGCCGTTCGGCGGCGAAGGTCTTTCTGGCACGGGTCCGAAAGCGGGCGGCCCGCTCTATCTCTACCGCCTGCTGGCCAGCCGTCCGGAAGAGGCGTTGACCACCACCTTCAACCGTCAGGATGCTGACTGTCCGGTTGACGGCACGCTGCGCGAGGCGCTGCTGGAGCCGCATAAGGCGCTTACCGCCTGGGCGCAGCAGGATAAGCCGGAACTGGCGGCGCTCTGCCAGCGCTATGCCGGCCTGGCGCAGGCAGGCACCGTACGTCTGCTGACCGGTCCGACCGGTGAGCGTAACACCTTCTCGCTGCTGCCGCGTGAGCGCGTGCTCTGTCTGGCCGATAACGAGCAGGATGCGCTGGTGCAGCTGGCGGCGGTGACCAGCGTCGGCAGCCAGGCGCTGTGGCCGGATGACGAGCTGCATCGCAAGCTGCGCAACACCCTGCCGCATGCGGTACAGGGGCGCGTCGCGCTGGCGAAAGATGTGTTCGCCGCTCCTTTCGACGCGGTGATCTACCATGGCGACGCCGACCAGCTGCGCGCGCTGTGCGAGCAGATTGCGGCGCGCGACGGCGCGATTGTCTCGGTACAGGGCTTTGCGCGTGGCGAAACCCATCTGCTGCTGGAGAGATTGCTGATTGAACGTTCGCTGAGCGTCAATACCGCCGCGGCTGGCGGCAACGCCAGTCTGATGACGATCGGTTAATCCGGTTAATCGCGCTCGCAGGATAAAAAAAGGCCCATCGCAGATGGGCCTTTTTCATTATGGTTGCTGTATGGGAATCTTTGCCCGTTTAAGCCTGATTGCTGTTCAGGATGAGCTGGCCGTTACGGTCCAGCGGGATGCGGGTGCCAGGGTCGTTTTCCATGCGGATTTTGCCCTGCTGGTTGCCTATTTTATAGGTCACATCATAACCCAGCATCTTTTCTTGTTTATCGTAAACTGTTTTACAACGCTGTTCTGAGGTGGTGTAGGTATCGCGCTCCTGCAGGCCGCCTTGCACCTGGTTGCCGGCATAGCCGCCCGCCAGCGCGCCAGCGACCGTCGCCACATCGCGCCCGCGGCCGCCGCCAAACTGATGGCCCAGCACGCCGCCCGCTACGGCGCCCAGCACCGAACCGGTAATGCGATTTTCATCCTGCACCGGACGGCGGTGCGTCAGGGTAACGTTGCGACACTCCTGCCGCGGCTGTTTGATGCTCTCTTTAATCGGGGTGGCCGAAAGCACCTGCGCATATTGCGGACCACGGTCAAATACATCCATGCTGGCAACAGCCGCAACGCCCAGCGCTGCTGCTACACCGATACCGATACCCGCTAACATTGATTTATTCACAGGATTATCCTCCTGAAGTTGTTACCGTGCATGCGTGCCGCGACGATGTCCTCTGTCGCTGAAGCACAGACGGCGTGCACGACCCGCCGTACTCAGTGAGGAAAGTTTTACAGATGGCCCGAAATTGCAACATCAGATTAATGGAGGAAAACGCAGCGCAGGCGCGGCAGGGCCAGCTTTTCGGAGAGTTCTTAACCAGGCCAGCAAGCAGGATTTAATTAATTTGTGTTATGGGTCAGTAGGTTATCAAGCGGCAAAAACCTGAAAAGGCGGCTTGCGCCGCCTGAATACATTAGTGCAGCTTGAGACGTGGACGAATGACCCGGTTCAGGCTGCCAACCAGCATCATCAGGCCGGTCTTGAAATAGCCGTGGAGCGCAATCTGGTGCATACGATACAAGGAGATGTAGACAAAACGCGCAATGCGTCCTTCAACCATCATGGAACCGCGCATCAGGTTGCCCATCAGGCTACCGACCGTGCTGAAGCGCGACAGTGACACCAGCGAGCCGTGATCTTTATAGACATAGGCTTTCAGCGGTTTTCCGCTGCGCTGCGCCAGGATGTTCTCCATCGCGCGCGACGCCATCTGGTGCGCCGACTGGGCGCGCGGCGGCACAAAGCCGCCGGACGGCAGCGCGCAGGAGGCGCAGTCGCCGATGGCGTAGATGTCGTCATCGAGCGTGGTTTGCAGCGTCTCTTTAACCACCAGCTGGTTAATGCGGTTGGTTTCCAGTCCACCGATATTTTTCAGGAAGTCCGGAGCCTTAATACCCGCCGCCCAGACCATAAGATCGGCTTCGATAAACTCCCCGCCTTTGGTATGCAGACCGTTTTTATCGGCGCTGGTAACCATGGTTTGCGTCAGCACGCGCACGCCCAGCTTGGTCAGCTCGCTGTGCGCGGCGGCGGAGATGCGCGGCGGCAGCGCAGGCAGAATGCGCTCTCCCGCCTCCACCAGCGTCACGTTCAGCGCTTCGCTGCTCAGTCCTTTATAGCCATAGCTGTGCAGCTGTTTCACCGCGTTGTGCAGCTCTGCCGACAGCTCAACGCCGGTCGCGCCGCCCCCCACGATCGCGATATTGACCTTCTCAAGCTGGCCTTCGCTGGCGGAGAATTTCAGGAACAGATTCAGCATCTCATTATGAAAACGCCGCGCCTGATGCGGATTGTCGAGGAAAATGCAGTGATCTTTAACGCCCGGCGTGCCGAAGTCGTTCGAGGTGCTGCCCAGCGCCATTACCAGGGTGTCGTAGGCCAGCTCGCGCTGCGGCACCAGCACTTCGCCGTTGTCGTCACGCATCTCCGCCAGCTCAATGGTTTTGTTCTCGCGGTTGATGTTGGTCAGCGCGCCTAACTGAAACTGAAAGCCGTGATTGCGCGCGTGCGCCAGATAGCTCAGCGCGTCAATGCCTTCGTCCATTGAACCGGTCGCTACTTCATGCAGCAGCGGTTTCCACAGGTGACTGTGGTTGCGATCGACCAGAATAATCTCGGCCTTTTTCTTGCGGCCCAGCTTATGACCCAGCTGCGTGGCCATTTCCAGCCCGCCCGCGCCGCCGCCGACAATAACGATTTTTTTCATAGATATAGTCAACAAGACCCCCTCAAAATGTGAACCAATAGTTAATCAATGGTTAAATTAAACCTTAATAAACATAGGGTTGGCGAAGTTAAAATCGCTGCTGAGGGCAGAATAGCATGGGCAGGGAAGATGGTCATACCAAAATTGATCCACATCAATTACGCTGCGGATAACTCAGAATATTACGCAAAATCACCGGACGCCTGCTCGGCGTCCGTTAGCTTAACCTAATGTTTTGAAAGCATTAATGCTCTGGAGGTGGTGTGAGATATTTTTGAACTTATGCGTTTCGACGTCGTCCCAGACGATCTCATAGTAGGGATGCAGGGTAGCCGCGCTGCGCTGGCTGTTAAGCGCCTCGTCATGACGCGACAGAAACACCAGGCAGCGCTCACGGTTTTTCTCGCGAAAGTCGCTGACGCATTTCGTGGCGATGTCGAGATACTCTTCCGGCCGGTCGATTTTTCCCTCCATATTTTCGTAGGGAAACAGGTTAGGGTTAAAGATCGCCTGACGAATGCCACAGAGGAAACCGATGCGCTCCGCCCAGTATCCGCCCAGCCCGACGCCGCAGATCAGCGACTGTCCGCTGCCTGACTGCGTCAGCATTTTATCGGTCTCTTTCAGCAGAAACTGCATGTCATGTTTGGGATGGCGGGTGCTGTAACTGATCAGTCTAACGTCAGGATCGATAAACTGCAGTTGCAGCACCTTTTCATGGTTGCCCGGACTGTTGGAATCGAAACCGTGCAGATAAATAATCATGACTCTCCTCGCGTGGTGCGCGCCAGGAGAAAAGCCTATTTTCCTGACGCTTTGTGTTCCAGCCAGCGCGCCTGCAACTGACCCAGCTGCTGCGCATTCTGTTTCCAGCGCGCGCTCTGTTGCAGACTCTGACGGGTAAGGGTTCCCCGATGGTACAGGCGCGGCACGCGTTCAGCGCCGATCGCGATCAAATTATCCAGCACGCTGATTGCGCCTTCGCGATGATTACAGACCAAAATCATGTCGCACCCGGCTGACAGCGACTGCTGCGCGCGCTCCGCGTAGCTGCCCATGATCGCCGCGCCCTCCATCGACAGATCGTCAGAGAAAATCACGCCGTCAAAGCCAAGCTCGCCGCGCAACACGGTTTTCAGCCAGTAAGGCGAACCGCTGGCGGGCAATGGATCTATCTCAGTATAGATAACGTGCGCGGGCATGACGGCGTCCAGCGCGCCTTCTTCAAACAGCGCCTGGAAGATAGCCATATCATGCTGACGCAGGACGCGCAGATCGCGCGGGTCGCGCGGCGTCTCCTTATGGGAGTCTGCGCTGACCGCACCGTGGCCGGGAAAGTGCTTGCCGGTGGTTTTCATCCCCGCTTCATGCATTCCGGCGATAAAGCGGCGCGCCATCGCCAGCGCGATCTGCGGATCGGTGTGGAAAGCGCGATCGCCGATCGCCGCGCTGATGTGGCCCAGATCCAGTACGGGCGCGAAGCTGATATCGATGTCCATGGCGATCATCTCCGCCGCCATCTGCCAGCCCGCCTGCTGCGCCAGCTCGCCGCCCGTTTCAGCGTCATGCAGCGCGGCAAAGGACTGCATCGCCGGTAAGGTGGTAAAACCCTCGCGGAAACGCTGTACGCGTCCGCCCTCCTGATCGACGGCGACCACCAGGCGCGTGTGCGACGCGCGGCGAATCTGGCTCACCAGCTCCGCCAGCTGCGCCGGATCGTGGTAGTTGCGTGCAAACAAAATCACCCCGCCTACCGTGGGATGTTTTAAGATCTCGCGCTCTTCAGCGTCCAGTTCAAACCCTTCGACGTCCAGCATCAGCGGGCCGGGAAGTTGAGTCGTCATATTCAGTTCCTGACGCAGCGTCCAGCGCCGCGCAAATTAAAGGTGTTGCCAGCTCTGCCGCGCCAGCTGACGCAGCTGGGCGTCGGCGCTCTGCTCGGCACGTAGCTGATACCAGCTTGCCATCAAAAGACGTAGCCAGGGCTGCCAGCGGGCGACCTGACGCGCCAGCCGCGCCGGGCATAACCGGGCTGCCTGCGCATAGCTTTCCAGCCAGCCCTCCGCCTGTTCGGGCGCGGCGGCGCACAGCGCGGCCAGCTCCAGCGCGACGTCGCCATCGGCGGCGTACTCCCAGTCGATCAGGTGCAGCCCCTGTTGACTGGCTATCAGATTGCCGCTGTGTACATCCATATGCAGCGGCGCCAGCCGCAGCGGCCGGGGTTCGCCTGTGCGCTGTAGCTGACGCAGCGCGCGCTGCCAGCGAAGGTCACGCTGCTGGCATAGCTGCCAGTAGCGCTCCAGCAGCGGCAGCAGGTGCAGAGCATAGCCGGTCAGCGGCTGACGATGCAGGCGCAGCAGCAGAGCCACGACTTCTTCGCTGCGCTGCTGAAACGCCTGCGATGACAGCGGTTCGCCCTCCTGCCACGGCAGTATCAGCAGCTGCGCGTCGCCTGTTAACGGACGCGGCGCTACGCCTCTGGCGGAGAGTTTGCGCAGCAGGCGCGCTTCGCGCTGACGATCGATAAAGGGGATCGGCTGCGGCGGCGCGCGCCTGACAATAAAGGCCTCCTGCCCGTGTAGCAGTTTACTGCTCTGTCCGGTCAGCCCTGGCAGCGGCAGCAAACTGCTGGCTGTCACTCCCGGCAGTCTCTTTTCAATTCGCTTTAGCAGCGAAGGATCAATTCTGGGCAATCCCTTTACCTGACCAGACGATCTCGCCGGTCTGCACCAGCATCAGCTGCATCTGCAAGGTCGGGGTTTTCACATCGCCCTGCGCCGTGCTGTAAAGCACATACTGCGCATTAAGGGTGCGGGCCAGACCAATCGCCTTACTGCGCGAGTTCAGGCTGTCATCCGGCGAAAGCCCCAGCGTCTGCTTGGCCTGCGCCAGCTGATCGTTGGTGACCAGCGTGAACTTGCCGTTGTTGGCTAATGCATTTTGAATGGCGTCAGTGGCCTTCTCGCTCTGCAACGCGCCGTTGGTGCTGTTTTTAATACGGTCCACCATCAGCACGCTGCCCGGCGTAGCGCCGTTGGATGAGTTCAGCATTTGCGCCACCAGCGGCTGTACGCTGGCATCCCAGTTAATGGTTTTCAGCTTCGGCGGCTGCGGCACCGGCTGCGTCGGTTCAGGAACAGGCTGCGGCTGCGGCACCGGCTGCGGCTGCGTCGGTTCAGTGGGTTGCGTGGGTTCAACGGGCGCGGGCTGCTGCTGTTTGATTACACAGCCGGAAAGAATAAGCGCCATCAGTAGCGTTGCGGAACGAGGGAGTCGGCGAATCACGTAACAGTCCTCAGAGATAAAGGTAGAGACGAACCTTGCTGGCCGTCAGGTTGCCCATTTGGGAAGCGGCGACAATGCTGCCGTGCGCCGGAACAGTGACGGTTTGCGCCGGTTCGCGCGGCGCAATTTCCAGTCCTTTGTCATCGTACCAGTAGTAACGATAGTGGATCACCACTGGCGTTTCGCGCTGGTTGTAGAGCACGCTGCGCGCGCGCTGCTGTCCATCTTCTTCATCGACCACCGGTTCATCGGTAATGATACCGGCAGAAAGCACCGATGATTCCATCACCAGCGACTGCGACGTATCGATCATCGGTTTCTCGCTGCTGCACGCCGTCAGCGTCAGCAGGAGCGGCAGAGACATTAGCCATTGGCGCATAACTTGCTTCCGCCCGAAAAAATCACTCGGCCAGCATCGGTCCCAGCGGACGTCCGCCGAGCAAATGCATATGAATGTGGTACACCTCCTGACCGCCGTGACGATTGCAGTTCACGATCAGACGATAGCCGTCTTCATCAATCCCTTCCGCGCGCGCGATTTTTGCCGCGACGGTAAACAAGCGGCCCAGCGCCTGCTCGTGCGCGGGCAGCGCGTCGTTGGCCGTGGGAATTAAGACATTGGGAACAATCAGAACATGAGTTGGCGCTTTGGGAGAAATGTCACGAAATGCGGTGACCAGTTCATCCTGATACACCACGTCAGCGGGGATTTCGCGACGGATGATTTTACTGAAAATGGTTTCTTCAGCCATGGTGCAATTCCTTAAGCCTGATTAACAGTCGATCAGTATGCGTGAGGAAATTGTTTTCTTTCAAGTTCAGTACCACTTTTCCCCGATCGACTGCCTGCCTTTGCAGCGTTTTTCGCCGTTGTTTTTACCTGTGCGCTGCTTCGCAAACTGCCGCTCTGCTTACCCGTAAAATGAAACGCTGTTTTATAAATTAGAAATGCGCCGCCCTTTTCTTTGCATTTTTGCCAGACAGCGACAGACCCTGTCGAAATTGCGAAGGTTTGCCCCGCGCTGCCGCTCTACTTTCATACCATTCCAGGAGTGTTGTCCGGGATACAAGGGATGTATGTCAATAACGATAAAGGAGCATCTGTATGCGCTCACGTAAGATTGGTTTTGGTCACTATCTGGCTTACGGTTCCGGGGATTTCCTTGGAGCAGGCACCACGGCGTTAACTGCCGCCTGGCTGCTCTATTTCTATACAACCTTCTGCGGCCTGACGCCCATTGAAGCGACCTTTATTTTTGCCACCGCGCGCGTGCTTGATGCGGTGGTCAGCCCGCTGATGGGCTTTCTGACCGATAACTTTGGCTCAACCTGGCTGGGCAAACGCTTTGGCCGACGCAAATTTTTTATCCTGCTGGGTATCCCCTGCGTTTTTAGCTACAGCCTGATGTGGATTGGGGATATGAGCTTCTGGTGGTATCTCGCCACCTACCTGCTGTTTGATATTGTCTACACCATGATCCTGGTGCCTTACGAAACGCTGGTGCCGGAAATGACCGATGACTTTAAACAGAAAACCCGCTTCTCCGGCGCCCGTATTGCCCTGGCGCAGCTGTCGGCCATTCTGGCGGCGTTCCTGCCTGGCATCCTGATTGGCGCGCTGGGTAAAGAAAATCCCCACTCCTTCTTTTACGCCAGCCTGGTCTTTTCCATTATCTGCGCGCTGGTGCTGACGCTGGTCTGGCTCTTCACCTGGGAACGCGATCCTGATGACTTTTCTGAAGAGTCGCGTCGCGCTGAAGAGGAGAAACGCAAGCTGACGCTGCTTCAGAACCTGAAACGTCTCTATGTCGAACTGGCGTCGACGCTGCGTATCCGCATTTTCCGCCAGCATCTTGGCATGTATCTCGGCGGCTATATTGCGCAGGACGTCTTCAACGCCGTCTTTACCTGGTATGTGGTGTTTGTGCTGATGCAGAGCGCGCAGATCGCCTCTAACCTGATGGGCACCATGGCGGTGCTACAGTTTATCGCCGTGATGGGCATGATCCCCCTCTGCATCCGCATGGGACCGGCGCCAGCCTATCGTCTGGTGGTGGTGCTGTTCGCGGCGGCGGCCCTCTCTTACGCCGGGCTGTGGTATGCAGGCATGAATGACAACTTCTCCCTGCTTCTGCTGATTTCCGCGCTGGCGGGCCTGGGACGCGGCGGGATTAACTATGTGCCGTGGAATACCTACACCTATATCGCCGACGTAGATGAGGTTATTACCGGCCAGCGCCGCGAAGGCATCTTTGCCGGCATTATGACCCTGACCCGTAAAGCCTCTCAGGCAGGCGCGGTGATGCTGGTGGGAATCGTGCTGCAACTCTCTGGTTTTGTCTCTGGCCAGGCGACGCAGACAGAGAGCGTAGGCCACACCATTCTTGGCATCCTCAGCATCGGTACGCTGTGCGTGCTGGCCTGCGGCTTTATCGTTTCGCTGCGCTTTAAGCTCAATCTGCAAACGCACACCGTGCTGCGCGAAGAGACCCTGAAAATGCGTGAAGCCGACCGCGTCCTGCCCGAACGTATTACGCCGGAAGCCCGTGACATTGTCGAAACCCTCGCGGGCATGCCTTACGAAAACCTGTGGGGCAATAACAACATTGGCTACCTCAACCGTCATAAACCGGCCGCGCCGACGCTGAAGTCTGCGCGTACTACCGCTTCTCCCTTACTACGACCTTGAAATGATAGGAATGAACCATGACTGTATTTCCTGTGAAACAGAGTGCTCTTTTGTGCCAACCGGAATTTCTGCTGCCGCGCCAGGAGCTGTTGCAACTGATTCACAAACTGACGCAAAACCTGGTAAACATTACCGATGAAACCGGTGAGTTCCTGCTGCGTCTCGATGACGGACGCGTGATTGATACCAAAGGCTGGGCAGGCTGGGAGTGGACGCACGGCATCGGTCTGTACGGTATGCTGCACTACTATCAGCAGACCGGCGATCGGCAGACGCTGAACATTATCGATGACTGGTTCGCCGCGCGAATGGCGGAAGGCACGCCCACCAAGAATGTGAACACGGTCGCGCCCTTCCTGACGCTGGCCTATCGCTATGAAGAGACCGCCAACGCCGCCTGGCGTCCGGTGCTGGAGCGCTGGGCCGAATGGGTGATGTATGAGATGCCGCGCACCGAGCAAGGCGGTTTGCAGCATATCGTCTACAACAATGAAAACCATCAGCAACTGTGGGACGACACGCTGATGATGAGCGTGATGGCGCTGGCTAAAATCGGCCAGCTGCTGGATCGCCCGGAATTTGTTGAGGAAGCCAGCTATCAGTTCCTGCTGCACACGCAGTACCTGATGGATCGTCAGACTGGTCTGTGGTTCCACGGCTGGAACTTCGAGGGTCGCCATAACTTCGCGAATGCCCGCTGGGCGCGCGGCAATAGCTGGCTGACTATCGTTATTCCCGACTTCCTGGAGATGATGAACTGGCCGGAACAGCATGCGACGCGTCGTTTCCTGTTGCAGGTACTGGAGAGCCAGGTAAAAGCGCTGCGCGACTGCCAGCATCCGAGCGGCCTGTGGCATACGCTGCTGGACGATCCCGACAGCTATCTGGAGGCGTCAGCGACGGCGGGTTTCGCCTACGGCATTATCAAGGCGGTGCGTAAGCGCTATCTCAGCGCCGAGTATCTGCCTACCGGCCTCAATGCGCTGCGCGGCGTGATGGCTAACATCGATGAAGACGGCGAGCTGAAGCAGGTGTCGTTCGGTACCGCGATGGGCAGCGATCTTGATTATTATCGCAACGTTCCGCTGACGTCGATGCCCTACGGACAGGCAATGGCGCTGTTGTGTCTGACCGAGTATCTTCGGGCCTATCTCTGAGTGTCGCTTAAAAGCCCCGTTAAGGGGCTTTTTTATTGCCGGGTTAAAGAGCACCCCGTCCAGAGTGGATTGTGGGCTGTCCACCCCAACGGCATATCCCCCAGGGAAATTCCAGTCGCGTCACACCCTTCTAAGGTATGCCCATCATGTGTCGCATTCCCGCCATGCCTGACGCGCCCTCGCCCGCGGCGTTAACTTTACCGACCCCTGAAAACGGCGCTACCGGCAGGCGCAACGCTGAGCCACAGAGAGAGAGCAAACAGGATGGCGAAGATAGCAAGTTCGTTCAGGATGCTCTGACCAGGCTGACCGCGGATGCGGGTGACGCAGAAGGGAAAACAGAGGGGAGCGCTGACAGCAGCGAGAGAAGACGTACCCGCCCGCGGCGTAGCAGCCGCAGGCGGGTATCTGGCCGTTACATACTGCGGATGTAATCGTCCATATCGGTTTTCAGGTTATCGGATTTGGTGCCGAAAATCGCCTGAACGCCAGAACCTGCTACCACCACGCCGCGCGCGCCGAGGCTTTTAAGCTCGTTCTGATCGACCTTGCTCACATCCGCCACGCTGACGCGCAGGCGAGTAATGCAGGCATCCAGGTTGGTGATGTTCTCTTTGCCGCCGAATGCCGTAACCAGCTTACCTGCCATTTCGCTGCCGGTAGCCGACGTCGTCTCGCTCGTTGTCTCTTCGCGACCCGGCGTTTTCAGGTTCAGCTTCACAATCAGCACGCGGAAAATGGTGTAGTAAACCAGACCGTAAATGATGCCGATAATCGGGAACAGCCAGATCTTGCTGCTGTTGCCGCTCAGCACAATAAAGTCGATCAGGCCGTGCGAGAAGCTGGTGCCGTCACGCATGCCGAGCAGAATACAGATCGGGAACGCCAGGCCGGCCAGGATAGCATGGATAACATACAGGATCGGGGCCACGAACATGAACGAGAACTCGATCGGCTCAGTAATGCCGGTCAGGAACGCGGTCAGCGCAGCGGAGATCATGATGCCGCCTACTTTGGCGCGGTTTTCAGGCTTCGCAGAGTGCCAGATAGCAATGGCAGCCGCCGGCAGGCCATACATTTTGAACAGGAAGCCGCCTGACAGTTTGCCCGCGGTTGGGTCGCCCGCCATATAGCGCGGAATATCGCCGTGGAATACCTGCCCTGCCGCATTGGTAAATTCGCCAATCTGCATCTGGAAAGGAACGTTCCAGATATGATGCAGACCGAAAGGCACCAGCGCGCGCTCGATTACCCCGTAAATGCCGAAAGCGACCACCGGGTTCTGATAAGCAGCCCACTGCGAGAACTCCTGAATCGCCGCGCCAATCGGCGGCCAGACAAAGGAGAGCAGCACGCCCAGGATAATCGCCGCCAGGCCGGAAATAATCGGCACAAAGCGTTTACCGGCAAAGAAGCCCAGATATTCCGGCAGCTTAATACGGTAGAAGCGGTTAAACATATAGGCCGCAATCGCACCGGCGATGATGCCGCCCAGCACGCCCGTATCCGCCAGATGCTTGGCGGCGATCTCTTCGGCAGAAAGATGCAGTACCAGCGGCGCAACCACCGCCATGGTTTTCACCATGATGCCGTAAGCGACAACCGCCGCCAGTGCGGACACGCCGTCGTTATTGGTAAAGCCGAGCGCCACGCCAATAGCGAAGATCAGCGGCATATTGGCAAATACCGAACCGCCCGCTTCAGCCATAACGTGTGAAACCACCGCTGGCAGCCAGCTGAAGTTTGCCGAACCTACACCTAATAAAATGCCGGCGATCGGCAGAACCGATACCGGCAGCATGAGCGATTTACCGACCTTTTGCAGGTTCGCAAATGCGTTCTTGAACATAGCCTGAAGCTCCTGAGTATGAGTGCGATTTTGCGCAGTGCGCGAGGTTATGGGGGAGGATCCACAACCCAGTGACGGTGACCGCCTTTTAATTATTACGAAGGGTAAAATAAATAAGCTGACGTTACTTTGATGGCTATCACGTTTCCTGGATTAGCTGGCGCGGAGATCGGTGGATTCTTACAGACTCAGCAGTATTTTTCACCATAAAACAGTAGCCCTGTCGCCTGAAACAGGGCTATTTATCAGTATGACCGAATTATTACAGGTGCTGAAATAAAACCTCAGCGGCTGAGACGCGACGCCGGGATCTGGAAAAGCGTAGCGAAATTCTGCGTCGTGGCCGCTGCAAAAGTTTCAATATCCACGCCTTTTAGCACGGCAAGGTAGTCTGCCACATCGCGCGTATAGGCGGGCTGATTCTCTTTGCCGCGGTAAGGCACCGGCGCCAGATAGGGCGAGTCCGTTTCAACCAACATACGGTCCAGAGGAACATAGCGTGCGGCTTCGCGCAGCTGTTCGGCATTGCGAAAGGTTACAATGCCGGAAAAAGAGATATAGAAGCCCATATCCAGTAGTTTTGCCGCGGTGGCCTGATCTTCGGTGAAGCAGTGCAGCACGCCGCCGCAGCGCTCGACCTGCTCTTCGCGCAATATCGCCAGCGTATCGTCACGCGCGTCGCGGGTGTGCACGATAATCGGCTTATTAAGCGCAATGCCGGTGCGGATATGCTCGCGGAACGACGCCTGCTGCTGCGCTTTGGTCTCCTGCTGATAGTAGTAGTCGAGACCGGTTTCCCCCAGCGCGACGACGCGAGGATCGGCAGCCAGACGGCGGAACTCGTCGACGTCGTAAGGCTCTTCCTGATTCAGCGGATGAACGCCGACCGAAAGCGCAATATTTTCCCGCTCGCCCACCAGCGCTTTCAGCGTATGAAAACCCGGCAGCGTGGTCGCAATGGCCAGCATAAACTTCACGTCGCGCGCGGCGGCTTTCGCAATCACATCATCCAGATCGCGATGGTTCTTTTCGTAATCCAGGCCATCAAGATGGCAGTGGGAGTCCACAATAAACATAATTTGTCTCGTATAGCGTTAAGCGACAACGCCAGGCTTACGTTTATCAGCCCAGCTCAGAAGTCGGTCGGTTAACAAAAGTTCGCGGTTAACGGCGGCAACATAGAGTAGTTGCTCGCGGCACTGCATCCATTCGCGCGCGCTTTCGTCCAGCGCGCGCGCAGAGTAGGTGTCGGCCAGCAGGGCAATCGCATCCTGACGATCGGGGTTGCTCAGCCAGCGCGTGGCGCCCTGCTGCCATTTCAACGCGTCCACCAGCAGCGCTAACAGCCAGCTGATGCGCACGGCCACGTCGTCGCTGTTCAGTAAGGGCAACAGCTGGAGAATGTCCTGCTGTAGCGCGCCGGGGAGCGCGTCGCACAGGCTGTCCCGCGCCTTCCAGCGCGCAGGCTCCAGCAGTTGCAGCGCGGCGGCGGGCGCGCCGGCGCTAAGACGCAGCGCGGTTTGCAGCGCCGCTTCGTCCTGCGGCATCTGGCGGCTCAGCCATTGCAGGCTCTGCGCCTCATCCGGCGGTGTCAGCGTCAGCGCGACGCAGCGGCTGCGCAGCGTGGCTAACAGCCGGGAAGATTCGCGGCTTGACAGGAAAAACCAGCAGTTGGCCGGCGGTTCTTCCAGCGTTTTCAACAGCGCATTCGCTGCCGATTCGCTCAGCTGCTCGGCATCGGGCAGCCAGACGACTTTCGCGCCGCCCTGCTGGGCAAAGCGGGAGAGCTTTTCCGTTACCTGGCGCACCGCGTCAATGCCCAGCGTGCTTTTTCCCTTTTCCGCCTCCAGCCGATACCAGTCAGGATGCGTCTGCGCCTGCATAAGCTGGCAGCCATGACAGACGCCGCAGCTTTTCAGCCCCTCCGGCTGCTGGCACATCAGCCAGCGGCTCACCCCCCATACCAGCGCATCGTCGCCCATGCCGTTGATGGCCTGAATCAGCAGCGCATGGTGGGCGCGTCCAGCCTGATGCTGGCCGATAATATGCCGGTAGGGCTGATTCAGCCACGGATACCAGTTCATGCCTGCTGTTCCAGCCAGCGCGTCAGCGTGGCTTTAATGGCCTGCGTTACGCGGTCAAGCGACTGCGTGGCGTCGATAGTCAGGATTGTGCTGTCTTCAGCCGCCAGCGCAAGATAACGTTCCCGCGTGCGCTCAAAGAAACGCAGCGACTCCTGCTCAATACGATCCAGCTCGCCGCGCGCGCGGGCGCGCTGTAACCCAATCTCCGGCGTCACATCGAGATAGAGCGTCAGGTCGGGACAGAAGTCGCCCAGCACGGCGTCGCGCAAGGTGCGCATCAGCGCGCTGTCCAGCCCGCGTCCGCCGCCCTGATACGCCTGCGAGGAGAGATCGTGACGATCGCCAATCACCCAGGCGCCGCGCGCCAGCGCAGGCTTGATGACGGTGTCCACCAGCTGGACGCGCGCGGCATAGAGCATCAGCAGCTCCGCCTTAGCGGTGACCTGCTCCCCTTCAATGCCCTGCTTTACCAGTACGCGCAGCTGCTCCGCCAGCGGCGTGCCGCCTGGCTCGCGGGTAAAAACCATCTCCTCGATCCCCTGCTCACGCAGCGTGGCGACCACGGCGTCGCGCGCGGTGGTTTTTCCGGCCCCTTCCAGACCTTCAATGACGATAAACTTACTTTTCATCTTTTTCCTTCAGCGCCTGACGGTAAAGCTGCACGGCCCGGTTATGACTGGCAAGATTAGTGGTAAAGGTATGGCCGCCTTTTCCGTCGGCAACAAAATAGAGGTAATCCGTTTTTTCAGGATGCGCGGCGGCCTCCAGCGAGGCTCTGCCCGGCACGGCGATTGGACCTGGCGGTAAGCCGCTAATGGTATAGGTATTGTAATCGGTTGGCGTCTCAAGGTCTTTACGCGTCAGCACGCCGCTATATTTGTCGCCCATGCCATAGATCACGGTAGGATCGGTTTGCAGCTTCATGCCGGTGCGTAAGCGATTGATAAACACCGAAGCGACGCGGGCGCGCTCGGCGCTGACCGCGGTCTCTTTTTCAATAATCGAGGCCATCGTCACCATTTCCTGCGGATTCTTATAGGGCAGATGGTCCATCCGCCCCTGCCAGATCTTCTCCACCAGCGCCGTCATGCGGCTATGGGCGCGCTGCAATATCGCCATATCGGTGGTATTTGCGGTATAGAGCCAGGTGTCCGGATAGAAACTGCCCTCAAGCATGCGCGGCTCGATATTCAGCGCCGCCGCCAGCGTCTCGACGCTGTCGTCTTTCAACGTGTGTCTGATATAGGGCGCGGAACGGAGTTCAGCCAGCCATTCGCTCAGCCGCTGCCCTTCCACCAGCCTGAGCGGAAACTGCGCCTCTTTGCCGCTGGCAAGCAGCTCAAGCAGCGCGCGCACCGTCATGCCCTTCTCCAGCCGATAGGTGCCCGCTTTGAAGCGGGCCAGCTCAGGCTCTAGCTTGAGCAGCGGGCCGAACCAGATGCTCTGTGGGATCAGATGCTGGCTCTCCAGCTGCGCTTCCAGCACGACACGGCCGGTGCCGGCAGGCAAGGTGTAGAGGGTTTGCTGGTCAATGGGTAACGGCGTTGCGGCAAAGCGCTTGATCTGCCAGTAACTAAAGATCGCCGCAAGGATCGCTATCACCGTGGCGACGATGAGAAAGGTTTTAATTCGACTCATTTTGCTTCCATAAAATAACAACTGTCCTGTAACCAGTGACAGAGCTGGCGATCGCTGAACGATCGGCTATCTATCTGCCGCACCGGCAAGACCGGCATCAGCGCATTGCAGATAACCACCTCGTCGGCCGCGAGCAGCTGCACGGGTTTAGCTCGTACCACGTGACAAACCTGGCCCGCCGCCGCTATCTGCGCCATCAGATAACGCCGCATTATGCCGTCCACGCCTGAGGCCGTCAGATCGGGCGTAAAAATACGTTCGCCCTGTCGCCAGAATAAATTGGCCGCACAGCATTCCACCACGTAGCCCGCAGTGTCAAGCACCAGCGCCTCGTCAGCTTCGCTCTGGTCGAGATGTGCGCGGATTAGCACCTGCTCCAGACGGTTCAGATGCTTAATCCCCGCCAGTAAAGGGTTCTGCGCCAGCGGGACAGGACTGGTTTCCAGCCTGACGCCCTGCTGTTGCAGCGCCTGATAGTGCTGCGGCCAGGGGGAGACAGAGACAATTCGCGTCGCGCAATGAATGCCCTGGCGACTGTAGCCGCGGCCGCCGGAACCGGCGCTGATAATCACCTTTAACACCGCCTCGACTTGCAGCTCAGCGGCGGCGCGCATTTCGCTTTCCAGCCGAGTCCAGTCGACACCGGGCATCATCAGCCGCGCGCAGCCCTCGCGCAGGCGTTGCAGATGCGCGTCCAGCAGCAGAATCTGGCCGTTGCGTACCGCCGCCGTGGTAAAGCAGCCATCGCCGAACTGGGTCGCGCGATCGCTGGCGGCCAGCGACGTCTGCTCAACTCCGTTAATCCACATAGCGCTCTCTCGCCGATAAAAGCGCTATGGTACCGCTTTATCGCAGCGGGATCTGTTTCCGGTTTTTTCCAGACAAAAAAAGGCCCGCATTTGCGGGCCTTCTGGCAGAACGTGAATAATCAGACCTTACGGAAAATCAGCGAGCCGTTTGTGCCGCCAAAGCCGAAAGAGTTACACAGCGTGTACTCCAGATTGCTGACCTGACGCGCCGTGTGCGGCACGAAGTCGAGATCGCAACCTTCGTCTGGATTGTCCAGGTTGATCGTCGGCGGAACGGCCTGGTCGCGCAGCGCCAGAATCGAGTAGATCGATTCTACCGCGCCCGCCGCGCCCAGCAGGTGACCCGTCATGGACTTGGTGGAGCTGACCATCACGCTTTTAGCGGCGGCGCCGAAGACGGATTTCACCGCCTGCGCTTCCGCTTTGTCACCGGCTGGCGTGGAGGTGCCGTGCGCGTTGACGTAGCCAATCTGCTCCGGCGACAGCTGAGCGTCGCGCAGTGCGTTTTCCATCGACTGCGCCGCGCCCGCGCCGTTTTCCGGCGGCGACGTCATATGGTAGGCATCGCTGCTCATGCCAAAGCCGACAATTTCCGCGTAGATTTTCGCACCGCGTTTTTTGGCGTGCTCGTACTCTTCCAGCACGATAATGCCCGCGCCGTCGCCCAGTACGAAACCATCACGATCTTTATCCCACGGACGGCTGGCCGCCTGCGGATTATCGTTACGGGTCGAGAGCGCGCGCGCCGCGCCGAAACCGCCGACACCCAGTGGGGTACTGGCCTTTTCCGCGCCGCCCGCCAGCATCACGTCAGCATCGTTATAGGCGATGATGCGCGCCGCATGGCCGATGTTGTGCACGCCTGAGGTACAGGCCGTTGCGATAGAGATGCTGGGACCTTTCATTCCGTACATAATCGTCAGATGACCCGCGATCATGTTCACAATGGTGGAAGGCACAAAGAACGGACTGATTTTGCGCGGACCGCCATTGACCAGCGAAGTATGGTTCTCTTCAATCAGACCCAGTCCGCCGATGCCGGAACCAATCGCCGCGCCGATGCGGGCAGCGTTTTCATCGGTGACAACCAGTCCCGAATCCTGCATAGCCTGCACGCCGGCAACGATGCCGTATTGAATGAAGTCATCCATTTTGCGCTGATCTTTGCGCGAGATGATTTCATCACAATTAAAATCTCTTACGATGCCAGCAAAGCGCGTTGCATAGGCACTCGTATCAAAATGGTCGATCAGGTTAATGCCGCTCTGACCGGCAAGGAGAGCACTCCAGGTAGACTCTACGGTTTTGCCGACAGGAGACAACATGCCAAGACCGGTCACAACTACACGACGCTTAGACACGTTCGTCCTCCAGGGAGGGGAAATAAAAACTCTGTGGGACAAGCATAAAACTCAGGCGGTCGAGCGACCGCCTGAAGATATTCATTAGCCTTGGTGGCTATTGATGTAGTCGATCGCTGCCTGAACGGTAGTGATTTTCTCAGCTTCTTCGTCTGGAATTTCAGTATCAAACTCTTCTTCCAGAGCCATTACCAGCTCAACGGTGTCAAGAGAATCAGCACCCAGGTCTTCAACGAAAGATGCAGAGTTAGTTACTTCGTCCTCTTTCACACCCAGCTGCTCAGCAATGATTTTCTTAACGCGTTGTTCGATATCGCTCATACTATTTAATTTCCTATCAAAACTCGCTTTCGCGATGGTTTTCGTAGTGTATAAAATGTTGAAAAAGATGCAACAAAATCCCGGCTGGTCGAACCACGATTTTACGCTATTTTGCGGTTTTTACCGCAAATAATGCAAATGATTTCGTGAATATCAGACCATGTACATGCCGCCATTGACGTGCAGCGTCTCACCCGTGATGTAGGCTGCTTCGTCAGAGGCTAAGAATGCTACAGCATTGGCGATTTCCTGCGCGTCGCCTAAACGACCTGCGGGAACCTGCGTCAAAATGCCGGAACGTTGATCTTCGCTCAGTGCACGCGTCATGTCCGTCTCAATAAAGCCCGGAGCCACGACGTTTACGGTAATGCCACGTGACGCGACTTCCCGCGCCAGTGATTTGCTAAAGCCAATCAAACCCGCTTTGGCTGCCGCGTAGTTTGCCTGACCCGCATTGCCCATGGTGCCGACAACGGAACCAATGGTAATGATACGGCCTACGCGCTTTTTCATCATGGCGCGCATAACCGCCTTAGAAAGGCGGAAAACAGACGTCAGGTTGGTATCAAGGATATCCGCCCATTCGTCGTCTTTCATGCGCATCAACAGATTGTCACGCGTAATGCCTGCATTATTGACCAAAATGTCTACTTCGCCAAATTCTGCGCGAACCTTCTCCAGCACGCTGTCGATCGATGCGGGATCGGTCACATTCAACAGCAGACCTTTGCCGTTATCGCCAAGGTAAGCGCTGATAGCGTCTGCGCCGCTTTCGCTGGTGGCGGTGCCCACCACTTTCGCGCCGCGCGCGACCAGCGTCTCTGCAATCGCGCGACCAATACCGCGGCTCGCGCCGGTTACCAGCGCAACTTTACCTTCAAAGCTCATGTTATTCCTCTTATTCCTGTTCAAGGGCCGCAGCCAGCGACGTCGGATCGTTAACCGCCGCTGCCGTCAGGCTATCCACAATGCGTTTGGTCAGACCCGTCAGCACTTTGCCCGGTCCCATCTCCAGCAGATGCGTGACGCCCTGCGACGCCATAAATTCCACGCTCTCGGTCCAGCGAACCGGGCTGTAGAGCTGACGCACCAGCGCGTGGCGGATGGCCGCCGCATCGCTTTCGCACTTCACGTCGACGTTATTGACCACCGGCACCGCTGGCGCGTTGAAGGTGATGTTCTCCAGCGCGACCGCCAGCTTATCGGCGGCAGGCTTCATCAGCGCACAGTGCGAAGGAACGCTGACCGGCAGCGGCAGCGCGCGCTTCGCGCCTGCGGCTTTACAGGCTGCGCCCGCGCGCTCAACGGCTTCTTTGTTGCCGGCGATGACCACCTGGCCTGGCGAATTAAAGTTCACCGGCGAGACCACCTGCCCTTGCGCGCTCTCTTCGCAGGCTTTGCCAATAGCGGCGTCGTCCAGACCGATAATCGCCTGCATCGCCCCGGTCCCTTCCGGTACGGCTTCCTGCATCAGTTTGCCGCGCAGTTCCACCAGTTTGATCGCATCGGCGAAGGCAATCACGCCGGCGCAAACCAGCGCGGAGTACTCGCCAAGGCTGTGCCCGGCCATCAGCGTCGGCTGTTTGCCGCCCTGCTGCTGCCAGACGCGGTAAATCGCGACGGAGGCGGCCAGCAGCGCAGGCTGCGTCTGCCAGGTTTTATTCAGCTCTTCAGCCGGGCCGGCGCTGACCAGCTGCCACAAATCGTATCCCAGCGCGTCTGACGCTTCGCGGAAGGTCGCTTCCACCTGCGGATAAGTTGCAGCCAGCTCTGCCAGCATGCCAACGGTCTGGGAACCCTGACCGGGAAAAACAAATGCAAATTGCGTCATCTTCAGTTCCTGTGAATCAAAAGCGAACCAGCGCGGAACCCCAGGTGAAACCACCACCAAAGGCTTCCAGCAGAATCAGTTGTCCGGGTTTGATACGGCCATCGCGTACCGCTTCATCCAGCGCGCTTGGCACCGACGCCGCAGAGGTATTGCCGTGACGGTCCAGCGTGACCACGACTTTGTCCATGCCCATGCCGAGCTTTTTCGCCGTCGCGCTGATGATGCGCAGGTTGGCCTGATGCGGCACTAACCAGTCGAGCATTTCGCGGTCGAGATTGTTGGCCTGTAGGGTTTCGTCAACGATATGCGCCAGTTCAGTCACGGCGACCTTAAAGACTTCGTTGCCTGCCATGGTGAGATAAGCCGGTTCATCCTGCTGCGCGCGATTCTGATAAGGCAGCGTCAGCAGCTGGCCGTAGCGGCCATCGGCGTGCAGATGGGTCGAAATGATGCCCTGCTCTTCGCTCGCGCCTAACACCACCGCGCCTGCGCCGTCACCAAACAGGATGATGGTGCCGCGATCGTTGGGATCGAGGGTGCGCGCCAGCACGTCTGAACCAATCACCAGCGCATGTTTCACCGCGCCATTTTTGATGTACTGGTCCGCAACGCTTAACGCATAGGTAAAGCCAGCGCACGCGGCCGCGAGGTCGAAAGCGGCGCAGTCATTAATGCCCAGCATCTGCTGGATCATACAGGCCGAGCTGGGGAAAGCATGGCTGGATGAGGTGGTGGCGACGATAATCAGTCCGATGTCGCTGGCCGCTACGCCCGCCATCTCCAGCGCGCGCTGCGCCGCAGCGTGGCCCATGCTGGCAACGGTTTCATCCGGGGCAGCAATACGGCGCTCGCGAATACCGGTACGGGTTACAATCCACTCGTCCGACGTCTCCACCATTTTTTCCAGATCCGCATTCGAGCGCACCTGTTCAGGCAAATAGCTGCCTGTACCGATAATTTTGGTAAACATCTAGGCTTTGTCACTCCTGGCTAGTACAGCATCAAGGCGCGCGGCGATTCGTTCTGGAACCTGCCGTCGCACCGCCTGCTCTGCCTGTTCTATCGCCACGGCAAACGCGCGTTGATTCGCCGCGCCGTGGCTTTTGATCACTGTTCCGCGCAATCCTAACAGACAAGCGCCATTATACTGGTCGGGGTTGAGATGCCCGAAGCGCTGCGCCAGACGTTTCTGAATCCAGCGTCCTAACAGCTTCAGCCACCATGACCGTTTTTTTCCTTCGCCTGACGATTTCAGCAGAGAAAGAAACATCCTTACCACGCCTTCCATGGTTTTCAGCGTGACGTTTCCGACAAATCCGTCACACACCAGCACATCTGTTTTGCCGGTAAGCAGGTCGTTGCCTTCCACGTAACCTATATAGTTAATCGAATCGGAGGCTTTTAGCGTGCTGGCTGCGCTGCGAATGCTTTCAAGGCCTTTGGTCTCTTCCTGGCCGATGTTAAGCAGGGCAACGCGCGGATTAGCGATGTCTAACACCTCTTCCGCCATGACGGCGCCCATTATCGCAAACTGCACCAGCATTTCACTGTCAGAGTCTACGTTGGCGCCTAAATCCAGCACCACCGTTTTGCCGCGCTGCTGGTGCGGCAGCACGGTCATTAACGCCGGGCGCTCAATGCCGTCCAGCGGTTTTAATAATAATTTCGCCAGCCCCATCAGAGCGCCGGTGTTACCGGCGCTGATACAGGCCTGCGCTCGCCCTTCTTTGACCAGCTCCAGCGCGATGCGCATTGAGCTGCCGCGACTGCTGCGGATCGCCTGCGAGGGCCGCGCATCACTTGCAATAACCGATTCCGCAGGAATGACCTGCAAACGCCCCAGTAAGGAGGAATCCGCTTTGGCAAGCAATGGAGTGATGTTGTCGGGAATGCCGACCAGAAGAAGACTGAGATGCGAATGAGAGGCCAGTGCCTGCAAAGCTGCAGGCACTGTCACGCAGGGACCGAAGTCCCCGCCCATGGCATCAATTGCCAGGGTCAAACGTGTCAAAGTATCACCTTGCTAAGCGCAAGTCTTACTTGGTGATAACCTTGCGACCGCGGTAGTAACCATCCGCAGTGATGTGGTGACGCAGATGCGTTTCGCCAGAAACTTTATCTACAGACAGAGTCGCGGTGGTCAGCGCATCGTGCGAACGACGCATACCACGCTTAGAACGGGTGGGTTTATTCTGTTGTACGGCCATGGACCTTACTCCTATTACTTACGCTTTAAACTGGCTAATACGGCAAATGGGTTTGGTTTTTCCGCCTCTTCAGGCAATTTGCCAAAGACCATGTCCGCCTCGGACACTTCACAGTGTTCAGAATCATGCACCGGAACGACCGGCAGGGCGAGAATGATTTCATCCTCGATCACCGCCAGCAGATCGATTTCGCCAAAATCATCGACATCGATCGGCTCGTAGGCTTCCGGCAGTGCATCAGCCTGTTCATCCGTAGAGACAGGACTGAAGCAATAGCTTACGTGGACAGCATGAGGAAATGGCTGGTTGCAGCGCTGACAGCGTAATGTCACCTGCACGTCCGCGGTACCTTGCAGTACGGCGAGGCGCTGGCTGTCAACCGCAAACGACATGGCACATTCCACGTCACTGTCCACACTAACAACTGATTCGGCTACGCGCTCCACCTGTTCAGGGGTGTAAACGCCCTGATAATCGAGGCGTTTCTGAGCGGCGCGGACCGGATCCAGCGTCAGGGGTAATTTTACCTTTTGCATAGGGCGCGCATATTAACTTTGTAACGTCATAGAGTCAAAGAAAAAGGCCGTGTAACAGCATCTTTCACCAGTTATTCGCATCCAGTGCGGCGCACAGTTTAAAATGAGTGTCACCAATTCGCCATTATTATTGTGAAAAAATGCCTGTCTCTATTCTTTTAGCTTCAACCTCGCCTTTCCGCCAGGCGTTATTAGGCAAGCTTGGCCTGCCTTTTATTACCGCCGCGCCAGAGGTCGATGAAACGCCGCTGGTCGGCGAAGATGCCGAAACGCTGGTGACGCGGCTGGCGGCGGCTAAAGCGCAGGCGCTGGCCGCCCGCTATCCCGACCACTGGATTATCGGTTCGGATCAGGTCTGCGTGCTGGACGGGGCGATTACCGGCAAGCCGCACACGCCCGCGCGCGCCTTTGCGCAGCTGCGTCAGGCGAGCGGCAAGGCGATAACCTTCTATACCGGATTAGCCCTTTACCATGGGCGCAGCCAGCGGCTGATGCAGTGCTGCGAACCCTTTAAGGTGCACTTCCGCGATCTCAGCGACGAGGAGATCCGCGCCTATATAGAGAAAGAGCAGCCTCTACAGTGCGCAGGGAGTTTTAAAAGCGAAGGGCTGGGAATTTGCCTGTTCGAACGGCTGGAGGGACGCGATCCCAATACGCTGGTGGGGCTGCCGCTGATTGCGCTTAACGCCATGCTGCGAACGGTCGGCATTAACCCGCTGGGATAATGCCGACCTCAGATTAGCGCGCCTGCTGACGCAGCGTTTTCAGACAGCGCTTCAGCTCGTCATCCAGCGGCGCTTCCAGACGCAGGATTTCGCCGCTGTTTGGATGGGTAAAGGTCAGCGCGGCGGCATGCAGAAACAGGCGGCGCAGCCCGGTGCCGGCCAGCTGGCTGTCAAATTCACGTTCGCCGTAGCGATCGTCGAAGGCGATAGGATGGCCGGCATGCAGCGTATGCACGCGAATCTGATGGGTGCGGCCGGTCACCGGACTCGCCTTCACCAGCGTAGCGAAGGCGAAACGCTCTTCGACCTTAAAACGCGTCTCGGAGGGCTTGCCTTCGCTGCTCACGCGCACCACGCGCTCGCCGCTTTGCAGAATGTTTTTCAGCAGCGGCGCCTGCACCACTTTGACATGCGACGGCCAGCTGCCGCGCACCAGCGCCAGATAATCCTTCTGCATCCCCTTCTCGCGCAGCTGTTCATGCAGCGAACGCAGCGCCGACCGTTTTTTCGCCACCAGCAGCAGACCTGAAGTGTCGCGATCGAGACGATGAACCAGTTCAAGGAAGCGCGCCTCAGGACGCAGCGCGCGCAGTCCTTCAATCACGCCGAAGCTCAGCCCGCTGCCGCCGTGCACTGCCGTGCCGGACGGCTTGTTCAGCACCAGAATATAGTCATCTTCATAAAGGATGGTGTCCGCCAGCGCGGCGACCTTCTCCAGCTTCGGCGAAACGGCCTGATCGTCGCGCTCGGCGACGCGCACCGGCGGAATCCGCACCTCATCGCCCGCTTCGAGCTTATATTCCGGTTTAATGCGTTTTTTATTTACCCGCACCTCGCCTTTACGCAGGATGCGATAAATCATGCTTTTCGGCACGCCCTTCAGCTGGGTGCGTAAAAAGTTATCAATGCGTTGACCGGCATTTTCAGCCGTGATGGCGACAAGTTGTACGCCAGGATTCTCTGTTTTCATGGCGGCGATTCTAAATAGTGTCCTGTGATAGCGCCACCCCTTTTTCTGTGCTTAACTCTCCACGTGTCGCGCGCGAAAGCGCAGCGTGCGCTGGCTTTTTCAGCAGCCTGCTCATTCGTCCGACATATTAAGGTGTTAAGCATCACTAATCTTCATCAGGCGGTAAAAGTCGCCTTGCTATCTGAAGCTTAGCAATGGAATAATGCTTAAGTTTCTTGCCTGAGATACTTCAGGCCAGAAAAAGAGCGAATTAGTCATTTTGCCGGATGAGACGGACACGCAGCAATGGCGTAAGACGTGATGTTCTTTCAGGCACTTAGCGGGCTGCGGGTTGCAGCCTGGACGGTATTTTGAGATGCAGGAGATTTTAAATCTCTCTCAGGCATTTCAGCGCAACGGCGCTGTTTTTCCTTATGAAAAACAGGCCACCGACGTTATTTGCGCCCCTCGCGCAGTCGACAACCGGGAGGTTGACGTAAAGCACTTAGTCACGGGGCCATCGGTCAAAACTCGTCCAGGGTAACTATGCCCGCAGCTTTATCACTCATGTGAGAATAACGAGTCAGAAACGATGAAAAGAATGTTAATTAATGCAACTCAGCAGGAGGAGTTGCGCGTTGCCCTTGTTGATGGACAACGTCTGTACGATCTGGATATTGAAAGCCCCGGACACGAACAGAAAAAAGCCAACATCTACAAAGGTAAAATCACCCGCATTGAACCCAGCCTTGAGGCTGCGTTTGTCGATTACGGCGCAGAACGCCACGGTTTTCTCCCTCTAAAAGAAATCTCCCGCGAATACTTCCCCGCCAGCTATAACTCGCAAGGCCGTCCCAATATTAAAGACGTACTGCGCGAAGGTCAGGAAGTCATCGTTCAGATTGATAAAGAAGAGCGCGGCAATAAAGGCGCCGCGCTGACCACCTTTATTTCTCTGGCGGGCAGCTATCTGGTGCTGATGCCGAACAACCCGCGCGCGGGCGGCATCTCTCGTCGTATTGAAGGCGATGACCGCACCGAGCTGAAAGAGGCGCTCTCCTCGCTGGAACTGCCTGAAGGTATGGGCCTGATTGTCCGCACCGCAGGCGTGGGCAAATCAGCCGATGCGCTCCAGTGGGACCTGAGCTTCCGCCTCAAGCACTGGGAAGCGATCAAAAAAGCCGCGGAAAGCCGTCCGGCGCCGTTCCTGATCCACCAGGAAAGCAACGTGATCGTGCGCGCCTTCCGCGACTATCTGCGTCAGGACATCGGCGAAATTCTTATCGATAATCCGAAAGTGCTGGAGCTGGCGCGTCAGCATATCGCCGCGCTCGGCCGTCCGGATTTCAGCAGCAAGATTAAGCTCTACACCGGCGAGATCCCGCTGTTCAGCCACTATCAGATCGAATCGCAGATTGAGTCCGCTTTTCAGCGTGAAGTCCGTCTGCCTTCCGGCGGCTCTATCGTTATCGACAGCACCGAAGCGCTGACGGCGATCGACATCAACTCGGCACGCGCCACGCGCGGCGGCGACATCGAAGAGACCGCGTTTAACACCAACCTGGAAGCCGCTGACGAAATCGCGCGCCAGCTGCGTCTGCGCGACCTGGGCGGTCTGATCGTTATCGACTTTATCGATATGACGCCGGTTCGCCACCAGCGCGCAGTGGAAAACCGTCTGCGCGAAGCGGTGCGTCAGGATCGCGCGCGTATTCAGATTAGCCATATTTCACGCTTTGGCCTGCTGGAGATGTCCCGTCAGCGCCTCAGCCCGTCGCTGGGCGAGTCGAGCCATCACGTCTGTCCGCGCTGTAGCGGCACCGGCACCATTCGCGACAACGAATCGCTGTCGCTGTCGATTCTGCGCCTGATCGAAGAAGAAGCGCTGAAAGACAACACCAAAGAAGTCCACGCCATCGTGCCGGTGCAGATTGCCTCTTACCTGCTGAATGAAAAACGTGAAGCGGTCAATGCCATCGAGAAGCGCCAGGGCGGCGTTCGCGCCATTATCGTGCCTGACGATCGTATGGAAACGCCGCACTACTCCGTGCTGCGCGTGCGTAAAGGCGAAGAGACGCAGACCCTTAGCTATCATCTGCCGAAGCTGCATGAAGCCGAAATGGCGATGCCGTCTGAGGAAGAGCACGCCGAGCGTCGTCGTCCTGAGCAGCCTGCGCTGGCGGCCTTTGTGATGCCTGACGCGCCGCCTGCGCCTGCCGAGACGCCGGCTAAACAGCCGACAGCGCTGGCACAGCCAGCCGCAACGCCGGCCGCTGCGCCTGCCGCCGCCAGCAGCGGCGGGTTCTTTAGCCGTCTGCTGAAAAAACTGTTTGGCAGTCACGACGCAGCGCCAGCCGCGGCAGTGGAAACCCCTGAGCCGCAGAAGGCCAGCAGCGAAGAGAGCGACAACAGCGCCAAAGAGCGTGGCGATCGTCGCAACAACCGCCGCAACAATAATCGTCGCGAGCGCACGCCGCGCAATGGCGAACGCAATGGCGAAAACGCCGCACCGCGCGACAACCGCGAACCGCGTGAAAACCGCGAGCCGCGCGACAGTGCCGATCAGCGCCGTAACAAGCGTCAGGCGCCGCAGAGCGAGGTGCGCGAAGAACGTCCGGCTCTGAGCGACGAAGCGCGCCAGCAGCGCGAAGAGCAGCAGCAGCAGCGTCGTGAACAGCGCGCCGAGCGTCAGCGTCGTCGTCAGGAAGAGAAACGCGCGCAGCAGGAAGCCAGCAAAGCCGCTGAGCAGCCAGCCGCCGCAGAGGTCGTCGAGACGCCTGAAACGCAGGAAGAAGAGCGCGTGCAGGTAATGCCGCGCCGTAAACAGCGTCAGCTGGCACAGAAAGTGCGCATCGGCGATGAAAGCGAAGCGCAGCCAGTTGCTGACGCAATCGAGACGCAGCCAGAAGCAGCACGCAGCGCGCCGCAGAGCGAAGAGCCGGTGCTGAACGAGCAGGATGAGGCGGACAGCCGCGATAACGGCAATATGCCGCGCCGCTCGCGTCGCTCACCGCGTCATCTGCGCGTCAGCGGACAGCGTCGTCGTCGCTATCGTGACGAGCGCTACCCGACAGAGTCAGCGATGCCGCTGGCGGCTGCGGCAGCATCGCCGGAGATGGCTTCGGGCAAAGTCTGGGTACGTTACCCGGTCGCTCAGCCCGTTGACGATCAGACGTCACAGCCGGATGCGCAGGATGAGAGCCAGCTGCAAACTGCTGACGCTATCGCGCTGCCGGTTGCCGCCGCTGAAACCGCGCCGCAGATCGCTGATGACGTACATCAGGCTGAGCCGCAGGCCGAAACGCCGGTTACGCTGGTTAACACCGACGACACCACGCCGATTGAGGCGCCGGTCAACCATGAACCGGCCGTGATCCCCGCTGCCGACGAAGCAAAAGCCGAAGCCATTGCCGAGCAGGCCGTTCCGGCCGCCCCGGTAGCTGAAGAAGAGGCTCCGGCGGCTGAAGAAGAGGCGCCGACGGCCGCTGTAACGGCAATCGCCGCTGAGGCCGCGCACGACGTGACGCCGGAAGCCGAAGCCCAGGTTGAAGAGGTGCTGAACGCGCCGGTTGCGGCGGAAAGCAAGCCAGAGCCGATTAGCGAACCGCATGCGCCTGTTCCGGCACGCGACGCCGCGCCGCAGGAGGCAGCCGCCCGCTTTAAGCATCACGCTTCCGCGCCGATGACCAAAGCGCCTGCGCCAGCCTGGCAGCCGGAGCCGGTTCGCCACAGCGACTGGGTACGTTCGCCGTTCACCTTTGAAGGTAAAGGTTCGGCTGGCGGTCACAGCGCCACGCATCAGGCCACCGCGCCTGCGACCCGTCCAGAAAGCGCCTGATCGGCGTAAGCTCTGTCCTGTAAACCCCGGCTTGCCGGGGTTTTTTTATGCCTGTCCGCAGGCCAGCCGCCGCGCCGTCCGGCCCAGACAACAGGCAAAAGTCCCACGGAGCCGCGCCCGCGACAGACCAAAAAATCCCAGGACGCCGCGCTCAGACGGCAGGCAAATCAATCCGGACGCCGCGTCAGGCGAGAGGCAAAAAAATCCTGGAAGCCATGCCCAGACAACAGGCAAAAAAAATCCCACGATGCCGGTCAGGGTCGTGGGATAAAGAGCATGTCCGGTTCAGGCATGCCCGAAAAGGGTGTGATGTCAGGCGTTCAGCTGGAACAGCGACATTTGCGACATATCGGTAAAAGTCTTATAGGACGCCTGCAACGCCGTCTGCTGCATGGTATAGCTGGAGATAGCAGAGGTGTAATCCGTATCGACCAGATCGCTCATTTCGCTGCTGAGGATCACGTCGCGATCGTCGCCCTGCCCGTCCAGCGTGCTCAGCTCGGACAGCTGGGTGCCAATCTCGGAACGCACGGTCAGCACGTTATTCAGCGAGTTGCCCAGGCCGCGGTTGGTTTTATCCAGCGCATCCTGGAAGGTCTGTTTGGTCGCGTCGTCGGCATCGTCCTGCGGCGTCTTCAGCGCGGCAATGGCGCTGTCGAGCATATTAAAAATGTTGGTTTCGCTGGCGCTGCCGTCAGGTTCTTTGGTGGCATTACCGGTGATCGACATAAAAATATCGTCGCCGGTATGGCCTACGGTCATGGTGCGGCTGGTATCAACCTTCTGCGTGATCGCATCCGTGCCGCCTGTGTAGCTGACGGCCCCGCTACCGTTGTCAACAAAGGGCGCGCTGTCGGTTTTATAGCCGGCAAAAATATAGCGACCGTTGCCGTCTTTACTGTTCGCCAGATTTAGCAGCTGAGAGCGTAAACCCTCCAGCTGGGTCGCGATAGAGCCGCGATCGTCATCGCTCAGCGTACCGGTAGAACCATAAACAATCAGCGTCTGCGCGTCCTGAATCGTGCTGGTGACGCTGCTGAGCGTATTCTCCTCCATTGACAGACCCTGCGTCGCGAAGGTGCGAGCCAGCGCATACTGGCTGCTCTGCGCCTGGCTCTGCGCCACGACTACCGAGCGGGATGCGGCGATAGGATCGTCTGAAGGGTTATTGACGCGGCGGCCGCTGGAGAGCTGCTCGCCCACTTTCAGCCAGGAGGCTTGCGAATCGGTGATACCGCGCACCTGCTGGTCAAAGATCATATTCGTACTGAGTCGCATGATTCTGTTCCTTAGCGAATGTTAAGCAGCGCGTCGAAAATAGTGCTGGCGGTTTGCAGCACCTGCGCGTTCGCCATGTAATATTGCTGATATTTGGTCAGGTTGGCGTACTCTTCGTCGAGGTTAACGCCAGAGACGGACTGCTGACGATCGGTCAGCTGATCTACAACGTTTTTCTGCGTAGTGCTGGCGGTTTCCAGCGTGCTGGTCTTGTTGCCAACGGTGCTGACGATGCTGGCGTAGGCCTGCGACAGCGTGGCGTTGCCGTTCACCAGGTTAGCGTCCTGAAGATCCAGCAGCTTTTGCGCGTTGCGGTTGTCGCTCTCGCCGCCCGCCTCGCCTGCCGCGGCAATCTGCGACTCATCGGTAATGGCGACAGACATATCGCCAATAACATTTTGCACAGGTTTCACCAGGAAGCTGTCTTTGGCGCTGGGCGTGCCGTTAACGGTCAGTTCCAGGCCATCAAAGCTCAACGTCGTGTTGCCGGACGCGTCTGTGCCTGCCGTCGGCGTGATTTTTACGTTGTCGGAGGCGCGAGTGACGTTCCAGTTGGTGCCGTCATAGCTGACGGTGTAGTTAGAGGCTTTCAGCGCGCTGGTATCCGTCCAGGTCGCCGATAAGGTGGCGGCGGAGCTGTTTTTACTGTTGCTCAGCACTGTCGGGCTGCCGATGGTGAAAAAGTCGGTGCCCTGATCGCCATTGCTGTCATAGCCCTGGGTGTGCACCGCGTTAAAGCTGGTGGTAAAGGCGGCGGCCAGCTGACCGAGCTGGTTCTGCGCGGTATCAAGATCCTGCGAGCGAAAAGCAAACAAGCCGCCCAGCGAGCCGGTGGTAATGCTTTTTTCAGCAATCTCAACGTTGCCCGCGCTGTTATCGACATAGCCGACGGTGGTACGCGACGGATCGCTGCTGGAAGGCATGGCGACCAGACTGGTGGACTTATTGCCGTTGACCAGCGTCAGGCTGCCCATTGAAACGATGTAGTTGCCATCCTGCTTAGAGACGCTGACGCCAACGATGTCGTTGAGGTTATTCACCAGCTGATCGCGCTGATCCAGCAGATCGTTTGGCTGTGCGCCGTCGGCGGTGCTGAGCTTAGCGATCTGCTTGTTGAGATCGGCGATCTGACTGGTATAGGTATTGATCTGATCAACGCTGGAGGCGATGTCGGTATTGACGCTGCTCTGCATATTGGTCAGATACTGCGAGGTGGTCTGGAACTGGTTTACCAGCCCCTGCGCATAGCTCAGCATAGACTGGCGCGCTGAGGGATCGTCCGCGTTGCTGACCACGTTTTGCAGGTTGGTAAAGAAGCTCTGAATCGACGTCGAGAGGCTGGTCGTCGAGGTCGACAGCAGATCGTCAATATTCGAAATCTGCGAATACTGCGTATTGGCCGCGCTGTAGCTGGCGCTGGAGCCGCGCAGCTGCGCGGTGATGAACTCGTCATACTCGCGCTGCACGCCGGTGACGTTAACGCCGTTACCGTAGTAGGTGCTGCCCTGTAGCGTGCTGTTTGCCTGCGACAGCAGAATGGTCTGCCGCGAGTAGCCCGCCACCGTATAGTTAGTGATGTTGTTGCTGGTGGTGCTCAGCGCCGCCTGTGCGGCGCTCAGTCCACTCATCGCAGAGTTGATTATGCTGGACATCTCGGTTCCTTTCTTTCCCGTTAGCCGGGCTGGCGGTCGTTAGTGCGCGAAAACGCGTCTGGCATCTGACTCTGTTATCGGCGTGCTTAAGTGAAACTTGAGGCTTAACGCCTAGAAGAGATCGTTTAAATCCTGGCTGTAGGCCTTCACCACTTTTTCGCCCATGCTTTTGAATTGCTGGATCATTCCCACCAGCTTCTGCGCATATTTAGGGTCAGTGGCGTAGCCGGCGGCCTGAAGCGCGTGCGCGCCCTGCTCCGCGCTCTGCGCGCTGGTCACTTTGGCGTAGCGCGGGTTGTTTGAAAGCAGTTTGACGTAGTCGGTCAGCGCTTCGAAATAGGAGTGATAAACGCGGAAGCTGGCGCGCACTTTCTTCGCCGCGCCCTGCTCATATTCCGTGGTCATAATATCGGTGGTTTCGCCACGCCAGTCGCCGCTCGCCTTGATGCCAAACACGTTATAGCTTGGCTTGCCGTCGCGGGTCAGGATCTGGCGCTGGCCCCAGCCTGATTCCAGCGCGGCCTGCGCCAGAATCAGGTGGTGAGGAATGCCGCTTTCGGCGCTGGCGGCCTGCGCCGGCTGCGCCAGCTGCGCGATAAAGTCGCTGCTGTCGGCGGGCAGGTTAGCCGGCGACACCGGCAGGCGCGGCACCGCTTTGCGCACCATCTGCTCCAGCTGCCCTGACGCCGCCGCGCTGTAGATAAAGCTGTCATCGAGCGGCATCGGCACGGTACCGGCGCGCTCGTCTGGCTCCTGCGCCGGCTGCATCTGTTTGACGATCAGATCGGCCATGCCCAGCCCGCGCTTGCCGATCTCCTGCGCAATCTGCTGATCGTACATCGAGGTAAACATTTTGGTCGATTCGTTGCTGAAGATGCCGTCCTGCGGCAGCGCTTCGCGCATGCTCTTCATCATCATCTGCACAAACATCCCCTCGACCTGCTTCGCCACCTGCAGCGCTTTGCCTTTCGGGTCGGCATTGGCTTCACGCTTCAGGTCGTTCAGCGAACGGCTGTCGTAAGCCGCGTTCATCAGCGATTGCGTATCCATCGTCAGATAATTTCCAGTTTCGCGCGCAGACAGCCCGCGCTCTGCATCGATTGCAGAATCGACATCAGTTCGATCGGCGAAGCGCCCAGCGCGTTAAGCGCGCGCACCACGTTGTTCAGGTTGGCGCTGGCATTGACCCGTTGCAGCGCGCCGCCGCTCTGGCGCAGGTCGATCTGCGTCTGAGGCGTCACCACGGTCTGCCCGCCGCCAAACGGCGTATTCGGCTGACTGACGTTCTGCGACTGATTGACCGTCACTGACAGGTTGCCCTGCGCCACCGCACAGGTGCTCAGCGTGACTTCACGATTCATCACCACCGAACCGGTACGTGAGTTGATCACCACTTTGGCGTCTTCAATCGGGATAGAGACGTCGATGTTCTGAATATCCGCCAGCAGGCGCACCTGCGAACTGTTGTCAGGCGACACCCGCACCTGCACCGTGCGCGCATCCAGCGCGGTCGCCGCGCCGTAGCCGCCGCGTCCGTTGATGGCATCGGCGATGCGCTGCGCCATCGAAAAATCTTCGTTGTTGAGCTGAAGGTTGAGGGTGTTCTGGCTGCCGAAGTTACTTTGCAGCTCGCGCTCGACGGTTGCGCCCCCGGTAATGCGGCCGCCGTTGAGCTGGTTGACCTGCACGCTGCTTCCGCCCGCTGACGCGCCTGCGCCGCCGACCAGAATATTGCCCTGCGCCAGCGCATACACCTGGTTATCGACGCCTTTCATCGGTGTCATCACCAGCGTACCGCCGCGCAGACTTTTGGCGTTGCCCAGCGACGACACCACCACGTCGATAGTCTGGCCCTGACGCGCGAACGCCGGCAGCTGCGCCGTTACCATTACCGCCGCGACGTTTTTCAGCTGCATGTTGGTGCCCTGCGGCACGGTGATGCCCAGCTGGGAGAGCATGTTGTTAACGGTTTGCGTGGTGAACGGCGTCTGAGTGGTCTGGTCGCCGGTGCCGTCCAGGCCCACCACCAGGCCGTAGCCGATCAGCTGGTTATTGCGCACGCCCTGCACGGTGGTCAGATCGCGAATGCGATCCGCATGCGCGGTCAGGCTCAGACCGAGCAGCAGACTCAAGCCGAGCAGTACAGTTTTCACACTTTTCATCATGACCTCATTACATCGGCGAGATGTTCAGGAAGAAACGCTGGAACCAGCCCATGGTCTGCGCTTCGTTGATATAGCCATTGCCGACGTACTCGATACGCGCATCGGCCACTGCGGTTGACAACACCGAGTTGCTGGCGCTGATGGTGCGCGGGTTCACTACGCCGGAGAAGCGGATAAATTCCGTTCCCTGGTTGATCTCAATTTGTTTCTCACCCACCACGCGCAGGTTGCCGTTCGACAGCACCTGGTTAACGGTGACGGTGATGGTGCCGGTAAAGGTATTGTTTGCGGTTGCGCCGCCTTTACCTGCGAAATCGTTTTTGCCGTTCGCGCCGAGGTTGGCTTTCGAGCCGTCGGCGCCCACCAGACCGGCCATACCGGTTGGAATCGTATCCAGTCCGAAGCTGGCGCTGCCGTCGCGCGTGGCGTTAGCCGAAGAGCTTTTGCTGGCGCTGACGTTTTCCTGCAACGTAATGGTCAGCGTATCGCCGATATTACGCGGACGACGATCCTCAAACAGCGGCTGATAGCCGTAGTTCAGCGGCGCGACGCCCTGGAAAATAGAGCCGTTGACCACCGGCGGCGCAGAAGGCAGCGGCTGCGCCGTTGTTGCGCCTTCAACCAGCGGCGTGCGCGGCACTAACGCACAACCGTTGAGGGTCAGCAGCAGGCTAGCCACTAACCAATGTCCAGGCTTTATATTCAGTTGCTTCGCCACGGAGTCACGACCTTATAGATGTGTTAACTACAGGCCAGCCTGCGCTGGCCCTGATGACCGGAATTAAATCTGCGTTAATTTTTGCAGCATCTGATCGGAGGTACTGATCGCCTTGCTGTTGATTTCATACGCGCGCTGCGTCTGGATCATGGTGACCAGCTCTTCCGCCACGTTGACGTTAGAGGTTTCCACATAGCCCTGATAGAGCAGGCCCGCGCCGTTCTGGCCCGGCGTACTCTGGGTCGGCGCGCCTGACGCCTGGGTTTCCTGATAGAGGTTCTCGCCCATGCTGTCGAGACCGGCGTCGTTAATAAAGGTGCTGATGGTCAGCTGTCCAACCTGCGCCGGGTTGGTCTGGCCCTGCTGCGTGACGCTCACCACGCCGTCGCGCGAGATGGTGATGCTGGTGGCGTTGGCGGGAATAGTGATCCCCGGCTGCACCGGATAACCGGCGTTGTTCACCAGCTGGCCGTTCTGATCCACCTGGAAAGAGCCGTCGCGGGTATAGGCGGAGGTGCCGTCCGGCAGCTGCACTTCAAAATAGCCCTGGCCATTAATCGCAACATCTTTGGAGTTGCTGGTCTGCGACAGATTGCCCTGGGTGTGCAGACGCTCGGTGGTCACCGGACGTACGCCGGTACCGATTTGCAGACCTGATGGCAGCGTGGTCTGCTCCGAAGACTGCGTGCCCGGCTGACGCAGGGTCTGGTACATCAGATCTTCGAACACCGCGCGCGAACGTTTAAAGCCGTTGGTGCTGACGTTTGCCAGGTTGTTGGAGATGACGTCCATATTGGTTTGCTGGGCGTCAAGACCGGTTTTCGCGATCCATAAAGAACGAATCATCTTATTTCCTCTGCCTTAGCTGCTCATATTCAGCAGCTGATTGGCTTTTTGTTCGTTTTCATCGACGTTGGTGATGACTTTCATCTGCATCTCAAAACGTCGGGCGTTGGCGATCATATCGACCATGGTCTCTACCGGCTTGACGTTGCTGCCCTCCAGCACGCCAGGCATCACCTGCACCGTGGCGTCGGCTGCCAGCGCCGCGCCGCGTGTCGCCTGCGTCTGCTGCGTCGGACGAAACATGCCGTCGTCGCCGCGTTGCAGCTCTTTGCCGGTGGCTTTTACCAGTTTCAGCCTGCCGATCTGCACCGTGGCGTTAGGCGCATCGCCCGCATTGCGCGAGGTGATGGTGCCGTCCGCCGCGATGGTCAGTTCTGCGCCCTGCGGCACCGCAATCGGTCCGCCATCGCCCATCACGGGATTGCCCTGCACGGTCAGAATACCGGTTGAGCTGATCTGCATGTTGCCGTTGCGGGTATAGGCCTCGCTGCCGTCGGTGGTGCGCACCGCCAGCCAGCCGTCCTGCCCCATCGCCACATCCAGCGTGCGTCCGGTGTTGTCCATCGCGCCCTGGCTCATATCCGCGCCGGGCGTTGAGGCGGCGACCAGGGTACGCGTCGGCAGCGACCAGCCGCTGACCGGCACGGCGCGCAGCGCATTGAGCTGAGCGCGAAAGCCAGGCGTCGAGGCGTTGGCAAGGTTGCTGGACGTGACCGCCTGCTGATCCAGCGTCTGGCTGGCCGCGCCCATTGCGGTATATATCGCGTGATCCATAAAGCAATCCCGTTAGTGAATTAACGCAAGTTAACCAGGGTGTTAAGAATCTGGTCCTGAGTTTTAATGGTCTGGGCGTTCGCCTGATAGTTGCGCTGCGCCACGATCATGTTCACCAGCTCTTTACTCATATCGACGTTAGAGGCTTCCAGCGCGCCAGAGGTCAGCGAACCGTAGGTGCCGGTGCCTGCCACGCCGATAGCCGCCTGACCTGAGGAGCTGGTGGCTGACCACACGTTGTCGCCCTCTGACTGCAATCCTTCCGGGTTAGAGAAGCTGGCCAGCACGATCTGTCCCAGAAGCTGCGTTTTCTGGTTGGAGTAGGTTCCGGTAATGGTGCCGTCATCGTTGATGGCGTAGCTGGTCAGGTCGCCTGGCGCATAACCATCCTGAGTCGGGTTGCCGAAGGTGGTGGTGCCGGTGTTCTGCTGCAAACTGCCCAGCATGCTCAATGAAATGCTCTGGCCCGCCGCTGCGCCGTTGGAGCCATTGATGGTCAGGTTGACCGTTGACGCCGTGCCGCCGTTAATGCCGGTCAGATTGCCGTCAGAGTCAAACGCCAGGGTAAAGTCGCCTGCGCTGGTGCCGGTGGTGGAGTCCATCGCGTGCACGGTCCAGCTGTTATCGGCGGTTTTGACGTAGTACATATCCAGGGTGTGATCGTTACCCTGCGAGTCGTACACCGTCATGGTGCTTTTTGCGTTGTAGCTGTCCGCGTCGCTGGTGCTGAAGGTCGTTACGCTCGGAATGTCGCTGGTCGAGTTCAGGTTCGCCACCTGGGTCGCGGTGGTGGTCGCGCGCGCAGACATCTGGGTAGTCGGAATGCTCAGCGCCACCGGGTTAGCGCCGGTCTGCACCGTGGGCGGCGTGCCGCTTACCGGGTAGCCGGTCACGGTCAGGCCCTGGGTGTTCACCAGGTTACGGTTCTCATCCAGCGTGAACTGGCCGTTGCGCGAGTAGTACACCGCGCCGCTGGCGTCAGACATACGGAAGAAGCCATTGCCGCTCAGCGCGACGTCAAGGCCGCGGCTGGTGGTGGTGGTCGAGCCGTCGTTAAAGTTCTGGATCACCGCCGCCACTTTGGTACCGAGACCCACGTTAGAACCGGCAAACATATCGGCAAAGGCGATGGTGCTGGATTTAAAGCCTGCGGTCGCGGAGTTAGCGATGTTGTTGCCGATAACGTCCAGGTTGCTGGAGGCAGCGCCCAGGCCGCTCACCGCTTGGGAAAATGACATGTTTATTTCTCCTGTTTAGAGATGAATCAGAGAATCTGACGTACTTCATCAAGGGTTGCGGAGCCCATGGTGCCGAGATCCAGTTTGGTGGTGTCGTCTGTCGTTGATACGCCGTTGACATAGGCATAGTTCAGCGGCTGGGCCACCAGTTGCGTGCTGCCATTGCTGGCGGCGATTGAAACCGTATATTTGCCGTCCGGCGCGGTGGAGCTGTCCGTCAGGGTGCCGTCCCACGAGAAGGTGTGCACGCCGGCAGAGAGCGCCCCCAGATCGATGGTGCGCACCACGTTGCCGCTGGCGTCTTTAATGGTGGCGGTGGTGGCGGTCGAGGCCGTGCTCAGCTCAACGCCAAACGGCGTCGTGGTGCCGCTGCCCACCAGAACTTGCGTCCCGTCGACCATGACGCCGTGGCCAATCAGCGTCGAGCTTTGCAGCGACTGGCTGGTGCTGATCTGACCGGAGATCGATCCCAGCGTGGTATTGAGTTTTTCAATGCCGCTCAGGGTGTTGATCTGCGCCAGCTGAGTGGTCAGCTGGCTGTTGTCCATTGGATTGGTGGGATCCTGATTTTGTAACTGCGTCACCAGCATGGTCAGGAACTGATTTTGCAGATCCTGCGCGCTGTTGCTGGTGCTACTGCTGGAAGAACTCAGGACCGTGGGATCCAGATTCTCATTAACGCCTACCGCAATGCCCATGGGGTATCTCCGTTATGAACCCATCGTCAGGGTTTTCATCATCATTGATTTCACGGTGTTCAGGACCTCGACGTTGGCCTGATAGCTGCGCGACGCCGACATGGTGTTAACGGTTTCCGCTACCACGTCCACGTTTGGCATCTTCACGTAGCCCTTGTCGTCCGCCAGCGGATTGCCTGGGTCGTACACCAGCTTCGCCGGAGAGGGATCGTCCAGCACCTGCGCCACTTTTACGCCGCCGGTCGCCGCGCCGGGCGCAGCATCGGTTTGAAACACCACCTGCTTCGCCACGTAGGGCTTGCCGTCCGGTCCGGTGACGCTGTCGGCGTTCGCCAGGTTACTGGCGCTGACGTTAAGGCGCTGGGATTGCGCGGTCATTGCCGATCCGGCAATGTCAAAAATATTCAGCAATGCCATGTTTATTGCCCTTGTAACACGCTCATCATGCCCTTGATCTGGCTGCTGATGAGGGTGAGATCGGTCTGGTATTTCAGACTGTTGTCGGCGAACTGCGTACGTTCGCGATCCATATCAACGGTGTTGCCGTCAGCCGAGGGCTGATCGGGAATGCGATAAAGCAGATCCGCTGACGCCGCTGAGTTGACCTGCGCTTCGATATGGCGCGGCGAGGTGACTTTCAGCGCCATGCTGCTGCCTTCAGCACGACCGTTCTTCATGACCCGACTAAGCTCGCTGGCAAAGTCGATATCCCGCGCCTGATAGCCAGGGGTATCGGCGTTGGCAATATTTGACGCCAGGATCTCCTGGCGTTGAGCACGCAGGTTGAGGGCTTCGGTGCCGAATTGCAGCGCTGCATCCAGTTTGTCGAGCATGCTTCCTCCGCGAATGAGAATTTCGAGTGAACAGCTTAATTGGGAAAAGCAAGGGCTATCGTCTGAATAACGTCAAAAATTGCGGCTATTTTTCGTCTTGATTTTGTTGCGTCAGGGGTACACTCGTCGCCATTAGCAACAAGGAGCTTTTCAATGCGTAACCTGATCGCCCTGCTGACCAGCCTGCTGGCGCTGATTGCTTTGCCTGTCAGCGCCGCCGATCTCACTGCTCAGCTAACGCAATTTTTTCAGGCCCGCGATGCGCAGCACGCCGCGGGCATGACGGTTGAGATTAAGACGCCTCAGGCGCAGTGGCCGACCTGCGACGCGCCGCAGTTTTCCCTGCCCGGCAACAGCCGCTTGTGGGGAGCGATGAGCGTGGCGGCCACCTGCGGCGATACGCGACGTTTTCTTCAGGTGCAGGTGCAGGTGACCGGTCGCTATCTGGTGGCGACGCGCCTGCTGACGCGCGGCTCAACCGTGAGCGCCGGTGACTTCCGCCTGCAAGACGGACGCCTCGACACGCTGCCTGCGCGCGCGCTGTTTGACGTCGGGTCGGTGACGGACGCCGTGGTGCTGCGCGATATTCAGCCGGGACAGCCGGTTACGCTGTCGATGATGCGCCAGCCGTGGCGAGTGAAAGCCGGTCAGAGCGTGATGGTGATCGCCAGCGGCGAGGGCTTTAATGCCAGCGGCGAAGGCAAAGCGTTAAACAATGCCATCCTTGCGCAGTCGGTGCGCGTGCGCATGGGCAACGGTCAGGTGGTAAGCGGAAAAGTGGACGCTGATGGGAATATTCTGATATCGCTATAAGGCGCTAAAGAACGCAGCTGTTCTGCCGATAGAGAAATCAACTAAGCGATTACGCTATTCTGATTCAGGTGGCAGTTTCCCCTGACCAAACAGGACCCCGAATATGAGCATCGACAGAACGCAACCTTTGAAACCCGTCGCTACCGTGCAGACTCGCGAAAGCAACGAGTCCGCAACCGGTAAAACGCGTCAGGCGTCGAGCGCGACAGCAAGCACGCCCGCCGCCGCCGCTCAGGTCAGCCTGAGCGACGCACAGTCGCAGCTGACCCAGCCGGGCAGCCAGGACATCAACGTCGCGCGCGTAGAACAGCTTAAAACCGCCATTCGCAATGGCGAACTGAAAATGGATACTGGCAAGATCGCCGATGCGCTGATTGCCGATACTAAGGCGTATTTAGAGGGTAACTAGTCCCCATGAGCAACCTGTTGACCACATTAGATAAGATGCAGGAAGTGCTCTCCTCGCTTTCAAATATTCTGGAAGAGGAGCAGCACCAACTGGCCGCCGGCAGAATTAACAGCAATCTGTTGCAGCGTATTACCGAAGATAAAGGCGCGCTGCTGGCGACGCTGAGCTATCTCGATGAGATGCGCCGCAATACCGAGCGGCAGCTCGGCACCCAGGCGCCTTATAGTGGTCACAGCGATATGACGCGCCGCTGGCAGAGTATCGGTCAGATGACGCGTCGCTTAAACGACGCCAACACGCACAATGGTCTGCTGTTGAATCAGCAGATCCGCTTCACCGAAGAGGCGCTGACCGTGCTCAAACCTCATCAGACGCAGGCGTTTTACGGCCCGGACGGGTTGGGTAAAGGCCAGGCGACGCTGAGCCGGAAAGCATAAAAAAATCCCGCCACCAGGCGGGATTTTTATTTACGCATGCGCGCGACGCGCAAAATCCCGCAGCCTGAAGCCCAGCAGCCCCAGCATCAGGAAATACGCGCCGCCGCCAACCGCACAGACCGCCGCCAGCCGCAGCAGACGCCACACCATCGTGCCCTCTTCCCAGACCGGCATTACGGAAAGAATCCCCACCAGCGCCGCCGCCATCACCACCACCGCAATCAGCAGGCGCAGCAGAAAACTCGCCCAGCCCGGCTGCGGCTGAAAAATTTTCTTCTTGCGCAGCTGCCAGTAGAGCAGCGCGGCGTTAAGGCAGGCCGCCAGACCAATCGACAGCGACAGCCCGGCATGTTTAAGCGGGCCGATAAACGCCAGGTTCATCAGCTGCGTCATTACCAGGGTAATCATGGCGATCTTCACCGGCGTTTTAATGTCCTGACGCGAATAGAAGCCCGGCGCCAGCACCTTCACCACAATCAGTCCCATTAAGCCCACCGAATAGGCGATCAGCGCGCGCTGCGTCATCAGCGCATCAAAGGCGGTGAACTTACCGTACTGAAACAACGCGATGGTCAGCGGACCGGAGAGAATGCCCAGCGCGACCGCGCTCGGCAACGCCAGCAGAAAACAGAGGCGCAGCCCCCAGTCCATCAGGCGGGAATATTCGTCGTGATTGCCGCTGGAAAAACTCTTCGCCAGCGAAGGCAGCAAAATCGTGCCGAGCGCCACGCCCAGAACCCCGGACGGAAATTCCATCAGGCGATCGGCGTAATACATCCAGGAGACAGATCCGGAAACCAGAAACGAGGCGAAAATGGTATTGATGATCAGCGAAATCTGGCTGACAGACACGCCGAGGATCGCCGGTCCCATCTGCCGCATCACGCGCCAGACGCCCGCATCCTTGAGGTTAAGGCGCGGCAGCACCAGCATACCAATCTTCTTCAGATGCGGCAGCTGATAGAAAAGTTGCAGCACGCCCCCTGCGACCACCGCCCAGGCCAGTGCCATCACCGGCGGATGGAAGTGCGGCGCGGCAAACAGCGCAAAGCCAATCATGCTGATATTAAGCAGCGTCGGCGCAAAGGCGGGAACGGAAAAGCGGTTCCAGGTGTTGAGAATCGCTCCCGCCAGCGACGCCAGCGAAATCAGTAAAATATAGGGAAAAGTCACCCGCAGCAGCGCGCTGGTCAGGGCGAACTTATCGGCGGTATCGGCAAAGCCCGGCGCGGTCACCAGAATCACCCAGGGCGCGGCTATCATGCCTGCGACCGTTACCAGCGCCAGCGCCAGCGTCAGCAGGCCCGACACGTAGGCGACAAACAGCCGGGTGGCCTCTTCGCCCTGTTTGCTTTTGTATTCAGCCAGGATCGGCACAAAAGCCTGCGAAAAAGCGCCTTCGGCAAAAATACGGCGCAGCAGGTTAGGCAACTTAAAGGCGACGAAAAAAGCATCGGTGGCCATCCCGGCACCAAACACTCGCGCCACAATGGCGTCACGGGCAAAACCCAATACGCGGGAAAACAGGGTCATGGAACTGACCGCTGCCAGCGATTTCAACAGATTCATAATTGGCGCGCGTCCTGAAAAGAGTCGGCAAAATGAGCTACTTAGCGCGGGCAGCCAGTGCCGCCCGGCGATAGTCTACTGTCACTGCGGGAAATGACCAGCGCGGAGTGTTACAAGGCGTTATTCCTTTTCCGCCTCGCGCCACAGTTTTTCCACCACGCGCTGCGCCAGCAGCGCCTGTTCGCCGCCTGTTTCAGGCATCGTCTGATTTTGCACGCACTGGATAAAATGGTGCGCCGCGCCGCTGAAGCCTCGCTGCGTCAGATGGCTTTGCCAGGCCGGAGGGGCGTCGCTGCGCAGGCCGTCGCCGCGCTCTTCCTGCCAGTCGCGCATCTCCAGCACATCAATACACCGGCCGTCCCCCACCAGGCTGACGCGCTCACGCTGGCTGCCGGCACGGCGGTGCATGCTGGTGGCGATCTGTACGCCGCCGGCGGAGAAATGGTGCTCCGCATATAGCATTTCACCCTGCTCGGTGGTGTTGATATAGCCATGCAGCAGGCTGGCGCCGCCGCCTGCCAGCCACAGCGCGGTATCTACGACGTGCAGGTAGTCATCCAGCAGCGTAAAGCGCAAATCCTGCGGGCCGACGCTGTTGCTGCGATGTTTTTCCATCCGCAGGCTGGCGGCCTGCGGCATCGCCTGGCGCAGCTGCTGATAGCGCGGCGCAAAACGGCGGTTAAAGCCCACCATCAGTTTACGTCCGCGCCTCTCCGCCAGGGTGACCAGCGCCTCGGCCTGGTGAAGATGGTCAGCCAGCGGTTTATCCACCAGTACATCTTTTCCCGCCAGCAGCAGCGCCCTGACCACCTCATAGTGCGTCGCGGTGCTGGTGTGGACAAACACCGCGTCGCAGGCGTCAGCCAGCGCATTGAGCGAGGGAAAGCAGGTCATGCGATAGCTGTCGCAGATGCTCTTTGCCTTCTGCTGACTGGGTGAAAAGGCTCCAACCAGCGTCCAGCTCTCTGCCTGTGACAGCACCGGCAGCCAGGCTTTCTGCGCAATGCTCCCCAGCCCCACCACGCCAATTCGCAGCGTCATTTCAGCCCCCTTTATGCAGCAGCGTCTGCACCAGCGCCTGTAGCGCAGTCACCGACTGCTCCAGGATCGCCACGCGCGCGCTAAGGTCGCTGTTATCGTCCCGCGGCGTTTCCGCCTGAACCGGCGTTTGCTCATCGCCGAAAAGATGCTGATAGCGGCTTTCGCGCTTGCCTGGCTCGCGCGGCAGCCGGACGACCCTCTCGCGCTCGACCAGCTCGGCCAGCACGGCCTCGACCTCGGCGACCTCAGAAAACTCATACAGCCTGCCGCTGCGCGTGCGCAGCTCGCCCGGCGTTTGCGCGCCGCGCAGGAACAACAGCGTCAGGATCGCCACTTCGGCGTCGGTCAGCTTCAGATCGCCAAAAGCGGAGTTGCAGAAGCGCTGCTCATATTTCGCCACGCGCTGGCCAAAGCCGCTGTTGGCGGTCACCAGATGCTTTTTCACCAGCCGATCCAGCTCGTCCAGCACCTCGCTTTCAGCCAGATTCATTACCGGTTCACGGTTCGACTTCTGATTGCAGGCGGTCACCACCGCGTTTAGCGACAGCGGGTACTGCTCCGGCGTGGTCACCTGCTTCTCCAGCAGGCAGCCCAGAATACGCAACGCCAGCGGCGAAAGCGCCATTTTCATTCCGATCTCCTTATTATCCCCGCCGATCCGGCGTCCATTCCCGGCTGGTCAGAGCGGTTAAGACGTGATCCTGCCAGCGGCCATCGATTAACAAATAATCTTTCGCATAACCCTCTTTTTCAAAGCCGAGGCGCGCCAGCAGCGCGCCGCTGCGCTGATTATGCGGCATATAGTTCGCCATAATGCGGTGAATATTTTGCTGACGCTGCATATAGCGGATAGCGGTCTGAAGCGCCTCAAACATCAGTCCCTGCCCCTGCCATTTTTCACCCAGCGAGTAGCCGAGATAGCAGGCGTGAAAGGAACCGCGCAGCACGTTGCTGAAATTTGCCACGCCACGCACTTCGGTCTCTTCCGGATCCATCAGGACAAAGTAGTAGGCGGACCCGCTTTTATGCATATCGGTGATCAGGCCCAGTCGCGCCTGCCAGCCTGAAGGGTAACAGTGGCTTTCATCACGCACCGGCTCCCAGGGTTTGAGAAAGGTACGGTTTTCGGCGTAGTAATCCGCCAGCCGCCAGGCATCGCGCTCGTGAACCAGACGAACCACCAGCCGGTCGGTGGTTAATCGCACCCTGGGCGCGGCAGAACGATAGCCAAACATCATGACTCCTGAAATCTGAGGCTTAAAGAGAGAGGTGCCAACGGCATTGCTTTCACTATAACCGTCGCTCCTGCTTCGGTAAAATATTCGTTAGCGCTTAGCCGAAAACGTCTTGATTTCGTTTTATAAACCCTGCGCATGGGTTTGCCCTGGCTACTAATCTCTTCCATACTTCCGGCAGGTCCTCAATCAGCGTGACGTCCGTCACGCTGAACACCAAAAGGAGACTGGGATGAAACTTTACATCTACGACCACTGCCCCTTTTGCGTCAAAGCGCGCATGATTTTTGGCCTGAAAAACCTGCCGGTAGAACTGATCGTTATGCTCAATGACGATGAGGAGACGCCGAAAAGGCTGGTGGGCCAGAAGGTTGCCCCCATCCTGCAAAAAGAGGATGGCAGCGCCATGCCGGAAAGTCTCGATATTGTGCGCTTTGTCGATAAAAGCGACAGAGAGCCGCTGCTAAACGGCAAAACCAATCCGGCGATTAGCGACTGGCTGCGCCACGTCAACGGCTACGTTAATAAGCTGTTGCTGCCGCGCATCGCCGAAGCCTCATTTGCCGAGTTCGCCACGCCTGAAGCGCGGGCCTATTTCCGCGATAAGAAAGAGGCGGCAATCGGCGATTTCGCCGAGCTGAAGCGCCATGCCCCCGGCTTTATCAAAAATGTCAGCGACGACCTGCGCCAGCTCGACAAACTGATCGTCAAGCCCAATGCGGTCAACGGCGAACTGTCGGAAGATGATATTCATCTGTTCCCGCTGCTGCGCTCGCTGACGCTGGTGGCCGGCATCGACTGGCCCAGCCGCGTAGCCGACTACCGCGATAATATGGCAAAACAGACCCAGGTTAATCTGCTCTCCTCTATCGCGATTTAACGCCGCCTGATGAGAAACGCGCGCCGTTTCTCATCGCCTTCTTAATGACAGATCCTCTGCATTCAGGCACCCTGTGCCCTGCATTACGCATTCAATACGGATGAGGATCTTATGAAGAAGGCATTTCCTGGGCTGGTCGCCCTGATTTTTTCACTACTCATAACCGGCTGTAACCAGCTGACGCAATACACCATCAGCGAACAGGAAGTGAACCAGGCGCTGGCTAAACACAACAACTATGAAAAAGACATTGGCGTAGCCGGTCTGGTTAACGCGCATATTCTGTTAACCAACCTCAGCAGCCAGATTGGCCGCGAAGAACCGGGCAAAGTCACGCTTTCCGGCGACGCCAAAATTAATGTTACTTCGCTGTTCGGTCCGCAGCAGGCCGATATGCAGCTGAAGATGAAGGCGCAGCCGGTCTATGACGCGCAGCAGGGCGCTATTTTTCTGCGCGATCTGGAGATCGTTGACGCGCAGGTGCAGCCGGAAAAAATGGCGGGCATTATCAAAAGTCTGACCCCCTATCTTAATCAGTCGCTGAAAAGCTACTTTAATCAGAAGCCGGCCTATGTGCTGAGCGACGATCGCAGCAAAGCCGAGGCGCTGGCAAAGAAATTCGCCAAAGGACTAAAAGTAGAGCCTGGCCAGCTGATTATCCCCTTTACCCAATAGCTTTCCTGCCTGGCCCCACGTAAAACCGGGGCTGGCAAACGTCGGGCATCAACGCCGGACGCGCTGATGCCGATTCTGCCGCAGAGGCGGACTGACAGAGCGTTCGCTTCGGCTTTTTGCCGTCCGGCCCTGTGACCCGCGCGCTCGCCTTGCCTTTGCCGCGCTGCCGTTTTTCTTTTGCCGTAAGAAAAGAAGTGCAAACGGTTGCCCGACGCCTTATCCTTTGTACCCGGCCAAAACGCGCCTCTACGTTTCCTGACTAGCCGGAGCTTCACTGATGACTGCACACCCTCAGCAACTTACTATCCGCCGCCCTGACGACTGGCATATTCATCTGCGTGATGACGCAATGCTGAATACGGTCCTGCCCTATACCAGCGCGGTAAACGGACGTGCCATCGTGATGCCTAATCTGGTGCCGCCGGTGACCAGCGTGGCCGCCGCCGTGGCCTATCGCGAACGCATTATGGCGGCGCTGCCGGCAGACCATCGCTTTACCCCGCTGATGACCTGCTACCTGACCGATTCGCTCGATCCCGATGAGATTGAGCAGGGCTTCAGCAGCGGGGTCTTTACCGCAGCTAAACTTTATCCGGCGCACGCGACCACTAACTCCAGCCACGGCGTCACTAATATTGCCGCTATCAGCCGCGTGCTGGAGCGCATGCAGAAAATCGGGATGCCGCTGCTGATCCACGGCGAGGTGACCCACGCCGAGGTCGATATTTTCGATCGCGAGGCGCGCTTTATCGAGAGCGTGATGGAGCCGCTGCGCAAACAGTATCCGGAACTGAAAGTGGTGTTTGAACACATCACCACGCGGGAAGCCGCGCAGTACGTAGAGGAAGGCAACGACAAGCTGGGTGCGACTATTACGCCGCAGCATCTGATGTTTAACCGTAACCATATGCTGGTGGGCGGCGTGCGGCCGCACCTCTATTGCCTGCCCATCCTCAAGCGCAACGTGCACCAGGAAGCCCTGCGCAAAGTCGTGGCAAGCGGCCATCCGCGCTTCTTCCTCGGCACCGATACCGCGCCGCATCTGCGTCATCTGAAAGAGGCAAGCTGCGGCTGCGCGGGCGTCTTTAACGCGCCGACTTCACTGCCGGCTTACGCCACCGTATTTGAGGAGCTGGGCGCCCTGGCGCATCTGGAAGCCTTCTGTTCGGAAAACGGGCCGCGTTTCTATGGCCTGCCGCTTAATGAAGGCACTATCACGCTGGTGCGTGAGGCCTGGAAAGTCGATGAGAGCATTTCCATGGGTGAACACGCGCTGGTGCCCTTCCTTGCCGGCGAAACGCTCAACTGGCGGGTAAAAATCTAATCCACGCTTTTCCTTGCCTCCGGATTAAATATACTGTAAATATATACAGTATCTTATCTGGAGGCTGCTATGCGTGTTGAAATTACCGTTGCCAAAACTTCCCCTCTTCCGCCGGGCGCCATGGACGCGTTAACGGCGGAACTGTCTCGCCGTATCGACGAAGAATTTCCCGACGGCCAGAACCATGTCAAGGTGCGCTATGCCACCGCAAACCAGCTTAGCGTGCTGGGCGGCGGTAAAGAGACGCGCGATCGGATCAGCGATATTCTCCAGGAGACCTGGGAAAGCGCTGACGACTGGTTTATTACCGATTAACCGCCACTGCGCAGTTTTTGCCGGGTTTCGCCACCCGGCTTTTTTATCTCTCTCTTCCCTCGCGATAACTTTTTCCTGCATCTAGACTCTGATCGATCTATTGCCTATTCTTGCGCGCGTTATGCTCAACAGGAGATGCGAGTAAATGATGACTGAAAATCCAGAAGAGGCTATGACCTTTGGTGAACTGCTGGCGCTAATAGCTGAACAACAGCGCCGCCTCACGGTGCTGGAAAGCGCCTTTTCCAGCCTGACTTTCTGCCTTGACGAGCGGGCCGCGCAGCTACTGGTGCATCATCTGACGCTGGAAGCGCAGAATCAAAACCACGATGAACATTTGCAGCAGCACTTTGCTCGTCTGGCGCTGGCGTTGCAGCAACACCACAGCGTGCAACCGGCGCAATCACATACCTGATTTTCTCCCGGCGCGCGCGTCAGAAACCTGCCTGATACGTCAGGCATTTTATTTTTTTTACGCCCTTTTTTAACGCTGAATATTTTGCTCGTTTTTTGTTCGCCGCATTTTTTAATCGGAAAGGCCTGTTTTTCTGTTATAATTGTCTCGCTACTGGATAAAAAAGCCGCATTGAACCTCATCAAGCACTTCGTTTAACGAGTAATATGGAGGTTATAATGGATAAGCATAAAGACGTTATTCAGACTCACCCGCTGGTAGGGTGGGATATCAGTACCGTAGACAGCTACGACGCCATGATGATCCGCCTGCATTCGCTCTCCTCACAGGATCAAAAAGAAGAAGAAGCCGACGTCGGGCCAACCTACTGGCTGACAACCGACGTGGCAAGGCAATTTATTTCTATTCTTGAAGCTGGCATTGCCAAGATAGAATCGGCCGAAGAGATTGGGCGTTACCAGTCTAAACACTAGCTTTGGCCAGGTAAACGGGCACCCTCAGGGGTGCCTTTTTCATTTCTGATTCTGTTATGCTGCTAAGTGTTACGGCTTTCAGGAGTGTCAATTCAATGATTTATGATCTGATTGTGGTGGGCAGCGGCTCGGTAGGCGCAGCAGCCGGTTTTTACGCCACTCAGGCAGGATTATCGGTACTGATGATCGATTCCGGCCACCCGCCGCACAGCCAGGGCGCCCATCATGGCGAAACGCGTCTGATCCGCCACGCCTACGGCGAAGGCGAACGTTATGTTCCGCTGGTTCTGCGCGCCCAGACGCTATGGGATGAGCTGGAGCAGCAGTCGGGCGAGCGCATTATGCACCGCAGCGGCATTATTAACCTTGCGCCGATAAATTCAGCCTTTATTCGCAATGTGATCGACAGCGCGCAGGCCTGGAAGCTGGACGTGCAGCTATTGCAGGCAGAGGAGGTGCGTCAGCGCTGGCCGCAGATTAGCGTGCCGGACGGCTATATTGGCGTGTACGAGCCTCAGTCCGGCTATCTGAAATGCGAACAGGCGGTACGCAGCTGGATTTCACTTGCCGAAAAGGCCGGTTGCGCCCAGCTGTTTAACTGCGGCGTCTCTCAGATTGGCCGCGATGGCGATCTGCAACAGGTGGTAACGGCGGACGGCACTTTTCGCGCGCGCAAGCTGCTTATCAGTGCAGGAACCTGGGTAGGCAAGCTGGTGCCGGGTTTACCCCTCAAACCCACGCGCAAAGTGTTCGCCTGGTATCAGGCCGACGGCCGCTACAGCGAAAATAATAAATTTCCAGGCTTCACGGTCGAAATGGAGAACGGCAGCCATTTTTATGGCTTTCCGGCCGATAACAATGCGCTGAAGTTAGGACGCCATGACGGCGGACAGCCGATGAGCGAGCCGCAGGATCGCAAACCTTTCGGCAGTTTCCCGGAAGACGGCAGCGACGCCTTTGCCTTCCTGCGTAAATTTTTGCCTGGCGTAGGGGTTTGCCTGCATGGTGAAGCGTGCAGCTATGATATTAGCCCGGATGAAGATTTTATTATCGATACCCTGCCGGGAGAGCCAGACCGGTTGATTATTACCGGACTGAGCGGACATGGATTTAAGTTCGCCAGCGTACTGGGCGAACTGGCCACCGAATTTGCGCTCGGTAAGCCCTTCTCCTTTAATCTCGCGCCCTTCTCGCTTTCGCGTTTTAACCACTAAAGCGGCGTAAAAGCCTGACGCCGCCGCGTCAGGCTGGCGAGTTACTCTTTGTCCGGCGCCGGAATCGCCATTGTCAGGCGGCCACGCGACTTATTGAAAATCTTGTTGCCGTTTTCACGCCCTGCGCGCCGCGCGCGCTGTTCTTCCGGCGGCAGCTGCGACTCTTCCATACAGAGCGGGCTACAACAGTTGTGGAATTTTTCAGCGCAGTCCGGACACTGGATAAACAGCAGATGACAGCCGTCGTTAACGCAGTTGGTATGGGTATCACAGGGCGTGCCGCACTGATGGCACTGCGCCAGCACGTCGTCGGAAATGCGCTCGCCCATACGCTCGTCAAAAACAAAGTTTTTACCCTTGAAGCGCACGGGTAGCCCCTGCTCACGCGCGCGGCGCGCATATTCAATAATGCCGCCCTCAATATGATAAACATCTTCAAAACCGTTATGACGCATCCAGGCGCTGGCTTTTTCGCAGCGAATACCGCCGGTGCAGTACATCACAATTTTTTTATCTTTCTGCTCCTGGAGCATCTCAACCGCCATCGGCAGCTGATCGCGAAACGTATCGGCCGGGATCTCCATCGCCTTGTCAAAACGTCCCACTTCGTACTCATAGTGGTTGCGCATATCGACAAATACCGCATCGGGATCGTCCAGCATGGCATTGACTTCCGCCGCTTTCAGATAGGTGCCGACATCGCTGGCGTCGAAGCTGTCATCTTCAATACCGTCCGCTACAATGCGATCGCGAACCTTCAGGCGCAGCACCCAGAAGGACTTGCCATCGTCGTCCAGCGCGATATTCATGCGCAGATTATCCAGCGCAGGGTCAAAACCATAGAGAAAGGCTTTCATCTGCTCATAACGGCTGGCCGGCACGCTGATTTGCGCGTTGATGCCCTCTTTTGCCACATAGACGCGGCCAAATACCTTCAGCTCGGTCAGGCCCAGGTAGAGAGCATCGCGGAACGCTTTAGGGTCCGCAATATGAAAGTATTTATAGAAAGAGACGGTAGTGCGCGGTTCAGTCTCCGCGAGCATACGCGCCTTGAGCTCTTTGTTGTTAACGAGGTTATGTAACACTGGCATGGTGTTCTTTCCTGTTGGGTTAAAAAATTGCGCCGCACATGATACAGCAATAGAACAGGATGCAAAGAAAATTGATCTGGTCCAGTTTTTATTGAAAAAGCGCTGACGGCCCTCTTTCTGGTTGCATCGTGCGCAATCAGGCCGCGTTTATTTCAGCGCAGGAGAAAAACTGGCACAATAGTGAAAATCAACAAGATATTTGCACCCAGGGTGCCTTACGCAGGATAAGCTTTTTCATATGACTCAACTGCCGCAGTTTTCCCGATCGCTTTTACATCCCCGTTACTGGCTTACCTGGCTGGGTATCGCCTTTCTCTATCTGCTGGTGCTGCTGCCCTATCCGCTGCTGTATGTGCTGGGCTGCGGACTCGGCCGTATCGCCATGCGCTTTATGAAGCGTCGCGTCGCCATCGCTCAGCGCAACCTGGAGCTATGCTTTCCTGAGATGCCCACCAGCGAACGTGAAGCGATGGTTAAGCATAATTTTGAATCCGTGGGCATGGGGCTGATTGAAACCGGGATGGCATGGTTCTGGCCTGACTGGCGTATTAAAAAGTGGTTCGACGTATCAGGCCTTGAGCATATTCAAAAAGCCAAAGATGAACAGCGCGGCGTGCTGCTGATCGGTATGCACTTTCTCACCCTGGAGCTGGGCGCACGTATTTTTGGCATCTACAATCCCGGTATCGGCGTCTACCGGCCCAACGATAATAAACTGCTCGACTGGCTACAGACCTGGGGGCGTATGCGCTCCAATAAAGGCATGCTGGATCGTAAAGACCTGAAGGGCATGATCCGTGCGTTAAAAAACGGCGACATTATCTGGTATGCGCCCGATCACGACTACGGTCCGCGCAGCAGCGTGTTTGTGCCCTTCTTCGCCGTCGAGAAAGCGGCAACCACCGTGGGCACCTATCTTCTGATCCGCAGCGGTAAGCCGCACGTGGTGCCTTTCGTTCCGCGACGCCTGCCGCACGGGCGCGGCTATCAGATGCTGATTTTACCTGACGTCAGCGCGCAGATGCCGCTGGAGAGCGATGCCGCCACCGCCGCGCAAATGAATAAAGTGGTAGAAGAAGGAGTACTGCTGGCGCCGGAACAATATATGTGGCTGCACCGCCGCTTTAAAACCCGTCCTGTAGGCGAGCCTTCACGCTATTAACCCTGCCTGGCGGGAGTTTACGCTCCCGCTTCGGTTACTCTTAACTGCCGCTTACGCTTATCTGTAAAATAAAAATATCGCAAGATATTGATTTAACTGTTTATTTATTTAAATAGCCCTTAATCTGTGCCGCCACAAGCTGTAGTCTCGCTTATGTCGCTTCGCTTTCCTTTTAAATAGTTTATGCTCGCTGAATTAATTAAGCGCGAAAAGCCAGATATATCCCTTTATCGCGTTAACTAATGGCTGGAAAATTAATGTTTGAGATTTATCTTATTTGGCACTAATTTATTTTTATTCCAGGGCTTTTCTTATTTCTCCAGTTGCAATTCTTTCCGATAGCTAATGTGTGTAGAAAAATTAACTTATTTTACAA